>NZ_JBIBSF010000002.1:0-266947 GCF_043077165.1 Streptomyces kanasensis
GTTGATAGGCCGGATATGGAAGCCCAGTAATGGGTGGAGTTGACCGGTACTAATAGGCCGAGGGCTTGTCCTCAGTTGCTCGCGTCCACTGTGTTAGTTCTGAAGTAACGAACTCCCAATCTGCCGGTTGGTTGTAGGTCGATATCTTCATAGTGTTTCGGTGGTCATAGCGTTAGGGAAACGCCCGGTTACATTCCGAACCCGGAAGCTAAGCCTTTCAGCGCCGATGGTACTGCAGGGGGGACCCTGTGGGAGAGTAGGACACCGCCGAACAATTTGTTGGGGAAGCCCCGCACCGTATGGTGCGGGGCTTTCCTCATTTCCGGACCCTATTTTGCCGACGGCCAGCCGGCACGGGGGCCTGAGAATCCGCGGAGGGATTCCCAGGCCACCCGAATCAGAGGCGGCCCGCTGCCTTCAGCTCCAGATAGGCGTCGGCGAGAGCCGGAGCCAGGTTCTCCGGGGTGGCGTCCACGACGGTGACGCCGTGGCGTTGCAGTTGCTCCGCCACAGTGCGGCGCTGGGCCTGTGCCTGGGCGCCGGCAGCGGCCTCGTACACCGCGCGGGCCGAGCCGCGCGAGCGCGCCATCTCCTGCACGTGCGGGTCCCCCACGGACGCGACGACGACCGTGTGGCGCTGGGTGAGCTGTGGCAGTACCGGCAGGAGGCCCTCCTCGACAGGAGCGGCGTCCAGGCTCGTCAGGAGCACGATCAGCGAACGGCGCGGCGCGCCGGTGAGCGCCGCCGCGCCGAGGGCGCGTGCGTCCGTCTCGACCAGCTCCGGTTCCAGAGTCGCCATGGCGGCCACCATGGCCGGCAGGACGTCGCCGGCGGCGCGACCCTGCACCCGGGCTCGGACACGGCGGTCGTACGCCAGCAGGTCCACCCGGTCACCGGCGCGCGAGGCCAGCGCGGTCAACAGCAACGCCGCGTCCATCGCGGCGTCCAGCCGAGGAACGTCACCGACGCGGCCCGCCGATGTCCGGCCCGTGTCCAGGACCAGCAGGATGTGCCGGTCGCGCTCCGGGCGCCACGTGCGGACCGCGACGCTCGACTGCCGAGCCGTCGCCCGCCAGTCGATCGACCGGGTGTCATCGCCCGGCACGTACTCGCGGAGACTGTCGAACTCGGTGCCCTCACCACGCGTCAGCACGCTCGTGCGCCCGTCCAGCTCCCGCAGGCGCGCCAACCTCGACGGCAGGTGCTTGCGGCTGGTGAAGGGAGGCAGGACGCGGACGGTCCACGGCACCCGGTGGCTGCCCTGGCGTGCGGCCAGGCCCAGCGGACCGAAGGAGCGGACGGTGACCCGATCCGCCTGCCGGTCACCGCGGCGCGAGGGACGCAGCCGCGTCGTCAACCTGCGGCGTTCCCCCGCTGGGACGGTGACCTCATGCCGGGACGCCGCCTCCTTCGACCCGTCCCGCCAGCTACTCGGTGGCCACGCGTCGCGGACGTGCGCCCGCAGGCGGCGGCGCGAGGGGTTGCCCACCATCAGCTCCACCGCCGCAGCCTCACCGAGTCGAACACTCGTATCACCACTTCGGGTGAACTGGAGCGTTCGCACTGGCGCGGCCAACGCGTAGTCGCACAGAATTGCGAGCGAGAGGGGGGCGTTGACTGCCAGCATCCCCGTCCAGCTGGGGGCCAGGATCCCGACGGGCAGCGAGCCGATCGCCGCCAAGAGCGCGGTACGTCCGGTCAGGGCCATGGGTCACTGCCTCAGCGAGGGCGCGGGTACGTGGGCGAGGATCGCATTGATGACGGAGTCGGCCGTCACGCCTTCCATCTCCGCCTCCGGGCGCAGCTGCACCCGGTGGCGCAGTGTGGGCAGGGCCAGGGCCTTCACGTCGTCCGGGAGGACGTAGTCACGGCCCGTGAGCCAGGCCCAGGCACGGGCAGTGGAGAGCAGGGCGGTGGCGCCTCGGGGGGAGACGCCGAGGGCGAGCGAGGGGGATTCACGCGTGGCACGGCAGATATCGACCACATAGCCGGCGATCTCGGCGGACACCGAGGTCGTGGCGACCGCACGGCGGGCGGCCTCCAGATCCGCGAGGCCGGCGACGGGGCGCACCCCTGCGGCGCGTAGATCCCTCGGGTCGAAGCCGTCCGCGTGGCGGGTCAGCACGTTGATCTCGTCGTCGCGGGATGGCAGAGGCACCGTCAGCTTCAGCAGGAAGCGGTCCAACTGCGCTTCCGGCAGCGGATAGGTGCCCTCGTACTCGACCGGGTTCTGCGTCGCGGCGACCAGGAACGGCTCCGGGAGCGGACGCGGGGTGCCGTCCACCGTGACCTGCCGCTCCTCCATGGCCTCCAGCAGTGACGACTGGGTCTTCGGCGGGGTGCGGTTGATCTCGTCGGCGAGCAGCAGGTTCGTGAAGACCGGGCCCGGCTGGAAGGAGAACTCCGAGGAACGGGTGTCGTAGACGAGTGAACCCGTCACGTCGCTCGGCATGAGGTCCGGGGTGAACTGCACGCGCTTCGTGTCCAGTTCCAGGGACGCCGCCAAGGCGCGGACCAGGAGCGTCTTGGCGACACCCGGCACGCCCTCCAGCAGGACGTGGCCCCGGCAGAGCAGCGCGACGACGAGCCCGGTGACAGCGGGGTCCTGCCCGACCACGGCCTTGGCGATCTCGGTGCGCAGCGCCTCCAGGGAGGCACGGGCACGGTCCGAGTTCTCAGCGGTCTCGGGGGTCGGGGCAGTCATGAGGTGCGTACCTCTCTTTCGAGGGCGTCGAGTTGGTCGGCGAGGAGGACGAGCGCGGCGTCACTGACGGGAGCCGGGCCGAAGAGCAGATCCCGCGGATCCGCCCCACCAGCGGTGAGACGGGTCGACAGGGCGGGGAGCAGGGCGTCGGGGGAGTGGGCCTCCCTCGTCGGAACGCCCACGAGAGGTGCGAGCCGGACACGGGCCGCCGAGCGGAGCACGGCGGCGGCCCGGTCGCGGGCGTCGGCGCGGAAGTACAGGCGGGCGCGGCCCTCCGTCGCCTCCGAAGCGCGGACGGCCACCGGCAGCCGCTCGGTGACGAGCGGCCCGAGGCGCCGGGCACGCCAGACCGCGGCGAGGACGGCGGCCACGGCGAGCTGCAACGTGCCCCACAGCCAACCCGACGGGACCAGGCTGAGGAAGTCCCCTTCCTCCTCCACACGGTCTCCGTCACCCGGCCCACCGCCCTCGGCGGCGGACGGGTCCGACAGCGAAGGGAGGTACCAGACGAGATGCGTCCGGGAACCGAGCAGTTGCAGGGAGAGCGAGGCGTTCCCCTCGTGGGCGAGACGCTGGTTGAACAGCAGGTCCGCGGCGCCCAGCAGGACGGTGTCGCCGCCGGCGGAGTTCCGCACCCGCACCAGTGTGGGCAGGCCGTCACGGAAGTAGCAGGACTCCGCCGACACCGAGCCGGCCGTCACGTACCGCCGGCCGCCGAGGTGCACCGCGCCCGCGCGGCGGGCCTCCGGCAGGGCACAGCCCGGGTCCAGGACCCTGAGCGTGTCGGGAAGGTCCGTGGACACCCCCGGGGCCAGGGCGGCCAGCGCCGGCGCGTCCGGAGCCAGCAGGACGGTACGGCCGCCGGAGGTGTCGGCGAGACCGCGCAGCACCGTCCGCTGCCGGCCGCTCAGCAGGTTCGGAGCCGTGACCAGGACGGTCGAGTCCGGGCCCGCCGCGGCGGTGACCTCCGACAGGGTCGTGGCGACCTGGACGGAGACGCCCCGCTCCCGCAGCAGCTCGGCGACCGCCATGCTGCCGTTCGGATCCGCGGACCGCGGGTCCAGCCGGCCGTGCTGCCCACCCGTCTGCACCAGCGCCAGCGCGACACCCGCCACGATCAGCAGCGCCACGGCGAACAGCAGACCCCGCGCCCGCACCCACACGTGCCGGGGGTCCCGGGCGAGGGACGTACGGGCGGAGGTCACTCGGCACCTCCCCGGGCCGCGGCGCTCCACTCGGGCTTCGCCCGCTCCAGCGCGGCGTCGAGCTCCTTGACGCGCTGGTACGCGCGCCGGTCGGCGGTGCGCCCGCCGTACGTGACGTCGTCGAACTCGCGGGCCGCCGCGCGCAGCGCGTCGAAGTGGACGGGCAGGGCCCGACCCGCCTCCGCGGCGGCCTCGTCGGCCGTGCGGCCCGGCCTCGGGTCGAGGAGCGTGCGCTCCTCCAAGGAGCGCACCACGGCGCGCATCCGCTCCTGGACCGCCTGGTTCCAGCGGCCAGCCGCTGCATGCCGGTCCGCGGCGGCGCGATGGGCGGCCGCGGTGCGCGGCCCCTCCTCGAACAGCGAGTCCGCCACCGGAGCGACCCGGTACGGCCTGCCCAGCCGCCACCACAGGGCGGCCACCAGCCCCACCACGATGACGACGATCACCACGACGCCCAGCCACCCGCCCGGAGCGGCGCCCGCGGCGGCGTCGAAGAGACCGCCGATCCAGTCGAAGAAGGCGTCCATGGCACGCAGCAGGACGTTCGGCTCCTCCTGGCCGTACACCGGCCGGGACAGCTCCCGCTCCGCCGCCTCACGGGCGGGCAGCCGCGGCACGTCCAACGGCGGCCCGTCACCCGTGCCGGCCGCCCGCCACGCCGCCGCACCCCCCGTGATCGGCACCGCATCAGCTCCCAGGGGTCGCGTCGCCCGGTGCGGCCGTGCCGTAACCGGGCACACCCGCCGCGCGGGCCAGTTCGAGGTCCAGTGCCTCACGCCGGATGCGCTGGTCCACGTAGAGGAGGACCGCCACACCCGCCGAGATCGGGTACATGATCGCCGACGCGAGGACCGAACCGATACCCGTGATGATCAGGAACGACCAGCCGATCGGCTCGCCGCCGCCCGAGAACAGGGAGCTGATCCCGTCACCGTCCACCGCGTACGCGAGGATCCCGAACGGCAGGGCGACGATCATCGTCACCACGATCGTCAGGAGCGCCGTCAGGATCAGGATGCCGAAGATCCGCCACCAGGCGCCCCGCACGAGCTTCGCGGAGCGTCGCAGCGACGCCACCACGCCCTGGCGCTCCAGCATCAGCACCGAGTACGAGAGGCTGAAGCGCACCGTCAGCCACAGCGTCACCAGCATGGCGCCCAGGCCGCCCAGGAACACCAGCAGCGCGCCCACGCCGGACCCGATCAGCAGCCCCGGGACGATACCGACCGCCACGATCGCCACGACGATCAGCGGCACCAGCAGCGTCAGCCCCAGCAGCGGCAGCAAGCGCGGCCGGGCGTCCCGCCACACGTCGGAGAAGGACACGGGACGGCCCAGCACCGACCGGCTCACCACGAAGGTGAGGAGCGCCGTGGTCACGAAGGTCGCCATCAGCCCCAGCAGCGTCGCCGGCGCGGCGGAGATCATGCTCACCCGCAGCGACTCGCCCAGCTGCTCCAACTGCTCCGACGGGCTCGCCTCGGCGTTGATCTGCGGCTGCCGCGGCAGGACGAAACGCTGCAGGAGGATCTGCGTCAGCTGCACGAACGCGGACACCGTGAGGGTGATGCCCAGGACGGTCCGCCAGTGCGCGCGCAGGGTGGACACCGCTCCGTCGAGGATCTCCCCCACGCCCAGCGGGCGCAGCGGGATCACCCCGGGCTTCGGCGCCGCCGGCCGGCCCCAGCCGCCGTACGGCGCGCCACCCCAGCCCGGCGGGGGACCCTGCGGCGGGACCGGCCCACCAGGGACCGGCCCGGCGGGACCGAATCCGCCCGGACCCGGCGCGGCCGGCGGCGACCACTGGCCGGCCGGCGGCTGGTTCCCGGACCAGCCCGGAGCGGGATCCGGTTCACCGGCGGGACGCGGCACGCCGCCGTCACGGTCGTCGGACGGGGAGGGAGATCCGGGCGAGGCCCAGCCCGGAGAGTCGTTCACGGTCGTCCACCTCGTGGCTTGGTCGCGGGGCCCGCTGATCGAGCCGTCTCGGTCACGGCGCCTGGCCGCCGCAGCCGGCGGCAGGTCGGCAGCCATCGTGTCACGCACCACCTGCCCCGGGGCCAGAGCCCTGGCGACTTCAATGCCCCAGTCGAGACCTTCATTGTCGCCGACTCAGCGGGCAGACTGGGCGAATGGCTGATCAGTACGCAGGAACGGACCTCGGCGAACAGCCGCCCGCCCCGCCCGCGCTGCCCGTGTTGCGCTGGGCGGAGCCACCGGAAGGCCCCGTCGTGGTGCTCCTCGACCAGACCCGACTGCCCGCCGAGGAGGTCGAGACCGTCTGCACCGACGTGCCGGCGCTCGTGCGGGCCATCCAGACGCTCGCCGTGCGCGGAGCACCCCTCCTCGGCATCACCGGCGCCTACGGGGTGGCCCTCGCCGCCGCCCGCGGCTTCGACGTGGACGCCGCCGCCACCCAGCTCGCAGAAGCCCGACCCACCGCCGTCAACCTCGCCCACGGCGTCCGACGCGCCCTCGACGCCCACCGGGCCGCCACCGACAAGGGCGCCACGCCCGAAGAGGCCGCCACCGCCGCCCTCACCGAAGCCCGGCGACTGCACACCGAAGACGCCGAGGCCAGCGCCACCATGGCCACCGCGGGCCTCGCCCTCCTCGACGAGCTGCTGCCCGGAGGCAGCCACCGCGTCCTCACCCACTGCAACACCGGAGCCCTCGTCTCCGGCGGCGAGGGAACCGCCTTCGCCGTCGCCCTCGCCGCACACCGCGCCGGCCGGCTCCGCCGGCTCTGGGTCGACGAGACCCGACCCCTCATGCAGGGCGCCCGCCTCACCGCGTACGAAGCGGCCCGCAACGGCCTGCCGTACACCCTGCTCACCGACAACGCCGCCGGCAGCCTCTTCGCCGCCGGTGAGGTCGACGCCGTCCTCGTCGGCGCGGACCGCGTCACCGCCGACGGCTCCGTCGCGAACAAGATCGGCACCTACCCGCTCGCCGTCCTCGCCAAGTACCACCACGTACCCTTCATCGTCGTCGCCCCCGCGACCACGATCGACCCCCACACCCCCGACGGGGCGGCCACGGAGATCGAACACCGCCCCGGAAGCGAGGTGACGCAGTTCACAGTCCCCACCCCGGGAGCCCCCGCCGGCACGGGCACCGCCGGAGGAACACTCCTCGCCCCGCTCGGAACGCAGGCCTACAACCCCGCGTTTGACGTCACGCCGCCCGAGTTGGTCACCGCACTCGTCACCGAGGCCGGAGTGGTCTCACCGGTGACCCGAGGAGGAATCGAAGAGCTGTGTGCCAGGTCACGCCAGGTAACGATTAGCTAATGGGATGATGTCGATTATGAAGGGACGCGTCCTTGTCGTCGACGACGACACCGCACTCGCCGAAATGCTCGGCATCGTGCTCCGTGGTGAAGGGTTCGAGCCGTCGTTCGTAGCGGACGGCGACAAGGCACTCGCCGCTTTCCGGGAGACCAAGCCCGACCTGGTCCTCCTCGACCTCATGCTGCCCGGACGGGACGGCATCGAGGTGTGCAGGCTCATCCGCGCCGAGTCCGGCGTGCCGATCGTCATGCTCACCGCCAAGAGCGACACCGTGGACGTCGTCGTCGGCCTCGAATCCGGCGCCGACGACTACATCGTCAAACCGTTCAAACCCAAGGAGCTCGTCGCCCGCATCCGGGCCCGCCTCCGCAGGTCCGAGGAGCCCGCCCCCGAACAGCTCACCATCGGCGACCTCGTCATCGACGTCGCCGGCCACTCCGTGAAGCGCGACGGCCAGTCCATCGCCCTCACCCCCCTCGAGTTCGACCTCCTCGTCGCGCTCGCCCGCAAGCCCTGGCAGGTCTTCACCCGCGAGGTCCTCCTCGAACAGGTCTGGGGCTACCGGCACGCCGCCGACACCCGCCTCGTCAACGTCCACGTCCAGCGGCTCCGCTCCAAGGTCGAGAAGGACCCCGAGCGGCCCGAGATCGTCGTGACCGTCCGAGGCGTCGGCTACAAGGCGGGACCGAACTGACATGACCCGAGGCAGCGCTGCTCCGCAGCCCGGGAAGCCGGGAGTCCGCGCGGAGCGGGCTGCCGGACCGGAGAACGGCCCCACCCGCCGGGGCCGCCTCCTCCACGGCGGACGACTGCTCCAGGACGGAGCACCGGGAGGCCCGGTGCTCCGCCTCCTGGCGCGCTGGATCCGCCGCCCCCTCCTCCCCGCCCTGCGCCTGTGGCGCCGCAACATCCAGCTGCGCGTCGTCGTCGCCACCCTCCTGATGTCCCTCGGCGTCGTCCTGCTCCTCGGGTTCGTCGTCATCGGCCAGGTCCGCAACGGCCTCCTCGACACCAAGGAACGCGCCGCCCAGAGCCAGGCCGCCGGAGGGTTCGCCGCCGCCCAGGACGAAGCCGCCGCCGCCACCGGCTCCGGTCCCGCCGGCGGAGACGGCACCGGCACCTCCCGCTCCCTGCTCAACTGGCGCTCCGACCTCGTCGTCCAGCTCGCCAGCGGCGGCGCCGGCGCCTTCGACGTCGTCGCCCTCAGCTCCGACACCACCGGCACCGCGCCCAGCCGCGGCGCCCGCGCCTCCGGCGGCGTCAAGGTCGAGAGCATCCCCCTCGACCTCCGCCGCGACGTCGCCCAGGGCACCGGCACCTTCCAGACGTACACCCGCATCAAGTACGCGGACGGCCAGCACTCCGAAGCCGGACTCGTCATCGGCAAACGCCTCAACGACGTCGAGGGCAACACCTACGAGCTGTACTACCTCTTCCCCTTCACCCAGGAAGAAGCCTCCCTCGCCCTCGTCAAGACGACCATCGCCACCGCCGGGCTCTTCGTCGTCGTCCTCCTCGGCGCCATCGCCTGGCTCGTCGTCCGCCAGGTCGTCACCCCCGTCCGCATGGCCGCCGGTGTCGCCGAACGACTCTCCGCCGGACGCCTCCAGGAACGCATGAAGGTCACCGGCGAGGACGACATCGCCCGCCTCGGCGAAGCCTTCAACAAGATGGCCCAGAACCTCCAGCACAAGATCCAGCAGCTGGAGGACCTCTCCCGGATGCAGCGCCGCTTCGTCTCCGACGTCTCCCACGAACTGCGCACCCCCCTCACCACGGTCCGCATGGCCGCCGACGTCATCTACGAGGCCCGCGAGGACTTCGACCCCGTCACCGCACGCTCCGCCGAACTCCTCGGCGACCAGCTCGACCGGTTCGAGTCCCTGCTCGCCGACCTCCTCGAGATCAGCCGCTTCGACGCCGGAGCCGCCGCACTCGAAGCCGAACCCATAGACCTCCGCGACGTCGTCCACCGCGTCATCGGCGGCGCCGAACCCCTCGTCCAGCACAAGGGCGGCCGCATCCGCGTCGTCGGCGACGAACAGCCCGTCATCGCCGAAGCCGACGCCCGCCGCGTCGAACGCGTCCTGCGCAACCTCGTCGTCAACGCCGTCGAGCACGGTGAGGGCCGCGACGTCGTCGTCCGCCTCGCCTCCGCCGGCGGCGCCGTCGCCGTCGCCGTGCGCGACTACGGCGTCGGCCTCAAGCCCGGCGAAGCCACCCGCGTCTTCAACCGCTTCTGGCGCGCCGACCCCGCACGCGCCCGCACCACCGGCGGCACCGGCCTCGGCCTGTCCATCGCCCTCGAAGACGCCCGGCTCCACGGTGGCTGGCTCCAGGCATGGGGCGAGCCCGGCGGCGGCTCACAGTTCCGCCTCACCCTGCCCCGCACCGCCGACGAACCCCTCCGCGGCTCCCCCATACCGCTCGAACCCGAGGACTCCCGCCGCAACCGGGAACGCGCCGCGACCGACGAGCCCCACCCCACCACCCGGCAGACCGGCGCCCCCGGACAGACCCAGGCCGGCAGCGGCACCGCCCACACCCTGCCCGTACCGCCCCGCTCCGCCGTACCCCCACGCCAGACCCGCGCCGCCACCGCCGACCCCACCGCCCTCCCCGGCAACGGCACCCGCGTCGTCCCCCGCGGCCACACCGACCCCACGGACCCCGCCCAGCGGGCCGACCGGGCCGAGCGAGCCGAGCACGCGGCCGACCGGGTCGAGCACGCGGCCGGTACCGGCACCTCGCCCGACCACGACCCCACGAAGCGGAAGGACACCACCCGTGGCCGCTGACCGCCGCCGCTCCCACGGCCGTCACCACCACGGACGCACGGCACCCGGCACCCCCCGCGCCACCGCCGCACGCGCCACCGCCACCCTCGCCTGCGCCGCGCTCCTCGCCGGCTGCGCCTCCATGCCCGACAGCGGCGACGTCAGCAGCGTCAAAGCCACCCGGCAAGGCGACTCCCAGGTACGCGTCTACCCCGTCCCGCCCCGCGAGAGCGCCGACCCCGCCGAGATCGTCGAGGGCTTCCTCGAAGCCATGACCGGCGACGACCCCGACTTCGCGACCGCCCGCAAGTACCTCACCAAGCAGGCCGCCCGCACCTGGAAGCCCGAGGAACGCACCACCGTCCTCAGCTCCGCCCCCGTACCCCGGCAAGGCGGCCCCGCCCGGCAGGACCACGGCGCACCCGCCGACACGCAGACCCTCGTCTACCGCCTGTCCGGCCAGAAGGTCGCCACCGTCGACGACCGGCACGCCTACCAGCCGCTCGGCGCCGTCGCGTACAACGAGACCATCCGCCTCGTCCAGCAGCGCTCCACCGACGGCAAGCACAAGGAGTGGCGGATCGACGGCCTCCCCCAAGGGCTCCTCCTCAGCGAATCCGACTTCCAGCGCAACTACCGCTCCGTCAACAAGTACTACTTCGCCGCCGGCCGGACCTGGGTCGTCGCCGACCCCGTCCACATCCGCAAACGCCAGGACCCCGTCACCGGAATGGACTCCCTGACACAGACCGTGCAGGCGCTCCTCGAAGGACCGACGAACTGGCTCAAGCCCGCCGTCGACTCCCGCTTCCCCGCCGGAACGGCGCTGAAGAAGGACACCACCTCCCTCAGCACCGACGACCGGGACACCCTCAAGGTGCCGCTCAACGGCAAGGCCGACACGGTCGACCGCGACCAGTGCCGCAAAATGGCCGCCCAGATCCTCTTCACCGTCGGGGACCTCACCTCCACCCGCGTCCAGCAGGTCGAACTCCAACGCTCCGACGGCCGCTCCCTGTGCGTCCTCGGCGAGGACCAGAAGGCCGACTTCACGGCCGACCCCACCCCCGGCCTCCGCGAGACCCCCTACTACGTCGACGCCAACGGCAGACTCACCCAGCTCCACACCGCCACCAAGGACACCGTCGAGCCCCGCCACGTCTACGGCCCGTTCGGCACCGGAGCGGCCAAGGTCGAGACCGTCGCCGTCGCCCGCGACGAACAGCACGCCGCCGCCGTCTCGCAGAACGGCCGCAGCCTGCGCGTCGCCTCCATCGAGAGCGACGCCGAACTCCCCGAACCCCTCGTCACCAGCCGCGGCCCCCAGCCCGCCGACCGCCTGTCCGCCCCCAGCTGGGACGGACGGGGCGACCTGTGGATCGCCGACCGCAACCCCCAGGCGCCCCGCCTCCTCCTCGTCCCCGGAGGAACCGGCAAGGCCACCACCGTCACCACACCCTGGCTCACCGACCGCGTCCGCATCGAGGAACTCCGGCTCTCCGAAGACGGCGTACGCATCGCCCTGCGCCTCACCGAGAACGGCCGGACCACCCTCCAGATCGGCCGCGTCGAACGCCAAGGCACCGGCGACCGGCAGAAGGCCTCCGTCGTCGACCTCCAAGCCGTCGCACCCCACATGGAGTCCGTGACGTCCGTGTCCTGGGCCGGCCCCAGCCGCCTCGTCGTCCTCGGCAAACAGGCCGGCGGCGTCCAGCAGGTCCGCTACCTCCAGACCGACGGCTCCGCCTCCGCCTCCACCATCCCCGGTCTCAACCAGGTCAAGGCCGTCGCCGCCGCCAACGACGAACGCGCACCCCTCGTCGCCGCCGCCGACGACGGCATCGTCCGTCTCCACTCCGGCGTCAACTGGCAGCCCGTCGCCGACAAGGGCACCTCACCCGTCTACCCCGGCTGACCACTCCGACCGGCCCCCTGGCCGCGCCTCCCGGTGCCCTTCGGTGCCCTCCTCGGGCTGCAGCACCACGGTTATCCACAGGGGTGGCCGACCCCGCCCCCGTCACGACACAGTGGACCCATGCGGGGATGGTGGCAGGAGATCACCGGGCTCGTACTCCCCGTGGCCTGCGCAGGCTGCGGCCGACCGCGCACCACCCTGTGCGACACCTGCACCACGTCGCTCCACGGGCAGCCGGCCACACGAGTACGACCCGAACCGGAACCCGCCGGGCTCCCCGACGTGTGGGCAGCCGCGCCGTACGCCGACGCCGTACGTGCGGCCCTGCTCGCGCACAAGGAGCGCGGCGCACTCGCCTTGGCCGAGCCCCTCGGCCGCGCCGTGGCAGGCGCCGCCCGGGCCGCCACGGCGAACGACGGCGAGGAGCGGGAGGAGCGGGGGGAGGGGGCGGGTGGGGGAGGGGAGGGGGCCCCTCCCCTGGTGCTGGTTCCCGTGCCGTCGGCGCGCCGGGCAGTGCGGGCGCGGGGCCACGACGCGGTGCGGCGCGTCGCCTGTGCGGCGGCGAGGGAGCTGCGGCGTACCGGGACGGCCGCGCGGGCAGTGCCCGCTCTGCGGCACCGGCGCGCCGTCGCCGACCAGGCAACGCTCGACGCCCGGCAGCGCCAGGCGAACCTCGCCGGCGCCCTGGAGGTGGTCCCCGGCGCCGCCCGGCTGCTGATGGGCGCCCGGGTGATCCTGGTCGACGACCTCATGACCACGGGTGCGTCCCTGGCCGAGGCGGCGAGGGCGCTGCGCGCCGCGGGCATCGGTGCCGCTCCGGCATTGGGCGCCGCGGGTGTCGACGGTGCCGCGGGACCGGGCGGCGCGGGTGGCGGTGCCGCTCCGGGACCGGATGCCTCCGGTGTCGAGGGTGCCGTGGGGCCGGGCGGCGCGGGTGGGTTCGCCCTCGGATCAGGCGGCGCGGACGGGGCTGCTTCGGGCCGGGGTGCCGCCGGAGCCGGCGCCGCTCCGGGACCGGGCCCCTCGGGTGTCGACGGCGTTCCAAGAGCGGGTGCCGCGGGTGTCGGCGGCGCTTCACGGCCACCCGGTCCGGTCGGTCCCGTCGGTCCGGTCGGTGCGGGAGTCGGGGCTACGGGGGCGGGGAGCGCGCCCGTACCGGCCGGTGTCCCACGCCCTCCCGGCACTTCGGCGGCCTGCGCGGGCAGGGAAGGCCCTGGTGGTTCGGTGCGCCGCGGATCCTGTGGCGCGGCCGGTGGCGCCTCCGGGGCACGGGACGGGGCCGGCGTGCCGGTTGTTCCTCCCGTCTCGGGGGCGCACGGGACGTACGGGGCGCGCGGGGTGGTTCCGGCCGGAGGGTACGGCGCTCGCGCGGAACGGGACGGGCTTGGCGTTCCCGGGTGTCGTCGGACCGCACCGGGGGTACCCGAGCGGGGCTCGAACGCGTCAGTCGTCGGGACGCGGGCGGGCAGGGCATCCGGTAGGAAAATGCGCCGATCGGAGGTGGGCGGAGTGGTCGGCCATTCAGTGACGGATCATGCCGCAGTCGCGAATCGGCGCGCGGAAGTGGCGCTGCGGGTCAGCGCCGTTGTCGTTGCTGCTTCTCCACAATCGTTTGAAATAAACCGGAACTCGCACGGAAGTTGCAACGTTGCAGGTAGTGAGGGCGCGTGAAACGCCTGAACGGAGGTTTGTGCTGGTAGCGGGTGCCGACATCCGTCCGAACGAGCTATGTTCGGTGGTACAGGAATGGCGAATGCCGCCCTTCACCGAATGCGCAGTCCTGCGTCCGCACTGAATCCGGAGCCGGTCGGCACATCGACGTTTGCGGGGTGGGGATCTTGTCGATTGGGGAGGAGGACGTCTAAGTCGCCAAGTCCGAGGCTCCGGCGCTCACCGGGGCCTGGTGCAAAAGGGAAATGCTCACCAGCGGCTGCGCTGGTTGGAGCGATCCGGGAACGGAGTTCTGCGTGGACATCGTCGTCAAGGGCCGCAAGACCGAGGTGCCCGAGCGGTTCCGCAAGCACGTGGCCGAGAAGCTGAAGCTGGAGAAGATCCAGAAGCTCGACGGCAAGGTGATCAGCCTCGACGTCGAGGTGTCCAAGGAACACAACCCGCGGCAGGCCGACAGGTCTGACCGCGTGGAGATCACCCTTCACTCCCGCGGCCCGGTGATCCGGGCGGAGGCGGCAGCGGCCGACCCGTACGCAGCGCTCGACCTCGCGACCGCCAAGCTCGAGGCGCGGTTGCGCAAGCAGCACGACAAGCGTCACACCCGCCGCGGTGCCGGCCGTACCACGGCCGCCGAGGTGGCTGACGTGGTGCCGGGCGTCGCCCGGCTCAACGGGGCGGGAGTCGCCGTCCTGGAAGAGGAGCAGGAGACGGTCCCCACGACCAGGATCGGGTCGCTGGAGGTCCAGGGCGAGGGCCCGCTCATCGTGCGCGAGAAGACGCACAGCGCGGCCCCCATGTCGCTCGACCAGGCGCTGTACGAGATGGAGCTGGTCGGGCACGACTTCTACCTGTTCGTCGACGCGGACACCAAGCAGCCCAGCGTCGTGTACCGGCGCCACGCCTACGACTACGGCGTCATCCACTTGGAGAACGACCCGCTGGCCGGGACCGAGGGTGGCGGCGCGGGCGGAGCGCTCGGCGGCTGACGGGCCACCAACCGTCGAGGTGCCCCCGGAAAGCGCCCCCTGCGCCCCCGGGGGCACCCCCGTGCCACCGAAGGATCACCGCGCGGGGGCCGGGGCATGGAATCATGGCGGCGCGTGGTCAACCCGTCCCGTGTGGGGCGGGGTTGGTGTGACGACCGTGAACTTCAGGGCCCCGGCCTGCAGGGGGAGGAACGATGGCGGACAGCTTCGGCCCGGTGCATCATCCGGGCGGCTCCGGCGCCCCGGACCGGGGGGGCGCCGGGGGCGGCGACCCCGGCGACAGGGGGAGCGGCGCGCCCCGGAAGGAGCCCATCAGGGTCCTCGTCGTGGACGACCACGCGCTCTTCCGTCGTGGACTGGAGATCGTCCTCGCCCAGGAGGAGGACATCCAGGTCGTGGGAGAGGCCGGTGACGGTGCGGAGGCCGTCGACAAGGCGGCCGACCTGCTGCCCGACATCGTGCTGATGGACGTCCGCATGCCGAAGCGGGGCGGGATCGAGGCGTGCACCTCCATCAAGGAGGTCGCTCCGAGCGCGAAGATCATCATGTTGACGATCAGCGACGAGGAGGCCGACCTCTACGACGCGATCAAGGCGGGTGCCACGGGCTACCTGCTCAAGGAGATTTCCACCGACGAGGTGGCGACGGCGATCCGGGCGGTCGCCGACGGACAGTCGCAGATCAGCCCGTCCATGGCGTCGAAGCTGCTCACCGAGTTCAAGTCGATGATCCAGCGCACCGACGACCGGCGGCTCGTGCCGGCGCCGCGGCTCACCGACCGTGAGCTGGAGGTGCTGAAGCTGGTCGCCACGGGGATGAACAACCGCGACATCGCCAAGGAGCTGTTCATCTCCGAGAACACCGTGAAGAACCACGTGCGCAACATCCTGGAGAAGCTCCAGTTGCACTCCCGGATGGAGGCCGTGGTGTACGCGATGCGGGAGAAGATCCTCGAGATTCGGTAGCCGGGCGCGAGGAGCCCGCCGGAGCCCTGGGGGCTCGGGCGCGTCCCGACATCCCGAGGTCCCGGCACCCCCGGGTCACCCCGTGTCCCGGCTTACCCGGAGCCCGGAGCGGAGCCCGGAGCTCTGAACCTCGGGGCCCCGGGCCTCGGAGCCCGGAGCCCCGGCGCCGCGCGCCCCCGCGCCCGGCGACCCCTGAGAGCCCTGTCCCCCCGCCCGAGCGCGGGGGCGCGGGGCGAGCCGGCCGGGGTCTCAGGCGCCGAGTGCCGCCGTCAGTGCCGGGGTCAGGTCCGGGCGGTCCGACCGCTCCACCCGTACCGTGTCGCAGCCCACCCACTCCGCGGCCTCGCGCAGCGCCCGGGCCATCGGGTCCACGGCCTTGGGGCCGGCCAGGGACAGCTGCCGGGCCACCAGGGTCGTGCCCTCGCGGGCCGGGTCGACGCGGCCCAGGAGCCTGCCGCCCGCCAGCAGGGGCATCGCGAAGTAGCCGTGGACGCGCTTCGGCTTCGGTACGTACGCCTCCAGCCGGTGGGTGAAGCCGAAGATCCGCTCCGTGCGGGCCCGCTCCCAGATCAGCGAGTCGAACGGCGACAGCAGCGTCGTGCGGTGCCGCCCGCGCGGCTCGCTCGCCAGCGCCTCCGGGTCCGCCCACGCCGGCTTGTCCCAGCCCTCGACGCGCACCGGTACGAGTCCGGAGTCGGCGACGACCGCGTCGAACTCCTCGCCCCGGATGCGGTGGTAGTCGGCGATGTCCGCCCGGGTGCCCACGCCGAGGGCGCGCCCGGCCAGCAGGACCAGCCGCCGCAGGCACTCGTGGTCGTCCAGCTCGTCGTGGAGGAGGTCCTGCGGGACGGCGCGCTCGGCCAGGTCGTACACGCGCTTCCAGCCGCGCCGCTCGGTGCAGACGACCTCGCCGTACATCAGGGCCCGTTCGACGGCGACCTTCGAGGCGGACCAGTCCCACCACTCGCCGCCGTTCTTCGCGCCGCCCAGCTCCGTCGCCGTCAACGGGCCTTCGGCGCGCAGCTGGGCGATGACCGCCTCGTAGGAGCCGTCCGGCAGGTCGTGGGACCACTGCGGGCGGCGGCGGTAGGAGCGGCGGCGGAACGCGAAGTGCGGCCATTCCTCGATGGGCAGGATGCACGCGGCGTGTGACCAGTACTCGAAGGCGTGCCGGTCCGTCCAGTACGCGGTCTCGACGGTGGTACGACCCACGGCGCCGAGGCGGGCGTACGGGACGAGTTCGTGCGAGCGGGCCAGGACCGAGATGGTGTCCAACTGGACGGCGCCCAGGTGCCGCAGGACGCCGCGCACCCCGGCGCGCCGGTCCGGGGCGCCCAGGAACCCCTGGGCGCGGAGCGCGATGCGGCGGGCTTCGTCGGCGGAGAGCTCCGTCATGGGACGCGGCGTCGTCGTCATGACCCGCACGATAGAACCCCCCACTGACACCCCTGCTGACACCCCCACCGACACCTCCCCCGATGCCCCGGCGACACTCCCGCCGGACGTCTCCACCGGGCCCCTCCGGCTACCCCGTGGCGCTCGGCCCGCGCCGAGCCGGACCCGCCGGCGGAGCGGGTGAGGGGGAGGAGGCGAGAGGGGGAGGGGCGGGGGAGAGGGGCAGAGGCGGGGGGCAGAGGCGGGGGGAGGGTATGGAGGCGGGGCGCCAGGCCGGCCGTGGAGGGGGAGGGGCCTGTTCTGTCGGCGGCCGGTCGGCCGGTTCCCGGTCGGAGAGGCGGCCGGTCGGTCCCCCGTACCCGCTCGGCGGGTCGGCGGGTCCCCGGTCGGCCGGTCGGGTGCCGCGGTGCGGGCGTCACGGGTCTCAGGGGCCGGGCGGCGGCAGATGCGGTACGGGGCCGGGGAGGCCGAGGTCGGAGGGGAGGAGGGCGGCGACCCAGCAGTCACGGCGGGTGCCGCGGTGGTCCAGGCCCGCGCGCAGGACGCCCTCCACGGTGAACCCGGCCTTCTCGGCGACGAGGCGGGAGGCGGTGTTGCCGACCTCGGCGCGCCACTCCAGGCGGGAGCAGCCGAGGGCGGTGAACGCCCAGTGCGCCAGGGCGAGGGTGACCTCGGTGGCGTAGCCGTGGCCGCGGTGCTCGGCGACCGTGTAGAAGCCGATCTCCCAGGTGCCGGAGCGGGGGTGGTGGAGGCTGGTGGAGGCGACGAGCGGGGCGTCGTCGCGGTCCCGGGGGCGGGCGGCGAAGGTGTACTCGGTGTCGTCGCGCCACGCCTGGGGGACGTACCGGCCGACGAAGTCCTCGGCCTCGGCGGGGCCGTACGGGTCGGGGAGGGGTATCCAGCGGCGGATCTGCGGGTCCTGGACGGCGGCCCGCACCTCCTCGGCGTCGGAGGGCGTGAAGGTGCGCAGCTCCAGGCGCTCGGAGAACAGGGTGACGGGTTCCATGACGGGATTCTGGTGGGTCCCGGGCGCCGGGAACGAACACTTTTCGTGAGAGGCGGCACCTTCGGCGCGTCCCGCGCGTTCTCCTTGAGGGCGGCGCCGGCCCCGGCAATCGTTCCTCGGAGGTGTGGACCTCCCGGCGTGGCGGGGTCCTCGCTTACGATGACCGTTGCGGTGGGGTCCACCTGCCGTGCCCGTGCCAGTGTCCATGACAAGACCCAGTGCCAGGCCCGACCGGCAAGGAGACCAGCCTCAGTGTCCGTCTTCAACAAGCTCATGCGTGCAGGCGAAGGCAAGATCCTGCGCAAACTGCACCGCATCGCGGACCAGGTCAACTCCATCGAAGAGGACTTCGTCAACCTCTCCGACGCCGAGTTGCGCGCCCTCACCGACGAGTACAAGCAGCGGTACCAGGACGGTGAGAGCCTCGACGACCTCCTCCCGGAGGCCTTCGCGACCGTCCGCGAGGCGGCCAAGCGCGTCCTCGGCCAGCGTCACTACGACGTGCAGATGATGGGTGGCGCCGCCCTGCACCTGGGGTACGTGGCCGAGATGAAGACCGGTGAGGGCAAGACCCTCGTCGGCACGCTCCCGGCGTACCTGAACGCGCTGTCCGGCAAGGGCGTGCACCTGATCACGGTCAACGACTACCTCGCGGAGCGCGACTCCGAGATGATGGGCCGGGTCCACCAGTTCCTGGGCCTGACGGTCGGCTGCATCCTGGCGAACATGTCGCCGGCGCAGCGCCGCGAGATGTACAACTGCGACATCACGTACGGCACGAACAACGAGTTCGGGTTCGACTACCTGCGCGACAACATGGCGTGGTCGAAGGACGAGCTGGTGCAGCGCGGCCACAACTACGCGTGTGTCGACGAGGTCGACTCCATCCTCGTCGACGAGGCCCGTACGCCGCTGATCATCTCCGGTCCGGCCGACCAGGCGACCAAGTGGTACGGCGACTTCGCGAAGCTCGTGCAGCGCCTGAAGCGCGGCGAGCCGGGCAACCCGCTGAAGGGCATCGAGGAGACCGGCGACTACGAGGTCGACGAGAAGAAGCGGACCGTCGGCATCCACGAGTCGGGTGTCGCCAAGGTCGAGGACTGGCTGGGCATCGACAACCTCTACGAGTCGGTGAACACCCCGCTCGTCGGGTACCTGAACAACGCCATCAAGGCCAAGGAACTGTTCAAGAAGGACAAGGACTACGTCGTCATCGACGGCGAGGTCATGATCGTCGACGAGCACACGGGCCGTATCCTCGCCGGCCGCCGGTACAACGAGGGCATGCACCAGGCGATCGAGGCGAAGGAAGGCGTCCCGATCAAGGACGAGAACCAGACGCTCGCCACGATCACGCTGCAGAACTTCTTCCGCCTCTACGACAAGCTGTCCGGCATGACCGGTACGGCGATGACCGAGGCCGCCGAGTTCCACCAGATCTACAAGCTGGGCGTCGTGCCGATCCCGACGAACCGGCCGATGGTCCGCATGGACCAGTCCGACCTGATCTACCGCACCGAGGTCGCCAAGTTCGCGGCGGTCGTCGACGACATCGCGGAGAAGCACAAGAAGGGCCAGCCGATCCTCGTCGGTACGACGTCGGTCGAGAAGTCCGAGTACCTGTCGCAGCAGCTGTCGAAGCGGGGCGTCCCGCACGAGGTGCTGAACGCGAAGAACCACGAGCGTGAGGCGTCGATCGTCGCCCAGGCGGGCCGCAAGGGCGCCGTCACGGTCGCGACGAACATGGCCGGCCGCGGTACGGACATCAAGCTCGGCGGCAACCCCGACGACCTCGCCGAGGCGGAGCTGCGCCAGCGCGGCCTGGACCCGGTGGAGCACGCCGAGGAGTGGGTCGCGGCCCTGCCCGCCGCCCTGGAGAAGGCGGAGCTGGCCGTGAAGGCCGAGTCCGAGGAGGTCAAGGAGCTCGGCGGCCTCTACGTGCTGGGCACGGAGCGGCACGAGTCGCGCCGCATCGACAACCAGCTGCGCGGCCGCTCCGGCCGTCAGGGCGACCCGGGCGAGTCCCGCTTCTACCTGTCGCTGGGCGACGACCTGATGCGGCTGTTCAAGGCGCAGATGGTCGAGCGCGTCATGGCGATGGCGAACGTGCCGGACGACGTGCCGATCGAGAACAAGATGGTCACCCGCGCCATCGCGTCCGCCCAGTCGCAGGTCGAGCAGCAGAACTTCGAGACCCGCAAGAACGTCCTCAAGTACGACGAGGTCCTCAACCGGCAGCGCGAGGTCATCTACGGCGAGCGCCGCCGCGTCCTGGAGGGCGAGGACCTGCACGAGCAGATCCGCCACTTCATGGACGACACCATCGACGCCTACATCCAGGCGGAGACGGTGGAGGGCTTCGCCGAGGAGTGGGACCTGGAGCGGCTGTGGGGCGCGTTCAAGCAGCTCTACCCGTGCAAGGTCACCATCGAGGAGCTGGAGGAGGCCGCGGGCGACCGCGCCGGCATCACGGCGGAGTTCATCGCGGAGTCCGTCAAGGACGACATCCACGAGCAGTACGAGGCGCGCGAGAAGCAGCTCGGCTCCGAGATCATGCGTGAGCTGGAGCGGCGGGTCGTCCTGTCGGTCCTGGACCGCAAGTGGCGCGAGCACCTCTACGAGATGGACTACCTCCAGGAGGGCATCGGCCTGCGCGCCATGGCGCAGAAGGACCCGCTGGTCGAGTACCAGCGCGAGGGCTTCGACATGTTCACCGCCATGATGGACGGCATCAAGGAGGAGTCCGTCGGCTACCTGTTCAACCTGGAGGTCCAGGTCGAGCAGCAGGTCGAGGAGGTCCCGGTGGAGGCGGCCGCGCAGCGCCCGTCGCTGGAGAAGGAGGAGGCCGTCCCCGCGGGCGCCGGCCGCCCCGAGATCCGCGCCAAGGGCCTCGACGCCCCGCAGCGTCCGAACCGGCTGCACTTCTCCGCGCCGACCGTCGACGGTGAGGGCGGTGTCGTCGAGGGCGACTTCGACAACGGCGGTGCCCCCTCCGAGGCGGACGGCATGACGCGCGCCGAGCGCCGCAAGGCCCAGAAGGGCGGCCGCCGCCGCAAGAAGTGACCACCGGCCGTCCGGACGGCCGCGGTCCACGTCGTGAGGCGGGGCCGGTACGCGCACCCGAGCGCGTACCGGCCCCGCCTTCCGCGTGTACCGGGGCGGGCCGCCGCCCGCCGTGCCCGTGCCGCCGCCCGCCGCCCGCCGCGCCGCCGTGCCCGCGCCCGTGCCGCCGTGTCCGAGAGCGCCGCGCCCGTGTCCGTGCCGGGGCTGTCCGTGGCGAGGCTGTCCGTGGCGGGGGCTCACGTGCGGGGAGTCGGGGCCGGAGGCCGTGCCGTCGCCCGTCCCGGCCGGGCGCGGCCCGATCCGGGGCCTGCCGCGGCCTGTCCCCGGGGACTGCCGCAACCCGCTCCCCGCCCTGCCGTACGCCTGGCTCCGGAGCTGCCCGGGGGCGGTCCGGGAGCCAGGACGGCGTTGTGGGCCCGGGAGGGGCGCCATGCGGGCGGCACGGGGCCGGCCGGAGTGGGTCAGGCGGTCGGGCCCAGTTCGACGGCCGCGCAGCGCCAGCGGCGGTCCGCGCCCAGCTCCAGCCGGAACGCCATCGCCCGGACCCGGCCACCCGCCGTCACGCTGGCGTACGCCTCCACCACACCCGGCCGGAGCGGCGAACCCGCGCAGTGGCGCAGCACCGGGCGCGCGTGGCGGCCCGGTGAGGGGCCTGCGACACCGGTGGCGCGCAGGGGGTTCGCGGGAGCGAGGCGGATCAGCTGCTCGTACGCCTCGCCGATCGTCTGCCCCAGCATCCAGTGCACGGGCCGCTCCCCGGTGAGGACGGCCAGCAGGCGCTCCGCGAACAGCACGTGCGGCGGCAGCGCGCGAGGACGGGTGTCACCCGGCCGCGTCCCTTCCCCCGGGCGCACGCCCCCGCCGGGCCGGGAGCCCCCACCGGGCCGCACGCCCCCAGCGGACCGCACGCCCCCGCCGGGCCGGGTGCCCCCGCCCGGGCGGCGGGCGTCGCCGGGGCGGCGGGCGTCCCGGCGACCACCCGGCCTGCCCGCCGCGCGGGACGGGCGCGCCCCCGCGCCGGCCTCCCGCGCCCGGGGAACCCGGGGCTCCTCGGCCGCCGGGCCCCCGGACCCGCGCGCCTCCGCCGGGTCGCTGTCGTCGGGGCGGGGGCGTACGGGAACGGGCACGGCAGCGTGTGCGGACACGGGGGTGCTGGTCATCGGCGTGGTCCTTCCGTCGACCGGACTACCCGGAGGTAGTACCGGGAGGTAACTTCGCGGTGGGCCACTTCTACGGGGGCCGCAGACCGCGTCGCAACGCGTCTCGGCACCCGTCCCGACCTCGTGCGACGATCACCTATCCGGGTGATGCGGGCCCCGGCACGACGGGCCCGACGCGTGTCGCGCGGGGCGCGGAGTGGACCGCGGGGGAGGGGGACACCGGCCCCCGAAGGGGTACCGGCGCACGTATCCTGAGGGCGTCTTCCGACTACGAAAGCGGCCTGTCATGCGCGTGTACGTTCCCCTGACCCTCCCCGGTCTCGCACAGGCGCACCGTACGGGCACCCTCGGCAGCGGTCCCCTGACCGCCTACGCCGTCACCCCCGGGCTGCGCGAGTGGTACGTCTCCGACGACATCGAGGAGCTCGAGTACGCGGCCCTCAGCCGCGCCGCCGCCGCCTCGCTGCGTCTGCTGGCCGCCGACCCGGCCGCCGCGCGCCGCCGCGTCGTCGTCGCCGTGGACGTCCCCGACGGCGCGGCCACCGCCGACCCCGACGGCGGCCTCGACCCGGACTCGGTGGGCGAGGTGCGCGTCGCCGGCCCCGTGCCGCTCTCCAAGGCCGCCGCGGTGCACGCCGACTCCGACGAGGCCGAACCGGACGTCACCGCCGCCGCGGCCGCGCTCGGCGCGGCCGACATGGGCGACGACGACGCGCAGTTCACCGTGGACGGCGCGGAGGACCACGAGCTGCTCTGGTACGGCCTGCAGGAAGTCCCGCACCTCATCGGCTGACGGCGGTCGGGAGCGCGCGCCGCATGATCCGCCCTGGCCGGGGGCATCACCCGTGTCCGGGACCGTGCCGTCGGGCGCGGCCCCGCCGCCGGGGGCGCAGGCGTTGCGCACAGCACGACAGCACGACAGCACGACAGCACGACAGCACGACAGCACGGCAGGGCACAGGCACGGTCCGACGCAGGCACGGCACGGTACGAGACAGGACACAGCAGGGCCCGGCGCGGCACGACACACGGACAGGGCCCGGCACGCGGGCAGCGGCACGGGGGAGAGCATGGACAGGCGCAGGACGCATCTCGTCTGGGACTGGAACGGGACGCTGCTCGACGACATCTCCGCCGTCATCGAGGCGACGAACGCCGCGTTCGAGGAGCTCGGCATCGCGCCGATCACGCTGGAGCGCTACCGCGAGCTGTACTGCGTCCCCATCCCCGTCTTCTACCAGCGGCTGCTCGGACGGCTGCCGGACGAGGCCGAGTGGGAAATCATGGACGGGACGTTCCACCGGCACTACTGGGCCCGCGCCGAGGGCTGCGGGCTGACCGACGGCGCCGCGGAGCTGCTCGCCGCCGCGAGCGGACTGGGCCGGACGCAGTCGCTGCTGTCGCTGGCGCCGCACGAACGGCTGCTCCCCCTGGTGCGGCGGCACGGCATCGAGGAGTGGTTCGTCCGCGTCGACGGCCGGACGGACCGGTCGACGGCGGGCAAGGCCGAGCACATGGTGCGCCACCTGCGGGCCCTCGACGGTGTCCCGCCGGAGCGGATCGTGGTCATCGGGGACGCCGCGGACGACGCGCTCGCCGCGGCGCACGTCGGGGCGCGGGCCGTCCTGTACACGGGCGGCTCCCACAGCAGGGCCAGCCTCCAGTCGGTGGGCGTCCCGGTCGTGGACACCCTCGCGGAGGCCGTCGCCGTCGCGGAGGACCTGATCGCCTGACCCGCCCGACCCGCCCGACCCGCCTGACCCGCCTGACCCGCCGGCCGCCCAGTCCGGCGAGGCCGTGGCGGGCCCGCGAGGTCCCGCCCCCGAGCCACCCTCGCCGCGGACCGCCGGAAGAGCCCGCGTCCTGCTCGCCACCCGGTACCGCCGACCCCGGCCACCCCCGCCACCCCGGCCACCCCGGCCACCCCCGCCGCCCCGGCGCGACCGGCCCCGCCACCCCGGCGCGGCCGGGGTCCTCCCGCCCCCGGCGTCGCGCCCCGGTGCGCCCCGCCCGTCCTCCGCCGCCCCGCCGGCGGGCCCCCGCGGGCCCCCTGTCCCCTGCCGCCCCACCCCCGCCACCCCCGCCCGTCCCCGCGTGAGCGTGGTCCCGGGCGTTCTGTCGCTGTCCGAAGTGTCAAATTCGGCCACCGTCTTTTGTACTCCACCGGCCCATGACGACCGGGGGGTGAGGAGCGATAGCCTGGACCCGTGATCAGCGCTATACGCCGTGGGGGCAGCGGAGCCCCCGGCCGGCGCCCGGTGTGCCACCGTGCCCGGGCGGACGCTGGTCCTTCCTGCCCGGTTCCCCCGCCGCACGCGGCGTCCTCGCCGAGAGTGGCCGAGATGGGACCGGGATTTTCACGTAGAGGCATGACGACCCCTCCGAGCGGATACCCCGCGTGGGGGCGCAGTCCCGCCACACCTTTCCCCCTACGTCACGCAATGGCGCGCGACAGGAGCCGAGGACATGCAGACCAAGCTGGACGAAGCCAAGGCCGAGCTGCTCGAACGGGCCGCCCGGGTAGCTGAGAACGAGCCCGGCGACCGGCCCGACCCGGAGACCGTGCTCGAGTACCTCCAGCGCTACTACCTGCACACGGCTCCCGAGGACCTCACCGACCGTGACCCGGTCGACGTGTTCGGCGCGGCCCTCTCCCACTACCGGCTGGCCGAGAACCGCCCCCAGGGGAAGGCGCGGGTGCGCGTCCACACGCCCACCGTCGAGGAGAACGGCTGGACGTGCAGCCACTCCGTCGTCGAGGTGGTCACGGACGACATGCCGTTCCTCGTCGACTCCGTCACCAACGAGCTGTCCCGGCAGAACCGCGGCATCCACCTCGTGGTGCACCCGCAGGTCGTCGTCCGCCGCGACGTGACCGGAAAGCTCATCGAGGTCCTGCCCTCCGCCCCCGGTCCCGCGGGCCGGGAGCGCCCGCACGACGCGCTCGTCGAGTCCTGGATCCACGTGGAGATCGACCGCGAGACCGACCGCGCCGACCTCCAGCAGATCACCACCGACCTGCTGCGCGTCCTGTCCGACGTCCGCGAGGCCGTCGAGGACTGGGAGAAGATGCGGGACGCGGCGCTGCGCCTCGCCGACGACCTCACCGACGAGCCCGTCGCCGAGGACCTGCACCCCAGCGAGCCGGAGGAGGCGCGCGAGCTGCTGCGGTGGCTCGCCGACGACCACTTCACCTTCCTCGGCTACCGCGAGTACACCCTCGTCGACGGCGACGCCCTCGCCGCCGTCCCCGGCACCGGCCTCGGCATCCTGCGCTCCGACCCGCACCACGCCGGTGACGACGACGCCCACGGCCACCCCGTCTCGCCGTCGTTCAACCGGCTGCCCGCCGACGCCCGCGCCAAGGCGCGCGAGCACCGGCTGCTCATCCTGACGAAGGCCAACAGCCGCGCCACCGTCCACCGGCCGTCGTACCTGGACTACATCGGCGTCAAGAAGTTCGACGCCGCCGGCAACGTCGTCGGCGAGCGGCGCTTCCTCGGACTGTTCTCCTCCGCCGCCTACACCGAGTCCGTGCGGCGCGTCCCCGTCATCCGCCGCAAGGTGGCCGAGCTGCTGGAGGCCGCCGGGTTCTCGCCCGCCAGCCACGACGGGCGCGACCTGCTGCAGATCCTGGAGACCTACCCGCGCGACGAGCTGTTCCAGACGCCCGTCGACCAGCTGCTGGCCATCGTCACCAGCGTCCTGTACCTCCAGGAGCGCCGCCGGCTGCGCCTGTACCTGCGCCAGGACGAGTACGGCCGCTACTACTCCGCCCTCGTCTACCTGCCGCGCGACCGGTTCAACACCACGGTCCGCGAGCGGCTCACGGACATCCTGAAGGAGGAGCTCGGCGGCACCAGCGTCGACTTCACCGCCTGGAACACCGAGTCGGTCCTCTCCCGCCTCCACTTCGTCGTGCGCGTCCCGCAGGGCTCCACCCTCACGCCGCTCACCGACGCCGACGCCGACCGCATCGAGACGCGGCTCGCCGAGGCCGCCCGCTCCTGGGCCGACGGCTTCGCCGAGGCCCTCGACGCCGAGTCCGGCGAGGAGCGGGCCTCCGACCTGCTGCGCCGGTACGGCAGCGCCTTCACCGAGGGGTACAAGGCCGACCACTCGCCGCGGGCGGCCGTCGCCGACGTCCTGCAGCTGGAGCAGCTCGGCCACGGCGGCGAGGACTTCGCGCTCTCCCTGTACGAGCCGGTCGGCGCCGCCCCCGGCGAACGCCGGTTCAAGATCTACAAGTCGGGCGCGCAGGTGTCGCTCTCGGCGGTGCTGCCGGTCCTCAACCGGCTCGGCGTCGAGGTCGTCGACGAGCGGCCGTACGAGCTGCGCTGCGCCGACCGCAACCACGCCTGGATCTACGACTTCGGCCTGCGCATGCCCACCACGGGCAACGGCGCGGACTTCCGCGACGACGCCCGCGAGCGGTTCCAGGAGGCGTTCGCCGCGACCTGGACCGGGCAGGCGGAGAACGACGGCTTCAACGCCCTCGTCCTCACCGCCGGGCTGACCTGGCGGCAGGCGATGGTGCTGCGCGCCTACGCCAAGTACCTGCGGCAGGCCGGCCTGACGTTCAGCCAGGACTACATGGAGGACACCCTCCGCGACAACGTCCACACCACGCGGCTGCTCGTCTCGCTGTTCGAGGCGCGGATGGCGCCGGAGCGGCAGCGGGCCGGGACCGAGCTGATCGACGGGCTCCTGGAGGAGCTCGACGGCGCGCTCGACCAGGTCGCGTCGCTCGACGACGACCGGATCCTGCGGTCGTTCCTCACCGTCATCAAGGCGACGCTGCGCACGAACTTCTTCCAGAAGGACGCCGACGGCCGGCCGCACCCCTACGTGTCGATGAAGTTCGACCCGCAGGCGATGCCCGACCTGCCCGCCCCGCGCCCGGCCTTCGAGATCTGGGTGTACTCGCCCCGCGTCGAGGGCGTACACCTGCGCTTCGGCAAGGTCGCGCGCGGCGGTCTGCGCTGGTCCGACCGGCGCGAGGACTTCCGTACGGAGATCCTCGGCCTGGTCAAGGCGCAGATGGTGAAGAACACCGTCATCGTCCCCGTCGGCGCGAAGGGCGGCTTCGTCGCCAAGCAGCTGCCCGACCCGTCCGTCGACCGCGACGCGTGGCTCGCCGAGGGGATCGCCGCCTACCGGACGTTCATCTCCGCGCTCCTCGACATCACGGACAACCTGGTCGCGGGCGAGGTCGTGCCGCCCGCCGACGTCGTCCGCCACGACGAGGACGACACCTACCTCGTCGTCGCCGCCGACAAGGGCACCGCGACGTTCTCCGACATCGCCAACGAGGTCGCCGTCGCCTACGGCTTCTGGCTCGGCGACGCCTTCGCCTCCGGCGGCTCCGCGGGCTACGACCACAAGGGCATGGGCATCACCGCCCGCGGCGCGTGGGAGTCGGTCGAGCGGCACTTCCGGGAGCTCGGCCACGACACCCAGACGCAGGACTTCACGGTCGTCGGCGTCGGCGACATGTCCGGTGACGTCTTCGGCAACGGCATGCTGCTCTCCGAGCACATCCGGCTCGTCGCCGCCTTCGACCACCGGCACATCTTCGTCGACCCGAACCCCGACGCGGCCGTCTCCTACGCCGAGCGGCGCCGCCTGTTCGAGCTGCCCCGCAGCTCCTGGGCCGACTACGACGCCGGGCTGCTCTCCCCGGGCGGCGGCGTCCACTCCCGGCAGGCCAAGTCCATCCCGGTCAACGCCCACATGCGGGCCGCCCTCGGCATCGAGGACGGCGTCACCAAGCTGACCCCCGCCGAACTGATGAAGGCCATCCTCAAGGCCCCGGTGGACCTGCTGTGGAACGGCGGCATCGGCACGTACGTCAAGGCGACCACCGAGACGCACGCCGACGTCGGCGACAAGGCCAACGACCCGATCCGCGTCGACGGCGAGGAGCTGCGCGTCAAGGTCGTCGGCGAGGGCGGCAACCTCGGCCTCACCCAGCTCGGCCGGATCGAGTTCGCCCGCAGGGGCGGCCCGACCGGCGACGGCGGCAAGATCAACACCGACGCCATCGACAACAGCGCCGGCGTGGACACCTCCGACCACGAGGTGAACATCAAGATCCTGCTCAACGGGCTGGTCGCCGACGGCGACATGACCGTCAAGCAGCGCAACAAGATCCTCGCCGAGATGACCGACGAGGTCGGCTCCCTCGTCCTGCGCAACAACTACGCGCAGAACGTCGCCCTGGCCCTCGCCGTCGGCCAGTCGAGCTCCCTGCTCCACGCCCACCAGCGGTTCCTGCGCCGGCTGGAGAGCGTCGGGCGGCTGGACCGGGGCCTGGAGTTCCTCCCCACCGACCGGCAGATCCGCGAGCTGCAGAACAGCGGCAGGGGCCTGAGCCAGCCCGAACTGGCGGTCCTGCTCGCCTACACCAAGATCACGGTGGCGGAGGAGCTGATCGCGACCGACCTGCCCGACGACCCGTACCTGCGCAGCCTGCTCCACGCGTACTTCCCCTCGAAGCTGCGCGAGGAGTTCCCCGAGCAGATCGACGCGCACGCCCTGCGCCGCGAGATCATCACCACGGTGATGGTCAACGACACGGTGAACACCGGCGGCTCGACCTACCTGCACCGGCTCCGCGAGGAGACGGGCGCGTCGATCGAGGAGATCATCCGCGCGCACACCTGCGCCCGGACCATCTTCGGACTCGGCGCCGTCTGGGACGCCGTCGAGGCCCTCGACAACCAGGCCCCGGCCGACGTGCAGAGCCGGATCCGGCTGCACTCCCGGCGCCTCGTCGAGCGCGGCACGCGCTGGCTGCTCAACAACCGGCCGCAGCCGCTCCAGCTCGCCGAGACGATCGACTTCTTCGGCGCCCGCGTGGAGCAGGTGTGGGGCGAGCTGCCGAAGATGCTGCGCGGCGCGGACCTGGAGTGGTACGAGGGGCTGGTCGCCGAGCTGACCGGGGCGGGCGTCCCCGTGGAGCTGGCCGCCCGGGTCGCCGGGTTCTCCTCCGCCTTCCCGACGCTCGACATCGTCGCCATCGCGGACCGCACCGGCAAGGAGCCGCTGGCCGTCGCCGAGGTGTACTACGACCTCGCCGACCGGCTGCGGATCACGCAGCTGATGGACCGCATCATCGAGCTGCCCCGCGCGGACCGCTGGCAGTCCATGGCCCGCGCCGCCATCCGCGAGGACCTGTACGCGGCGCACGCGGCGCTCACCGCCGACGTGCTCTCCGCCGGGAACGGCACGTCGACGCCCGAGGAGCGGTTCGCCGCCTGGGAGCGGAAGAACGCCTCGCTCCTCGGCCGCGCCCGCACCACGCTGGAGGAGATCCAGAACTCGGACGCGTTCGACCTGGCGAACCTCTCGGTGGCCATGCGCACCATGCGGACCCTGCTGCGCGCGCACAGCTGACGGCCGGCACCACGGACGGGGCGCCCACCGCGACACCGCGGTGGGCGCCCCGCCCTCGTCCGCGGCCGGCCACGGCACCGCCCGCCGCGGGGGAAACGCCGGCCACGGCACGCGCGGCCCCGCCGCGGGAACGCCGGCCACGGCACCCGCCGTGTGGGGGACGCCCGGCTACGGCACGCGCAGCACGTCCGGCGCCGACTCCTCCCACAGCAGCCGGCACGACAGCAGCGCCGCCGCCACCAGCAGCCCGTTGCGCAGCAGCAGCACCGCGCAGCCCACCGGGGTGACCAGCAGGACGTCGACGTACAGCAGCGGGTAGGCGAGCGCGGTGAGCGCGGCGGCCGGCAGCAGGAGCACGGCGACCGGGCGCTGGGTGGTGGTGCGGAACGTCAGGCACACCGCCGCCAGGGCGAGCAGCCACACCAGGTACTGGGGACTGATCACCCGGCTGGTGACGGTGAGGAGCAGCACCGCCATGAGCGCCGCGTCCGCCGGGGTCGACGCCGACCAGTGCAGCGACCGCACCCGCCACAGCACCAGCCACACCAGGACGGCGCCGGTGAGCACCAGCGACGCGCCCGCCACCGCCGCGACGTGCGGGCCGGTGAACTCGAACGCCCCGTACCGGTAGACGACGCGGCCCGGCCAGCCGGCGAGGTGCGCCACCGACAGCAGGGTGCCGCCGACCGACTCGACCTGCACGCCCCGGTCGCCCTGGTGGCGCAGGAAGTCCAGGGTGTGCGGGAACATCACGGAGAGCAGCGCCGCGCCGCCCGCGCCGGTGGCGAGTGCCGCCGTCCAGGAGCGGCGGGTCGCCGCCCCGGGGGGCGTGCCGGTGAGGGCGAACAGCGGCCAGCCCTTCACCAGGGCGCCCAGCCCCGCCAGGACGCCCGCGAGCCGGGTCCGGCCGGCGGGCGCGGCGAGGAGGGCGCCCACCGCCAGCGCGGTGACCAGCAGGTCGTAGCGGGCGAGCGGGACGTGCAGCAGCAGCGGCAGGGCGCACGTCCAGTACCAGGAGCCGGCGCCGCCGGCCCAGTACAGGAGCAGCAGGACGGCCGCGTCCGCGAGCAGGGCGAGCGCCACGAACGCCTGGAAGTACGACAGGCCGGGCACCGCGCCGGGCGCCAGGAGCGCGAGGGCGGCGCCGGGCGGGTACTGCCACGTGGCCTCGTCCGACGGGAGCACGCCGTGGGCGAGCCGCCCGTACCAGTGCTCGTACAGGACGTGGACCTCGCGGCCGACGCCGCCGATGCCGAGGGTGTCGTGCGCCAGCAGCCACAGCATCCCGGCACGGGTGAGGGCCCAGACGGCGACGAGGGGAACGGGACCCGGCCGGCGCTGCTCCCGGAAGCGGAGCTGGTGCCGGTGGGTACGCGGGGTGCTGAGCCGGTACGTGGTCATCCCCGCGAACATAAGTCAGCTTCGCGTACTTCGTCCCGTATTGCGGGCAAGGGGGTGACGGGCGGGCGTCAGCGGGCGTGCCGTTCGTAGGCGGCGACGACCTCGTCGGAGGGGCCGTCCATGAGGATCCGCCCCGACTCCAGCCAGATCGCCCGGTCGCAGGTCTCGCGGATGGTGGAGTTGCTGTGGCTGACCAGGAAGACGGTGCCGGCCTCGGCGCGCAGCTCGTTGATGCGCTGCTGGCTGCGCTGCCGGAACGCCGCGTCGCCGGTGGCCAGCGCCTCGTCGACGAGGAGCACGTCGTGCGACCGCGCGGCGGCGATGGAGAAGCGCAGCCGGGCGCCCATGCCGGAGGAGTACGTGCGCATGGGCAGCGAGACGAAGTCGCCCTTGTCGTTGATGCCGGAGAACTCGACGATCCGGGCGTAGCGCTCCTTGATCTCGGCTCGGGTCATGCCCATCGCGAGCCCGCCGAGGACGACGTTGCGCTCACCGGTGAGGTCACCCATGAGGGCGGCGTTCACGCCCAGGAGGCTGGGCTGGCCCTGGGTGTAGACGCTGCCCCGGCTGGGCGGCAGCAGGCCGGCGATGGCCTTGAGCAGGGTGGACTTCCCCGAGCCGTTGGTGCCGATCAGCCCGATGGCCTCGCCCTTGTACGCGGCGAAGCTGACGCCCTTGACGGCGTGCACGGTACGGGCGGCCGGGCGGGCCTTCCCCCGGGCGAGGACCCGGCCGAGCAGCGACCCGCGGTCGCCGCCGCGGGCGGGCGCCGCGCCCTGCACGGTGTAGGTCACGTGGACGTCGTCGACGACGACGGTCGGGACGCGCTCAGCCACGGCCGTAGGTCTCCTCTGCCTGCCAGAACCAGATGAACCCGCCCACGGAGGCGGCCAGTGCCCAGGCCGCGGCCGCGGCCCACACGTGGGGCGGCAGCTGGGCGGCCGTGAAGCTGTCGACGAGCGCGAAGCGCATCAGGTCGATGTAGAGCGCCGCCGGGTTGTACTGGAGCGCGAGGACCAGCGCGTGCGGCAGGTCCCGGCCCGCGAGGACGTGGTTCAGGCTGAACATCACGCCCGAGGCGTACATCCAGGTGCGCAGGACGAACGGCATGAGCTGCGCGACGTCCGGGGTGCGGGCCGCGACCCGGGCGAGGACGAGCGACAGGCCGGTGTTGAACAGGGCCTGCAGGGCGAGGGCGGGCACGGCGAGCAGCCAGGAGGCGCCCGGGGTGATGCCGAAGCCCAGCAGGATGACGACGAGCGCGGCGAGCGAGAACACCAGCTGCTGGAGCTGCTGCAGGGCGAGCGCCACGGGCAGGCTCGCGCGCGGGAAGTGCAGGGCCCGGACGAGGCCGAGGTTGCCGCTGATGGCGCGGGTGCCGGCCATCAGGGAGTTGGCGGTGAACGTCCAGATGAAGACGCCCGTCACCAGGAACGGCACGAAGTCCGGGACCTGCGCGCGGGTGTTCATCAGGACGCCGAAGATGAAGTAGTACACCGTTGCGTTGAGCAGGGGCGTCATCACCTGCCACAGCTGGCCCAGCTTCGCCTGGCTGTACTGGGCGGTGAGGCGGGCCGTCGCGAAGGCGGTGACGAAGTGGCGCCGCGCCCACAGCTGCCGCACGTACCGGGGGAGGGAGGGGCGGGCGCCGCTCACGGTCAGGCCGTGGCGCAGGGCGAGGGCGCGCAGCTCCTCCTCGGGCAGCTGCCAGGTCGGCGGGGCGCCCGGGCCGGCGAGGGCGTCCGGGGCGGTGGACGGGCCCGGGGCCGCCGCGGTTCGCGGGGTCCCGGAGCCGCCCGGGGCGGGCCCGGTGGGCGGCGGGGCCGCGGCGGGTGGCGCGATCGTGCTCACAGGACTCACCGGGCGCTCGCCTTTCGTCGGGACGGATCCGTATCGTCGCTACGGGGAGACTAGGACGCCCGTACGCCGGAACGCAACCGTTCCGTCGTGACGCGGGCGCCGCGCTATGATCCCCGGCATGACGCCACCGCCCCCCGGAACCCCCCGCCGCGCCCCCGCGGGAGCCGCCGTGCTCCGGGAGGACGTGACCGAAGCGATCCGCGCGGCGGTCTTCGAGGAGCTCGCCGCCGTCGGCTTCGCCCGCATGTCCATCGAGGGCATCGCCCGCCGGGCCGGCGTCGGCAAGACCGCCGTCTACCGGCGCTGGAAGTCCAAGCTGTCGCTCGTGCTCGACCTGCTGACCGCCTTCGCGGTCAAGGGCCTGCCCGCCCCCGCGACCGGCTCCCTCCACGGCGACGTCCGCGCGCTGCTGGAGGTCGCCTCGCACGCCCTGCGCCACCCGGTCGCCTCGCAGGTCATCCCCGACCTGCTGGTGGAGGCCGCCCGCCACCCGGAGATCGCCGAGACCGTCCGGGCGACGCTCCTGGACGGTCAGCGGGGCGTCGTCGCGCAGGTCGTCCGGGCGGCGGTCGACCGCGGCGAGCTGCCCGAGGGCGCCGACGCCGACCGGGCGCTCGACCTGATCGTCGGCCCGCTGTACTGGCGCCTCGTCGTGGTGCGCGACGGCGCCCCCACCACCGCGTACCTCGACGACCTCACCACCGCGGCCGTGGCCGGCCTCCGGGCTCTGGCCTGAGCACCGCCCGCCGGCGTCCGCGTGCCGGCGGTTCACCCGAACGGTGGCGCACGCGGTGACGTGACGCCGCTCGATCGGTTGGGTCTGCCGACACGAAAGGACGGTGGGCCACCAGTGCGAGAGCTCAGCATCGAAGGCGCGTGGGTGAGGGAACCGCAGGTGTTCGAGGACGACCGGGGAACCTTCCACGAGTGGTTCCGGGCACCCGACCTGGCCGAGGCCGCCGGGTACGGGCTCGGCCTCGCCCAGGCGAACTGCTCCGTGTCCAGCCGCGGCACCCTGCGGGGCGTCCACTACGCCGACGTGCCGCCCGGGCAGGCCAAGTACGTCACGTGCGTGCGCGGCGCCGTGCTCGACGTCGTCGTCGACCTGCGCACCGGCTCCCCCACCTACCGGGCCTGGGAGGCCGTCCGGCTCGACGACCGCGACCGGCGCGCGCTGTACCTGGCCGAGGGGCTCGGGCACGCCTTCATGGCCCTCACCGACGACGCCACCGTCGTCTACCTCTGCTCACGCGGCTACGCCCCCGCCCGCGAGCACGCCGTCCACCCCCTCGACCCGGCGCTCGGCATCGACTGGCCCGCCGGGCCCACACCCCTCCTCTCCCCCCGGGACGCCGCGGCCCCCACGCTCGCCGAGGCGGAGCGCGGGGGCCTGCTGCCGTCCTACGAGGACTGCCGGCGCTGGTACGAGACCCTGCGGGGCGTCACCTTCGCCCGGCACTGACCAGCGCGGGGAACGCCTCCGCCAGCGCCTCCCGCCACGCACGCGGCGGCTCCAACCCCGCCGCGTGCCAGCGGTCGTGCCCCAGCACGCTGTACGCGGGGCGCGCCGCCGGGCGGGGGAAGGCGGCGCTGGACGTCGCGCGGACCCGCTCCGGGTCGCTGCCGAGCAGCCGGTACGTCTCGCGGGCCAGCTCGCACCACGTGCCGTCGCCGCCGTTCGTGCCGTGGTAGACGCCCGCCGGCGCCCGCCCGGCCAGCGCGGCCCGGCCCAGCGCCCGCAGCCGGTCGGCCAGGTCGACGGTCCAGGTCGGCTGGCCGCGCTGGTCGTCGACGACCTCGACGGTCTCCCGCGCGGCCTCCGTCCGGATCATCGTGCGGACGAAGTTGCCGCCGCCCGCCCCGTACAGCCACGCCGTGCGCACCACGTACCCGCGCTCCGGCAGCAGCTCCAGGACGGCCCGCTCGCCGACCAGCTTCGTCCGCCCGTACGCGGTGCGCGGGCCGGGCAGGGCGCCCTCGGCGTACGGGACGCAGGCGTCGCCGCCGAAGACGTAGTCGGTCGACACATGGAGCAGGACGCACCCCAGCTCGGCGCAGGACTCCGCGAGGTACCGCGCCGCCGTGCCGTTGACGAGCAGCGCCTCGCGCTCGCGCGTCTCGGCGTCGTCGACCGCCGTCCACGCCGCGCAGTTGACCACCACCGCCGGCCGGTGCGCGGTGAGCGCCGCCCGCACCGCGACCGGGTCCGTGACGTCCAGCGCGCGCCGGTCCAGGCCGACGGCGCGGGCGCCGAGCCGGGCGACGACGTCCCGGCCCAGCAGCCCGCCCGCGCCGGTGACCAGCCACCGCCTCCGTACCCGTCTCACCGGTCGGCCCGTCCGCACAGCGGCTCCCACCACGGGCGGTTGTCGCGGTACCAGGCGACCGTCGCGGCCAGCCCCGTCGCGAGGTCCGTCCGGGGCCGGTACCCCAGCTCGGCGCGGATCTTCGCGTCGTCCAGCGCGTACCGCCGGTCGTGCCCCTTGCGGTCGGCGACGTGGTCGACGCGGGACCAGTCGGCGCCGCAGGCGGCCAGCAGGAAGTCGAGGAGCTGGCGGTTGGTCAGCTCCGTGCCGCCGCCGACGTGGTAGACCTCGCCGGGCCGGCCGCCCCGCCGGACCAGCTCCACCCCGGCGACGTGGTCGCCCACGTACAGCCAGTCCCGCACGTGGGAGCCGTCCCCGTAGAGCGGCACCCGGCCGCCGGTGAGCAGGCGGGTGGTGAAGAGGGGGACGGCCTTCTCCGGGTGCTGGCGCGGGCCGTAGTTGTTGGAGCAGCGCGTCACCCGTACGTCCAGGCCGTGCGTGCGGTGGTAGGCCAGCGCCATCAGGTCCGCGGCCGCCTTCGACGCCGCGTAGGGCGAGTTCGGCTGCAGCGGCGCGTCCTCGGTCCAGGCGCCCGTGTCGACCGACCCGTACACCTCGTCGGTGGAGACCTGCACGAACGTGCGGACGCCGCCGTGCAGGGCCGCGTCGAGGAGCGTCTGCGTGCCGAGGACGTTGGTGCGGACGAAGGGGGCGGCGCCGGCGATGGACCGGTCGACGTGCGACTCGGCGGCGAAGTGGACGACCTCGTCGTGCTCGGAGAGCACCTTGCCGACGAGCTCGGCGTCGCAGACGTCGCCGTGCACGAACGCGAAGCGGCGGTCGCCGCGGACCGGGTCGAGGTGGGCCGGGTCGCCGGCGTAGGTCAGCGCGTCGAGGACGGTGACCTCGACGGGCGCCGCCGGGTCCGCCAGGAGGGTGCGCACGTAGTGGGAGCCGATGAAGCCGGCGCCGCCGGTGACCAGGATGCGCGTCACGGTGTTCATGCTGAGATCTGCACCTTGCTGTGATCGCCGAGCACCAGGCGGTGGGCGGCCGGGATGGGCGGGGCCGGGGTGATCTCGACGTTACGGCCGATCAGCGACGCCTCGACGCGCCCCACGCCGAGCAGCGACGAGCCGCTGAGCACGATGGAGTACTCGATCTCGCTGTCGGTCACCCGGCAGTTCTCCGCGATGGACGTGGACGGGCCGATGTAGGAGTTCTCCACCACCGTGCCCGCCCCGATGACGACCGGGCCGACGATCCGCGATCCGCGCACCGTGGCGCCGGGGCCGATCTGCACCCGGCCGATGATCTCGGTGGCCGCGTCGACCGAACCCTCGTTGAGCGGGGTCAGCAGCTCCAGCACCGACCGGTTCACCTCCAGCATGTCCGCCACGTTGCCGGTGTCCTTCCAGTAGCCGGAGACGATGGTCGACTTCACGGTGCGGCGCGCGTCGATGAGCCACTGGAGCGCGTCGGTGATCTCCAGCTCGCCGCGGGCCGACGGCTTGATGGCCCGCACCGCCTCGTGGACCGCGGGGGAGAACAGGTACACGCCCACCAGGGCGAGGTCGCTGCGCGGATTGACCGGCTTCTCCTCCAGGCGGGCCACCCGGCCGTCGACGTCCAGCTCCGCCACGCCGAACGCGCGGGGGTCGGCGACCTTGGTGAGCAGGATCTGCGCGTCGGGCCGGCGCGCCCGGAACTCCTCCACCAGGTCGGTGATGCCGCCGACGACGAAGTTGTCGCCGAGGTACATCACGAAGTCGTCCTCCCCGAGGAACTCGCGGGCGATGAGGACGGCGTGCGCGAGGCCGAGCGGGGCGTGCTGGGGGATGTACGTGACGTCGAGGCCGAACCGCGCGCCGTCGCCGACCGCCGCGCGGATCTCCCGTTCGGTGGTGTCGCCGACGATGAGACCGACCTCCCGGACCCCCGCCGCGGCGATCGACTCCAGGCCGTAGAAGAGGACCGGTTTGTTGGCCACCGGCACGAGCTGTTTCGCCGATGTGTGGGTGATCGGACGGAGCCGGGTACCGGCGCCGCCCGAGAGTACGAGTGCTTTCACTGGACTCAACCTGACCTGATCTGGAACGTGACCGGGACCGACGCGCCGGGCGCGCGGACAAGGGGCAGGTTGTGAACGACAGTCGAACGCCACGAATTACGTCGGATCATGGGCCATACGTGTGATTCGGCAATTCACCCGCGCGGCCAGAACGGGCGCCCGGGAACTCCGGCGCGGATTAAGTGTGTTAATCGGTGCTTCGCTCGTCCCCGGTGCGTTGCTACGTTCGTCAACCATGTACGGACGAATGTCGTCTCTGTCCTGGGGCGCGAGGAAAGCCCGGATCGTCGTCCTGGGGGTCGCGGCGGTCGCGTTCCTCTCCAAGATGGCGCTCGCCGCCGCCACGCAGGGCCCCGCTGACGTGCGGTTCTTCTATGGATTCGCGCGTGCCATCGCCCTGGCGGGACCCGTGCGCATCTACGCCGAACCCCTCCCGCACCTGCCGGTCTACAACCATCCGCCGTTGGCGAGCTGGATGCTCCTCGCCATGGAGAAACTCATGGGGATCGGGGTTCCGTTCGCCCCGATGATCCGTTTCCCGGCGTGTCTCGCGGATTTTCTCACCGTCCTTCTCGTGTTCGAGGTCGTACGGCGCAGGAGAACCCTCCGGACGGCCACGGCGTGCGCGCTCGGCGCCGCCCTGTGCCCCGTCCTCTTCGGAACGTCCGGCTACCACGGGAACACCGATTCCGTCGCCGTCATGTTCGCCCTCGCCGCCGCCTGGCTGCTCGCCGACCGCGCCCGGTTCGCCACGGCCGGTGTGGCGGCGGCCCTGTGCATCAGCGTCAAGTTCGTCCCCGTGGTGGTCGTCCCGCTGTTGTTCGTCGCCGCCTGGCGGGTCGGACGCCCGGCCTTCGCCCGCTTCACGGCCGGCTTCGCCGCGCTGTTCCTCGCCGTGTGGGGCCCCGTCCTGGCGACCGTGCCGGCCGGGCTGAAGGCGAACGTCCTCGAGTACGCGGGCGGCAACTTCAGCTTCTGGGGCGTCGTGCAGTTCGCGCGCTGGGCGGAGGTCCCCGAGCCGTACATCGCCCTCGTCCGCGGCCCCGGCCACTACCTCGTCGTCGCCGCGATCGTCACCCTCGGCGCCTGGCTCGCCTGGCGCCGCCCCGCCGACACGCCCGTCGCGGTCGCCGTCACCCTCGGCACGCTGCTGCTGCTCAGCACGGCCTCCGGGGTGCAGTACCTCGCCTGGCCCGCCGCCGGACTCTTCGTCATCGGCCTGTGGCCCGGCCTCGCCTACGCCCTCGTCGTCGGCGGCGTCACCACCTCCGTCTACGGGATGCAGCGGCCCGTCCACTGGACCGACACCGAGATGGCGTTCGGCGCCCTCGGCTGGGCCCTGCTCGGTGTCTCCGTCGCCGTCGGCGTCCACCGGATCCTCACCGCCGCGCCCCTCGACATCGCCCGCCCGCGCACCGAACCGGGGCCCGGACCCGCCGCCCACCCGGCGGCCGCCGCGCCACCGGGACCGCACCCCCCGGCCGCCGAGCGGCCGGCACCGCGGCCCCCGGCCGCCGCCCCCGACCAGACCGCCCGCCCCGCAAGAGTGGAGAAGCACCCGTGACGGAAGGCCAGAGCCCCAGCCGCACGCCCCGCATCGGCATCCTGGTGGTGGCGTACAACGCGGAGTCCACCCTGGAGAGGACGCTCGACCGGATCCCGGACGACTTCCGCCCGAGGATCGCCGAGATCCTCGTCCTCGACGACGCCAGCCAGGACGGCACCTTCGCCGCCGGCCGCCGCTGGTCGCAGCGGCCCGGCCGGCCCCCCACCGTCGTCATGCGGCACACCAAGAACCTCGGCTACGGCGGCAACCAGAAGGCCGGGTACGCCCTCGCCGCCCGCCGCGGCCTGGACATCGTCGTCCTCCTCCACGGCGACGGCCAGTACGCCCCCGAACTCCTCCCGCAGCTCGTCGCCCCGCTGGAGCGCGGCGAGGCCGACGCGGTGTTCGGCTCGCGCATGATGCACCCCCGCGACGCCCTGCGCGGCGGCATGCCGCTGTACAAGTGGGTCGGCAACCGCGTCCTGACCCGCGTCGAGAACGGGCTGCTCGGCACCGACCTGAGCGAGTTCCACTCCGGCTACCGCGCCTACCGCGTCGACGCCCTCGACCGCCTGCCCCTCGCCCACAACAGCGACGGCTTCGACTTCGACACGCAGATCATCGTCCAGCTCGCCGACGCCGGCCTGCGCATCCGCGAGATCCCCATCCCCACCCACTACGGCGACGAGATCTGCTACGTCGACGGACTGCGCTACGCCAAGGACGTCGTCAAGGACGTCCTGTCGTACCGGCTCGCGAAGAAGGGTTTCGGCACCTGCGAGTGGATCCCCCAGCCCGCCGGTTACGCCTTCAAGGAGGGTGACGGCTCCTCGCACGCCCTCCTCCTCGACCGGCTGCGCGGTCTGCCGCCCGGCCGCGTCCTCGACGTCGGCTGCTCGGGCGGGCTCTTCGCCGAACGCCTCGAAGCCCTCGGCCACCAGGTCACCGGCATCGACGCCGTCGAGGTCGACGGCGTGCGCGACCGCTGCTCCCGCTTCCTCCTCGCCGACCTGGAGCAGGGCCTGCCCGAGGGCGTCGGCGACGGCTACGACTACGTCGTCGCCGGCGACGTCATCGAGCACCTGTCCCGGCCCGAACGGCTCCTCACCCAGCTCCAGGACGTCCTGCGCCCCGAGGGGCTGGTCCTGCTGTCCGTGCCGAACATCGGCCACTGGTACGCCCGGCTGCGCATCGCCCTCGGCCTGTTCGACTACGACCGGCGCGGCATCCTGGACGCCACCCACCTGCGCTTCTTCAGCCGGGCCAGCCTCCGGCGCACCCTGCGCTCCGCCGGGTACGACGAACTGTCCCTCACCGCGACCGGCGCCCCCTTCTGGTCCGTCCTCGGCGGCGGGCCCCTCGCCCGGGTCCTCGGCCTGCTGTCCAGGGGCCTCACCCGGCTCCGGCCCACCCTCTTCGGCTACCAGTACGTCGCCCAGCTCACCCCGCACGCGGCCCGCACGGTCGTCGCCGGGCAGCACGTGCCCGTCCAGGACATCCTCAACCGCCAGTTCGTCCCCGTCGACCGGCCCACCGACCGGCCCGCCGACCGCGTCGCCGTCTGAGCGCCCGCCCACCGCACCGCCCCCCGACAAGGACCGCCCGTCCCCATGCTCAAGCTCAGCGTCATCGTGTCCGGCCGGGGCCCGCTGCCCCACCTGCGCGCCTGCCTGGACAGCGTCACCGGGCAGGCGTACCCCGGGCTCGACGTCGTCGTGGCCGCCCCCGAGGGCGGCACCGGCGACGACCCCGCCGCCCGCGCCCTCGCCGAGGCCCACGCCCTGCGCGACCCGCGCGTCACCGTCGTCCCCGTCCCCGCCCACGCCCCGGCCGCCCGCGCCCGCGCCGCCGCCGCCCGCGCGGCGAGCGGCGCCTACCTGCACTTCCTCCACCCCTCCGACCGGCTGCCCGCCGGCGCCGCCGAAGCCCTCGCCGACCGCCTCGCCCGCCACCCCGAGCCGCCCGACGTGCTGCTCTGCGACCACCACCGGGCCACCTGGTGGGACGACGCCGCACCCGGCGGCGACGCCCCCGTCCTCACCCGCGGCCACGGCGCCCCCGCCACCGGCCCCGCCCGGCGCCCCGACCTCCTCGACGTGACGCCCCTCCTCGGCAACCGCCTCGTCCGCGCCGGCCTCCTCACCGACCACCCCGGGCTCCTCGACGGCGACGACCCCGACGAGCTGTACCTGGCGTACGCCGTGCTGCTCCTCGCCCGCCACGTCGCCTGCTGCGACACCGCCGCGGTCGTCCACCGCCAGGAGCGGCCCGCGCAGCACCGCGCCGCCGGACCGGACCGGCACTTCGCGGTGTTCCCCCAGTACGAGCGGCTCCACCGGCTCGCCGCCGCCGTGTCCGCCCCGGCCGCGGTCCGGGCCCGGCTGTACGACCGCATGGTCGACGACCACCTCGCCGTGCTGGGCCGCCGCGACGGGCTCACCGCCGCCGAGGCCGCCGCGTACTTCCGCCGCGCCGCCGACCAGACCGCCCGCTTCCGCCCCGAGGGACACCGCCGCCCGGCCGGCGCCGACGGCGTCCGCCACGTGCTCCTTGGCCACCACGCCCACCTGTGCCACCGGTTGCTGTGCCTCGCCGACGAGGGCCGCCGCGCCCTGCGCGCCACGGGCGCCCGCCACCTCCGGCGGGCCGCCGACGCCCGCGACCGGCTCCGCTACCGGCGGGCCCTGCGCCGCCCCGTCGACGAGGACCTCGCCGTCTTCTCCGCCTACTGGGGCCGCGGCGTCCACTGCAACCCGGCCGCCGTCGCCGCCGAACTCGCCGAGCTGGCGCCCGACATCCGGCAGGTCTGGCTCGTCGAACCCGACCGCGTCCCCCTGCTGCCGCCCGGCACCGACCACGCCGTCAACGGCACCGCCCGCGCCTGGGACGTCCTCGCCCGCGCCAAGTACCTGGTCAACAACGTCAACTTCCCCGACCGGGTCGTCAAGCGCCGCGGGACCGTCCACCTCCAGACCCACCACGGCACCCCGCTGAAGGCGATGGGCGTCGACCAGGTCGGCCGCCCCGCCGTCGCCCGCGGCGTGGACTTCGAGGCGCTCCTCGCCCGCGTCGACCGCTGGGACTACAGCCTCTCCGCCAACGCGCACTCCACCGAGACCTGGCAGCGCGCCTACCCCTCCGGCTACCGCACGCTCGCCTACGGCTACCCCCGCAACGACGTGCTGTACCGGGCCACCGCCGCCGACGTGCGCGCCGCCCGCGCCGCCCTCGGCCTCGCCCCCGGGGCCCGCGCCCTGCTCTACGCCCCCACCCACCGCGACCACGAGGACCGCTGGCGCCCCCGCCTGGACCTCGCCCGCCTCGCGGACCGGCTCGGCGACGACACGGTCCTCCTCGTGCGCGGCCACTACTTCCACGCCGACGGGCCCCGCGTCGTCCCCCGCCACCCGCGCGTCCTCGACGTCACCCGCTACGAGCCCGTCGAACGGCTCCTCCTCGCCGCCGACGCCCTCGTCACCGACTACTCGTCGATCATGGTCGACTACGCCAACCTCGACCGGCCGATCGTCGTCCACGCCGACGACTGGGACGTCTACACCGCCACCCGCGGCGTCTGCTTCGACCTCACCGCCGAACCGCCCGGACCCGTCGCCCGCTCCCAGGAGGACCTCACCCGCCTCCTCCTCGACCCCGACGAGTGGGCCGGCGAACCCGCGGCCAAGCTCCGCCACGACTTCCGGCTGCGGTTCTGCCAGTACGACGACGGGCGCGCCGCCGAGCGCGTCGTGCGCCGCGTCTTCCTCGGCGAGGGCGAGGAGAGCCTCCCGCCCGTCCTGCCCCTGGACCGCCGCACCCCCGCCCCGAGCCCGCAGGAGGCCACCCGCCGATGACCACCACCCCCACGGTCACGGTGATCGTCATCGTCCACGACGACGCGGCCCGCCTGCCGCGCGCCGTCGCCTCCGTACGCCACCAGACCCACCGCGCCCTCGAGATCGTCATCAGCGACGACCACTCCACCGACGACACCCCGAAGGTCGCCGCCGAGCTCGCCGCGCGCGACCGCCGCATCCGCGTGCTGCGCCTGGAACGCAACAGCGGCGGCTGCTCCGCCCCCCGCAACCGCGCCCTGGACCTGGCCCGCGCGCCGTTCGTCATGTTCCTCGACAGCGACGACGAACTGCCCCCGAAGGCCGTCGAGCTGCTCCTCGCCGCGCACGACGAGGACGACGTCGACTTCACGATGGGCGCCGTCGAACGCGTCCGCACCGACACCGGCGCCCGCGGCAGGTGGATGCCGTCGTTCTTCGACCGCCGCCGCACCGTCCACGGCCTCGCCGAGGAGCCGCGGCTGCTGTTCGAGCCGCTGTCCACCAACAAGCTGTACCGCAGGGAGTTCCTCGACCGGCACGCCCTGCGCTTCCCCGAGGGCCTGCACTACGAGGACCAGCTGTTCTCCGCCCAGGCGTACACCCTCGCCCGCGCCTTCCGGATCATCACCGAACCCGTCTACCGCTGGTACTACGCCCCGCACGCCCCCGCCGACGCGGCGACCCTCTCCAACCGCCGCCACCTGATCGCCAACGTCCGCGACCGCGTCGAGATCGCCCGGCGCATCGACGCGTTCCTCGCCGCGCACGGCGCCCCCGCCGGCTCCCCGCTGCGCGAGGAGAAGGACCACAAGTTCCTCGCCCACGACCTGCGCCTCTACGCCGGGGACCTGCCCCACCGGGACACCGCCTGGGTCACCGACTTCGCCGCGGAGGTCGTCCCGTACGTCACCGGGCTCGCCCCCGCGGCGTTCGACCGGCTCGGGCGGGTCGACCGGGCCGTGGTCGGGCTGCTCCGCGAGGGCCGGTACGAGGAGGCGCGCAGCGCCGCCCGGGGCCTCGCCCACGGCGTCGGCCCCCGCCGGGTCACCACGGCCGGCGGGCGCGTGTACTGGGGCGGTGCGGTCCCCGCGACGGAGGCGGCCCGCCGCGACCTGGACCTGACCGCCGCGGACCTCACCGGCTGCCCGTTCCACGCGGCCTGGTTCCGCCACGAGATCCTCGACGTCACCCCGGGGCCCGGCGCCACCGCCGACCTCACGGTGCGCACCCACGATCCGGGCGGCCGTCTGCCGCTCGCCCCGGTCCCCGCCCGCGTCCACCTCTCGCCGGCCGGGCGCCGCACCACGGTGCGGCTGCGCCTGGACCCGGCGGGCCGGGGCGTCCACGAGGGGCGCCTGCGCCTGGACCTCGCGGCGGTCGCCCTGCCCGCCTACGGCTTCCGGGGCGTGCGCCACCCGGTGCTGGAGCTCGCGCAGGACGGCGCGGCGAACACCGGCGTCCTGCTGGCGCCGCTCCACTTCGTGCCGTTCACGGTGCCGGGGCCGGGGAACCACCGTGTCACGGTGGAGGCGGAGGGCCGCGACGCGGGCCGCCTCCAGATCCGCTGGGAGCCGCGCGGTCTGGTCGGGCGGCTGCTCGGCCCGGTCGCGCAGCGCGGCCCGGTACGCCGCGCGGCCCGGGCGCTCCGCCACGGCTGACGGCAAGGCCGGGGTGCGTCGCCCCGGCCACGGTGCACCGGCCGGCGACGGGCCCGACGCACCGCCCCGGTGACGGGCCGACGGCCGACGGCGATGGGCCCGACGCACCAGCCCGACGCACCGCCCCGGCGGCGGGCCCTGCGGCCGGCCGACGGCCGTCCGGTGACGCGCCCGACGCACCGCCCCGACGGCCGGCCCTGCCCCGGCCCGGCGCGTCGGGGCCGGCGGGCGTCAGGAGACGGCGGGCGACCCGGCCCCCGTCCGCTGCGGGACCAGCGGGCCGCCCGCGCCGGGCGGCGTCCCCGGCGCGGGCGCGGGCCGCCGCTCTCCCGGCGGGACGACCGCCGGCAGCGCCTCCGGGGGCTCGCCGAGGAACACGTGCCGCACCACGCGCTCCGCGGCGTGCCCGTCGTCGTACGGGCAGAACCGCGCCCGGAACGCGGCGCGCAGCCGCGCCGAGCGGGAGCCGCGCCAGTGGCCGCTCGCGAAGATGTCGATCAGCTCGTCCTCGCAGCGGGCGACCGCGCCCGGCGGGCATTCCCGCACGTCGAAGTAGGTGCCCCGGGCCGCCTGGTACGCCTCCCAGTCCGCCGTGTGGAGCACGATCGGCCGATCGAGGGCCGCGTAGTCGAACATGATCGACGAGTAGTCCGTGACGAGCGCGTCGGAGGCCAGGCACAGTTCCTCCACCGACGGGTGGGCCGACACGTCGAGGATCCGCGGGTGCTCGGGGAACCGGCCCGGGTCGCCGTGGGTCGGGTGGCTGCGGGCGAGGAGCGTGAAGCGCGGCCCGAGCGCCGTCACCACCCGCTCCAGGTCCACCATCCGGGGCTGCGGCGTGACGTAGTCGCGGTGCGTCGGCGCGTACAGGACCGCCGTGTGGCCCTCGGGGACGCCGAGCGCCGCGCGCAGGGCGGCGACGTCCTCGGCGGTGGCCCGGTGGAACACGTCGGTGCGCGGCGAGCCGTACTCCAGCGTCCGGTACGCCGCCGGGTAGACCCGCTCGAACACCGTCGTCGAGTGCCGGTTGCCGGACACCAGGTAGTCCCACTTGTCGACGGACCGCAGCAGCTCGGCGAAGTCCGTCGAGCCGCCCGCCGCCGGCCGGTGCCGGAGGTCCAGGCCCATGTGCTTGAGCGGCGTGCCGTGCTGGGTCTGCACCAGCACCTGGCCGCGCCGCTTCACCAGCCGCCGGTCGAGGTTGACGTTGCTCACCAGGTACCGGGAGCGGGCCAGCGCCGTCCAGTAGGCGGCGGTGCCGGGCCGCAGCGGGCGCGGGCCCGGCGGCAGGGTGTGGGCGTGTTCGGGGGCGCACACCCAGGCCGTGCGCATCCCCGGCACCAGCTCCCGCACGCGCTGCTCCAGGGCGGCGGGGGAGCAGGCGTACCCCCGGTTCCAGTACGCGCTGAACACGGCGTGCCCCGGCCGGACCGGCAGCAGCAGCTGGATCCGGTAGTGGACCTGGAGGAGCGCCGCGCGCAGCCCGCGCAGCACGGCCCGGCCGCGCCGGGTGGCGCGCGTCCGCAGGCCCCGCGCGGCGGTGATCGCCCGGAAGGCGCGGTGCGCCCCCAGCCGGACCAGCGCGTGCCGCAGCCGGGTGGTGGCCTTCGGCGCGGGGCCGGGCGTGCGGTAGCGCCGGTAGTGGGCGCGGGCGCGGCGGAAGAACGCGGCGCGGGTGCCCCGGGGCAGCCGGCCGCGCGCGGTGAACACGGACGTGAAGTGGTCGGCCATCCGCCGGAACAGCGGCGCCCGCCACCGCTCCAGGTCGGGCCGCGCGTCGAGGAAGGCGAACAGCCGGTCGTACTGGTCGAAGATCTCGAAGTGCCGCCGCGAGGTGGTGCGCAGGATGCTCCCGGCGCGCCGCTGCCGGTAGTGGACGCAGACCCGGTCCAGCGTGGCGAGGGACCGCGCGGTCATCAGCACCGGGTAGGTCCACGGCGTGTCCTCGTAGAAGCCGGGGAAGAAGCGGAACCCCTCCCGCGCCAGGAACTCCCGCTGGTACGCCTTGTTCCACACCACCATCAGGACGTGCAGCAGCCCGGGGCGGTCGTCGAGGGTGAACGGCACGGGCCCCGTCTCGGCGAGGTGGCGGCGGAACTCGTGGCCGACGGTCTCCCCGGACCAGTAGGTGCGGGCGTAGTCGTAGACGAGGACCTCCGGCGAGCCGGTCTCCTCCAGCCGGTCGGCGATCGCGCGGAAGGCACCCGGCACGAGGGTGTCGTCGCCGTCGAGGAAGAGCACGTAGTCGCCGGTGGCGCGGTCGAGGCCGGCGTTGCGCGCGGGCCCGAGCCCGCGGTGCCCGGGCAGGTGGAGGGCGAGGACCCGGCCGTCCCGGGCGGCGAACTCGTCGATGACGGCACCGCTCCCGTCGGGCGAGCAGTCGTCCACGGCGATGAGCTCGAAGTCCTCGAACGACTGCGAGAGCACCGACTCCAGGCACGCGTGCAGGTAGGACTGGACGTTGTACGCGGGGACGATGACGCTGAACCGGGGCATGGCCCGGGAACGTCCGATGGACCGACCGGGTTACGCGGCGCGTGGCATCCGGGGGACGTCCCCGCCACCGCCCCCGCGATCACCGGCCGGCGGCCGCGCGGGCGGGGTGGGGCGCCGGTACGGGTGGTGACCGGGTGTCAGTACCGCGCCGCCGGCGCCACTGCGCGCGTCACCCCCCTGCGGAGGTGGGGCGACCCGGGGTGGCGGCCCAGGCGTGGGGTGGCGGCTCAGGCGTGGGGTGGCGGCTCAGGCGTGGGGCGCGGCGCAGATGACGTCGTACGGGCGGCCGATGGCCAGGGTCAGCTCCATCGGCTCGGTCGTGCCGGCGGGGCAGTTCTCCTTGCCCTCGACGAGGCCCAGCACCCGGTACGTGCCGGACCCGCCGGAGGCGCAGGCCACCTCCTGGGCGGTGGACGTCACGCAGTCGCCCTTCACCAGCTGACCCCCGCCGGCGCCCGCGTCGCCGGGGTGGTCGCCGGAGAGGTTGCGGCCGCAGACCGTCTTGGTGGGGATGCCGCCGCCCTTGTCGGGGTCACTGCCGTACGAGACGCTCACCCGGATGATCAGGTCCGTCCCGGCCGGGCACTGCACGGAGCCGGGCAGGAAGCTCGCCGGCATGACCTTCAGCGCGCTGAACGTCGCCCCCGGGTCGTCGCAGGCGAACGCCCGGTAGCCGTCGGGCCGGTCGTCCGGGTCGGGACCGCCGCAGTCGCCGACGTCCCACGACCCGCCCGGACCGCCGGAGGCCGGCGCGGCGGACGACGACGGGGGCGCGGAGGAGGCGCCGCCGCCGTCGTCGCCGAAGAGCTTCGACGCCCCGTACCCGAGGCCGAGCATCACGGCGACCACGACCACGAACGCCAGGCACCCGGAACTCCCGCGCCCCGCGTCCGCTGTTCCGCCTCGCGTGACCATGGTCCGGCTCCTTCGCGTCCGACAGGGGTGGCCCGTACCGAGGGGGACGCGCCGCGCCCGGCGCGCGGTTCCGGCGCCGGGCCCCCGACGCGCCCCGCCCGGGCCGTCACTTCACCGCGCCGGCCATCACCCCCGACACGAACTGCCGCTGGAACGCGAAGAACACCGCCAGCGGGATCACCATCGACACGAACGCGCCCGGCGCGAGCACGTCGATGTTGTTGCCGAACTGGCGGACCTGCTGCTGGAGCGCCACCGTGATCGGCGGCGAGTCCGAGTCGGCGAAGATCAACGCGATCAGCATGTCGTTCCAGACCCACAGGAACTGGAAGATGCCGAGCGAGGCGATCGCCGGACCGCCCAGCGGCAGCACCACCCGGGCGAACAGCCGGATCTCGCCCGCCCCGTCGAGCCGGGCCGCCTCCAGCAGCTCCCGGGGGATCTCCGCGAAGAAGTTGCGCAGCAGGAAGATGGCGAAGGGCAGCCCGAACGCCGTGTGGAACAGCACCACGCCGAGCGTCGTCTCGAAGATGCCGACCTCGCCGAAGAGCTTCGACACGGGCACCAGCGCCACCTGCACCGGCACCACCAACAGCCCCACCACCGCGAGGAACCACCAGTCCCGGCCCGGGAACTCCATCCACGCGAAGGCGTACCCGGCGAACGAGCCGATCAGCACGACCAGCACCGTCGCCGGAACGGTGATCAGCGCGGTGGAGAGGAGCGAGTCGGTGATCGTCTCGTTGCGCAGGATCGCCGCGTAGTTGTCGGCCGTCAGCTGCGCCGGCGCGGTGAGCGCCCGCCACCAGCCGCTGGAGTTGATGTCGGAGGGCGAACGCAGCGAGGACAGCAGCAGCCCGACCGTCGGCATCAGCCAGAACAGGGCCACCACCACCAGGAACACCTGCACGGCCCCACCGGCCAGCCGCGACACGACCCGCGCGGCCGTCCGGGGTGCGGGCCGCGGCGACGGGGCCGGGGCGGAGGCGGGGGTGGAGGCCGGTGGCGGGACCGCGGACGGGGCCGGCGCCGGGGCGTCATGAGAGGTCATCGCCGCGTCTCCCTCCGGATGCGCCGGACGTTGCTGTGTGTGCCCGGGGGGCGACCCCCGGACCCCCGGCAGGAGTGGGTCATCGCCGCGTCTCCCTCCGGATGCGCCGGACGTTGCTGTGTGTGCCCGGGGGGCGACCCCCGGACCCCCGGCAGGAGTGGGTCATCGCCGCGTCTCCCTCCGGATGCGCCGGACGTTGAAGAACATCACGGGGATCACCGACAGCAGCAGCAGGACCGAGATGGCGCTGCCCACGCCCAGGTGGGCGTCGGTGCCGAACGACGAGCGGTACAGCTGGAGCGCCAGGACGTTCGCGTCGTCCTGGACCGAGCCCGGCGCGATGATGAAGACCAGGTCGAAGATCTTCAGCACGTTGATCATCAACGTCACCAGCACCACCGCGAGTACCGGCGCGAGCAGCGGCACGGTCACGCGGCGGAACACCTGCCACTCGCTGGCGCCGTCCACGCGGGCCGCCTCCAGCAGCTCGCGCGGCAGCCCGGCGAGGCCCGCCGCGATGAGGACCATCGCGAAGCCCGCCCACATCCACACGTAGCTGCCGATGACGGCGGGCGTGACGAGGGTCGGGCCCAGCCAGTCGACGCCGTTGTACGGCTCCCGGAAGTTCGACGCCGGCAGGCGCAGCAGCGCGCCGTCCGCCGCCGCGGGCAGGGTGAACGAGCCGTCCGCCGCCGCCTTCGCCGTGGCGACGACCCGCCCGTCCTTCACCGCCTCGATCGTCAGCCCCTTCAGCCCCAGCTCCCGGGGGTCGACGGTGTTCGCCGTGCCCCCGCCGCCGCGGCTGAAGTCCAGCCACGCCGTACCGGTCACCTTCCCCGGCTCCGCGGCGGGCTCGCGCGCCGGGCGGGCGTCGTCCGGCATCTTCGCGGGCGCCACGCCGATCAGCGGCAGCCGCGCGGGCGTCCCGGCCCGTACCGGCTCCTCCGTGACGAACGCGCCGCCACCCGCCGCCTCCAGCGGGTGGACCGGGAGCGGCCGCGCCTTCGGGTAGCCGGCCGACTCGGCGAACGTGTCGTGGACGCCGACCCACACCGCGTTCGCCACACCGCGGTCCGGGTCCTGCTCGTACACGAGCCGGAAGATGATCCCCGCGGCGAGCATCGAGATGGCCATCGGCATGAAGACGACCAGCTTGAAGGCGGTGCCCCAGCGGACCCGTTCGGTGAGGACGGCGAAGATCAGGCCGAGTGCCGTGGCCACGGCCGGGGCGACGACCACCCAGACCACGTTGTTCCGCACGGCCGTCATGATCGTGTCGTCGGTGAAGATCTCGACGTAGTTGTCCAGGCCGGCGAAGCCCGCGCCGGACCGGTCGAAGAAGGACCGCTGGACCGAGTACCCGATCGGGTAGACCACGAGCGCGCCCAGCAACGCCAGCGCGGGGAGCAGGAAGCCCGCCGCGACGAGACCGCGGGTCCCGGTGACGCCCTTCCGCGAGGCCCGCCGGGACCCCCGCCGCGGCGCGCCGGGCGGTCCGGCGGGCGGCGGGAGGGCGTCACCGGGCGGGGGAGCGGTGCCCGGAGGGGGGACGGTTGCCACGGCGTCAGCCCCCGTTCTCGTACGCCTTGGCCGCGTCGGCCTCCAGCCGTGCCTGCGTCCCCGCGATGTCCTTCGGGTTCTTCAGGAAGTCCTGCAGCGCCTTCCACTCGCCCTTGCCGGGCGTGCCGCCGAAGGACTGCGGCATCTGGTCCGACATGTCGAAGCGGAAGTCGTCGCCGGCGGCGATCAGCGCCTTCGCGATGGAGCGCTGCACGTCGTTCGGGTACGCGGCCGGGTCCAGCGACTTGTTCGGCGACAGGAAGCCCCCCTCGCCCGCCCAGACGGCGGCCGCGTCGGGGGAGGCGAGGAACGTCAGCAGCGCCTGCGCGGCCGGCTTGGCCGTCAGCGCGACCGCCACGTCGCCGCCCGTGACGACGGGCGCCTCGCCGTCGCCGACGGCCGGGAACGGGAAGACCTTCGCGTCCGTACCGACCTTCGCCTCCGTCTGGGCGATGTTGATCGACACGAAGTCGCCCTCGAAGACCATGGCCGCCTTGGGCGCGTCCCCACCGGTGAACGTCTGCGTCACCGAGGCGGGGAACTCCGTCTGGAGCGCCCCGGCCGCGCCGCCCGCGATCAGCTCCGGCCGGCCGAACAGCTCGCCGAGCGTCCCGAGCGCCCGGGCCACGGACGGGTCGGTCCACTTGATGCGGTGCTTGGCCAGCTGGTCGTACTTCTCCGGGCCCGCCTGCGACAGGTAGACGTTCTCGAACCAGTCCGTCAGCGTCCAGCCGTCCGCGCCGCCGATGGACACGGGCGTGACGCCGGAGGCGGAGATCGTCTCGGCGGTGGCGAGGAACTCCTTCCACGTCTTCGGCTCGGACGCGCCCGCGTTCTCGAAGACGGCGGCGTTGTACCAGACGAGGGACTTGTTGGCGGTCTTGAAGTACACGCCGTACTGCGTGCCCTCGACCGCGCCGAGGTCCTGCCAGCCACGGGAGTAGTTCCGGGTGAGCTGCGCCTTCGTCGCGGCGTTCACCGGTTTGGCCCAGCCCCGCTCGACCGCCTGGTGGAGGGCGCCCACCTGCTGGAGCATCGCCACGTCGGGCGGAGCGCCACCGGCGATCTTCGTGCCGATGTAGTTGAGCATCGCGTCCTGGGTGGGCACGTAGGAGACGCGCGCGCCGGTGCGCTTCTCGAACTCCTTCAGCACCTTGGTGAACGCCTCCTGCTCCGGCCCCGTCCACACCGCGACGACCTGGAGCGTCTGGCCGTCCAGCTTCGGCAACCGGACCGTCTCCGCCGGCCCGGTGGCGCTCGCGCCCCCGGACGGGCCGTCCCCGTCCCCGTCGTTCCCGCCGCAGCCCGCCAGCGCGAGGGCGAGGGCCCCCGTGGCGGCGACGACCGCGACGGCCGTGCGCATGCGCGCAGTTGTCCGCATCACTGCCCCGTCTCTCCCGTGTGCGTCGTCCTTCGTGATCCGGTCTACGCCGGGTGCGGGGGCCCCGCAATACCGCCTTCCGCCCCTCCTCCCCGATCGTGATGGCCTCGTGACGTGCCGTCACGGGCGCGTCGCGCCCGTCCTGACGCTTCGAGGAAATTCGAAAGGCTTCGGGGGCGGTGGCCCGGGCCCGACGATGAGGAGGGTCCGAGCCGGGGGTCCTCCTCCGGTCGCGGCGACGCGCTGCTCCTCGGACGGAAGGCCGCACGTTCCCCACGACAGAGGGAGAAAGATGTCACGGCTCGACTCCTCGACGGCGCGCCCCGGAAGGCTGTGGGCAGCCGTCGTGTCGCTCTTCGCCCTGTCCTTCGCGTTCGCGCCGGGCGCCCACGCGGTGACGGCGGACCGGCCGGCGGCCACCGCCCGGCAGGGCAGCGCCGCGCCGGCCGCCGACCGTGCCTCGGGCGACCGCTGGCTGGCGTTCTCACCGGACGGCGAGGTGACGGTCCAGGGCGCCGACAACTGCCGGCCCGACTGGTCCACGGTGGGCGTGGTCTGCGTCAACGTGGGCGGGAACGGCTTGTTCGTCTCCCGCGTGAGCGGGATCTACGACCGGCTGAGCTACTGGATCTGCAACAAGGAGTTCCACCTCTGGGGTTACTACGAGAACGGTCAGCAGTGGCACCGCAACGGTGTCGCGGGGTGCGGTGTCGGGCGGGTGTGGGTCGACTTCGACCTCAACGCCAACATGAAGCACGGCTCCCAGATCTGCGCCGACATGAAGGAGTACAACCAGGGCTCCTGGCACGCCAACGGCTTCCCGTGCGTGACGATCTCCCGCTGACCGGACGGAAGGGGAAGAACGATGTTCAAGAGCAGACTGGCCTCCGCCACCGCGGCCCTCGCGTTGACGGCCGCGGTCACCGGTGGACTCACGACCGGGACCGCGGTGGCCGACAGCAAGCGGGCGGGCGTCGGCAGTCCGGCCTCGGTGGCGTCCCTGGACTGCGGGTACGACACCGACTTCTTCGGGATCATGGCGTACTACACCCACTGCGACCCCGTCACCCGGGTGCAGGTCTGGGTGGAGGTGTCGGGGTCGACCGGGGGCCCGCGGCTGGGGTGCTTCGGGCCGGGTGAACACAAGCTCGGCCTGGCCAGCGTCTACACCAACGCCTGGTACGCCGGCGCGCGCTGCTGACGACTCCGGGCGCGGGTCGACGCGCCCCGGCCGGTGATGTCGCCCGTGCGGGTGCGGGGGCCCGTGCGGGTGCCGGGGCTGGGGCCGTCGGGGTGCCGGGCGGGTGCCGGGGGCCGGGGGCCGGGTGCCGGCGGGTGCCGGGGGGCGGAGGCCGATGCCGGTCCGGGAGTGCCGGGGGCCGGTGCCGGTCCGGGCCCTGCGCGCTGCCCGCTCGGGTCGATCTCCGCGCACGTGATGACGGCGGACCCCGGCGGCCACGGATCCGTGGCCGCCGGGGTCCGCGCGCGTCACCGCGCGGTGCCCGCCGTGCCGGAGGTGGGGGCGAGCGGCGGCACCGGGAGCGCCTCGACCGAGCGGGCCGCCCGGTCCAGCGCGCTCGCCAGCAGGGCCAGGTCCGTCGGGCCGTTGCCGAGCTCCCGCAGCGGGCGGCGGGCCGGCGGGTCGCCCATGCGCTCCCACTCCAGCGGGACGACCGTGGGCCGCAGCGTCGCCGTGCGCGGGATGCGCCCGGTGACCCGGCCCGCCTGGAACGGCGTCACCCGCCCGTCGGGGTGGCCCAACCGCCCCCGGCCCGGGGCGGGGTCGTCCGGCCCCGGGGCCGCCGGCGGCGCGTCCAGCACCACCCGCAGCCGAGCCCGGCGGGCCAACTCCGTGTCCGCCGTGCGCTCCGGGCTCGCCGAGGACGCCACCAGGTGGACGCCCAGCCGCTCGCCGTCCCGCGCCACCGCCTCCAGCGCCCGGACGACCGAACCGGCTGCCGGCCGGCCCGGGCTGCCGAGCGCGGGGGCGACCAGCGCGTCGTAGTCGTCGACCAGCACGACGAGACGGGGGAGCGGCGGGGGCGCCCCGCTCCCGGCCCGGTCGGCCGGCCCCCCGGCGGCGCGCGGCCGGGGCGGGCCGCCGGCCGCCGGGGGCCGCGCCTCCCCGCCGCGCTGCTCCGGCAGTGCCGGTTCGCCCGGCGGCCGGCCCACCGGCACGGCCTGCCCCGTCGGGCCGGCCGGCCCGGGCTGCCCGGGCACCCCGGGGTGCGTGCGCTCGCCGGGGCGCCCCGGCTCGGACCGCTCGCCCGGCCGGTTGCCGAACCACTCGTCCTGCCGTCCGCCCGGTCGGCCTTCGGGGCCGGTGTACCGGTCCGTGAAGTCCTCGTGCCCCAGCAGCTCGGCCCGGCGCTTCAGCTCCGCGCCGAGCGACTGGGCGAAGGCCCGCATCCGTACCGGGTCGGAGGCGACCAGGTGCTCCGTGACGTGCGGCAGGTCCGTGCACGGACCGAGCCCCTCGCCCCGCTCCCCGCCTGCGCCGTCCACCAGCAGCAGCCCCAGCAGGTCGGGGCGGGACGCCGCGGCCAGCGAGGCGGCGACCGCGCGCAGCAGCTCCGTACGGCCGCTGCCCGCCGGGCCCTCCACCAGGAGATGCGGGCCCTCGGCCGTCAGGTCCACCCGGACCGGGCCGCGCGGACCGGTGCCCAGCACCGCCGTACCGTCCGGGGCGGACGCCCAGCGGGCCATCAGGGACGCGGGCGTGGCCCGGGCCAGCTCCAACTCGTCGAGGAGGCGCGACGACCGCGGCAGCGCCGCCGACGCGGCCCGGCCGCGCGGGGCGGGGCCCTCCGCCCGCAGCGGCGCCAGGGACCGGGCGAACCGTTCGGCCCACGCCCCCGACACCGCGTCGACCGTCGCCACCGTGCCGTGGCCCACCGGATGCCCACCCGCCGCGCGCAGCACGCGCAGCGCCGTCGCCACGTCCCCCGTCAGCAGGCCGACCGCGCCGCACTCCCGGAAGGGCAAGGACGCGGCGCACGCCGTCTCGTACGCGGCGGCGACCGGGAACACCGCCGACGCGGGCGCCGTCTCGGCCAGGCAGACCAGGTGGATGCCGGCCGCCGCGCCCGCCCCGGCGAGCCGGGCCGTCGTCTCGCGCAGCGCCGCCGTGCCCGGGTCGCCGTCGACGACCACCACCGTGTACGGCCCGGGCGCCTGCGCGCCCCCCGCGGCGTACGCCCGGTCGAACCGCTCCGCCGCCTCCGCGACCGTCCGGGCGTCGGCGTCGGCCCAGCCGGGCCCGAGGAGCCCGTCGTCCAGGCGCCGGGTCAGCTCGGCGGCGCGGGCCGCCGCCTGGTCGCGGTCGTACGCCAGGAGAAGCCGGCAGTCCTGTCCGTGTGCCGGCCGCGTGTGCGGCAGCCAGCCGAGCCACGACCAGTCGCGCCTGCGCTCCTCGACGGGCCGCGCCCGGTCCGCGCTGATCAGCACGATCTCCAGGTCGGCCGGGGCGTGCAGGGCGGCCAGCTGCGCCACCACCGAGCGGGTCAGGCCGATCAGCCGGGCGCGCGGCCCGGCCAGGCCGAGCGACCCGGCCTCGCGCAGCCCCACGGTCACCGGGACCGCCGCCAGCTCGGCCCGGTCGGTGGTGCCGAGCCGGACCACGAGCGACTCGGGGTGGCCGGGCGCCCGCTCCCAGACCCGGGGGCCGGGCCCGAGGGCGGTCAGCAGCACCGCGGCCGGGTCCGGCCACGCCTCGGCGGACCGCCCGTACGGAACGGCGCCCTCCCGGCCGGGGGCCGCCCCTTCGCTCGCGGCGCCCTCGCGGCCGGTGTCGCCGTCCGTACGGCCGCCCGCCAGGCGGCGCGCCCACGCCCCTATGCCGCGCCGGCGCTGCGGTTCACCGGGCAGCACCGTGCCCCGCGCGGGCGTGGCCTGCGCCGGCGCCGCCGGTACGTCACCGCCGGGCGCCGCGGACCGGCCGTGCGGCGCCGTGCCCCCGGGCGGTACCGCGCCCGGGGCGAACTCCTGGTCGCGGGCCAGCCCGTCGTACGGCTGCCGCGCCCCGGGCACCATGCCCGGCGGCCCATCGCCGTACCCGGCGGCCGTGCCGTACGCGGGCCCGCTGCCGCTGCCGCTGCCGCTGCCGGTGCCCGCCCCGCCGCCGCGCCCGGTCGTCGCCCCGCCGCCGTCCGGCGTCCCGGGGCCGCCCGGGCCGCTCCGGCCGTACGCGGGGGCGCCCGCCGCGCCGCCGCCCGCGGCCGCCACGGACCCCGCCGCCGGCCCCGCAGCCGACGGACCGGCCCCCGCGCCGGCGGCCACGGACCCCGCGCCGGGCGCGCCGGCCGCGCCCGCGTCGCCCGCGTCCCCGGGTCCCGCCGCGCGGGCCGGCAGCGTCACCCGTACGTGCCCCTCGCCGTCCGGCACCGTGGCCGGCCCCGGCCCGCCGGCCGCCGCACCACGCCCGCCGCCCGGCGCACCGCCGCGGGCGTCCGCGCCCGGCGCCACCGGCCCGGCGGCGCCCACCACGAGCCGCAGCACCGACTCGCCCACCCGCAGCAGCGCGCCCGGGACGAGCCGCACCGGGCGGTCGCCGACGGGCTTGCCGTCCAGGGTCGTGCCGTTCGTCGAGCCCAGGTCCGCGACGGCCACCCGGCCGTCGTCGCCCACGCGCACCACGCAGTGCAGACGGGACACGTCGGGATCGTCCAGCGGGACGTCGGCGTCGGCGGACCGTCCCACGCGGACGTCACCCGGATGGAGCAGGTGCACCCCGCCCGCGTCCGGCCCCGCCACCACGTGCAGACGGGCCGCGGTGTCGTCCGGGGCCACCGCGTCCTCCGCGGGCACCTGGAGCGCCAGGACCGCGCCGTCCACCAGCGGCGGTTCGCCCAGGGCGCTGCGCTGGAGGTCGAGCCGGTCGCGCCCGGCGTACAGCACGACGGGCCCCGCGCCCGCCGCGCCGTCCGGCCCGGCGACGGCGGTGGCGAGGCCGGACGCCACGGCGGCCAGCGCGGTGCCCGCGGGGGCGGTGACGAGCACGTCGCACGCGCGCCGCGCGGTCTGCCCGCCGGGCGGCGCAGCGAGGACGGTCAGCCGGATCTGCATCGCCGTCAGCGGTCCCTTCTGCGCGGCGCGCCCGGCGGCAGGGGGACGGGGCCCTCGGTCTCCCCCCACCCGCGCGCGGACGCGTCGTCCGGTACAGGTCGGCACGGCCCGCGGGGCTCCCGACCCCGCGGTGCGCCGTGCAGGTGCATCCTCGCACCTGCCACCGACACCGCGCCCGCGTCCCGGCATCAAATGATCTTGAATTTTCGCGGCCGATCGGCGAAACGCCTGCTTGTGCCCGTCTTGGGATCATGTGTGCGCCAGGCAACCGGGGGCGCGGGCCGCACGTCTTCCCTGCCGTCACCCCTGGAGGGGGAACGTTCGAAGGACAATCGCCGGACATTCGAAGGAAGCGGAACGGCACTAGAGTGGGCCGGACGCAAGCTTCGGGACCACGATCGCAGGGAGCGCATGACCGTGCGGCCAGTCGGCAGCAAGTACCTGCTCGAGCAGCCGCTCGGACGCGGCGCCACGGGCACCGTCTGGCGCGCGCGCCAGAGGGAGACGGCGGGCGCCGAGGCGGCCGTGCCGGGTCAGCCCGGGGAGACCGTCGCGATCAAGGTCCTCAAGGAGGAGCTCGCCAACGACGCGGACGTCGTGATGCGCTTCCTGCGGGAGCGCTCCGTCCTCCTGCGCCTGACCCACCCCAACATCGTCCGCACCCGCGACCTGGTGGTCGAGGGCGATCTCCTCGCCCTGGTCATGGACCTCGTCGACGGCCCGGACCTCCACCGGTACGTCCGGGAGAACGGCCCCCTGACGCCGGTCGCCGCCGCCCTGCTCATGGCCCAGGTCGCCGACGCGCTCGCCGCCAGCCACGCCGACGGCGTCGTCCACCGCGACCTGAAGCCGGCCAACGTCCTGCTCGCCGAGCGGGACGGGCGGATGCACCCGATGTTGACCGACTTCGGCATCGCCCGCCTCGCCGACTCCCCGGGCCTCACCCGCACCCACGAGTTCGTCGGCACCCCGGCCTACGTGGCGCCCGAGTCCGCCGAGGGCCGCCCGCAGACCTCCGCCGTGGACGTCTACGGCGCCGGGATCATGCTGTACGAGCTGGTCACCGGCCGTCCCCCGTTCGCGGGCGGTACGGCCCTGGAGGTCCTCCACCGCCACCTCAGCGAGGAACCGCGCCGCCCCTCCACGGTGCCCGCCCCGCTGTGGACGGTCATCGAGCGGTGCCTCAGCAAGGACCCGGACGGCCGTCCCGGCGCGGAGAACCTCGCGCGCGCCCTGCGCACCGTCGCCGCCGGCATCGGCGTGCACGCCTCGGTCGCCGAGATCGAGGCGGCGGACGGCGTCGGCGCGCTGCTCGCGCCCGACCCGGCGCCCGCGCCCGTGCCGGACACGCCCGCCCCGCCGGTCCCCGGCGCCTCCGACGCCACCCAGGTCCTGCCGAGCACCGGCCAGGGCGCTCCGGGGGCACCCCACTACGACCCGGCCGCCGCCACCAGCGTCCTCCCGGCGACGGGCCCCGGCGCCGGCCGGCCCGGAGACGCCGCCGACCCGACGGCGGTGATGCCGCCCGTGCCGCCGGGGCAGCCCGAGGACCCGCACCCGTGGCAGACGCAGCTGCGCGCCGCCCGCGACCGCAACGAGCAGACCCAGGTGCAGTACCTGGACCCGGGTGAGGACCCGCTGCGCCGCCGCCCCCAGCGCCGGCCCCAGCAGCCGCCCCCGCCGCAGCAGCAGCCGCCGCAGTACCGGCCGCAGCACCAGCAGTACGGCGGCCGGCAGGCGCCGCACCAGCAGTACGGGCAGCAGCCCCAGCCGTACGCCCCGCAGCCGCCGCAGCACCAGCCCCAGCCGCCGCAGCACCAGCCCCGGCCGCCCCAGCGCCGGCAGCAGCGCCCACCCGCGCCCCAGCCGCCGCGACAGCAGTACGCCCCGCAGCCGCAGGCGCCCCAGCCGCCGCCGCCCGCCCCGCGGGCGCCCCGGCAGCGCAGCGCCAACCCCATGCGCATCCCGGGCCTCGGCTGCCTCAAGGGCTGCCTGTTCACGATCGTGCTGTTCGTCGTGGCCGGATGGCTCATCTGGGAGCTCACGCCCCTCCAGGGCTGGGTCGCCCAGGGCAAGGGGTACTGGGAGGCCATCGGCGACGCCATCGCCTCCGTCAGCGACTGGATCTCCGGGCTCGGCAGCGCGAGCGGCGGCGGGACGGACACCCCCGCGCCGTGACCGGCGGCGGCCGCCGAGTCGCTTTGTCGACTTCGGAGGGGTGATTTCCCCTCCGGCGTGAATGCCGGCGCCCGCACCCGCGTAACTTGGTCGGGAACGCCAGCCGCTGAGGGAGCAGTCTTGGCACGGAAAATCGGCAGCCGGTACACGGCTCACCAGATCCTGGGGCGGGGCAGCGCCGGCACGGTGTGGCTCGGCGAGGGTCCCGAGGGGCCCGTCGCGATCAAGCTGCTCCGCGAGGACCTGGCCTCGGACCAGGAGCTCGTCGGGCGCTTCGTCCAGGAGCGCACCGCCCTGCTCGGGCTCGAACACCCCCGCGTGGTCGCCGTGCGCGACCTGGTCGTCGACGGCAACGACCTCGCCCTCGTCATGGACCTCGTGCGCGGCACCGACCTGCGCAGCCGCCTCGACCGCGAACGCCGGCTGGCCCCGGCCGCCGCCGTGGCGATCGTCGCCGACGTCGCCGAGGGCCTCGCCGCCGCGCACGCCGCCGGCGTCGTCCACCGCGACGTGAAGCCGGAGAACATCCTCCTCGACATGGAGGGGCCCCTCGGACCGGGCGGCGCCCACCCGGCCCTGCTGACCGACTTCGGCGTCGCCAAGCTCATCGACACCCCGCGTCGCACCCGCTCCAACCGCATCATCGGCACGCCCGACTACCTCGCCCCCGAGATCGTGGAGGGCCTGCCGCCCCGCGCGGCCGTGGACATCTACGCCCTCGCGACCGTCCTGTACGAGCTGCTGGCCGGCTTCACCCCGTTCGGCGGCGGCCACCCCGGCGCCGTCCTGCGCCGCCACGTCACCGAGACCGTGGTCCCGCTCCCCGGCATCCCCGACGAGCTGTGGCAGCTGATCGTCCAGTGCCTGGCGAAGGCGCCCGCCTCCCGGCTGCGCGCCTCCGAGCTCGCCGCCCGCCTCCACGACCTCGCCCCGCTCGTCGCGGACATGCCGCCGCTCGACGTCGACGAGCCGGGCGCGGAGCCCGCGTCGGAGTCGTACGAGGACGACCCGTACCCGACCGTCCCCAACGGCCCGCGCAGGTCCGCCGTCCCCCTCGTCCCCGGCTCGGCCACGGACTCCAGCCGCGACACCCACACGTCGATGCGCGTCCCCGGGCCCGACGAGCTCTCCGGCGGCCCCCTCGGCACCGCCCGAGCCCCCCGCGCGCCCGGCCAGCGCCGCCCCGGCTCGGCCCGCAACAAGCCCTCCGCCGTCCGCAGGCGCCGTCTGGTCGTCTCGGTCGCCGGTGCCGCCCTGGCGGCCGCGGTCGGCGTCGGGGGCTGGTTCGCCACGGCGGGCGACGACACGGAGGCACCGCCGCAGGACTCCCGGCGCTCCGCCCCGGAGACGGTTCCCGACACGGCCCCCGCACGGCCCTGACCTCGCCCCCGGCCCCGGGAAGCGTCCCGCCGGCGGGGCTGCCGGCGCCTCGGGGAGGGGCCCCGACCTCACCGGGGAGGGGCGCCGGGGACCGCGCCAGACCGCTGCCGGGGCCCCGGGGGACGGCGTCCGCCGGCCCCCGGAGGGAGTCGCCGAGCGCCCGGGGGAACGGCCGGCCCGCCCTCGGGGGAGGGGGCTGCCGCGGCCAGCCGTTACGCTGGACCCGTGGCAGTCGTCGACGTATCCGAAGAGCTCAAGTCCCTCGCCTCGACCATGGGGTCCATCGAGGCGGTCCTCGACCTCGACAAGATGAGGGCGGACATCGCCGTGCTCGAGGAGCAGGCGGCCGCCCCGTCCCTCTGGGACGACCCCGAGGCGGCACAGAAGATCACCAGCAGGCTGTCGCACCTCCAGGCGGAGGTGCGCAAGGCGGAGAGCCTGCGCGGTCGGATCGACGACCTCGCGGTGCTCTTCGAGCTCGCCGAGGCGGAGGACGACCAGGACACCCTCGCGGAGGCCGAGGCCGAGCTGACCGACGTCCGCAAGGCCCTCGACGAGATGGAGGTGCGCACCCTCCTGTCCGGCGAGTACGACGAGCGCGAGGCCCTCGTCACCATCCGCGCCGAGGCCGGCGGCGTCGACGCCTCCGACTTCGCCGAGCGCCTCCAGCGCATGTACCTGCGCTGGGCCGAGCGGCACGACTACAAGACGGAGATCTACGAGACGTCGTACGCGGAGGAGGCGGGCATCAAGTCGACCACCTTCGTCGTGCACGCCCCGTACGCCTACGGCACGCTCTCCGTCGAGCAGGGCACGCACCGCCTGGTCCGCATCTCCCCCTTCGACAACCAGGGCCGCCGCCAGACGTCCTTCGCCGGCGTCGAGGTGCTCCCGGTCGTCGAGCAGACCGACCACATCGACATCCCGGAGAACGAGCTCCGCATCGACGTGTACCGGTCCTCCGGCCCCGGCGGCCAGTCCGTGAACACCACGGACTCCGCGGTCCGCATCACGCACATCCCGACCGGCGTGGTCGTCTCCTGCCAGAACGAGAAGTCGCAGATCCAGAACAAGGCGTCCGCGATGCGCGTCCTCCAGGCCCGCCTGCTGGAGCGCCAGCGACAGGAGGACCGCGCCAAGATGGACGCCCTGAAGGGCGACGGCGGCAGCTCCTGGGGCAACCAGATGCGCTCCTACGTCCTGCACCCGTACCAGATGGTGAAGGACCTGCGCACCGAGCACGAGGTCGGCAACCCGCAGGCCGTGCTCGACGGCGAGATCGACGCCTTCCTGGAGGCGGGCATCCGCTGGCGCAAGCAGCAGGAGAAGTAGCCCGCACCACCGCACCACCGCACGACGGCGCCGCCCCACCTCCGGGGCAGGCGCCGTCGCCGTTTCCCCGTGCCCGCGCACCGTCCTGACGTGCCCTCAGCGACGCGGCCGCGTCGGGGACGGGGCGGGGCGCGGGCGTTGGCGATTCGCTGTCGCAAGGGATCACTGTCGCGCTCTCTCGCTTTGTCGACATGCCAACCGCCCTTGTGGGGGCCGCCCTCCGGGGTTTCGTCACAGTTGCATCCCCGCACCTCAGGCAAGGCCGTCCATTCCGGACATCGCGTGCGCAACGAGCTTGACGGTGCATCGAAAACTGGGAAAGCTGACGCGCGGCATGCGCATGTCCGGGGCGCGTGTGACCGGGGGAACGGCACGAAGCCCCCAGCGTCCGTTGCCCCTGAGCGCGCTGCCCTACTGACGAGAACGGCTACTGGGGGTAGCAGCTATATGACGAAGAAGATGCGAGTCAGGGTCGCGCGGATAGCCGCGGGCGCGGTGATCGCCGCGGGTGCGTCCCTGACCGCCGCCGGGGCCGCGCAGGCCACGGGCGTCGAGTTCGGGTTCTCGATCGAGAACGAGTGCCCGCCGATCGACCCGACCTGCGACGACCCGTCCGACCCGGACCCGACCGAGCCCACCACGGGCGGCACCACGGGCGAGACCGGCACCACGGGCACCACGGGCACCACGGGCACCACGGGCACCACGGGCACCACGGGCACCACCGGTGAGACCGGCACCACGGGCACCACCGGCACCACGGGTACCACGGGCGAGACCGGCACGACCGGTACGACGGGAACGACCGGCGCCACGGGCGAGACCGGCACCACCGGTACGACCGGCACCACCGGCAGCACGGGCACCACGGGTGAGACCGGTACCCCCGGCACCACGGGTACCACGGGTACGACCGGCAGCACCGGCACCACGGGCGAGACCGGCTCCACCGGCTCGACGGGCACCACGGGCTCGACCGGCACCACGGGCTCCACCGGGTCCACCGGCTCCACCGGCTCGACGGGCACCACGGGCTCGACCGGCAGCACGGGCACCACCGGGTCCACCGGCTCCACCGGCTCGACGGGCACCACGGGCTCGACCGGCACCACGGGCACCACGGGCACCACCGGCGGTGACAGCACCACCGGCACCACCGGCACCACCGGCGGCGACAGCACCACCGGCGGTAACGCCGGCACCACGGGCTCCGCCACCACCGGGGGCAACGGCGGCTCCACCGGCGGCTGCGCCGTGACCGTCGACGGGGCCGAGTGCGCCGACACCAACAACCCCGACACCAACAACGTCGGCTCGCAGCCGGTGCAGCAGGGCGAGGCCAAGGAGGAGCTGGCCGAGACCGGCGCCGGCGAGACCACGTTCCTGCTGCTCGGCGCCGCGACGATGATCGCCGGTGGCGTCGGCTTCCGCCTGCTGCCGCGTCTGGTCGCCGGCGGCCGCACCGTCGCCTGAGGCCGTACCGCCGGCTGAGGCACCGCGGGCAGTGCGCCCGCTCCACCCGCGCCGGCCGGCGGGAGGGTCCACGGCCCTCCCGCCGGCCGGCCCGCGGGAGGGCAAGCGGAAGGGCCCGGACCACCGTTTCCACGGTCGTCCGGGCCCTTCCGCTTGCTTCCGCGCGCTCGCGGCCCGCTAGGCGGGCTGGTGGGCCACCGCCAGCGCCGCCGCGGCCGCCACCAGGAGCAGGAGGAGCGCCAGCAGCGCTGCGGGGCTCAGGGCGCCCCAGGGGCCCTGCTGCATGCGCTCGCGGTTCGCCCGGCACACGGGGCAGCGGCCCTCGCTCACGGGCGCCGCGCAGTTGGCGCACACCAGTCGGTCATAGGTCATGCGCTCTCCTCCTCCCGCGCGGCGGAGCCGCTGGACGCGGAATGTCCACCCAGTTCTCTCCGCACAACGCTCAGGGAAACGCGTCCGTTCCCCCCACCACTGTGCCAGGTCCCACGACTTTAGGCGCGCGCCCCCGGATCCCGGCCGGTCAGGGCCCCTACCACGACCGGCGAGATCGGACAATCCGGGCAAGGCCGGACGGTGCCTGCACGGGACATCCCGGTTCGCGTATGGTCACGCTCACCTACTCCTCCCGGCCGACCGTGGGTGCACCCGTGATCCGATTCGACAACGTCTCCAAGTCCTACCCGAAGCAGAACCACGCCGCTCTCCGAGACGTCTCCCTGGAGATCGAGAAGGGCGAGTTCGTCTTCCTGGTGGGGTCCTCCGGTTCCGGGAAGTCCACCTTCCTGCGGCTGGTCCTGCGCGAGGAGCGCGCCAGCACGGGAACGGTGCACGTCCTCGGCAAGGACCTGGCCCGCCTGTCCAACTGGAAGGTGCCGCACATGCGCCGCCAGCTGGGCACCGTCTTCCAGGACTTCCGCCTGCTGCCGAACAAGACCGTCGCGCAGAACGTGGCGTTCGCGCAGGAGGTCATCGGCAAGCCGCGCGGCGAGATCCGCAAGGCCGTCCCCCAGGTCCTCGGGCTGGTCGGCCTCGCGGGCAAGGAGGACCGGATGCCCGGCGAGCTGTCCGGTGGTGAGCAGCAGCGCGTGGCCATCGCCCGCGCCTTCGTCAACCGGCCGATGCTGCTGATCGCCGACGAGCCGACCGGCAACCTCGACCCGCAGACGTCCGTCGGCATCATGAAGCTGCTCGACAAGATCAACCGCACGGGCACGACCGTCATCATGGCGACGCACGACCAGAACATCGTCGACCAGATGCGCAAGCGCGTCATCGAGCTCGACAAGGGCCGACTCGTCCGCGACCAGGCCCGCGGCGTCTACGGCTACCAGCACTGACCGGCGGCCGGCGGCGGCGGCAGTCCGCGGCGGCAGTCCTCACGCACGGCAAGGAAAGGCTCAACGCACCCGATGCGCGCCCAGTTCGTACTCTCGGAGATCGGTGTCGGCCTCCGTCGCAACCTCACGATGACCTTCGCCGTCATCGTCTCCGTGGCCCTGTCGCTGGCCCTGTTCGGCGGCGCCGTGCTCATGGGCCAGCAGGTCAACGCGATGAAGGACTTCTGGTACGACAAGGTCAACGTCACGGTCTACCTCTGCAACAAGAACGACGCCGAGGTCTCGGAGACCTGCTCCAAGGGCGCGGTCACCGCCCAGCAGAAGGAGCAGATCGAGTCCGACCTGAAGAAGCTCGACCTCGTCGAGTCCGTGCACCACGAGACGGCGGAGGAGGCGTACCGGCACTACCGGGAGCAGTACGGCGACACCGCCATCGCCAGCGTCATCACGCCGGACCAGATGCAGGAGTCGTTCCGGGTCAAGCTGAAGGACCCGGAGAAGTACGAGGTCGTCGCCACCGCGTTCTCCGGCCGGGCCGGCGTCCACTCGGTGCAGGACCAGCGGGGCATCCTGGAGAACCTCTTCAACATGATGCGCGGCATGAACGTCGCCGCCCTCGTCGTCATGGGCCTGATGCTGCTCATCGCGCTGATGCTGATCGTCAACACGGTGCGCGTGTCGGCGTTCAGCCGGCGCCGCGAGACCGGCATCATGCGGCTGGTGGGCGCGTCGAGCTTCTACATCCAGATGCCGTTCATCATGGAGGCCGCCTTCGCCGGCCTCCTCGGCGGCCTGGTCGCCTGCGGACTGCTGCTCGTCGGCCGGTACTTCCTCATCGACGCGGGGCTCTCGCTCGCCGAGCAGATGCCGCTGGTCCAGTTCATCGGCTGGGACGCGGTGTTCTCCGTCCTGCCCCTGGTGCTGGTCATCGGCCTCCTGATGCCCTCGCTGGCCGCTGCCGTCGCCCTGCGCAAGTACCTGAAGGTGTGACGAGCGCCCCTGGCGCCGTACGGCCGACGCCCGTACGGCGCCGCCCGGTTGTCCTAGAGTGGGCGGCATGTCGCTGCCGGGTCCCGAGTCCGTGCCACGGCCCCACCGCATCCGGCGCGGGGCGGCGCTGACCGTACTCTTCGCGACCGTCCTCGCGACGGCCGCCGCCACCGACTCCCTCCCGCACGACGACGCCGGGGGCCCGCGCCCCGCCACCGGCGGTGCCGCGCACGCCGGTGCCGCGCACGCCGGTACCGCCGTACGGGCGCCCGCCGAGACCGGCCGGGACGTGCCGGCCCCGCGGCGCGGCGGCACCGTGCGCGACGAGGTGGCCCGCGCCGCCGCCGAGGCGGCGGCCGACGGCAAGTCGGGCGCCGAGGCCGCCCAGGAGGTCGTCAGCCGCAGCGGGGACCGCTGGGGCGCCGTCTACGACCGGCGGGAGTACGAGGAGTTCCAGCGCGCCCTGGACGGGTCGTACACGGGCGTCGGGCTGTGGGCCCGCCGTACCGCCGAGGGGCACGTCGAGGTGGACCGGGTGCAGTCCGGCGGTCCCGCGGCCCGGGCCGGGCTGCGTCCCGGGGACCGGATCCGCGCGGTCGACGGCCGCGCCGCGCGCGGGCACACCGCCGCCGAGGTGGTCGCCCTGCTGCGCGGCGACGGCCCGGACGGCGGGGCCGCGGCCGCCGGGGCCGGCTCCGCCGTCGTCCTCGACCTCCAGCGCGGCACGCGTGCCTGGACCGCGACCCTGCGCCGGGCCCGGCTCGCCACCGAGCCCGTCACCGTGCGGAGGCTCGACGACGCCGTCGTGATCCGCGTCACCGCCTTCACCCGGGGCAGCGGCGCACTCGTCCGCAGGGCCGTCGACCGCGCGCCCGAGGGCGCCGGCGTCCTGCTCGACCTGCGGGGCAACGGCGGCGGGCTCGTCACCGAGGCGGTCGCCGCCGCGTCGGCCTTCCTCGACGGCGGCCTCGTCGCCACCTACGACGTGCACGGCACGGAGAACGCCCTGTACGCCGAGTCGGGCGGGGACACCGACCGGCCCCTCGTCGCCCTCGTCGACGGCGGGACGATGAGCGCCGCCGAGCTGCTCACCGGAGCCCTCAAGGACCGCGGCCGGGCCGTCACCGTCGGCTCGCGGACCTTCGGCAAGGGCTCGGTGCAGATGCCGAGCCGGCTGCCCGACGGATCGGTCGCGGAACTGACCGTCGGCCACTACCGCACCCCTGCCGGCGTCCGCGTCGACGGGCGGGGCATCACCCCCGACGTCCCCGCGCCCACGGGGACCGTGGAGCGGGCGCGCACGGTATTGAGTGGCCTCGGGGCGGGCACCTAGTGCGAAAATGACCGCACTATGGCTAAGGAAACAGGGCGCAAGATGATCGCGCAGAACAAGAAGGCGCGGCACGACTACCACATCATGGACACCTACGAGTGCGGTCTGGTCCTGACCGGCACCGAGGTGAAGTCGCTGCGCCAGGGGCGGGCCTCGCTGGTGGACGGCTTCGTCCAGATCGACGCGCACGAGGCGTGGCTGCACAACGTCCACGTCCCGGAGTACAGCCAGGGCACCTGGACCAACCACTCCGCGCGGCGCAAGCGGAAGCTGCTCCTGCACCGGGCCGAGATCGACAAGCTGGAGTCGAAGTCGCAGGAGACGGGTCACACGATCGTGCCCCTGGCGCTGTACTTCAAGGACGGCCGGGCCAAGGTCGAGATCGCGCTCGCGCGCGGCAAGAAGGAGTACGACAAGCGGCAGACGCTGCGGGAGAAGCAGGACCGGCGCGAGACCGACCGGGCCGTGTCGGCGGTCCGCCGCCGCCAGCGCGCCTGATCCGCCGCCCGGGCGGGAATGCGCTGGCATCCGCGGGCGTCGGTCACGTACGATGGCACCTGCCCCGCCTGGCGGGCGCACTTTGAAAAATCAACATGGGGATGATCGGTTTCGACAGCGGCTGTCGAAGCAGGGGAAGCGTGTCGAGGAAGCGGCAATGATCTCGTAAACCATATGTCGCAACCAATAATCGCCAACACCAAGCGCGATTCCTTCGCCCTCGCTGCCTGAGTAGCGAGCTTGCGAAGTGTCAGCCCGGGGCTGTTCCCGACCCGGATCCTGGCATCAGCTAGGGAACTAAACCTCTAGGCCCGGTCACGGGGCGTAGAGGGAAACCACACAGTGACTGAGCCCGTCGGAGACTTGTCCGCGTGATCTCCGGGGCCGAGAAAATCGCAGCGGACTGCACACGGAGAAGCCCTGGTTCCGCACCGTTGGACGCGGGTTCGATTCCCGCCATCTCCACTCATCCCATGTGGGCGAGGGCCCGGCAGCCATCAGGCGGCCGGGCCCTTGTCGTACGCCCGGCCCGGCGTGAGCCCGAGCCGCCCCGCCCCGGCGTGCCCGCCCCGCCGTGGTCGGGGGCCGCCGGCCGCGGTCGGTCAGGGCGGGGTGAGCAGGCGCCGGTAGCGCAGGCCCGGACGGCCGGTGAGGGTCAGGGTGCCGACGGTCTCGAAGGCGTTGCGCTCCAGCACGGCGCGGGAGGCCCGGTTGTCGACCGTCGTCACCGCCCGCAGCTCCGTGAGGCCGTACGCGTCGGCGGCGAGCCGGCACACCTCCGCGACCGCCGCCGTCGCCACCCCCCGGCCCGCCGCCCGCTCGGCGACGCGGTAGCCGAGCTCGTGGCCGTCCTCATCGGCGCGGACCAGGTTGACCCGGCCGACCAGCTCCCCGTCACCGTCCAGGACGACATGGAAGTGGCGCAGACCGGCCTCCTGCTCGGCGAGGAGCACGCGGTGCCGCTCGTCGAACTCCGCGAAGTACGCGTCGCCCCGGTCCGGAATCGACCGGGCGAACCAGGCGCGGTTCTCCCGCTCGAACGCCAGCAGGGCGGGCGCGTGGTCAGCCCGCAGTCGCTCCACCGTCACCATGCGCCGGATGATACGGCAGGGCCCGACGGGGCGTGCCCGCCACCGCGAGGCACAGCGCCAGCCCCGCTGCCGCCACCGGCAGGGCGTACGCCGTGCCGGCGCCCGCGTGCTCCACGAGCCAGCCGCCCGCCGCCGCGCCGGCCGAGACGCCGCCGAGGAGGGCCGTCACCGCGAGGGTCATCCCCTCGTTCAGCTGCCCGGCGGGGGTCAGGCGCTGCACCAGCGTCGTGCCCGTCACCATCGTCGGCGCCGTCGCCATCCCGGCCAGGAGCAGGGCGCCCGCCAGGACCGGGAGCGAGCCGGTGCCGGAGGCGAGCAGCGGGCCCGCCATGAGGACGGTCATCGCCACCAGGCACACCGGCAGCCGGCGCCCAGGATCCGCGGCCGGGCGCGCGGAGCCGTAGGCGAGGCCCGCCAGGAACGAACCGAACGCCTGGAGTGCCATGACCGGGCCCGCCACCGGCCCGTCGACGAACGCCAGGGTCACGATCTCCAGGGAGCCGAAGACCGCGCCCGTCGCCAGGAACACCACCAACAGCGCGGGCATCCCGGCCGTGCGCAGCGGGGAGCGGGGGCGGTGCCCGGCGCGGCGCGGGGCGGCCGGCGGTTCGGTGGCCCGCTGCGCGGTGAACAGCAGCATCCCGGTGAGCAGCAGGACCGCCCCGACGAGGGTGCCCGCCTCCGGGAAGAGCGCCGCACACAGGAACGCGGCGAGCACCGGGCCGAGCACGAAGCACAGCTCGTCCACGGCCTGCTCGAAGGCGTTCGCGGCGTGCACCGCCTCCGGGTCGCCCCGGTACAGGTGCGCCCAGCGGGAGCGGGACATGCCGCCGATGTTCGGGGTGGTCGCCGTCGCGGCGTACGCGGCGAACAGCGTCCAGGGCGGCGCCTGGTGACGGACGCACAGCAGCAGGGCGAGGGAGCCGAGCACCGCGAGCACGGTGGCGGGGACGGCGACGCGTGCCTGCCCGTACCGGTCGACGAGCCGGGCCGTGAACGGCGCCACGACCGCCGTCGCGGCCAGCCCCGTCGCGGTGACCGCCCCGGCGAGGGCGTACGAACCCCGGGTCTCCGCGATCATGATGACCGCGCTGACGGTGAACATTCCCATCGGGATCCGCGCGACGAGGTTCCCCGCGGTGAACGCGCGCGTGCCGGGCAGGGCGAAGAGCCGGGCGTACGGGTTGCGGACACGGGGCCGGCGGCCGGGGCGGGGCCCGGGGCCGGATCCGGTGCCGTGGGGGCGGGAGGTGCGCGCCGGACGGTCGAGGCCGGTACCGGGCCCGGGAGCGGGCGGGCGGCCCGGGTCGGGGCCGTGCGGGCGGTCGGGTCCGGTGCGCCGCGGCCGGTCGGGCCCGGTGCCGCGCGGGCGGGACGGGGTGCCCGGCTCGGTGTAGCGGGGGGCGAGGGCGAGGACGCCGGGGGAGAGGGCCGGCACGGGGGCGGCCTGCGTCGGGTGCGGGGACATGGCCCCACCCTCCGTGCCGCCCCCTCCCGGGGTCCAACACCTGATCAGCGGCGATTGACACACCTGTGTTGTAGGTTCCCGGTCGTGGTCCCCGACATCGATCCCCGGCTCCTGCGCGCCTTCACCGCCGTCGCCGACGAGCTGCACTTCACCCGCGCCGCCGCCCGCCTGTACGTCGCCCAGCAGGCCCTCAGCCGGGACATCCGGCGCCTGGAGCGGGACCTCGGCACGGAGCTGTTCGTCCGCACCACCCGGCAGGTCTCCCTCACCGCGGCGGGCGAGCGCCTGCGGCCGTACGCCGAGGCCGTCCTCACCGCGTACGACGACCTCGCCGCCGCCTTCACCGGGGCCGGCCCGCGCCCGCTGCTGGTCGACCTCAACACCCCGGCGATCTCCACCGGCCGGGTCCTGGAGCACGCCCGGCGCCTCGCGCCCGACTGCGAGCTGATGGCCCGCTACGAGAGCGGCCTGACCGGCGCCGCCGCCGAGATGCTCGCCGGCCGCCTCGACGTCTCCTTCGGCCGCGTCGCCGGCCTCGACCCCGCCGTCCGCGCCCGGCTCGCCTGGCAGCCCGTGCGGTACGAGCCGATGGCGGTGATCCTCCCGGTCGGACACCCGCTCGCCGACCGGGACGAGGTCGAGCTGTCCGCGCTCGCCGGGGAGGCGCTGTACGCCGGGGCGGGCAACCCCCGCACCCGCGAGTGGACCGACCTCGCCGCGCTGCTCTTCGCCGGCCACGGTGTCCGCGTCGCCCCGCCCGCCCCGCTCGCCGTCGGCGTGGAGGAGTTCCGCCGCGTCATGGCCAAGGGCCGTACGCCGGTGCTCGCCGTGGTCGACTTCCAGGCCATGCCGGACACCGTCCGCAGACCGCTGGTCCGGCCCGTACCCCTGTCACCCGTGGCGATGGTGTGGCGCAGGGGGCTGAAGCACCCCGGTCTCGACGCGCTGCGCACCGCCGCCGCCGAGCTCGCCGCCGCGGAGGAGTGGCTGGTCGTCCCGGACGGCGCCTGGCTCCCCGAGGCCGACGCCGCCCTCATGCGCGCCGGCGGCTGAACGGGCGCTCACAGCTCGCCCACGCCCCGGGTGAGAGCAAGGTTTCCGGCCGGTCACGTCGGATGACCCGGCTGAAACGCGCCCCGCCTAGCGTCGGCCCCCGGACGGCGTTCTGGGACCGACACAGCGGAGGTGCGCGATGGGCGGACGGTGGATCGATGAGTGGGATCCGGAGGACGAGGTCTTCTGGCGGGAGAAGGGCGAGCGCGTCGCCAACCGCAACCTGCTCTTCTCCGTGGTCTCCGAGCACATCGGGTTCTCCATCTGGACGCTGTGGTCCGTGATGGTCCTGTTCATGGGGCCGGAGTACGGCATCGACCCGGCCGGGAAGTTCTTCCTCATCGCGGTCGCCACGCTCGTCGGCGCGGTCATCCGCGTCCCGTACAGCTTCGCCGTCGCCCGCTTCGGCGGACGGAACTGGACGGTGATCAGCGCGCTGCTGCTCCTGCTGCCGACGGGCGCCGCCTACGCGGTGATGGAACCCGGCACGTCGTACACGACCTTCGTCCTCGTGGCCGCGCTCACCGGGGTCGGCGGCGGCAACTTCGCCTCCTCCATGACGAACATCAACGCCTTCTTCCCCCTCCACCGCAAGGGCTGGGCCCTGGGCCTCAACGCCGGCGGCGGCAACATCGGCGTCCCCGTCGTCCAGCTGGTCGGGCTCGCGGTCATCGGCACGGCCGGCGCCGCCCACCCGCGGATCGTCCTCGGCCTCTACCTCCCGCTGATCGTCGTCGCGGCGGTCTGCGCGGCGCTCTTCATGGACAACCTCGCGCCCGTCAGGAACGACACCGGCGCCGTGAAGGAGGCCGCCCGCGACGCCCACACGTGGATCATGGCGTTCCTCTACGTCGGCACCTTCGGCTCGTTCATCGGCTACAGCTTCGCCTTCGGGCTCGTCCTGCAGACTCAGTTCGGGCGGACCCCGCTGGAGGCGGCGTCGCTCACCTTCGTCGGCCCGCTCCTCGGCTCCCTCATCCGGCCCGTCGGCGGCTCGCTGGCCGACAAGTACGGCGGCGCCCGCATCACCCTCGGCACCTTCGTCGCGATGGCCGCCGCGACCGGCGTCGTCGTGCTCGCCTCGCTCGCCGAGTCGTTCGCGGTCTTCCTCGTCGGCTTCACCTCCCTGTTCGTCCTCAGCGGCCTCGGCAACGGCTCGACGTTCAAGATGGTCCCGGCGATCTTCAAGGCGAAGGCGCACGCCGCGGGCCTGACCGGCGAGGAGGCCGACGCCTACGGGCGCCGCATCTCCGGCGCCTCCATGGGCCTCATCGGCGCGCTCGGCGCCGTCGGCGGACTCGGCATCAACCTCGCCTTCCGCCAGTCCTTCCAGACCGCCGGGACCGGCACGGCCGCCTTCGTCGCCTTCCTCGCCTTCTACGCCGCCTGCATCGCGGTGACGTGGGCGGTGTACCTTCGCAAGCCGGCGACGACCCGCGCGACCGCCACGGCCGGCACGGCGGAAGCGGCCGCCACGGCCGGCACGACCGGCCCCGCCGGTACGTCCGTCACGGCCGGTCAGGGCGGCCCGGTGGACGCGGTCGACGCCGCCGACGCCGGCGTCCCGGCGCGGAGCCGGTTCGGCTACTCGGAGGTGTGAGCGCACATGGTCCGTAACGGCGGGGAAACCTCGGCGAACCCCGACTGTCACGCACCCTTGTCAGGCTCGGGCCCCATGCACGAGCAGCAGCAGGAACACGGCCCCCTCGCGGGCTTCACGGTCGGTGTCACCGCGGCCCGCCGCGCGGACGAACTGGGCGCGCTGCTGCAGCGCCGGGGCGCGGCGGTACTGCACGCCCCCGCGCTGCGGATCGTGCCGCTCGCCGACGACGCGGAGCTCCTCGACGCGACGAAGGCCCTCGTCGCCGACCCCCCGGACACCGTCGTCGCCACCACGGCGATCGGCTTCCGCGGCTGGCTGGAGGCCGCCGACGGCTGGGGGTACGGGGAGGACCTCGTCGACTGCCTGCGGCGCGTACGCGTCCTCGCCCGCGGTCCCAAGGTCAAGGGCGCGGTACGGGCGGCGGGGCTGACCGAGGAGTGGTCGCCCGGCAGCGACTCCATGGCCGAGGTCCTCGACCGCCTCCTCGACCAGGGCGTCGCCGACAGCCGCATCGCCCTCCAGCTCCACGGCGAACCGCTGCCGGGCTTCGTGGAGGCCCTGGAGGACGCCGGGGCGGACGTGGTCGTCGTACCGGTGTACCGGTGGATGCCGCCCGAGGACCCGGCGCCCCTGGACCGGCTCCTCGACGCGACGCTGGCGCGGTCGCTGGACGCCGTGACGTTCACCAGCGCCCCCGCCGCCGCGTCCCTGCTGGCCCGGGCCCACGGCCGCGGCCTGCGCGCCGAACTGCTCGACGCCCTGCGCCACGACGTGCTGCCCGCCTGCGTCGGCCCGGTCACCGCCGTACCGCTGCAGAGCCACGGCGTGGACACCTACCAGCCCGCCCGCTTCCGGCTCGGCCCGCTGGTCCAGCTCCTGTGCCAGGAGCTGCCGGCCAGGGCGCGGACCCTGCCCGTCGCCGGGCGCCGCGTCGAGATCCGCGGCCACGCCGTCCTGGTGGACGGGGCGCTGCGGCCGGTGCCGCCGGCCGGCATGTCGCTGCTGCACGCCCTGGCCCGGCGCCCCGGCTGGGTCGTCCCCCGCGCGGAGCTCCTGCGGGCGCTGCCCGGCGCCGGCCGGGACGAGCACGCCGTGGAGACCGCCATGGCCCGGCTGCGGTCCGCGCTCGGCGCGCCGAAGCTGATCCAGACGGTCGTCAAGCGCGGCTACCGCCTGGCCCTCGACCCGACGGCGGACCCGGGCACGGACCCGGTGGCGGACGCGGGCGGGGAGCCTGCGGCGGACCCGGGCACGGACCCGGTGGCGGACCCGGGTGCGGACACCGCCGACTGACGTCGCCTGACCGCTCGTCACGGGCCGCGCGCCCGCCGCCGGCCGGCCCCCGGCCGCGTCCTCCCGCCCCGCCCGGCGCGTCCCGTCCGGCCCGGCGGCGGGTGGATGCCGCGCGCGGCCTTCCCGGGGGCGCTCCTGACGGGCACCCTGGGGACGGACGGTGGACGACGGACGACTCCGCGGTGACCCCAGGCGGTGACTGGCACATGGACGGCGACGAACGGCGGTTCGATCCCGGGCGGCGCTGCCTGGCCTTACTGGCCGAGCCGCCCACAGACCCCGGGCGGCTCGCGCGGTGGCTGCTCGGCTGCGGGCTCGTACCGCCCGGCACGCCGCTCACCGCCGTGGACGACGACTGGGTCGAGCGCTTCGCCGAACTCCGCGTCCACATCGGCGTCCTGGTCCGCGCCGAGCTGGGCGCCCACACCCCCGACGTGCCCGCGGCGCTGGACCGGCTCAACGCCCTCGCGGCCGCCGCCGCGCCGCCCGCCCCCCGCGCCGTGCGCGGTGTCGACGGCCGGCTCGTACGGGCCCTGGGCGCGGCCCCGCGCTGCGCCCCGCTCGTCGCCACCGTCGCCCGCGACGCCGTCGACCTGCTGACCGACCCCGAGGCGCGCGCCCTGCTCCGCCAGTGCGAGGGCGACCACTGCCACCGCGTCTACCTGGACACCTCCCGCGGCGGGCGCCGCCGTTGGTGCTCCAGCGAGACGTGCGGCAACCGCGAGCGCGTGGCCCGCCACCGGGCGCGCGCCGTCCGCACCACGGAACCCTCCGGAGGAAAATCCCGGCGGCGTTGAGACGTTCGGCTCCCCGCTCCGTAGTCATGGGGGCAAGGAGTCGGACAGGGTCTCGACCGGGAGGTTCGGGTGCGCAAGGATGCCGCCGTGGCCGATGACCGCCGTGGGGCGCGTCGGGCCCGGCACCGCGCGGAGTCGCCGCACGTCAACGCCCCCGGACCCGACGAGGAGTTGATGCGGTCGCTCTACAGCGAGCACGCCGGACCGCTGCTCGCCTACGTGCTGCGCCTCGTCGCCGGCGACCGCCAGCGCGCCGAGGACGTGGTGCAGGAGACGCTCATCCGTGCCTGGAAGAACGCCGGTCAGCTCAACCGGGCCACCGGCTCCGTCCGACCCTGGCTGGTGACGGTCGCCCGGCGCATCGTCATCGACGGCCACCGCAGCCGGCAGGCCCGGCCGCAGGAGGTCGATCCGTCGCCGCTGGAGGTCATGCCCGCGGAGGACGAGATCGACAAGGCGCTGTGGCTGATGACGTTGTCGGACGCACTCGACGATTTGACCCCCGCCCATCGGGAAGTCCTCATCGAGACGTACTTCAAGGGGCGTACGGTCAACGAGGCCGCGCAGACCCTGGGGATACCGAGCGGGACCGTGCGGTCCCGGGTGTTCTACGCACTGCGGTCGATGAAGCTGGCACTGGAGGAGAGGGGGGTGTCGGCATGACGACGCACGGCTACGGCGAGGAGTACGCCGAGGGGTCCGTGCACGACGCCGTCGGCGCGTACGTGCTCGGGGTGCTCGACGACGCCGACGCCACCGCCTTCGAGGCCCACCTCGCCGGCTGCGGCGTGTGCGCGGCGCGTCTGGACGAGCTGGCCGGCATGCCGCCGATGCTGGCGCTCCTGGCGGAGGGCCCCGGCCCGGCGGAGCGGCCGGTGACCGCGCCGCCCCCACCGCCGCCCGTGCCCCACGCGCCCGGCGGACCGCCCGGCCCGCCCCTGCTGAACCGGCTCGTCGACGAGGTGTCCGTGCACCGCGCCCGCCGCCACCGCAAGGCCCGGTACCTCGTCGCGGCCGTCGCGGTGCTGGTGATCGGCGGGCCGGCGCTCGCCGTGGGCGCCCTGTCCGGCGACGCGCCGACCACCACGCGCGTCACGGCGGAGGACGTCTTCTCCGGGCTGGCGCAGAAGGTCTCGGCGACCGACGCGACGACCCGGGTCAGCGCCACCGTCGGCATGGAGGCGAAGGGCTGGGGCACGGACGCCATGCTGGAGCTCAGGAACGTCACGGGCCCGCTGAAGTGCCGCCTCGTCGCCGTCTCCAAGGAGGGCGAGGAGGAGGTCGTCACGTCCTGGTCCGTCCCGAAATGGGGGTACGGCATCGCGGACAGCCCGAACGAGACGGCGCGCAAGCCGCTGTACGTCCACGGTGCCGCCGCCATGGCCCCCGGCGCCATCGACCGCTTCGAGGTGCGCACCTTCGACGGACGGAGCCTGGTCACGATCCCCACCTGAAGCGTCCCGCCGGGACGGTCCGCCTGACACCGCGGCCCCCCGTGGCGTACCCTCGACGGCTGCCCAGTGCACGTCAGAAGGGGGCCCCTGGTGGCCGCGCAGGAAGCCGACCGTGTGGTCGTCGACACGATTCGGGACCGCGAGATCGGTGTCGAGCAGGACCACCTGGACCAGGTGTACCGCCGCCTGGAGGAGAAGATCCACGAGGCGGAGTTCCTCATGCGGGACGCCGCCCGGCAGGGGCAGGTCGGCACGCCCGGCGCGCTCGCCGAGCGGGACGCCCAGGTGTTCCGGGCGGGGGTCCACCTCAACCGCCTGAACAGCGAGTTCGAGGACTTCCTCTTCGGCCGCATCGACCTGCTGCGCGGCAAGGACGGCCAGAAGGGCCCGGACGGCGCCTACACCTCCGTCGAGCCCGCCGACGACGCGGTGCGGCCGGACGCCACCGCCGAGATCGCCGAGACGCTGCACATCGGCCGCATCGGCGTCCTCGACACCGACTACAGCCCGCTCGTCATCGACTGGCGCGCCCCCGCCGCCGCGCCGTTCTACCGGGCCACGCCCGTCGACCCCGGCCGCGTGGTGCGCCGCCGCGTCATCCGCTCCAAGGGCCGCAGGGTCCTGGGCGTCGAGGACGACCTGATGCGCCCCGAGCTGACCGCGACCCTCGGGGGCGCCGAACTGGCGGTGGTCGGCGACGGCGCCCTGATGGCCGCGCTGGGCCGGGCCCGCGGCCACACCATGCGCGACATCGTCGCGTCCATCCAGGCCGAGCAGGACCTGGTCATCCGGGCCCCCGCCGCGTCCGTGACGTACGTCGAGGGCGGCCCCGGCACCGGCAAGACCGCCGTCGCCCTGCACCGCGCCGCGTACCTGCTGTACCAGGACCGCCGCCGCTACGCCGGCGGCATCCTCGTCGTCTCGCCGACGCCGCTGCTCGTCGCGTACACCGAGGGCGTCCTGCCGTCCCTCGGCGAGGAGGGCCAGGTCGCGGTCCGCGCCGTCGGCAGCCTCGTCGACGGCGTCGAGGCCACCGCGTACGACGACCCGGCCGCCGCCCGCGTCAAGGGCTCCTCGCGGATGCTGAAGGTGCTGCGCAAGGCCGCCCGCGGCGCCCTGGAGCTCGGCGGCCCCCCCGACCGGCTGCGCGTCGTCGCCTTCGGGCGGCGCGTCGAGCTGGAGGCCGCCGAACTCGCCCGCATCCGGCACGACGCCCTCGGCGGCACCGCGCCGGTGAACCTGCTGCGCCCGCGCGCCCGCCGGCTCCTCCTCGACGCCCTGTACGCCAAGACCGGCGCCGGCACCCGGCACGCCGACCCCGAGCTCGCCGCCGAGCTGCGCTCCTCCTTCGACGAGGACGTCACCACCGAGGACTCCTTCACCGGCTTCCTCGACGCCTGGTGGCCCGAGCTCACCCCCCGCGCGGTGCTCGCCGCCATGGCCGACGAGAAGCGCCTCGGCCGCTGGGCGCGCCGCGACCTCAACCCCGGCGAGGTGCGCCGGGTGGCCCGCTCGCTGCGCCGCGACGGGTACTCCGTGCACGACGTGGCCCTCCTGGACGAGCTCCAGACCCTCCTGGGCGCCCCGGCCAGACCGCGCCGCAGACGCGAGCTGGACCCGCTGGACCAGCTCACCGGCCTGGAGGAGCTGATGCCGGTACGGGAGGAGACGCAGCGCGAGCGCGCCGAGCGGCTGGCCCAGGAGCGCACCGAGTACGCCCACGTCATCGTCGACGAGGCGCAGGACCTCACGCCCATGCAGTGGCGGATGGTCGGCCGCCGCGGCCGGCACGCGACGTGGACGGTGGTCGGCGACCCGGCGCAGTCGTCCTGGTCGGTCCCGGACGAGGCCGCCGAAGCGCGCGACGAGGCCCTGGGCCGCCGTCCGCGCCGCCGCTTCACCCTCACGGTCAACTACCGCAACCCCGCCGAGATCGCCGAGCTGGCCGCCCGCGTCCTGGCGCTGGCGATGCCGGGCGCCGAGTCGCCGCGGGCGGTCCGCTCGACGGGCGTGGAGCCGCGCTTCACCGCCGTCGGCGACCGGGGGCTGGCGGAGGTCGTGCGGGACGAGGCGCGCCGCCTCCTGGAGCGGGTGGACGGCACCGTGGGCGTCGTCGTCGCGATGAACCGCCGCGAGCAGGCCGCCGGCTGGCTGGCCGGGCTCGGCGACCGGGTCGTGGCGCTGGGCAGCCTGGAGGCCAAGGGCCTGGAGTACGACGCGACGGTCGTCGTCTCGCCCGCCGAGATCGCCGACGAGTCCCCGGCCGGACTGCGGGTGCTGTACGTGGCGCTGACCCGGGCCACGCAGCAGCTCACGGTCGTCTCCGGCCACCGGGACGAGCCGGACGCGGCGGGGGTCCCGGACCTCCTGCGGGACTGAGCCGGGGCCGTTCGGGGTGGATCCGGCCGTGTGGGGACCGCTTCCCGGAGGGGTTTGTTAGCCTGGATACGGCACCGGCTCGATCCAAGCCCCCGGGCCCAACCTTAGTCGCTCAGAGCGACCACTTGCCGCGAGGCGAGCATGGCGGGCCGGTGTCTCATACGTGGGAAGCGGGCCCACGTCATCCGAGGTGATGGCGTGGGCCCGCTTCCTTTTTCGCTGCGTCCTCTCGTATGGTGGAAAACACTTTCCGAAAACAAAACGACCGTATTACCTGCTACTCGCAGGTAGGTGCGACCATCGGAGGGCCCCCTCACGGTCACCGCCGCGCCGGGGGTAGCAACGGAGCTAGGGAAAGCAGAGGAACTCGGTCATGGCAACGGCGCCCAGCGTCTCGTACTCGATGACGGTCCGGCTGGAGGTGCCCGCGAGCGGAACCGCGGTCTCCCAGCTCACCACGGCCGTGGAGTCCTCCGGCGGTTCCGTCACCGGCCTCGACGTGACCGCGTCCGGCCACGAGAAGCTGCGGATCGACGTCACCATCGCGGCGACCTCGACCGCGCACGCCGACGAGATCGTCGGCAAGCTCCGCGGCATCGAGGGCGTCGTCCTCGGCAAGGTCTCGGACCGCACGTTCCTGATGCACCTCGGCGGCAAGATCGAGATGGCGTCGAAGCACCCCATCCGCAACCGCGACGACCTGTCCATGGTCTACACGCCGGGCGTCGCCCGCGTCTGCATGGCCATCGCCGAGAACCCCGAGGACGCCCGCCGCCTCACCATCAAGCGCAACTCCGTCGCGGTCGTGACGGACGGCTCCGCCGTGCTCGGCCTGGGCAACATCGGCCCGATGGCCGCGCTGCCCGTCATGGAGGGCAAGGCGGCGCTGTTCAAGCGGTTCGCCGGCATCGACGCCTGGCCGATCTGCCTGGACACCCAGGACACCGACGCCATCGTCGAGATCGTCAAGGCCATCGCCCCCGGCTTCGCCGGCATCAACCTGGAGGACATCTCCGCGCCGCGCTGCTTCGAGATCGAGGCCCGGCTCCGCGAGGCCCTCGACATCCCCGTCTTCCACGACGACCAGCACGGCACCGCGATCGTCGTGCTCGCCGCCCTCACCAACGCCCTGCGGGTGGTCGGCAAGGCGATCGGGGACGTGCGGGTCGTCATGTCCGGCGCCGGCGCGGCCGGCACGGCCATCCTCAAGCTGCTCATCGCGGCGGGCGTCAAGCACGCCGTCGTCGCCGACATCCACGGCGTCGTCCACGCGGGCCGCGAGGACCTGGTCGACGCGGCCCCCGAGTCGCCGCTGCGGTGGATCGCCGACAACACCAACCCCGAGGGCGTCACCGGCACCCTGAAGCAGGCCGTCGTCGGCGCGGACGTCTTCATCGGCGTCTCCGCCCCGAACGTCCTCGACGGCGACGATGTCGCCGCCATGGCCGACGACGCCATCGTGTTCGCGCTCGCGAACCCGGACCCCGAGGTCGACCCGGCCGTCGCCCGCCAGACGGCCGCCGTCGTGGCCACCGGCCGGTCCGACTTCCCCAACCAGATCAACAACGTGCTGGTCTTCCCGGGGGTGTTCCGCGGCCTGCTGGACGCCCAGTCGCGTACGGTCAACACCGACATGATGCTCGCGGCGGCGACCGCGCTGGCCGACGTCGTCACCGACGGGGAGCTCAACCCCAACTACATCGTCCCGTCGGTCTTCAACGACAAGGTCGCGGGTGCCGTGGCCGGTGCCGTACGCAACGCAGCGAAGGCGGCCCTGGCGGAGCAGCCCTCCGTCTGACGGCCCCGTCGGGCGGCGTGGTGTGGCGCAACGCACCCCGCGCCGCCTCCGGCGCGTCGCGGAGCGCGGGCGTCCGCCCCCGCCCGTAGGGTGGCGCTTCGTCGCCGGCAGGTCTCCAGGACGTCTCCGCGCGGCCGGTGCACGGCCGCGCGGACGTCACCGGGACCGGGCAGTGGCGCTCTTCGTGTGACTCCGGAGGGTGCCGGATTGGCTTTCCCGCCGCTGGTGGGGGCAGGATGCGTATTCGGGCGCGAGGGTCTGACGGCAGACCCGGGTCCGAGCACTGTCCTAGGGCCCTGGCAGCATCGGCTTCGATCTCACGCCTCACAGGCAAGAAGAACACGGGAGTAACAACATGAACCGCAGTGAGCTGGTGGCCGCCCTGGCCGACCGCGCCGAGGTGACCCGCAAGGACGCCGACGCCGTGCTGGCCGCGCTCGCCGAGACCATCGGTGAGGTCGTCGCCAAGGGCGACGAGAAGGTCACCATCCCCGGCTTCCTGACCTTCGAGCGCACGCACCGTGCCGCTCGCACCGCTCGTAACCCCCAGACCGGCGAGCCGATCGACATCCCGGCCGGTTACAGCGTGAAGGTCTCCGCGGGCTCGAAGCTCAAGGAAGCCGCGAAGGGCAAGTAAGGCCCCCAGGCGCATCGGAAGGGCGGTCACCCTGCAGAGGGTGACCGCCCTTCCGTTCGCCCGCCTACGGCCCCTTCCAGGGCCTGTCGTCGGCACCCGCCACGACGACGGCCCCCCGTGGATCACGGGGGGCCGTCGTCGTACGTGCGGGGTGACGCCGGGTCAGACGGTGGTCGCGCCCGGGAGTTCGACCTTCGCGCCCAGCTCGACCAACTTCTGCATGCTGTGTCTGCCCGGGGGCGACCCCCGGACCCCCGGCCGGGGGCCCTGGGGGCGGCCGGTCAGACGGTGGTCGCGCCCGGGAGTTCGACCTTCGCGCCCAGCTCGACCAACTTCTGCATGAAGTTCTCGTAGCCGCGGTTGATCAGCTCGATGCCGTGCACCCGGGACGTGCCCTGCGCCGCCAGGGCGGCGATCAGGTACGAGAAGCCACCGCGCAGGTCCGGGATGACCAGGTCGGCGCCCTGGAGCTTCGTGGGGCCCGAGACGACCGCGGAGTGCAGGAAGTTGCGCTGGCCGAAGCGGCAGTCGGAGCCGCCCAGGCACTCGCGGTACAGCTGGATGTGGGCGCCCATCTGGTTGAGCGCGGAGGTGAAGCCCAGCCGCGACTCGTACACCGTCTCGTGGACGATCGACAGGCCCGTGGCCTGCGTCAGGGCGACCACCAGCGGCTGCTGCCAGTCCGTCTGGAAGCCGGGGTGCACGTCCGTCTCCAGCGCGATGGACTTCAGCCGGCCGCCCGGGTGCCAGAAGCGGATGCCCTCGTCGTCGATCTCGAAGGCGCCGCCCACCTTCCGGTAGGTGTTGAGGAAGGTCATCATCGAGCGCTGCTGCGCGCCGCGCACGTAGATGTCGCCCTCGGTCGCCAGCGCGGCGGACGCCCACGACGCGGCCTCCAGGCGGTCCGACAGGGCGCGGTGGGTGTAGCCGCCGAGCTTGTCGACACCGGTGATCCGGATGGTCCGGTCGGTGTCCATCGCGATGATGGCGCCCATCTTCTGCAGGACGCAGATGAGGTCCTCGATCTCGGGCTCGACGGCCGCGTTGGAGAGCTCCGTCACACCCTCCGCGAGGACCGCCGTCAGCAGCACCTGCTCGGTCGCGCCGACCGACGGGTACGGCAGCCGGATCTTCGTGCCGCGCAGCCGGCGGGGAGCCTCCAGGTACTGGCCGTCGTCGCGCTTCTCGATCTTCGCGCCGAACTGCCGGAGCACCTCGAAGTGGAAGTCGATCGGCCGGCCGCCGATGTCGCAGCCGCCCAGGCCCGGGATGAAGGCGTGGCCGAGCCGGTGCAGCAGCGGGCCGCAGAAGAGGATCGGGATGCGGGAGGAGCCCGCGTGGGCGTCGATGTCGGCGACGTTCGCCGACTCGACGTGCGTCGGGTCCATCACCAGCTCGCCCGGCTCGTCACCGGGGCGCACGGTCACGCCGTGGAGCTGGAGCAGACCGCGGACGACCCGGACGTCACGGATGTCGGGCACGTTGCGCAGCCGGCTCGGCCCGCTGCCGAGCAGTGCGGCGACCATCGCCTTGGGCACGAGGTTCTTCGCGCCGCGGACGCGGATCTCGCCCTCCAGCGGGGTTCCGCCGTGGACAAGCAGTACATCGTCGGTGCCGGTCATGTATCTCGCGTTCCGGTCGGGGGTGCCCCCGGGCGGACCGCGGGGGTGGTTCGGGCAAGGGCCAAGGGAAAAGGGTAAGGCGCTTCCACCCGTGCCCCGTAAGGGCGGGGAGCGGGGGAGCGTGTAATGAATTCGCCACAACACCCTGTGTTCTCCGGACCTCGCGGAGGGTCACCGTCCGTTTGCGTGCCGGGGCGTGCACGGCCCGTGTCGGGCGCCCGTGCGGAGCCCCCGGCGGCGCGCCCTTCGGCCGACCGGCCCGCCCGCCCTCCGCGCGGGCCCGGCATGCGGGATCATGTCTGGCATGACCGAGGTGTCCTCGCTCGCAGGGCGGCTGCTCGTCGCCACCCCCGCGCTGTCCGACCCGAACTTCGACCGCGCGGTGGTGCTGCTGCTCGACCACGACGACGAGGGGTCCCTCGGCGTGGTCCTCAACCGCCCCACGCCGGTCGGCGTCGGTGACGTCCTGGAGCCCTGGGCGGCGCTCGCCGGCGAGCCCGGCGTGGTGTTCCAGGGCGGCCCCGTCTCGCTCGACGCGGCGCTCGGCCTCGCCGTGATCCCCGGCGACGAGGGCCCGCTCGGCTGGCGCCGCGTCCACGGGGCGATCGGCCTGGTCGACCTGGAGACCCCGCCCGAACTGCTCGGGCCGGCGCTCGGCTCCCTGCGGATCTTCGCCGGGTACGCGGGGTGGGGTCCCGGTCAGCTGGAGGACGAACTGGGCGACGGCGCCTGGTTCGTGGTCGAGTCCGAACCGGGTGACGTGTCCTCCCCGCACCCCGAGGGGCTGTGGCGCGCCGTCCTGCGCCGCCAGCGCAGCGAACTCGCCATGATCGCGACGTACCCGGACGACCCGACCCTGAACTGAAGCCGTGCCGGGTGAGTACCCTTGGCTGTTATGAGCACTCTCGAGCCCGAGCGCGGGGCAGGTACGGGGACCCTCGTAGAGCCGACGCCACAGGTGTCGCACGGTGACGGCGACCACGAGCGCTACGCCCACTACGTCCAGAAGGACAAGATCATGGCGAGTGCCCTCGACGGCACTCCCGTCGTGGCGCTCTGCGGCAAGGTGTGGGTACCGGGCCGGGACCCGAAGAAGTACCCCGTCTGCCCCATGTGCAAGGAGATCTACGAGTCCATGGGCGCGGGCGGCGACAAGGACAAGGGCAAGGGCGGCAAGGACAAGAAGTAGTCCACGGGCCCCGGCCCGCGGGCCGGGACCGAGTGCCACGGCGCGGGTCACCGGGCCGGCAGCCACGGCTCACGGGCCACCGCCGGCAGTCACGGCCCACGGGCCACCGGGCCTGCAGTCACGGGCCACGGGCCACCGGGCCGGCAGTTCACGGGCCACGGGCCACCGGGCCGGCAGTCACGGGCCACGGGCCACCGGGCCGGCAGTCACGGGCCACGCGTCACCGGCCGGCACGGGCTGAAGGGTGACCGCCTACGGGCGGCTCACGAGCGCGGGTTCGGGCCACGGGCCGCGGCCCCGGCTTCGGCCTGAGGGACCGGCGGGCCGCAGGCCGGGGGCGCGGGCTCACGGTGACCGGGTCACGGGCCACCGCCGGGAACCGTGCCGGGCCCCCGGGAGGCGGCGGCGCACCACGCGTGCGCGCCCCTCCCGGGGGCCCTGCGCCGTTCCCGGGGCCTTGCCGGTCGTCGGCGGGCCGCCCTAGGCTCCTCGCCGTCGTCCGCTGCGAAACGTCCGTTGCGCAGGGTGCAACGGAGCTGGAGGGTCGAGTCGACATGATGGACCCCATTCCGGACCTCGTTCCGGCACCCGCCTCCCACGCCCACCGCCCGGACCGCACCGGGGTCGTGCTCGACGCCTCCACCGTGCTCGCCGCCGCCCCGGGGACCGGGACCGCCGAGCGCTGGCTGCGCACGACGCTCGGCGCCGCCTTCGGCCTCCCGCTGCCCCCCGCACCCGACGGCACCGCACCCGACGGCACCGCACCCGACGGCACCGCACCCCTCGGCACCGGACCGGGCGGCGCGCACGCGGGCGGCACGGGGCGGGGCACCGGTCCGGGCGGCGTCGTGGCCCTCCGGCTCGACCCGGACCTCGGCCCCGAGGCGTACCGGCTCACGGCGGCCGACGGGGCCGTCGACATCGCGGGCGGGGACGCGGCCGGCGTCTTCTGGGGCGCCCAGACCCTCCGCCAGCTCCTCGGCCCCGACGCCTTCCGCCGCGCCCCCGTCCGCCCCGGTACCGCCCCCGGCCTCGCCGCCACCCGGATCGAGGACCGCCCGCGCTTCGCCTGGCGCGGGCTCCTCCTCGACGTGGCCCGGCACTTCCTGCCCAAGGACGACGTGCTGCGCCAGCTCGACCTGCTCGCCGCGCACAAGCTCAACGTCCTCCACCTGCACCTCACCGACGACCAGGGCTGGCGCGTCGAGATCCGCCGCCACCCCCGCCTCACCGAGGTCGGCGCCTGGCGGCCCCGCACGAAGCGCGGGCACCGCGCCTCACCCCTGTGGGACGACACCCCGCACGGCGGGTTCTACACGCAGGACGACCTCCGCGAGATCGTCGCGTACGCCGCCGACCGGCACGTCCGCGTCGTCCCCGAGATCGACCTGCCCGGCCACTCGCAGGCCGCCATCGCCGCCTACCCGCACCTCGGCAACACCGACGTCGTCGACACCGCGGCGCTCGGCGTCCGGGACACCTGGGGGATCAGCCCCCACGTCCTCGCCCCCACCGAGGAGACCCTCCGCTTCTACGAGGGCGTGCTGGAGGAGGTCCTCGACATCTTCCCGGCCACCACCTCGCCGTTCGTCCACATCGGCGGCGACGAGTGCCCCAAGGGGCAGTGGCGGGCGTCCGCCACCGCCCAGGCCCGCATCAGGGAGCTCGGCGTGGGCGACGAGGACGGCCTCCAGGCGTGGTTCGTCCGGCACTTCGACCGCTGGCTCGCCGACCGCGGCCGGCGCCTCATCGGCTGGGACGAGATCCTGGAGGGCGGCCCGGTCCGCCCGCCCCCCGCCACCGCCCCGCCCGGCGCGCCGCCCGCGGTCCTTCCCTCACCCGGCACCGCCGTCTCCTCCTGGCGCGGGTACGCGGGCGGGGTGGCCGCCGCGCGGGCCGGCCACGACGTCGTCATGTGCCCCGAGCAGCACGTGTACCTGGACCACCGGCAGGACGGCGGCCCCGACGAGCCCGTGCCCATCGGCTACGTGCGCACCCTGGAGGACGTGTACCGCTTCGACCCGCTGCCGCCCGGCCTGCCCGCCGACGCGGCCGCGCACGTCCTCGGCGCGCAGGCCAACGTCTGGACCGAGGTGCTGGACAGCCGTTCCCGCGTCGACTACCAGACCTTCCCCCGGCTCGCCGCCTTCGCCGAGGCCGTCTGGTCGACGGGCCTCCCCGCGCCCGCCGACCGCGACTTCCCCGACTTCGCGCGGCGCATGGCCACCCACTACCGGCGCCTCGACGCACTCGGGGTCGCCTACCGCCCGCCCGGGGGACCGGCCCCCTGGCAGCGCCGCCCCGGGGTGCTCGGACGCCCGATCGAGGGACCGCCCCCGAACGTGTGAGCCGTGAGCCGGGTCGCCCGCCACGGCGCGACCCGCACGTGTCCGGGGACGGGAGGCGGGGCCGGGCGGGTTCGCCCCCGCAGGGGTCGGCGGAGAAGCGCGGGTGCCCTGACCGGGACCCGAGCCCGCCGACCCCGAGGAGGTGAGCCCGCCCGGCCCCGCCGCACCCACCACCGCGGGGCCGGCACGGCCGACCTGAGGCGCCCAGCCCGGCGGCGCAACCACCCCGCGGCGCCCACCATCGAACCGGTGAAGGCCCTTCAGGAGCCATCCATACGCGGGGATTGGGGGACCGCCTGCCTCCTGTGCCGACAAAGCAGCCAAATCGGGCCATCCGCACGGTCCCGGGAGTTCACGGGAGGTCGGGGGCGGATCCGTCCTTCGTGGACCCTCGCGCCGGTCGTCCCCGAAGATGTGCCACAGTTTCCACGTCCGGGCCGTGAGCACGTACGGTACGGCAACACAGGCGGGACAGCCGGGACAGCCGGGACACCGGGAAGGGGCAGCTGGGTTGACCACGCACGCACCGCGGACGGCGCACTCCGTCACGCTGCCGGCCTCGCTCGACGAGGCCGTGGCGGCACTCACCGCCATGCCCGCCGCCGTGCCCGTCGCCGGCGGCACCGACCTGATGGCCGCCGTCAACAAGGGGCAGCTGCGCCCCGCCGGCCTCGTCGGCCTCGGCCGCATCAACGAGCTGCGCGGCTGGCAGTACCAGGACGGCCACGCCCTCCTCGGAGCCGGCCTGACCCACGCCCGCATGGGCCGCCCCGACTTCGCCGCGCTCATCCCCGCCCTGGCCGCCGCCGCCCGCGCGGCCGGACCGCCGCAGATCCGCAACGCGGGCACCCTCGGCGGCAACGTCGTCACCGCCGCGCCGACCGGCGACTCCCTGCCCGTGCTGGCCGCCCTGGAGGCCGACCTCGTCGTCGCGGGCCCCGCCGGCGGCCGCGAGATCCCCGTCTCGCACCTCCTCGCCGGGCGCGAGATGCTCCAGCCCGGTGAGCTCGTCGCCTTCGTCCGGGTCCCGCTGTTGCACGCGCCGCAGGTGTTCCTCAAGGCGACCGGGCGGACGGGACCCGGCCGCGCCCTCGCCTCGGTGGCGGTCGTCCTCGACCCGGCGCGCCGCGCGGTGCGCTGCGCGGTCGGCGCGATCGCCCCGATGCCGCTGCGCCCGCTGGAGGCCGAGCACTGGATCGCCTCGCTCGTCGACTGGGACGGCGAGCGGGGACTGACGCCGGAGGCCCTGGTGGCGTTCGGCGAGTACGTCGCGGCCGCGTGCGTCCCGGACCAGCCGCCGGCCGCCGACGGCGAGGAGCCGCCCCCGCTGCCGCCCGCCGTACTGCAACTGCGCCGCACGGTCTCCGTGCTGGCCCGACGAGCACTGGGGAGGGCCCTGTCGTGACCACCGACGAGACGGGGAACGAGGAGCAGCGGCGGGGCGGCGGCTGGCAGCCGACCCCGCAGGGGGAGTACGACGGCGACGCCACCGCGTTCGTCCAGCTGCCGCCCGACGTGGGCCTGGACGGCATCCCGCTGGAGGCCCCCGGCCACGGGTACGTACCGCCGCACATCCCCGACCCGCACGCCACGGCGCAGTGGAACTTCCAGGACGCCCTGGGCTCCGGCCCCGCGCAGACCGGCGGCTCGGAGCCGACCGGGCAGTGGGCCGTGCCCGTCGCCCCGGGCGACCTGCCCGAGGAGTCCGGCGAGTACGCCCTCGGGCCGCGGGAGCAGACGCAGACGTACGGCGGCGGGCAGCCGCTCGCCGCCTGGGCCGACGGCACCGCCCCGGCGACGCTGCCCGGCGGCGCCGCGGCGCCCTGGGCGGTCCCCGCCCCGCCGGAGCCCACGACGGACACGGCCCCGCCGGAGGGACCGTCACCGGACGCCGGGTACGCCTACGGCACGGACTACGGCGCCGACTACGGCACGGGCCACGACGCCGGCTACGGCACGGGCCACGGCTCCGACCACGACAGGGACCGGGGCGCCGACCACGACAGGGACCGGGGCGCCGACTACGGCACCGGCCACGGCGCCGACTACCTCCCCGGCCACGGCACCGACGACGGCGCGGGCTACTTCGGCGGCCGTGGCGCCGGGCACGGACCACAGGCCCCCGGCACGCCGGAGCCGCCCACCGCCGAGCCGCCCACGAGCGAGTCGCCCACCGCCGGGACCGCGCCCCACGCGCAGGTACCGGGGGAGTCGGGCCACGCCGCGCCGGATTACGGCCTGCCCGAGCACGGCGCACCGGACCACGGCCCGTCCGACCACGGCGCACCGCACCACGGCCCGTCCGAGCACGCCGCCGAGTTCCACGACGTCCCCGGCCCGGACGCGGCCGATCCCGTGGCCGCCCCCGTCGCCGGGCCCCCCGCGACCGCCGGCCCCGAGCAGCACGCGCCGGCGGCCGACCCGGCGTACCCGCACCATGACGCGGACCCGGCCCAGGCCGCCGCCCCCACCGGTACGACGGCCGACGCCCCCGCCACCGCGGACGGCCACGCCACCGCCGACGGCCCCGCCACGGACGGTGACCCGGCACCCGAGGCCCAGGACCTGGCCGAGGCCGAAGCCCTGCCGGAGACCCAGGCGCTGCCGGAGCCGGAGCCGGATCCCGTCCCCGTGGCGACGGGTGACGAGCACCCGCACGTCTCGTACGTCCTGCGCGTCAACGGCGCCGACCGCCCCGTCACCGACGCGTGGATCGGCGAGTCCCTGCTCTACGTCCTGCGCGAGCGCCTCGGCCTCGCCGGCGCCAAGGACGGCTGCTCGCAGGGCGAGTGCGGCGCGTGCAACGTCCAGGTCGACGGACGGCTCGTCGCGTCCTGCCTGGTGCCCGCCGCGACCGCCGCCGGGAGCGAGGTCCGCACCGTCGAGGGCCTGGCCGCCGGCGGCGAACCCTCCGACGTGCAGCGCGCCCTCGCCCGCTGCGGCGCCGTCCAGTGCGGCTTCTGCATCCCGGGCATGGCCATGACCGTGCACGACCTGCTGGAGGGCAACCACGCGCCCAGCGACGTGGAGGCCCGCCAGGCGCTCTCCGGCAACCTGTGCCGCTGCACCGGCTACCAGGGCGCCCTCAGGGCCGTACGGGAGGTCGTCGCCGAGCGCACGGCCGCCCAGCGGACCGGCGGCACCGCGGGCGGCCCCGACGAGCCCCCCCACGAGGTCCGCATCCCGCACCAGCTCCCCCACGCGCACGACGGAGGCACGGCGTGAGCAACGACGCGGCCACCGCCATCCCGGCGGTCGATGCACCCCCGCAGGAGCAGCCCCGCCAGGGCCTCGGCACGTCCCTGACGCCGGCCGACGCCCGCGCCAAGACGGAGGGCACCTTCCCGTACGCCGCGGACCTGTGGGCCGAGGGCCTGCTGTGGGCGGCGATCCTCCGCTCCCCGCACGCCCACGCGCGCATCCGGTCGATCGACACGTCCGCCGCCGCGGCGATGCCCGGCGTGCGCGCCGTCGTCACCCACGCGGACGTGCCCGGCGACGCCGCGTACGGGCGGACCGTCGCCGACCGCCCCGTCTTCGCCGCCGACCTCGTCCGCCACCACGGCGAGGCCATCGCGGCCGTCGCCGCCGACCACCCGGACACCGCCCGCCTGGCCGCCGCGGCGATCATCGTCGACTACGAGGTGCTCGACCCGGTCACCGACCCCGAGCAGGCGTTCTCCGCGCCGCCCCTGCACCCCGACGGCAACCTCATCCGGCACATCCCGCTCCGCTACGGCGACCCGGACGTGACGGGCGAGGTGATCGTGGAGGGCCTGTACCGCATCGGCCGGCAGGACCCCGCGCCCATCGGCGCCGAGGCGGGCCTCGCCGTGCCCCGCCCGGACGGCGGCGTGGAGATCTACACCGCCTCCACCGACCCCCACACCGACCGCGACCTGGCCGCCGCCTGCTTCGGCCTGCCGCCGGACCGGGTGAAGCTCGTCGTCACGGGCGTCCCCGGCGCGACCGGCGACCGCGAGGACCCCGGCTTCCAGATCCCGCTCGGCCTGCTGGCCCTGCGCACGGGCGCGCCGGTGAAGCTGGCCGCGACCCGCGAGGAGTCGTTCCTCGGCCACGCCCACCGCCACCCCACCCTGCTGCGCTACCGCCACCACGCGGACGCGGACGGCCGGCTGGTGAAGGTGGAGGCGCAGATCCTCCTCGACGGCGGCGCCTACGCCGACTCGTCCGCCGAGACGCTCGCGGCGGCCGTCGCCTTCGCCTGCGGCCCGTACGTCGTGCCGCACGCCTTCGTCGAGGGCTGGGTCGTCCGGACGAACAACCCGCCCTCCGGCCACGTGCGCGGCGAGGGCGCCCTGCAGGTGTGCGCGGCGTACGAGGGCCAGATGGACAAGCTCGCGGCGAAGCTGGGCCTCGACCCGGCGGAACTGCGCCTGCGCAACGTCCTCGCCACCGGCGACCTCCTGCCCACCGGCCAGACCGTCACCTGCCCGGCGCCCGTCGCCGAACTCCTCGAAGCCGTACGGGAACACCCGCTGCCGCCGCTGCCCATGGACACCGCCGAGGAGGACTGGCTCCTGCCCGGCGGCCCAGAGGGCGCCGGCGAACCCAGCGCGGTCCGGCGCGGCGTCGGCTACGCCCTCGGCATGGTGCACATGCTGGGCGCCGAGGGCACCGACGAGGTCTCCACCGCGACGGTCAAGGTCCAGGGCGGCGTGGCGACGGTGCTGTGCGCGGCGGTCGAGACCGGGCAGGGCTTCACGACCCTCGCCCGCCAGGTCGTCCAGGACGTCCTGGGCGTGGAGGACGTCCAGGTGGCGCCCGTGGACACGGACCAGCCCCCGGCGGGCCCCGCCACGCACGGCCGGCACACGTGGGTCTCCGCCGGGGCGGTGGAACGGGCCGCCAAGATGGTCCGCACCCAGCTGCTCCAGCCCCTCGCCCACAAGTTCGGCATGTCGACGGAGCTCCTCCAGATCGCCGACGGCAAGATCACGTCGTACGACGGCGTCCTGTCGACGACCGTCGCCGAGGCGCTGGAGGGCAAGGAGCTGTGGGCCACCGCCCAGTGCCGCCCCCACCCCACGGAACCGCTCGACGAGGCCGGGCAGGGCGACGCGTTCGTCGGCCTGGCGTTCTGCGCGATCCGCGCGGTCGTCGACGTCGACGTGGAGCTGGGCTCCGTCCGCGTCGTCGAGCTGGCCGTCGCGCAGGACGTGGGCCGCGTCCTCAACCCGGCCCAGCTCGCCACCCGCATCGAGGCCGGCGTGACCCAGGGCCTCGGCGCGGCCCTCACCGAGAACCTCCGCACCCCGCGCGGCCTGGTCCGCCACCCCGACCTCACGGGGTACGCCCTCCCCACGGCCCTCGACGCCCCGGACATCCACGTCGTCAGACTGGTCGAGGAACGCGACGTGGTCGCGCCCTTCGGCGCGAAGGCCGCGAGCGCGGTCCCCGTCGTGACGTCCCCGGCGGCCATCGCCTCCGCCGTCCGCGCCGCCACCGGCCGCCCGGTCAACCGCCTCCCGATCCGCCCCCAGTCAGCGGTGGTCCCCGCCACCCCGTGACGCCCCCGCCCCGCCCGGCCACGCGGCCGGACCCGTTCGGGTGACCACCCGCCGGTCCCGGCCGCGACCCCGGCCCGCGCACGGTTCCGGCCGGTGACCGCGCGCTTCCGGTCATCCCCGCCGCGACACCACACCGGCGCGCGGGAATCCCCGCGGGCGGTGGTTCCGAGGTCACCTAGGGTGGAGAACTCCAGTTGATCAAGGGGGGCGGATGGCGTTCGAGGAAGAGTGGGACGACCTCAAGCAGGCGGCGGCGGAGCGCCGGACCGGCATGAGGCTCAACCAGCTGGCGCCCGAAGCGGGGGGCGGCGGAGCGGCGGACCTGAAGTCCGCGCCGGCGAGGAAGCGGGCGTTCGCCGACACGATCGAGACCCGGCTGGAGAAGCCCACGCGCGAGGCGGGGGACACCGTGGACGAGGCGACGGGCGCCGCCGCCCGGGCCTTCGCCGGCTGGGACACGGCCGCCGGCCTGAGGAAGTCCCACGAGAAGTGGGAGGACCAGGTCAACCGCCTCGTGGGGCGGCTGGTGACGAACAAGACCCAGCTGCGCAACGCCGCCACACAACTGGTGGGCACCGACCTCGATGTCGGACACACCCTGCAGCGACCGCAGTCGAACATCTCGGGACTGTAGGGGGAGCCGTGCCGACGTACCAGCAGATCCTGGACATGGACTTCTCCGTCCTCACCAGCGCCGCCGACAGCTGGAAGACCACCGCCGCGCGGTACAAGTCGCTCGCGGACGTCTTCGACGAGGGGGTGCGGAGCCTCTCCGTCGGGACCGAATGGCGCGGGCTGAGCGCCGACGCGTCCCTCCAGCCGCTGGGGGTGACGAGCCGCGAGTACGCGGCGGCGCAGAAGCAGGCCCGCGCCATGGAATCCCTCCTCCGCGACGCCCACAGCACGTTCGTGCGGCTGAAGGCACAGCTCAAGTCGGCGGTGGCCGATGCCGTCGCCGCCGGCATGAAGGTCTCCGAAGGCGGCGTCGCGACGTACGACTTCAGCAAGGTCGACGCCGCCACGGCGCACAGCGTGCGCCACCAGCCGGACCTCCGCGAGGTCGAGCAGTCCTACACGCGGAACATCACGGCCGCGGTGAAGGCGGTCGACGACTTCGACGGGTACGTGAAGCGCGCCCTGATCAGCGAGACCGCGTCGGACGGCACCTCGCCCTTCGGGTTCAACGCCACGCCGGTCGGCGACATCGAGGCCGCGGCCGCCGTCGGCCTCGCCGAGAAGGTCCGTTCGGGGAAGGCCACGCCCGAGGAGCTCCGGGAGTTCCAGGGCCTGGTCCGTCAGCACTCCGGCGACAAGCACTTCAGCGAGGCGTTCCTGCATGCGCTGGGCGCCAAGGAGACCGTCCTGCTGTCCGACCAGATGAACCTGGCGGCACACGAGCGCGGGGCGTCCGCGAGCGACCGGAAGCTCTACGAGTCCATCACCACGGGCCTCGCCGCGACGCTCGCCTCCGGCACGAAGGACCCGAACAGCTACGCCTACCGGCCCTTCGTCGACGGCCTCAAGGCGTTCGGCGACGACTCCTGGGGCGGGACCACGCCCCTGCGGGGACACCAGGCGCTCGCGACGCTGATGTCCCACGGCGAGGGGTACGGCAAGCAGTTTCTCAACGAGATGGGCGAAGCCGTCATCGCGACGGAGAAGGCCAACCCCCACATCTGGGACCACGCCTACGACGCCGAGCGCCCCGACCTCGTGACCGACCCCCTGGACGGCCTGCTGAAGACCATGAGCAAGGACCCGGCCGCGGCGGAGTACTTCCTCGACCCGGCCGCGGAGGGGAACAAGAACGACCACCTCAAGTACCTGCTCACCGAACGCGAGTGGAGCACCCCGTACATGGCGCCGCTGTACGGGACGCCGAGGGAGCTCGACGACCCGTACCGCGCCTCGGGCCTCGGCGCCGCCATCCAGGCCGCCGCGACGGGCCACGAACCCGGCGAGAAGCTCGGCCCTCCCGGCCCCCACACCGAGGGCCAGGCCCGCGTGATGCACGAGGCGATCCGTCTGCTGGACAAGGACGCGGGCGGCGACGAGTTCCCGGAGCACCTGGAGAACATCCGCCAGCCGATGGCCAGGGCACTCGCGGACTATGTGGCGGACACCCACCTCATTCTGGGCGGGCAGGAGTCCCGCCTCGGCGGCGTCGGCGGCAGCGAGTCCATCCACGTGGACGGGGACAAGGCCCATCTGGCCGTCGGCCAGGCGAGCCTGGTCCGGGTCATGCGCGGGATCGCCGACGACGCGCCGGCCTTTGCGCTCGTCTGCGAAGCCGAACGGGCCTTCGCAGCTCGTGAACTGGCCACCACCGGATCCTTCGAGGGTGACCCGGTACACGGGGAGAGTGCGCAATGGAACACCCGCGCCTCGGACATCGGAGCGGCCCTCGGTGCCCTCAACGGCATCGGAGCCGATGTCTACGTGGACAAGCAGGCCGACAAGGAACAGTGGGCCGATCAGATGTCCACCTACTCGGCCGCCGGAGCCAACGGACTCGTCGGTGAGATTCCCATCGTGGGGACTGTCGCCGGTGCGCTGATCGACGTCACCGCGTTCGACTGGGCCGAGGATGTCAAGGAGTCGGCCGAGCAGCAGGGCAAGAAGGACTCCAGCAACAACTACGCCAGTGGCATGGACGGAGCGAATGCGCTGGTGAGCGCGTGGGGCGAGCAACGAAAGGTCGATCACCTCAATGCCTTCGACGAGGCTCAGGACAAACTGCGGGAGGGTTTCACCTCCGGACGCATCGCAACCACGACACACCTGCGACAAGGGGGGTCGTAGATCCGTGCGGCGGTTCGTCGGGCTCGTCCTGTGTGCAGCGCTCGCAGTGACTTCGTGTACCGACGGTGGCGCTGAAACCCCTCAGGCAGAGGGCGGGAATCCGTGCCGCGTGGCGGACTCCTCGAACGAGGAGCGGTTGCTCCGGACGCTCCTGGGTGGCGGATCAGTCGAGACCGTCGTCTACAACAGCCCGGTGGGCGTGGGAGAGCGGCTGAGGAAGAACCTGCTCGGTTCGGGTGGCGCCAAGGCAACTCCATACGTGTACGGGTGCTCGTTCGCGCAGGATGCGCGTCCGGACGGCGGCGAGATCCGACTCGGCTTTTCTTGGGTGTCTCGTGACGACCCGCATGAGAAGGAGAAGCCGCCTGCCCCAGGCCGACGGTTCGACGTCAGCGGGACGCTCGGGGAGAGTGGCGGCAATTACTCGAAGCTCTACTTGCGGTGCGACCTGCCCGGCGACCTCGGGCCGCCCTCCGGACGCGTACTCCTGCGTGCCCGCGCGTCGAACACTTCGAACTCCGAGCAGAAGGGCAGCGAGGAGGCGATGAAGCAGCATCTGGCGTTCCTGTACCTCATGACGCAGCGGGTGACGGCCGCGCTGGGGTGCGAGAACAAGCCGCTGCAGGGCGAGCCCGTGGTCAAGCCCGGCAAGGGGTGAGCCGAGGGGCCTTCCTCCTGGGCCGGAGGAAGGCCCCGGCGGTGGTCAGGTGTCGTGGCAGGTGCAGGTGCACGTGATGGAGAAGAGCGGCCGCTCGTCCGGGCCCGGGGTGTCGGACTCGTAGACCTCCATCGGGGTGCAGAAGCCGTGCTCGCCCGACTCGCACTCCTGCGTGCGGCCGGATTCCCTCGCGGCCGCGGCGATCTGCTCCGCCGTGTGTTCGGACGTCATCGCCCACCGTCCAGGAGGTCCAGTACGTCGGGGACCGGCGGGAACAGCGGTGCGCACGCGGCGCACGCGTACACGGTGTATCCGGGCCCGCTGGCCGAGTGCACCTCGCAGACCACCACGGGCTCGTCCGTGATCCGGCCGCACCGGACGCACATCCGGACCGGCCTCCGCGCCGACGTGCTCACCGCGCCGCCCCTGCCCCGTGCAGGACCCGCGTGTCCAGGTCGATGCCGAAGTCGGCGGCGAGGACGAGGGTGAGCCTGCGCCGGGCCTGGTTCTCCTGGCGCTCGTGCGCCAGGAGGTAGGGGCGGACGAGGAGTGAGGCGCGACCGTCGAGCGGTTCGGTCGACCCGTACGGGGAACGGAGTCGGGGGAGGGGGTCCCGAGGGGCTGCCCGGCGGATGGGGGTCGGGGCGCATGAGGGTGCGGCCCGGTGGGAGCCCGCGCGCCGTCGGCCGGAGCCCGGGGTGACCGCACCCAGCAGCCCGCCCACGAGGGCATGGATAATGCCCACTGTCATCAACCTCCATGGGGTTGGTGGCCACGCCCCGGGAGTCCTGGCCGACTCGCCGGGGTCTTCTGTGTGCGCTCAAGGTAGCCGATGTCGAAAGCGGTCGGCAGTGGTAGACAGTGGTTGACAGCGGTTGACCACTGTTGGAGATGCGCGGCTGTTGCTGGACGTTTACGTTCGCTTCCGTGACGGAGAAGATCAACCCCGGTGCGGCCGCCTATCACTACGAGCAGCTCGCGAACATCCTGGAGCGCAAGATCAGGAGCGGAGAGTTCGCACTCGGCTCCCGACTGCCCGGGGAGATGCTCCTCTCCCAGGAGTACGGCGTGGGTTCCAACACCGTGCGTCGGGCCCTCGACATCCTCCGCGAGCGCAAGCTCGTCGTGACGGTGCGGGCCAGGGGCTCGTTCGTGGTCGAGGAGCTGCCCGACTCCTCCGACAGCTGATCGGCGCGGGCATCCGGCCTACTGCGCGATGAGTTCCGGAGCTCCCGTGGGTCTACTCGTGTGAAGGCACACGGAGCGAAGGGACCCCGACATGCAGCAGAAGATCACGCCGTTCCTGTGGTTCGACACCCAGGCGGAAGAGGCGGCCGAGCACTACACGTCGATCTTCGAGGACTCACGGATCGTGAAGGTCGACCGCTACCCCGAGGGGACCCCGATGCCGGCGGGCACGGTCATGACCGTCGAGTTCGAGCTGGCGGGGCAGCGCTACGTGGCGATGAACGGCGGGCCCGAGTTCACGTTCAACGAGGCGATCTCCCTGTCCGTGGCGTGTGAGGACCAGGAGGAGGTCGACTACTTCTGGTCCCGGCTCGGTGAGGGCGGCGAGGAGGGCCCCTGCGGGTGGCTCAAGGACAAGTACGGGCTGTCGTGGCAGATCACCCCACGCGTCCTGGACGCGATGATGACCGACCCGGACCCCGACAAGGCCAGGCGCGCCGCCGAGGCGATGATGGGCATGAAGAAGCTCGACATCCAGGCCCTCCGGGCCGCGTTCGAGGGGTGAGACCGGGGCGGGGGCCCATGGTCGTACGACCATGGGCGGAGCCCGTTCCCGTCGCGCGACAGGGGTCAAGTGCCCCGACGCCTCTTACTCTGGAGGTCATGAGCGCCCTGGATCCCCCCGACACCGACTCCGACACCGGCAGCGACAACGGCCCCGCCGCCCCCTCCCTCCCCCCGCGGGAGCGGGGCGGCGGTGGCGTGCTCGACCGTGAGTACCGGGCGCTGAGCATCGGCATCGTCTCCGTCGTCCTGCTGATCGCGTTCGAGGCGACCGCCGTCGGCACGGCGATGCCCGTCGCCGCCCGGGAGCTGGACGGGGTGGCGCTGTACGCGTTCGCGTTCTCGGCGTACTTCACGACCAGCCTCTTCGGCATGGTCCTGGCCGGTCAGTGGGCCGACCGGGACGGGCCGCTCGGACCGCTCGCGGCGGGGATCGCCGCGTTCGCCGCGGGCCTGCTGGTGTCCGGGACGGCCGGCACGATGTGGCCGTTCATCCTGGGCCGCGCGGTGCAGGGGCTCGGCGGCGGTCTGGTGATCGTCGCGCTGTACGTGGTCGTCAGTCGCGCGTACCCGGAGCGCCTGCGACCCGCGATCATGGCGGCGTTCGCGGCGTCCTGGGTGATCCCGTCCGTCGTGGGTCCGCTCGCCGCGGGGACGGTGACCGAGCGGCTCGGCTGGCGGTGGGTGTTCCTCGGCATACCCGCGCTGGTCGTGGTGCCGCTCGTCCTGGCGCTGCCGGCGATCCGCCGTACCGCCTCCGGCCCGGCCGACCCCGGGGCGCCCGCCCCGGCGTTCGACCGGCGCCGGCTGCGGCTGGCGCTCGGCATCTCGCTGGGCGCGGGGCTCCTGCAGTACGCCGGGCAGGACCTGCGGTGGCTGTCCGTCGTCCCCGCCGTCGCGGGCGCGGCGCTGCTGGTGCCGGCCGCGCTGGGACTGCTGCCGCGCGGGACGTACCGGGCGGCGCGCGGCCTGCCGTCCGTGGTGCTGTTGCGCGGGGTGTCGGCGGGCGCGTTCATCGCCGCCGAGTCGTTCGTGCCGCTGATGCTCGTCACCCAGCGGGGCCTGAGCCCGACGCTCGCCGGGCTGTCCCTCGCCGTGGGCGGGGCGACCTGGGCGCTGGGCTCCTTCGTCCAGTCGCGGCCCCGGCTGGAGCCGTACCGGGAGCGGCTGATGGTGGTCGGGATGCTCCTGGTGGCGGCGTCCATCGCGGTGGTGCCGCTGGTGCTGCTGCCGGCGGTGCCGGTGTGGATCGTGGGGGTGGCCTGGGGCTTCGGCTGCCTCGGCATGGGCATGGTGATCGCCTCGACGAGCGTGCTGCTGCTGAAGCTGTCCGCGCCGGAGGAGGCCGGGACGAACTCGGCCGCGCTCCAGATCTCCGACGGCCTGTCGAACGTCCTGCTCCTGGCGGCCGGCGGCGCCGCGTTCGCCGCGCTGGGCGGCGGCGCGGTCGCGGGCCACTCCGTGGCCGGTGCCGGGGCGTCCGGCTCGCACCCGGTCGCCTTCGCGGCGGTGTTCCTGCCGATGGCGGTCGTGGCGCTGTTCGGCGCCTGGGTCGCCACGCGCGTACGGGAGGGGACGCCGGTCCGCTAGGCGGCGGGGCGCGCGGTGTACCAGAGCGGTCCGAGGGGGTGGCACCGTTTCGGTACCGCCATGACCCTGCGTCTTCGCGACGACCGGACCGACGCCCTGAAGCAGCGCGCGGAACCGGAGGGGACCACCCTGCACGCCATCGTGCTCAAGGCCGTGGACGACCTCCTGGCGCGCACCGCCCAGGAGGCCGTCGTCCGCCGGACCGCCCTGGCACAGGCGGCCAAGTGGCACGAGCTCATGGAGCGGCTCACGTGACGTGCGTCCACCTGGGTGCCCAGGACATCCCGGTCATCGCGGGCCTCGCCATCAACGGCTGGACCTCCCTCCGGCCCGACATCGACGCGGCGGAACGGCTGGTCGTCGATGTGGCCACGGGCCGGGCGGACGAGGCGGAGAACATCGCCGAGAGGCTCCGCGCGCTCGTGGTGTGACGCCGCTCGCACTCCGCGAGGTCACGGCGTCGTCCCGCCCGGGGGCGGGGCGGGGCACCGGTAGGGTGGCCCGGTTGTCGTACGCGAACCGCGCGCACCCCCCTGCGTCCGAGAGCCCCGAATCGGAGACCGTGACTACTACCGCCTCCCATCACCTCTCTCCCGCCTTCCCCGGCCGGGCCCCCTGGGGCACCGCGAACAAGCTGCGCGCCTGGCAGCAGGCGGCCATGGACCGGTACGTCCAGGAGCAGCCGAGGGACTTCCTGGCGGTCGCCACGCCCGGCGCCGGCAAGACGACCTTCGCGCTGACGCTGGCGTCCTGGCTGCTGCACCACCACGTCGTCCAGCAGGTGACCGTCGTCGCGCCGACCGAGCACCTGAAGAAGCAGTGGGCGGCCGCCGCCGCACGGATAGGCATCAAGCTCGACCCGGAGTACAGCGCCGGGCCGCTGAGCAAGGAGTACCAGGGCGTCGCCGTCACCTACGCCGGTGTCGGCGTGCGGCCGATGCTCCACCGCAACCGCTGCGAGCAGCGCAAGACGCTCGTCATCCTCGACGAGATCCACCACGCCGGCGACTCCAAGTCGTGGGGCGAGGCGTGCCTGGAGGCGTTCGAGCCCGCGACGCGGCGCCTCGCGCTGACCGGTACGCCGTTCCGCTCCGACACCAACCCCATCCCCTTCGTCACGTACGAGGAGGGCAACGACGGCATCCGGCGCTCCTCCGCCGACTACACCTACGGCTACGGCAACGCCCTCGCCGACGGCGTCGTCCGCCCGGTGATCTTCCTCAGCTACAGCGGCAACATGCGCTGGCGCACCAAGGCCGGTGACGAGGTGGCCGCCCGGCTCGGCGAGCCGATGACGAAGGACGCCGTCTCGCAGGCGTGGCGCACCGCCCTCGACCCGCGCGGCGACTGGATGCCGAACGTGCTGCGCGCCGCCGACCAGCGGCTCACCGAGGTCCGCAAGGCGATCCCGGACGCCGGCGCGCTGGTGATCGCCTCCGACCAGGACTCCGCCCGCGCGTACGCCAAGCTGATCCGCGAGATCACCGGGCACGGCGCGACCGTGGTCCTCTCCGACGACGCGGGCGCGTCGAAGCGGATCGACGAGTTCAGCGAGGGCGACGACCGCTGGATGGTCGCCGTCCGCATGGTGTCGGAGGGCGTCGACGTACCGCGCCTCGCGGTCGGCGTGTACGCCACGACGATCTCCACGCCGCTCTTCTTCGCACAGGCCGTCGGGCGCTTCGTCCGGTCGCGGCGGCGCGGCGAGACCGCGTCGGTCTTCCTGCCGACCATCCCCATGCTCATGGGCTTCGCCAACGAGATGGAGGTCGAACGCGACCACGTCCTCGACCGGCCGAAGAAGGAGGGCGAGGAGGACCCGTACGCCGAGTCCGAGAAGGAGCTCGACGAGGCGAACAAGCAGCAGGACGAGGACACCGGCGAGCAGGACATGCTGCCCTTCGAGGCACTGGAGTCCGACGCCGTCTTCGACCGGGTCATGTACAACGGCGCCGAGTTCGGCATGCAGGCCCACCCCGGCAGCCAGGAGGAGCAGGACTACCTCGGCATCCCCGGCCTGCTGGAGCCCGACCAGGTGCAGCTGCTGCTGCAGAAGCGGCAGGCCCGGCAGATCGCGCACAGCCGGCAGAAGCCCTCGGAAGAGGCCGACCTGCTGGAGCTGCCCGCGGAGCGGCGGCCCGTCGTCTCCCACAAGGAGCTGATGGAGCTGCGCAAGCAGCTGAACACCATGGTCGGCGCGTACGTCCACCAGAGCGGCAAGCCGCACGGCGTCATCCACACCGAGCTGCGCCGGGTGTGCGGCGGCCCGCCGAGCGCGGAGGCCACGGCCGGGCAGATCCGCGAGCGGATCAAGAAGGTCCAGGAGTGGGCCACGCGGATGCGCTGACCCGCCGGTCCCGGCCGGTCCCGGCGGGTCCCGTACGTTCCCGGCGGGTCCCGTACGTTCCCCGGTCGGTCTCGTACGTGTCCGGTCGGTCTTCGGCAGGCCCCGGTCGGTCTCGGGCAGGCCCGGGCAGGAATCGCTCAGGCCCCGAGTGGTTCCGTACGCCTCCGGCCGGTCCCGGAAGGCCCCGGGCCCGGCGGGTTCGGGGGCCGCTCGCGTCCGGTCCCCGGCAGGTCCCGGGCAGGGGCACGCGGGTTCCGGCTCGTGCGGCCGGGGTCCGGCAGCACCCGGCACAGCCACCGCAGGTCCGGGCAGGCGCCCCGAAACCGCCCGTTTTCGGGTACGGCTTCGGGGCGCTCCCGCAGGGAACCGCGCATTCCCGGATCAAGCCCCCATGGGCGCCCGGATTCTGGACGAGGTCTTCCGCTGAGCGGAGCCGCTCGCTACTGTCCCGGGCACATGCAAACGCCCCGTGGCAGCGCCGCCGCGGAGCGCAGCCGGTGTGCCATGGCCTGCCGGCGGCCTCTCGGTGCGTCGCTCAAGGGACGGGTGTCGCAGCAGCGTTGGGAGTGTCCGCCGTCACTCACTCCGAAGGAGGGGGCGTCGTGACCGCGGAAACCTCCCAGACGCTCGATCGGGGACTTCGCGTCCTCAAGCTGCTCGCCGACACCGACCACGGGCTGACCGTCACCGAGCTGTCCCACCGGCTCGGCGTCAACCGCACGGTCGTCTACCGTCTGCTCGCCACGCTGGAGCAGCACGCCCTCGTCCGCCGCGACCTGGGCGGCCGGGCCCGCGTGGGGCTCGGCGTGCTGCGGCTCAGCCGCCAGGTGCACCCCCTCGTACGCGAGGCGGCGCTGCCGGCGCTGCGCTCCCTCGCCGAGGACATCGGGGCCACCGCCCATCTCACCCTGGTCGACGGGGCGGAGGCGCTGGCCGTCGCCGTCGTCGAGCCGACCTGGACCGACTACCACGTGGCCTACCGGGCCGGCTTCCGCCACCCGCTCGACCGGGGCGCCGCGGGCCGGGCCATCCTCGGCGCCCGCCGGGCGGGCGGCCCCGGCGAACCGGGCTACACGCTCACCCACGGCGAGCTGGAGGCGGGTGCCAGCGGAGCCGCCGCGCCGCTGCTGGGCGTGACGGGCGTCGAGGGCAGCGTCGGGGTGGTGATGCTGACCGACGCCGTACCGGAGCGGGTCGGCCCGCGCGTCGTCGACGCCGCCCGCGAGGTCGCCGACGCCCTGCGCTGAAGGCGGCGCCCTGGGCCGAGGCGGGCCGGGGCGGCGCCGGGGGGCGGAGGGCCGGTGCGCTCCGCGCCGACGGTGGCGCTCAGGGGGAGGGCCGCCGGTGCCCCGTGTGTGCCGCGGCCCGGTGCGCGGTGTCCGTGTCCCATGTGCCGGTGCCGGTGCCGGTGCCGGGACCGTGGGTCGGTGTGCCCGTACCGTGCGGGCCGCGCCCCGAGCCGTACGGGGGCGCCGGGGCGGGCGCCGGTAGATTGATCCCGTGCTCTCCCGTCTCACGCGCCCCCGCGTCCTCGCCCTGTGCGCCCTGCCGATCCTCGCGCTCTTCGCGGTGGCCGCGTTCGCGCCGTTGCCGTTCACGATCGCGCACCCGGGATCGACGGCGGACGTGCTCGGCGTCGACAAGGGCCGACCGGTGATCACCATCTCCGGCGCCCCCGTCCGCCGGACGACCGGTCAACTGCGGATGGTCACGATCGTGGCGACCGCGCCCCGCAGCGACATCGGCTACCGGGACGTCGTCCGCGCCTGGTTCCGCACCGACCAGGCCGTGCTGCCGCACGACTCGGTCTACCCGGCCGGCAAGTCCGACGGCGAGATCGAGAAGCGCAACCTGGGGCAGATGCGGCAGTCGCAGGACGACGCCGTCGCCGCCGCCCTCGACCACCTCGGCAGGAGCGGGGACGACATCGACGTCCGGCTCCACCTGGCCGACATCGGCGGCCCCAGCGCCGGTCTGCTCTTCTCCCTCGGCGTCATCGACAAGCTGGCCGGCGACGGCGAGGGCGGCGACCTCACGGGCGGCCGGATCGTCGCCGGTACGGGGACCATCTCGCCGGACGGGAAGGTCGGCGCGGTCGGCGGGGTCTCCCTCAAGACGCAGGCCGCCGCCCGCGACGGGGCGACGGTGTTCCTGGTGCCCCGCGCGGAGTGCGAGGACGCCGAGGCCACGCGCCCGGAGAAGCTGCGGCTGGTCCCGGTGACGACCCTCAAGGACGCGGTGGCCTCCCTGGAGGCCCTGGCGGACGGCGGCCGGGTCCCCAGCTGCTGACCGCCCCGCGCCACCCCCGCCCCGCGCCACCCCCGGCGGGCGGACGCCCACCGCGGGCGGGCCGGGCGGGCGGCGCCGTGCCGTACGCGCCCCCGCCGGCGGGTGGCGCCGTGCGTACGCGCCCGCCGCCCCCTTACCGCCCGGGGGACCGGGCTTCCCGCCCCCGCCGTCACGCGCGGCGCGGCGGGGCCGGGTCCTCGTCCGTCGCCGCCTGCTCCACCAGCGGGATGAGCCGCAGCGGTACCGGGTTCTCCATCACGATCGCCGTCGACGCGCGCATGATCCCCTCGAAGCCCACCACGCGGTCGATCACCCGCTGGAGGTCGGCGTTCGACCGCGCCACCAGCCGGCACAGCATGTCACCGTGGCCCGTCGTCGTGTGCAGCTCCAGCACCTCCGGCACGCCCGCCAGGTGCTCGCGCACGTCCGCGCCCTGCCCCTGCTTGATCTCCAGCGTCGCGAACGCCGTCACCGGGTAGCCCAGCGCGGCCGGGTCCACCTCCGGGCCGAAGCCCCGGATCACGCCGTTCGCCTGGAGCCGGTCCAGGCGCGCCTGCACCGTGCCGCGCGCCACCCCGAGCCGCCGGGATGCCTCCAGCACCCCGATGCGGGGTTCGCGCGCCAGCAGGGCGATGAGCCTGCCGTCCAGATGATCGATCGCCACGGCCGTCTCCCAGTGGTCATCCTGTACAGAACGCCCCCCCATAGTGGGGCTCGGCTGTGCACATTGACCAGGGGAGGCGCGAACTATTGCGCAGCTTGTGGAACGGAGAGAACCTGCCGCCATGACTGAGATCCTGCATGAGACCCCCGGCACCGCACGGCAGGCGGACCCCTTCCCGGTGAAGGGCATGGACGCGGTCGTGTTCGCCGTCGGCAACGCCAAGCAGGCCGCGCACTACTACTCCACGGCCTTCGGCATGAAGCTCGTCGCCTACTCCGGACCGGAGAACGGCAGCCGTGAGACGGCCAGTTACGTGCTGACGAACGGCGCGGCCCGCTTCGTGCTGACCTCCGTCATCAAGCCCACCACCGACCGGGGCCGGTTCCTCGCGGACCACGTCGCCGAGCACGGTGACGGCGTCGTCGACCTCGCCATCGAGGTCCCCGACGCCCGCGCGGCCTACGCCTACGCGGTGGAGCAGGGCGCCACCGGCGTCACCGAGCCGTACGAGATCGAGGACGAGCACGGCACCGTCGTCCTCGCCGCCATCGCGACCTACGGCAAGACCCGCCACACGCTCGTCGACCGCTCCCGCTACAGCGGCCCGTACCTGCCCGGGTTCGTCGCCGCCCGACCGCTGGTCGAGCCGCCGGCCAAGCGCACCTTCCAGGCGATCGACCACTGCGTCGGCAACGTCGAGCTCGGCCGGATGAACGAGTGGGTGGCCTTCTACAACAAGGTCATGGGCTTCACCAACATGAAGGAGTTCGTGGGCGACGACATCGCCACCGAGTACTCCGCCCTCATGTCGAAGGTCGTCGCCGACGGCACGCTGAAGGTGAAGTTCCCCATCAACGAGCCGGCCATCGCGAAGAAGAAGTCGCAGATCGACGAGTACCTGGAGTTCTACGGCGGCGCCGGAGTCCAGCACATCGCGCTCGCCACGAACGACATCGTCGCCACCGTGCGCACCATGCGCGCCGCGGGCGTGCAGTTCCTCGACACCCCGGACTCGTACTACGACACCCTCGGCGAGTGGGTGGGCGACACCCGCGTGCCCGTGGAGACCCTGCGCGAGCTGAAGATCCTCGCCGACCGCGACGAGGACGGCTACCTCCTGCAGATCTTCACCAAGCCCGTCCAGGACCGCCCGACGGTCTTCTTCGAACTCATCGAACGGCACGGTTCGATGGGCTTCGGGAAGGGCAACTTCAAGGCCCTGTTCGAGGCGATCGAGCGCGAGCAGGCGAAGCGCGGCAACCTCTGACGCCGTACGCCCCCCGGTACTTGTGGCCCCGCGGACCTGACCCGCGGGGCCACAGGCCGTCCCGGCCCCCACCGCCCGTCCCGGCCCCCCCCGACCCGCCCGGCCCCCGGCCCCCACCGGCCGTCCCGGCCCCGCAGTCCGCCCGGGCCGCCCGGGCCGCTCCCGATCCGTCCGCCCCGGTCCGGCCCGCCGGTCGACCCGCTCCCGTCCGCCCCGGCCGCTCCCCGGCCCCGTCCGCTTGCCCGTCCCGTCCCGTCCCGCCCCGCGCGGCCAGGGCCTCACCGGCGCGGTGGCGGTCCCGACGGCTCGCCCAGCGCCTCCAGCGCCCGCCGCGCCTGCGGGGCGTACAGCGGCGAGAAGCGCGGGTTGGTCCGCAGCGCCTCCGCCAGGTGGCGGCGCGCCTCACCGGTCATGCCGAGCGCCCGCTCCACCTCCCCCCGGTGGTACGCGAACAGCGCGCTGCGCAGCCCCTGTTCCGTGGCGAGCCGCGCGTACGGCAGCGCTTCCCGGGCCCGGCCCGCCCGCAGCAGCGCCCACCCCAGGGCGTCCGCCACCTCCGCGGACCGGTGCCCGCGCCGCCACTCCGCGCGCAGCCACGCCACCGCGGTGAGCGGCCGGCCGTGGTCCGCCTCGTACCGGGCCAGCACCAGCGACTGGTCCACCCCGTGCGCGAACGCCTCCGCGGCCCGCGCGTGCAGCAGTTCGTACCCGGCCCGCGCCTCCGCCTCCCGGCCCAGCGCCGCGTACAGCTCGCCCGCCTCCAGCGCGTACTCCGGCACCGGCCGCAGGTCCAGCGCCGCCCGGTAGTCCCGCACGGCCTCGTCGGCGCGGTCCAGCGCCGCGAGCGTCCGGGCCCGGCCCGCCAGCGCGGGCGCGTCCCGCGGAGCCAGCTCCAGCGCCGCCGCGTACTGGCGGAGCGCCTCCTCCGGCTCGCCCCGCTCCCACGCGAGGTCCCCCAGCCGCCGCAGGCACGCCGCCTTCTCGGTGGGCGTCCCCGCCCGCCCCACCGCGTCGTACGCCACCGCCGAGGCGTCCTCCCGCCAGCCCCGGTCCCGGTACACCTCCGCCGCCCGGGTCAGCGCCGCCGTACCCGTGTGCATCTCCCGCAGCCGGGCCAGCGCCTGCTGGGCGGCCGTCTGGTCGCCGAGCCCCCGGTACGCGTCGACCAGCACCGCCTGGACCCGCCACCGGCGCGGCGCCCGCTGTCGCGCCTCCTCCGCCCACCGCCGCGCCGCCGCGAAGTCGCCGCGCGCGTGGGCCAACGCCCCCATGCCGAGTGCCGCGTCGACGTTGCCCTCGGCCACCGGGTGCGCGTCCAGCGAGCGCCGCAGCGCCCTCTCCGCCTTCGGGTACGCCGCCGGGTCCCCGGTCCGCGCGCCCCGCTCCGCGTACGCGGCGCCCAGCACCGCCCACGACGCGTCGTCACCCGGATGGCCGCGCAGCCACGCCTCCCGGTCCCCGATCAGCGCGGTCAGCTCGGGCAGGGACGCCGGCGCGCCCGCCCGCACGGCCACCGCCGCCCGCGCCGCCGGTCCCGGGGCGGACGGCACCCCGCCACCACCGCGCAACCCCGTCATCCCGTCGGCCAGGAACAGCGCCACCGCGCCCGCCAGCACCGCGCCCGCCCCGGCGAGCAGCACCACCTGAGAGACCCGTTCCGTCTTCATGCCGCTCACTGTGCGCGCGCGCCCGGCGGGGCCCCGCGCGCCGGCGGCCGGTACACGCCCGGTTCACACCGATGGCCCCCGGGTGCCACGCTGGGATCATGGACGATCTGCTGCAGCGGCTGCGCGCCGGTCTCCCCGCCGAGGCCCTGATCACCGACCCGGACGTCACCCCCTCCTACGCCCGCGACATGGCGGGCTTCTGCGACGCCGGCACCCCGGCCGTCGTGGTCCTGCCCCGTACCGTCGAACAGGTCCGGCACGTGATGCGCACCGCCTCCGCGCTGCGCGTCCCCGTGGTGCCCCAGGGCGCCCGCACCGGCCTGTCGGGCGCCGCCAACGCCACGGACGGGTGCATCGTGCTGTCCCTCGTCCGGATGGACCGCATCCTGGAGATCGACCCGGTCGACCGGATCGCCGTCGTCGAGCCGGGCGTCGTCAACGCCGTCCTCTCCCGCGCCGTCGCCGCGCACGGCCTGTCCTACCCGCCGGACCCGTCGAGCTGGGAGACGTGCACCATCGGCGGCAACATCGGCACCGCCTCCGGTGGGCTGTGCTGCGTCAAGTACGGCGTCACCGCCGAGTACGTCCTCGGCCTGGACGTCGTCCTCGCCGACGGGCGGCTGCTGTCCACCGGCCGCCGGACCGCCAAGGGCGTCGCGGGATACGACCTCACGCGGCTGTTCGTCGGCTCCGAGGGCAGCCTCGGCGTCGTCGTCCGGGCCGTGCTCGCGCTCCGGCCGAAGCCGCCGGAGCAGCTCGTCCTCGCCGCCGAGTTCGCCTCCGCCGCCGACGCGTGCGCCGCCGTCTGCGCCATCATGGAGAACGGCCACACCCCCTCCCTGCTGGAGCTGATGGACCGCACCACGGTCCACGCCGTCAACCGCCTGGGCCGCATGGGGCTGCCCGACACCACGGCCGCGCTGCTCCTGGCCGCCTTCGACACCCCGGACCCGGCCGCCGACCTGGCCGCCGTCGCGAAGCTGTGCACCGGGGCGGGAGCCACGCAGGTCGTCCCGGCCGAGGACGCCGCCGAGTCCGAACTGCTCCTGAACGCGCGGCGGATGTCCCTGCCCGCCCTGGAGACCGTCGCCAGCGCCACGATGATCGACGACGTGTGCGTGCCGCGCTCACGGCTCGCCGAGATGCTCGACGGGACGGCCGCCATCGCCGAGGAGTACGGCCTGACGATCGGCGTGTGCGCCCATGCCGGCGACGGCAACACCCATCCCGTGGTGTGCTTCGACCACACCGACGCGGACGAGTCCCGGCGCGCCCGTGCGTCCTTCGACGCCATCATGGCCCTCGGTCTGGAGCTCGGCGGCACCATCACCGGGGAACACGGGGTCGGCGTCCTCAAGAAGGAGTGGCTCGCCCGCGAACTCGGTCCCGTGGGGCTGGAGCTCCAGCGCGGCATCAAACAGACCTTCGACCCGCTCGGCATCCTCAACCCGGGCAAACTCTTCTGACCCCCGACATCCCTCCGGCGACCGGCCCCCCGTCACCCCTCGGGCGGGCGGCCGGGCGGCCGGGCGCGGCCGCCCGCCCGCCGGTCGTCGGCCCTCGCCCACACACGACGTTTTCCGGCCCTTCCTCACCCCGGTCCAGCCCGGCCACGCCTCACCCCCTCACGCCTCATCCCCTCGCGCCTCCGCGCCTCACGCCTCCGCCGACAGCAGCGCGGTCAGCTCCTCGTCGATGTCGAGCCGCTCCGACTCCGTCCCCGGCGGCACCGCCCGCAGCGTGTGCTCCAGCCACGCCGACACCTGCGCCGTCGGCGCCTCCAACAGCGCCTCGCCGTCGGGGGACGACAGCGCCATGAGCACCACGCCGCCGCCCTCCGTCTTCGACGGCCAGATCCGCACGTCGCCGTCGCCGCACGGCCGGAACACCCCCTCCACCAGCAGCTCCCGGGCGAACGTCCAGTACACCGGGTGCTCCGAGCCGATGTGGAAGGCGATGTGGACGGCGTAGGGGTCGGCCGCCCGGTAGGTCAGCCGGGCCGGCACCGGCACGCTGTGGTCCGGGGACAGCACCAGCTTCAATTCCAGTTCCCGCTCCACCACCGTGGTCTCCTCCATGGTCGGTCCTCCCTCTCGGCGTGCGGACGAGCCCACCACCGGACCCGCGCGGAAGGAGGGAGCTGTTTTCCTCCCCGCCATTACGCGACTTTCACCGGCGAACTTCTGTTACTTTGCGTGACACCGCTGTGACCGGATGGTGGCCCTGGCGATCGGATCGGCCCGGGGGCATCCGGCGGTCTGATAGATGTGGTGCCTTGAATTGAGGCCCTCGAGGAGATACGGGACCACGGTGATGAGCGCCCCAACCCCGGCAACCGGCGACGGCAGCCCCGAAGCCGGTTACTACCCAGATCCCTCCATTCCCGGATACATCCGGTACTGGAGCGGTGCCGCCTGGGTCCCCGGTACGAGCCGCCCCGCGCCCGGGGACGGTGAGGCCATGCCGGCGCCCCCGGTCCCGGCGGCTCCCGTGCCCGCCGTCGCGCCGGCCGCGCGGGCGAACCCGGGTCCGTCGGTGGAGGAGACGGGCCCCGTCTTCCTCGACGAGGACCCCGAGTTGGCCTCGGAGGCCGGCCCCGCCACCGGCCCGCAGCCGCGGGCGGAACGCGAAGCGGAACGGGGCGCCGAGCCCGCGTCCGCGTGGCAGGCCGACCTCTCCCGCCAGCGCGGCTTCGGCGACCACCGCGACGAACGGGTCTCGTGGGGCACGTCCGGCCGCCGGGACCCCCGCGTGGCGGACCCGGCCGACCCGACGGGCGGCGCCCTCCCCGGGGTGCGCCGGGTGGACCCGGAACCGGCGGCGCGGCCCGCCCCCGAGGGCACGATGACGATCCGCCCGTCGACGTCCGCGCCCTCGGACACCTCCCGGGCGGCGGACGTCCCGGCGCAGCAGGGCCCGCGCACCCAGCAGCCCGCCCCCGCCCCGGCCCCCTCCACCGCCGCGGCGCACGACGACCCCCGGCACCAACTCCCGTCCCAGCAGGCCCAGCAGGCCCACCGGGTCCAGCCCCAGCAGACCGACCAGGCCCTCGCGCCGCACCAGGCCCAAGCCCTGGCCCGGCCCGCGGCGCAGCAGGCCGGCGCCCATCCCGGCGCGCCCGCCCGGCCGGAGCCGTACGCGCCCGTGCGGGAGCAGTCGGCGCCCGCCGGGGCCGTACCGCCGCAGGCGGCGGCCACGCCGCACGCGCAGGGCCCGGTGGCCGGCGCGCCCGTCACGGCCGGCGCCGGGGGCGGCGCCGCGTCATGGGCGCAGCAGGTCCACCAGCTCGCGCAGCAGCAGCCCGCCCAGGCGGCGTCCGCCCCGGTGCCCCCGGGGGCGCCGGCCGCCGCCGGACCGGACGCGGCGGGGCAGCCGGTCGTCCCGTGGAAGCCGCCGGTCAGCGACCCGTTCCTGCGGGCCGCGCAGGAACGGGCCTCCGCCCGCCCCGCCGGGCTCGGCAGGCGGCTCGCCGCCCGCGTCGTCGACACCCTCGTCCTCGGCGGGCTCGCCGGCGCGGCCGCCGCGCCCTTCGTGGCGAACGGCGTCGACCACATCCTGGACAAGATCGAGCAGGCCAAGCGGTCGGGCGAGACGGTCACCGTGTGGCTCGTCGACGGCACGACGTCCGTCCAGTTCGGCATCGCGCTCGGCATCCTGCTGGTCCTCGGCGTCCTGTACGAGGCGGTGCCCACCGCCCGGTGGGGCCGCACCCTCGGCAAGAAGCTCTGCGGACTCCAGGTGCGGGGCATCGAGTCCCACGAGCCGCCGACGTTCGGCGCCGCGCTGCGCCGCCGTCTGGTCTACTCGGTGCTGGGGCTGCTGGTGATCGGCGTGCTGAACGTCCTGTGGTGCCTGGTCGACCGGCCGTGGCGGCAGTGCTGGCACGACAAGGCGGCCGGGACGTTCGTGGCGCGGCACTGACGCCGTCCCCCGAACGGCACGCGACCGGATGCGGCCCCGGTCGCGGCGGGATGCACTGCCCCCATGAGCCACGAACCGCCGACGCCCGGTCAGCCGCCCGAGGACGACCCGTTCCGCAAGCGCCCGCAGGAGCCGTCAGAGCCCCCGCAGGGCGGCGGCACCCCGCCTCCGCCGCCCCCGCCGGGCGGTGAGGGCCCCTACCCGGGCGGCCCGCCCGGCGGTGGCGATCCGTACGGCGGTGGCCCCTACGGATCGCCGCCGCCCCCCGGTGGGGGCGGGCCCTACGGATCGCCCCCGCCCGGTGGTGGCGGACCTTATGGTGGCGGGCCCTATGGCGGAGGCCCGTACGGCGGCGGCCCCCATGGTTACGGCGGAGCCGACCCGCTCGGCGGGATGCCGCCCCTCGCCGAGACCGGCAAGCGGGTGCTCGCGCGCCTCGTCGACTGGTTGGTCATCGCGGTGCCGTTGGCCATCCTCGGCATCCCGTTCGGCGTCTACGACCGGGTGAACGAGGACTCCGGCGACTTCGGCGCCGTGTGGACCGCGAGCGCGGAGGGCGGACAGTGGGCCTTCCAACTCATCACCCTGGTGGCGTACATCGCCTACGACACCCTCATGACGGCCAAGGCGAACGGGCAGACGCTCGGCAAGCGGATGACGGGCCTGCGCGTCGCCATGCTGAACGACGGGACCACTCCGCCGACCAGCGCCGCGCTCATGCGGGCGCTGGTGCTCTGGCTGCCCGCCCTGATCTGCTGCGCGTGCCTGTGGCCGCTCCTGCTGCTCATCCTGATCCTCGTGGACAAGCCCTACAAGCAGGGCCTCCACGACAAGGCGGCCAGGACCGTGGTGGTGTCAGCGACGCAGTGACGGCTGCCGGTCGGGCGCCGCGGCGGGCGTCGGCGCCGCCCCGGCCCCCCGGCCCCGGCCGCGCGCCCGGGCCGGCGCGCCCAGGGCCACCCGCACGCCGAGGAGCAGCGCGACCGTCCCGACCAGGGCGGTCCAGGCGCCCTCGGCCGCGGGGAACAGCAGGAGCAGGACGACGGTGGAGCAGACCACAGTGGCCGAACCGTAGGCGAGCCGTACGGCGGTCGGACGCGGCATGGCGGTGTTCCGTCCTCGTGGTGGAGTTCGCGGCGCGGTCGCACAGGTGGACGACCCTACGACGCTGGATGCCCGGGCGGGACCGTCGGTAAGCGTGACCTGACCCACCGTGCGGAGCACGGGGGGCGCACCGGTTCACGGGAGCACAGGGGAGGACATGCAGGGGATGTCGCGCACGTTACGCGGGTGGAGCGTCGCCTCCGCCGTACTCGCCGCCCTCGTCGCGGCCGCCGCGCCGGCCGCCCACGCCGCGCCGCGCGCAGGGACCCCCGCCCCGCCCGCGACCGCCTCCGCCCCGCCCCCGCCCGCGACCGCCTCCGCCCCACCCGCGACCGCCTCCGCCCCGCCTGCGGGCGCCGCCGTGCCACCCGCCGGCCCGCTGTCCCCCGGGCGGCCACCGACGGCCACGCCAGCCCCAGCAGGGCCCGCCCCACCACCGCCCGCACCGCCCGCCGCCCCCGCCCCGCCGCCCGCGGCGGCGCCGGTGCCCGCGCGGGGTCCGGGGGACGGGCACGTCATCGACGGCCCGTACAGCGCCGTGACGCGGCTGCACCGCCAGGCCGCGCTGGAGCAGGTCCTCACGGGGCGGGCCACGGCCGAGCGGCGGGGCGCCTCCCGCGTGGTGCGGCTGGGCGACGGCAAGTACGCGGAGCTGGGCCGCGAGCGGACGGACCGGATCCTCACCGTCCTCGTCGAGTTCGGCGACGAGGTGGACGACACCACCCTGTACGACCCGGACGGGCCCCGCGGCCCCAAGCCGCCCGTCGTGAAGTACGGTGGCACGCCCGGCCCCCGGCACAACGAGATACCGCGGCCGGACCGCACCCGGGACAACTCCACCGACTGGCGCCCCGACTACGACCGCGCGCACTACCAGCGGCTCTACTTCGGCGAGGGTCCCGGCACCGAGTCGCTCCGGACGTACTACGAGAAGGTCTCGGCGGGCCGCTACTCGGTGGAGGGCGAGGTCTCGGACTGGGTCCGCGTCCCGTACAACGAGGCCCGCTACGGCTCGAACTACTGCGGCGCCCACAACTGCCCCAACGTCGAGGACCTCGTGCGGGACGCCGTCGCCGCCTGGGTGGCGGGGCTGCGGCGGGACGGCTGGACGGAGGAGCGGATCGCCGCGCACGTGGCGACGTTCGACGTGTGGGACCGCACGGACCACGACGGCGACGGCGACTTCGACGAACCGGACGGCTACGTCGACCACTTCCAGCTGGTCCACGCCGGCGAGGACGGATCGGCGGGCGGCGGCGCCCAGGGCGGCGACGCGCTGTGGGCGCACCGGGGCTACGCGTACGGCCACGACGACGGCGAGACCGGGCCCGCGCGGTTCCGGGCGGGCGGGGTGCGCGTGGGGGGCACCGACGTCTGGGTCGGCGACTACACGATGCAGCCGGAGAACGGCGGCCTCGGCGTCTTCGCCCACGAGTACGCGCACGACCTCGGCCTGCCCGACCTGTACGACACCAACAACGTGCCCGGCGCGGAGAACTCCGTCGGGTTCTGGTCGCTGATGGCGTCCGGGTCCTGGCTGGGCACCGGCGGTGACGCGATCGGCGACCTGCCCGGCGACATGACGGCCTGGGACCGGCTGCAGCTGGGCTGGCTCACCTACGAGAAGGCGGCGGCGGCCACGCCGTCCCTGCACCACCTGGGCGCCTCCGCGCACGGCACGGGCCGGCCGCAGGCGCTCGTCGTGGAGCTCCCGCGCAGGACGGTCACCACGCCGGTGGTGCGGCCGGCGGCCGGCGCGCGGCAGTGGTGGAGCGGCCAGGGCGACAACCTCTCGCAGACCCTGACCCGCACGCTCGACCTGCGGGACGGCACCCGGGCGTCGCTGGAGCTGGACGGCTGGTGGGACATCGAGAAGGGGTACGACTTCCTGTACGCGCAGGTCTCCGTGGACGGCGGCGCCGCCTGGCGGACCCTCGACGGCACCGCCGACGGCGAGGCGCTCCCGCGCGACGGCGGCGGCAGGCCGGCCCTCACCGGCGCGTCCCGCACCCACCGCAGGCTGGTCTACCCGCTGGACGCGTACGCGGGGCGGGAGGTCGCGCTGCGCTTCCGGTACCGGACGGACGGGGGCGTGGCGGGGCGGGGCTTCACGGCGGACGGCATCACCGTGCGGGTGGACGGCGAGGTGGTCCTCACCGACGGGGCGGAGGACGCCCCCGGCGGGGGCGGGACCGGCGGGGACGGTCCCGACGGTGCGGGCGGCGGGGACGGCTCCGGGTGGCAGGCGCGCGGCTTCACGCGTGTCGGAGCGTCGGTGACCGGCGCGTACCCGCGGTTCTACCTGGTGGAGAACCGCCAGTACGCGGGCTTCGGGCGGACGTTGGAGGCGGGCCCGTACCACTTCGGCTTCGCGGCGCCGCTGGAGCGCAGGGTGGAGCACTACGCGTACCGGCCGGGGCTGCTGGTGTGGCAGTGGGACACCTCGCAGCGGGACAACAACGTCAGCGACCACCCGGGGGAGGGGCTGCTGCTCCCGGTCGACGCGCACCCGGAGCCGATGCGGTGGGCGGACGGGTCGCCGATGCCGAACCAGGTGACCCCGTACGACGCCGCGTTCGGGCCGTGGCCGGTGCCCGGTTTCACGCTGCACAAGGCCGGCGCACCGACGCGCATCCCACCGCACCGGGGCAACCGGGTGTTCGACGACCGTACGGGCGTCTACTGGTTCGACGAGAGCCCCTACGCCAGTGTGCGGACGGTGGACACCAACACCCGGATCGATGTGGTCGCGCAGTCGCCCAGCGGCTCGTGGATGACGGTCCGGGTGGGCCCCTCCACCCCGTCGACCGGCTGATTCCCGCGTCCGCTATACGGATCGGGGTGTCCACATAGGGCACTTGGCCTGTGCAAGTCAAGACTGTCTTTTCTCGCGTAAGTCCGGTCGAATGTCGTCACTTGTGGCGCGACACCGCACGCGGATAAACACGTGACCCCCCATCCGCGGCTGCGGTGCGCAGGGGAGGAAACGTACAAGTGACCAGCAGACGACGGGCGTTCCGCGCCTCCGCGGTGATCGTGGCCCTGGCCGCGACCGCCGCGACCGCCGGGGCCCTCACCACGGCCCAGGCCGACAACCGCCCGGACACGGGCATCGAGCGCCACGACCCCGCGCCGGGCGCGGACCATGGCCACGGCCATGGCCACGACAAGGCCGCCGGTGTCGACCACGACCTCGAAGGCCCCTTCAGCAAGCAGCAGGACAAGGAGCGCCAAGCCGCCCTGGAGCAGGTGCTCTCCGGCGAGTCCACGGTGGAGCGCCGCGGCGCCTCCAAGGTCGTGAAGCTCGACGCCAAGAAGTACGTCGAGCTCGGCCGCGAGAAGACCGACAAGATCTTCACCATCCTCGTCGAGTTCGGCGACAAGGTCGACAACGAGACGCTGGTCGACCGCAAGGACGACGACACCGACGAGCTGAAGCCGAAGTTCGGCGGCACGCCCGGTCCGCTGCACAACCGGATAGCCAAGCCGGACCGCACGAAGGACAACTCCACCGCCTGGCAGCCCGACTACGACCGGAAGCACTTCCAGGACCTGTACTTCGGCACCGGCAAGGACGCCAAGGGCAAGCAGAAGCACTCGCTCAAGACCTACTACGAGCGCACCTCGTCCGGCCGCTACTCGGTCGACGGCACCGTCTCGGACTGGGTCAAGGTCGAGTACAACGAGGCCCGCTACGGCTCCAACTACTGCGGCCAGACCAACTGCTCCAACGTCTGGGACGCCGTCCGCGACGGCGTGACCGCGTGGGCCGCCGACCAGAAGGCCAAGGGCCAGACCGACGCCCAGATCAAGGCCCAGCTGGCGCAGTACGACCAGTGGGACCGGTACGACTTCGACGGCGACGGCAACTTCAACGAGGCCGACGGCTACATCGACCACTTCCAGATCGTCCACGCGGGCGAGGACGAGTCGGCCGGCGGCGGCGCCGAGGGCACCAACGCCCTGTGGGCCCACCGCTGGTACGCCTACGGCACCGACGCCGGCAAGACCGGCCCGGCGAACAACAAGGCCGGCGGCACCCAGATCGGCAACACCGGCATCTGGGTCGGCGACTACACGATGCAGCCCGAGAACGGCGGCCTCGGCGTCTTCGCCCACGAGTACGGCCACGACCTCGGCCTGCCGGACCTGTACGACACCTCCGGCCGCGCCGGCGCCGAGAACTCCACGGGCTTCTGGTCCCTGATGTCCTCCGGCTCCTGGCTGGGCACCGGCAAGGACGCCATCGGCGACATGCCGGGCGACATGACCGCCTGGGACAAGCTGCAGCTGGGCTGGCTCAACTACGAGAAGGCCAAGGCCGCCACCCCGTCCCGCCACAAGCTCGGCGTCGCGGAGTACAACACCAAGAACCCGCAGGCGCTCGTCGTCGAGCTGCCGAAGAAGAAGGTCACCACCCCGATCGTCAAGCCCGCCCAGGGCGCCACCCAGTGGTGGAGCAACATGGGTGACGACCTCAAGAACACCCTCAGCCGCTCCGTCGACCTGACGGGCAAGTCGAAGGCCGCCCTGACCCTCGACGGCTGGTGGGACATCGAGGAGGAGTACGACTACCTCTACGCCGAGGTCTCCACGGACGGCGGCGCGCAGTGGACCGCCCTCGACGGCACCGCCGACGGCGCCCCGATCACCAAGGACGCCGGCGGCGCCACCGCCCTGACCGGTGTCTCCGGGGCCTTCAAGAAGCTGGCCTACCCGCTCGACGCGTACGCCGGCAAGAAGATCGACGTCCGCTTCCGCTACCAGACGGACGGCGGCGTCGCGCAGAAGGGCTTCGCGGCGGACAACATCGCCGTGACCGCCGACGGCGCGCCGCTCTTCGCGGACGACGCCGAGACCGAGGTCGCCGGCTGGGCGTCCAAGGGCTTCTCCCGCATCGGCGAGGCCATCACGGACGAGTACCCGCAGTACTACCTCGCCGAGAACCGCCAGTACGTCTCGTACGACGCGACCCTGGAGGTCGGCCCGTACAACTTCGGCTTCGGCGGCGACAAGGCCAGCTGGGTGGAGCACTACCCGTACCAGACCGGTCTGCTGATCTGGAAGTGGGACACCTCCCAGAAGGACAACAACACGGCCGTCCACCCCGGTGAGGGCATGGTCCTCCCGATCGACGCCCACGCCACGCCGCTGACCTGGAAGGACGGGACGCTGATGCGCAACCGCGTGCAGTCGCACGACGCGCCGTTCAGCCGCTTCCGCACCGACCGGATCACCCTGCACAACGCGGACGTGCCGCAGCGCATCGGCGGCCTCGCGGGCAACCCGGTCTTCGACGACCGCAAGGGCGTCTACTGGTTCGAGACCAACCCGCGCGCCGGCGTCAAGGTGACCGACACCAACACCCGGATCGCGATCACCGACCAGCCGCGCAACGGCCGGACGATCAGCGTCCAGGTCGGCCCGTCGAGCAAGTGAGTCGATAGACCGCAGGTCAACGCATGATCGGCCGTCGCCCCCTGGCGGGCGGCGGCCGATCGTGTTTAGGTGCAGCTGACCGGTTTCTCATGACCCACAGCTCGACGGGGGAGCGTTCGACATGCCCGGTGGTGGTTTCTGCAGGTTGCCCGGCGGCAACATGGTGGTCGCGCTGAGCCTGCCCCACCCGGCCGGCGACGGCGACGTCCGGATACTCGTCCACGCCGCCAACCGCCCCCGAGCCCTGACCCGCCTGCGCAACCTCGGACTGCGGGCCCACCTGCGCGGCAACACCCACCCGCCGACGCCCGACGAGATCACGGCGGTCCTGCACCACCCGGACGGGCTGCTGTGGCGCACCGCCCCCGGCCGCGACCAGGACCTCTGGCGCCCCATCCGCGCCCTGCTGCGCCCCTGACCGCCCGGCGGGCCCAGGCGGCCGGACGGGCTCAGACCACCGGCTTGCCGGTCAGTTCCACACCCGCCGCGCGCAGCTCCTCCAGGGCCTTCTCCGTGGTCGCCGCGGCGACGCCGGCCGTCAGGTCGAGCAGCACCTGCGTACGGAACCCCTCGGCGACGGCGTCCAGGGCGGTCGCGCGCACACAGTGGTCGGTGGCGATGCCCACCACGTCCACCTCGGTCACGCCGTGGGCGCGCAGCCAGTCGGCGAGGCGGACGCCGTTCTCGTCGCTGCCCTCGAAACCGCTGTACGCGGCGGAGTACGCCCCCTTGTCGAAGACGGCCTCGACGGCGCCCGAGGCGACGGCGGGTGCGAAGTTCGGGTGGAAGCCGACGCCCTCCGTCCCGGCCACGCAGTGCGGCGGCCACGAGCGGACGAAGTCGGGGGCGGTGGAGAAGTGGTCCCCGGGCTCGACGTGGTGGTCCCGGGTGGCGACCACGTGCCGGTACACCACCCCGGCGGTCTCGCCCACCAGGTCCGTGACGGCGGCGGCGACGTCCGCACCCCCCGCCACCGCGAGGCTGCCGCCCTCACAGAAGTCGTTCTGAACGTCGACGACGATCAATGCGCGGTGCATGGCGGTTGTCCTTACGGTGGGGGAGCGGTCGGGGGACGGGGGTGGGGAAGACTTCGAGCGTAGAGACTTCCCCTCCCCGAGGGGAGGGGGCCCGCCCACCCGCCCTGCGGCGGTCACGGCGTCACGTACTCCGTCGGCAGGACGGCCTCGCCGCGCGACAGCTGCACCGCCGACAGCGGCAGGCCCGCCCGAGCGGCGATGTGCCGCTCGCGCGCCGCTTCCAGCGGCTCGCGGCCGACGACCTTCCCGGCCTCGACCAGCGGCGTCAGCAGCTGCCGTCCGGCCAGCTCCGCCGGCACCTCGCCGGTGCCCACGACCTCCGCCTCCGCGACGCCGTGCGCGTCCAGCCGCCGGGCCGCCCACTTGCGGCCGCCGACCGACGCCTTCCCGCCGAGGGACCGCTTGGCGACCGGCCGCAGCGGCGCCGCCGGGTCGGCCGAGTCGGCGCGGGCGACCAGCTTGTAGACCATCGACGCGGTCGGGTGGCCGCTGCCGGTCACCAGCTGCGTCCCGACGCCGTACGCGTCGACCGGCGCCGCCGCCAGCGAGGCGATGGCGTACTCGTCGAGGTCCGACGTGACGACGATCCGCGTGTCGCGCGCGCCCAGCTCGTCCAGCTGCTCACGCACCCGGTGCGCCACCAGCAGCAGGTCGCCGGAGTCGATGCGGACCGCGCCGAGCTCCGGCCCGGCGACCTCCACGGCCGTCCGGACGGCCTCCGTGACGTCGTAGGTGTCGACGAGCAGGGTGGTGCCCCGCCCCAGCGCGTCCACCTGCACGAGGAACGCGTCCCGCTCCGTGTCGTGCAGCAGGATGAAGGCGTGCGCGGAGGTGCCCACCGTCGGGATGCCGTAGCGGAAGCCGGCCGCCAGGTCGGACGTCGAGTCGAAGCCGCCGACGTACGCGGCGCGGGCCGCCGCGACCGCGGCGAGCTCGTGGGTGCGCCGGGCGCCCATCTCGATCAGCCCGCGCCCGCCGGCCGCGGCCGACATGCGGGAGGCCGCGGCGGCGATCGCCGAGTCGTGGTTGAGGATCGACAGGACCACCGTCTCCAGGAGCACGCACTCGGCGAAGGAGCCCTCGACGCGCAGGATCGGCGACCCGGGGAAGTACACCTCGCCCTCGGGGTAGCCCCACACGTCGCCGCGGAAGCGGTACTCCGCCAGCCAGGCGAGGGTCGCCTCGTCCACGATGCCCCGCTCGCGCAGGAAGGCCAGCTGGGGCTCGTCGAAGCGGAAGTTCTCCACCGCGTCCAGGACGCGGCCGGTGCCGGCCACGACCCCGTAGCGCCGGCCCTCGGGGAGGCGGCGGGTGAAGACCTCGAAGACCGAGCGGCGGTCGGCGGTACCGCCCCGCAGGGCGGCCTGGAGCATGGTCAGTTCGTACTGGTCGGTGAAGAGCGCGGTGGACGGCACAGCCACCGGAAGTCCTAGGTCCGCAGCGTTCATGCCAGGATCGTACCCCCGATCTCGTCAGAGTGACGATTTCTCGTCCGGCGGGTGCGACGCCCCCGGTCGCCGGTCCCCCGTGACGGGGTCCCGCGCCCGCGGCGGCCCGGCGGACGCACGGCGGACCGGGCGGACCCGAGCGGGCACGGCCGGACCCGAGCGGGGCGCGCAGGCGCGAGCGGGCACGGGCCCACGGCGGGCGGGCGGCGGACCGGCGCGGACGTACGCGGCCGCGGTGCGGTGGCGGGCCCGGCCGGGGTGTGGCGGCGGCCGGACCGCGGCGCGATGGGGCGCGGCGGCGGGTGCGACGGTGGCGCGGCGACGGGGTGGGAAGCGGACGGTCGGCTTCCGTTTGTGCGGCACGCCACCCTCGGTGGCAGCATTGGGGGAGTGAGTGTCGCACCCGTAGAGATCGAACGCACGGCCCCGGCGGAAGAGGGCCACGCCGTGGCGGAACCCGACGTCCCGTGGGTGACGATCGTCCACAATGACCCGGTCAATCTGATGAGCTACGTGACCTACGTCTTCCAGACGTACTTCGGTTACTCCAAGGACAAGGCGCACAAGCTGATGCTCGACGTGCACCACAAGGGCCGGGCCGTGGTCTCCAGCGGTACGCGCGAGGAGATGGAGCGCGACGTGCAGGCGATGCACGGCTACGGGCTGTGGGCGACGCTCTCCCAGGACCGCGGCTGATGAGCGGGCACTTCGAGGCGCTGCCCGGCGGCGGCGCGGCCGTTCCGCTGGACGAGGTGGAGGTCGCCATCCTGCGCTCCCTCGCCGTCCAGATGCTGGAGCTGATCGGCCCCGGCGACGAGCCCGCGCAGGGCGAGGACCCCCTCGCCGCCCTCTTCCGCGACGGCCCCAGCAAGCCTCCGTCCGACCCGGCGCTGGCCCGTCTCTTCCCCGAGGCGTACGGCGACGGCGACGACGAGGCGCGGGCGGCGTCCGCCGAGTTCCGCCGCTTCACCGAGAACGACCTGCGCACCCGCAAGCGGGAGGACGCGCTCACCGTCGTCCGCAGCCTCGACCGCCTGACCGCCGCCGGCGGCCCCGGCGGCCGGTTGGAGCTCGACGTCGAGGAGTCCCGCAGCTGGCTCGGCGCGCTCAACGACCTCCGCCTCACCATCGGCACGCGCCTGGAGGTCGGCGACGAGGACGAGGGCAGCGGTCTGTACCGCCTGCCGGACTCCGACCCGCGCAAGCCGATGGTGATGGCGTACCTGTGGCTGGGCGCACTCCAGGAGACGCTCGTCGAGACGCTCATGCCGTAACGGGCCAGCACCGTGTTCGCTCAGCGGACGCTCAATTCCGTATAACGATCCGCCCAAGAATCAGCGCCCTTTTCGCCAAGAGGGGCGGGGATTCGTCCTGATTTCGCCGTGACCCGGGTCACAGAGCACTTCGCCCCATATGTGTGCGGCCGTGATACATCTGCACGACCGCCCGGGTGCGCCACCCATGTGCCCGGGGGCGCCGCGACCGGCCGACCGCCGGCGGCACTCCAGCCATGTCCGGGGGGATCAGCGTGGAGAAAGGCGCACAGAAGAACATGACCTCAGTGAAGGTCGAGACAGACCACCACGGCGACGAGGCCGTCGGCGAGGGCTACCAGCGGGGCCTCGGCGCCCGGCAGATCCAGATGATCGCCATCGGCGGGGCCATCGGCACGGGCCTCTTCCTCGGCGCGGGCAAGGCCATCTCCAAGGCCGGCCCGAGCCTCATCCTGGCGTACGCGCTCGCCGGCCTCGTCATCTTCTTCATCATGCGGGCCCTGGGCGAGCTGCTCATGTACCGCCCGGTGTCGGGCTCCTTCGCGGAGTACGCCCGCGAGTTCGTCGGCCCCTTCGCCGGCTTCGTCACCGGCTGGACGTACTGGCTCTTCTGGGTCGTCACCGGCATCACCGAGGTCACCGCGGCCGCCACGTACATGACGTACTGGTGGAACATCCCGCAGTGGGTCTCTGCGCTGGTCTTCACGGTCATCCTGTACGGCGCGAACCTCATCTCCGTGAAGCTCTTCGGCGAGCTGGAGTTCTGGTTCTCGATGGTCAAGGTCACCGCCATCGTCGGCATGATCCTGATCTGCGCCGGCATCCTCACCATCGGCTTCTCCGACGCCGGTGACACCGCGTCCATGTCCCTGCTCTGGTCCGAGGGCGGCTTCTTCCCGAAGGGCGTCGGCGGCACGCTGATGACCCTGCAGATCGTGATGTTCGCCTTCCTCGCGGTCGAGCTGGTCGGCGTCACCGCCGGCGAGTCGAAGGACCCGAAGGTCACCCTGCCGAAGGCCATCAACACCGTCCCGTGGCGCATCGCGGTCTTCTACGTCGGCGCGCTGATCATGATCCTTTCGGTCGTGCCGTGGACGCACTTCAAGCCGGGCGTCTCGCCGTTCGTCGCGGCCTTCGAGCAGATGGGCCTCGGCATCGGCGCCGCGATCGTGAACTTCGTGGTGCTGACCGCGGCCCTGTCCTCCTGCAACTCGGGCATGTACTCCACCGGCCGGATGCTGCGCGACCTCGCGCTCAACGGCCAGGGCCCGAAGGTCTTCACCCGGCTGACGAAGTCCGGCGCCCCGCTGATCGGCCTCACCTTCTCGGCGACGCTGATGCTCGTGGGTGTCTGGATCAACTACGTCGCCCCCGGCAAGGCCTTCGAGTACGTCGTCTCCTTCGCCACCATCTCCGGCATGTGGGCCTGGATCATGATCCTGGTCTCCCAGATCCGCTACCGGGCCGCCGTCCGGCGCGGCGAGGCCCCGGAGTCGGAGTTCAAGGCCCCCGGAGCGCCGTTCACCAGCTGGTTCGCCCTGCTGTTCATCGGCATGGTCATCGTGATGATGGGCATCGACGAGGGCGCGCGGGTCTCCCTGTACTGCGCCCCGCTGTGGGCCCTGCTGCTCGGCGTCTCCTACCTGGTCCTGAAGTCCCGGAACCCGGAGAGCGCCTCCTTCAAGCGCCGCTGACCGGCGCCGCCGTCCAGCATGTGGGCCCGTCCGTACCGACCCTCGGTACGGACGGGCCCACATGCTTATCCTGAACCCCATGCTGACCATCACACGGGCTCTGTACGACCAGATCGTCGCGCACGCGCGCGCCGACCACCCGGACGAGGCCTGCGGCGTGGTCGCCGGCCCGGCCGGCTCCGGACGCCCCGAGCGCTTCGTCCCGATGCTCAACGCCGCCCGCTCGCCCACCTTCTACGAGTTCGACTCCGGCGACCTGCTGAAGCTCTACCGCGACATGGACGACCGCGACGAGGAGCCCGTCGTGATCTACCACTCGCACACCGCCACCGAGGCGTACCCGTCCCGCACCGACGTCTCGTACGCCAACGAGCCCGGGGCCCACTACGTCCTCGTCTCCACCGCCGACACCGACGGCGCGGGTCCCTTCCAGTTCCGCTCGTACCGCATCGTGGACGGCGAGATCACCGAGGAAGACGTCGAGGTCGTCGAAACGTACTGACCTGCGCCTCCCCCCGCCATGTTCCGCCTGGCGAGCGGTCCCTGTCCGGAATGCGAGATCACACTCCGGGCGGAGGGCCGGGAATCGATACGATGAGCGCATGGTTCTCCTCGACGTGAGCGAAAAGACGCCGGGCACCGTCCTGCTCGTCGCGCGGCTGCACGTCGACCTGTGCCGCCTCGCCAGCGCCATGTGTCCCCGCGGCGCTGCCGCCTGAGACGCGGCCCCCCCCCGCGCACCACCCCTCCCGCACGCGCGCACCGCCCGCGCCCGCTTCCGGGCGCGCGGTGCGACCTGCCCCCGCACGTCCGAGCCCCTTTCCCTCCAGGAGTCCCCATGGCCATCGAGGTCCGCATCCCGACCATCCTCCGCACCTACACCGACGGCGCCAAGGCCGTCGAGGGCAGCGGGGAGACCCTCGCCGAGCTGTTCGCCGACCTCGAGTCCCGCCACACGGGCATCCAGGAGCGCATCGTCGACCGGTCCGCCGGCGGCGAGCTGCGCCGCTTCGTGAACGTGTACCTCAACGACGAGGACGTCCGCTTCCTCGACGGCATCTCCACCAAGCTGGCCGACGGCGACAACGTCACGATCCTCCCGGCCGTGGCCGGCGGCATGCGCTGATGCGCTACGACAGCCCCCTCGCCGCCGTCGGGAACACCCCGCTGGTCCGCCTGCCGCGCCTGTCCCCGTCGGACGACGTCCGCATCTGGGCCAAGCTGGAGGACCGCAACCCCACGGGCTCCGTCAAGGACCGGCCGGCCCTGCACATGATCGAGCAGGCGGAGAAGGACGGCCGTCTCACCCCGGGCTGCACCATCCTGGAGCCCACCAGCGGCAACACCGGCATCTCCCTGGCCATGGCGGCCCGCCTCAAGGGGTACCGCATCGTCTGCGTCATGCCGGAGAACACCTCGCAGGAACGGCGCGACCTGCTCACCATGTGGGGGGCGGAGATCATCCCGTCCCCCGCCGCGGGCGGCTCCAACACCGCCGTACGCGTGGCCAAGGAGCTCGCGGAGCAGAACCCCGACTGGGTGATGCTCTACCAGTACGGCAATCCGGACAACGCCGCGGCCCACTACGCCACGACCGGCCCCGAGATCCTCGCCGACCTGCCGTCGATCACCCACTTCGTCGCCGGCCTCGGCACCACCGGCACCCTCATGGGCGTCGGCCGCTACCTGCGCGAGCACAAGCCCGACGTACGCATCGTCGCCGCCGAACCGCGCTACGACGACCTGGTGTACGGGCTGCGCAACCTCGACGAGGGCTTCGTCCCCGAGCTGTACGACGCCACCGTCCTCACCACCCGCTTCTCGGTCGGCTCCGCCGACGCGGTCACCCGCACCCGGGAGCTCCTCCAGCAGGAGGGCATCTTCGCGGGCGTCTCCACGGGCGCGGCCCTGCACGCCGCGATCGGCGTCGGCCGGAAGGCCGTGAAGGCGGGCGAGGCGGCGGACATCGTCTTCGTCGTCGCGGACGGCGGCTGGAAGTACCTGTCGACGGGCGTGTACACGGCCCCGACGACGGAGGCCGCCATCGAAACCCTCCAGGGCCAGCTCTGGGCCTGACCCACCCGGCCGGGCGGGCCCCCGCCCCCTGACCGACAGTCCCCGCGGGGCGGCCACCCGCCCGACGGCGAACGCCCGACGCCCCGCCCCATCCGGGCAAGGACCGCCTGCCCGGCCGCCGGTGACGGCGCGGCCCCGGCCCCCTGCGACTCCCGCCCCGCCCGGCGACGGCATGCCCCCGGGCGCCCCCGCGAGTCCCGGCCCGCCGGCGACGGCGCGGCCCCGCGGCAACCGGCCGTCGAGGCGCGGCCCCCAGGGCCCCCTGCGGCTCCCGGCCCGTCCGGCGACGGCGTGCCCCGAGCGCCGCTGTGGCTCCAGGCCCGCGACGGCACGCCCGCGAGCGTCCCTGCGGCTCCAGGCCAGCCCGGCGACGGCACGGCCTCCTGGGCCGCTGCGGCTCCCGGCTCATGGCCTGTGCGCGTTCGTCGCGGCCGGTCCGCCGTCCCGTACACCGGGCGCCTTCCGGCCGGTCTGCGGGCGCGGCCGGTGGCGCAGTCGGGGCGGGGGTGGTCCGCCGGTTGTGGAGATCGGCTGGGCGCCTGACCACTTGGCCGGCCGGGTGCCTTCGCCGTTGTTCGTCCGCCCGGCCTGGGGAGGGATGTCCGTCCGGGCCGGCGACGGCGCCGCCTCCAGGGCCGCTGCGGCTCCCGGTCTGTCGCCCGTGCGCGGTCGTCGCGGCCGGTCTGCGGGTGCGTCTGGTGGCGCGGTGGGGGCGGGAGGCGGTGCGCCGTCCCGTGGACCGCCCTGGGGTGATCGCTGGGCGTGCAACCGCCTGGCCGGCCGGGTGCCTTCGCCGTTGTTCGTCCGCCCGGCCTGGGGAGGGGTGCCAGCCCGGGCCGGCGACGGCGCGGCGCGAGCGGCTCCCGGCCCGGGTCCGGCGCGCGGTCACCCCGGACCGCCCGCCGCCCCGCACGCGGCGCTCCGCCGGGCCCGGCCCGGGGTGTCAGTCGGTCGTCAGGTGGCGGACCTGGTCCCAGACCAGGGGGTCCACCGCGCCCACGCGGCGGCGGAACTCCCACAGGGCCACGTCACGCAGTTCGTCCGTCTCCAGGAAGCTCGGCCTGCCCCGGGTGTCGCCGACCGAGCCCGGCGGCAACACGATCACTCCGGCCCGCTCGTCCCGGTACCTGCTCGTGATCTTCGCGACGAGCGCCGCGTCCCCGCGTACCGCCAGCACCAGGCACGGCCGGTCCTTCGAGCCGGGCCCGTCCTCGTACGGCACGTCGGCCCACCAGATCTCGCCCGGCTCCGGCCGCCGCCCGGGCGGCGCCTGGCCCGACCGCCGGGGCCCGGCGGGACGGCCCGCCGGCCGGCGCCCCGGCCGCGCCGGGGGCCGCGTGCTCCCGCCCGGCCGCCGCCCGCGCGGCCCGCCCCGTCCGCGCCCGTCGGCGGAGGCCGCGACCAGGGCGAGCACCACGGCGGCGCCGAGCGCCAGCCACCAGGACGTGTCCATACCCCCGGACGTTACCGGCCACCGCCCCGCACCGCCCGACCGCACCCCGGCCACCGTCCATCCGAACCGGTGACAGCACGGGTGAGTTCCCCCACAACGGGCCGCTGCGGAGGAGCGTGCCGCCGTGCCGCGCCTTACGCTCGTCGCACCGCACGACCTCCCCCCGCCAGCGCTGCCCCGCTCCCGTCCACGGAGGTTCACGCTCCATGAAGCTCACCGTCGTCGGCTGTTCCGGGTCGTTCCCGTCCGTGGACTCGGCCTGCTCGAGCTACCTCGTAGAGGCCGACGGCTTCCGGCTGCTCCTCGACATGGGCAACGGCGCCCTGGGCGAGCTGCAGCGCCACTGCGGTCTGTACGACCTCGACGCCATCTTCCTCAGCCACCTCCACGCCGACCACTGCATCGACATGTGCGGGTACTTCGTCGCCCGCTACTACCGCCACGAGGGGGGCCGTTGCGACGCCCTCCCGGTGTACGCGCCGGAGGGCGCCGAGCAGCGGCTGACCACGGCGTACGCGGACACCCCGTCCCCCACGGCCATGAGCGAGGTCTTCGACTTCCGCACGCTCCGCTCCGGGAGCTTCGACATCGGCCCGTTCCGGGTGCGGACCGAGCGGGTGTGCCACCCCGTCGAGGCGTACGGCATCCGCGTCGAGCACGGCGGCACGTCCCTCGCGTACTCCGGGGACACCGGCGTGTGCGACGCCCTGGACGAGCTGGCGGCCGGCACGGACCTGTTCCTCTGCGAGGCGTCCTTCACGCACGGCAAGGAGGACATCCCCGAGCTGCACCTGAACGGCCGTGAGGCGGGCGCCACCGCCGCCCGCGCCGACGTCGGGCGCCTCGTCCTCACGCACGTCCCGCCGTGGACGGACGGCGAGCGGAACCTCGCCGACGCCCGCGCCGTGTACGGCGGTCCGGCGGAGCTGGCCCGCCCGGGCACGGTCTACGAACTCTGACGCCCCCCGGGCCCACCGGGTCCGCCGGCAGCGCCCGCAACCGCTCCGGGTCCTCGGCCGGGCCCTGCCCGGCGCCCCGCTCCGCCGCAGCCCGCGGCGCCGCCGGACCAGGTCGTACCGGCCGCCGGCCGGCTCCACCGTCGCCCGCCCTCGTACAGCCGCCCCATCAGGTGCCGGTCGTCGAACCGCGCGTCGGGCGTGCCCCGCAGCGGGGGCGCCGCCCGGGGCGCCCGGCGCCCGGCGTCCGGCGTCCGGCGTCCGGCGCCCGGGCCCGGGTCCTGGTGCGGGTCCGGGCCCGGGTCCCGGGTCCGGGTACGGCGAGGCCCGGCCGTCGGTGGGACGGCCGGGCCTCGGGGTGCGGCCGATCAGGTCGGCTCGCGGGGCGTGGCTACTTCGCCTCCGCCTTCTGCAGCTCCGCCAGCTCCTCGTCGGACTCGCGGCCCGGCGTCGGCAGGTCGAACTTGACGATCGCGAAGCGGAAGACCGCGTAGTAGAGGGCCGCGAAGCACAGGCCGACCAGGGCGAGGCCCCACGGGTTGGTGGCGATGCCCAGGTTGAGGAAGAAGTCGACCGCGCCGGCGGAGAAGCCGAAGCCGTCCTTCATGCCGAGCGCCCAGGTCAGCGCCAGCGAGACACCGGTCAGCACCGCGTGCAGGGCGTAGAGGACCGGGGCGATGAACATGAAGGTGAACTCGATCGGCTCGGTGACACCGGTGACGAACGAGGTCAGCGCGAGCGAGAACATCATGCCGCCGACGACCTTGCGGCGCTCGGGGCGGGCGCAGTGGACGATGGCGAGGCAGGCCGCCGGGAGGGCGAACATCATGATCGGGAAGAAGCCGGTCATGAACTGCCCGGCGGTCGGGTCGCCTTCGAGGAAGCGGGCGATGTCGCCGCTCTTGCCGTTGTACTCGCCTGCCTGGAACCACGGGAAGGAGTTCAGCAGGTGGTGCATGCCCACCGGGATCAGGGCGCGGTTGGCGACACCGAAGATGCCCGCGCCGACGGCGCCGGAGTTGACGAGGCTCTCACCGAACCAGTGCAGACCCGCGCCGAGCCAGGGCCAGATCAGCCCGAAGACGATGCCGGTGAGCAGACCGGCGAAGGCGGAGAGGATCGGGACGAGCCGGCGGCCGCCGAAGAAGCCCGCCCAGTCGGGCAGCTTGGTGCGGTAGAAGCGCTGGTAGAGCAGGGCCACGATGATGCCCATGACCACGCCGCCGAGCACCTTGGCGTCGACCGCCTGCTCCACCATGACGATCTTGCCGTCGACGATGGCTTCCTTCTTCGGCAGGCTGCTGTCCGTGAAGGTGCCCAGCACGCTCTTGAAGACCAGGTAACCCGTCACCGCGGCCAGGGCGGTCGACCCGTCGGACTTCTTCGCGAAGCCGATCGCGATGCCGACCGCGAAGAGCAGCGCCATGTTGTCGAGCAGCGCGCCACCGCCCGCGGCCATGTACCCTGCGATCTTGGTGATGAAGGCCGGGAACGACTCCCTGCCGAGCATGTCGGGCTGGCCGAACCGCACGAGGAGCGCGGCGGCGGGCAGCACGGCGACCGGCAGCATCAGACTGCGGCCGATGCGCTGCATGACAGCCATCGCGCCCGCGCCCTTCTTCTTCTCCGCCGCGGGGGCGGTGCTGGCCGTACTCATCTACTTCCTCCAGTGGGCAAGGCGCCGCCCGGGGAAGGAAAAAGGGGGACGGCGGCGTCTCGGGGGACGCGGCACGGGGGACGGGGCCGCGTGGTCTACACCATTGCTGGTGTAGACCTGTTGTAGCACGGTCGGGGATAGATAAGGAACCTGCAAATTCGTGACGCGTCCCCTACAGCCCGTGCGCGGTTCACGAGTCCCTGGTGAAGGCCCGCGCGAAGCCCCCGGACGGGGTGGTCCGGGGGCTTCGCGGGAGCTGTTCCGAGGGAGCCGGGAGCGCGGCCCCGGACCTCGCCCCGACCGGTGCGGCGCGCCCCGGGGGCCGGCCGGGGAGGCGCGCGCGGGCGGGGCCCGCTACGGCGCCGTCGTCCGCCGCTCGGGCTCCTCCTGCACCTCCTCCGGCTCCCGCCCCGGCGTCGGCAGGTCGAAGAACGTGATCGCGAAGCGGAAGACCACGTAGTACACCACCGCGAACCCCAGACCGATCGGCATGATCAACCACGGTTTGGTGTCCAGGTGCCAGTTCACGACGTAGTCGATCAACCCCGCCGAGAAGCTGAACCCCGCGTGCACCCCGAGCGCCCAGGTGATCACCATCGACGCGCCCGTCAGCACCGCGTGCAGCCCGTACAGCAGCGGCGCCGCGAACATGAACGAGAACTCGATCGGCTCCGTCACCCCCGTCACGAAGGACGTCAGCGCCACCGACACCATCAGCCCCGTCACCTCGTGCCGCCGCTCCGGCCGCGCCGTGTGCGCGATGGCGAGCGCGGCCGCCGGCAGGCCGAACATCATGATCGGGAAGAAGCCCGACATGAACTGCCCGGCCGTCGGGTCCTCCGCGAAGAACCGTGTCAGGTCACCCCGCACCACCGTCCCGTCCGGCTTCGTGAACTCACCCGCCTGGAACCAGAAGAACGTGTTCAGGAACTGGTGCATCCCCACCGGGATCAACAACCGGTTCGCCAGGCCGAAGATGCCCGCGCCCCACGCGCCCAGGTCGATCAGGTGCCGGGCGAACCACTCCAGCGCCACGCCGACCGGCTCCCACAGCAGCCCGAACAGCACACCGAGGACCACGCACAGGAACGCCATCTGGATCGGGACCAGCCGGCGCCCGTTGAAGAAGCCCAGCCAGTCGACCAGCTTCGTCCGGTGGTACCGCTGCCACACCACGGCCGTCAGCAGACCGATCAGGATGCCCCCCAGCACCCCCGGGTTCTGCGGCACCCCCTCCGGCAGCTCCTCCGTCACCGTCCCCTCGCGCGGGAACGCCTGGAGCACGTTGAAGTACACGAGGAAACCGACCACCGCCGCCAGCGCCGTCGACCCGTCCGCCTTCTTCGCGAACCCGATCGCCACACCGATGCAGAAGAGCAGCGGCAAGCCGAACGAACCGTCGAGGATCGCCGTACCGCCCTCCAGCAGCACGTCCGACGTCCGCTCCCAGAAGGGCCCGTCCAGATACGCCGAGAACAGGTTGCCCAGACTCACCAGCAGACCGGCCGCGGGCAGCACCGCCACCGGCAGCTGCAGGCTCCGCCCGACCTTCTGCAGCCCCTGGAACAGCCCGCTCCACCGTGACTTCCGCGGGGCGGCCGTGCCCTCCGTGCGCTCCGTGCTCATCCGCGTCCTCCCGAACAGACTGGTGTAGACCAGTTGCGATAGGCTCCCCGGAGCCCGGCCGCGGGCAGGGTGCCGGTGATCGTCATGTTCGAGGACGGAGCGGCGACTCGCCTGCGTAGATGGGCCAACCGTGAGTTACCGTGACAAACGCGGACGAACGGCGCGCCGAGACTGCGCTCTTTGAACACAGGGAGAAAGACATGGCCAGCAAGGCTGAGAAGATCGTCGCCGGGCTCGGTGGGATCGACAACATCGAAGAGGTCGAGGGCTGCATCACCCGCCTCCGCACCGAGGTCAACGACCCCGCCCTGGTCGACGAGGCCGCGCTGAAGGCCGCCGGCGCCCACGGCGTCGTCAAGATGGGCTCCGCCATCCAGGTCGTCATCGGCACCGACGCCGACCCCATCGCCGCCGAGATCGAAGACATGATGTGACCCGCCCCTGAACGGCACGGCACCTCACCGGGCCCGCCCCCGCACCGCCCACCCGGCAGTACGGAGGCGGGCCCCGTCACATCCCCCACCCCCACCCCCGCCCCGCTCCCGCCCACCCGGCACGCACCACCCCCGCCAGCCCCTAGGCTCTTCGCCATGACCCGAATCGACGGCCGCACCCCCGAACAGCTCCGCCCGGTCACCATCCACCGCGGCTGGAGCAAGCACGCCGAGGGCTCCGTCCTCATCTCCTGCGGCGACACCCGCGTCCTGTGCACCGCCTCCGTCACCGAGGGCGTCCCCCGCTGGCGCAAGGGCAGCGGCGAAGGCTGGGTCACCGCCGAGTACTCCATGCTCCCCCGCGCCACCAACACCCGCGGCGACCGCGAATCCGTCCGCGGCAAGATCGGCGGCCGCACCCACGAGATCTCCCGCCTCATCGGCCGCTCGCTGCGCGCCGTCATCGACTACAAGGCCCTCGGCGAGAACACCATCGTCCTCGACTGCGACGTCCTCCAAGCCGACGGCGGCACCCGCACCACCGCCATCACCGGCGCCTACGTCGCCCTCGCCGACGCCATCGCCTGGGCCCAGGCCAAGAAGCTCGTCAAAGCCGGCCGCAAGCCCCTCACCGGCACCGTCGCCGCCGTCTCCGTCGGCATCGTCGACGGCACCCCCCTCCTCGACCTCCGCTACGAGGAGGACGTCCGCGCCGAGACCGACATGAACGTCGTCTGCACCGGCGACGGCCGCTTCGTCGAGGTCCAGGGCACCGCCGAGGCCGAGCCCTTCGACCGCAAGGAGCTCAACGCCCTCCTCGACCTCGCCACCGGCGGCTGCGCCGACCTCGCCCTCCTCCAGCGCCAGGCACTCGACACCACCCTCTGAGCAACCACGCCGCCCCCCGGCGGCGTCCCACCGAACACGGGCGCACGGACACACCCGTGCGCCCGCACCAGCCAGGGGAGGACCCACCCATGCGCCGACACCGCACCACCACCCTCATCGCCGGCACCGCCCTCACCGCCGCCCTCACCCTCACCGGCTGCGGCACCCTCGACACCGCACTCGGCTGCGTCCAGGCCGCCGACGCCATCGCCACCAGCGTCGACCGCCTCAGCCAGGCCGCCTCCGACGCCGGCGACCCCACCCGGATCGAGGAGTCCCTCACCGCCATCGACCAGGAGCTCGCCACCCTCAAGGAGAAGACCGGCGACGCCGACCTCTCCAAGGCCGTCGACGACCTCGCCGGCGGCGTCGAGCAGGTCCGCACCGCCGTCAAGAACGGCGACACCACCCCCGACCTCAAGCCCGTCACCGACGCCGCCGCCGAGGTCGGCAAGGTCTGCACCCCGTGACCCCTGACCCCGTGACCCCTGACCCCGTGACCCCGTGACGCCCTGACCCCGCGACCACCCGGCCCCTGGCGATACTGGACCCCATGACCCGCCTGATCCTCGCCACCCGCAACGCCGGGAAGATCACCGAACTCCGCGCCATCCTCGCCGACGCCGGACTCCCCCACGAACTCGTCGGCGCCGACGCCCACCCCGAGGTCCCCGACGTCCGGGAGACCGGCGTCACCTTCGCGGAGAACGCCCTCCTCAAGGCCCACGCCCTCGCCCGCGCCACCGGCCACCCCGCCATCGCCGACGACTCCGGCCTCTGCGTCGACGTGCTCGGCGGCGCCCCCGGCATCTTCTCCGCCCGCTGGGCCGGCCGCCACGGCGACGACAAGGCCAACCTCGACCTCCTCCTCGCCCAGCTCGCCGACATCGACGCCCCCCACCGCGGCGCCCACTTCGCCTGCGCGGCCGCCCTCGCCCTCCCCGACGGCACCGAACGCGTCGTCGAAGGACGCCTCGACGGCACCCTCCGGTACGCCCCCGAGGGCAGCGGCGGCTTCGGCTACGACCCGATCCTCCAGCCCGACGGCGACACCCGCACCTGCGCGGAACTCACCGCGGCCGAGAAGAACGCCATCAGCCACCGCGGCAAGGCCTTCCGCGCCCTCCTCCCGTCCCTCCGGGAACTGTTGGGCTGAGCGCGCGAGGAGGGGCCGCCCGACCGGGCGGCCCCTCCTCGGTTGTGCGGCCGGTGGGAGTCGAACCCACATGGGCTCACGCCCAGAGGCACCTAAAACCTCCGCTTATACCATTCAGCAACGGCCGCGTGCCCGCCCATGCTACCGGGGGAGCGGGCGCCGTCTACCGGGTACGCCCCTTTCCCCCTCGGCACCAGGTGCTGGTGCTCGCATGGCAGTTCGGGCACAGCAGCCGCAGGTTCTCCCGCCGGTCGTCGCTCCGGTCCCCGTTGACGTGGTCGACCTCCAGCGTCATCGGCCTGCCCAACCACTGGGGGCCTACCCCGCACCCGGCGCACTCCTCGGGCACGCCGACGTCGCGGAGCGCGCGGCGCAGCAGATGCGTCCTGGTCCGGCGGTCGCCGCGGTGCCGGACCAGGATCTCCTCGGGGCGCAGGGCGGGGGTCGTACCCGGTCGGCCGCGTCCGTGGGCCTGTCCGAGGAGGTGATCGGTGGAGAGGCCGTCCTCGGCGAGCCACCGCCGGAGCGCCGCCCGCTGGGCGCTGCCGTCGGGCCGGTCGAGACGGCGCAGTACCTCCGCGACGGAGACCGCGTCGGCGACCGCCGCGCGCACCTCGTCCGGTGTCGGCCGGGGCCGCCCGCCGCCGGCGCCGAAGTGCGAGACGTCGATCCCGAAGTGGGCGAACCGCCGCGTGAGGTACCTGCGCAGCTTGCCGTAGGGGCGGGTGCCGAGGAACGCGATGACCTCGTCGAGGTCGGAGCAGTGCGCGGCCGCCAGCACCAGCCGCTCGCGGGTGTACCGTACGCCGCCGCTCACGGCGTGACGTCCCGGGCGCGTCCCTTGCCGCGGCCGCGGTAACGGTCGGTCGTGGAGTGGCAGTTGGGGCAGAGGAAGCGGAGGTTCCCGATGCGGTTGTCACGCCAGTCGCCGTCGACGTGGTCGACTTCCAGCGGCAGCCGGTTGCCCCGCCAGACCGGCCCCGTCCCGCACAGGGCGCACCGCTCCGGCACGCCGAGCGCCGTCAACGCCCACCGCAGTCGCTCGCCGGGGACGCGCCTGGCCGTACCGGGCGGCTGCTCGACGAGGACCCCTTCCGGCGTCAGGGCGCGCCGGGGCCGACCGCGTCCCGTCGGCGTGCGGAAGTGGGAGGTGTCGATGCCGTACGCCGCGATGCGGCGGCCGATGTGCGCGTGGTGCCCACCGACGGCGTCCAGCTTGAGGTGGCGCAGCACCTCGTAGCGGTTGGTCGATGCCGAGACGGCTGCCTGGAGGACCTCCCTGGTCCACGTGACCCCGTCCCGTTCGAAGTGCGACGTGTCCACCCCGAGCCGCCTCATCCGCTCACGGAGGTAGCGCCGTGTCGGGCTCCCCGGATCCACCCCCAGCCGCACCAGCGCCTCCGACAGCGAGCGCGCGCCCCGAGCGGCCTCCTCCAGGCGCTCCTTCGTGTACGGGCTGACCGACATCGCGTCCTCCCCTCCCGGTTCCCCGTCCGGCCGTGCGTTCGTGGCCTCGTACGGGTCAACGAAACGCTTGTCCGGTGGTCACGTCCGGCGGGCGGAACGGCCCGGGCCGCCGGTGGGGCGGGGCGGGCCGTTCGGGTGGGGTGCGAGGGGGCCGCGCCGGGGGTCAGATGCCGAGGTCCTTGATGATCTTCGCGACGTGGCCGGTGGCCTTCACGTTGTACAGGGCGCGCTCGACCTTGCCGTCGGCGTCGACGATCACGGTGGAGCGGATGACGCCCGTCACCGTCTTGCCGTAGAGCTTCTTCTCGCCGAAGGCGCCGTACGCCTCCAGGACCTTCTTCTCCGGGTCGCCGACGAGCGTGACCCGCAGGTCCTCCTTCTCCCGGAACTTCGCCAGCTTCTCCGGCTTGTCCGGCGAGACGCCGATCACGTCGTACCCGGCGTCGGCCAGGACGTCGAGGTTGTCGGTGAAGTCGCACGCCTGCTTGGTGCAGCCGGGGGTGAGGGCCGCCGGGTAGAAGTAGACGATGACCTTGCGGCCCTTGTGGTCCGCGAGCGAGACCTCCTTGCCGTCCGCGTCGGGCAGGGTGAAGGCGGGGGCGGTGTCGCCGGGCTGCAGTCGCTCGCTCATGGTCGTGGCTCCTCACGGGGGTGTGGTGGTACCGGACCGAGCCTAATGGGGGTCTGTGACAGCCTGCGGGCCGCGGAGCTGACAAACTGTGCGGGACGACCGGAGATCCACGACCACCTACGGAGGCAGCTCGGTGTCGGACGCCAGGACCCCCGCGCAGATCGAGGCGGACATCGTCCGCCGGCGCGAGCAGCTCGCCGTCACGCTCGACGAGATCGGCGTACGGATGCACCCGAAGACGATCATGGGCGACGCGAAGGCGAAAGTGGCGTCCACGGTCGACGAGACGGCCGGCCGGGCCTACGTCGCCGTGAACCGGGTGGTGGCCGACGTCAAGGCGGGACTGGTGACCGAGGACGGCGGTCCGCGCCTGGAACGGGTGATCCCGGTGGCGCTGCTCGCCGTCGGTGTCATCGGCCTGATCGCGCTGTCGGGCCGCGGCAAGCGCCGGAAGTAGTCCGCCGGCCGGCCCCGCCCCGCCGGCCCGCCGCACCCCGCCGCCCCGTCGGCCCGCGGCGTTCCGGCGGGGTGCGGGGCGTCGCTCGCGGTCGGTGTCCCGGCCGGGTGGGGCCCCTCCGGCGCCGGTGCGCGGCGCGGCCGGGTAAGTTCGTGGCGTGAGCGAGAACACCCACGACAAGTTGCCCATCCGGATGCTGCACGACCGGGTGCTGGTCCGGTCCGACGTTCCCGAGGGCGAGCGGCGCTCGGGAGGCGGCATCCTCATCCCCGCGACCGCGGCGGTGGGCCGCCGGCTGGCCTGGGCCGAGGTGGTCGCGGTCGGTCAGAACGTCCGGACCGTCGAGGTGGGCGACCGCGTCCTGTACGACCCCGAGGACCGTGCCGAGGTCGAGGTGCGGGGCGTGGCGTACGTGCTGATGCGGGAGCGGGACCTGCACGCGGTGGCCGCCGACCGCTTCGAGGGGTCGGAGGACTCCACGGGGCTCTACCTCTGAGGGTTCCGGCTCCCGCCGCCCGTCCCGCCGGGGCCGGTTACCCTGGGGGGAACCCGACGAGACGCGCCGTACCGGGTCCGAAGGCAAAGACGACGCACCGCCTGTAGCTCTCGTCTCGAAGGGTGCGTGTCGTCATGGCCTGGGTCCTGCTCGTCGTCGCCGGTCTGCTGGAGGTCGGCTGGTCGGTGGGGATGAAGTACACCGACGGGTTCACGCGTCTGTGGCCGAGCGTCCTGACGTGTCTGGGGATCGTCGCCAGCATGGTGCTGCTGGCGCGGGCGGCCCGGACGCTGCCGATCGGCACGGCGTACGGGGTGTGGGTCGGGATCGGCGCGGCCGGTGCGGCGGTGCTGGGGATGGTCGTCTTCGACGAGCCCGCGACCGCCGCCCGGATCTTCTTCGTCTGTCTGCTGCTGGTGGCCGTGGTGGGGCTGAAGGCCACGTCGGGTCACTGACGGCCGGTCGCGGGCCCCGTCCGGGCGGTGCCGCCCGCGGCGGCCGCGCCCGGGCCCGGTGCCGGGGGGTGGACGGGGGCGGGGGGTTGCCGTTCCGGTCCGTTCCCCGGGGCCGGCGCCCGTCCGCGGCGCTGTGCGCCGCCGGACGCCTGCGCCCGGGTCGATGCCTGGGCGTGTCCCTGCGCCTGTCCCGGGTCCTGTCCCTGTCCCGGGTCCTGTGCCTGCCCTTGGTTCTCGGACTGGTCCTGTGCCGGGTCCTGGGTCTGGTTCCGTGCCTGGGTCTGGGTCCGGCCGGGGGGTTGTTCCGGCCGTGCGGCGGGGGCGCGGCCGGGGCCGTGGTCGCCCTCGGCGTACCGTTCGCCGTCCGGCGCCCACACCTCCTCCTCGTGCGGCCCCTGCCAGGGGGCTTCCGAGCCGGGCGGCCGGTCGGTGTCCCAGGGTGCGTCGAACGGGAAGTCGGCGCCTTCGGCGACCTCCAGGTCGAAGTCGCGGACCGGTGTGCCCTCCAGGGCGGTCCCCGTGTAGTGGGCCCAGATCTCCGCGGGCGGGCCGCCGCCGTTGACGCGGTCGAGGCCGAGCGCCCCGTACAGCGGCCGCTGGGCTCCCGTGTCGGGATCCTGGCCCATGAGGGCGACGACGGTGGCGAGGTCGGGCGTGTAGCCGGCGAACCAGGCGGCCTTGTCGTCCTCGGCGGTGCCGGTCTTGCCGGCGGCGGGGCGCCCCGCGGCGCGGGCGGCGGTGCCGGTGCCGCCCTCGACGACGCCGCGCAGCACGGCCGTGGTGGTGTCGGCGGCCTCGCGGCTGACGGCCTGGCGGACGGTGGCGCCGGCGGCGGGCAGGGGCAGGGGCTGGTCGCCGGCGGGGTCGATCCGTTCGACCTTGTCGACGAGGGTGTACAGGCCGCGCCGGCCGTGGTTGGCGAGCGTCGCGTACGCCTCCGCCATGTCGAGGACGCTGGCGGTGGCGGGGCCCAGGGCGATCGACGGGGAGGCGTTGAGGTCGGGGGTGTCGGCGGGCAGGCCGAGGGCGATGGCGGTGCGCTTGACCTTCTTCGGTCCGACGTCGACGGCGAGCTGCGCGTACACGGCGTTGACGGACCGGTCGGTGGCGGTGCGCAGGGGGATGCCGCCGTAGTTGACGTCGTCCTCGTTGGCGGGGGCGTAGAGGGCGCCGGTCCAGCCTTCGACGGGGCGTTTGTTGCTGCCGTCGTAGACGGTGTTCGGGGTGATGGGTTCGCCGGTCTGGGTGGTGGCGCCGTGGGCCACGGCGGAGGCCAGGACGAACGGTTTGAAGGTGGAGCCGACCTGGTAGTCGCGGCGGGTGGCGTTGTTGACGTACTGCCGCGTGTAGTCGACGCCGCCGTAGAGGGCGACGACGCGGCCGGTGGCGGGTTCGATGGAGGCGCCGCCGACCCGTACGTACCGGTCGGCGGGGTTGGCGGCCGGGTCGAGCCGGTCGGTCACCTGTTCGCGTACGGCGTCGGCGAAGGCGTCCATGCGGCCCTTCTCCAGGGTCGTGGTGATGCGGTAGCCGCCGGCGGCGATGGCGTGTTCGCTGAGGATGCCGTTGCGGGCGAGGAAGGCGTCGACCGCCTGGACGGCGTAGCCGCGCTGGCCGGCCAGGCCGGCGGTGGGACGGGCGGGGAGGACCGCGGGGAAGACGAGGCCCTTGCGTTCGGCCGCGGTGAGCCAGCGTTCCTGGACCATGGCGTCGAGGACGTAGTTCCAGCGGGCGAGGGCGCGGGGGCGGTTGGTGGGGCGGGCTCCGACGTCGTAGGCGCTGGGGGCGTTGAGGAGGGAGGCGAGGTAGGCGCCTTCGGAGGTGCTGAGGTCCTGGACGTCCTTGCCGTAGTAGGCGCGGGCGGCGGCCTGGGCGCCGTAGGCGTTGCGTCCGTAGTAGCTGGTGTTGAGGTAGCCCTCGAGGATCTGGTCCTTGGTCTGGCTGCGGTCGAGTTTGATGGCGATGAAGAACTCCTTCACCTTGCGGGTGAGGGTGCGCTCCTGGCCGAGGTAGTAGTTCTTCACGTACTGCTGGGTGATGGTCGATCCGCCCTGCGTGCCCTTGCCGGTGACGGTGTTCCAGGCGGCGCGGACGAGGGCCTCGGGGTCGACGCCGGGCTCGGTGTGGAAGTCGCGGTCCTCGGCGGCGAGGACGGCCTGGCGCAGGGGGCGGGGGACGCGGGCGAGGGGGACGCTCTCGCGGTTCACGCGGCCGCCCTGGGCGAGGGGGGTGCCGTCGGCGTAGAGGTAGACGTTGGCCTGGGCGGTCGCGGCGGCGTTGGCGGGCGGGACGTCGACCAGGTGGTAGCCGGCGAGGAGGCCGCCGGTGGCGAGGAGGACGAGGAGGAGGAACCCGCCGAGGACGGTCCGCCGGGTGGGGATGATCCTGCGCCAGCCGGTGCGCCGGGTGCGCCGGCGGATGCGGAGGCGGGCGCGGCGGGGCGGTCGGGCGGGTGTGCCGCCGGGGGTGTGGACGGTGGGGTCACGGGGTTCCCAGCCTCCGGTGATGGGCTGCGGCGGGTCGTCGCTCATGGGTCTCCGGCACGGTCACGATCGCGGTCACTGTCCGACTGTCCGACATGTGGCGGTTTGTCGCCTGTCTCATAGTGCACCGGCCCGGCGCCCTTCCCGTGGATCTGGCGACCGGACCCGGCCGGACCGGCCGGGCCCGCCCCTCCCGACCGGCCGCTCCGGGCGGGCCGGCCGTCGCCCGCGGCGCGGCCTCCGGCCGGAAAAAAACGGTCGCGGCCCCCGCGGGCGACTGGCTACGCTCACCCGCTTCGGCCGAGCGTCGGCCGCGCGGGACGGGAGAGGGCGGAGGCGGCGTCATGCGGCTGTACCTGGCCGTGCTGAGCGGCGGTTTCCGGCGCCACGCCACCTACCGGCTGGCCACCGCCGCCGGGGTCTTCACCAACACCGTCTTCGGTTTCGTCCTGGCGTTCACCTACACGGCCCTGTGGGAGGAGCGCCCCCGGCTCGGCGGCTACGACCTGCCCGAGGCCCTCGCGTACGTCTGGCTCGGACAGGCGCTGCTCGCCGCGTGCTCCCTCATGGGCGGCGGCTTCGAGGGCGAGTTGATCGAGCGGATCAGGACGGGCGACATCGCCGTGGACCTCCACCGTCCCACCGACCTCCAGGCGTGGTGGCTCGCCGCCGACCTGGGGCGCGCCGCGTTCCAGCTGCTGGGGCGGGGGGTGGTGCCGATGGCGGTGGGCGCGAGCGCGTTCGACGTGGCCCTGCCCGAACACCCGCTCACCTGGCCCGCGTTCCTGGTGTCGGTGGCGCTCGGGGTCGTGGTGAGCTTCGCGGTCTGGTTCCTGGTGGCGCTGTCGGTGTTCTGGCTGATGGACGGTGCCGGGGTGGTGCAGGTGGCGTGGTTGTCGGGGCTGTTCTTCTCGGGGATGCTGCTGCCGCTGACGGTCTTCCCCGGCGGGTTGGGGGAGGTCGCGCGGATGCTGCCCTGGGCGTCGATGCTGCAGGTCCCCGCCGACGTGTTCCTGGAGAAGCGGACCGGCTGGGGGCTGCTGGAGGCGTACGCCTTCCAGGCGGGCTGGGCGCTGGTGCTGCTGGGGGCGGGCCGGCTGCTCCAGGAGGTCGCGACGCGCCGGGTGGTGGTGCAGGGTGGCTGACGGTCCCGGTGGGCCGGTGGGCCGTGCCGCGTGGGGCGTGCGGGCGTACGGGCTGATCGCCGTGATGTGGATCCGCTCGACGATGACGTACCGCTTCTCCTTCGCGATGACGCTGCTGTCCAACGCGGTGGCGAACTTCTTCGACTTCGTCGTGATCTGGATGATGTTCACGCACGTGCGGGGACTCGGCGGGTTCTCCTTCGCCGAGGTGGCGTTCCTCTACGGGACGACCGGCACCGCCTTCGGCCTGGCGGACCTGGCGATCGGTCAGGTGGGGAAGGTCGGCCGGCGCGTACGGGACGGCACCCTCGACACGCTCCTGGTGCGGCCGGTGCCGGTGCTGGCCCAGGTGGCGGCGGACCGGTTCGCGCTGCGGCGGCTGGGCCGCGTCACCCAGGGGCTGCTGGTGCTGGTGTGGTCGCTGGTGGTGCTGGACGGGGTGGAGTGGACGCCGCTGAAGGTGGCCATGGTGCCGCTGATGACCCTGACGGGCGCCCTGATCTTCGGCTCGCTGATGACGGCCGGGGCCGCGTTCCAGTTCTGGGCGCAGGACGGCGCCGAGGTCGCCAACTCCTTCACGTACGGCGGGAACACCCTCCTGCAGTACCCGCCGTCCGTCTTCGCCGGCGACCTGGTGCGCGGCGTCGTCTACGTCGTGCCGCTGGCGTTCGTGAACTGGGTGCCGGCCCTGTACGTGCTGGGGCGCGACGCCCCGGCGGGCCTGCCGTCGTGGGCGGCCTTCGCCCCGCCGCTCGTCGCCGCCGCGTGCGTGGCGGCGTCGGGCCTGGCCTGGCGGGCCGGTCTGCGTTCGTACCGATCGACGGGGAGCTGAGGCGTGAGCACCACGGAAGCGGACTTCATCGAGCTGGACGGAGTCGAGAAGGTCTTCGACGTCCGGCGCAGGGCGGGCCTGCTGCGTCGGGAGAGGCGCCAGGTGAGGGCGGTGGACGGCATCGGCTTCCGCGTGGCGCGCGGCGAGATGGTCGGGTACATCGGCCCCAACGGCGCCGGCAAGTCCACCACCGTGAAGATGCTCACCGGCATCCTCACGCCGAGCGCCGGCCGGCTGCGCGTCGCCGGCATCGACCCGTCGCGGGAGCGGACGCGCCTGGCCCGCCGGATCGGCGTCGTCTTCGGCCAGCGGACCAGCCTGTGGTGGGACCTGCCGCTGCGCGACTCGTACCGGCTGGTGCACCGTCTGTACCGGGTCCCCGACGCCCGGTTCCGCGAGAACCTCGACCGCTGCGTCGAACTGCTCGACCTGGGCGACCTGCTGGAGGTGCCCGTCCGGCAGCTCTCGCTCGGCCAGCGGATGCGCGGCGACATCGCGGCGGCGCTGCTGCACGACCCGGACGTCCTCTACCTCGACGAGCCGACGATCGGCCTGGACGTCGTGTCGAAGGCGAAGGTCCGCGCGTTCCTGCGGGACCTCAACGCCGACCGCGGCACGACGGTCCTGCTCACCACGCACGACCTCGGCGACATCGAGCAGCTGTGCCGGCGGGTGATGGTCATCGACCACGGGCGGCTCGTCCACGACGGCACCGTGGAGGAGCTGTACGCGGCCGGGGCGGGCGAGCGCACCCTCGTCGTCGACCTGGAGCGGGAGCTGCCGCCCCTGGAGGTCGCCGGTGCGCGGGTCGTCCGGGTCCGGGGGCCGCGGCAGTGGCTGGCCTTCCCCGCGTCGGCGTCGGCCGCGCCGCTCGTCGCCGCGGTCGCCGCCGCCTGTCCGCTGGTCGACCTGTCGGTGCGGGAGCCGGACATCGAGGCGGTCATCGCGAAGATGTACGCCGAACGCCGCACGCCTTAGGGGTGTCCCGGTGCGTAGCGGGAAAGCGTGCCGCGAGAAGGTGAAATGGATCCCGAACGGTCGGGAAGACGGCCGGTCCTGGAACCAGCGGCCCGCCCCGGGAGTAGGTCCTGGAGGACAGGAGACGGCGACGAGGGCGGAGCGCATGACCGGAACCGGCACGAGCACACCGACGGCGGGGGCCGCGCGGACGGCGGGCACCGCGGGCTTCGCGTACACGGCGGAGGACGAGGAGCGGCGCCGCGGCGTGCGCCGGATGAAGACGGCGGCGACGGCCCTGCTGCTCCTCGTGGCGGTGGTCTACGCCCTGGCGACCTGGGCGGAGGCGTCCGGTGTGACGGGCTGGCCGGGGTACGTCGCGGCGGCCGCCGAGGCGGGCATGGTGGGCGCGCTCGCGGACTGGTTCGCGGTCACGGCGCTGTTCCGCCGCCCGATGGGCCTGCCGATCCCCCACACGGCGATCATCCCGACGAAGAAGGACCAGCTGGGCGAGTCCCTCGGCACGTTCGTCGGGGAGAACTTCCTCTCCGCCGACGTGGTGCGCGTCCGGCTGCGGGCGCTGGACGTCGCCGCCCGCCTCGGCACGTGGATGGCGGAGCCCGCGCACGTGGACCGGGTGACGGCCGAGCTGGCCACGGCACTGCGCGGCGCGCTGACCGTCCTGCGGGACGCCGACGTGCAGGCCGTCGTGGGGGAGGCGATCACCCGGCGGGCGGAGGCCGTCGAGATCGCGCCCGGCATCGGCAAGACCCTGGACCGCGTCGTCGCCGACGGGGCGCACCACCGCGCGGTCGACCTGGTCTGCGCCCGCGCCCACGACTGGCTGGTCACCCACGGCGACTCGGTGATGGACGCCGTGCAGGGCGGGGCGCCCGGCTGGACCCCGCGCTTCGTCGACCGGAAGGTCGGCGAGCGGGTCTACAAGGAGCTCCTGCGGTTCGTCACCGAGGTGCGCGACATGCCCGGCCACCCGGCGCGCGGCGCGGTCGACCGCTTCCTCGCCGACTTCGCCGGCGACCTCCAGGCGGACACCGACACGCGGGCGCGCGTCGAGCGGCTGAAGTCGGAGCTGCTGGCCCGCCCCGAGGTGCAGGACGTCATCGCCTCCGCGTGGGCGTCGATCCGCGCCATGATCATGTCGGCGGCGGAGGACGAGAACAGCGAGCTGCGGCTGCGCGCCCGCGCGTCGCTGCTCTCCCTCGGCGTCCGGCTGAAGACGGACACCCGGCTCCAGGGGAAGGTCGAGGGCTGGCTGGAGGACGCCGCCGCGTACGTGGTGACGACGTACCGCGCCGAGATCACCTCGCTCATCACCGACACGGTGGCGAGCTGGGACGCGGACCAGACCTCGCGGAAGATCGAGGCCCACATCGGCCGGGACCTCCAGTTCATCCGCATCAACGGCACGGTCGTGGGGGCGCTGGCCGGGCTCGTCATCCACACCGTCTCCCACTCCCTGGGCGGGTGACCGGCCCCTGCCGGTCGGCCACCCGCCCAGGTACTACGGGGAGGTGCCCATGAGTACGCACCCGGCCCGCGCCGTGTTCAACGGCCGCTCACCTTTCGCGGCGCGTCACCGCCCACGAGGCCAGCGCCATGCCGCCGGCCACGGAGAACACCGCCGGCCACGCCCCGACCTTCTTCGCCAGCGGGTGCGACGCGGCGAACGCGGCGACGTACGCGGCGCCCAGCGCGGCCGCCGCCGGAGTGCCGCTGCGCCGCCGCCACTCGCGCCCGGCCACCGCCCCGGCAGCGGCCAGCGCCACGCCCCCGAGCGGCCGCCTGCCCGTCCACCGGGCGACCCCGTAACCCCCGACGAGCCCACCCGCGGCAACCGCCGCCACCGGAACCCTGGCCATCGCGAACCCTCCTGACTGATCGACTACGCCCCCGAGGCTAACCCGCCTCCCCTCCCCACCCCTTCACTGCCGGAACGTGACGGTTCGGATGCGGTGCGTAAGGGGGGGTGCGAGTGGGGAGTGTTGGCCCATGCCCATGCCCGGACCCACCGCACCCCGCCCCGCGCCCGCCCCCACCGCCGTGCCGGAGCCCGCGGCTCCCGGGGCCCACGCCGCCGTACCGGCCCCCGCCGTCGTACCGGCCCCCGCCGCCGGTCGGGCTGCGGTCCGCACCGACCCCGCCCCCTGTGCTGCCTGCGCCGCCTCTGCTGCCTGCGCCGCCTGTGTTGCCTGCGCCGCCTGTGCCGCCGATCCGCTCGTCGTCGCCCAGGACGGTCTCGCGACCGTCCACCAGCTCCAGGCCATCGGCTGCGCCGCGTACGTGGTCACCGAACGCTGCCGGCCCGGCGGTCCCTGGCGGCGGTTGCTGCCCCGCGTCGTCCTCCTGCGCGGCACCGCCCCCACCCCCAGGCAGTTGCTGCGCGCGGCCCTCCTCTACGCCGGCCCCGACGCGCTCCTCACCGGCGCCGCCGCCCTCGCCCTGTACGGCGCGCGGTCCCCCGCAGCGCCGCCGGACGTACCGCAGACGGTCGACGTGCTGGTCTCCTCCGCCGCGCACCCCCGCAGCCACGCGTACGTACGCGTCCACCCCACCCGCCGGCCCGAACGGCGCGTCCCCGTCGGGGGCCTGCCGTGCGCTCCCCTCCCACGGGCCCGTGAGGACACACTGGCCCTGTGACGGAACTCGACGGAACCCCGGCCGGCGCCGACCAGCTCAGGGCACTCGCCCTGACCAACTACGGCCACTTCTCGACCCTGCGCGTCGAGGACGGGCGCGTCCGCGGTCTCGCCCTGCACCTGGAGCGCCTCGCCCGCGACTGCCGGGCGGTCTTCGGGACGGACCTCGACACCGACCGGGTGCGCGACCTCGTCCGCCGCGCGGTGCCCGCGCCGCCGGGCGGCCCCCTCGTCGTACGCGTCACGGTCTACGACCCGGAGCTCGACCTCGGCCGGCCCGCCGCCCCGGCCACCCCGCGCGTCCTGGTCACCACCCGCCCGGCCGGCCCGCCCGGGCCGCCCCCGCTGCGGCTGCGGACCCTGACGCACGTGCGCGACCGGCCGGCCGTCAAGCACGTCGCCCTCTTCGGCGTCCTCCACGCCCGCCGCGCGGCCCAGCTCCAGGGGGCCGACGACGCGCTCTTCACCGACCGGGACGGCCGCGTGACCGAGGGCCCCACGTGGAACGTCGGCTTCGTCGACGCGGCGGACCGGGTGGTCTGGCCCGAGGGCGAGGCCCTGCCCGGCGTCACGATGGCGCTGCTGCGCGGCCTCCACGCGCACACCACGGCGCCGGTCACGCCGGCGGAGGCCCTCGGGATGCGGGCGGCCTTCGTCTCCAACGCGGCGGTCGGCGTCCGTGAGGTCGCCTCCGTCGACGGCACCCCCCTCGCCACCGGCCACCCCGTGGTGGCCGCCCTCCGGTCCGCCTACCGCGACCTGCCGGGGGACCCCCTCTGAACCGCCCCGGCCGAGCCGCGCACGGCCGCCGCGCGCGAGCCGAGCCGCCCCGGCCGAGCCGCGCACGGCCGTCCGCGGGCGGCGCGGTCCCTCAGCCCTCGCAGCCGACGCCGTCGCCGTCGCGGTCGAGGTGCCGGCCGTAACCGGGGTCGCCCCGGCGGACGGGGGCCGCGCCGGCCGCGCGGGCCTCCGAGCAGTTGCCGTAGTACGCGGCGCTCCCGCCGCCGGACGCCGACCCGTCGCCGCCCGTGTCGTCGGCGCCCGCCTCCTCGGCGGCCGCCCGCCGGGTGACGGTCGCCGTCGCCGTGACCGTCGCGGTGGCCGTGGCCGTGGCAGCCGCGGTGACCGTCGCCGCCGGTGCGGGGGCGGCGGGCGTCGCGGTGACCGTGGTGGTGGCCGTGGACGTCACGGTGGCGGCCGGTGCGGGGCCGGCGGTGGGCTTCGCGGCGTCCGGGCCGTCCAGGGCGGCGCCGCAGCCGGAGCCGATGAGCAGCAGGAGCAACCCCCCGCCCCACACCCGCTTCATCCGGTGCAGCGGCCTCGGCTGCGCGGGGGCGACGGACGGGTCATGCAACGGCCGGGGCTGCTGGGCAGGCTGGTACGGGTTGCTCATGGCGCACGTCTCCCTCGCACACGGGACCGCGGGGCGTGTGGGGGGTCCGGCGGGCCGGCCGGCGGTCGTTCACCGTGAAACTAGTGCACGGGAGAGGCACGGCGGGCGGAAACGGCGGAACCCGTTCCGCCCGGCCCCCGTCCCGCCGTCCGCCCTCGCCCGGGACCCGCCCGGCCCCGTCCCGCCCGGCCTCCGCCGGCCTCCGCCCTCGTCCGGGACCCGCCCCGCCCGGCTTCCGCCCGGCCGCCGTCCCGTCCGCGCCGCGCTACGGCAGTTCCTTGCCGTGGCAGTCTGCGTACGGGCCGCCCGAGCCGCACCAGCACGGGGCCGTGCGCTGCGGGGGCCACGGCACCGCGCGGCCCCGGGCGGCCAGGGTCGTGGCGTACTGGGGGAGGAGGTCGGCGTCGGCCGGCGACGCGCCCTCGGACGCGGCGAACGCCTCGTACGACGGGACCGTGCCCCGGACGACGCCGAGGTTCGGCGTGCCCGCGGCGGCCAGCTCGCGCAGCGACGCCTCCAGGTCGGTGAGGTGCGCGTCGTACGTCGGGTACTCCGCCTCCAGTTCCGGGTAGGCGGTGAGCAGTTCGGTCAGCTCCTCGCGCGGCCACAGCAGCACCGCGACCGGGAACGGCCGCGACAGCGCCGTGCGGTACGAGCCGAGCTCGCTGCGCAGCCGGGTGATCTCCGCCTGGAGCTCGGCCGGGTCCGACGAGCCGAGCGCCCACGTGCGCTTCGGGTCGTGCAGCTCGTCCAGCGGGACGGTGCCCGTGTGCAGCCGGTCCGCCAGGACGTCCCAGTCGTCGTGCTCGCGCGCCAGCAGGCGGCGCACCCGGTGGCGGGAGACCAGCAGCGACACGGCCGCGTACGGCACCTCCTGCTCGTGGGGGAGCGGCACCAGGGCCTTCACCGCCGTCGAGAACGTCTCCTCCGACGCCTCCAGTTCGTCGTGGGCCTCCAGCGCCTCCCCGACGATCTCCCAGGCGGACGGGGACTCGGGCGCCGTGGCCCGCAGGCCCGCGATGATCGCCCGGGCCTCCGCCTCGTGCCCGTACTCCCACAGGTTCGCCGCCTTCAGCGCCCGCACCAGGTGCGGGTCCTCCGGGGCCGGGGGAGTGGACAGCAGCGTGTCGTAGAGCGTCGTCGCCCGGGCGCGGTCGCCGGCCAGCTCCAGGTGCGCGGCGGCCCTCAGGAGGAGCGGCTCGCGGTCCCCGGGGTACTGCTCCGCGGTGCGCAGCAGGCGCTCGGCTTCGTTCGTGTGGTCAGCAGGCGTGTCGAGGCGCATGGTCACCACCGTACTGCCGTACGGCGCGGCTCCGGCGGGGTTGTGCGCGGACCGGGCGGCGACGCCGTCGCGGGGGGTGCGCGGGGTGGGGTTCCGGGACGGTTCCGTGACACGTGCGGCCTGCCGCCGGCCCGGTGAACTCCTGTACGGTGACGGGCAGAAGAGCCGGATCAGGCGAGAGGAGGCAGCGTGTACGGAACGCTCATGCGCCTGCTCCTGCCCCTCCTCCTCGCAGCCGTCCTCCTGGCCGACGGCCCGTCGCTCCCGGCCGTCGCCCTCGTGGCGGCCGCGCTCGTCGCGTGTGCCGTCGTCGCCGCCCGCAGCGTGCCGGCCGTGCCGCCCACCCGGGTGCGCACCGCCCTGCGGGAGCGGGACCGGCGCACGGCCTTCCTCCCGCAGCGCGACCCCGACGCCTCCGGGCGTCGGCGGCCCCGGGCGCCCGGCCACCGCCGTCCGGCGGCGGTCGCGCACGCGTAACCGGGGACGCGCTCCACCTCTCCCCGTACGTCGTACGTCCTCCCGTCCCGCCGCGCCGCGTGCCGGTCCTCCCGGCACGACGACCGGGCCCGCCGCGCCGCCCGGGTGTGCGAAGCACCCGGGCCCCCGGCCGCCCCGGCACCACTCCGGCCTGCCCGTCGGTACGACGAAACGACGGATGACGACGACCCAGGGGTCCCCTTTGTCTGCTTTCACGGAATTTTTCGCGTGGTTCTCCGGGCTGGTCACGGCCCCCGCCGCGATCGTCCTGCTCACCCTCCTCGTCCGCACGGCCCTGCTGCCGATGGCGCTCGCCTCGGCGCGCGGGCAGCGGGCCCGCGCCCGGCTCGCGCCGCAGGTCGCGGCGGTGCGCAAGCGGTACGCGAGGGACCCGGAGCGGTTGCGGCGGGCCGTGCTGGAGCTGCACGCCCGGGAGAAGGTGTCCCCGCTCGCCGGGTGCCTGCCCGGCCTCCTCCAGCTGCCCGTGTTCTTCCTGCTCTACCACCTCTTCTCCGGCCCCGGCCGGGTCGGCGGCCCCTTCCTCGGGGCGCCGCTGGACGGCCGGTGGGTCGACGCCCTCGCGCAGGGCGGCGCGTTCGGGAGGGCCGGGCTGGTCTACCTGGCGCTCTTCGCGCTCGTCGCGGCCGTCGCCACCTGGACGTACCGGACGACCAGGGCGCAGCTCGCCGCCGCCGGAGGTGACGCCGGGGCCGACGCCGGGCTGCCCGGCGCGGCGGCGGTGGCCCGGGTGGCGCCGCTGCTGTCCTTCGGGACGCTCGTGACCGTCGCCGTCGTCCCGCTGGCGGCGGCGCTGTACGTCGTGACCAGTACGACGTGGAGCGCCGCCGAGCGGGCGGTCCTCCACCGGCCGGAGCGCGGGCGCGACCGGTCCAGTACGTGAACACGGGCTTGCGGAGTGGTCCGGTCTCTTGGAGGATCAGCCAAACCTGACGATGGCCGCACCCCATCGGCCGGGGATCACCCTCGACCACCGGGAGACTGACCATGAAGCTGCTGCGTGTCGGACCGGCGGGTGCCGAGCGGCCCGCCCTGCTCGACCCGGACGGCACCCTGCGCGACCTGTCCGCGCTCGTCGCGGACGTGGACGGGGCCCTGCTCTCGGACGCGGGCGCGCTGGACCGGGTGCGGGCCGCGGCGGGCGCGGGCGTGCTGCCCGCCCTGGACGCGACCGGGCTGCGGGTGGGGCCGCCGGTCGCCCGGATCGGCAAGGTCGTGTGCATCGGGCTGAACTACTTCGACCACGCCCGGGAGACCGGCGCCGAGCCGCCCGCCGAGCCGGTCGTCTTCCTCAAGGCCGCCGACACCGTCGTCGGCCCGTACGACACCGTCCTCGTCCCGCGCGGGAGCCGCAAGACGGACTGGGAGGTAGAGCTCGCCGTGGTCATCGGCCGCACCGCCCGCTACCTGGAGTCGGCCAAGGACGCGCTGTCCCACGTCGCCGGGTACGCGGTCGGCCACGACGTCTCGGAGCGGGAGTTCCAGATCGAACGCGGCGGCACGTGGGACAAGGGCAAGAACTGCGAGACGTTCAACCCGCTCGGCCCCTGGCTGGTCACCGCCGACGAGGTGCCCGACCCGCAGGCCCTGCGGCTGCGGCTGTGGGTCAACGGCGTGCTGCGGCAGGACGGCAGCACCGCCGACCAGATCTTCCCCGTCGGGGAGGTCGTGCGCTACGTCAGCCACTTCATGACGCTCCGCCCGGGCGACGTCGTCACCACCGGAACGCCCGCGGGCGTCGCCATGGGGCAGCCCGAGCCGAAGCCGTACCTGCGGGCCGGGGACGTGGTGGAGCTGGAGATCGACGGGCTCGGACGGCAGCGGCAGGAGCTGAAGGACGCCTGACGCGCGCAGGCCGGCCCGTCGGCCCGCCCGCCACCACCGCGCGCCGGGGGGCCGGGGCCGTACCGGGACGTGCCGGCGGGCCGCGCCGCGTGCGTTCCGGGAGGTGACCCGGCGTCGTGCCGGGAGGTGACGGTGGGTCGCGCGGCGGGTGCCGGCCGGGGCGGGCCGCCCCCGGGGGGAGGGCGGCCCGCCGGTCCGGTGGGGCGTGAGCGCCCCTCAGGCGCCGGCGAGGAGGCGTTCGAGGGCCTCCACCACCAGCGCGTGGTCCTCCAGTTGCGGCAGGCCGGAGACGGTGACCGCACCGACGACACCGGCGCCCGCCACGGTGATCGGGAAGGAGCCGCCGTGGGCCGCGTACCGGTCGCGGTCGAGGCGGGAGTCCGTGTCGAACGACCCGCCCTTGGCGCGGAAGCGCGTACCGACCAGCAGCGAGCTCTCCGCGTACCGCTCCACGACGCGGCGCTTGCGGTCGATCCAGGCGTCGTTGTCCGCGCTCGACCCGGGCAGGGCGGCGTGGAAGAGCTGCTGCGCGCCCCGCCGCACGTCGACGGCGACCGGGGCGTTCCGCTCGCGGGCCAGGTCGACGAGGATCGTGCCGAGCCGCCACGCGTCGTCGTGCGTGAAGCGGGGGAGGGCCAGCCGGGCCTGCTGTTCGACCAGTTCGGCGACGGTCGGGGCGGTCACAGCGCCACCGCCACGCCGTCGCGGGCCGAGCGGCGCGCGGCCTCCAGGACGTCGAGCGCCGCCGCGGCCTCCCCGGCGGTGACCGGCGGGGGCGTGCCGTCCCGCAGCGCGGCGGCGACCGCCGCGTAGTACGCCGGGTAGTCGCCCGGCAGCGTCGGCACCGGCCGCCCGCCGCCCGTCAGCGGCGACTCGCCCGCGCCGACCCGGCCCCACAGCGCCTCGGGCTCCACGCCCCAGGGCTCGCCGGCCACCGGCCGCGCGCCCTCCCGCAGGGCCGCCTCCTGCGGGTCGAGCCCGTACTTCACGAAGCCGCCGCGGGAGCCCAGCACCCGGAAGCGCGGGCCCAGCTGGGCGGTCGTCGCGCTGACGTACAGGTGCGAGCGGACCCCGCTCGCGTGCGTGACCGCCACGAACGTGTCGTCGTCCGCCTCCGCGCCCGGCCGCCGCACGTCCACCTCCGCGTACACCCGCACCGCGGGACCGAACAGGACCAGCGCCTGGTCCACGACGTGGCTGCCCAGGTCGTACAGCAGGCCGCCGATCTCCTCCGGCGCGCCCGACTCGCGCCAGCCGCCCTTCGGCTGCGGCCGCCACCGCTCGAAGCGGGACTCGAAGCGCTGGACCTCGCCCAGCTCCCCGGCGTCCAGCAGGGCGCGCAGCGTGCGGAAGTCGGCGTCCCACCGGCGGTTCTGGAAGACGGAGAGCAGCAGGCCGCGCCGCTCGGCGAGCGCCGCGAGGTCACGCGCCTCGGCCGCGGTACCGGCCACGGGCTTGTCGACCACGACGGGCAGACCCGCCTCCAGCGCGGCGGTCGCGAGGGGGACGTGCGTGCGGTTCGGGGACGCGACGACGACCAGGTCCAGCTCGTCCGCCCGGTCCCACAGCTCGTCGGGCGACCCGGCGAGACGGACGTCGGCGAAGGTGTCGCGGGCCTGCCGGCGCCGCTCCTCGTTCGAGGTGACGACCGTGTCGAGCACCAGGCCCTCGGTCGCGGCGATCAGCGGGGCGTGGAAGACGGAACCCGCCAGGCCGTAGCCGACGAGTCCGACGCGCAGCGGAGGTGGAGTGCTCATGCCCGCCACTTAAGCAACACTGTTGCGTTACCGCAACCCGGGCCCGCAGAATGGCCGGGTGAACCTCTCCGGCCTGCGCAGCCACAACACCGCCCGCGTCCTAGGCCTGCTGCGCGCGGCCGGCGCCGCCGGCGTCAGTCGCCTGGAGCTCGCCGAGCGCACCGGGCTCACCCCGCAGGCCGTCAGCAAGATCACCGCGCGGCTCCGGGACGAGGGCATGGCCGCCGACGCCGGGCGCGGCGCCCCCACCGGCGGCAAGCCGCGCACGCTGCTGCGGCTCGTCCCCGACGCCGCCCACGCCGTCGGCCTCCACCTGGACCGGGACGAGCTGACCGCCGTCCTCCTCGACCTGGCGGGCGCCACCGTCGCCGCGCGCACCCGGCCCCTGGACCTGGGCGAGGGCCCCGGGGCGGTCCTCGCGGCGGCCGTCGAGGAGGTGGCCGCCCTGCGCCGGGACGGCACCCTGACGGGCGTGGGTATCGCCATGCCCGGACCGCTCGACCACACCGCGGGGGTGCCGCACCGCGTGACCGGCTTCCCCGCGTGGGACGGCTTCCCGCTGCGCGACACGGCCCGCCGTGCCCTCGCCGAGCGGCTGGGGCAGGACGTGCCGGTGGCCCTCGACAAGGACACGAACGCCGCGGCCCTGGCCCTCGCCCTACGGGCGGACGACGACCGGGAGGCGGGGGACGGCGACGGGGAAGTGGGGGACGGCGTCCCGGACGGGCGCGGCGGGACCCCGGGCCGGCCCGGCGAGGCCCCCGGCCGGGTCGGCGGGGCCCCCGGCCGGGTCGGCGAGGCCCCCGGCCGGGTCGGCGTCGTGCCCGACCGGGTCGGCGCCGCACTCGAAGGGCCCGGTGTCGCGCCCGGCGGGCCCGGTGTCGCGCCCGGCGCCGCACGGGACGGGGGCGCGAGCGCCCCGCCCGAGGACGGGGCCGCCTCGTTCGCGTACCTCCACGTCGGTACGGGGCTGGGCGCGGGGCTCGTCCTCGGTGGCGTCCTCCACCGGGGCGCGCGCACGGGCGCCGGGGAGTTCGGCCACCAGACGGTGCAGCTCGACGGCGCGGTGTGCGGGTGCGGGGGGCGCGGCTGCCTGGAGGCGCTGTGCCTGGCCGCCGTCGCCCGCGGTGACCTCGACGAGGCGGCGCGCGTGCTCGGCGCGGGCGCCGCCAACCTCGCCGGGCTGCTGGACGTCGACCGCGTCCTGCTCGGCGGCCGCGTGGTCGCGGCGGCGCCCAGGCCCTTCCTGCGCGGCGTCGGCGCGGCCCTCGCCGACCGCGCCCGCCGCGCGGGCGAGCCGCCCGTACCGGTCGCCCTGGCCACCGGTACGCCCCACCTGGTCGCCGAGGGCGCGGCCCAACTGGTCCTCGCCCCGCTGTTCGGCCGCTGACCGTTGCGCTGTTCGGGCGGTTCCCGCCGTACGGGCGGGGGCCGCGGGGGACGCGGTGGGAGACCTGTGGGGACGACCGTCGGCGAGCAGCAAAGGCCCTCCCATGCGACTGCGCACCGCCCTGGCCGCCACGGCTGCGGCCGTCTCCGCGGCGGCGGTCGTCGCGGGCCCCGCGCTCGCCCTGGCGCAGTCGCCCCGTGACGTCGCCGTCACCGGCCGCCCGCCGGGCGACGTGACCGTCGCCGGCCGCGAACCGAGCTGCGGCGACACGGCCGCCCGCGACTTCCCCCTCCGTACCCGCATCGTCTCGGGCCCCGCCGCGTACCACCCCGGCGCGGCGCCCAGCACCTGGTACGTCGACCTCACCAACACCACGCGCCACCCGTGCCGCAACATCCACCCGGTGATCGTCGTCGCCGACACGTCCGGCACGCTCACCCCGGCGCAGGTCCGACTGGGCTTCTCCACCGCGCCAGGCGGCCGCCCCCGCCCCGTGCGGGTCGAGCACACCGACCACGACGAGATCGTCGCCGTCCTCGACGACGACACCGACCGGGCCTTCGCCGGCTTCGCCGTCCCGCCCGGCGGCACCGTCCGCGTGCCGGTCCACCTCGCGTTCGCCGCCGACGCCCGCCTCGACGAGCTGACCGCGCACGCCGCCGTCGTACAGCGCAGGGGCGACGACGGCGACTGGGTGGGCGCCTCCCCGTCCTACCGCTTCGCCCTGGTCGCCCCGGAACGGCCGCCCGGCATCCTCCCGGAGGAACTGGCCAGCACCGGCCGCCGCGCCGCCGCGCACGTCGTCCCCCTGTCCGCGGTGGCCGCCACCTGCGTGGCCCTCGGCGCGACGGCCGTCTACCTCACACGCCGCCACCACCGCCGCTGACCGGCCGCCGCCCCGGCACCGTCACTGCCCCGCCGGCCCGGCGCCGCCCCGGCCGTTCGGTCGTCGCGGACCGGCCTCCGCCATCGCCGGCCTTCCCCGTCGCCGGCCGGCCGCCCTCGCCGGCCGGCCGCCCTCGTTGCCGACCGACCGACCGACCGATCGACGGACCGGTTGACGGACCGGTTGACCGCCGTCGTCGCCGACCGGCCGCCCGGTCCGCAGGTCGTGCGCCGTGGGCGGCAGTTCGCCGGCCGTAGTGGCCGGTCGCCTCGCGAGGCGCCGCCGAGGCCGGGGATGGCGGACCTCCCGTCCCCCGTCGACAGGGGGTGCGCAGGGCGCTCCGTGCGGGCGGGGCCATCGCGCGGAAGCTGATCGTCCGTCAGGAATTCACCGCGCGTACCTGGTCTCCGCGGCCTCCCGGCGCAACCATGGCCCGCGCCACACCCGCACCCGCACGTCGCCACGCCGCTCTCCGTACCCGCACCCGCACGCCGCCACGCCGCTCTCCGCACCCGCACGCCGCCCCGCCCGCACCCGCACGCTCCGCGGCCCGCCGGACACACCGGCCGGCCCCGCACCACCACCCGGCACCACCGCGCATCCCCCGCCCCGCACCCGCAGCACCACCCCGCACCCCCGTACCGTCGCGACCCCCTGGAGGAGACCGTGCCGACCGCCGGCATACCCCGCCGTACCGTGCTCACCGCGTCCGCCGCCCTCGCCGTCACCGCCGGTGCGGCCGGTGGGGGCGTCGCGGCCGCCGTCCCCGCCCGGGCGGCGGCCGTGGCCGCGCCCGAGCTGCCCGCCGGCACGAGCGCCGACAAGGTGCTCGTCGTCGGCATGGACGGACTGCGCCACGACCGCATCGACGCCGCGACCGCCCCGCACCTGAAGGCGATGCGCGCGGCCGGCACGTTCGGCACGTCGCTGCTCTACGCCAACCCCATGGCCGCGACCTCCTCCGGCCCCGGCTGGTCGACGGTCTCCACCGGGGTGTGGCCCGACAAGCACGGCGTCCGGGACAACTCCTTCGTCGGCCGTGACCACGGCCGCTACCCCGGCTTCCTCGCCCGCCTCCACCAGGTCCGCCCCCAGCTGTCCCTGTACGCCGCGGTCGACTGGAAGCCGCTCGACACCCACGGCACGGTCACGGCCGGCGCCGACGCCAAGGTCGTCCTGGACGGCGACCGGGACGGCTACGTCGGGCACGACGAGACGATCACCGCGACCAGCGTCTCCGTCCTGCGCGACCAGAACCCCGACGTGGCCTTCGTCTACCTCGGCAACACCGACGTCGTGGCGCACTCCCACGGCACCGGGCAGCGCTACCTCGACGCCCTCGCCGTGCAGGACGCCCAGCTCGGCCGGATGCTCGCCGCGATCGAGGCCCGCCCCACCCGGGCCGCCGAACGCTGGACCGTCATCGTCTGCACCGACCACGGCCACCTCGACGCGGGCGGCCACGGCGGCAGTTCCATCCCCGAGCGGTCCACCTTCGTCCTCGCCACCGGGCCGGGCATCGCCGCGGGCGCGCGCCCGCACGACACCCGGCTGGTCGACGTCGCCGCGACCGTCTTCCACCAGCTCGGCATCACCCCCGACCCGTCCTGGGGGCTGGACGGCCGCCCGATCCAGCAGCGCTCCACCGACCCCTTCGACACCCTGTACGGCTCCCTGTCCGGCCGAGTCGACGAGACGGGCATCCCGGCCGGGGTCCTCGGCCACACGCACACCCCGCCCGGCGGCTGGTCGGTCGTCGGCGGCGCCATGGGCACCGGCGGCGTCGCCGAGTGGCGCGGCTGGACCTTCGCCACCGACGACTTCTGGTCCCGCACCCAGCGCGACCAGTGGCGGGAGCTGAACGTCCGCGCGCGGGGCGTGTTCGCCGTCGCCGACTCCGACGAGTGGGCCGACAAGGCGAGTTCGGGCCGGTTCGAGTCGACGCTCGTCACCCCCGCGTACGACGTGACCGGCCGGCGGCGGGTCACGCTCCGCTTCACCACCCACTACCGGCAGGAGGCCGGCCAGACCGCGCAGGTCCTCGCCTCCTTCAACGGCGGCACCCCCGTCCTCGTCCGCGCGTACACCGCCGACACGGTCGCCCAGCCGCAGGCGCTCACCGTCGACGTGCCCGCGGGGGCCTCCGCCGTCTCCTTCCGCTTCCACTACACCGGGTCGAACAACTGGTACTGGGTGGTCGACGGGGTCGAGATCCGCACATCGTGACTACGCTGGGGGCGCCGCCACAGCGCTGTCGCGGCGCCCCAGCACACACGCGGTATCTGTACGGCAGGAGTCCCGCCCCATGGCAGAGCGCAAGCCGATCGAATCCTGGCTGACCGACATGGACGGCGTCCTCATCCACGAGGGCGTCCCCATCCCCGGTGCCGACGCGTTCATCAGGAAACTGCGGGACACCGAGCGGCCCTTCCTCGTCCTGACCAACAACTCCATCTACACCGCCCGCGACCTCCACGCCCGGCTGTACCGCATGGGCCTGGACGTGCCGGTCCGCAACATCTGGACCTCCGCGCTCGCCACCGCGCAGTTCCTCGACGACCAGCGCCCCGGCGGCACCGCGTACGTCATCGGCGAGGCCGGACTGACCACCGCCCTGCACGACATCGGGTACGTCCTCACCGACCACGACCCCGACTACGTCGTCCTCGGCGAGACCCGCACCTACAGTTTCGAGGCGCTCACCAAGGCGATCCGGTTGATCAACGCCGGTGCCCGCTTCATCTGCACCAACCCCGACGAGACCGGCCCGTCGACCGAGGGCCCGCTGCCCGCGACCGGCTCCGTCGCCGCGCTGATCACCAAGGCGACCGGCAAGGAGCCGTACTTCGCGGGCAAGCCGAACCCGCTGATGATGCGCACCGGCCTCAACGCCATCGGCGCCCACTCCGAGACGAGCGCCATGATCGGCGACCGGATGGACACCGACGTGCTCGCCGGCCTGGAGGCCGGCATGGAGACCTTCCTCGTCCTGACCGGGCTCACCACCCCGGCGGACATCGACCGCTACCCGTTCCGACCGTCGTCGGTGGTCGACTCCATCGCCGATCTGGTCGAACGCGTCTGAGCCCACGGCGCGCCAAGCCCCCAGGTCACCGGGGGTCTACCGGCCGGTAGGCCCCGGGTGGGCGACCGCTGCGGATGCGCGGTGCGCCGAACGGGGTGAATCTTGCCCCAGGAGGTTCACGATGCGTCCACGACTGGTTGCAGTCCGTCCCGCGGCCGGGGCGGCCGCCGCCCTCGTCGTCGCCCTGTCCCTCACCGGCCCCGCTCCGACCGCCCTCGCCGCCGCCCCCGCGGGCGACCCGGCCGGCGACGGCGGTGCCCGCGTCACCGCCGTGGTCATCCCGGCGACCACGGCGCCCGGCGGCGACGTGGACCTCCGCGTCGAGGGCTGCGCAGGCCCGGGCGGCACGGTCCGCTCCCCGGCCTTCGTCGCCGACGCGGAGCTGTCCGGCGTCACCGGCGGCCTCGGCGGCCTCGGCGGGACGGGCGCGGGCGGCACCGACGGGATGGAGGGGACGGGTGGCCCCGGAGGTACGGGCGGTACGGGCGGTACGGGCGGCGCGGAGGGTCCGGCCGACCGCGGGGGCGGCAAGGGCGACGGCGGCCCCCTGTACGGCGACACGACCATCCGCTCCGGCCTCGCCGCCGGCAGCCACCCCCTCACCGTCGTCTGCGCCGGCCGCGAGCACCGCGACGCCGGCCGCGTCCACGTCTCCCCGGACCCACCGGCCACTCCCCACGCCCCGGTACGCGCCGGGGGCGGCGGCGCCGTGGCCGCGCCCCTCACGGCCGCGCCGAGCGTCGCCGAGCAGGGCCCCGGGACCCGTCACACCCTGGTCGGCCTGGCGCTCGCCGCGGTCGCCGCCGTCGCCGTCGCCGTGCGCTCCACGCGCCGGCGCAGCGAACCCGGAACGGACTGACCGTGCCGGGCGGCGCGACCTCCGGTACGGGCAGCGGTCGTCTCTTCGTCGGCATGATCTGGGCGCTCGTCCTGGTCCTGATGTGGCTGTGGGGCAAGGAGGTCACCGCCGGCCAGGGCGGTCTGTCCGCCCCGACCACCGGTGACGTGGCCGCCGTGGGCCGTCCCCGCGGCGTCCCCCTGCCACCCCCGCACGAACCGGTCGGGCCGGCCCGGCCGCTCCGCCTGGACGTCCCGTCGCTCGGCGTGGAGTCCCCGGTCGTCCCGCGCGGCCTGGAGGAGACCGGGGCGGTCGAGCCGCCGCCCTTCCAGATGCCGCGGACGGTCGGCTGGTACGCCGCCGGCACCCGGCCCGGCGAGCGGGGCGCCGCGCTCCTCGTCGGCCACGTCGACACCGAGACCGGCCCGGCCGTCTTCCACCACCTGCGCACCGTGCGTCCCGGCGCCCTCGTCCGCGTCGGACGCGCCGACGGCTCCGTCGCGGAGTTCACCGTGGAGGAGGTGCGCGTGCTGTCCCGGCACGGCTTCGACCCCCACCAGGCGTACGGGCCCCGCGACCCGTCCCGGGCCGAGCTGCGCCTGATCACCTGCGGCGGCACCTTCGACCGGGCGACGCAGACGTACACGGCGAACGTCGTGGTCTCCGCGTACCTGACGGCCGTGCGCTGATCCCCCGCGCCCCTCCCGCCCGCGGACCTGCGCGGCGGTCCTCCTTCGGCGTGCGGGCGGTTCGCCGTCGGCCTGCCCGGTCGCCCCCCGGCAGGCCGCGCGGGCTGCCTCCCGAACCCCGGTCGGCCCGCGCGGCGGTTCGCCCTCAGCGCGCGGGGTGGCGGCTCCCTGTCGGCCCGCCCCGCCGCCCCCCGGCAGGCCGCGCGGGCTGCCTCCCGAACCCCGGTCGGCCCGCGCGGCGGTCCCCCTTCGGCGTGCGGGCGGTGTGCTGCCGGCCTGCCCGGTCGCCCCCCGCAGGCCGCGCGGCCGGCTCCCGCGCCCCTCGGCGGCTCGCCCTACGGCTCCCTGTGGCGCGCGGGGCGACCCCCTGCAGGCCCGCCCGGCCACCCCCGGCAGGCCGCGCGGCCTTCCCCGTCAGCCCGCGCGGCGGCTCCCTGCCGGCCCGCCCCGCGGCTCTCCGGCGGCTCGCCCGGCGGGCGCCGCGACCGGCGGGGTCCGGGGCGCCCCCGCTGTGCCAGGATGGCCGCCGAACGGGTCGTCAGACGCACCCAAGGGGGAGTCGATGTACGGCAGTCGCGGCGGCTACGTCCGGGCGGGCGTGGCCGCGGTGGGGGCGGTGGCGGTCCTGCTCGTGGCCGCCTGCACCTCGTCCGACGGGGACGGCGGGGACGGCGGGCGCGACGGGGGGCCGGGTACCGGTCCGGACCGGCCGGCCCGGACGGCGGACCGGTTCTGGGTCGACCCCGACGGCAACGCGGCCCGCCGCGCGGCAGGCCACCGCCGCGCCGGCGACGCGCGCGCCGCCGCCCTCGTCCACCGGATCGCCTCCCGGCCGACCGGCGTGTGGATCGGCACCGACGACCCCGAGGGCGAGGCCCGCCGGGTCACCACGGCCGCCGCCCGGGCCGACCGCCACCCCCTCCTCGTCCTCTACGACATCCCGCACCGCGACTGCGGGCAGCACTCCGCGGGCGGCGCCGCCGACGGCGCGGCGTACCGGGCGTGGATCGAGGCCGTCGCCCGGGGCGTCGGCGACCGGCCCGCCACGGTCGTCCTGGAGCCCGACGCCGTGATGCACCTGGTCGACGGCTGCACCGAGGGCCGGTACCACGAGGAGCGGTACGCGCTCCTCGCCGGCGCGGTGCGGCGGCTCGCACGGCTCCCGCACACCCGTGTCTACCTGGACGCCGGCAATCCGGGCTGGAGCCGCCCCGAGGCGCTGCCCGGCCCGCTCGGGCGCGCCGGCCTCGCGGACGCGGACGGCTTCGCGGTGAACGTCGCCAACTTCCACACCACGGCGGCCTCCCGCGCGTACGGGCGCCGGATCTCCGCGCTGACCGGTCGGAAGCACTTCGTCATCGACACCGGCCGCAACGGCAACGGCCCGTACGCCGGCGGCGACCCGGCGGGCGACTGGTGCAACCCGCCCGGCAGGGCCCTCGGGGAGCCGCCGACCACCCGGACCGGGGACCCGCTCGTCGACGCCCACCTGTGGGTCAAGCGACCGGGCGAGTCGGACGGCCCGTGCCGGGGCGGCCCGCAGGCGGGCGAGTGGTTCGCGCCGTACGCCCTGGAACTGGCCCGCAACGCCCGCTGATCCGCCGCGCGCCCCGCCGCACCCGCCGCACCCATCGCGACCCGCTCGCGACGCCTGCCCCGCAGCACCCGTCGCCCGGCCTACGACGCCCGGGTCCCACAACGTCCCCGCCCCCGCGACGTCCGCCCCGACAAACGCCCCCGACCCCGCGACGCCCCCGGCCCGCGGCACCCGCCACCGCACCCGCCGCCCCGCTCGGTCCTCCGGGCCGTTCACGGCACCTCCACCCACACCGCCTCCGACGGTGTGCCGCGCCCGTCGGCGACGAACAGCATGTAGTACCCGGAGGGGACGAGGGCGCGGTTGGCCGGCACGGTCACCCGCAGGGCGTCGGGGCCGGTCCGCTCGACCATCAGCGCGACGGACCGCTGGTCGACGTCGGTGACGTGCGTGACGGCGCTCGGGCGCATGAGCCGCGCGGTCCGCACCCGCTCCGCGTCCGGGGTGCGCAGCACGGCGTGGCCGCCGCGGACGATCCGCCGCGGCGCGGACAGCAGCTGCGGCCGCCGCCCCCGGAAGAGGTAGGGCGGGCTGTACACCTCGACGCGCTGTTCGAACGTGCCGGGCCGGGTGCCGTCACGGTCCGCGAAGAGCGGGTCGGAGCCGAAGACCATGACGCGCCCGTCGGGCAGCAGCACCGAGCCGGAGTGGTAGTTGCGGCCCACGCGGGGGTCGGCCACCCGCCGGAACCGTCCGGTCCGCGGGTCGTAGGTGCGGGCCTGGAGGATGTCGGACGCGCCGCGCCCCCGGTAGTCCTCCGAGCCGCCGGTCACCAGCACCGTGTCGTCGGGGAGGAGGGAGGCGCTCGGGTAGCGGGTGCCCCGCTCCAGCGTGGGGCCGTCGCGGAACCGGGGGGAGGGGTCCTTCAGGTCGACGAGACGGGAGCGGGCGCTGGACTCGGGCGACTCGCCGATCCCGCCGCCGCCGACGACGAGGAAGCGCTGGTCCTGCGCCGGCGGCAGCATGACGGTGGCGGAGGTCTCCATCAGGTGCGGGTCGCCCAGTCCGGGCACCTCGCGGAAGGTGTTGCCGCGGACGTCCCACACCCCGGGCGTGCGGCCCACGTCGGCGGGCCCGTAGCCGGCGTTGGACCCGGAGTAGAAGAGCCTGCCGTCGTCGAGGAGGAACAGCGCGGGGTAGGTGGGGAAGCGCCGCTCGGCCGGCGTGTACGTCCACGTCCGCCGGGCCGGGTCGTAGACCTCGTTCCTGCCCGGGACGACCTGCCCGATCGCGTCGAGACCCGATACGGCGAGGACCGTGCCGTCGGCGAGGGGGGTGAGGGTCGGGTACCAGCGGGCCTCGTTCATCGGGTCGACCCGGACGTACCGCTCGGCGACCGGGTCGAACTCGAAGGCGTCGCGGATCCCCTGGAAGTCCTTCTTGTCCAGGGCGAGCTTCTGGGCGGTGCCGTAGACGTTCCGGGCGTCGTCGCCGGTGAGGCCGTGGACGCGGTAGGTGTCCTCGGCGCCCGTCGCGTACCGCTTGCCGGGCCGCCGGGCCTCGACGTAGATCCGGCCGAGCCCGGCCTCGGTGCGCAGGAACCGGCCGGTGCGCCGGTCGAAGACCTTCCGGGCCCGCTCGACGAGGACCGGGTCCCGCGACACGAACGTCCTGCCGGTGGCCCGACCGGTGAAGTGGGTCCCCGCGGGCAGGGTGACCGGCTTGTCCGGGTCCTCGTTGTGGACGATCATCAGGCCGCCGGCGCGGGTGACGTCGCCCTCCAGCGTCTCGTACCGCTTGGTGCCGCCCGCGACGAGCAGCCTGCCGCCGGGGAGCTGGGTGTGGCCGGAGCAGAACATGTCCGCCGGGGTGGGGACCTTGCGGAAGCGGCCGGTGCGCGGGTCCCACAGGAGCGACTCGAACCGCTTCGCGTCGAAGTTCCGCCGGTCGTTGCCGGAGCCGGCGATCAGCAGGACCTTGCCGGTGTGCAGGAGCGCGGCGTGGATGGCGTTGACGCGGACGCCGGCCGGGACGTCGAGGAGGTCCCAGTGGCCGTGGTCGGCCTTGTACGCGGGCCGGTCGACGGCGTACGCCTGGTACCGCTCGGTGCCGTACCGGTGGAGGGCGGGGCCGTTGATCCCGGCGACGGCGGCGGTCACGGCGGCCGCCGCGAGGAGCCGGCGCGCCCGGTTCCTGCGGTGGTGGGGCCGTACGGGCGGGGCGCTCATCGGTCGCGGCCTCCCCGGGCGGCGTGGGGGCCCTCGTCCCCGGCCACCGCCCAGCCCGGCCCCGGCCGCAGCCGGGGCCGGGGGTGGGGGTGGGGTCGGGGCCGCGTCCGGGGCGGCGGGGCGGGGCGTGCGGCGGTGCGGGCCGCGCGGCGCCGTGCGCGCCGCCGGTCGCGGCGGGCGGCGTGCGCGGAGCAGCGCCAGGCGGCGACCGGGGCCAGCGAGAGGACCAGGGCGAGCGCGGCCCACGCGGTCATCGTGGGGTGGTGGTGGCCGGTGGCGGTGGAGGCGGCGAGGCAGCCGCCGAAGACCAGGGCGTGGCAGAGGTGGGTGCGGAAGGTGCCGAGGAGCGTGTCGGGGCTGGCGGAGTCGCCCTTGGGGGTCACCACGAAGGTGCTGGGGCGGCGGAGCACGGCGTCGACCAGCGAGCGGGCGTAGACGGGCGCGGAGAGCGCGGACATGACCATGCCGGCCAGTCCGCCGGACCCCTCCGGTTCGTGCGGGGAGACGTTGTGGCGGCGGTTCCAGACGTACAGGCCGAGCTGGAGCGCGGAGGCGTTGCCGTACAACATGGTCCACACGACGGGGTCGATCCGTACGCCGGAGGCGCCCGCGCCGAGGAAGAGGGCGCAGCTGAGGGCGGCGAGGAGCCAGTTCAGGGCGGCCGTCGGGTAGAAGGCCATGAGCGCGGTGTAGTGGAGGAGCCGGGCGGGCCGGAGCGTCCCCCAGCCCGCGCGGTACTGGCGGGCGATCGTCTCGTAGGTGCCGCGGGACCAGCGCAGCTGCTGGGTGAAGAAGTCGGTCCACGAGGTGGGGCCCTCGCCGACGGCGAGCACGTCCGGGGTGTAGACGGACCGCCAGGGGCGGCCGGTCGCGGGGTTGCGGTGGCGGTGGATCTCGAAGCCGGTCGCCATGTCCTCGGTGATCGAGTCGTACAGTCCGCCGACCTGCCGCAGGGCGCTGACGCGCACGGCGTTGGAGGTGCCGACGAACATGGGGGCGCCGTAGCGGTTGCCGGCGCGCTGGACGAGGGCGTGGAAGAGGAACTGCTGGGACTCGGCGGCCTTGGTGACGAAGGCGTCGTAGTTGCCGTAGACCTGCGGGCCGACGACGAAGGCGACGTCGGGGTCGCGGAAGTAGCCGAGCATCCGTTCCAGGTAGTTGGGGAGCGGGACGTGATCGGTGTCGACGCAGGCGAGGAGGTCGTAGCCGGCGCCGTGCGCCTCCAGCCAGGCGTTGTAGTTGCCGTGCTTGGTGCGGGCGCGGTACGGGCCGGCGGGCCGGTTCCAGCGGGGGACGCCCCGGCGGGAGAAGTGGCGCACGCCGAGCCGGGCGCAGACCCGACGGACGTCGGGGTCGTCGCCCTCGTCGAGCAGCCACACGTGCACCACGCCGCGGTGCCGGACCCGTACGGCGGCCTCCAGGGTCCGGGTCACCAGGGCGAGGGGTTCCTTGCCGGGGACGAAGGAGGTGAGGAAGGCGACGCGGGTGCCCGGCTCGGGCACCACGGGCACGGGGTCGCGGGCGACGAGCGTGGCGTGGGCGATCGACAGGACGTTCAGCGTCCGGAACAGTTCGATCAGGCCGATCGACGCGAGCATGACGAGGTCGAGGACGAGCAGGCGCCCGTCGGCGGCGCGCGGTCCGCCGGCGGACCAGTGGCGGGGCTGCACGAGCCAGCCGAACAGCCCGAGCGAGACCAGCGGGGCGGCGCAGAGCAGGAGCGCGGCGCGCACGCGGTGCGGTTCCGCGGCGAGCAGCGGGCGGTAGCGCACCCGGTGGGGTCCCGCCGCCGGGTCGGGCTGGGTGAGGGGCCCGGCGAGCCGGCTGTGGTGTTCGTAGTCGTACCGGGGCGGAGGTCCGGGCGCGTCGCGGGCGCGGACCGTCCCGCGGGGCGGTCGCGGGGGCGGGGCCGGGGACGCGTCGTCGTCCTGCCGGGCGCCCGTCGGCGTCCACGTCATGGGCCATCCCCCCGCACGCGCGTCGCTGCTGACCGGTCACGGCGCGGCCACCCCCGTGCCCGGGAGCCGGGACGGCGGACGGGACGCGCCGGTGACCTGCCACCCCCCTCAGGTCAGCCGCGGGGGTCACGGCTGGAACACAGCGTGGACGAGCACATTCGTGTCCGCAAGGGTGAAAAAGCAGCATACCCGGATGTGTGTGCGATTCCCGGGCGGGTGAGGGTGCGAGGGCGCGTGCGGGCCGTGTGGGGGAACGACCGAGGCCCCCTCACTCGAAGTGAGGGGGCCTCGACCCTGCGTGCGCCGCCAGGGACTCGAACCCCGGACCCGCTGATTAAGAGTCAGCTGCTCTAACCAACTGAGCTAGCGGCGCCTGCTGACCTGCACAACTCTACCCGACGCCGCGGAGTGCTCCCGACCGCCCGCCGGGTGCCGGTCGAGAATTTTCCGCCCCGATGCGCCTGTCGGATGGTCGTTTTTTCCCTTTTGACCGTCAAAATACGAGTCGTCCGGACAGTTGGGAGGCTGGCGCGTGTGCACCAGTACGGAGAGATCTTGCCCAGTGTGGAGGGGAACCGTATGACCGTCCCGGTCTTCGAGGAATACGCGCCCGCCGCCGACTGCCCCTGCCCGGGCTGCGCCCGGCAGCGGCGGGAGCACGCGCTCCGCCCGGCCGTGCGCGCGGGGGGCCACCCGGCCGCCCACGGCGCCCGCCGCGCCCTCGTGCTGGCCACCGCCGCGGGGGCCGTCCTCGGCGGCGGCGCCACCACGGCGGGCGGCGCGGTCCACCCCGCCGGCCACCCGCTCCTCCCGGCGCTGCCCGCGGGCCCGGCGGGCCACGCGGCGGACGGCGACACCCCGCAGGGCGGCACCGCCGGACTGCACGGCCGGCCGCTGGCGGGGCCGACGACCGGGCCCGTCTCCGTGCGGCAGCTCCCCGAGTCCACTCGAGCCGACATCATCAACCGGGCCAAGCGGTGGGTCACGGCGAAGGTCCCGTACTCCATGGAGAAGTACTGGACGGACGGCTACCGGCAGGACTGCTCCGGCTACGTCTCCATGGCGTGGAACCTGCCCGCCAACGAGTGGACCGGCAGCCTCCACCGCTTCGGCCAGAAGATCGCGTGGGCGGAACTCCAGCCGGGCGACATGCTCCTCTTCCACAACCCCGACAATCCGACCAAGGGCTCGCACGTCACGCTCTTCGGCGGCTGGACCGACCACAAGCGGACGCACTACACCGCGTACGAGCAGACCAAGCCGCACACCCGCCGCCAGGCGACCCCGCTGGCGTACTGGACCAACTCCGATCGGTACGTCGCCTACCGCTACCTGGGCCTCGTCGCGGCGTCCGGCGTCACGCCCGCGAGCCTCACGTCCGCCGGCGGCGCCCCCGCGGCGATCGCCTACCCGGGCGCCGGCCACTTCGGCCCGGGCGCCCACAACCACCACGTCACCCGGCTCGGCCGGATGCTCGTCGCACGCGGCGCCGCCCGCTTCTACACCGGCGGGCCCGGCCCCCGGTGGGGCGAGGCCGACCGGCGGGCGACGCGCGCGTTCCAGCTGGCGCAGGGCTGGCGGGGCGCCGAGGCGAACGGCCTGCCCGGCCCCCACACCTGGCGCCTGCTCGCCACGGGCCGCGGCCGGGACATCCCACCGGGCGGGGGCCGGGCGACGGCGCCCCCCTACCCCGGGCGCGCCCACTTCCGCCCGGGCCGGTCCGGCAAGCACATCGAGACGCTGGGCCGCCAGCTGGTGAAGCGCGGCCACGGCAAGCACTACACCCACGGCCCCGGCGCGCGCTGGAGCGAGGCCGACCGGCGCAACGTCCAGGACTTCCAGCGCGCCCAGGGCTGGCGCGGCGGCGCCGCCGACGGCTACCCGGGCCCGGAGACATGGAGGCGGCTCTTCCGATGACCGAGCACCACGAGCGTGAGAAGGCACCCGACACGGCGGCACCCCCGGACGGACCCGCGCCGGCCCGCCGCGCCCCCCTGAGCGGCCCGGACACCACCGGCCCCGTCCCGGCCCACCCGTTCTTCCGCGCGGAGCACCAGGCCCCGCCCGAGCCGGACGTACCGGACCTGTTGGGCCACGGCGCGCGGATGCTCCTCGACGCCCCGCCCCCCGCGGCCCCGGACCCGTACCTCCCGGACCTGCTGAACCCCGAGACGACGACCCGCAGGCCACCCCGCTTCACCCCGACGCCCCACCCCCAGCACACCCGCCCGGCCCCGCCCCCGGCGGCCGGCGCGGCCCGCCCGGCCCCGCCCCCGGCGCGGCCGACGTCGACACCGGCCTGCCCGGCGGCCGGGACGGCGCAGACCCCGCCGGCGGCCACGACCCCGCCGGCGTCCCCGCCCGCGCCGCCCCCGACCGCGTCCCGGCCCCGGGGCACGGCCCCCACCCGCCCGGAACCGGCCCCGGCTCCTGCTGCGTCGGCCCCGGCCCGCCCCGCGACGACCCCGGCCCGCCCGGAGCAGGCGCCTGCTCCGGGCGCGCCTCCTGCGCCTGCGGGGCAGACCCCGGCCGGACCGGCGCCGACCGCGCCGCCCGCGACGGCCCCGCTCCGGCGGCCGGACCGTAACCGCCCGGCGCCCGGCGACACCCCGGCCCCCGGCCCCGCCCGTACGGCCCGACGCCTGCCGGACTTCCTCCGCCCGTCCGCGGCCCGCTCCACCCCCGGCAGGGGTGACGGCGCACGCGGCGAGCGTCCCACGGGTACACCGACCGGGCGCGGCCCGTCGCTGCGGACGCCCGCGGAGTCGCCGGGCGGGGGTACGGAGGTACGCGCCGGAAGCCCGGCAGCGGCGGCCCCGGCCCCCGAGCGGCCCGCAGCGGTGCCGGAGGCGCCCGCCGCGTCGACCGCCCGGGCGGCGAGCGGGGACGACGTACGCGGCGAGGACCCGGCGGGTACGCCCACCCGGCGCGACCCGTCCCCGCGGGCAGCGGCGGAGTCGCTGCACCCGTCCGCGGAGGGGGTACGCGTCAGCCACCCGCCGGCGGCGGCACCCGGCCCCGAAGCGGTGCCCGGCCCCGAAGCGGCGCAGCGAGCCAGGAGCGATGTCCGCGACGAGCGCCCCGCGGGGGCACCGACCGGGCGCGGCCCGTCCTTGCGGACTCCCGCGGAGTCCCTGCGCGGAGGCGCGGCGGTACGGGTCGGACGCCCGGCAGCGGCGGCCCCGACGGCCGACCGGCCCGCAGCCGCGCCGGAAACGCCCACCGGCGCTTCCACCCCGCCGGCGGCGGGTGTGGCCGGCCCGCGCGCAGTGGCTGCGGACCCGGCTCCGGCGGACGCCCTGACCGGCTGGTTCCCCCATGCGGTCGAGGCATCCGCCCCGCACACGAACGTGCCTCCGCGGCCCACGGCACCGCCGACGCCCCCGGTCGGCCCGACCGCCCATGCGGCACAGGAGGAGCAGGACGTGGCTGCGACAACGCCACCCACCGACCGCTGGACGCCCACCCCGGCACCGGCGCCGGCACCGGCGCCGCAGGGCGTGACGGGCGCCGCCGAGCCGGCAGCGGCCCCGGCAGCATCGGCCGCGACGAGCCGGGAGCCGATGGCACCCGGCAGCGACCCGGCCGCCGTGCCGGAGACCGCCCCACACGGCCGTGAGGCGCAGGCCCCGACCGGATGGGACCCGCCGGCCCCGAACGACCGGCCCGCATCCCCGCCGGAGGCGCCCGTCAGCCCGGGTGTCCGGGCGGCGAAGGGTGTGGCCGGTGCGGAACTGCCGACCGCCGGTGACCGACCCGCCTCCGCGTCGGAGGCACCCGCCGGCCCGGGTGTCCGGGCGGCGAGGAGCGTGGCCGTGCCGGAGGGGGTGTCCACCGGTGGTCCGGTCGCGGATGCCGCGCCCGCCGTGCCCGCCCGCGTGACGCAGGCCCCGACCGACGGGGACCCGACAGCGCCCCACGACCGACCCGCATCCCCGCCGGAGGCGCGCGTCAGCCCGGGTGTCCGGGCGGCGAGGAGCGTGGCCGTGCCGGAGGGGGTGTCCACCGGTGGTCCGGTCGCGGATGCCGCGACCGCCCCGCCCGCCCGCGTGGCGCAGGCCCCGACCGACGGGGACCCGACAGCGCCCCACGACCGACCCGCCTCCGCGTCGGAGGCGCCCGCCGGCCCGAGTGCCCGCGCGGCGAGGAGCGTGGCCGTGCCGGAGGGGGTGTCCGAGGGGCGGCCCGCTGTGGAGGGCGTCACCTGGCCGTTCACCCGTGGGGTCGACGCCCCGGAAGACCCGGAGGCGCCCGTCAGGCGTGAGCGGAGTGCAGACGTGCCGGAGGTCGCCCCGGCGGTCGAGGTCCCGGCCTTCCGGGAGACGGCGACCACCCGTGACCGGTCCGCGGACGCGGCGGCGCTCGCCGGTGCAGTCGCCGCGGGCGGCGCCCGCGTCCCCTCGGAGGGCGGGGCCGAGAGCCGTGCGTCCGTCCGGATCGCCCCGGACGCCCCTGACGCTCCGGATGCCCCGGACGTCCCGGGCCCCGTGGAGGGGCCCGGCTTCGGGCCTCACCCCGGCGGGGCCCGGGACTCCGCCGCCGCCGGGGCCGCCCCGGCGTGGGGCGGGGCGACGGCCGAGCCGCCCCCGTACGGCGCGCACTCCGGGGTAGGCTCCGCCCCCTCCTGGGGTCAGCGGCCGGAAGACGGTGATCCGCGCCGGTCCGATGCCGTGCCGCACGAGGAGCGCGGGGCCGAGTCGGATCCCGCCGTCACCGTGCGGGCCGGCGCCCTCGCGGCCGTGAGTGTCACGCCGCGACGCTCCGAGGCGTCGCGGGCGGCCGGGCCCGGGCGTGGGGGACGGCACGCTGCGGTGACGCCGGTCGGCCGGCGCCGTGCGCGTCCCGTACCCGACGCCGAGCCGCGGCTCGCCGAGCGGCCCGGGGCGGTGCTGCCCGGCTGGGCGGGCGTGCTCGCCGGGGCCGCGGCGCTGGTCGCGTGCGGTCTGGCCCTGTGGTGGGCGGGTGCCCTGCCGGAGCTGGTGGGGCGGGTGTTCGGCCTGCCGGACGTGCCGCCGGCGGGGTTGACGGCGGGGCCGTCCGCCCTGATGGTGTGCGGCCTGCTGCTGGCGCTGTTCGCGTTCGGCGGGCTGGTGCGGGGCCGGGTCGGGCACGCCTGGGTGCTCACCCTGTTCGGTGACTACCGGGGCACGGTCCGCCGTACGGGCCTCCTGTGGCTGAACCCGGCGCTGGCGCGTCGCCGCGTCGACGTGCGGCTGCGTCACTGGCGCAGCGAGCCGCTGCCCGCGGTCGACGCGAACGGCACCGCCCTGCGGGTGGTGGTCCTGGTGGTGTGGCGGGTCGGTGACACGGCTCGGGCGGCGCTCGCGGTCGCCGACCACGAGGAGTACCTGCGCGACCAGGTGGAGGCGGCGCTGGCGCGGGTGGTGTCGCAGCTGCCGGCCGACGCGTTCCAGGTGGGCGGTGGTACGCCGACGCTGCGGGACGCCGAGTCGGTGGGGGAGGCGCTGACGCGGACGGTGTCCGTCGAGTGCGCCCCGGTCGGCGTGGAGGTGTTCTCGGCGCAGCCGACGCGGATCGAGTACGCCCCGGAGATCGCGTCCGCGATGCGCCGCCGCCGGATCGCGGCGATCGACGCGGAGCACCGGGACGCGGTCCTCACCTCGGTCGTGGACGCGGTGGACGACATGGTGCACCGGCTGACCGAACGGGGCCTGATGGAGTTGGACGACTACGAGCGCAAGGCCCTGGTGAAGGACCTGGCCGTCGCCTTCTACACGGGGCACGGCGCCCGGACCGAGGGCGCCTGACCCGGCGGGACGGGCGGACGCGCCGGACATGCGGGAAGGCCCCTCGCTTCCGCGAGGGGCCTTCCCGTGTCTGTGCGCCGCCAGGGACTCGAACCCCGGACCCGCTGATTAAGAGTCAGCTGCTCTAACCAACTGAGCTAGCGGCGCCTGCTGACGGAGTAAATACTACCTGGTCCGAGGGGTGCTTCCGACCGCGCGGCCGTGATCCGGCTCACATCGGGGGCCGGGGAGGTTTAGGGGGCGCCCCGCCGTTGGGCCTCCGCTGCCCGCTGCCCGCTGCCCGCTGCCCGCTGCCCGCTGCCCGCTGCCCGCTGCCCGCTGCCCGCTGCCCGCTGCCCGCTGCCCGCTGCCCGCTGCCCCGCGGGCGGCGCGCGTCCGCGGGCGCGCCCCGGCGCGCCTGAAACCCGCCGCACGCCTGCGGCGCCCCGGCGCGTCTACAGCGCCAGCGAGAGCACCACCGGTGCCGCCTTGCGGTTGAGCGTGTCGGCCGCCGAGCGCAGGCGGTGGGCGTGCTCGATGGGGAGCGACAGCGCGAGACAGCCGACCGACGACCCGGCCGTCAGGGGGACCGCCGCGCAGACCGTGCCCACGGCGTACTCCTGGAGGTCCAGGACGGGGACGGTGGGCGGCTGGCTGTCCAGCTTGGAGAAGAGCACCCGCTCGCTCGTGATCGTCCGCGACGTCAGCCGGGCGATCTTGTGGCGGGAGAGGTGGTCGCGCCGGCCGTTCTGGTCGAGCTGGGTCAGCAGGCACTTGCCCACCGCGCTGGCGTGCGCGGCGGAGCGGAAGTCCACCCACTCGTTGACCTTCGGGGTGTGCGGGCCGTCCGCCATCTGCGTGATCTTGACCTCGCCGTCGATGTACCGGCTGATGTAGACGGCGGCGCCGACCGAGTCGCGCAGCTCCGTGAGGGTCTCCTGCAGCTTGGCCTCCAGGGCCTCGCGGCGCGTGACGCCCGAGCCCAGCAGGACGAGCGAGTCCCCCACGATGTACGCGCCGTCGGCGACCTGCTCCACGTATCCCTCGCGGCGCAGCATCCGCAGCAGCGGGGTGAGGTGCGCCGTGGGCAGCCCGGTCTCGCGCGCGATCTGGACGTCGGTGACCCCGCCGCCGTGCCGGGACACCGTTTCGAGCACGCGCAGGGCGTACTGCACCGAGTGGAACGGCGTGGTCGGCTCAGGCTTCAGCGCCACGGTTTCCCCCTACCAGGTTGTGACCGCAAGCTTCCGTACCACGATAACCGCCAAGGGCCGGTTACGGGCCACCTGTTGACGAGAACCGGCCGCGCCACGGGCGCCCGCGCCGGCCCGTTCGGCCCCTGGCACATGCCAGGGGCCGAACGGGCCGGTCGCGGGGGTCGTCAGAGCACCGCGCCGAGGAACTCGCGGGTCCGTGCGTGCTCCGGATCGGACAGGATCCTCTCCGGAGAACCGGATTCGATCACCCTTCCCGCGTCGAACATGAGCACCTCGTCCGAGATGTCCCTGGCGAAATTCATCTCATGCGTGACGCACACCATCGTGATGTCGGTGCTCCGCGCGATGTCCCGCAGCAGGTCCAGCACGCCCGCCACGGACTCGGGGTCGAGCGCCGACGTCACCTCGTCCAGGAGCAGCACCTTCGGCCGCATCGCCAGGGCGCGGGCGATGGCCACCCGCTGCTGCTGGCCGCCGGAGAGGGTGCCGGGGCGGGCGTCCGCCCGGTCGGCGAGGCCCACCAGTTCGAGCAGGTCCCGGGCGCGCTCCTCGGCCTCCTCGCGGCCGAGGCCGAGCACGCGGACCGGCGCCTCCGTGAGGTTGCGCAGCACGGTCATGTGGGGGAAGAGGTTGAACTGCTGGAAGACCATCCCGATGCGCTTGCGCACCTCCCGGCGGCTCTTGTCGTCGGCCGGGAAGAGCCGGTCGCCGTCGACGTCGATCGTGCCGCGGTCGGGCCGCTCCAGCGTCATCAGCATCCGCAGGATCGTGGTCTTGCCCGACCCCGACGGGCCGATGAGGGTGACGTGCCGGCCGGCGTCGACCGAGAAGGACAGGTCCCGCAGGACGGTGTTGCCGCCGTAGCTCTTGCCGACGCCGGAGAAGCGGATGAGTTCAGTGGACAAGACGGCGCTCCAGGGCTCGGACGAGAAGGGAAGCCGGGTAGGCGACGAGGACGAAGGCGACACCGACGACGGTGAGCGGCTCGGTGTACTGGAAGGTGCCGGCGCTCTCCAGCCGGGCCTGCTGGAGCATCTCCAGCACGCCGATCGCGGCGAGCAGCGGCGTGTCCTTCAGCATCGCGACGACGTAGTTGCCTAGCGCGGGCGTCACGCGGCGCAGCGCCTGCGGCAGGATCACCGCGAACCAGGTCCGGTGGGCGGGGAGGCTGAGCGCGGTCGCCGCCTCCCACTGCCCGGCCGGTACGGCGTCGATGCCGGCCCGGTACACCTGGGCGGTGTACGTCGAGTAGTGCAGCCCGATGGCGAGGGTGCCGGTGACGAACGCCGAGAACCGCACCCCGGCCTCGGGCAGCACGAAGAACAGGAAGAACAGCTGCACCAGCAGCGGCGTCGTGCGGACGAACTCCGTGACGGCGGTCACCGGCCAGCGCACGAGCCGCTTGCGTGAGCGGAGCCCGGCCGCCCACACCAGTCCGAGCGAGAAGGCGATGAGCGAGCCGAGGACGAGGACCTGCAGGGTGACCAGCAGCCCGTCCGCGAAGCGCGGCATGAAGTCCGCCACGGCGGACCAGTCCCACTTCACCGGACCACCGCCCCGACGCGGGCCTTCGCGCGGCGTTCCAGCGCCTTCATGGCGCGGATGACGGCCATCGCGATGACGAAGTACACGACGAGGACGGCACCGTAGACCTGCGCGCTCTCCTGCGTGGCCAGGCGCACCAGGTACGCCGCGAACGACACGTCGCCGACGCCGAGGAGCGACACCAGCGCGGTGCCCTTGAGCAGTTCGATCAGCAGGTTGCACAGCGGCGGCAGCATCTCGGGGAGCGCCTGCGGCAGCAGCACCAGGCGCAGCCGCTGCCACGGCGTGAAGCCCAGCGCGACGGCCGCCTCCCGCTGCGCGGCGGGGACCGCGTTCAGGGCGCCGCGCACGACCTCGGCGCCGTACGCCCCGTACGACAGGCCGAGCGCGAGCACCGCCGCCCACATGGGCAGCAACTGCCAGCCGGCCAGCGGCGGCACGACGAAGAAGAGCCAGAACATCAGCACCAGCGCCGAGACCCCGCGGAAGACCTCCGTGTACGCGGCGGCGACGAACCGGACCGACCGGGAGCGGTGGGTGCGGGCGGTGCCGACGGTGAAGGCGACGACGGCGGCGAGCGCGGCGCCGTAGACGAGGAGCTGGAGGGTGGTCCAGATGCCGGGCAGCACCCAGTTCTGCCAGAGTCCGGCGGTCATCGGCACAGCTCCTCGGCGGTCAGGGTGGTCATCTCGGAGCGGGTGAAGCCGAAGCGCCGCAGGATCCGGTAGAGCTCGCCGCTCTTCTTCATGCGGTGGATCTCGGCGTTGAAGGCGTCGCGCAGGACGCGGTCGGTGCGGCGGAACGCGAAGCCGCCGCCGTCGACCTGCTTCTCCCCGTCCACGACCACGGCGAACGGCGGCACGCTCTCGGCGCGGCTGCTGCCCCGCGCCACCTGGCGGGTGGTGAGCGCGGTCGCGGCGAAGGCGTCCACGCGGCCGGACTCCACGGCGTTCAGACCGGCGACCTGGTCCTGGAGAATGACGAGCCGCTTCTCGGGGTACCCGGCGGCCACGGCGTGACCGGCCTGGGCGTATCCGGTGCCGGTGGCGAGGCGGGCCCCCTCGCGCAGCACGTCCGCGTAGGAGCGCAACCCGAGCGGGTTGCCGCGGCGCACGATGAAGGAGTCGAGCATCTGGTACTCGGGATCGGAGAAGAGCACCTGACGGCACCTCTCCGGGGTGATGTACATCCCGGCGGAGACGACGTCGAACTGCTGGGAGTTGAGGCCGGGGATGAGCGAGCCGAAGTCGGTGGCGACGGGCTGGACGCGGTCGACGCCGAGCCGCCGGAAGACGACACGCGCGAGTTCGGGCGCCTCGCCCGTGAAGGCCCCGTTCTCGTCGACGTACCCGTAGGGCACCTCGCCGGCGATGCCGAGCCGTACGGTGCCCTGCGACCTGAGCCGCGCCAGGGCGTCCCCGGACGGGACCCGGGCGCACCCCGTGGCCGCCAGGGCGCCGGTCGCGCCGAGCGCGGCCGTACCCAGGAGCAGCGAGCGGCGCCCCACCGCCCCCGACCATCTGTTTTCTGTTGGACGAGCTGTTCGAGCCATGGCCGCGCGGCTACCCGGACGCCGACGGGGTATGCGTGATCGCGCCGAGGACAGGAGGCCAGCATGACCACCGTCGGACTTCTCCTCCCGGAGGGGACCCCCGAGGACGACTACCGCCGCATCGAGACGCTGCTCGGCGGCGACATCCGCGTCGATTCCGTCGCGTACGGCGGGCCGGGCGCCGGCGCCGTGTCGTTCGCCGCCGAGGGCGAGCGGTTGCGCCTCGCGGGCGCGGACGCCGTGGTGTGGGCGGCCGCCGGGGCGTCGTTCGCGCCGGGTTGGGAGGCCGCGCACGAGCAGGCCCGGGCCCTCGCCCTGAGCGCCGGCGTCCCCGCGTCCAGCACCGCGATCGGCTTCACCCACGCGCTGAAGGAGCTGGGCGCCACGAGGGTCGCCGTGGCCGGCACGTACCCGCGCGACACCCTCGACGGCCTCGCCCGGTTCCTGGGTGCCGCGGGCGTCGAGGTGGTCGGCTCGGGCGGGGGCTCCGCCACGACGCCGCTGCCCGAGCTGGTGCGCGCCGCGGACGACCCGCTCGCCGAGGCCGTGCTCGTCCCGGACACGGCCACGCCGTGCGTCGCGGAGGTGGCGGCGGCCGAGGCGGCGGTCGGCAAGCCGGTGCTCACCGGGACGCAGGTGACGGTCTGGGAGGGGCTCCGCCTCGCCGAGCGGCGCGGCGCCTGGGCCGACGAGCTGGGCGCGCTGTTCGCCCGGCGCGCCGTGCGGGACGCGGGGCAGCCGGCAGGCTGACGCGGCGCCACCCCGCCCGGGGCGGGCGCTCACGCGGGGCCGACCGGCGCCGCGGGGGCCGCGAGGTCCCCGGGCGGGCCGGCCCGAGACCCCGGGCGCCCGGGCCGGACGGTACGGCGTCCCGGGCGTCCGGCCCCCCGCGGTACGACCCGGTCCGGAATAACCGGACGGTCCCTCCTGTTAGTGCGTGGCGTACCGACGTCATGTGCAGGAGGACCCAGCGGTGAGCGACGACGAGGCGACACGGAAGACGGCGACCGGGGAGACGGCGACCGGGGAGACGGCGGCGCGCGGGGCCGCGCCCGGGGACGCGGTGCGCGGGACGGCGCGCGGCACCGCCCCGGTACCGCTGTCCGTACTGGACCTGGTCACCGTGGGGGCCGGGTCGACCGCCACCCGCGCCCTGGCCACCAGCGTGGCGCTCGCGCGGCTCGCCGAGGACCGGGGCTACCACCGCCACTGGGTCGCCGAGCACCACTCCATGCCCGGGGTCGCCTCGTCGTCCCCGGCCGTGATCCTGGCGCACCTGGCCGCCCACACCCGCCGCATCCGCCTCGGCTCCGGCGGCGTCATGCTGCCCAACCACGCCCCCCTCGTGGTGGCCGAGCAGTTCGGCACCCTGGAGGCGCTCGCCCCGGGCCGGGTCGACCTCGGGCTGGGCCGGGCGCCCGGGACCGACGGGGCCACCGCCGCCGCGCTGCGCCGCGCCGACCGGCTGGACGAGGGCGCCGACGAGTTCCCGCAGCAGCTGTCCGAGCTCGTCCGGTTCCTGGACGACGACTTCCCCGACGGGCACCCGTACGCCAGGATCCACGCCGTGCCCGGTCCGGTGCAGGGCCCCACGGGGCGCCCGCCGGTGTGGCTGCTCGGCTCGTCCGGCTTCAGCGCCAGGCTGGCCGGCACCCTCGGGTTGCCCTTCGCCTTCGCCCACCACTTCTCCGCCCGCAACACGGTCCCCGCGCTGGAGCTGTACCGGGACTCCTTCCGGCCCTCCGCCGTCCTCGACGCGCCGTACGCGCTGATCGGCGTCTCCGCCCTCGCCGCGGACGACGAGCGGGAGGCCCGGCGCCAGGTGCTCACCGGCGCGCTGTCGATGCTGCGGCTGCGCACCGGCCGGCCCGGGCTCGTCCCGACGCCCGAGGAGGCGGAGGCGTACCCGTTCGGCGCGGTGGAGCGGGAGTTCGTGGACGGCTGGCTCGCCAACGTGGTGCACGGCACGCCGGACGCGGTCCGCGCCGGTCTGGACGGCCTGCGCGAGCGGACGGGCGCCGACGAACTGATGATCACGGCGAGCGTCCACGGTGGTGAGGCGCGGCTGCGCTCGTACGAAATGATCGCGGACGCGTACGGGATGCCGGCCGGTGGTTCCTCCTCGGGAAGCGGCGCACAAGATTCCTAAGGGAGGCTTAAACCGCTCGTCACCAGGGGTGGCGAGCGGTCCTTCCGTCCCACGCACGGCTTCTGATGAGGGGTTTTACCCGACAATTGGTCTAGTCCTCATTCTGGTGCAGACCATTGACGGGGCGTTCACGCGGCGGTTATCAATTCTTCGACTTCAGCTCCGCGTACCGCGCTTCACCCCCCTCGGAGGCCGCTCGTGCACGCCCGCAAACCCCTGCTCGCCGCGCTCACCGGCCTGGCCGTCGCCGCCACCGGCGTGCTGGCCGCCGTAGCCGGCCCCGACACCGCCCGCGCGGCGGAGACCGCGCCCGCGGCCGCCCCCGGCGGCGTGAAGATCGCCTACTACGACCAGTGGAGCGTCTACGGCAACGCCTTCTACCCCAAGCACCTCGACACCCGGGGCATCGCCGCCAAACTGGACGTCATCAACTACTCGTTCGGCAACATCCACCCGACCGAGCACACCTGCTTCATGGCCAACAAGGCGGCGGGGGACGACAACAACCCCAACGCCGGTGACGGCGCGGGCGACTCGTACGCCGACTACCAGCGCTCCTTCGCGGCCGCCGACAGCGTGGACGGCGTCGCCGACAAGTGGGACCAGCCGATCGTGGGCGTCTTCAACCAGTTCAAGGAGCTGAAGGCGAAGTACCCGCACCTGAAGATCAACATCTCGCTGGGCGGCTGGACCTACTCGAAGTACTTCCACGACGCCGCGAAGACGGACGCGAGCCGCAAGAAGCTCGTCTCGTCGTGCATCAAGCAGTACATCCAGGGCGACCTGCCCGTCGAGGGCGGCTTCGGCGGCCCCGGCACGGCGGCCGGGATCTTCGACGGCATCGACGTCGACTGGGAGTACCCCGGTTCGCCCGACGGCCACCTCGGCAACCACCACGGGCCGGAGGACAAGCAGAACTTCACGCTGCTGCTCGCCGAGTTCCGCAAGCAGCTCGACGCGTACGGCGCCGCGCACGGCGGCAGGAAGTACCTGCTGACGGCGGCGCTCCCGGCCGGTCAGGACAAGATCAAGCACATCGAGACGGACAAGATCGGCGCGTACCTCGACTACGCGAACATCATGACGTACGACATGCACGGCGCCTGGGACGGCGACGGGCCGACGTACCACCAGTCCCCGCTGTACTCCGGCTCCGACGACCCGACGGACCCGATCAAGCCGGGCACCGAGAAGTACTCGATCGACAACGCCATCGACGCCTGGATCGACGGCGAGCCCGCCTACGGCATCGCGGGCGGCTTCCCGGCGAACAAGCTGACGCTCGGGTACGAGTTCTACTACCGCGGCTGGAAGGGCGTTCCCGCCGGGGGGAGCAACGGCCTCGCCCAGCCCGCGACCGGCGCCTCGGCCGCCCGCCCGGTGAGCCAGCAGGCCGGCATCGCCCACTACAAGGAGCTCGGTGGCATCGTCGACAACCCGGCGACCACGTTCTGGGACGACCGGGCGAAGGCCAGCTACTTCTACAAGGACGGCGAGTTCTTCACCGGCCTCGACAAGCGGGCCGTCCAGGCGCGCGCCGAGTACGGCCGCAGCCGGGGCCTGGCGGGCGCGATGATGTACTCGCTGCTCGGGCTGGACGCCGGTACGACGCTGCTCAACGAGATCGCGGCGGCCGTCGGCGGCACCCCGCAAACCCCGGACCCGACGCCCACCCCGACGCCCACCCCGACGCCGACGCCGACGCCGACGCCGACTCCGACGCCGACTCCGACCCCGACGCCCACCGGCCCGGCCGGCTGCACGGCCGGGGCCTGGGACCGGGTGGCTTCGTACGCCGGTGGCGCGCAGGTCTCCCACCAGGGACGCACCTGGAAGGCCAAGTGGTGGACACGGGGCGAGGAGCCCGGCACCACCGGCGAGTGGGGCGTCTGGCAGGACCTCGGCGCCTGCTGAGCGCCGTACCCGGACCGACCCCGGAACCCACCCCCCACACCACCGCCCCTGACCGGAGAGCCGCGGCCTCCCGGTCAGGGGCGGTTCCCATGACGCGCCCGCCGGGTCCCGTGCCCGCCGCGCCCGCCCGCGCCCGGCCGGTGCTCCGCCCGCGCCCGGGCCGGTGCTCCGCCCGGCCGGCCGGCTCAGGCGACCTTCGCGCCCACGCGGATCATGTCGGCGATCCGCTCCGGGGCCACCGCCCGGGAGTACAACCAGCCCTGCCCGGTGTCGCAGCCGATCCGGCGCAATCGCGCCGCCTGCCCGGCCGTCTCCACGCACTCGGCCGTGACGGTCAGCCCCAGCCGGTGCGCCAGGTCCACCATCGTCTCGACGATCACCTCGTCGGCCGGGTTGGGGTGGGCCTCGTCCTGGAAGCCGCGGACGAACGAGCCGTCGAGCTTCAGCACGGACACGGGCAGCCGGCTCAGGTAGGCGAGGTTGGAGTACCCGGTGCCGAAGTCGTCGATGGCGATCCGCACGCCCATGTCGCTGAGCGCCTGGAGGGCCTGGAGCGGGCGCCCGGCCGAGCCCATCACCGCGGACTCGGTCAGCTCCAGCTGGAGCAGGTGGGCGGGGAGCCCCGTCTCGGCCAGGATCCCGGCGACGTCCGTGACGAGGTCGGAGTCCCACACCTGCCGCACGGCGACGTTGACGCTGACGAACAGGGGCCGCTCGCCGGGGTGTTCGAGCTGCCACCGGCGGGCCTGCCGGCACGCGGTCCGCAGCACCCAGCGGCCCAGCTGCACGATCGAGCCGTCCTCCTCGGCGATGCCGACGAACCGATTCGGCGCCAGCGCGCCGAAGCGCGGGTGGTGCCAGCGCACCAGCGCCTCGACGCCCCGCACGGTCCCGTCGGCCATGCCCACCAGCGGCTGGTACTCCAGGGCGAACTCGCCCCGCTCCACGGCCGGCCGGAGCGTGGAGCTGAGCGCCTGCCGGGTCATGCGGTGGGCGTTGCGCTCGGGATCGAAGAGCGTCCAGCGGGCCTTGCCGTCGGCCTTGGCCCAGTACAGCGTCGTGTCGGCGGCCTGCATCAGGCCGTTCACCGTGGTGCCCGCCGCGAGCCGCTCGACGACGCCGATGGAGGCGGAGACGGACAACCGCTGCCCCGCGAGGTCGAACGGCCGCTGCACGGCGGCGAGTACGGCCCCGGCGAGCCCGGCGAGCTGGTCGGTCCCGGAGGAGTCCTCGACGAGGATGGCGAACTCGTCGCCGCCGAGGCGGGCCACGAGGTGGCCGCCGCCGCGGGCGTGCCCGTCGTTGTCGGCGCACTCGGTGAGGCGGGTGGCCACGGCGGCGAGGAGCCTGTCGCCGACGCGGTGGCCGAGGGTGTCGTTGACGGCCTTGAAGCCGTCGAGGTCGAGGTAGCACAGGCCGATCCGGCCCGTGCCGCCGTCGCCGTGGGGGCCGTACGACTCGTAGGCGTCGTACGAGGAGTTCTCCAGCGCGGAGGTGAGGCGCTCGAAGAACAGGGTCCGGTTGGGCAGGCGGGTGACCGGGTCGTGCATCTGGAGGTGGCGCAGCCGGGCCTGGAGCTCGCGGCGGTCGCTGATGTCGGCGATGGACAGCAGCACGTTGTGGCCGCGGGGCACCGGCGCGACGGTCACCTCCGCCCACAGGGACCGCCCGTCGGGATGCTTGAGCCGGCGCGTGCAACGGAACCGCGAGCGGTGGCCGCGCAGCACCTCCCGGTAGGCGTGCCAGGTACGGGGGTCGCCGGCCAGGTCGACGAGGTCGGCGGCGACCTGGTCGCGCAGCGACGCCGCGTCCGTGCCGAGGAGCGCGGCGAGCGCGTCGTTGGCGTTGAGGACGAGGCCGTCGGGGTCGACGACCGCCATGGCGAGCTGCGCGGCGTTGAACGCCGCGTGGACGTCCCGCAGCTCGCCCGCCGGGACGGGACCGGACCGGGGCGGCGGCTCGGTCCGCGCCGCGTACCGGCGGATGCCGGAGTCGCCCGCCGCCCCGCAGTCACCCTCCGTGATCACGCGGAGCGTGGTGCAGGGCTGCGCGACTGCCGTGTGTCCCGGTCCTTCTGGAGTTCCGCTCACCGCTCGCTCCCGCAGGGCAGTTGTGACGTACAGATGTGGTCGGGCGAGGTCAGCCAAGGAAAGTGTGCCGATCATAGAGGCTGCCGTTGGGCCGTTCCAGCGCCACCGCCGGGTCGTCGGGGCCCCCGTGTCCGCCTGCCGAACAGGGCCGATCGTTTCTGCACGGGTCTGGCGGCGCCCGGTCCTGGTCTGACCGGTTGTGACTGTCAGTGAAGTGACCGATGTGGTCCGGGAGTGTCGCTGCTCACCCGAGTGGTGCAGCGGAACAGGGCGAAACCTGGCAAACCGTCACAGGGTGGGATGACGTTCCGCATCTCGCACCCGGAGGTCGACGTGCAGGGTCAGCAGCCACCCGCGCAGCCACCCGGGGGAGTGCACCTGCCGAGCCTGCGCTCCACGGCCGCCGGTGTGTTCTCCCTGATCGCCATCGCCGCCACCGGCCTCGCCGCCGGCCCGGTGGCGGCCGTCCCGTCCACGGGGCCGTGCGTCCTGCCCCGTACCGAGGCCCACCACTCCCTGGGGCTGGACACCTGGAACACCGCCTACCCGCGGCCCGACCGGGCGCTGGACGCGGTGATGGTCTTCCTCTCCTTCCCCGACGCGACCCCCGTGCACGGCACCGAGGTGATCGCCGCGGACCACTTCCCCGGTACCAGCGAGTTCTTCGCGCGCGCCTCGTACGGCCGCTTCGCGCTGCGCGCCGAGCCCCGGCACGGCTGGCTGCGCATGCCGCGCCCCTCCACGGCGTACGCCGTGCGGCGCGACTGGGCGCCGGACCGGCGGGCCGCCTATCTGCGCGACGCGCTGGCCGTGGCGGACCCGGTGGTGGACTTCTCCCGGTACGACATCGTCTACCTGGTCGCGGACCCGGACGCGCCGGGCGTCGACTCGGACGCGACGAAGGTCGTCAACCTGCGGACCCCGCTGCGGGCGGACGGCACGGACATCGACCGGGTCGTCACCGTCTTCGAGCGGCACCCGCCGGACCGCAACGTCCTGGCCCACGAGACCGGCCACGTCTTCGACCTGCCCGACCTGTACAACCGCCCGGTGGACGGCAAGGGCGACTGGGACACGCACGTCGGCGACTGGGACCTCATGGGCAGCCAGTTCGCCATGGCCCCCGAACCCTTCGGCTGGCACAAGTGGAAGCTCGGGTGGCTCGACGAGCACCAGGTGCGTTGCGTGCGCGCCCCGCAGTGGGTGACGCTGCGACCACTGTCCGGCGGGACGGACCCGGACGGCGCGGACGGGGGCGGCGCGGATCCGGCCGTTCCCGTCCCGGGCGGTGCGGACGGGGGCGGCTCCGCCCCGGACGGCGCGGTCCCGGCCGTTCCCGTCCCGGGCGGCGGCGCGGTCCCAGGCGGCACCGGCGCGCAGGGGACGGGTGCGGGCGGCGGCTCCGTTCCGGTCGGCACCGGCGCGCCGGGTACGGGGGCGGAGAGGCCCGGTGCGGATACGGGCACAGGCGCGGGTACGGCGGCCGACGGCGTGCTGCCCCGCGGTGCGGGGCCGGGGACGCGGCTGGCGGTGGTGCGCACGGGCCGCGACACCGTGCTCGCCGTCGAGGCGCGCGGCGCGGTCGGCAACGACCGGGACACCTGCGCGGAGGGCGTGCTCGTCTACCGGGTGCGGGCCGGCGCCGAGTCCGGCGCGGGACCCGTGGAGGTGGTCGACGCGCACCCGCTGACCGCGGCGTGCCGGGACCGCTCGGTGTACCCGCCGCTGGCGGACGCGCCACTCCGCGAGGGCGAGTCGTTCACCGTGCCGGGGGAGGGCGTGCGCGTACAGGTGGGGGCCCGGACCCCGGCGGGGGACTGGACCGTCCGGATCACGCCGTAGCCACGAGGAAGGCGCACGAAGAAGCCCCCCGCTTCCGCGAGGGGCTTCTTCCGTCTGTGCGCCGCCAGGGACTCGAACCCCGGACCCGCTGATTAAGAGTCAGCTGCTCTAACCAACTGAGCTAGCGGCGCCTGCTGACGTCGTAGACCTTAGCATCCTGCTCCGGGTCGGGCGAAATCGATACGCGGACGGCCCCGGCGGACGTGGCGCGGGCCACGCGGACGCACGCCCACAGGACCACATCGGGGCCCGGCAGCCAGGGGCGGCGGGTGTCGGGGGCGACGACCCAGCGGGGCCCCTCGCCCGCGCCCCGGACGAGCGGGGGCACGGTGACCGCGTCGCCGAGACCGTGGCAGAGCAGTGGCGGGACCGCGTCGCCCCACTCCTCCCAGCCCAGCAGGGAGGGCAGCCGCTGGCTCGTGCCGGGGGCGGTGAACAGCAGCATCCGTCCGTGGTGCGCCGCGACCGGGCCGGAGCCGGGGCCCTCCTCCCACAGCCGGTCCAGGAGGCGCCGCCCGAAGACCGCGGGCACGTTCACCACGTCGAAGACGGACCCGCAGGGCAGCACCGCCGGGGCGGTGGGACGGGCCTCCCACCGCGAGAGGGTGGCGGCCGGGTACGAGGAGCCGGACACCAGCCACTCCGCGCCGTCCGCGGTGATCCGCGTGGCGTGGTGCGGCCCGTCGCCCCCGGGGTGCGGGAGGACGTCGGCGCGGCGCTCGTCGGCGTCGCCGTGGACGGGGCTCAGCGGGGTCTCGTCTCGCAACCAGGTCCTCATGACCACCGGTCTACCGAAGGTGACGAAGCGATCTCGCTGAGTTCCCGGAAATGGGGACAACCGGGGAGCGGGAGGGGTATCTTTCCCCCTCGGCATATGCCCAGGGCGTGCCCGTGCGGCTCAGTCCTCGCCGGTCCGGCCGCCGCCGCGCAGCAGGTCCCGGCCGAACTCGACCATCTTCTTCGCGTAGTCCTCGGTCCACTCGGCGCGGTGGGCGATGTCCGCCGTGGTCAGCCGGTCGAACCGGCGGGGGTCGGCGAGCTGCGCCGCCGCCATCGCCTGGTACTCCACCGCCCGGTCGGCCGCCGCGCGGAAGGCCAGCGTGAGCTCCGTGGACCGGGAGAGCAGCTCGCGCGGGTCCTCGATGGACTCCAGGTCGAAGAAGTGCTCCGGGTCCGCGGCGGCCTCCGCAGGCTCGAAGAGCAGGGGCGCCGGTTTGAACCGCCGCTGCTGCTCGCTCCGCTCGGTCTCCGCCATCGGTGAACTCCCATCGCTGCTGCCGTGCCGTGCCGTGCCGTGCGCTGCCGTGTCGTGTCATGAGCTGCCGTGTGTGCGCAGCCGTCCGGTCGTCCCGGCCGTACCGACGGCCACCGACCATTGTCCCGCCTCCCACAAGACCACGTCCCCCGCCTCCGCCCGAGGCCCGCCCCCGGGTCCGGACCGAGGCCGCTCCCGGCTCCGCCCGGCCCCCGACCCGCGGGCTCCGCGCCCGGCGCCCGACCCGGAGCCCGTTCCCCCGCTCCGGGCGGCGCCGGGCCGGGACCGACCCGCGGGGTCAGGGGCGGTGGCGGACGCGGTGCTCGGCGAGGTGCGAGAGGACCGCGTGGTTGGCCTCCCAGCCGTCCGGGAACTTGACCGTGACGCCCAGCTGGACCGGCTCCGTCGACGGGTGCTCGTCCAGGAGGTCCGCCACGCCCTCGCGGCAGACCACGACGCACGCGTGCCGGTGCCGGGAGGCCAGGACGCACAGGCGGCCGGTCTCCAGGTGGAAGGCGGTGGCGTCCGGCCGGCCGGACAGCGGGTGGAGGACGACCGTCACGTCGTACTCACGCCCCTGGAGCCGGTTCGCCGTGTCCACCGTCACGCCCCGCACGCCGAGGTCGGCCAGCGCCGCGCGGACGGCCGCCGCCTGGTCGCGGTGGGCGGTGCCGACCGCGACGCGGTCCGCGGTGACGGGCACGGGGCCGTCGGACCGCTCGCTGACGGCGACCGCCCCCCGGTCCAGCAGGCGGCGCACCACCAGGGCGCAGGCCCGGACCGCCTCCGGGTCCGTGCGCGGCGTGTGGCGGGCGGGCAGCTCCAGCAGGCCCCAGCCGCTCTCCGCCGCCTCGTCCAGGACGCGGTCGGCGGCCGACGCGTCCGACGGCACGCCGAAGGACAGGCGCCGGTCGCCCGGGCCCGTGCCCGCCCGGAACGGCGTGTACGGGTAGAAGGCGTCCGACACCAGCGGCGCCGCCGACGCCGGCAGCCGCCACGACACCGGCAGCCGGTGCTGCGGCAGCCGCGGGTTGTGCGCGAGCAGCGTCGACACGGCGCTCGCCGACGGGTCGTACGACAGGCCCGCCCACTGGTCGGCGCCCACCACCGAGAACGGGTCGAGCTGGCCGGGGTCGCCCACGAACAGCGCCCGCTCGAAGAGGCCGGCCACGGCGAGCAGCGCGTCCGACCGCATCTGGTACGCCTCGTCGACGATGGCGTGCCCCCACGGCTCGGCGCCCTGCACGTGCGCCCACTTCGCGGCCGTGGAGATGACCACGTCCAGCCCCGTCAGGTCCGCCGCCTTGGCCGACTTCCGGACGTTGCCGAGGTCGTCGAGCGCCTTGTCGTACGGGTCGGAGTCGTTGCTGTGGAGCCGCCCCACCGGCAGTTCGGGGTCCTTCTCGGCGAGCCGCAGCACCAGGTCGTCGACCTGGGCGTTGGTCTGCGCGACCACCATGAGCGGCCGCCCGGCCGCCGCGAGCTCCAGCGCGGCGCGCACCACGAGCGTGGACTTGCCGGCGCCCGGCGGCGAGTCCACGACGACGCCCCGCGCGTCGCCGTGCAGCGTGTCGTCGAGGATCTCCCGGGTGGCCCGGGCGGCCTCGGCGGCGGGATCGAACGGAACGGACGTCACAGCAGGTCCTCCGGCGTCACGGGATCGGGGCTCTCGGCGGTGTCGGAGCGCGGGGGCCCGCCGTGGGTCCACGGCGTCTCCTCCGGGTCCGGCAGCTTCGCACCCACCCGCGGCTCGTGCTCGAACAGCGTCCACACCAGCCGGTCGCCCTTCTCGGGCACCGAGCCCTCGGCCGGGTCCCTGCCGCGGCCCATCCGGTCGAGCAGCCGCAGCACCAGCGACCCGTCCTCCTCGTACCGGACGAACTCCGCGGCCTGCGGCCGGCCGTCCAGCGACCGGTACGCCTTCACCCGCTCACCGAGGTGCGGGGCGTCGTCCGTGCGCACCGTCAGCAACGGGCGAGGGGAGGGCCGCTTCGACTCCGTCCAGGCCATCGTCACGTCGACCACCTCGGCGAGGAACGCCTCGCCGGCGAGCCGCCGCCCCGCCATCGCCAGCGGGTCGTCCAGCGCCTCCTGCGCCTCCAGCTGCGTCTGGGCGCTCTCCCGCGCGGCGAGCTTGTTCGCCGCCGTGACGGCGTCGTCCCGGCGCGGCTGCGGCGGTTCGCCCGCCCGTACCCGGTCGCGGTGGCCGGTGAACGACCAGCGGTCGCGGGTCCACCGGTCGGTCACGCGCGCCCCCGGCGGCAGCTCCCGCGCCAGGTCCAGCGCCCGCCACACGGCGTGCCACGTGGGCCGCAGCTGGGAGAGGACCAGCCGCCTGACCTCGCGTTCGGCGCGGTGCAGGTCCCCCAGCCGCTCGTCGGCCGCCTCCCCGTCCTCGGCGGACGCCAGGGCCTGCCGGGCGCGGTCGTACCGCTCGATCGCGGGGGCGAGGAGCCGGTTGTCGAAGGCGGGGTCGGTCGCCGGGCCGGCCGGCGGGCACAGCAGCTGCCCGTCCCGGTCGCGCCCCAGCTCGGCCCGGAGCGCCGCCTCCGCCCCGGACCCGCCCCCCGGCGCCACCGGGGTGACCGCCGCGTCGGGCGCGTCGATCCAGGCGAGCAGCGCCCCCAGGTGCTGGTCCTCCAGCGACGACTGGCCCGTCGCCCAGTGGCGGTTCAGCAGGTCCGTCGCCGCCAGCAGCAGCGACGAGCCGGGCACCCGCGCCCGCTCCCCGTAGTGCGTCAGCCACCGCCCCAGCAGCGGCACCCGCGGCGGCGCCGGGAACGGCGTCTCCGGGTCCTGCTCGGCCGTGCGCCGGAACCGCATCGACCGGCCCAGCAGCCGCACGTACTCGACGCCCGCCCGGCTCGGCACGATCAGCTGCGGCGCGTCGGCGCACAGCTCCACCTCGACCTTGACCTTCTTGCCGGTCTCCGGATCCGTCTGGCTGCGCTCGGCGGCCTCGACGTCGTCCGCGTACCCGTCGACGTACGGCAGGACCGCCTCGGCCAGGTCCGCCAGGAACGCGAAGCGCAGGTCCCGGTCGCGCGGCTGCGGCACGACCAGCAGCCGCGGCTCCTCCCGGTCCGTGCCCACCAGCGCCCCCAGCGGCGCACCCGCCTCACCGGCGGTCGTCAGCGGGACGAGGACGAGGGGCCGCTCCGACAGGTGCCGGTGGCGCACCGTGGCCAGCGGCCGGGCGCGCCCGCACTCGACGGCCTCCAGCCGGGCGAGCGTGGAGATCAGCGACACGCGCCCGCCCCCTCCAGCGACTCGGCCCGCAGCGCGGCCGCCCGCCGCAGCGCCGCCACGGCCGGGTCGCGGGGGTCGCCCGCCTCGCCGCGCGCCGCCGCGAGGACGTCCCCGACGGTCGTCAGCCCGCCCAGCTCGCCCCGTACGGAGCGGCCGAGCGCCTCCACGGCGCCCGCGGCGCGGGCCCGGCCGCGGCAGTGGAACGCCAGCTCGCACGCGGCCAGGCACTCCGGCGCGTACGCGTGCGGCACCGCGTCCACGGCGGCGGTGAGCTGATCGGCGGAGCACGTCGACATGTCGAAGGAGACCCCTTCGGGCAGGGCCGCCGCGATGTCCTCGACGCGGGTCAGCCGGGCCAGCTGCCGCCGGGTGACGGACAGCTGCTTGCGGACGTCGACGAGCGAACCGGTCGGCTCGTTGGAGAAGTCCCTCGGGCAGACCAGCAGCACCGCGTGGTCCACGGCGGCGCCGTCCGTGACGGCCGCGACCCGCTCCAGCGCCAGCACGTACACCGCGGCCTGCCGGGCCGCCGCGCCGACCTTGGCCGCGTCCGCCGAGCCGTCGATCATCGGGAAGGACTTGATCTCCACGACCGCCCACCGGCCGTCCGGCCGCACCACGACCGCGTCCGGCTCCAGGTAGGCCGGGGAGCCGGCCACCTCCAGCGCCAGCATCGGGTGGTCGAGCAGGGCCCAGCCGCCGCCCGCCGTGGCCTCGCGCAGCGCCAGCGCCGTGCGCGCCGCCCGCCCCTCGGGTCCGGCCGCGGCGAGGTCCGGCGTCCACACGTCGTCCGGCCCGTCCGCGCCGAGCAGCCGCAGCAGCTCGGCGCCCCCGTCGGCCTTGACCTTCGCCTCGAAGGCGTTGCCGCGCATGAAGGCGAACTGCGACTGCCCGAGCCCGGACGGCGCGCCCAGGGCCGTCGCCAGCGCGGCCTTGTCGACCCCGGCGCCGTCGAGCAGGGCCCGGCGTCGGCAGCCCGGGTTCGCGGCGAGGGCGGCCAGCGCACGGGCGTCCAGCGGGTGCGGCGCGGCGGCGGGGCCGCGCAACTCCGCCAGTCGCCGCCGCAGCGCCCCCGGTGGGACCTGCGGGGTCTGCGGGACGTGCGGGGCCCGCTGCGCCTGTGGGGCCTGCGGGGCCGGCCGGTTCTGCGGGGTCCGCGGAGCCGGAAGCGGTCCGCTGCCCAGGGAATCGCTCACCGCGGCAGTCTCGCATCCGCCACTGACACGTGGGGCCGGGTCACGCCACTCGCCCCCCGCGGCCGTCCGTGATCCCGTGCGCGATGATGGACGGGTACGTCGCTGCACCCGCCGAAGTGTGCACCCCCCGCGTAACCCCCAGGAGTACGCCCCATGGCACCGCGCATCCTGCTCGCCCGGCACGGCCAGACCGAGTGGTCGCTGCTCGGCAGGCACACCGGCCGGACGGACATCCCCCTCCTCGACGAGGGCCGGCAGGGCGCCGAGCTGCTCGGCAAGCGGCTCCACCGGGCCCGCTGGGCGGGCCTGGAGGGGTACGAGATCCGCACGAGTCCGCTGTCCCGCGCGCGGGAGACCTGCGACCTGGCCGGCTTCGGCGCCCGCGCCGAGGAGTGGGACACGCTCATGGAGTGGGACTACGGCGCGTACGAGGGCATGACGCCCGCCGAGATCCACGCCGTCCGGCCGGGCTGGCTCATCTGGCGCGACGGCGTGCCGGAGGGCGAGACGCTGGCGCAGCTGTCGGCCCGCGCCGACGAGGTCGTGGAGTGGGCCCGCTCGGCCGACCGGGACGTGCTGGTCTTCGCGCACGGCCACATCCTGCGGTCGATCGCCGCGCGCTGGCTGGGCGAGGACGTCTCCTTCGCGGCGCGCGTCCGCCTCGACCCGACGAGCCTGTCGGCGCTCGGCTGGGCGTACGGGGCACCGGCGATCGAGCGCTGGAACGACACGGGGCACCTGGAGGCCTGACCCCGCGCGCGGGGCGCCTGCCCGCCGTCCGCGCGTCGGCGTCGAGCGGCGCGGCGGCCTGGCCCCGCGCGCGGGGCGCCCGCTCCCGACCGCCCGTGCGGACGCCCTGGGCGCCCTTGGCCCCCGGGCCGCCCCGCTGGCAGCCTCCGGCCGCGCCCCGCCGGGGCCCCGAGCCGCTCCACAACGGCCCCGAGCCGCTCCACAACGGCCCCGAGCCGCTCCACGGCGACCCCGGGCCGCGACCCGCGGGCAGCCCGGGCCGGCCCGCAGGCATCCCGGGGCGTCCGGCGGAAACGCGCCCGCCCGGCCGCCGGCTCCCCCTAGGCGCCGCCGCCCGGTCCCGCTCCCGTCCCCGGGTCCGGGGCGAGGGCCGGGACCGTCGACCGGTGGCGGGCCAGGAACGCCGCCACCTCCGGCACGTCGCGCCGGGCGTGCAGCACCCGCGCCGTGTCGGCGAGCATCGCCTGGACCCGCGCCGAGCGGACCTCCACGTCGTCCAGCAGGTCCAGGACCCGGCCGCCGACGGCCGCCGCCTCCTCCACCGCGCCCCCGCGCGCCAGGTCGCCGGTGAGCTGGGCGTGGTACAGGGCGAGGTTGCGGGCGAAGTGCGGGTCGTTCAGGGCGGCGGCGCGGCGGGCGTGGCGCACGGCGCGGGCCCCGTCGCCCAGCAGCGACCACGCCTGGGCCTCCAGGAACTCCAGCTCCGGCGCACCGAAGAACGACATCCACTCCGGGTCGGCGTCCGAGGCGCCCCGCCCGAACTGGGTGTGCGCCCGCCCCAGGGCCTCCTCGCACGCCGTGCGGTCGCCGAGCCCCGCCCAGCCGGCCGCCTCCCGCATCGCCAACAGCGACAGCAGCCGTGCCGACGACAGGTGCTTCGCCGCGTGCTGCCCGGCCTGTGCCGCGCGCACCGCCTCCCGGAACCGACCCGCGTCCTTGGCCAGGAAGGACGTGTTGGAGAAGGCGTGCGCCTCCAGACCCGGATCGGCCCCCACGCGCGCGGTGGCGAGCGCCTCCGCGTAGTGCGAACGGGCGTCCTCCAGGCGGCCCGAGTCATGGGCGAGCCAGCCGACGGAGAGGGCCAGTTCACCCGCGCCCGCCGTGAGCCGGTCGGCCGTCGACCTGCGGGCGGTCGTCCCCGCGTCGAGCAGCGCGTACGCCGTGCGCAGCGGCTCCGCGGCGCGGCGGTACAGTCCGTCGGCGCCGTACCGGTCGTCCAGCAGCCGGATCCGCCGTACGGCCTCCTCGACCGCCGCCACCTCGGACTCGCCGAAGCGGCCGCCGGCACGCGGCGCCGGGATCGTTCCGAGCGGCTCCGTCCCGCCGCCCCGCTCCGCCGCCGCCCGGGCGGGAGCGAGGCCGAACGAGACGGCTGCCACGGTGACGGTGCCGCCCGTCATGAATGCGCGACGCAGCACGTCGCTCTCCTCATCGTTCGGGATGGTGGTGGGGGGTTCGGGAGCGGCGGCCACCGCACGCGCCCCCCGACCGCGTACCCGTTCCCGCGCGACGAACCCCAGATCGGTCAGCGACAGACCGGGGAACATGTGCAGGAACACCCGCTCGTACGCGTAGTTGGGGCAGCGGATCTCCCCCGACTCGACGCGTCCGACGTAGCGGGCGTCGCACGCCACGTGCTCGCCGATCTCGCGGCCCGCCCGGCGCACCGCGGCGGCGAACTCCGCCGGGGAGCGCCGGCCCCGCAGCCGTCGGAAGGCGAGATTCGGAACTGCCCGTGACGAGGCCATGGCGAGCCCTCTCCTGCGTGCTGCCGATGCTCCGGCGATGCAAGAACGTACCTGCCGGGGCGGGGCACACACGCACGGTTTGGCTACAAACGGGATATCTCACCCACGATCCGCCATGAACTGCCATCCTTTGCGGCGGCATCCGGCCGTAGCTGTTGACGCCGCCGGCCGTTGAACCCCCCGGAGAGACGGCCCGTGTCTCCACTCGGGGCTCGAGCGAGGAGGCAATCCCTTGTTGGAGGTCGGTATGGAGACAGGACGACCCGCCCACGGCGTGCCGGGCGGCACCGCGCGGCACGCGCCCGTCCCCGACGGCGGCGCCTGTCCGGCCGGGGGCCACGGCGCACCGGACGGCGCCCGGGAGCACACCGCGGACGGCAGGGGCGCCGCGCCCTGCGGTGGGGTGCCGTGCGACCTGGTCACCGTGCCCGCCCGGCGGGGTCTGGAGGCCGTCGACATCCTCCGCCGCGTCGCCCCCGCGGTCGGCCCCGTCCTCCACGACGACGCCAGCGACACGCTCGGCTTCGTCGTCCCGCCGGGCACGGCCGCGGCCTGGGACGTACCGGGCAGCGCCTGTACCGGCACCGACGGCAGGGGCCTGCGCCTCCCCGCCGACCCGACCGCCGCCCCCGACGCCGCGCCGCCCCCGCCCCCCGCCGGCACCGGCTGGCTGCTCCCGCCCGCCGACACCGACCCGGTCACCGACCCCGAGGCCCTACGCGAGGCCCTGGACGAGGCGGCCCGCCTCATCGAGGCGGCCGACAACTGCCGTTAGGGTCACGTGGCGCTTTGACGTCAGATCCTGGTTCCGCAGGACCTTCACGGCCCGGTCGAAGGCCGAGTCCTCCTTCCGGTCGAACTCCTCCGAGGTGAAGACCGGTTCGGTGAGGTGCGGCGGGATGCCCGCGCCGTCGAAGGTCCTGCCCGACCGGGTCAGCAGTTCCTCGTTCGGCAGCCAGACCGACATGCCGTTGGGGAGCTTGCGCACCAGGACGTCCGAGAAGACGCCCTGGGTGGGCTGCCCGATCCGCACGGTGCGGCCGGGCCGGTCCATGAGGGCCTGGGTGAAGGTCTCTCCCGCGCTGACGGTCGAGCCGCCGGTCAGCACGGCGACCGGTCCGGTGTAGCGGGGGCCCGGGGCGGGCGTGACGTACAGGGGCTGGGGACGCGTGTGCCGGGTGGGGTCCGCGGGATCGTTGCGGGCCCGCTTGGAGTAGGCGAGGTAGGGGGTGTCGGTCAGCCGCCCGGCGACGTGGAGCCCCATGGCGTCGGAGCCGCCGCCGTTGATCCGCAGGTCGATGACCAGGCCCTTCAGGTGCCGGGTGCGCTCCTGGCTGAGGACTGTGTCCAGCGCCTTGTCGAGCTCGGCCAGCTCGGCGGCGTATGGGGCCTTGCCGCCCGCGTAGCCGCCGAAGCCGGAGATCCGCAGGTAGCCCTGCCCGCCGGGGAGGTCGGCGTAGGTGATCCGCCCGTTGGCGAAGTCCTGCAGGTTCCGGGCGTTTTCGAGGTCGCGCTCCACGACGAACTTCTTGACCTTGGCGTCGAGCTCCCCGTCGGGCCGGACGGTGCCTGGGCGGACCTGCGCGAAGGTCCGGTCGGGGTCGCCGTCGCCGTCGCCGTCGACGTCCCGGACGGCGACGTGGGCGTCGTGGAGCGGCGCGACCATCTTGCCGAAGACGGCGAAGAGTTCGTCCGGGGTCGTCCCTTCGTGGACCGAGGGCCGGTACCGGTCGCGTACGGCGTGCCAGTCGATGCCCTTGGCGGCGAAGAAGGGGTAGTTCTCCTCGAAGGACTGCCAGAAGACGTCGAAGGAGGCGAGCGGACCCCCGGGGGCGGAACGCGTGCAGGCGTCGGGCAGTTCCCTCATCCGGCGCAGGTTCCGTTCGCCGACGTCGCCGTCCTGCCGTAGGGAAGCGCGGTCGCGGTCCCCGCGGGTGCGCACGGTGAGGACGGTGCCTCCAGGCGTGGTGTAGGCGCCGGGGCCGGTCCGCTGCGCGGTGTCGCCCCGGATGCAGCTGACGGCGGTGGTCTGGTACTCCTGGAGGGTTCCGTTCCGGATGGACAGCACGGTGCCGTAGCCGTCCATGCGCCAGATTCCGTCGGTGGCCGGCTGGTGGGCGGTGGCGGCCGGCGCGGCTGCGCCGACGAGGGCCAGGGCGACGGCGGTGGCCGTGACGATGCGCACGATCTTGCCTTCTCTGCAGGTGACGTGTCGGGTACCGCCCCACCGTCGCCGACACGGGACCCACCGGGCCACCCGGCTGTCCGGCCGAACGGCGGTGGGGCCAGCACCCGCTACCCCTGGTAACCCGGGACCGGCGCCTGGGGTGTGTCGTCGAAGTGGCGCCAGCCGGGCGGGACTCGGTGATGGCCTGCCCCTCCACCGCCGGGGCGCCGGTGGTCAAGCCGGGCGTACCGGCGGAGTGGAAGGCGGTGGTGGCCGGCTGGTCCAGGCCGCCACCGCACCGGCCGTCAGCCGGCTGCCGTGGCGCCGGTGGCGGCCGGCGCGGTCCGGCCGCGGCGCCACAGCGCCACGATCACCAGGAAGAGGACGAGGCAGACGGCCGCCAGGACCCACAGGATCGTGTCGAAGGCGGAGTCGTACGCCCCGACCAGGAAGTCGGTGAACCGGTCGCGCTGGTCGGCGGGGACGGTCCGCGCCGCCACGGTCAAGCCGCCACCCGCCACCTGGTTGGCGAGGGCGGTGGGGTCGCCCGCGGCATCGAAGCCCCCGACGCCCTCGCGGATCCTCGCACCGAGGGTGGTGGCGAGCATGGAGCCGTAGACGGCGACGGCGATGGCCTCGCTGCCCAGCCTCAGCGTGTTGAGGAAGCCGGCCGCCATGCCCGCCTTCTCGGGGGCGACGTTCTCCAGCGCCTGCCCGTCGACCAGCCCTGCGGACAGCCCCATGCCCGCGCCGGTGACGAGCATCGGCAGGGCGACGACCGCGATGGCGACGTCCGGGCTGAAGAGGGTGAGCGCGAGGTCGCCGACGACCAGGCAGGCGAGGCTGAGGTGGAGCAGGGTGAGGGCGGGGACGCCGCGGGAGACCAGCTTGGCGGCCAGCATCGGGCAGACGAGGACCGGGAGGGTCAGCAGGACCATCGTGAGCCCGGCCGCGCCACTCGTGTATCCCGCCACGGCGGTGAGGTAGGTCGGCAGGTAGGTCAGCATCGTCACGAAACCGAAGGACGCGGCGACCGGGACCAGGCACAGGGCGAGGAAGCGGCGGTTGGCCAGCACGCTCGGATCGAGCATCGGGTGCTCGCGGCGCTTCTCGACGGCGGTGAACACCACGAGGACGACGAGTGTTCCGGCGAAGAGCCCGAGCACGCCCGCACTGCCCCAGCCCCACTGCGATCCCTGCACGATGCCGGTGGTCAGCAGCAGCATCGCGACGACGAACAGGGTGCTGCCGATCACGTCCACGCGGGCGTCGGTGCGGCGGGACCCGGCCGTCGAGCGGGCGATGGCCGGGACGGCGAGGAGCACGAGGGCGAGGGCCACGGCGTGCAGCGCGAAGACCCATCGCCAGCCGAGGGTCTGGACGAGCAGGCCGGAGACGGAGGGCCCGACGGCGACACCGATGCCCGCGACGGTCCCGAAGAGCGCGAACGCCTTGGCGCGCGCCGGGCCGCTGAAGGCGGTGGACAGGATCGCGCTGCCGCAGGAGAAGATCGCGGCTCCGCCGAGTCCGGCCAGCGCGCGGGCGGCGTCGAGCAGGAGTACGTTCGCGGCCAGCGCGCTGCCGAGCGAGGCGACGGCGTAGATGCCGGCGCCGATGGCGAAGGCGCGGACCCGCCCGACGATGTCGGCGATGGAGCCCCAGGCGAGCGTGAAGCACGCGAACGAGACGTTGAAGGCGTTGACCACCCATTGCAGGGGGACGAGGCCCGCCTGGGTGTCGGCGCCGATACCGGGCAGGGCCACGGCGGTACCGGAGATCGAGGTGGGCACGACGAAGACGGCGAGGAGGACCGCGATCAGGGTGAGCGTCTGCCGGGGGCCCGCGCCGGGGTGCGGTGCGGGGGCGGCTGTCTCGGTGGGCGCCGGTGCGCCGCCGAGGGGGGACTCGGTCCGTGTGGACATGGCGTGCTCCCTGGACGTCCCCGCGTCGACCGACCGGGGAGGTTCGTATTCTGTCGAACCTTAACCTGGCATGCGGCGCAGGTACCATGCAAATAGAACCTTCCGAAGGAGCCGTCATGCCCGACGCAGAGGGGCACCCCTCGCTGGAAGAGATGCACCTGCGTTCCGTGATGAACGCCCTGTCCGATCCCCTGCGGTACGAGGTGGTCTCGGAACTCGTCCGGGGGCCGGAGGGGTCCGAACGGCACTGCTCCTCGTTCGGCCTGCCGGTGTCCAAGTCGACCCGCAGCCACCACTTCCGCATCCTGCGGGAGGCCGGGCTCATCCGTCAGGTCGACCGTGGCAACAGCCGCATGGCGCAGCTCCGCAGGGCGGATCTGGACACCCGGTTCCCCGGCCTGCTGGCCCTGGTCCGGGAGAACCCCCCGGAGCCGCGGCGCGCGCCCTGACGCCACCCTTGCCCCCCGCCCCCGCCCCGGCCCCGGCCGCCCCGGCCCGCGGGGCGGGCGGGAGGGGGCGCGGCCGATAATGGTCCTGTGGCGAGGAACAGAGAGCGGCGCGGGCGTACGGCGGCCCCGGAGACCCTGAGCGAGACCGTCGACGGCGGGCTCGCCGAACTCGTCCCCGACCGCGAGCGGGCCCGCGCCTGGACGCTGCTGCTCGACGGCGCGCCCCAGTCGCACGTGGACCTCGACGACCCCGCCCACCTCGACTTCGCGTACCAGCGCCGCCTCGGCCACGTCATCGACCTCGCCGCGCCCGCCGGCCGCCCCCTGCACGCCGTCCACCTCGGCGGCGGCGCCCTCACCCTCGCCCGGTACGTCGCGGCGACCCGGCCCCGCTCCACACAGCAGGTCGTCGAGATCGACGCGCCCCTCGTCCAGTTCGTCCGCCGGGCCCTGCCCCTCGACCCGGCCGCGCGGATACGGGTGCGGGGCGGCGACGCGCGCGCCGGCCTCGGCAGGCTCCCCGACGGCTGGGCCGACCTCGTCGTCGCCGACGTCTTCAGCGGCGCCCGCACCCCCGCGCACCTCACCAGCACGGAGTTCCTCACCGAGGTGCGGCGCGTGCTGAAGCCGGGTGGCCACTACGCCGCGAACATCGCCGACGGGCCGCCCCTGGCGCACCTGCGCGGCCAGATCGCCACCGCGGCCGCCGTCTTCCCCGAACTGGCGCTCGCCGCCGACCCCGTCGTGCTGCGCGGCCGGCGCTTCGGCAACGCGGTGCTCGTCGCCGCCGACACCCCGCTGCCCGTCGCCGAGCTCACCCGCCGCGTCGCGACCGACCCGCACCCCGGCCGGGTCGAACACGGGCGCGCCCTCGCCGACTTCACCGGCGGCGCCACCCCCATCACCGACGCCTCCGCGAAGCCGTCCCCGCCGCCCCCGCCGTCGGTCTTCGACGCGTAGCCGCCGCACCCCGCCCCGCCCGCCCGTTCGGATCACCGAACGGGTTTTCGCGGTTTCCGTTATCCGCGTCCCGCCCTCGGGTCTCCCCTCGTGCCAGAGGAACGAGAGGACCGGGCGCCGCCCGGGGACAGTGAGGGGCGCGACGTGCAGAGGGAACCGGAAGCCGCGGTGGTCAGGGCGGCGCAGCAGGGGGAGGCGTGGGCGCAGGACCGGCTGATCGCCGCCTACCTCCCCCTCGTCTACAACATCGTCGGGCGGGCCCTGAACGGTCACGCCGACGTGGACGACGTCGTCCAGGAGTCGCTGATCCGGGCCCTGACGGGACTCGACGCCCTGCGGGACCCCGACCGCTTCCGATCGTGGCTGGTGGCCATCACCATGAACGGGATACGCGCCCACCACGCGGCGCGGGCGTCCGGCGCCGTGGCGGTGGAGCCCGACCGGGTCCAGCAGGTCGCGGACCCCGGAGCCGACTTCGTGGACCTGACCATCGTCCGGCTGGGCCTGTCCGGGCAGCGCCGCGAGGTCGCCGAGGCCACGCGGTGGCTCGACCCCGACGACCGGGAGCTGCTGTCCCTGTGGTGGCTGGAGGCGGCGGGCCGCCTCACCCGCGTCGAGGTGGCCGCCGCGCTGGACCTGTCGCCGCAGCACACCGCCGTACGGGTGCAGCGCACCAAGGGCCGGTTGGAGACCGCGCGGCTGGTGGTGCGGGTCCTGGCGGCGGTGCCCCGGTGCGTGCTCCTCGACGACGCGCTCGGGGGCTGGGACGGCGTGCCGTCGGCGCTGTGGCGCAAGCGGCTCGCACGCCACGTGCGCGACTGCACGGTGTGCTCCGGGTACGAGTCCGGGCTCGTGCCCGCGGAGGGGCTGCTCGCCGGGCTCGGTCTCGTGCCGGTGGCGGCCGGGCTGCTGGCGGCGCTGCCGGGGGGTGACGGCCCGTCGCTCGCGGAGACCACCGCCGTCACCCCGGCCGTCGCCGCGGCGGGCGGCCCCGCCGTCGTCGTCGGCCGCCGGGCGGCGCAGCGCGGCGCCGCGCGGGCGCGCCGCCGCCGTACGGCCGCGGGTGCCGCGGTGGCGCTGCTGGTCGGCGCGGGCGCGGTGACCGGGGTGGTGCTGCTGCCCGGCGACGGCGACACCGACGCCGCACGCGTCCAGTCGGCGCTGCCCGGGGACGGCGCCCCGCGGCCCCTCGCGGTGGGGTCGCTGCCCCCCACCGCCCCGGCCGCGCCGAGCCCGTCGACGGCGTCGTCCTCCCCGTCCCCCTCCGCCTCCACGTCGCCGTCGGCGTCCACCTCGCCGAAGCCCTCCGCGACGGCCGGCCCGACCGCGACGCCCAGCCCGAGCGCCACCCCCTCCGCGCGCCGGAGCACGCCCACCGCCGAGCGCGACGACTCCGACCGGTCCGGCGGGACGAGCCGGCGGTACAGCGCCACCCGGCCCTCGGGCGACGGCTCGTACGGCGACCGGGTCACCGCGCTCGTCAACACCGAGCGAGCGCGCAACGGCTGCGGCCCCGTCTCCCGCAACGGCCTGCTCGACACGGCCGCGCTTCGGCACTCCGAGGACATGGACGCGCGCGACTACTTCGACCACAGCTCCCCGGACGGCACCGACCCCGGCGACCGCATCACCGCCGCCGGGTACCGGTGGAGCACGTACGGCGAGAACATCGCCCGCGGCCAGCAGACGCCCGAGGCCGTCATGGAGTCGTGGATGAACAGCCCCGGCCACCGCGCCAACATCCTCAACTGCTCGTTCAAGGAGATCGGCGTCGGCCGGCACGACGCGTCGGGCGGTCCCTGGTGGACGCAGGTCTTCGGCGCGGCGGGCTGACGGACGCCGCAACCGGCAGCGCGGGTGCTCCCGGTGCTCCCCGGGGCCTCCCGGTGCTGCCGGTACCACCGGTGGCGCCCGCGCGGCCGGTCTACGCGTCGCGCTCGTCGACCTCGACGCGGGGCGGGCCGTCGTGCCAGACGCAGAACACGGAGATCTCCCGGCCGTCCCGGGTGAACGTCACACGGATCCAGGTGTCCTGCTTCCACACCTGCATCCGCCACCCGGACGCCGGGGTCGCCGAGACGAGTTCGGCCGACGTCTCGCCCAGGTCGAACGCCACCCGGCCGCCGTCGACGACGTGACTGCGCACCGTCCCCGCCGACGAGCCGGACGGGTCCGGCGGGTTCGGCGCCGACGGCCCGGGGGCGGGCCGACGGGCGGACGGCGAGCCGCCCGGGTCCGCCGGCGCCGGCGACGGGGGCCGCCCCGACGGGCGGGCCGGCGAGGCGGACGGGGACGAGGACGCGGACGGCGCGGGGGAGCCGGGGTCCGGCCGGGCCGGCGAACGCGGCGGCGCGGGCGGGTCGTCGTCGGTCACCGCGGCGAGCGGCAGGGCGCTCGGCCGGTCGTAGACGCTGCCCGCCAGGACCGTGTGCACGCCCCACCACGAGAGGGTGACCGCCGCGCCCGTGGCGAGCGACCACGCCAGGGCATGGACCAGTCCTCTTCGCATCCGGGCCATACTGCACCACACGGCCACGGCGTCAACACCGGTCCCCCTCATTCCGCCTGATGGCGTACGGTGCCGCCCATGGCAAGTGTGCTCGTGGTCGAGGACGACCAGTTCGTGCGCTCCGCCCTCATCCGGCACCTGACCGACGCCTCCCACACCGTGCGGAGCGTCGGCACGGCCCTGGAGGCGCTGCGCGAGGTGGCCCACAACCGGTTCGACGTGGTCATCCTCGACCTCGGTCTGCCCGATCTGGACGGGGCGGAGGCGCTGAAGATGCTGCGCGGCGTCACCGACGTACCGGTGATCATCGCGACGGCCCGGGACGACGAGGCGGAGATCGTCCGGCTCCTCAACGACGGCGCCGACGACTACCTCACCAAGCCGTTCTCCGTGGAGCACCTGTCCGCGCGGATCGCCGCCGTCCTGCGGCGCGCCCGGGGCGGTGCCGCGGAGACCGGCCCGGACACGGTCCTCCGCGTCGGCGGCCTCGCCGTGGACCCGCTGCGGCGCCGCGCCGAACTCGACGGCCGCCACCTCGACCTGACCCGCCGGGAGTTCGACCTGCTGGCGTTCCTCGCCGGGCGGCCCGGCGTCGTCGTCCCGCGCCGGGAACTCCTCGCCGAGGTGTGGCAGCAGGCGTACGGGGACGACCAGACGATCGACGTCCACCTGTCGTGGCTGCGCCGGAAGCTGGGCGAGACCGCCGCCGACCCCCGCTACCTGCACACCCTGCGGGGCGTCGGCGTGAAGCTGGAGCCGCCCCGGTGAGGTGGGCGCTCGTCAAGGTGGCGCTGGCGGTCACGACGATGGTCGTCATCGCCTTCGCCGTCCCCCTCGGACTCGTCACCCAGGAGCTGGCCCGCGACCGGGCCTTCGGCAACGCCGAACGGCAGGCCGCCGCGATCGGCCCCACCCTGTCCGTCACCACCGACCGGTCCGCGCTGGAGCGGGCCGTCGCCTCCACCCAGGCGGGCGCCGACGGCCGCATGGCCGTGCACGTCCCCGCGCCGCCCGGCCGGCCCGGCGCGCGGGACGTGCGGATCGGGACGGGCCGGGCCACGGCCGCCGACCTGGACACCGTACGGCGGGTGCCGCGCGCCTCGGTGACGGAGGTGGCGGGCGGCTCGGTGCTGCTCCAGCCGACCGCGCTCGGCACCGGGCAGATCGCCGTCGTCGAGGTGTTCGTCCCCGAGGGCGAGCTGACCCGCGGCCTCACCACCGCCTGGCTGGTCCTCGCCGGGGTGGGCGCCGCCCTCGTCGTCGGGTCGGTCGCCGTCGCCGACCGGCTCGGCGTACGGACGGTGCGGCCCGCGCAGCGCCTCGCCCGCGCCGCCCACGACCTCGGCGAGGGCCGGCTCGGCGCCCGCGTGCCGGAGGACGGGCCCGCGGAACTGCGGGCCGCTGCCGTCGCGTTCAACGCGATGGCCGACCAGGTCGTCCGGCTCCTCGCCAACGAGCGGGAGCTCGCGGCCGACCTGTCGCACCGGCTGCGCACCCCGCTGACGGTGCTGCGCCTCAACGCCGCCTCCCTCGGCGACGGCCCGGCCGCCGACCAGACGCGGGCGGCCGTCGAGCAGTTGGAGCGGGAGGTCGACACGATCATCCGTACCGCCCGGGAGGCCAAGCCGCAGACGCGGGCGGCGGGGCCGGGCGCGGGCTGCGACGTCTCCGAGGTGGTCCGCGACCGGATGGCGTTCTGGTCGGCGCTCGCCGAGGACGAGGGCCGCACCGTGCGGCTGGCCGGCGTGGAGCGGCCCGTACGGATCCCGGTAGCCCGCCCCGACCTGGCGGCGGCGCTGGACGCGCTGCTGGGCAACGTCTTCCGGCACACCCCGGAGGGCACCGCCTTCTCGGTCGACGTCCACAACGGCGACGACGCCGTCATCGTGCTCGTCTCGGACGCCGGGCCGGGCATCGCGGACCCGCGCGCCGCCCTGGCCCGCGGCAACAGCGGCGCGCGGGACGGCTCGACGGGGCTCGGGCTGGACATCGTGCGCCGGGTCGCAGAGTCGACCGGCGGCGACGTCCGCATCGGCCGATCCGTCCTCGGCGGTACGGAGGTCCGGGTCTGGCTCGGCCTGGACGGCCGCCGCCCGGACCCGGGCGGGCGGCGCGGCCGGCGCGGCCGCCGGACGGTCCCCCGCCCCGGCCCCGGCCGCTGACCGACCCGGAAGGGCCACGGGCGGCAGGCCCGGACCGCCCCCGCGCACCCGACAGTGGCGGCCCACACCCGGCAGGGGGCGCCGGGCGCGGGCGCAGGTCGGACGACGCCCCCCGCCACGCCACCGGGCAGCCGCGCCCGGCACCTGGCACCTGACCGGCAGCCGCGGCCCGCAACCGGCGGCTCAGACCTCCCCGCGCGCCGGCACCCGCGGCCCGCGCCCGACAGCCGACACTCGCCCGGCACCCCGCGACCCGCACCCCGCACCCGGCACCGGGCCGCCGCGTCCGCTATCCGGCACCGGGCCGCCGTACCGGGCACCCGCGCCCGACAGCCGCGGCCCGCGGCCGGGTGTCGGGCGTGCGCCGTCAGGGGGTCACGCGGGTGAGTTCCTCCATGCCGCCGCCCTCGCGGTCGGCGCGGGCGACGTAGAGCTTGCCCTCCCCGGCCGGGGTGAGGACCATGCGGCCGCGCACCGGGCAGGCGTCGCTGCCGGGTTCGAGCGGGCTGAGGACGAGCCGGTCGCTGTGGGCGCCGGTCAGGACCGAGATCCAGGCGCACTCCGCGTGCCGGCCGGAGCCGGTGGCGGTGGCGACCTTCTTCCCGAACCGGCCCTGGGTGATGGTGAGCTTCAGCCGGTCGTCCTCCTCCGGCGTGTCCAGCCGCCACGTGCCGAGGAACTTCGGGTGCACGGCGGCCTCGCTGGTCGTGGCCGGTTCGAGGACGGCCTTGGCGTCGCCCATCCGCCAGTCCAGCTTGCCGTCGGTGCGCACGGCGAGGGTCAGCGGCGGGGGCGGCGTGCACTGTTCCGCCCCCTTCGGCACGGCCGTCTTCCGTACGCCCGCGCCGAGGGAGATCCGCCGGTCGTCGACGGCCGCGAGCGGGCTCTCGCCCTCGCACAGCGCGGTGGGGCCGGTGAGGGTGACCGTGGCGACCCGCATCCCCTTCTCGCCCTGCACCACCTCGAACCGCCCGTGCAGCTCCCCGTCCGAGTCCGTGCGGATCATGCCTTCCCACGAGCCCAGGTACGCGTCGGGGACGGCGCCCTCGATCTTGTGGATCTCGGGTGCCTTCTCACCGTCCTTGCTGACGAGGAGGCCGATCAGGAAGAGCAGCACCGGCACCAGCAGGATGCCGCCGACGACCGAGCCGATCACGATCAGCGCCGTGCGCCCCCCGCTCCTGCGCGGTGCCGGCGCCGGTGCCGGCATCGGCACGGGGGTGGGCGCGTAGGGCTGGACGGGCGGCCCGTACGGGCCGGAGTGCGCCGGGGCGTACGGGCCCGGCCCGGGCGGCGGCGTGCCGAAGGCGGTCGGCCCGTACGGCGAGGGGGCCGGGCCCTGCGTCGGGAACGGCGCCGGCGGTGCGGGCGCCGACAGCCGCGTCGAGGGGTGGGCGCCCGTCGCGGCGGGCGCCTCCGCGTCGAGGAGCCGCGCGGCACGCCGGCCGAGCTGCGCCAGGAGCGCCCCGGGCAGCCACGCGCCCGCCGGTTCGGCGTCCCGCGTGGCCTCGACGAGCTCGGCGACCGTCGGCCGGCCCGCCGGGTCCTTCACCAGGCACGCCCGGACCAGCCCGGCCACCGCCGACGGGACGCCGTCGAGGTCCGGGTCCTCCTGCGCGATCCGGTACAGCAGGCTGTGGACGCCGCTGTCGGCACCGCCGAACGGGGTGCGCCCCGTCGCCGCGTACGCGAGGACCGCGCCCAGGCAGAAGACGTCGGACGCGGGCGTGACCACCTGGCCGCGGACCTGCTCGGGTGACATGAAGCCGGGGGAGCCCACCATCACGCCGGTCTGCGTGCGGACGTCGCCCGTGGCGGCGAGCCCGTCCAGCGCGCGGGCGATGCCGAAGTCGATGACGCGCGGCCCGTCGACCGTGACCAGGATGTTCGACGGCTTCAGGTCACGGTGGACGAGGCCGACGGCGTGGATGGCCGCCAACGCCTGGGACAGCCCGCTCGCCAGGGCCCGCACCGACGTGTCGGGCAGCGGCCCGTGGTCCTCGCCGACGACCTGCGTGAGGGAGGGGCCCGGCACGTACCCCGTCGCCACCCACGGCACCGCGGCGCCGGTGTCGGCGTCCAGCACCGGGGCGGTCCACTGGCCGCCGACCCGCCGCGCGGCGGACACCTCCTGCGCGAACCTCCGCCGGAACTCGGCGTCCTGGGCCAGCTCCGCCAGGACCAGCTTCACGGCGACGGTACGACCACCCTCGCTGCGGGCGAGGTACACACGGCCCATGCCCCCCGCCCCGAGCCGGCCGAGGAGACGGTAGGGGCCTATCCAGGAGGGGTCTTCAGCGGTGATCGGTTGCACCGGGGGATCTTCGCACAGCGGCCCCGGCGGGAGGGGCCGGGCAGCGACCGCAGGGTCGGGCCCCACCTTTAATCCACGCCCATGGCTTCCTTAAGCGGAGCCTAAGATCGCCAAGTCCCGTCCGTGGAGGGCGTTTTGTCCGGTGGGCGGCGGCTAGCGTGCTGCCGCATCCACCCCCCACCCGTACACGAGGCAGGCACATCGATGGGAACGACCACGCACCGGCGCAGGGCCGGCGGCAGGGCGAAGGCGGTCGGCGCGCTGGTCGCGGCGGCGGTGGCCGCCGGCACGGCGCTCGCGTTCACCGGCACGGCGCAGGCCGCCGGCGTCAGCGCCGCGTACACCCGGACCAGCTCCTGGGCGGGCGGCTACACCGGCCAGTACGTCGTCACCAACACCACCGGCGCCGCCCGTTCGGGCTGGAAGCTGGAGTTCGACCTGCCCGCCGGGACGCGTCTGACCTCGCTGTGGAACGGCCGGCACACCGTCGAGGGACGGCACGTGACGGTGGAGCCCGAGAGCTGGAACCGGGACCTCGCGCCGGGCGCCTCGGTCGGCGTCGGCTTCGTCACCGGCGCGGACGGCGGCGCGGCGGGCGATCCGACGGGCTGCCTCATCGACCGGGTCGCGTGCTCCGCGGGCCCCGGTACGACGCCGGTCCCCACCGGCCGACCCACCGGGCAGCCCACCACCGGCCCGGGCACCACCGCGCCGCCGGTGCCGACCGCCTCCCCGACGACCCCCGCCCCCACCCCCACGGCCGTGCCGACCCCGACGGCGACGGCCCCCACCACCCCGGCGCCCACCACCCCCGCCCCCACCGGCGCCCCGGCGGCCGGCGCGCGCTTCGCGCCGTACGTCGACACCTCCCTGTACCCGGCGTACGACCTGCTGGACACCGCGGCGAAGACCGGCGTCAAGCAGTTCAACCTCGCCTTCGTCACCGCCGGCGGCGGCTGCGAGCCGCGCTGGGGCGGTGTCACCGCACTCGCCGACGACCGGGTCGCCGCGCAGATCGGCGCCCTGCGCGCCGCGGGCGGCGACGTGCGCGTGTCGTTCGGCGGCGCCGCGGGCCGTGAACTGGCCCTGAACTGCGCGACGACCGCCGAACTGACCGCCGCGTACGGCAAGGTCGTCGACGCGTACCGGCTCACCAAGGTCGACTTCGACGTCGAGGGCGCCGCCCTGCCCGACGCCGCCGCCAACACCCGCCGGGCCCAGGCCGTCGCCCGGCTCCAGAAGACCCACCCGGACCTCGACGTGTCGTTCACCCTGCCGGTCATGCCGGAGGGCCTGACGCAGCCGGGCGTGGACCTCCTCGCCGACGCCCGCCGCAACGGCGTCCGCGTCGACGCCGTCAACATCATGGCGATGGACTACGGCCCGGCCTATGCCGGCGACATGGGCCGCTACGCGGTCCAGGCGGCCACGGCGACGCAGGCGCAGCTCAAGGGCGTGCTCGGGCTGTCCGACGCGGCCGCGTGGAAGACGGTGGCCGTCACCCCGATGATCGGCGTCAACGACGTCACGACGGAGGTCTTCCGCGTCGACGACGCGACCGAGCTGGTGGACTTCGCCCGGTCGAAGGGGCTCGGCTGGCTGTCGATGTGGTCCTCGACCCGCGACAGGCAGTGCCCCGCGGGCGAGGTCGGCCACGCCGACGCGACGTGCAGCTCCATCCTCCAGCAGCCGCTCGCCTTCACCCGGGCGTTCGCCGCCTACCGCTGACCGGCGCCGGGGGGGGCCGGGGCCCCCCCCCCCCCCCCCCCCCCCCCCCCCCCCCACCCCCCCCGCCCCCCCCCCCCCCCCCCCCCCCCCCCCCGGGGCACCCCCGCCCCGGCGCCCCCGGCACCCCCCTGCACCGCGCGCTCCGGCCGACACCCCCACCCCGGCCGGAGCGCGCGGCCTCACGCCCCCGGCAGCTCCGGCAGTTCGCCGCTGCGCGCGACCCGCCCGTACCAGTGGGCGCTCGCCTTCGGGGTGCGGACCTGTGTGTCGTAGTCGACGTGGACGGCGCCGAACCGCTTGTCGTACCCGTACGCCCACTCGAAGTTGTCCAGCAGCGACCACAGGAAGTACCCGCGCACGTCGGCACCGTCCTCCACGGCCCGGTGCACCGCCTCCAGGTGGGCGTGGACGTAGGCGATGCGCTCCGGGTCGTGGACGGCGCCGTCCGCCCCGACCGCGTCCTCGTACGCGGCGCCGTTCTCCGTGACGTACAGCGGCAGCTCCGGGTACCGGCGCGACAGCCGCGTCAGCAGGTCGTACAGGCCGGAGGCGTCCACCGACCAGCCCATCGCGGTGAGGTCGCCGGGCGGCTGGTGGAAGGCCACCTCGTCCGCGGCCGGCCACGGCGACGACGTCCCGCCGCCGTGCCCGCCGTCGCCGCCGGCCGGCCCGTCGCCGCCCGCGGACACCAGGGTCGGCGTGTAGTAGTTGACGCCCAGGAAGTCCAGCGGCTGGTGCGCCGTGGCCGTGTCGCCGGGCCGGACGAACGACCAGTCCGTGAGGCGCGCCGTGTCGGCCGGCAGGTCCTCCGGGTAGGCGCCGTCGAGCATCGGCCCCAGCCACACGCGGTTGCCGACCGCGTCGATGCGGCGGGCCGCGTCCAGGTCGGCGGGCGCGTTCGTCAGCGGCCGGACCTCGTGCAGGTTGAGCGACACGCCCACCTCGGCGCGCGGCGGCAGCGCCGCGCGCAGCGCCTGCACGCCGAGGCCGTGCGCGAGGTTCAGGTGGTGCGCGGCGCGCAGGGCGGCGACGGGGTCGGTGCGGCCGGGCGCGTGGACGCCGGAGCCGTACCCGAGGAAGGCGGTGCACCAGGGCTCGTTGAGGGTCGTCCAGCGCTCTACCCGGTCGCCGAGCGCGTCCGCGACGAGCGCCGCGTACGCGCCGAACCGCTCGGCGGTGGCCCGCTGCGGCCAGCCGCCCGCGTCCTCCAGCTCCTGCGGCAGGTCCCAGTGGTACAGGGTCAGGGCGGGCCGGATCCCGGCGTCGAGCAGCTCGTCGACGAGGGCCCGGTAGAAGTCGAGGCCCTTCTGCACGGCGGGGCCCCGCCCGGTGGGCTGCACCCGCGACCAGGAGACGGAGAAGCGGTAGGCCGTGAGGCCCAGCTCCCGCATCAGCCGGACGTCGTCGCGGAAGCGGTGGTAGTGGTCGACGGCCACGTCACCGGTGTGCCCGCCGAACACCTTCCCCGGGGTGTGGGAGAAGGTGTCCCAGATGGAGGGCGTACGGCCGTCCTCGGCCGCCGCGCCCTCGATCTGGTACGCGGCGGTGGCGGCTCCCCAGAGGAAACCGGGCGGGAACTGGCGGGTCGCGGTGAGCGGCCGGGCTTCGGACGCAGTCATAGGAGAGCGCTCCCAACGCGGGTAGGAAGGAGTGACGTGGTGGGTGCCGGACCGGCGGCGCGGTGCGGTGCACGGCGGTGCGGCGCGGTGCGAGGCGCGGCGGTGCGGGGTGCGGCGGTGTGGTGTGCGGCGGTGTGGTGTGCGGCGGTGCCGGCGCGCGTCAGCTCTTGACCGCGCCCGAGGTGATGCCGCCCACGATGTGCTTGCCGAGCAGCGCGAAGACCAGCAGCAGGGGCACGGTGGAGATCAGCGCGCCCGTCAGCACGACGGCCTGGTTGATGGTGTGGTTGCCGGAGCCCAGACCGGCGAGCGCGACCTGGAGCGTCGGGTTCCCGTCCGGCGTCAGCGCGATGAAGGGCCAGAAGAAGTCGTTCCACGCCTGGACGAAGACGAGCATGCCGAGGACGGCCATCGCGGGCCGCGCCACCGGGAACACCACGTGCCAGATGATCCGCAGGCTGTGCGCGCCGTCCACCCGCGCCGCCTCGACCAGTTCGACGGGCAGCGCCTCCAGCAGGTACTGCCGCATGAAGAACACGCCGAACGCGGCGACCAGCGACGGCAGCACCACCGACTGCAGCTGGTCCACCCAGCCCAGGTCGGTGATGATCTGGTAGAGCGGGATGACGCTGAGCTGCGGCGGGATCGTCATCGTCGCGACCACCAGGGCCAGCAGCACGTTGCGGCCCCGGAACGGCAGCTTGGCGAAGGCGAACCCGGCCAGCGTGGAGAACAGCACGGTCGACACGGCCACCAACCCGGCCACCACCGTCGTGTTGACGAGGGCCTCGCCCATGTCGACCTGGTTCCAGGCGAAGGACAGGTTCTCGAACAGGCGCGGTCCCGGCAGCAGCGGGGCGGGCGCCTCGACGACGCGCTCCCCGGTGTGCGAGGCGGCGACGAGGTTCCAGTACAGCGGGAACAGGGACACCAGGGCGGCCAGCCCCAGCAGGACGTAGGTGACGGGCCCGGCGTGGTGCTGCCGGCCGGCCGTCTGCGTGAGCTTCATCGGTCAGGACCCCTGCCTCTTGCGGTGGACGCGGGCGGACAGCAGCCGGAGGGCGCCGATGAGCAGCAGGAGCAGCAGCATCACCCAGGCGATGGCCGACGCCTGCCCGAGCGCGCCCGTCACCCAGCCCTTCTCGTACATGAGCAGGCTGAGCGTCTGGAACTGGTTGCCGCTGCCGCCGCTCACGCCGAGGCTCCCGCCGAAGAGCATCGGCTCACCGAACAGCTGGGTCGCGCCGATCGTCGACACGACGATGGTGAAGAGGATCGTCGGCCGGATCGAGGGGATCGTGACGCTGACGAACTGCCGCCAGCGCGACGCCCCGTCGAGCGCGGCCGCCTCGTACAGGTCCTGCGGGACGGCCTGCATCGCGGCGAGGTAGATCAGCGCGTTGTACCCGGTCCACCGCCACGTCACGATCACCGAGATGGCGATCTGCGCCGGCCACTTCGAGGACTCCCAGCTGACCGGCTCGAAGCCGACCCAGCCCAGCACGGTGTTGATCAGCCCGTAGTCGCTGTTGAACAGCTGCGCGAAGACGAGCGTGGCGGCGGCGATGGACGTGGCGTACGGGGCGAGCACCGCCACGCGGAAGAAACCGCGCCCGCGCAGCTTGTAGTTGAGCAGGTGCGCCAGGCCCAGCGCCATCAGCAGCTGCGGGACGGTGGAGATCACGCCGATGGTGAACGTGTTGGCCAGCGCGTTCCAGAAGAAGTCGCTGTCCCACAGGGCGGTGTAGTTGTCGGCGCCGCGCCACTCGGCCTCGCCGCCCAGCTCGACCCGGTGCAGGGAGAGCCAGCCCGTGTACACCAGCGGGAAGAGCCCGAACGCGGCGAAGCAGAGGAAGAAGGGCGCGACGAACGCGTACGGGGTCGCCTTGAGGTCCAGGCGGTAGAGCCTGCTGCGCCAGCCGGCGCGCGCCGGGGTCGGCGTCGGCTTCCGGAGGGCGGGGGGCGGAGGAGGAGGGGGCGGCGGCGTACCGTCGGCCGCCGCCCGGACGGAGGTGGCCACGAGGGGGTCCTTTCGGTCGGGGGTGCTGGTGGCCCCGTTGCGGGTCCTGGGGGCCCGGCCGCGGGTTCTGGGGGCCCGGCCGCGGGTTCTGGTGGCCCGGCCGCGCCGAGGGAGTCGTGGGCCGGGCGCTCGGCGGACGACGGGGTGCGGGCCGGTGCCGGTGTCCGCTCACTGTCGTGTGGGGCGGGCCCGGCGACGGGGCGCGCGTCAGGGCGTCCGCGGGTGGGCGCCGTGCACCCTCGGGCGTGGCACACCCGGGGCGCCGCGGTGTGCCTGTCGGTTCGGTGCGGGGCCGGGCGCTGTCCGGGTGGGCCGGGGTCCGTATCGGCGGCGGACCCCGGCGCCGGCCCGTCCCCACGACCCGGCCCGTCCGCACCACCCGGCCCGGCCCGGTCCCGCCCGCGCCGGGCCGGGCCCGGTCCCGCGTCCGCCGGGGCCGGGGTCCCCCGGGCGCTACTGGACGATCTTGTCGTCGACCAGCTTCTTCACGTTGTTCCACGCCGCCTCGGGTGACGTGCCGCGCTGCTCGATGTCGAGGATGCCGTTGTCCGTGACGAACGTCTTCACCTGGCCGTCGTACCGGCTGACCGGTGCGGGGGTGATGCCCGCGGCCGCCGACGAGTAGATCTTCCCGACCGGGGTGTCACCGAAGTACGGGATCTTGGCGTTCTGGACGGCGTCGGAGGCGAGCGTGTCCTTGGTGGACGGGATGTTGCCGTTCACGCCGAAGACCTTGGCGTGCTGCGCGGGCGCCGTCAGCCAGGCGGCCAGCTTCGCGGCCTCCTCGGTGTGCTTGCCCGCCTTGGGGACGGCGAGGAACGACCCGCCCCAGTTGCCGGCGACGGGCGGCGCCGCGATGTCCCACTTGCCCTGGTTGGCGGGGCCGGCCTGGTCCTTGATGATGCCGGTCATCCAGGAGGGGCAGGCGACGGTGGCGAACCGGGAGTTCTTGAACCCGGCGTTCCAGGTGCCCTTCTCGTCGAACTGGCGCAGCTTCGCGGTGATGCCGCTGCGCGCCGCGTCGACGGCCAGGCCCCACGCCTTGCGCACCCCGGGGCTCTCCTCCCAGGCGAGGTTGCCCTCGGCGTCGGCGTACTGCTGGGGCTGGCTGGACAGGACGGCGTTGAACAGCCCGCTGGCGGAGTCGTGGAAGGCGGTCCCCGCGGGGGCGTTGCGCTGGTACGTCTTGCCCGCGGTCACGAACTTCGCCCAGTCCCCGGCCCACAGCCGCGCGACCTGCTCGCGGTCCGTGGGCAGCTTCGCCTTGGCGAAGAGGTCCTTGTTGTAGCAGATGGCCATGGGGCCGATGTCGGTGCCGAGGCCGATGACCTTGCCGTCGGCGGTGGTGGCCTGCTTGATCTTCCAGTCCAGGAACGCGGAGGTGTCGGCGCCCCCGGTCTTCGACAGGTCGACCCACTTGCCGGCCAGGGTGGAGCCGGTCGCCTCGGCGATGTATCCGACCTCGACGGCCTGGATGTCGGCGAGGCCGCTGTTGCGGGAGAGGCGCAGCTTCAGGGTGTCCCAGTACTTCTGGCCGTCCGCGACGTTCGACTCGACGATCTCGACGTGCGGGTTCAGCTTCTCGTACTCGGCATACAGCTTGGCGCCGTTCTTGTCGTCGTAGCCGAACGACCCGAAGGTGCCGATCCGCAGGGTGATCTTCCCGTCGGCACCCGCGCCCGATCCGGAGCCGTCGCCCCCGCCGTCGCTGCAACCGGCGATCAGGGCCGCGCAGGCCGCGAAGGCGGTCACCGCGAGTGCGGGGCGGCGTCTGCGGGCCAGGTCACGGGTACTGCTCGAAGTGCGCATTCTCCACTCTCCTCGTCCAGGGTGGTGCGGGTCGCGCCGGGGTGGGGCGGCCGGGGCCGGGGGACCGGGTGGCCTGACCGGGGCGGATCGGATCGGCGTGCGGCGGCTCGTGCGTCGGATCCGGCGAGCCCTCGCGGGGTGGTGGTGGGAGCGCTCCCACGTCGCCATGCCCGGAAGGTTGCTGCCTGGCGGGTACGGGTGTCAAGAGATGAACGCGAATTGATCCCCGCACGGGCGCCCGGCGTCCGCGATGCGGTGCGTGCCTTCAGGACCTCAAGGCCGACCGCTGGAGCCAGGCGCCACCTTCCGCTACGGTGGGAGCGCTCCCACCACTCTCGGTCAGAACCCGGCCCTCCCGCTGGGGCCCGTGCGCGGGGCAGGCTCTACTTTGACTCCAAGGAGCCCCGCCCGGCCGGGCGGTCGGCTCCGCGGCTCTCCGCCCCGGGCGAGCCGGCACTGAGGACGGACGGGAGACGTGACCCCATGGCGGTGAACGGACGGCAGACGGGCAGGCCCACCCTGGAGGAGGTCGCGGCCCGGGCGGGCGTCGGCCGCGGCACGGTGTCGCGCGTCATCAACGGCTCGCCCCGCGTCAGCGACCGGGCCAGGGCCGCCGTCTCCCGGGCCGTCGCGGAGCTGGGGTACGTCCCGAACCGCGCGGCCCGCGCGCTGGCCGGGGCCCGTACGGACGCGGTGGCGCTGGTCATCCCGGAGACCGAGGCGCGGCTGTTCGCCGAACCGTACTTCCTCGACATCATCCGCGGGGTGAGCGCCGAGCTCGCGGACGCCGACAAGCAACTGCTGCTCACCCTGATCCGCACCAGCCAGGAGCGCCAGCGCTTCGAGCAGTACCTCGCGGCGCAGCGCGTCGACGGGGTGCTGCTGGTGTCGGTCCACGCGGACGACCCGCTGCCGGACGTGGTGCGCGGCCTGGACATCCCCGCGGTCCTCAACGGCCGCCGCTCCGAGGCGGAGCCCGTGGCGTACGTCGACTCCGACAACGTCGGCGCGGGCCGCTCCGCCGTCGCCCACCTGGCGGAGGGGGGCCGGCGCCGCGTCGCGACCATCACGGGGCCGCTCGACATGTACGTGGCCCGATGCCGCCTCGACGGCTACCGCCAGGGCCTGGCGGCCGCCGGCCTGACGGCCGACGAACGCCTCGTCGCCGCAGGTGACTTCACCGAGAAGGGCGGCCACCGCGCGATGGTGGAGCTCCTGGAGCGCTGCCCGGACCTGGACGCCGTGTTCGCGGCCTCGGACGTCATGGCGGCGGGCGCGCGGGTCGCCCTGCGCGAGGCGGGCCGCCGCGTCCCGGACGACGTGGCCCTGGTCGGCGTGGACGACTCGGCGGTCGCCCGCCACATGGACCCGCCGCTCACGAGCGTGCGGCAGCCGATCGAGGAGATGGGCCGCGTGATGGCCCGCGTCCTGCTCCAGGAGATCACCGGCACCGGCTCCGAACCGCGCCAGCTCGTCCTGCCCACGTCCCTGGTCGTCCGCGACTCCGCGTGAACGGGGCGGTACCCGGCGCGTGACGCGCCGTGCCGCCCCTTTCCGCCCCCGAGCGGGGCGCCGCCGCACGACAGGAGGCTCGCGCCATGCCTGGGCGCACTGCGCCGCACCCGGCGCCGGGTGGTCAGGACATCCTCCGAAGCGGACGTCGGGGTCTCCCGGCCCCCTGGCGGGCAGGTTCAGGCCGCCGATCCAGGCGCGTCGCACGACAGGTCTCGGCATGCACGCTTCCCCGACGGGCCGGAGGTGCACGGGATCCGCGAGGCCGACCAGCAGTCCCTTGTTTCCAGGCCTATGGTCAACTCCGTCGCTCCGCCCCATGGGCCAGCACCTGGGTCGCCGGCACTCCGCTTCCCGCGCCATGGCCCTGGACCGACATCATCACCATCAGGATTCAGCGATTCCACCCCCGGAACGCTGGTCGACCAGCAGACCCGGCCGTCGCGGCGTACCCGCATCGCCCACCGAACCTGTGTAGCCCGGCGGGCACATGGCGCGACAGTCGGGGCCTGGCCCGCCCGCAACGCACCGAAACAGACTGCAGCATTCCGCCGGAACGACCGGCGGAACGCCATGAAAGGTCAGGCGAATAGACGAAAGAACAGTTCTGGCCATCCCCGAAGAGATCTATTGATCATTAATCGCAGCGCATGTAGCGTTCGGATTGCGCAGGGGTCAAAAGCCGTCGGCGCGCAGGGGGTTGCAGACCGTCCCGGCGAGGGCATGGGCTGCTTTTTTCCTGCTCAATTCGTGCCGCAGAAGCGGAGGAGTAGAGTCATGCGTATCTTTGAGAAGAAAACTCTCGCGAGCGTTGCCGGGCTGACGGCCACAGCCGTTGCGACGCTCGTCCTCGTTGTGCCGGGGACGGCGCACGCGGCGCCGGCTGCCTACTGGAGTGTTGACTGCGACAAGTCGGTGGCCGACAACGACCCCGATGCCAACGACTTGCTTGCCACCATTTGGAGGTCGAGCGACTCCACCAAGGCTGCTCGCGCATCCTTCAAGGGCAGCACCGAGACCCTGTCCATCAGTAACTGGTCGGGCGCCATGATGAACTACAGCCTCCAGTGGGCAACGGCAGACGGAACTCGCATCGAAAAGGCGTGGAGCTTCGACCTCGGATCCGGTAATTCGAAGACCGTGGACTTCGATATCCCTGACAGGCGTACGGTGCGCATGTCTGTCGGGACGCCCGGCGGGAGTACGGCTTTCTGCACGGGTAAGGCGTAAGTCCGTAGCCTCGCTGTTTGGGCTGGGCGCGGCTGAAGGTCGGGCAGAAACGTAGAAACGGCGTCCTGGGTTGGGACGATGGACCTGTCCTGTCTCTCAGGACTGTCCCGCACGATCCCCGAGTTGCCTCGGATATGGCGGTCTGTTGTCCAGGTCGCTGACCTTCCGGCGAGGGCGAGGTCATGCACGGTTCGACAACCCCATCGACCCGTTCCCACGCTCGGCTGATCTGTACGACTGCCCCGCCTGTGCGCTACCCCGTAGCGCACAGGCGGGGTTCATGCTGCCCTAGAGGGCGAGCTACGCGCCCGTGGGAGTGCATACACAGAGCACACCGCCCGGTGCGGCTCAATTGCCGTGCGGGGCTTTCGCCTTGCCTGACGTGTGCGTATGCGCAGACCGCGTAGTCGGACCTGTGGGGGTCTCCGCGCGGAGCTCTCATGGACATGAGCGACATGACCTTCGACCCCCGCTACCTCCCCGCCACGTCCCTCCCGGGGGTGGCGGACGCCGAACGTCTCACCCGGCGACAGCGCGACGGCGGTGACTGCGTCCACTGCGGGGTCACGCTCGGCCCCGAGACGGCTGTCGGCCTCGGTGCCCAGGTCTACAAGGTGGTCGGCGTCGCAGGCCTCACCGAGTGGAGGCCGCGCGCCTGCCGTACCTGCCACACCCGGCGGACGGACACGTGACGGGCCCGCGCGGTCCGGGGACGTCGCCGCGTCGCCGAAACCCGGGTGCCGACTCGACGGCGCGTCCCTTAGGGTCGCGCGCATGCCTTCCGCACCCCGCCTCGAGAAGATCACGCCCGACAACGTCACGGACGCGTGCCGGCTGCGCGTACGGCCCGAGCAGGCGGGGTTCGTCGAGTCGGTCGCGGAGTCCCTCGCCGAGGCGTACGCCTCGCCCGACATCGCCTGGCCGCGGCTGGTGTGCGACGGTGAGGAGGCCGTCGGCTTCGTGATGGCCTTCTTCGACGTCCCGTTCGACTTCGACGGGCCCGGCGCCGCGCCCCGCAGCGGGCTGTGGCGGCTGGCCGTCTCCGCCGACCACCAGGGCGCCGGCTACGGCCGGTTCGCCGTCGCGGCCGTCTGCGACGAGGTCCGGCGCCGGGGCGGGTCGACGGTGACGGTCACCTACAAGCCCGGCGATCACGGCCCGGAGGGCTTCTACGCGCGACTCGGCTTCCGCGCGCTCGGAATGACGGACGACGGGGAGGTCCTCGCCGAACTGGACCTGCCCGAACGCGATCTGTCTTGGTCGGACCTGTCCGGGGTGGACCGGACCGAGGCGGAGCGGACCGAGGCGGACCGGACCGGGTCCGGCCCGACTGAAGTGGGCCCGGCCGCGCCCGCCGCCTGAACCCGGACCCGTTCCCGTACCGGGACTCCCGCGCGGGCGGGACCCGGACCCGGGTCGGGCCCGTTCGGACGGAACCCGTACCCGTCCCGCACCCGCACCCGTACCCGGACTCCCGCTCGGACGGGGGCCGTACCCAGGGCGGGGCGCGCCCCGCGTCGTGCGGCGCGCGCCCCCGGCCCGTCCGGAGCGGCGCGCCTACGCGGGGCGCGCGTACGGGCGGGTGATGATCTCCATGTTGTGGCCGTCCGGGTCCTCGAAGTAGGCGCCCCGCCCGCCGAAGAGGGTGTTGACCTTCCCCCTCTCGGTGTGGTGCGGGTCGGCGTAGTACGTCACGCCCGCCGCCTCCAGACGGTCGATCATGGTGTCGAACTCCTCGTCGGGGACGAGGAAGGCGTAGTGCTGCGAGGCGACCTGTCCGTCGGGCGCGGTGTAGAAGTCGAGCGTCACGCCGTTGCCGGTGTCCACCGGCACGAACGGCCCGAAGGGCGCGCCGACCTCCAGCCCGAGGATCCCGGCGAGGAACTCGGCGGACGCCTGCTTGTCGGTGGCGTGGACGACGGTGTGGTTGAGATCTGCGGTCATGGATGTTCCCTGTGGTCGATGGGCGTCAAGGCGTGCGAGAAGTCCCCCGTGCGAGGGAGGAACGGAGAGGAGCGCGTCGGAGGGACGCGCGCACGCCGAGGGGGGCCTCTGGCCCGCCCCGCGCTCACGAGGAGGCCGGGTGCCCCACTCGCTGTTGGCCCATGGCCGACCCGGCAGTCACGCCGTCGACTCTAGTCCCGCCGGTCCCGCGCCGACAACGCGGTTCCGGCCGAACTCCGGTCCGTTCAGCGCTGATCCAGCAGCTCGACCATCCCCGCGACGTCCTCCGCGCCGTGCCCCGCGGCGACCCGCCGCGCCATCAGCTCCATGTACGGCGTGAGGAGCTCCGGGCTGACGCGCTGCTCCTCGGCGGTGCGCAGCAGCGTCGCGTTCCCCGCCGACTGCATCGCGAGGTTGGACACGACGCCCTTGCCGTAGTCGCCGGTCTCGATCTGCTCGGCCGTCGCGTGCGCCGCCCCGGCCATGGCCGTCAGCCAGTCGACGAGGAGCGCGGCGAAGTCCCGGGGGGCGACCTCCTCGTGGCGCACCAGGGCGAAGGCGTGCAGGACCCCGGCGAACATCCCGCTCATCGCGCTGAGCAGCGCCACGTCGTGCAGCGCGGCGAAGCCGGGGTCCTCGCCGACGTACCGCGCGCCGGCCGGGACGGCGAGCGTGGCGCGGTGCTCCGCGAAGAGGTCGCGGGAGCCGCTGTAGAGGACGTAGGCGCCCGAGTCGGGCGCGCCGATCATGGGCGGTACGGCCATGATCCCGGCGTCCAGGAAGCGGGCGCCGCGCTCCCGCGCCCAGGCCGCCCGGGAGCGGCCCTCACCGGGGGTGCCGGTCGTGAGGTTCACCAGGTCACGGCCGGCCAGGTCCGCCCCGTCGAGGGCGGCGCCGACGGAGTCGTCGTCGAGGAGGCAGGCCACGACGAGCCGGTTCGCCGCGACCGCCTCGGCGGCCGAGGAGGCCACCACCGCCCCCAGCGCGGCGAGCGGCTCGGTGCGGGAGGGGGTGCGGTTCCAGACGGTGAGCGGGTGGCCCGCTGCGAGCCAGGCCCGGCCCAGGGCGCTGCCCATGTCGCCGGTGCCGAGCAGGGTCAGGGGAGTGGGCGACGGCGTCGGGGAGCCTTCGGGGGAAGGGGTGGTGTCGGTCATGACCGTTAGGCTCGTCGGTGCGGGGCGGCCGCTCAAGTACGCACTTTCGAGTGGGTGGTCACCTCCGGGTAAGCATCCAGGTGGAGGGGGTGGCGGCATGGCGGTGGCCAGGCGGCCGGGGGCGTACGTGTGCGGGATCGACGCCGCGATGGACGTGATCGGCGGGAAGTGGAAGGTCCTCATCCTGTGGGCGCTGCACGAGCGGCCGTGCCGCTTCGGCGAGCTGCGCCGCGAGCTGCCCGGGGTGACGGAGAAGGTCCTCGCCTCGCACCTGCGGGAGCTGGAGGCCGACGGTGTCGTCCACCGCGAGGAGTACGACGAGGTGCCGCCGCGCGTCGAGTACTCCCTGACCCCGCGGGGCGTGTCGCTGAACGACGCCCTCGCCCCGCTCGGCGCCTGGGGCCGCGACCACGTCCTGGCCCCGGCACGCGAGGCCGCCGCCGCACCGCGCTGAGCGGCCGCCCGCCGCCGCACCGCGCTGAGCCGCCGTACCCGCGCCGGGCCGCCGCCCGCCGCCGCACCGTTCCGGGCGATGGGACGAGCCCCCGCCCCCGGGAACGTACCGCCGGGGGAGGGGGCTCGTGGTCAGGAGCCGGCTGCGGGCGTCAGAGCGCCGGGTGGGCGTTCTTCAGCAGCTCCTGGAACTGGGCCGAGAACCAGGCGCCCGAGATGGGGGCGTCGGGCAGGGCGCCCGACATGTTGTTGTTGTTCCGCGGGTTCCCGGTGTACGTGGGGTCGCACATCCGGTCGAAGCCCTTGCCGTCGGGGTTCGGGATGAGCTTGCTCGACCCGTCGGACTCGCCCGGGGGCTTCATCCACACGTAGGCGTCGATGCCCGGCTCCGGGTTGGCCCGGGGCCGCTCGCCGAGGCCGGCGCCCGCCTGGTTGCACCAGTTGCCGAGGTGGATGCGGCGGTCGTAGCGCCCGCCGTTGACGTACGTGTCGACGTTCGTCTGCGCGCCGGGGCCGGTCGGGCGGGCCGCGCCGCCCCAGCCGTTGCGGGAGGTGTCGATCAGCATGCCGAGGTTCGGCGAGAAGCCGATCCGGACCAGCTCGTTCCGCATGGCCTGCGCGAACGACAGCTCGTCGGTGTACCGGTTCCAGTCGATCCACTTCGAGGTGCGGACCGACTGGCCGGCCACCGTGTCGTTGACGGTGAAGTGGTCCTCCTTCAGGGCGCTGTAGTTGGCCGTGTTCACGATGAAGCCGTGGACGTTGGCGACGGTCGAGCCCTCCGCCGTGGCCGCCTGCTTGAAGATCTGGGCGGACGCGCCGAAGTTGTCGTCCCAGCCGAGCCAGCCGTGGTGGCCGGCGTCGACGTAGTTGTAGACGTTCGGGACGGCGCCCAGCTTCGCCAGGGCGTAGCCGACGCCCTTCACGTAGTTGCCGTTCGCCTTCATCACGTCGCAGTTGGGCGTCGCGGTGGGGCGCGGGGTGACGTTGGTGACGAGGTTCGGCAGGCTGTCGATCTCGACCGTCGTGACGATCCGCAGGCCCTTGTACTTCGGGTCGGCGAGGATCGCGGCGATGGGGTCGATGTACTCGCGCTGGTAGCGGCCGATCTCCGTCGGGCCCAGCTCGCCGTTGGAGGCGAGCGCGGCGCAGTCGCGGCCCGGCAGGTTGTAGATCACCAGCTGGATGGCGAGCTCGCCGTTGCCCTTCTGGCGCAGCGCCTCGTCGAGGTGGTCGCGCAGGCCCATGCCGCCGTTGGCGCCCTCGATCGCGGCGATGCGGTCGAGCCAGACGCCCGTGGGCTGGTTCGCGACCTTGGCGCCGCCCGGTTCGGCGGCGGCCTTCGCGGACCACTCGGGGTTCACGTACACCTTGGCGCCCGCGTACGGGTTGTCGACCCGGTTGCCGGCCGGCGGGTCCGTGGGCGGGTCGGTCGGCGGGTCCGTCGGGCCGGTGGAGCCGTTGCAGACGACGCCGTTGAGCTTGAACACGGTCGGCACGGCGTTGGTCCCGCCGTAGGAGCCGTTGAACCCGAAGGACGTGGACGCGCCGGTGGCGAGGGAGCCGTTGTACGCGAGGTTCTTCGCGGTGACGGCGGCCCCGGACTGGGTGACCGCGGCGTTCCAGTGCTGGGTCACCTGCTGGTTGCCCGCGTACGTCCACTCCAGGGTCCACGCGGCGACCGGGTCGCCGGTGTTGGTGACGGTGACGTTGGCGCCGAAGCCGTTGTTCCACTGGTTGGTGACGGTGTAGTCGACCTTGCAGCCCGGGGCGGCGGCCCCGGCGGGGGAGGAGAGCGCGGTGGCGGTCGCGCCCGCCGTGGCGATCAGGGTGCAGGCGGCCAGCAGGGCCGTTCTGCTGCGGCGGCGAGGTACCTGAACGGTGGTGCTCGCGGTGCTCGTGCGGCTCATGGGGATGATGTTTCCTCTCTGGTTCTTCCCGGTCTCTCCGGGCGTGCGGTGTGCCGTGTTGCGTGTGCTGCGGTGTGCTGCGGTGTGCTGCGGTGTGCTGCGGTGCGTGACCGTGTGGTGCCGTGTGCGGCGCCGGGCGCGGCGGGTCCGTGCTCAGCCGGCCAGCGCGCGCAGGTGGTCCCGCAGTCCCGCGCCGAACGGCGTGGGGGTGCCGTCGTACGCGCTGATCAGGGCCGGGCCCGCGGAGCAGTCCCAGGTGTTCCAGGTCCAGCCCAGGTACGACAGGCCGCGGGCGTCGAACCACGCCATGACGCGGTCGATGAACCCGTGGCCGCAGGTGTTCTCGCCGATCTCGCCCGCCACCAGCGGGACGCGGGCGGCGACCGGGGCGAGCGTGGCGTCCCAGCAGCTCTCGGTGGAGCAGGTGTTGAAGTTGTAGACGTGCCAGGCGGCGGCGAGATTGCCGGCCGGGTCCGTCGGGGCGTGCGCGAGCCACCGGCTCAGGTCGTTGGCGTAGGCGAGGCCCGGGACGAGCACGAGGTTCCTCGCGCCCGTGGCCCGTACCGCGTCCAGCAGGTCCTGCATGCCGGCCACCTCGTAGCCGATGCCGGGGCAGGTGCCGCCGTCCCGCCAGCACGCCCACGCCGCGTCGGCCGTGGGGGTGGCGCGGTCCGGGTACGGCTCGTTGAACAGGTCGAACACGACGCGCCGGTCGTTTTTGAAGGTGTCCGCGACCGAGGTCCAGAACGCCGGTGTGTACCGGGCGTTGGGCATCGGCTTCTGGCAGCTCGCGTGCTCGTCGGCGCAGCCGGCGGAGTTGCCGGTGTACCGGCCCCAGCTCCAGTGCAGTTCGAGCACGGGGGTCATGCCGTGCGCCAGCACGCGGCCCACGAAGCCCTTGACGGCGTCGACGTAGGCGGTCCCGCGGTACCTGGGGTCGATGTTGTCCAGGCCCAGCCAGCACTCCTCGTTCAGGGGGATGCGTACGGTGTTCGCCTTCCAGTCCGCGATGGCGCGCACGGAGGCGTCGTCCACGGGGCCGTCGAAGATCCCGTAACCCTGGACGCACATGAACTCGCCGCCGGAGCGGTTCACGCCGAGCATGCGCCGCGTCCGGCCGTCCGCGTCCACGAGCCGGTTGCCGCTCGCGGTGAGGACGGGCGCCCCGTCACCGGGGTCCGGCGGGTCCGGCGGATCGGGTGGATCCGTCGGGCCGCCCGGGTCACCGCAGGGGGTGCCGTCGAGCGTGAAGGCGGTCGGCGCCGGGTTGGCGCCGGAGTACGAGGCGACGAAGCCGGCCGTGACGGTGGCGCCCGGGGCGAGCGCCGCGTTCCAGCTCTCGTTCACGACGGTCACCGAGGCACCGGACTGGGACCACCGGGCGCCCCAGCCCTGGGTGACCCGCTGGTCGCCCGGGAAGCCGAAGCCGAGCCGCCAGCCGTCCAGCGCGGGGCCCCGGTTGGTGACCGTGACCGAGCCCTGGAACCCGCCGGACCACTGGTTGACGACGGTGTACTCCACCGTGCAACCCGCGGTGGGGGCCGCCGCCCGGGAGGGGACGGTCCCCGGCGGGGCGTCCGCCACGGGGGCGGCCGCACGGACCGGGGTGGCGGCCGCGGGGGCCGCCGGTGCGAGAACGACGCCCGCCAAGGCGAGCGCGGCTCCCACGACGAACGATGACGTGCGCGGGGGGTGTCGCATGAGCGACTCCTTGCCATTTAGGCGCGTACCTGACAACGCGCCGGCTGACGTGGAACCGCTCCCACTGGTGCCGCCGACCGTAACCCCGGTCCGCCGTCAAGCAACAGAGGGTGGGTCAAGTTTTTCTTTCGAACTTCTTCGAGTCTTCACACACCTTGACCGCGCACCCGCCCCTCCTCATAGTGGGAGCGCTCCCACTGGTTCAAGGCTTGTCACCCCCACTCCTCCTGCCCTACAGAGCCGCTAGGAGAGACCGCATGTCGCCAGGACCACGTACGGGCCGGCGCCGACGGCTGACGGCCGTCCTGGCCGCCGTCCTCGCCCTCCCCCTGGGCATGACCGCGGCCAACGGCGCACCCGCCGGGGCGCGCACCGCCGCAACCGCCGCCGCAGCCGTCCAGTGCAGCGTCGACTACCGGACCAACGACTGGGGCTCCGGCTACACGGCCGAGCTGACCCTCACCAACCGGGGCACCGCCGCCCTCGACGGCTGGACCCTGCGCTACGACCAGACCGGCAACCAGCGGCTGACCAACGGCTGGAACGGCACCTGGACCCAGACCGGGAAGACCGTCACGGTCACCCCCGTCGGCTGGAACAGGACCGTCCCCGCGGGCCAGGCCGTCACCGCCGGCGCCCAGTTCACCTACAGCGGCGCCAACGCCGCGCCCACCTCCTTCACCGTCGACGGCACCGTCTGCGCCGGCGCCCAGCAGCCGCCGGTCGCCGTGCTGACCAGCCCCGCCCCGGGCGCCACCTACACCGCCGGCGACCCGGTCCCGCTGGCCGCCACCGCGGCGGCCGCCGACGGGGCGACCGTCGACAAGGTCGAGTTCTACGACGACACGACCCTGCTCGGCACGGACACCACCGCGCCGTACGCCCTCACCGCCCGGGGCCTCGCCGCGGGCACCCACTCGCTCTACGCGAAGGCGTACGACAGCCGGGGCGCCGCCGCCGAGTCCGCCCCCGTCGGCATCACCGTCGCCGCCGGACCGGCCCTCGTCGCGACCCCCGCCCAGCTGCCGGTCCGCCAGGGCCAGTCCGCGACCTTCGACGTGAAGCTGTCCACCCGGCCGGCCGCGAACGTCACGGCGACCGTCGCCCGCGTCTCGGGCAGCACCGGCCTCACCGCGGCGCCCGGCACGCTCACCTTCACCCCGGCCGACTGGAACACCGCCCGCAAGGTGACCGTCACCGCCGCCGCGACCGGCACGGGCTCCGCCGTGTTCGCCGTGACGGCCCCCGGCCACGCGAAGGCCGAGGTGACCGCCACCCAGCTGGACGGCGACTCCACGTACGACGCCCGGTTCCTCGCCATGCACGCCAAGATCACCGACCCGGCGAACGGGTACTTCTCGCCGGAGGGCATCCCGTACCACTCGGTCGAGACGCTGATCGTCGAGGCGCCCGACCACGGCCACGAGACGACCTCCGAGGCGTACAGCTACCTCATCTGGCTCGACGCCATGTACGGCAAGGTCACCGGCGACTGGACCCGCTTCAACGGTGCGTGGGACACCATGGAGAAGTACATGATCCCCACCCGCGCCGACCAGCCGACGAACGACAAGTACAACGCGTCGAAGCCGGCCACCTACGCCCCCGAGCACGACCTGCCGACGCAGTACCCGTCCCGCCTCGACGCCGGTGTCCCCACGGGCTCCGACCCGATCGCGGGCGAGCTGAAGAGCGCCTACGGCACCGACGACGTCTACGGCATGCACTGGCTCCAGGACGTCGACAACGTCTACGGCTTCGGCAACGAGCCCGGCAAGTGCTCCGCCGGTCCCGCCGCCACCGGCCCCTCGTACATCAACACCTTCCAGCGCGGCCCGCAGGAGTCGGTCTGGGAGACCGTGACCCATCCCACCTGCGACAACTTCGCCTACGGCGGCCGCAACGGCTACCTGGACCTCTTCACCGGCGACGCGTCGTACGCGAAGCAGTGGAAGTTCACCAACGCCCCCGACGCCGACGCCCGCGCCGTCCAGGCCGCCTACTGGGCGGACGTCTGGGCCAAGCAGCAGGGCAAGGGGACCGCGGTCTCCGGCGTCGTCGCCAAGGCCGCCAAGATGGGCGACTACCTGCGGTACTCCCTCTTCGACAAGTACTTCAAGAAGGCGGGCGACTGCGTCGGCGCGACCACCTGCCCCGCCGGCACCGGCAAGAACAGCGCCCACTACCTGATGTCCTGGTACTACGCCTGGGGCGGCGCCACCGACACCTCCGCCGGCTGGGCCTGGCGCATCGGCTCCAGCCACGCCCACAGCGGCTACCAGAACCCGCTCGCCGCGTACGCGCTGAGCGAGTACGCCCCGCTGAAGCCCAAGTCGGCCACCGGCGCGCAGGACTGGGGGACCAGCCTGGACCGGCAGGTCGAGTTCTACCGCTGGCTCCAGTCCGACGAGGGCGCCATCGCGGGCGGCGCCACCAACAGCTGGCAGGGCCGCTACGCCACCCCGCCGGCCGGCACGCCCACCTTCCACGGCCTGTTCTACGACGAGAAGCCCGTCTACCACGACCCGCCGTCCAACCAGTGGTTCGGCTTCCAGGCCTGGTCCATGGAGCGGGTCGCGGAGTACTACCACCAGAGCGGTGACGCCCTCGCGAAGAACGTCCTCGACAAGTGGGTCGACTGGGCCCTGTCGGAGACCACCGTCAACCCCGACGGCACGTACCGCTTCCCGTCCACGCTGCGCTGGTCCGGCAAGCCCGACACGTGGAACGCCGCCAACCCCGGCCCCAACGCCGGTCTGCACGTCACCGTCGCCGACTACACCGACGACGTCGGCGTGGCCGCCGCGTACGCCAAGACCCTGACGTACTACGCCGCCAAGTCCGGTGACGCGGACGCCAAGCGGGTCGCGAAGGCGCTCCTCGACGGCATGTGGCAGCACCACCAGGACCCGCTGGGCATCGCGGTCCCGGAGACCCGCGCCGACTACAACCGCTTCGACGACCCGGTGCACGTCCCCGCCGGCTGGACCGGCACCATGCCGAACGGCGACCGGATCGACTCCACGTCCACCTTCGCCTCGATCCGCTCCTTCTACCAGGACGACCCCGCCTGGCCGAAGGTCGAGGCCTATCTGAAGGGCGGCGCCGCGCCGGTCTTCACGTACCACCGCTTCTGGGCGCAGGCGGACATCGCGCTCGCCATGGGCGCGTACGCGGAACTGCTCGAATAGCCCCGCGGCGGCTTTCGCGTACGTCACAGCCGGGTGGGCCGCGCTGTTCGCGCCCCACCCGGCTTCCGCACGCCCCGACCCCCACCGCGCGCCCCGACAGGAGGCACCGTGCGCACGAAGTGGACCCTGCTCACCGGACTGGCCCTGACCGCCGGTCTGCTCACCGCCGCACCACCACCCGCCCCGGCCGTCCCCACCACCCCCGCGGTCCCGGTCGCCCACGCGGCCCCGACCGCTCCCGGGAACGCGACAGCTCCGCCGGTCCCCGGCACCGCACGGACCCCGGGAGCCCCCGGCGGCCTGCGGATCCCGACCGTCCCCGGCACCGCACCGCACCTCTCCCGCCCTCCCGCCCCTGCCGGCGCACCGGCCCCCGGCACCACCTCCGCCGACACGTACACCTGGAAGAACGTCCGCATCGACGGCGGCGGCTTCGTCCCCGGCATCGTCTTCAACCGCGCCGAGAAGGACCTCGCCTACGCCCGCACCGACATCGGCGGCGCCTACCGCTGGCAGCAGTCCACCAAGACGTGGACCCCGCTCCTCGACCACGTCGGCTGGGACCGCTGGGGCCACACCGGCGTCGTCAGCATCGCCACCGACTCCGTCGACCCCGACCGCGTGTACGCCGCCGTCGGCACCTACACCAACGACTGGGACCCCGGCAACGGCGCCGTCCTGCGCTCCACCGACCGGGGCGCCACCTGGCGCACGGCCGACCTGCCGTTCAAGCTCGGCGGCAACATGCCGGGCCGCGGCATGGGCGAGCGCCTCGCGATCGACCCGCACCGCAACGGCGTCCTCTACCTCGGCGCGCCCAGCGGCCACGGCCTGTGGCGCTCGACCGACTCCGGCGCCACCTGGTCGAAGGTCACCGCCTTCCCCAACCCGGGCGATTACGCCCAGGACCCCACCGACCCCTCCGGTTACGCCTCCGACAACCAGGGGATCGTCTGGGTCACCTTCGACGAGTCCACCGGAACACCCGGCTCCGCCACCCGCACGATCTACGTCGGCGTCGCCGACAAGGAGAACGCCGTCTACCGCTCCACCGACGCCGGCGCCACCTGGTCCCGGCTGCCGGGCCAGCCCACCGGCCTCCTCGCCCACAAGGGCGTCCTCGACGCGCGCGGCGGCCGGCTGTACCTGGCGTACAGCGACACCGGCGGCCCGTACGACGGCGCCGACGGCGCGGTGTGGCGGTACGACACGAAGGCCGGCACCTGGCAGGACATCACCCCGGACGCCGACCCGTACTACGGCTTCAGCGGTCTGAGCCTCGACCGGCAGAGGCCCGGCACGGTCATGGTGACCGGCTACAGCGCCTGGTGGCCCGACACCCAGATCTTCCGCACCACCGACGGCGGGACGAACTGGACCCGGGCGTGGGACTTCTCCCCGTACCCCGACCGGACCGACCGCTACACGATGGACGTCTCCTCCTCGCCCTGGCTGGGCTGGGGCGCGACCCCGGCCCCGCCCGAGCGGTCCCCGAAGCTCGGCTGGATGACGGAGGCGCTGGAGATCGACCCGTTCGACTCCGACCGGATGATGTACGGCACCGGGGCCACCGTCTACGGCACCGAGGACCTCACCCGGTGGGACACCGGAGGCCGGATCACCATCCGGCCGATGGTCCGGGGCCTGGAGGAGACGGCCGTCAACGACCTCGTCTCCCCACCGTCCGGCGCGCCGCTCCTCAGCGCCCTCGGCGACATCGGCGGCTTCCGCCACACGGACGTCACGAAGGTCCCGGCGATGATGTTCACCTCCCCGAACTTCACCAGCGGGACGAGCCTCGACTACGCCGGGACCAGGCCGGACACCGTCGTCCGCGCCGGGCACCTCGACGGGGGCCCGCGCATCGCGTTCTCCACCGACAACGGCGCGACCTGGACCCCGGGGCAGGAGCCGGCGGGCGTCTCGGGCGGCGGCACGGTCGCCGCCGCGGCGGACGGCAGCCGCTTCGTGTGGAGCCCGGACGGCACGGGGGTGCACTGGACGACCGGACCGGGCGGCGCGTGGACCGCGTCGCGGGGCGTGCCGGCGGGCGCCGTCGTCGAGGCCGACCGCGTCGACCCGCGCACGTTCTACGCCTTCGCGGCCGGCACGCTCCACGTCTCCACGGACGGCGGCGCGACGTTCACCCCGAAGGCGACGGGCCTGCCCACCACCGGGAACGTCCGCTTCCAGGCGGTCCCCGGCCGGTCCGGCCACCTCTGGCTCGCGGGCGGCGCCGCCGGGGCGTACGGACTGTGGCGCTCCACCGACGCGGGGACGACGTTCACCAGGCTCCCGGGCGTCGAGGAGGCCGACACCATCGGCTTCGGCAAGGCCGCGCCGGGCGCCTCGTACGACACGCTCTACACGAGCGCCCGGATCGGCGGAGTACGCGGCATCTTCCGCTCCACCGACACCGGCGCGACCTGGACCCGGATCAACGACGACGCCCACCAGTGGGGGTGGACCGGCGCCGCCATCACCGGCGACCCGAGGGTCTTCGGCCGCGTCTACGTCTCCACCAACGGCCGCGGCATCGTCTACGGCGACCCCTCCGGCACCCCCGCCCCGGACCCGGATCCGGAGCCCGACCCGGACCCGGAGCCACCGGCGAAGGCCCCGTGTGAGGCGTCCTACCGGGTGACCAACCAGTGGCAGGGCGGCTTCCAGGCCGAGGTGACCGTCCGGAACACCGGCACGACCGCGTGGAACGGCTGGCGGGCCGCCTGGACCTTCCCCGACGGCCAGCGCGTCACCCAGGGGTGGAACGCCGCCCTCACCCAGTCCGGCACCGAGGTGACCGCCGCGCCGGTCGGCTGGAACACGCGGGTCGACCCGGGCGGCACGGTCGCTTTCGGCTTCACCGGCACCTGGTCCGGCACGAACCGTCCGCCACCGGCCCTCACCGTGGACGGCACGCGCTGCGCGACCGCGTCACCGTGACGGCGGTGCCGGGGGTGTCGGTCCGGCACCCCCGGTGCCCCGGCACCCCCGCGTCAGGTCACGCCCACCGCGCGAGGCGTGCCTGCCGCCGGCGCCGGTGGTAGGCGACGGTGACGGCGACCAGCAGCGGCGGCCAGGCGAGCAGCGGCAGGTAGCAGACGAGGAGCAGCAGATCCTGCGCGGGCGTCCCGATGGTCCCGTCCCCGAGCCCGGCCGCCTGGGCGTGGAAGCCGTACACGGCGATCCCCGCCAACCCGGCGGCGCCGAGCAGCGCGGGCACGACCGCGGCGAGCGGCCGTACGCCCCGACCGCCCAGCAGCGGCACCCAGCGGGGCACGACCTCCCCCCACCCCTGTACCAGCCCCAGCGTCAGCAGCGCGAGCAGCTCCGACAGGACACTCAGGCCCACGACGTACGCGATCTCCCACCCGCCCTCGACGGGCTGTTCGGCGACGGGCAGCCCGGCGACGAGGGCGATCCGCCACAGCCCGGACGGCAGGGTGACGAGCGGGACGGCGTGGGCGGCGAGCACGGCCCAACGGGGCACGTTCGGCAGGGCGTTCATCGTCAGCATGCGGCCATGCTGCCGCCGGCCCCGGGGCCCCGCCGTCGCCGCCGGGTCGCATCATCCGCCCACCCCTCCGCCACACGGCGGACCCACCCCTACGACCTGGGTCGCCCACGGCGCCGCGTCCTCCGCGTCCACCCGTCTGACTCCCCTCCGCAGGTCTCGGGGCTGAAGTCGGCCCCTTGCGGGCCTGGGAACCGTGCAGCTGCAGGTCCGTGGAGGCCTCTCTGCCTGAGCCCGCGCAACGACCGGCCGCACCGACGGCCCACTTCACCGCCCAAGGCTTGTCCCGCGGTTCCCCGTAGGCCTTCGCGGGTGCTGGCGGTGGGCGGTCAGCGCCTCTCCTTCAGTGTCGAGTAGGCCCTCTCAAGGCCCTGGGCGTGGCCGGCGCCCAACTCGACGTAGACGTGCCCGCTGGCCGCACAGGCTTCACGCAGGGCAGTGCTTTGTTCCCTGACCCACGCGGCGATCTCCCGATAGGTGGTGTCATCGGATCCGTCGAGCCAGTCCGGGGCGGCCCTCAGGTGTTCGGTGGTCAGCTCCGTGTTCCCAAGGAAGACGCAGCTCAGTGGTATCCCGAGAGCAGCGGCGGCGGTGGCTGCCGCCGGTGTGACGATGTCGCCCTCGACCACGTAGCCGTCCAGGGGATCGGAGTCGTCGAGGCTCTCCGCGGTGGCACGGATGAACTCGACGAGGAAGGGCTGCGCCGGTACGGCCTTGTCCGGGTGCGTGCCGTGGCGCACGCCGTGCTGGGGCGCGGCGCGCTGCAGCATCGAGACCAGGGCGTCGGTCGGGCATCCGGGGATGCCGTCCCGTTCCAGCAGCATCCACGCGAGGGTGCTCTTGCCCACTCGTGGCGGGCCGCCTATCAGGTAGATCACGTAACGACCGTACCCCGGAGGGCAGTTCGGGTGATCCCGCGGTGGCGAAGTCGTGCCCACACCTCCGGATCGGACAGGTCAACGTGCCATGGGACGATCTCGGCCGTGGCTGGTGTGATCACGGCGTCGCAGCCGTCCTGGACAGCCCGGCGCGCCGTCGTCGAGCCGGGTGACGACGGGCTCGTCGGAGTGGAGCAGTGCGAGCCGCCCGTCACCGGTGACGGGCACGCACTCGGTGGCCGTCTGCCGCCAGGCCGTCTCCGGGGCGAACGCCGCCCGGGGGACGCCGAGCCAGATGCGGCGCCAGTCCGCGTCGAGCAGCCCGTGCTCATGGAGCAGGTCCACGAGCACGGCGTGCCCGCGCTGCGGGGCGAGAGTCATCCGGCCCCCTACCTGCCGGGTCCGGAACCGTCGGGCGACGGCGGCGCGGGCGGCGGGTTCCACGGCTTGTCGGACGGCGGCCCGGCGTGCTTCCCGTCGGTCATGAGGGGACCTCCTTCGTGAGGGGTACGGCGGTGGTGGCAGGACCGGCAGGAGCGCGGCCACCAGGAGAGGTGGTAGTCGACCCAGTCGTCCGGTTTGTAGTCGTGCCGCCCGAGGTCGACGGCGGTGCGAGGCGTGAGGACGACACCGCAGTGGACGCAGTCCGCACCCCGCCGCTGCCGCTCGGTGACCCGCCGCACCGGGGGCACCCCGCCCGGTGCGGCCGCCGGGACGCGCCCGCAGCTCACCGCCCCGCCTCCCCGCCCGCGCACCGCGCGCACGCGCAGGGCGGATAGCGCAGCCCGTCGACGGGCGGATCACCGGCCTCGAACTCCCGCCGCTCGCGCAGGGTGTCGGCGGTGCCGTCGGCACGGACCCGGTACACGCGCAAGGTCATGCCGCTCACCGGCCGGCCCCGCCGTCCGACACGTAGGGGCGTACCGGTGAGCCCGTCTCGATCAACACGTCCGGCCCTGCCGCTGCCCGCGGCAGATGCGCGGCGACGGGTTGCCAGGGAGCCGCCCGCGCGGCACCCCAGACAAGGAAGCCACTGCTGGTGCGGGTCGGGCAGTGGGGACGTTGCAGCGATTGTCCCCTCGCCATGTGAGGATGCGGGGCGGCGACACGGACCATACGATCACCTGCATTTCGCTACGCTGAGTTGTCCTTGATGACTCTTCGACAGTAGAAGCCCACGCCCACGCGTTGAACCGACTGCCAGTACCGGTTATGGGCGTCTCTTCGGGCAGGAGGAGCGAGTGCGAGGCAAGCGGAACGTAGGAACCCGGACAGTCGGTCGGGGTCCCTCCCCACCGTCACGTACAGGGTTGATCTCCGGATTCGTCTTTCGGCTGGCGCGGGAGCAGTTAGGGCTCACGCAGGAGAGGCTCGCCGAGCGGTTGCGGGTGTCTTCCGACACCATCGCCGGATGGGAGTCCGGCAGGCGGGCACTCACCGCCGTTCCCACCGGCCAAACGCTCGTCCACCGGCACATGCTGCTTCGGATGGGGGCTTCGCCCCCTCTGCTCCAAACGCTTGAACGAGCCATAGAGGCGGATGTCCTGTTGACGAGCATGCTCGATGACGGAGCACCGGAAGAGAGCCCCATGGGCGCGTGGGTGATGCGGCGCGATCTCATGGAGGTGATCACGTGGCCTCTGACCGGCATGGTGCCGACCCCCCTCCGCTCGCTGCCCCAGCCGCCGCGACTCCGGCGAGGGCCCGCACCCGCTGGGCCAGAGATGTGCAGGGCTGACCGAGAGTGCCTCTTCGGCCGCCTACGGCACACAGCCGAACTCGCACGGGACCCCGATTTGTTCCTTCTGCGACGCCAGAGCCTCTACCTCGCCGGATACGACACCGAGAGCGATACGACGGCTTGGCTCAACGGGCAACAACGGGCAGTGCGCCCGGACGGCTGGCTCAACCACTGGCTGCACTCTCGCTCCGTCGCAGCAGTCGCAGCCCGCCAGGGGGACCGTGACCGGATGAGCCACTTCATCGGTTCGCTGGAGGGCGACGACGCTTATGAGGCGGCGAACTTGAACTACTGGGCGTACTGGATCGGGGAGCTCGACACGGTGGAGCTGACCGACGACTTCATCGCAGACCCGGCACTGGGCCCTTGGACGGGTGACAGGTTGTTTGCGCATCTCACTCGTGGTCTGACACCCGAACACGGGTTCTTCGAGCTGAATGTCCACACCCTGTGGGCCTTGCTCATTGCCAGGCCGCATCTATTGCGACGGTCGGCCGGCGGATCACACCTGTCTGAACGGCTCCCCATGCTGTTGGATGACCATGGCCTCTCACCGCATGCGCGGCGAGAGCTGGAAGGCATCCGGTATGCGATCCGCCTCGCCGAGGCGTGAGAGGAGACGGACGGTGGCTGACGACCTGTCCGCGGTGGGCCGCTTCTTGTTCGAGGCCGGCACGCTCAAGCACAGCAGGCGCACGGGCTGGTGGATGGCCGGGGTCCGGGACCCGGAGAGCGTCGCCGAGCACTCCTGGCGTACGGCACTCCTCGCGTCGGTCATCGCCGAACTTGAGGGCGCCGACCCGGCCCGTGCCGCGCTCATGGCCGTGTGGCACGACTCGCAGGAGACGCGTACGGGCGACGTGAACCACCTCGGCAAGAAGTACGCGCCCGCCGCCGACCCCCATGCGGTCACCGCCGACCAGACGGAGGGTATGCCGCCCGGCCTCGCGGCGCTGGTGCGCGGACTGGTGGGTGAGTACGAGGCCAAGGAGTCGCCCGAGGCGGTCTGCGCCCGGGACGCCGACAAGCTGGAGTGCCTGATCCAGGGCGTCGAGTACAGGGAGCAGGGGTACGCCCACGCACAGCGCTGGATCGACAACAGCCGGGACAGGCTCGTCACGCCGACGGCACGGAGCCTCGCCGACGAGGTGCTCCGGCAGGGCAGCCTCGACTGGCTGCGCGTGGCGATCGGCGAGGAGAAGGCGTAACCGGCAGGCACGGATGATGCCGCCGCGCCCGGTCGCATGGGTGTCGGATGACCTGGGCGAAGATCCGTCCGGTCGGCTCCGGCCGGTGGGGACCCTCCTGTGCGCGTCGCGACCCGGCGGAACCGAGGGCCCACGCCGCCTCCGACATGCCGGGTCCGCACCCGGATCGCCCGGGAGGCCACCCAGGCCGAGTGCTCCACATGGGCGGGTGGGACGCGCCGACGTCACACCGGCGCGCCACCCGATCGGGGCCTGAGGGTGACGGGGCAGGAGTTCCACAAGGCCACCCCGGCGCGGAGCAGCGCCAGTACCGCGCGTCGCTCGTCGGGTGTCCACTCGGGGCACTCGTCTCCGAACAGCCACTCGTAGGCGCTGTTGTGCACGGCTCCCTGCGCGGGCAGCCGGTGGGCCGCGTCGAGCCCTCGGGCCAGATCCTCGAAGAAGTGCCACGCGTCCAGGACCGCGCCCGGTGGGACGTGTCGACGCTCCGGGTCCTCCAGCCAACGCTCGACGCGGACGAGTTCCAGGGTGCCGACCTCGGACGTGGCCAGCCGCCGCCCTTGCCGACGCGCGTACACCCGCGCCTGCCGAGCGGTCACGAACAGCGGCACTCGCCGGCGGTCGGGTGCCGGAGACGTCAGCACCCGATCCGGTTCGTCACCCCTGCCACCGACCCACAGGACGACCCCACTGCGACTGAGCCCGCGCACGCGGTAGGCGTGGAGACTCCCCCCTCCACCGCGACGCCCGACCGTACCCACGTCCGCCCTCTCGACTTCTGCCACGCCCTCACCCTGACATGCCACGCCGGGAGCGGTCGCGCCATGGGTCCGCCGCCGCGAACCGACCAGCGCAGGACAGCCAATACGCGGCCGCTCTTGCTGAGTCAGCCATCCGCCCGGCATCTCTGTGCGACAGCTGCTGGATCAGCGACCGCTGTTAGCCTGCCGTCCATGGTCAAGGGCGGCGTGGCAGGCCGGATAGGTCGCATAGCGGGGGAAAACCGGCCGGAGCGCGTGCTGATTGCCGCCAGTTTCGTCAACCGTGTCGGTAATGGTCTGTTCAACGCGGCGTCGGCGCTCTATTTCACCTTGGTCGTGGGCCTGCCCCCGGTGCAGGTCGGAGCCGCACTCACCATCGCCGGAGTGATCGGCCTGTGTGCGGGGATACCAGGCGGGCGTCTCGCCGACCGGCGAGGGGCGCGCACGATCATGATGTTGGCCCTGACGGTTCAGGCGGTGTCGATGGCGTCCCTCGTCCTCGTCGAGAGCTGGGCCGCGCTCACGGTCATCGCGGCGGTCGACCAGATCGCCGCGGCGGCCGGCGGCGCGGCGTGGGGCGCGCTGGTGGTCAGGGTCGGGGGTGAGCGCCCGGCCCTCTTCCGTGCCAAGCTGCGCACGTTCGTCAACCTGGGCGTCGTCCTGGGAACGGTGGGCGCGGGGCTGGCGCTGGCCGCGAACACCCGCAGCGCCTATGTCACGCTGATCCTCGGCAACGCGGCGAGCTTCGCCCTGTGCGCGGTGCTTCTGCTCCTGCTTCCCCGCTATCCGATACTGGCAGCGCCGCCGCAGCAGCGGCGCTGGCTGGTCTTCGCGGATCGTCCCTTCCTGGCGTTCACCGCCCTCTACGGAGCCATGGGACTGCAGTATCCGGTGGTCTCGCTGCTTCTGCCGATCTGGATCTCTGAGCACACCGAAGCGCCACGCTGGACGGTGGCCGCGCTGTTCGCCGTCAACTCTCTCTTCTGTGTGCTGATGCAGACCAGGATCGGCTCGCGCATCGAGACCCCGCACGACGGCGGCCGGGCGTTTCGCACAGCGGGGCTGCTGTTCCTCGTCAGCTGCCCGATGATGGCGCTGGCGGCGTACACCCCAGTCTGGGCCGCAGTGGGCCTGGTCCTGGCTGCGATCTTCGTCCATAGCCTGGGAGAGGTCTGGGAGTCATCGGCGGGCTTCGCCCTGGGCTTCGGTCTCGCCCCCGACCATGCCCAGGGCCAGTACCAGGGTGTCCTCGGGCTCGGCTTCAGCGCGGGCCAGGCTCTCGCCCCCGCGATCCTCACCACGGTGGTGCTCGGACTCGGCACGACAGGCTGGCTGCTGCTGGCGTTGTTCTTCGCGGCACTTGGCGCTGTCGGCCCGTCTCTTGCGCGCTGGGGCATGCGTACCCGGCCGCAGTCAGGCGTTGCTGCAGAAGTGACGGGATGACCCGCGAGTAGGTGTCAGGGGCCTTCTCCCTCGGTGTTCTCGTCCGGCTCCGGCGCGTCCGGGTCGCGCAGCGGGCGCAGGGCGCCGGCTGCCGCTGTCGCAGCGGTGAGGCTGTAGCGGCCCAACAGGTTCAGGCTTGAGCCGAGTCTCAGGTCCGCCGCCATCAGCCGGGCCCGTGCCCGCGGTGTTCCCGCGGCGCCGGGTACGACGAAGGGCTGACCTGTTTTACCAGGTCAGCCCTTGATCCATCAGGGTGAGTAACGGGACTCGAACCCGCGACATCCTGGACCACAACCAGGTGCTCTACCAGCTGAGCTATACCCACCACGACCGGTCTTTTTTCCGACCGGCCGAGAAAAAGTGTACAGGGTCCGGGAGGGTGCTCGCGCACGCGTTTCCCCGGGGGCCTCCCGGACCCGTGGGGGCTGGGTCAGGCCAGGGGTTCCGTGGGGAGGACGTGGCGGGCCGCGATGGCCTTCGCGGTGTCGGAGTCGGGGCCGGGCTGCGGGACGAAGACCGCCTCGCGGTAGTAGCGCAGCTCGGCGATGGACTCGCGGATGTCGGAGAGCGCCCGGTGGTTGCCGGTCTTCTGCGGGCTGTTGAAGTAGGCCCTCGGGTACCAGCGGCGCGCCAGCTCCTTCACGGAGGAGACGTCGACGATCCGGTAGTGGAGGTAGGTCTCCAGGCCGGGCATGTCGCGGGCGAGGAAGCCGCGGTCGGTGCCGACGGAGTTGCCGCACAGCGGCGCCTTGCCGGGCTCCTTGACGTGCTCGCGGACGTACGCCATGACCTGTGCCTCCGCGTCGGCGAGGGTGGTGCCGCCCGCGAGCTCGTCGAGGAGCCCGGAAGCGGTGTGCATCGCGCGCACCACGTCCGGCATCGTCTCCAGCGCCGCGTCCGGCGGCCGGATGACGATGTCCACGCCCTGACCGAGCACGTTCAGTTCCGAGTCGGTGACCAGTGCGGCCACCTCGATGAGTGCGTCGTCCGTCAACGAGAGCCCGGTCATCTCGCAGTCGATCCACACCATGCGGTCGTTCATGCGTCCACCTTAAAGGGGCCGCCGGTGGGGAGTGGCGTCGTGCCCACACCCCCGCCGGCGGCCCCTCAGGGACGTGCCGTGCCCTACGGCGCGCTGCGCTGGCCGGGCAGGCCCCGCCCGGACGCGAAGGCGTCCGCGTGCGGCTTGCCCGGGTCCACGCCCAGTCCGGCGCCCGCGCCCGCCGTCGGCCGGCGCAGCCCCGGGCCCTGGCCCGAGCTCTGCGGCGGGACGACCGCGTCGGCGATCGACGGCGGCCCCCCGTCGCCCTGCGGCCGCCGGGCCCGGTAGGCGGCCCGGTAGGCGGCCGGCGACGAGCCGAGCTGCCGGCGGAAGTGGCCCCGCAGTGCCACCGGCGAGCGGAAGCCGCAGCGGCCCGCGACCTCGTCGACGGAGTAGTCGGACGTCTCCAGGAGGCGCTGCGCCTGCAGCACCCGCTGGGTGATCAGCCACTGGAGCGGCGCGCTGCCGGTGAGCGAGCGGAACCTGCGGTCGAAGGTCCGTCGGCTCATGTACGCCCGGGCGGCGAGCGTCTCCACGTCGAACTGCTCGTGGAGGTGCTCGAGCGCCCACGCCACCACCTCGGCCAGCGGGTCGGCACCGATCTCCTCGGGGAGGGACCGGTCCAGGTACCGCTCCTGGCCGCCGCTGCGGCGCGGGGGCACGACGAGCCGCCGGGCGAGTGCCCCGGCCGCCTCCGTGCCGTGGTCCGTCCGCACGATGTGCAGACAGAGGTCGATGCCGGCCGCCGTGCCCGCGGACGTCAGCACGTCACCGTCGTCGACGAAGAGCTCCCGCGGGTCCACGTGGACCGACGGGTAGCGCTTGGCCAGCGTCGGGGCGTACATCCAGTGCGTGGTGGCGGGCCGCCCGTCCAGTAATCCGGCGGCGGCCAGCACGAAGGCCCCGGTGCACAGGCCGACGATGCGGGCGCCCTCCTCGTGTGCGCGGCGCAGCGCGTCGAGCGCCTCGGCCGGTGGCGGTGAGGTGATCGACCGCCAGGCCGGTACGACGACGGTGCCCGCTCTGCTGATCGCTTCCAGGCCGTACGGCGCGGAGAGTTCGAGTCCCCCGGTCGTGCGCAGTGGCCCTTCCTCGCCCGCGCAGACAAGCAGCCTGTAGCGCGGAACTCCGGCGTCCTGGCGGTCGATCCCGAACACCGAGAGTGGGATGGAACTCTCGAAGATGGGCCCGCCGCTGAACAGCATGACGGCGACGACCTCGCGACGGCGGCGTCCGGACAGTTTGCGTCCGGTCTCCGGTGCGGCGGAGTCCTGGCTCATGACGCTAAGCCCCCCTCGGTGTTCGCGTCTCCTAGGTCCTGTCGCTCCTGCACGTTTCCCCTCGGTTTTGCACGAGACCCCGTTCTCCGATAGTCATGATCGAATCTACTGCGTCCCGCGCTGCCGGCGTGACAAGTTCCGTATCCGGCACTATGTCGACAAGGCAACTTGGCGCGAAGCATTCGATCACGAAGCGTTTCACCCGGAGGGCCCCGCAGGGAAGTGCGTCTCACGCTCATGGCCCATCCGCGTAGGGTGCGCGAGGCCCCTGCGGCCCTTATCTCCCAGGTGGCAAGGGGGTTCGCAGGCCATTCCGGCAAGGGACGGCGGGTCTGCCGAAGTTGGCCGAAAACATACGGGTGCGGGTGTGCGAAGCCCTCAGCCTCCCGGCGCACTCCCCGGCCCGCCCCGTCCGCCCCGGTGCGCTCCGTTCCCCGTGCGGGGGCGCCGGACCCCGGTGCGGCGCCGCGCCCCATCCCGCTCTCCGTCCGCCGCGGGGCGTCGGCGGCGGACCGGGCGGCGGTCGCCGGGGTCCGCTCGCCGTGGCGCAGCGGCACCCGGCAGGCGGCCGTCACGGCCGCGAGCCCGAGCGTGGTCCCGGTGGCCGCCATGAGCGGCGTCCCGTACCGGAAGAGACGAAGAGGACCGGTGCGCGGCCGGAGGCGGCCCACCGCACCACGTCGGCGACCGCGTCGGCGGGTGCCTCCGGCACTTCGGGTACCCCGGGTGCGCCTGGCATACCCCCGCGTCTCCGCCCGCCCGCCGTGGCGGGGGGCCGGGGCGGCTCCGTCCGGCCGGTCGGCCGTGCCGTCCGCGTCGGCCGCCCCCGCTCGACGGCGGCGGTCGGGCCCCGCCGGCTGTTCCATGGCGGCGGTCGCGTGCGCCCGGCGGTCGCGGCAGGTTCGATGTCGGGTGGTCGGGCCCGGCCCGGCGGTCGTCTCAGGCTCGACGGCGGCGGTCGCGTCCGGCCCGGCGGTCGTCTCAGGCTCGATGGCGGCGGTCGCGTCCGGCCCGGCCGTCGCGCCAAGTTCGACGTCGGGTGGTCGGGCCGCGTCCGGCGGTCGTCTCAGGCTCGGCGGCGGCGGTCGCGTCCACGCCCGGCGGCGGAGGTCGGTCCGGGTGCGGACGGGGCGCCGCGTGGCGCCCGGGGCCTGCCCGGGGGTGCGTGCAGGGGGCTCCCGCACACGACACTGGCGGGCGGGCTGTCGACGAGGAGTGGAGCGCTCCGATCACTGTCGGGGAGTACGGCGTGACGCTCCGGAGGGCGCGCGGGGGGCCGTGCCGAGGGGTGCCGGGGCCGGTTCGGGGCCCGGGCGAGGGACGCCTGTAGGGGCCAACCGGCGTTGCGTACGGGGGCGGGCTCGTGCATGCTCCCTGGAACGCCGTGTGCGCGGCGGCGGACGATGGGCACGAGAGGAGTGGCGCCGTACCCTTGGGGGTATGGGGTTGGGAAGATGATTCCCGGACACAGCTCCGCGTGCGACGTCCCTTGAACCCCTCCCACGAGGACCTTCTTCGCCGAGACACCGATGGCCGGTCACGAATTCCCTGAACCAGCCGACCGCAGGCAGGTCGCCGATTCGGCGGTGGACCCCCTGGCGGCGGCTGACACGCGCCAGGCGTGTGATCCCGCGTTCCGGCACGGCGTCGTCGTCGGCTTCGACGGCTCGACCTCCAGCGAACGGGCGCTCGCCTACGCGATCGGCATGGCGCGCCGGTCCGGCTCGGGTCTGATCATCGTGCACGTCGCGAACCGGCTGCCCACCACCGTGTGGGCCGGCTGTGAACCGCCCGTCTTCGTCGATCTGCCGGACCACCGTACCGAGGTGCTCGGGCTGGAGCTCGCCTGCGCGGACCACCTGTCCGAAGTGCCGTGGATCCTCGTCGAGCGGGGCGGTGACATCTGCCACGAGCTGGAGGAGGTCGGCCGCGAGTACGCGGCCGACGCGATCGTGGTCGGGTCGACGCACGGTATTGCGGGGCGCATTTTCGGTTCCGTCGCCGGTCGTCTCGCGCGGCGCGCGCAGCGGCCCGTCGTCGTCATTCCCTGACCGTGCGGCGGCGCATTCCCCCCGGGGTTGCCCCGGTGCGCATTCGGGGCATCGCGTTATTGATTCAATAATGAACCACATTTCCCGTCCGGCAGGGCCCGCGGGGCGGTCCGGTCGGGAATTCCCCCGGTCACCCCGCCCCGGTCACCCCGGCGCGGTCACCCCGCCGCGGGCCCACCGTGCCGGGCCCACCGTGCCAGGACCGCCGCGCCCCCGGTCACCCGTCGCGCCCGCCGCGCCCCCGGCCACTCCATCGCCCTCGCCCGCCGCTGCCACCGACCGACCGACCGCCGACCGCCGTCCCCGCCGCACCCCCGGCCGCCCCACCACCCCCCACCCCCGGGTCGCCCACGTCGGACGCTCCCCTCGGGTGCCGGACCCGACGGCTCGTCAACAGCCCCTGGTCGTACGGTGGATCACCCTCCGGTCGCACACGGACGCGACCCTGGAACGACGCCCTCGCCCCACGCCGCCGCCTAGCGTCGGGACCATGAAGACGTCACGCACGCTGCGGTCGGCGGCAGCCGCGGCCCTCCTCGTCACCCTCGCCGCCACGGCCACGGCTCCAGCCGCCCAGGCACACACCCCCGGCGCCGGCGCGTCCGCCGCCGCGCTCACCGCCGGCGCGTCCGCCACCGCCGCCCCGGTGCTCAGGCAGGCGGCGCCCGACTCGCCGGCGGTGGTCGGAGTGGTCCTGCCCCGGCCCACCGGGCCGTCGGCCGTGGGGCGCTCCACCCTCCACCTCGTCGACCGCTCCCGCCAGGACCCCTGGGTGCCGGACCGGCCGCGCGAGCTCATGGTCGACGTGTACCACCCGGCCCGCTCAGCGGCGGGCGCCCCCGCGCCCTACGCCGACCCGCGCGAGGCGCGGCTGCTGCTGGAGGCGGCCGGGAACCGGGACGCCGAGGCCGCCGCCCGGCTGGGCGCCACCCTCACGCACAGCGTGGCCGGCGCCCGCCCGCAGGGCGGACGCCACCCGCTGGTCCTGCTGTCGCCCGGGTTCGGCGCGCCCCGGTTCACCCTGACGACCCTCGCCGAGGAGTACGCGAGCCGCGGTTACGTCGTCGCCGTGGTCGACCACGCCTACGAGGCGGCCGGCGCGGTCTTCCCCGGCGGGCGGGTGCTCACCTGTGTCGCCTGCGAGAAGGCGCAGACCTGGGAGGACATGCGGAAGGCCACGGTCAACCGGGGCCGGGACCTGTCGTTCGTCGTCGACCGGCTGACCGGGCCGCGTCCGGCCTGGCGGTACGCCCGGATGATCGACCGGAAGCGCATGGGCGCCGCGGGACACTCGATCGGCGGCGCCGCCGCGGCCTCCGTCATGGCGCGGGACGAGCGGGTGCGGGCGGGCGTCAACATGGACGGCTCCTTCGGCGACCCGGTACCGGCGGGCGGGCTCGGGGGCCGGCCGTTCCTCATGCTCGGCACGCAGGACGAGGTCCACCTGCCCGGCGGCGGCGACCCCACCTGGGACGAGGCGTGGCGCCACCTGGACGGGTGGAAGCGCTGGCTCGGCGTGAGCGGCGCGCACCACTTCACCTTCTCCGACGTGCCCGTCCTCTTCGACCAGCTGGGCGTGGCCTACCCCGGCGACCAGCCGCAGCCGACGATCGCCGCCGGCCGGGCCGTCGAGCTGACGCGCGCGTACACGACGGCCTTCTTCGACCGGCACCTGCGCGGCCGGCCCCAGCCGCTGCTGGACGGCCCGACGGCGCAGAACCCGGAGGTGCACTTCAACGGCGACGCGCGGTAGCCCACCCGGTCCCGCGCCGACGCGGGTACGACGCGGCCCGGGGGCCGGCCTGGACGGCCGGCCCCCGGGCCCGGTGCGTGCGGAGAGCGCGGTGCGGCCGCGCGTGCGCCGCCTACTCGACCGTGACGGACTTGGCCAGGTTGCGCGGCTTGTCGATGTCGCGGCCCATGGCGAGGGCCGTGTGGTACGCGAAGAGCTGGAGCGGGATGCCCATGAGGATCGGGTCGAGCTCGTCCTCGTTCTTCGGCACGACGATGGTGTGGTCGGCCTTCTCCTGCTCCTGGTGGGCGACGGCGAGGATCCGGCCGCTGCGGGCCTTGATCTCCTCCAGGGCCGCCCGGTTCTTCTCCAGCAGCGAGTCGTTCGGGACGATCGCCACGGTCGGCAGGGCCGGCTCGATGAGCGCGAGCGGGCCGTGCTTCAGCTCCGAGGCCGGGTACGCCTCGGCGTGGATGTACGAGATCTCCTTGAGCTTCAGGGAGGCCTCCAGGGCCACCGGGTAGCCCCGGACGCGGCCGATGAACATCATCGACTTGGCGCCGGCGTACTCCGCGGCCAGCTCCTTGATCTCGTCCTCCAGCTTGAGGATCTCGCTGATCTGGTCCGGCAGGCGGCGCAGGCCCTCGATGATCCGCTTGCCGTCGGCGACGGACAGGTCGCGGATGCGGCCGAGGTGCAGGGCGAGCAGCGCGAAGGCGACGACCGTGTTGGTGAAGCACTTCGTGGAGACCACGCAGACCTCCGGGCCGGCGTGGACGTACACGCCGCCGTCGGCCTCGCGGGCGATGGCCGAGCCGACGACGTTGACCACGCCGAGGACGCGGGCGCCCTTGCGCTTCAGCTCCTGCACGGCGGCCAGCACGTCGTACGTCTCACCGGACTGCGACACGGCGATGTACAGGGTGTCGGGGTCGACGACCGGGTTGCGGTAGCGGAACTCGGAGGCCGGCTCGGCGTCGGCCGGGATCCGCGCCATGCCCTCGATGAGGCCCGCGCCGATCATGCCGGCGTGGTACGAGGTGCCGCAGCCGAGGATCTTCACGCGGCGGATGCCGCGGGCCTCGCGGGCGTCCAGGTTCAGACCGCCCAGGTGCACGGTGGAGAACTTGTCGTCGATGCGGCCGCGCAGCACGCGGTCGACGGCGTCGGCCTGCTCCGAGATCTCCTTGTGCATGTACGTGTCGTGGCCGCCCATGTCGTAGGAGGCGGCCTCCCACTCGACGGTCTCGGGCGTCGCGGTCGTCAGCGTGCCCGAGGTCGTGTACGTGCGGAACTCGTCGGCCTTCAGGGTGGCCATCTCGCCGTCGTCCAGGGTGACGATCTGACGGGTGTGGGCGATCAGCGCGGCGATGTCGGAGGCGACCAGCATCTCCTTCTCGCCGATGCCGAGGACGACCGGGGAGCCGTTGCGGGCGACGACGATGCGGTCGTTGAAGTCGGCGTGCATGACGGCGATGCCGTACGTGCCCTCGACGACCTTCAGCGCCTCGCGGACCTTCTCCTCCAGCGACTCGGCCTGCGAGCGGGCGATCAGGTGGGTGAGGACCTCGGTGTCGGTCTCCGAGGCGAAGACCACGCCGTCCGCCTCCAGCTTGGCGCGGAGCTCGGCGGCGTTGTCGACGATGCCGTTGTGGACGACCGCGACCTTGTTCTCGGGGTCCATGTGCGGGTGCGAGTTCACGTCGCTCGGGGCGCCGTGGGTGGCCCAGCGGGTGTGGGCGATGCCGGTGGTGCCGGTGAAGCGCTTGGGGACGCGGGCCTCCAGGTCACGGACCCGACCCTTGGCCTTGACCATCTTCAGGCCGCCGGACTTGGGGCTGGTGATGACCATGCCCGCCGAGTCGTACCCCCGGTACTCCAGCCGCGCCAGACCCTCCAGCAGCAGCGGAGCGACGTCGCGCTTGCCGATGTAACCGACGATTCCGCACATAAGGTGTTGCCCCTCCAGGTTCGGTGTGTGTGCCCGGGTCGACGTTCAGCCGTAGACGATGCGGCGCAGCTGGCGGAGCGAGAGCTCCGGTGGCGCCACGGCGCGGTGCGGCAGCTCCGCCGCTATCCGCTCGAAGATCTCCGCGTTCACCGCGCCGGCCGCCTGGAGCTCGCGGTGGCGGCGCCGGACGTACTCCTCGGTCGTCTCGTCGAAGTACGCCAGCACGTCGAGCACCACCCGGGCGGCCTCGCCGCGCGGGAGCGCGGTGCTGCGCACCAGGTGGTCGATGAGGTCGTCGTGCGACGGGCGGCGATCGAGCACCCGTCGATATTGGAGGACGGGCAGGTCGATGGCAACATTTCTGCCCGATATCGGGCAGAGGGGCGCCCGTTTTGGTCAGAGTTGTTGGAGAACAGCCCGTTTCGCCGTGCTGAACTCCTCATCGGTGAGGACGCCCGACCGGTGCAGCTCGCCCAGCTCCCGCAGCCGCCGCAGCAGGACGTCGTGGTCGGGGGCGGCCGCCACCTCCGCCGCGGGCGGCGGCGCGTCCGCCACCGGGGCGTTCGGGTGCGGCAGCCGGGCCACCACGGCGGCCCCGACCAGTGCCATCAGCGGGTCCTTGCGGAACCCGTACAGCTCCACGGCGTACGGGTCGTACTTGGGCGCCGGGGGAGAGGCCGGTGCCCCGACCGCCACCCGGAAGCGCAGGTAGCCGTTCTCCAGCCCGACGGCCGGCAGCCACTCCACCGCCCGCACGTCGGCCAGCGCCAGGGTGCGGGCGCCCCCCGAGGACTTGGAGTCCTCGGTCTTCCAGTTCCACTCCAGGCGGACGGCTTCCCCGTCGAACGTCACCGTGCCGTCCCCCGCCCCGACGGTGAGGGGCACCGGCGGGCCGGGCAGCAGGTACCTGTCCACCGGGCCCGTCCCGGTCTGTTCCAGCAGCATCGCGCGGCGCACCTCGTCCACGAAGTACTCCGCCACCCCGCTCCGGTCGCCTCCCACCGCGAGCCGGTAGGGGTCCGAGCCGTCCGCCAGCTTGCCCCCGGTGATCCGCAGCAGCGGATCGGCGCCGTCCCGCAGCCGCAGCCGCAGCCGCCCGGTCTTCCTGCCCGGCTCGAACGAGATGCCCGCCAGCGCGTCGAGGGGTACGGCGACCTCGCCCAGGGTCTGGCGCAGCAGCCCCACGCCCTTGTCGCCACCCGGCACGATCCGTATGACGTCCCCGTCGAAACTCCAGGTCCCGTCCTTCTGGATGATTTCCGTCATGCCGAGGATTCTGGCACCGGACGCGGGAAGCCGGGGCGCCGGACGGGGGACCGTACCCCGTCCGACGCCCCGGCCGGCCCGTGTTACGCGAACCGCGCGATCGGGTTGACCAGCGTGCCCGCGAACTGCAGCGCGCCGGACGGGTCCGCGAGGTCCACCATCTGCCGGTTGTTGCGCAGCTGGAGGCGGTTCAGGCAGGAGAGCGCGAACTCCTCCGCGAACAGGTCGTACCGCTTGAACTTCTCCGCGAGCTCCGGCACGGACTCCTGGTAGCCCGTGACGCACTCGGCGACCGTCCGCCAGAACGTCTCCTCGTCCAGCACGCCCTCGGAGTCCAGCGTCGCGCCCAGGAAGCGGAAGAAGCAGTCGAAGACGTCCGTGAAGACCGACAGCAGCTTCTCGTCCTCGGGCACCTCCACCCGGATCCGCTCCACGGCCGGCGGCAGCACCGCGTCCGGGTCCATGACGACGATCTCCTCGGCGATGTCCTTGAAGATCGCCCGCTGCACGGTGCCGTCCTCGATGACGAGGATGACGTTCTCGCCGTGCGGCATCCACGCCAGGTCGTAGGCGTAGAACGTGTGGAGGATCGGCAGCAGGTAGGCGTCGAGGTAGCGGCGCAGCCACCGGTCCGGGGCGAGCCCCGACTCGGCGATCAGCGCGCCCGCGAACGAGGCGCCCTCGTGGTCGACGTGGAGCAGCGACGCCATGGTGGCGAGCCGCTGACCGGGCTCCAGCGTCGGGACCGGGCTCTCCCGCCACAGCGCGGCGAGCATCTTGCGGTAGGGCGAGTAGCGGTCGGTGGCGGCCTCGTACTCCAGGTGCCGGTAGCCGACCGCCGCGCGCTCGCGGATGATCGAGAAGCGCGCCGCCCGCAGGACGTCGTCGTGGTCGATCAGCCGGGCCAGCCAGTCGTTGATCGCGGGCGTCGCCTGCATGTACGCGGCCGACAGGCCCCGCATGAAGCCCATGTTCAGCACGGACAGGGCCGTCTTCACGTAGTGCTTGGCCGGGTCGCTCGTGTTGAAGAACGTGCGGATCGACTGCTGCGCCAGGTACCGGTCGTCGCCCTCGCCGAGGTACACCAGCCGCTGCTGGGCGATCTCGGCGGCGAAGGTGACCGTCAGCTTGTTCCACCACTGCCAGGGGTGGACCGGCACGAGGAGGTAGTCGGCCATGTCCAGGCCGCGCTCCGCGAGGGTGCGGGCGAAGCCGTCGACGGCGGCGTCGCCCAGCTCCGCCCGGACGAACGCGTCGTACTCGATGTCCGCGCCCGCAGTGAAGGCCGTGCGGTCCCGGTGCGCGGCCAGCCACACCAGCCGCAGCGGGCTGGCGGCCTCGGGCGCGTACGCGTGGTACTCGTCGACGCCGAAGCCGAGTCGGCCGTTGTTGGCGACGAAGCACGGGTGGCCCTCGGTCATGCCCGTCTCGACCGCCTGGAAGTCGGCCCGCGCCAGCTCCGCGGCGGTCACCTGCGGTTTGGCGGACTTGTACGCCGTGCCGGAGAGGGTCGAGGAGATCTCCTCCAGGTACACGGGGAGGATCTCGTCGCTCAGGCCCAGTGCCCCGCGCAGCTCGATGACGAACTCCAGCGCGTCGACCGGCAGCTCCCGGCCGTCGCGGTGGCGGCTGATCGAGTCGGCGTACACCTGCCAGTGGTCGAGGGCGAAGCGGCCCGCGGTGAAGCGGTACTCGGTGGCGCCGTCGTCGCTGAGGACGCGGTACCGGCCCTCGCCGAGCGGCTGCGGGTCGAGCAGCCGCTCGTGGGCGAACTCCGCGAGGCCCTTGCGGACCAGGAGGCGGTTGGCGTGCGCCCAGCGCTCGGGGGTGAGGTGGGCGACGGCGTCGGCGGTGCGCGCCGGGGCGCCGGTGCCGTCCGGGGTCACCGTGCCGTGCGTGCCGAGTGCGTCGTGCGCCAGGGCGCTCGTGTCGCTCGTGCTGCTCGTATTGCTCGTGCTGTCGGTGTTGTTCGTGTTGCTCATCGGGGAGCTCCCACTGCCGCCTCGAACGCCTCGCGCGTGCACACGCTGAGCAGCGCTTCCTTCTCCGGCTTGGTGATCTTGTCGACGGGGACGAAGCCGACCGCCTCGTTCAGGGCGTGCACCGCGGTGTTGCGGACGTCCGGCTCGACCACGACGCGGCGGGTGGACGGGTCGGCGAAGAGCTCCGCCATGACGGCCGTGATGACGGCGCGCGTGAAGCCGTGGACCGGGGTGTCCGTCGGGGCGACGAGGAAGTGCATGCCGACGTCGCCGGGGAGCGGGTCGTACAGCCCGACCAGCTCGACGTGCGCCGGGTCGTACCGCTCCATGAGGAAGGCCGGCTCGCCGTCGAGGAGGCCGATGAAGGCGTCGTGGTGCGGGTGGGCGGCGATCGCCATGTAGTCCCGCTCGACGTCCTCCAGCCGGTGGTCCTGCATCAGCCAGAACGACGCCTTGGGGTGGGTGACCCAGCCGTGCACCAGCTCGGCGTCGGACAGCGGATCGAGCGCGCGGACCGTGAAGGTGCCTATGCCGGGGACGGTGGTGCCGGTGTTGCCGGTGGTGCTCATACGGTGAACTCCTGGAACGCGATGGACTTCTCGACGGGGTAGTACTCGGTCCCCAGCAGCTCACGGATGATGTAGGAGTTGCGGTACGCCCCCATGCCCAGGTCGGGCGAGGTGATCGAGTGGGCGTGCACCCCGGCGTTCTGCAGGAAGACGCCGCGGCCGGTGGTGTCGATCGAGTAGTTGCGGGCGATGTCGAACCGGCCGCGCGCGTCCCATCGGAGCCGGTCGCGGACGGGCTCCAGGAACGCGGGCACGCTGTACTTGTAGCCGGTGGCGAGGACCAGGCCCTCGGTGCGGATCTCGTACTCCTTGCCCTGCTCCTCCTGGCGCAGGCCCAGCGTGTACGTGCCGGTCGCCTCGTCGTGGGAGGCGGTGTGCAGCGCGGAGTTGGTGAGCAGCCGGGTGGGGACCGGGCCGTCCAGGTTCTTCTGGTACAGCAGGTCGAAGATGGCGTCGATCAGGTCGCCGTTGATGCCCTTGAACAGGCCCTTCTGCGCCGTCTCCAGGCGGTAGCGGGTCTCCTCCGGCAGGGCGTGGAAGTAGTCGATGTACTCGGGGGACGTCATCTCCAGCGTGAGCTTGGTGTACTCCAGCGGGAAGAAGCGCGGGGAGCGGGTCACCCAGTTCAGCTGGTAGCCGTGGACGTCGATCTCGGAGAGCAGGTCGTAGTAGATCTCGGCCGCGCTCTGCCCGCTGCCCACGAGCGTGATGGACTTCTTCGCCTTCAGGGCCTCGCGGCCCTGCATGTAGCGCGAGTTGTGCAGCAGGTCGCCGCCGAGGCCCTGGCACGCCTCCGGCACGTACGGCGGGGTGCCGGTGCCCAGGACGAGGCGGCGGGCGCGGAAGGTCTCGCCGCCCTCGGTGTGGACGACGTACACCTCGCCCTCGGTGTCGTACTCGACGCGGCTGACCGTCGTGCCGAAGCGGACGCTGCTCAGCTTCCCGGCGGCCCAGCGGCAGTAGTCGTTGTACTCGGCGCGCAGCGGGTAGAAGTTCTCGCGGATGTAGAACGAGTACAGCCGGCCCTTCTCCTTCAGGTAGTTCAGGAAGGAGTACGGCGAGGTCGGGTCGGCGAGCGTGACGAGGTCCGACATGAACGGCGTCTGGAGGTGCGCGCCCTCCAGGAACATCCCCGAGTGCCACTCGAAGTCCGGCTTCGACTCCAGGAACAGGCCGTCGAGCTCCGCGATGGGCTCGGTCAGGCAGGCGAGGCCCAGGTTGAACGGACCCAGTCCGATACCGAGGAAATCAAGAGGCGTGGACAAGGTTCTCTCCCAGGTACTGCTCGGCGTGGCCGGCTATCAGATCGAGGACGGCGGCGATGTCGTGCACGGTCGTCTCGGGGTTGAGCAAGGTGAACTTGAGGTACTGGCGGCCGTCGACCTTCGTACCGGCGACGACGGCCTCGCCCGACGCGAAGAGCGCTTTGCGGGCGTGGAGGTTGGCCCGGTCGATCTCCGCGGGGGAGGTGACGGCGGCCGGGACGTAGCGGAAGACGAGGGTGGAGAGCGAGGGCCGGACCACCACGTCGTAGCGCGGGTCGGCGGCGAGCATCTCCCACCCCTCGGAGGCCAGGTCGCACACCTCGTCGAAGAGCTGCCCGACGCCGTCGGCGCCCATGACGCGCAGCGTCAGCCACAGCTTGAGCGCGTCGAAGCGGCGGGTCGTCTGGAGCGACTTGTCGACCTGGTTGGGGATGCGCTCGGCGACCGTGCGGCGCGGGTTGAGGTAGTCCGCGTGGTAGGTGGCGTGGCGGAGGGTCGCCCCGTCGCGGACCAGCACGGCGGAGGAGCTGACGGGCTGGAAGAACGACTTGTGGTAGTCGACGGTGACCGAGTCGGCCAGCTCGATGCCGTCCAGGAGGTGGCGGCGGGTGGGGGAGGCCAGCAGCCCGCAGCCGTAGGCGGCGTCGACGTGCATCCACGCGCCGTACTCGGCGGCGAGGGCGGCGATCTCCGGCAGCGGGTCGATGGAGCCGAAGTCGGTCGTGCCGGCGGTCGCGACGATCGCCATCGGGACGAGCCCCTCGGCCGCGCAGCGGGCCAGCTCGGCGGCGAGGACCACGCTCTGCATGCGGCGGTCGCGGTCGCAGGGGATGGAGACGACCGCGGAGCGGCCCATGCCGAGGAGCTGCGCGGACTTCTGGACGCTGAAGTGGCTGCACTCGGAGGAGAAGATCCGCAGCTTCGACAGGTCGTCCGTCTTGGCCTCCTCGCGGGCGAGGAGCAGCGCCTGGAGGTTGGACTGGGTCCCGCCGCTGGTGAAGACGCCGTCGGCGGCCTCGCCGAAGCCGATGCGGCCGGTGGTCCAGTCGATGAGGCGGCGCTCGATGAGCGTGCCGCCGGCGCTCTGGTCCCACGTGTCGAGGGAGGAGTTCACCGCCGAGAGGACGGCCTCGCCGAGGACGGCCGGGATGACGACCGGGCAGTTGAGGTGCGCCAGGTACCGCGGGTGGTGGAAGTACACCGCGTCGCGCAGGTACAGGTCCTCCAGCTCGTCGAGGGCGGCGGAGGCGTCGCCCAGCGGCCGGTCCAGGTCCACGGCGTCGACGCGCGGCGCGAGGTCGTCGGGGGTGGCGCCGCTGAAGGGCCGCTGGGTGGTGGCGATCTTCCTCGCCACCCGCTCGACTCCTTCGGTGACGGAACGCCGGTACTGCTCCGCCGTTGCGTCATTGAGCAGGTGCGAGCGCATGCGACATCCTCCCGGATGCAGGGACTTGACCGTCCCTCAGGGACAGGGTGAGGGCGAGGGACGCGGTGCTGCTTAAGTTAGCCTAACCTAACTTGATGTTGCAACGTGTCCCCACCCCCCTCTGACGGGCCGCACGGGCCGTACGGGCGCAGGGGCGCGCGCGTACGGGTGTGCGGACGTACGGGCGCGCCGCGCCGGAGAGACGCGCCGCGGGCGGTGCTGGTGGTGCTGGTAATGCGGGTCGTGCTGATGGTGCGGGTCGTGCCGTCGTACGGGCGGTGCGGTCGTGCCGTCGTACGGGCGGTGCCGTCGTACGTGCCGGGCCGTCGTGCGGGCGGTACGGGGTGCGCGGTGCGGGGTCAGGCCTCGGCGTCGGGCTCGGGGACCTCGCGCAGGGCGTCCTCGCTGAGCCCCTTGCGCCAGTATCCGACGAAGGTGACGCGACGGCGATCGAACTTCCGCTCGTTCACGAGGTGGCGGCGCAGCGCCTTCACGACCCCCGACTCGCCGGCGATCCAGGCGTACGGTGCCGTGCCCCGGACCTCCGCGGCGCGGACCGCCTCCAGGGCCGGGGGCGCGCCCTCCTCCCGCACCAGCCACGTCACGGTGGCGTCCGCGGCGGTGCGCGGCTCCACGCGGTCGCCGGCGTGCGGCACCTCCAGCCACACCTGGGCCCGGATGCCGGCCGGCAGCCGCTCCAGCACGGCCGAGGCGGCGGGCAGCGCCGTCTCGTCGGCCCAGATCAGCACCTCGTCCGCGTCGACGGGCAGCCGGAAGCGGACACCGGTGTTGTCCTCCACGGTCGGCCCGAGGACCGCCACGCGGTCGCCCTCCGACGCCTGCTGCGCCCAGCGGCAGGCGGGCCCGCCGTCGGGGTGGACGGCGAAGTCGATGTCGACCTCGACCGTCCCGTCCGCGGCGCGGCGCTGCTCCCGCACGGTGTACGAGCGCATGACGGCCCGTACGTCGTCGTCCATGGCCCGCCAGGCGCCGAGCGCCCCGTACAGGTCGCCGTCGACGACCGGCGGCATGACCGGCTCGGGCTGGCCCGGGTGGGGGAGGAACAGCGACAGGCTCTGGTCGTGGCCCCCGGAGGCGAAGCCCGACAGGTCCTCGTCACCGGCGCCGGTGAAGGTGACCCGGACCAGCGACGGGCCGAGCCGCCGCGTCCGTGCGACCCGCAGGGCGAAGAAGGCGAAGGGCAGTGCGGCGGTCTCGGCGGTCGTCATGGCGTCAGGCCACCTTCTTCGCGTTCTCGATGGCCTTGGCGAGGTCCTCCAGGAGCGGCGCGCACTTCTCGTACGAGTAGATGGGCTCCGTGACGCGCGGGACGACCTGGCCGGCCTTGACGGCGGGCAGCTGCGCCCAGGTCGGCTTCGACGCCAGGTCCTTGGGCTGGATGGCCGAGGTGCGGTTGTCCATCATGATGATGTCGGCCGGGTACTTGTCGACGTTCTCCCAGCTCAGGCCCTCGAACCAGCCGGCCGCGTCGAGCTTGGTCGGAACGACGACGTTGACGCCGAGCTCCTTGAAGTACAGCGTGTCCGTCGGCCGGACCGGGGTGGAGACGTAGAAGAGGTCGGCGCTCGCGGAGCCGATGAGCACCCGGATCCCGGGGTTCGCCTTGGCGGCCGCGCGCAGCCGGGCGGCGGCCTTCTCGAAGCGGGCCTTGCTGTCGGCTATGGCCTTGGTCTTCACGTCGGCGCCCAGGCTCTCGGCCAGCTCCACGTGACGCTGGATCACCTTGGGCATCGACTGGTCGGCGGCCCACAGCGCGACGCTCGGGGCGAGCTTGAGGATCTTGTCCTTCGACTCGTCCGGCACGTACCAGAGGGCGTCCTTCTCCCACATGTCCGTGATGAGGAGCTCGGGCTGGAGCTTGATGTACTCCTCGATGTTGAACTCGCCCCAGACGTTGCCGATGATCTTGACCTTGTTCACGTCGAGGTCGCCGGCCTGCACGTCGGGCTTGCCGTCGGCCGTCTTCGTGGGGCCGAAGACGCCCTTCACCTCGACGCCGAAGTCGTGCAGCGCCGCCGCCGTGCCCGTGAACGCCACGATGTTCTTCGGCGTGGACTTCGCCTCGGCGGCCACGCCGCGGTCGTCGGTGAACTTCCACGGACCCGACGCGGCGCCGCTCTTGTCGGCGGCCTTCCCGCCGTCCGCGTCCTTGCCGCCGCACGCGGCGAGAGCGGCGCCCAGCCCGAGGGCGCCGCCCGCAGCGAGGAGACCGCGTCGGGTGAGATGGGTGGCTCGGGCGTTGCTGGGCATGGCGGAGTCGCTTTCGTACGGCCGGATCCGGCCTGTGGGCAAGTTCGAGGGTAGGTTAGCCTAACCTCAGATCTTGTCCAGGGGGTGACTCCCGGTTGTTCCCTTGATCACGCCGAGAGGCCGAGTTCACGGGCGATGAGCATGCGCTGCACCTCGCTCGTGCCCTCGCCGATCTCCAGGATCTTCGAGTCCCGCCACATCCGCGCCACCGGATACTCGTTCATGAAGCCGTAGCCGCCGTGGATCTGGGTCGCCTCGCGGGCGTTGTCGACCGCCACCGTCGACGAGTACAGCTTCGCCAGCGCGGCCTCCTTCTTGAACGGCTCGCCGAGCACCAGCCGGGAGGCCGCGTCCCGCCAGCCGATCCGGGCCATGTGCGCCCGCATCTCCATGTCGGCCAGCTTGAACTGGATGGCCTGGTTGTCACCGATGGGCCGGCCGAAGGCCCGGCGCTCCTTCGCGTACCGCACGGACTCGTCCACGCACCCCTGTGCCAGCCCCGTGGCGAGCGCGGCGATGGCGATGCGGCCCTCGTCCAGGATGCGCAGGAACTGGGCGTACCCGCGGCCCTCCTCGCCCAGCAGGTTCGCGGCGGGCACGCGGACGTCGGAGAAGGACAGCTCGCGGGTGTCCGAGGCGTTCCAGCCGACCTTCGAGTACGGCGCCGCGACGGTGAAGCCGGGCGTGCCCGACGGGACGATGAGCGAGGAGATCTCCGGGCGGCCGTCCTCCTTGCGGCCCGTCACGGCCGTCACCGTCACCAGACCCGTGATGTCCGTACCGGAGTTGGTGATGAAGCACTTCGTGCCGTTGATGACCCACTCGTCACCGTCCCGCACGGCCGTGGTGCGCGTGCCGCCCGCGTCCGAGCCGCACTCCGGCTCCGTCAGGCCGAACGCGCCCAGCAGCTCACCGCTGCACAACCGCGGCAGCCACTCCCGCTTCTGCTCCTCCGTACCGAACCGGAAGATCGGCATCGCGCCCAGCGAGACGCCCGCCTCCAGCGTGATGGCCACCGAGGAGTCGACGCGGGCCAGCTCCTCCAGCGCGATGCCCAGCGCCAGGTAGTCACCGCCCATCCCGCCGTACTCCTCCGGGAAGGGCAGTCCGAACAGCCCCATCCGGCCCATGTCCCGCACGATCTCGTACGGGAACTCGTGACGCTCGTAGAAGTCGCCGATCTTCGGCGCGACGACGTCGTGCGCGAACTCCTCGACCGTGCGGCGGAGTTCTTCCAACTCGGCGGGAAGGCGGTGGTCCATCGGTGATCACTGCTCCTTGTGGGACAGGGCGCGGACGGTGCGGGAGGGGCTGGGTCGGCCCAGGCGGTCGGCCATCCACGCGCTCGTGGCGACGAGACGGCCGAGGTCGACCCCGGTGTCGATGCCGAGGCCGGTCAGCATCCACACGAGGTCCTCGGTGGCGAGGTTGCCGGTGGCGGACTTGGCGTACGGGCAGCCGCCCAGCCCGCCGGCGGAGGCGTCGACGGTGGTGACGCCCCGCTGGAGGGCGGCCAGCGTGTTGGCGAGGGCCTGCCCGTACGTGTCGTGGAAGTGCACGCCCAGGGTGCCGACCGGGACGCCGGCCCCGCCGAGCGCGTCCAGCAGCGCGGCGACGTGACCGGGCGTGGCCACCCCGATGGTGTCGCCGAGGCTCAGCTCGTCGCACCCCATGTCGAGCAGGGCCCGGCACACCCGCACCACCTGGGCGACCGGCACCGCGCCCTCCCAGGGATCGCCGAAGCACATCGACAGGTAGCCGCGCACGTGCACGTCGGCCGCCTTGGCGCGGGCCACCACCGGCTCGAACATGGCCAGCGCCCCGTCCACGGTGCGGTTGAGGTTGGCCTGTGCGAAGGACTCGGTGGCGCTGGCGAAGACCGCGACACGGGTCGCCCCCAGCGCCAGGGCGCGGTCGAGGCCGCGCTCGTTGGGGACCAGGACGGGCAGCGCCACGGGCAGGTCCCGCACGAGCGGGAAGAGCCGCTCGGCGTCGGCCAGTTGCGGCACCCACTTCGGGTGGACGAAGCTCGTCGCCTCGACCGTCGTCAGCCCCGCGTCCGCGAGGCGCCGGACGAACTCCGCCTTCACCTCGGTGGGCACGACGCCCTGCTCGTTCTGCAGGCCGTCGCGGGCGCCGACCTCGTGGATCCGCACCCGCGCGGGCAGGCCCGGCGCGGGGACGGTCATGGGGAGCCCCAACCCCGCGGTCATGCCCCCTCCTCCTTCGGGACCACCACGGCCAGCACCTGGTCCATGGCGACGGTGGTGCCGGGCGTGACGTCCAGCTCGGCGACGGTGCCGTCGTGCGGGGCGGAGATGACGTGCTCCATCTTCATCGCCTCCACCACCAGCAGCCCCTGACCGGCCGTGACCTCGTCGCCCACGGCGACCTTGACGACCGTGACCGTGCCCGGCATCGGCGCGGTGAGGGAGTCGGCGCCCGCGTGGGCCGCGCCCGTGAGCGACGCCTCCACGGGATCGTGGTCCAGCACGTTCCACGCGTCGCCGTCCCGGCCCAGCCAGGTCCCGGCGCGGTGGAAGGTGTGGGTGACCCCGTCCACGGTGACCGTGACCCGGTCGCCGGTCACGCGCGCGCCGCCGCGGGCCCGGTGGGCGACCGGCTCGTGCCCCGGGACGCGCAGCCAGTGCGTCGCCGGCACGGCCTCGCCGCCGAGGCGCCAGCCGCTCGGCACGGAGAACGGGTCCGTCCAGCCGCGCGCGTCCGGGCCGGGCCGCAACCGGGCCTCGCGCACCGCCGCCGCGGCCTCGTACACCTCCTCCGGCACGGCCGCGGGGACCAGGCCGTCCACCTCGCGCTCCACCAGACCCGTGTCCAGGTCGCCCGAGACGACGTCCGGGTGGGCGAGGAGGCGGCGCAGGAACCCGGCGTTCGTCGGGACGCCGAGGGTGACCGTGCCGGCCAGGGCGGCGCGCAGCCTGCGCAGCGCGGTGGGCCGGTCGGGGGCGTGCACGACGACCTTCGCCAGCATCGGGTCGTACAGGCTGGACACCTCGGTGCCCTCGCTGAGGCCCGAGTCGGTCCGCACCCCCTCGCCGGCCGGCTCGGACAGGGCCAGCACCGTGCCGCCCGACGGGAGGAAGCCCCGGGAGGGGTCCTCGGCGCAGAGGCGGGCCTCGATGGAGTGGCCGGTCAGGGCGACGTCGTCCTGGGTGAACCCGAGGGGCTCCCCGGCCGCCACCCGCAGCTGCCACTCCACCAGGTCCACGCCCGTGACCAGCTCGGTGACGGGGTGCTCCACCTGGAGACGGGTGTTCATCTCCATGAAGTAGTACTGCGAGGGGTCGCCGCCCGGGACGATGAACTCGACCGTGCCCGCGCCCCGGTAGCCGCAGGAACGGGCGGCCTGTACCGCGGCCTCGCCCATCGCGGCGCGCGTCCCCTCGTCGAGGAGGACCGACGGCGCCTCCTCGACGACCTTCTGGTGGCGGCGCTGGAGGGAGCACTCGCGCTCGCCGAGGTGCAGCACGGTGCCGTGGCCGTCCGCCAGGACCTGGATCTCGATGTGCCGTGGCCGGTCGATCCACCGCTCCACCAGCAGCGTGTCGTCACCGAACGACGCCCGCGCCTCGCGCCGGGCCGCCGCGATCTCGTCCTCCAGCGCCGACTCGGCGCGCACGAGCCGCATGCCCTTGCCGCCGCCGCCCGCCGAGGGCTTCAGCAGCACCGGCATCCCGATGTCGCGGGCCGCCGAGGCCAGCTCGCCGTCGGTGAGGCCGCTGCCCGACGAGCCGGGCACGACCGGCACGCCCGCCGCCTTCACCGTCTCCTTGGCGCGGATCTTGTCCCCCATCAGGGAGATCGCGGAGGCCGGCGGTCCGATGAAGACGAGCCCCGCGTCCTCGCACGCCTGTGCGAAGGCGGCGTTCTCCGCGAGGAAGCCGTACCCGGGGTGCACCGCCTCGGCGCCGGTCCGCGCGGCGGCCTCCAGCAACCGGTCCACCCGCAGGTAGCTCTCCGTCGCCGCGGGCGGGCCGATCCGCACCGCGGTGTCCGCCTCCCGGACGTGCCGGGCGTCGGCGTCCGCGTCGCTGAAGACGGCGACCGAGCGGATGCCGAGCGCCCGCAGCGTACGGATGACGCGGACCGCGATCTCGCCCCGGTTGGCGACCAGAACAGTCGTGAACATCAGTCCCTCACATCCGGAAGACGCCGAAGCCGGGCTCACCCAGCGGGGCGTTGGCGCAGGCGGTCAGGGCCAGACCCAGCACCTGGCGGGTCTCCATCGGGTCGATGACCCCGTCGTCCCACAGCCGGGCCGTCGCGTAGTAGGCGCTGCCCTGCTGCTCGTACTGGGCGCGGACGGGGGCCTTGAACTCCTCCTCCGCCTCCGCCGACCACTCCTCGCCGCGCGCCTCCAACTGGTCGCGCTTGACGGTGGCGAGGACCGACGCGGCCTGCTCGCCGCCCATGACGGAGATCTTGGCGTTGGGCCACATCCACAGGAAGCGGGGGCTGTAGGCCCGGCCGCACATCGAGTAGTTGCCCGCGCCGTACGAACCGCCCACGACGACCGTCAGCTTCGGCACGCGGGTGCAGGCCACGGCGGTGACCATCTTCGCGCCGTGCTTGGCGATGCCGCCCGCCTCGTAGTCCCGGCCCACCATGAAGCCGGAGATGTTCTGGAGGAACAGCAGCGGGACGCCCCGCTGGTCGCACAGCTCGATGAAGTGCGCGCCCTTCTGGGCGGACTCGGAGAAGAGGATGCCGTTGTTGGCGACGATTCCCACCGGGTGCCCGTGGACGCGGGCGAAGCCCGTGACGAGCGTCTGCCCGTACTCCGCCTTGAACTCCTGGAAGCGGGAGCCGTCGACGATCCGGGAGATGACCTCCCGCACGTCGAAGGGCGTCCGCGGGTCGACCGGCACCGCGCCGTACAGCCCCGCCGGGTCGACCGCCGGCTCCTCGACCGGCTCCACCGACCAGGGCAGCGCCCCGCGCGCGGGGAGCGTCGCGACGATGTTCCGCACGATCCGCAGGGCGTGCGCGTCGTCCTCCGCGAGGTGGTCGGTGACGCCGGACGTCCGGGAGTGGACCTCGCCGCCGCCCAGCTCCTCGGCGGTGACGACCTCACCCGTCGCCGCCTTCACCAGCGGCGGGCCGCCCAGGAAGATCGTGCCCTGGTTCCGCACGATGACGGCCTCGTCGCTCATCGCCGGGACGTACGCCCCGCCGGCCGTGCACGAGCCGAGGACGGCGGCGATCTGCGGGATCCCGGCGCCCGACATGCGGGCCTGGTTGTAGAAGATCCGGCCGAAGTGCTCCCGGTCGGGGAAGACCTCGTCCTGCATCGGCAGGAACGCGCCGCCCGAGTCGACCAGGTACACGCAGGGCAGCCGGTTCTCCAGCGCCACCTCCTGCGCGCGCAGGTGCTTCTTGACGGTCATCGGGTAGTACGTGCCGCCCTTGACCGTGGCGTCGTTGGCGACGACCACCACCTCGCGGCCCGAGACCCGGCCGATCCCCGCCACCACCCCGGCGGCGGGCGCCTGGTCGCCGTACATGCCGTTCGCGGCGAGCGGCGCCAGCTCCAGGAAGGGCGAGCCCGGGTCCAGGAGCGTGTCGACGCGGTCGCGCGGGAGCAGCTTGCCGCGCGCCGTGTGCCGGGCGCGAGCCTTCTCGCCGCCGCCCAGCCGGGCGGCGGCGAGCCGCGCCCGGAGGTCGTCGACGAGCTCCCGGTGCGCCGCCTCGTTGGCCTGCCAGGCCGGCGACGCGGGATCCGCCGCGCCGGCCAGCACAGGTGCCTGCTGCATCGTGTCGAGCCCCCTTGCCCGTACGAGAGCGTTAATGAGCGTTAACGTGTGTCCTTCAGGTTAACGACCGCTAACCGCGTTGTCTAGAATCGATCCATGACCACCAGGACCGACGCCCCGACCCGCCGCGAGCAGATCCTCAAGGAGGCCGCGCGCCTCTTCGCCGAGCGCGGCTTCCACGGCGTGGGCGTCGACGAGATAGGCGCGGCGGTCGGCATCAGCGGCCCCGGGCTCTACCGGCACTTCCCCGGCAAGGACGCCATGCTCGCCGAGCTGCTCGTCGGGATCAGCGAGCGCCTCCTCGACGGCGGCCGCCGCCGCGTGGCCGAGTCGGACGGCGACCCCCGCGCGCTGCTCGCCGCGCTCATCGACGGGCACATCGACTTCGCGCTCAACGACCGCTCGCTGATCACTCTGCACGACCGCGAGCTGGACCGCCTCCGGGACGCCGACCGCAAGCGGGTCCGCCAGCTCCAGCGGCAGTACGTGGAGCTGTGGGTGGAGGCCGTCCGCGCCACCTACCCCGAGCTGGGTGAGCCCGACGCCCGCGCGGCCGTCCACGCGGTCTTCGGCCTGCTCAACTCCACCCCGCACCTCGGCCCCGCCGGCGCCCTCACCAGCCACGGCAGCACGGCCGCCCTGCTGCACCGCCTCGCCCGGGGCGCCTTCGCGGCGGCGGGCACGGGCGCCTGACGGACCTGACGGGGCCCCGTGCCGGCACGCCGGGCGTCCGGGCGCGGGTCGTGCCGGGCGCACGCCGGGTGCCTGCGCGCGGGCGGCGGCCGCCCGGACGCGCGTCGTGCCCGCCGTGCGCCGCCCGGGTGACCGCCGCGCCCCGGCCCGGCCGCCGCCCGCGCCGACCCGCCCTGCCCCGGACACGGCGGAGGCCGGCCGGGCGGGGGTACCGCTCGGCCGGCCTCGCGTGCCGCGTCCCGATCAGCAGGCGTATGTGGTGGCGTCCCGTGCGGAGCCCCAGTTGCACGCGGACAGGGAGCCGGCCGTGCTGTTGTCGTCCGGGCTGCCGGGCTTCTTCAACCGCAGGTCGGGGCTGCGCGTGCCGGCCTCGTTGGGCAGGACGTGCCGGGCGTACCCGCGGTAGATGTGGTGCCAGCCGGCGCTGTCCCGGTGGTTGGTGCCGCTGCCGGTGTGCACGTAGGCCCGCGCGCCCGCCGGCAGGCTGTACGAGGGCAGGGCCCGGCCGTACGTGTTCGAGGTGATGTCCGGGACGTAGCCGCCGGTGTTCACCGCCCGCGCCGTCACGTTCTTGATGACGAAGTACTCGCCGTTGACGTTGAGCTGCCGGCCGTCCTTCGTGTCCGCGCCGGCGGCGTTCGGCCGCACGTGCGTGAGCATCAGGGAGCCCGTCGTGGAGGCGGCGTGACCGGTCGACGGCAGGGCGGCGAGGGAGAGTGCGGCCGTCGCGAGGGCGGCGGCGCGTATCGCACGGTGCAAAGAGGTGCCTTTCTGGCGACGGTGCCGGGGCGCGTGGCGGCCCGGCCCGTCCGGGACCGCGCGTCCCGGGGGCGAGGGGGATGGCCGGCGCCCAGTCTGCCCGGCCGGAGGGCCGTTCCGGGGCGTTTCCGCACAACCGGGCACGCGCCGGGGAACTCGCGGCCGTCCACGCCGCGGAACGGCTCGGCCACGCGCCGTACCGGGCGGCACAATGGGGGGATGCCGATACCCAGCCGCCCCGCCCTCGTCGAGCACCTCGTCCGCACGCGCATCGCGGGCGACGTCGCCACGCCCCGCGACAACAACCTCTCCCACTACCGCAAGCTGGCGAACGGCGACCGCCACTACTGGCTGGGTCTGGAGCTGGGCGACCGCTGGACCGACGAGCAGGACGTCCTCGCCGTGATGGCCGAGCGGTGCGGCGTCATCGACGACCCCGCCCACCGCGCCGGGCAGGACACCATCGACCCGGAGCTGACCGTCGACGCCCTGGACCGGATGGCGGCCCGCCTGCGCAAGGCCGCCGCCGCCCGCGAACGTGTCCTCTTCGCGACCGGCCACCCCGGCGCGCTCCTCGACGTGCACAGCCGCACCGCCGCGGCGCTGCGTGCCGCCGGGTGCGACGTCGTACGGATCCCGGGCGGCCTCCACGCCGACGAGGGGTGCGTCGTCCAGTTCGCCGACGTCGCCGTCTTCGAGCGTGGCGCCACCCTGTGGCACACCCACTCGCCCGAGCCGATGAACGCCGTCCTCGACGGGCTGCGCGCCATGGACCAGCCGCTGCCCGACCTCGTCGTCGCCGACCACGGCTGGGCCGGCCGCGCCGCCCAGCGAGGCATCGACACCGTCGGCTACGCCGACAGCAACGACCCGGCGCTCTTCGTCGCCGAGGCGGAGGGCACCCTCCAGGTCACCGTCCCCCTCGACGACCACGTCGTCGACCCGCGCTTCTACGAGCCGATGACGCAGTACCTCCTGAACGCGGCGGGCCTGCTCTGAGCAGTCCGGGCCCCGCCGCTCGGCGTCCGGGCCGGCGGGCCCTGACCGGCGGGCCCGCCGACCCCCGCTACCGCCGTCCGGTCAACTCCCCGCGAGCCGCCTCCATGAACGCGTGCCGCCGTTCCCGCTTGGCGGCTCCCGCCTCGCCCACCGTGGCGCCCCGCACGCGGGCGTGCAGTGCCCTGGCGTAGTTTTGGGCGGCCCGCGCCGTGGCGTCCGCACAGACCAGTTCGACGGCCTTCGTCGCCAGCCACAGTTCGTGCAGCGCCTCCTCGTCGGTGCTGACGGCGTCCCGCAGCCCGAGGCTCCTGCGGTCGAGGACCAGCTCCATCCGCTGCGCGGAGCCGAGGAAGTCCATGATCGCCGCTTTCCGCTCGGCGCGTTCGGTGGCGGCCCGCTCCCACTGGTGGCGACGGTTCTCGACCCGGGTGGCCAGGTGCTGGCCTGTCAACGTGCCCAGGGTGCCGAGCAGGACTCCGGCCAGTGTCAGGGCTGTTCCACCCGTCAACATCTCCATGGGGCCCAGGATTTCACCCCCGCGGGACGCGGATCAGGCCCTCCTGGATGACCGTGATCGCCAGGCGGCCGTCCTGGGTGTAGATGCGGGCCTGGCCCAGGCCCCGGCCGCCCGCCGAGGAGGGTGACTCCTGGTCGTACAGGAGCCACTCGTCCGCGCGGAACGGCCGGTGGAACCACATCGCGTGGTCCAGGGACGCGCCCACCACGTCGCCGACGGCCCAGCCGCCCCGCCCGTGGGCGAGGAGGACCGAGTCGAGCAGCGTCATGTCGGAGACGTACGTCGCCAGGCACACGTGCAGCAGCGGGTCGTCGGCGAGCTTGCCGACGGTGCGGAACCACACCTGGGAGCGCGGCTCGCGCCGCACGCCGGCCGTGCCGTACGGGGGTTCCTCCACGTACCGCAGGTCCACCGCCGCGCGGGCCTCCAGGAGGCGGTCCAGGGCGTCCGGCGCGACGAACCGGTCCGCGTACCGGGGGAGCAGTTCGGCGCCCGTCGGCAGCGTCTCCGGGTCCGGCGCGGGCGGCATGTCCGCCTGGTGCTCCAGCCCCTCCTCGTACGCCTGGAACGACGCCGACAGGTGGAAGATCGGCTGGCCGTGCTGGACCGCGACGACCCGGCGCGTGGTGAACGAGCGGCCGTCGCGGATCCGGTCCACGGTGTAGACGATCGGCGCGCCCGGGTCCCCGGGGCGCAGGAAGTACGCGTGCAGGGAGTGGGCGGCCCGGTCGGCCGGGACCGTGCGGCCGGCCGCGACCAGTGCCTGGGCCGCGACCTGGCCGCCGAAGACGCGCGGGACGATCGCCGCGCGGGACTCGCCGCGGAAGATGTCCTGCTCGATCCGCTCCAGGTCGAGCAGGTCGAGCAGGTCGTCGAGCGGCTGCGCGCTTGCGGTCACCGGTGTTACAGGCCCATCGACTTGGCGATGATCGACTTCATGATCTCGCTGGTGCCGCCGTAGATGCGGTTGACGCGGTTGTCCGCGTACAGGCGGGCGATCGGGTACTCGTTCATGTAGCCGTAGCCGCCGTGCAGCTGCAGGCAGCGGTCGATGACGCGGTGGGCGACCTCGGTGCAGAAGAGCTTGGCGCTGGCGGCCTCGGCCGGGGTCAGCTCGCCCGCGTCCAGGGCCTCCAGGGCGCGGTCGGCGACGGCCTCGGCGGCGTCGACCTCGGCCTGGCAGGCGGCCAGCTCGAACTTGGTGTTCTGGAAGTGCGCGACCGGCTTGCCGAAGACCGTGCGGTCCGTGACGTAGCTCTGGGCGAACCGGACCGCGGCCTTGGCCTGGGCGTACGAGCCGAAGGCGATGCCCCAGCGCTCGGAGGCCAGGTTGTGGCCCAGGTAGGAGAAGCCCTTGCCCTCCTCGCCGAGCAGGTCCTCGACCGGCACCTTGACGTCGACGAACGCCAGCTCGGCGGTGTCGGAGGTGCGCAGGCCCAGTTTGTCCAGCTTGCGGCCGATGGAGTAGCCCGCGGACTTCGTGTCCACCGCGAAGAGCGAGATGCCGAAGCGGCGGTCCTCGGCGGAGGGGGCCGAGGTGCGGGCGCAGACGATCACGCGGTCGGCGTGGACGCCGCCGGTGATGAACGTCTTGGCGCCGTTGAGGACGTAGTGCGTGCCGTCCTCGGAGAGCTTGGCGGTGGTCTTCATGCCCGCGACGTCGGAGCCGGTGCCCGGCTCGGTCATCGCCAGCGCCCACATCTCCTCGCCGGAGACGAACTTCGGCAGGTACCGCTTCTTCTGCTCGTCGGTGGCGAGCATCTTCAGGTACGGCAGGGCGAGCAGCACGTGGACGCCGGAGCCGCCGAAGATGACGCCCGCGCGGGCCGTCTCCTCGTAGAGCACGGCCTCGAACTTGTGCGTGTCCAGGCCCGCGCCGCCGAACTCCTCGGGGACGTTGATGCCGAAGACGCCCAGCTCGCCGAGCTTGTAGTAGAAGTCGCGCGGCGCCTGGCCGGCGGCGAACCACTCGTCGTAGACGGGGACGACCTCGGCCTCGATGAAGGCGCGGATGGTCTCCCGGAACGCCTCGTGGTCCTCGTTGAATACGGTACGGCGCACGAGCCGCCTCCTTCGGTTCCTGTCCTGGTCCGGCCGGTCGCTCCGACGCTCCGGCATGTGCCTAAGCGCTTGCTCAGCCTGTGTCCAGTCGAAGTTACTCACCGGTCAACCGGTCTGTCCAGACTCCGCGTCTGTGATCCAGAGCCCTTCGACGGAGTCGTACGCGTACGCCGGCCTCCCTTTGGTCCCGCTCGTGCGGAAAGGCTTCCCGCCGTCCGTGATCCGCACCGTGCCCGATCGGCCCCCGGCGCTCCATTCCAGCTCCAGGTACCAGCGGCAGTCGCAGCCCGCCGTCCGGGCGGAGACGAGCAGCTCCTCGGGGTCGGAGGAGGTGACCTTGTACGGGAAGGAGACGGCCGGGATCCTCCGGACCTCGGCGCCGGAGGCGTCAAGGCCGTCGACGGGCCGCGCGAGCGGGCGCGGCCGGTCGAGGTCCACGGCGAAGTGGCGCGGTGTGACGGCGCCGCCGCAGCCGTTGTCCATCCGGTACGCGTTCCACGGCAGCGGCGCGGCCCGGTCGACGACGCGCACGTGCAGGGCCTGGAGGACGACGGCCTCGGACGGCGACCGGCCTTGGAGCGTGATCCGCACCAGCGCCTCCCCGCCGTGCACGGCACCGTGCTTCCCGGCCCACGCCCCGGAGTCGGCCGCGACCGGCGGCGGGGCGACCGCGCGGGGGGTCCGGTCCACGAGGTAGGTGTGCCCGCAGCCGCCCTCCCAGAGCTGGGAGCCGATGGTCCAGGTGAAGGGGAGGGGGGCCGCGGTCCGCCCCGGAGGGGTGGACGCGGGGGCGGCGGGGGCGGGGGCGGAAGGCGTGCGGGTGGGGTGACCGAGCAGGGCGGCGGCGAGGGCGAGCACGACGAGGGCGACGGCGGTGGCGACGAGGAGGGGAGCGGGGACGGCACGACGGGTGCGGGCGCGGGGCGCCTCCGGCGCGGCCGGGTCCGGGGCGGGGTCGGGGCTCGGTTCCGGCGCGGTCGGGTGCGGGTTCGCTCCCGGGGCGGACGGCACGGGCGTACGCGACTGCGCAGGCGTAGGTGACTGCACAGGCGTGGGCGAGGGCACGGGCGAGGCCGTCCGGCGGCGCACGCGGTCCGCCTCCGTCCAGGCCGCCTCCAGGGCCCGCCGTTCCTCATCGTCCGCCCCGCACAGCAAGGCGAGTCGGTCGACCACGGCGAACTCCTCCGGGACGGTCGCGCCGGAGCAGTAGCGGTGGAGGGTGGACGCGCTGACGCTCAGACGCCGGCCCAGCGCCTCGTAACTCCTCCCGTCCCGCGCCTTCAGCGCGCGCACCAGCCCCGCGAACTCCTCGACGGTGGCGTCCTTCGGCATTCCATCCCCCTCGAACCTGCGTCCCATCCTTCACATCCCTGCACGTCATCGGGGGTGGAATGGTTCCGGGACGGGTGGTGGGCGTGTGACCGTTGCAGGCGGCGGGCGCCGGCCCCACGCTGGTTGAGCACTGACCGAGCAAACGAACGACCCGACGGGGGATCCACCGCCATGAACAAGTTCCGTACCGCACTCGCCACCGCCGCCGCTGCCGCCCTGGGCCTCGCGGCCCTCGCCACGGCCCCGGCGCAGGCCGCTGCCCAGCCCGCGTTCCTCACCGCCTCCGAGATGCCGAAGTCGTCGACGCCGTGGACCGCCTCCAAGGTCTTCGCCGGCGTCCCGGAGAACGGTGGCACCCTCTGCGCCCCGTACAAGATCCCGGCGCAGAACAGCAGCTACCGCGACTTCAGCAACGAGCTCGACGCCTACGGCGTCCAGATCACCAACGTCGCCCGCACCGAGGCCGACGCCGTGAAGCTGGTCGACACCCTGCGCAAGTCCTTCGCCGGCTGCGGCCCCCTCCTCGAGAAGCAGAACCCGGGCCTGAAGGCCGTCAGCGCCTCCCACGGCAAGCTCGCCGTGGAGGAGGGCGCCTGGGTCTACAGCCTGGACACCGCCGACCCGCGAGTCGGCAACAGCGACATCCACCTGTTCTCCGTCGGCCGCGACGGCCGCACCGTCACCCTCGTCCGCTGGGGCCAGATGGGCGACCTCAAGGACGCCCCGCTGACCGCCTTCCGCACCACGACGAAGACCGCCGTCAACAAGCTCCACTGACCCGGGGTCTCCCCCGAGGGCTGACCACAGTGCGACAGCGGCGCGGCCGGAACCTCGGCGCGCCGCTGTCGTGCCCCCGCCCACTACGCCGGCGGCGGAGAGGGGCCGGCACGCTGCTGGGATTCCGCACGGTCCATGTGCGGTCACTGCGCGACGAAACCCTCAGCCCGTGGGGGGCCGGCCCGCCTCCGGGGGCCCCGCCGCCCGCAGGGCGAACCAGAGCTCCATCCGCACGTCCGGGTCCTCCAGGTCCGTGTCGAGCAACGCCGCGCAGCGGGCGACGCGCTGGCGGACCGTGTTGCGGTGCACGCCCAGCGCCGCCGCGGTGCGGTCCCAGCCGCCGTGCAGCGACAGCCACACCCGCAGCGTCTCCACCAGCACGGGGGCGTCCAGCAGCGGGCCCAGCAGGGCGCGGGCGTGGGCCGCGGCCTCCTCGTCGTCGACCAGCGCGGCGAAGCCGCCCGCGCGGTGGCGGGCCAGCGGCCGGTGCGTGGCCTCGGCCCGGCGCAGCGCGCGGGCCGCCTGCGCGTCCGCCGCCGTCAGCTCCGCCGGCGCGGCCGGGGCGCTCACCCCCAGCGTCCACCCCGGGTACGGCGCCACCTCCTGCCCGGCCGGCAGCAGCACCCGCACGGTCCGCGCCCGCGGCGGGCTCGCGGGGCCGGCCCCCTGGGGGGCGGCGTCCGGGTCGGCGTCCACCAGCGGGCTGCCCAGGGCCGGTGGCGGGGCCTGCGGGTCGGTGGAGCGGGCGTGCACCACCGTCCACGGCGGCGCGCCCAGCGACGGCGCCACGTCGGCGGGGTCGGCGCCCAGCAGGAGCCGTACCAGCGCCGCCGACCGGGTGGCCTCGCCGACGCCCTGGTGCGGGGCGGTCAGCAGTGACAGCAGCACCATCGCGGTCTCGGCGATCCGCCGGTCCGCCTCCTCGTGCCGGGCCATGGCGAGGCCGAGCGTCAGCCCCTCCCGTCCGGTCCCCAGCCCGTACGCCACGAGCCGCGCCCCGCCGGGCGCGTCCGGCCCCTCCGCCGCCGACACCGGCCGGCGCACCTCCCCGCCCGCAGTCGTCGCCCCGCCCGTTCCGGCCGTCGCCCCGGTCCCGGCCGCCTTCACCGCCCCGGCAATCCCGGCGGTCCCTGTCGGCGCACCGGCCCCGGTGGCCCTCTGCGCCCCGCCCGCCCCGCCGATCCCGCTCGCCCTGCCGGTTTCGTCCGCCCCGTCGGCCTCGACCGCCCCGCTGGTCCCGCCGGTCCCGCTCGCTCCGCCGTTCCCCCCGGTCCTGCCGCTCCCCCCGGTCACCACGCCCACCAGCCGGGCCAGCGCCGACGCCTCCCGGGGGCTGAGGGCCCGTCCGGCCGCCGCGTACTCGCCGCCGTCCGGCGCGTACAGCGCCGCCCGACCGTCCAGGTGCGCGGCGAGGACCCGCAGCACCGCCGGTACGGGGGCCGGGCGCGCCGCCGCCGCGGCCAGCGCGCGCTGGGCGTCCGCCACCCGGCGCAGCTCGTGGTGGCGGGCGTCCGCCATCAGCCGCCACACCGCCCGGGCCACCGCCGCGAACGTCGTCCCCGGCTCCACCTCCACCAGCGGCAGTCCGTGCCGCCCGCACGCCCCGACCAGGGCGCGCGGCACCGTGTCGTACACGGGCGTCACCCCGAAGCCCAGCGCCGCCGCGCCCGCCTCCGCGGCCCGCGCCACGAAGTGCTCCGGGTCGTCGAGCTGCACGCCCGCCGTGAGCAGCAGCTCGCCGCCGAGCAGGTACGGGTACGGATCGGCCATCTCCGAGGTGTGCACCCAGTGCAGCTCGGCGGCCGGATCCCCGGAGACCAGCCGCAGCCCCAGCTCCCCCCGGTCCAGCAGCGCCGCCAACCGGACCGGCGGCGCGAACGGCACCAACGGCTCCACCATGGACGTTTCCTCCACTCCGAGGTACTTCGATAGAGGAAACGTACACTTCTGTCGGTCTGGCGGCGCCCGTACCGTCGTTCCCATGGGCGCCGTGTGACGGGCGGCGCGAGCGCAGGAAAGAAGGCACCCCCCATGAGCAGCACCAACGGCACGCCCCGCGGCCCCATCGACTCCTCCCGCGTCCCGCGCTACGCCGGCCCGGCGACCTTCGCCCGGCTGCCGCGGCTGGACGAGGTCGGCACGGCCGACGTCGCCGTCGTCGGCGTGCCCTTCGACTCCGGCGTCTCCTACCGCCCCGGCGCCCGCTTCGGCGGCAACGCCATCCGCGAGGCCTCCCGCCTCCTGCGCCCGTACAACCCGGCGCAGGACGCCTCCCCCTTCGCCCTCGCGCAGGTCGCCGACGGCGGCGACATCGCCGTCAACCCGTTCAACATCAACGAGGCCGTCGAGACGGTCGAGGCCGCCGCCGACGACCTCCTCGGCACCGGCGCCCGCCTGATGACGCTCGGCGGCGACCACACCATCGCCCTGCCGCTGCTGCGCTCGGTCGCGAAGAAGCACGGCCCGGTCGCCCTGCTCCACTTCGACGCCCACCTCGACACCTGGGACACCTACTTCGGCGCCGAGTACACCCACGGCACCCCGTTCCGCCGGGCGGTCGAGGAGGGCATCCTCGACACCGAGGCGCTCTCCCACGTCGGCACCCGCGGCCCCCTCTACGGCAAGCAGGACCTGACCGACGACGAGAAGATGGGCTTCGGCATCGTCACCTCCGCGGACGTCTACCGCCGCGGCGCCGACGAGGTCGCCGACCAGCTCCGCCAGCGCATCGGCGACCGCCCGCTGTACATCTCCATCGACATCGACTGCCTCGACCCGGCCCACGCCCCCGGCACCGGCACCCCCGAGGCGGGCGGCATGACCTCCCGCGAGCTGCTGGAGATCCTGCGCGGCCTCGCCTCCTGCAACCTCGTCTCGGCCGACGTCGTCGAGGTCGCCCCGGCGTACGACCACGCCGAGATCACCTCGGTCGCCGCGTCGCACACCGCGTACGAGCTGACCACGATCATGTCCCGGCAGATCGCCGCGGCCCGCACGGCGGACGCGCAGTAGTCTCCGGGGACGGCGGGCCGGCCCGCACCGGCCCGCCGTCGCGACCCCGCACCGAGCCCGGAGACCGGATGACCCACGACCACGACCCGGTACTGCGCCCCACCGCCGCGCAGACCGCCGCCGCACTCGACCCCCCGCCGGGGCGGATCGGCGGCGACCTGGTCGTCGAGACCCTGCGCGGCCTCGGCGCGACCACCGTCTTCGGCCTGCCCGGCCAGCACGCGCTCGGCATGTTCGACGCGCTGCGCCGCTCCGACCTGGAGTACGTGGGCCTGCGCGTCGAGAACAACGCCGGGTTCGCCGCCGACGCCTACGGCCGCGTCACCGGCGAGGCGGCGCCGCTGCTGCTGTCGGCCGGACCGGGCGCCCTCACGGCCCTGCCCGCCCTCCAGGAGGCCGCCGCGGCCGGGGCCCCCGTGGTCGCCATCGCCGCCCAGGTCCCGGTGCGCGGCCTCGGCGGCGGCCGCCACGGCTACCTGCACGAGCTGCGCGACCAGCAGGCGTCCTTCCGGGACGTCGTGAAGTCCGTCCACCCGGTCCGCACGGCCTCCCAGATCCCCTCGGCCGTGGCCGCCGCCTGGGAGTCCGCCCTGACCGCCCCGCACGGCCCCGTGTGGGTGGAGATCCCGCAGGACGTGCTGACGGCCCCGGCCCGCCTGCCCGTGGTGACCGCCGTCGACGCCACCCCCCGCGACCTCGTGCCGCGCCCCGAGCTGACGGCCGTCGCCGCCGACCTCCTCACCCGCGCCGCACGCCCGGTGATCATCGCCGGCGGCGGAGTCGTGCGGGCCGACGCCTCGGGCAAGCTGCGCGCGCTGGCCGAACGCCTGTCGGCGCCCGTCGTGACGACCTTCGGCGGCAAGGGCGCCTTCCCCTGGGAGCACCCGCTGTCCCTGCGGTCCTGGCTGGAGGACCGGCACACCACGGACTTCCTGGAGGACGCCGACGTCCTGCTGGTCGTCGGCTCCGGCCTCGGCGAACTCTCCTCGAACTACCACACCTTCCGGCCCCGCGGCCGGGTCGTGCAGATCGAGGCCGACCTCGGCAAGCTGGAGTCCAACCACCCGGCCCTGGGCATCCACGCCGACGCCCGCACGGCCCTGTCGGCGCTGCTGGAGACGGTGGGGGAGCGCCACGACCCGACCGCCGAGGAGCGCGTCCGCGCCCTGCTCGCGAAGGTGCGCGCGCGGATCGACGCGCAGGGCCTCGACCTGGAGCAGGACGTCCTCGCGGCCGTGCGCCGCGCCCTGCCGGACGCGTCGCCGAGCTTCTGGGACATGACGATCCTCGCCTACTGGGCCTGGTCCGCCTTCGACCCCCGGCGCCCCGGCACCATGCACTCCGCGCAGGGCGCGGGCGGCCTCGGCTACGCCTACCCCGCCGCCCTCGGCGCCGCCGTGGCGGACCGCGGCCGGCCGGTGCTGGCGGTCTCCGGCGACGGCGGCGCCCTGTACTCGATCGCCGAGCTCGCCACGGCGCGCCAGCACGACCTGCCGGTGACGTGGCTGATCGTCGACGACGGCGGCTACGGCGTCCTGCGGGAGTACATGACGGACGCCTTCGGCGCGGCCACCGGGACCGAGCTGACCCGCCCGGACTTCGTCGCCCTCGCCGAGTCCTTCGGCGTGCCGGCGGTCCGCACGACGCCGGAGGCGCTGGAGGGCGACCTGGCCGCGGCGCTCGCCGCCCCGGGCCCGTCGGTGGTCGTCCTCCCGGCGGTACTGCGGATGTTCGCCCCGACGCACCTCGGCGGGGACGTCGCGGACGGCGCGGCGGCGGGCGGGCGCTGAGGCGCCGAGTCGCTGCGGCGGGACCCGGACCGGCCCGGACGCACCGCCACGGGGGCACGGACGCACCGCGGCGGGGGCACGGACGCACCGCGGCGGGGTACGGGGGCGTCGCCCTCCCGTACCCCGCCGCGGCGGCGGGTCCGCGCGCCGGCCGGGGGCCCCGCCCCGGGTCAACACCACGCCCCCCCCCCCACCCCGGGGGCGGTGTACCGGGTTCCG
>NZ_JBIBSF010000002.1:266957-316177 GCF_043077165.1 Streptomyces kanasensis
GGGGCCCGGGGCGGGGCGGGGCCCCCCCGCGGGGGGGCCCGGCCCCCCCCGGGGGGGGGCCCGCCCCCCGGGGGGGGGGGGGGGGGGGGCGGGCCCCCCCCGCCCCCCCCCGCGGCGGCGGGTCCGCGCGCGGGCCGGTGCCCGCGCACGGATTCACCAGATCGCCTCGACCCACTCCGGGTGGTCGATGAACGGGTTCCGGTTGCGCTGGTAGGTGCTGTAGATGATCTCGTTGCGCTTGCGCTCGAACGCGTCCGGCGGGTCCTCGTCGTTCCACCGCTTCAGCACCGAGAGCCGCCCGTGGTACGGGGCGCTGCCGTTGGTGACGGTGTCGTTGGGCTCCAGGTCCGGCCAGCCGTCGGTGCCCTCGTAGCGGACGGCCATGTACAGGATCATGCGGGCCACGTCGCCCTTGTCGGCGGCGCGCGGCTCGAAGGAGTTCGCGTCCGTGTAGCTGCCGGGGGCGCCGCTGACCGCGCTGCCGCCGAGGTCGAAGTCCTTGTTGCCGCGGATGGCGTTGACCTGGACGTCGGCGGGGCGCAGGTGGTGCAGGTCCGTGCCGGGGCCGGCGGAGGTGCCGAAGTCGCCGTGGGACTGCGCCCACACGTGCTCGCGGTTCCAGTCGCCGACGTCGCCGCCGTTGAGGGCCTTGCTGCGGGAGGCGCCGCTGTAGAGGAGGCGGACGTTGGCGCTGTTGGCCGGGTCCTCGTCCGTCTGCTTCAGGGCGGTCCAGACGGTCGAGTACGAGATCTTCGTCTGGTTGCGGATGATCCCGTGCAGGGCGGTCTTCAGGCTCGCGCCGGTCTTCCCGGCGGCGTTCGCGTAGTAGGTGTCGTCGTACGCGGTGACGGTGGCGGTCGCGCCGGCCGGGGCCGGGGCGGGCTGCGGGGCCGTGGCCGCCGTGGCGCCGGGCACGACCAGCCCGGTGAGGAGGGCGGCGGCCAGGACGGGGACCGTCCAGCGCCGGGTGTTTCCGGCCGGGGAAGACGGCATGGGGGAGTCCTTTCCCGAGGTGGGGTCACGGGGGAACGGGGGTGGGCGTCGAGCGCGTTCTACGCGGGTTGACGGGTGCGGTGAGGGGAGAGTGCCATGGACATGGCTACCTGCGCGTGAACGTCGTGCGGCGGTCCTGTGTCTTTGTCATGGACGTGTCGCAATGGCCGAAAATCGCCCGTACCGGGAAAGCGGGGGGCAGGACGGACGGCCCGCGGGCACCCGGCGGACCACCCGGGCCGGCGCCGGACGGACCCACCCGAGGACCCCGGGCGGAGCCTCGACGGTGACGTGGCGGGGGCCTGCCCCGCGCCGGGTCCCTGGGCCGGAAGTCCTAGGCCGAAAGGAGGGACCTCGCCCGACCCGCCGCTCCCCGGGATGAAAATCGGACCGGCTCCTGTTGGTGCCTTCCGGTAGACCAGCGGAGAAACGGGAGGCGCGGGACGTGGTGTCGGCGGCGGGGGACCAGGAGCGGAATCCGGGGCGGAAAGCGGAGCGGGGCTGGGCCGGCCGGCTCTGGCAGTACGCGTGGCGGCACCGGCTGGACGTCGTGCTCGCCCTCGGGTCGTCGCTCGGCGGCATGGCCGTCATGGCGCTCGTCCCGCTCGTCACCAAGATCGTCATCGATGACGTGATCGGCGGGGGCGGCGGCTCCCTCGGCACGTGGATCGGCGTCCTGATCGCCGCGGCCCTCGCCGTGTACGCCCTCACCTACGTCCGCCGCTACTACGGCGGGCGCCTCGCCCTCGACGTCCAGCACGACCTGCGCACCGAGATGTACGCGACGATCACGCGGCTCGACGGGCGGCGGCAGGACCAACTCTCCACCGGGCAGGTCGTCGGCCGCGCCACCAGCGACCTCCAGCTCATCCAGGGCCTGCTGTTCATGCTCCCGATGACCCTCGGGAACGTCCTGCTCTTCCTCATCTCCCTCGGCATCATGGCGTGGCTCTCCCCGCCGCTCACCCTCGTCGTCCTCGCCGTGGCCCCCGCCCTGTGGTTCATCGCCCGGCGCAGCCGCACCCGCCTCCACCCGGCCACCTGGTACGCCCAGGCCCAGGCCGGACACGTCGCGGGCGTCGTCGACGGCGCCGTCACCGGCGTCCGCGTCGTCAAGGGCTTCGGCCAGGAGGAGCAGGAGACCGACAAGCTCCGCGCGGCGAGCCGGACCCTGTTCGCCGGGCGGCTGCGCACGATCCGGCTCAACGCCCGCTACACGCCCGCCCTCCAGGCCGTGCCCGCGCTCGGGCAGGTCGCCATGCTCGCCCTCGGCGGCTGGCTGGCGACCCGCGGCGAGATCACCCTCGGCACCTTCGTCGCCTTCTCCACCTACCTCGCCCAGCTCGTCGGCCCGGTCCGCATGCTCGCCATGGTCCTCACCGTCGGCCAGCAGGCCCGCGCCGGCGCCGAACGGGTGCTGGAGCTCATCGACACCGAGCCCGTCATCCGCGACGGCACACGCGCACTGGACCCCGACGTCCCCGTGGGCGTCGAGTTCGACGACGTCTCCTTCGGCTACGAGGACGGGCGGCCCGTCCTCGACGGGTTCTCGCTGACCATCCGCCCCGGCGAGACCGTCGCCGTGGTGGGCGCCTCCGGCAGCGGCAAGTCCACCGTCTCGCTGCTCGTTCCCCGCTTCTACGACGTCACCGGCGGCGCCGTCCGCGTCGGCGGCCACGACGTGCGCGAGCTGACCCTGGAGTCCCTGCGCGCCGGCGTAGGACTCGTACCGGAGGACAGCTTCCTCTTCTCCGACACCGTCCGCGCCAACATCGCCTACGGGCGGCCCGGCGCGACGCCCGAGGAGGTAGAGGCCGCCGCCCGCGCCGCCCAGGCCCACGGGTTCGTCAGCGCCCTCCCCGACGGGTACGACACCGCCGTCGGCGAACACGGCCTCACCCTCTCCGGCGGGCAGCGCCAGCGCATCGCCCTCGCCCGGGCGATCCTCACCGACCCCCGGCTGCTCCTCCTCGACGACGCCACCTCCGCCGTCGACGCGCGCGTCGAGCACGAGATCCACGAGGCACTCCGGTCCGTGATGGCGGGCCGCACCACGCTCCTCATCGCGCACCGCCGCTCCACGCTCGGCCTCGCCGACCGGATCGCCGTCCTCGACGGCGGCCGCCTCTCCGACCTCGGCACCCACGACGAGCTCCAGGCCCGTTCGCCGCTGTACCGGCGGCTCCTCACCGACCCCGACGGGCTGGGCGGCGTCTCCCCCGGCCACACCCTCCCCGCCGGCACGCCGGCCGACGAGAGGGCCGAGCACACCGTCCGGGACGAGATCGACGCCGAGTTCGACGCCGAGCGCGGCATCACCCCCGCCCTGTGGGACCGCGAGACGGCCGGCACCGGCCACGACGCCACACCCGGCGCCACGCCCGAGCTGCTCGCCCAGGTCGCGGCGCTCCCCCCGGCCGACGGCACCCCGGACGTCGACGAGGACCGGGCCGTACGCCCGGAGGAGTCGTACGGGCTGCGCCGGCTGCTGCGCGGCTTCGGCCTGCCGCTCCTCGCCAGCCTGCTGCTCGTCGCGGTCGACGCCGGCATGGGCCTGCTGCTGCCGGTGCTCATCCGGCACGGCATCGACGAGGGCGTCACGCAGCTCGCACTGGGCGCGGTCTGGGTGGCGTCCGCGCTCGCCCTGCTGGCCGTCGCCGCGCAGTGGGCGGCGCAGTCCGGCGAGGTCAGGATGACCGGGCGGACCGGCGAACGCGTCCTCTACGCCCTGCGCCTGAAGATCTTCGCCCAGCTCCAGCGGCTCGGCCTCGACTACTACGAGCGCGAGCTGACCGGGCGCATCATGACCCGGATGACGACCGACGTCGACGCCCTGTCGACGTTCCTCCAGACCGGGCTCGTCACCGCCTTCGTCTCCGTGGTGACCTTCTTCGGGATCATGGTCGCCCTCGTCGTCATCGACGTGGAGCTCGCCCTCGTCGTCTTCGCCACGCTGCCCCCGCTGGTCGTCGGGACCGTCTTCTTCCGGAGGGCCAGCGTCCGGGCGTACGAGCTGGCCCGCGAGCGGATCAGCGTCGTCAACGCCGACCTCCAGGAGTCCGTGGCGGGGCTGCGGATCGTCCAGGCCTTCCGCGGGGAGCGGTCGGGCGGTGCCCGGTTCACCGAGCGGAGCCTCGCCTACCGCGAGGCGCGGGTGCGCGGCCAGTGGCTGATCTCCGTGTACTTCCCCTTCGTCCAGCTGCTGTCGTCGCTCGCGGCGGCGGCGGTGCTGGTCGTCGGCGCCGGCCGCATCGAGGCCGGCACGCTCACGGCGGGCGCCCTCGTGGCGTACCTGCTCTACATCGACCTGTTCTTCGCGCCCGTGCAGCAGCTGTCGCAGGTCTTCGACGGCTACCAGCAGGCGTCCGTGTCGCTGGGCCGCATGCAGGAACTGCTGCGCGAGCCCACCTCGACCGCCCCGGCGGCCGACCCCCGGCCCGTGCGCTCCCTCAAGGGCGAGATCGCCTTCGAGGACGTGTCGTTCGCCTACGGCGACGACGAACCGGCCCTCACCGGCGTCGACCTGCGCGTCCCCGCCGGACAGACGGTCGCCTTCGTCGGCGAGACCGGCGCCGGCAAGTCGACGCTCGTGAAGCTCGTCGCGCGGTTCTACGACCCGACGTCCGGCCGTGTCACCGTCGACGGCACCGACCTGCGGGAGCTCGACCTCACCGCGTACCGCCACCGCCTCGGCGTGGTGCCGCAGGAGGCGTACCTCTTCCCGGGCACCGTGCGCGACGCCATCGCCTACGGGCGGCCCGGCGCGAGCGACGCCGAGGTGGAGGCCGCGGCCCGCGCGGTCGGCGCCCACGACATGATCGCCACCCTCGACGGCGGCTACCTCCACGAGGTCGCCGAGCGCGGCCGCAACCTCTCCGCGGGCCAACGGCAGCTGATCGCCCTGGCGCGGGCCGAGCTCGTCGACCCGGACGTGCTGCTGCTCGACGAGGCGACCGCGGCGCTCGACCTCGCGACGGAGGCGCAGGTCAACCAGGCCACCGACCGGCTGGCGGGCCGCCGCACGACCCTCGTCGTCGCCCACCGCCTCACCACGGCCGCCCGCGCCGACCGCGTCGTCGTCATGGACCACGGCCGCGTCGCCGAGGACGGGACCCACGACGAGCTCCTCGCCCGCGACGGCCACTACGCGCGGCTGTGGCGCACCTTCACCGGCGAGGCCGACCCCGAGCCCCGCCCCGAGCCGGAACGCGTCGCCTGACACCGAGGGCGGGCGGGACGGGCGCGACGGGCCCGGCGGACGGCGCCGGGTGACGCCCGGCCGGCCGTGTGCCGACGGCTCGCGGCTCCCGCCCACTGCGGGGGCGCCCGCGGCGCGTGACGCCGGCGGGTCGTGACGCCCGCGCGTCGTGACACCTACCGGTTCGGGGTGCCCGAGGGTCGTCACGCCCGAGGGTCGTCACGCCCGAGGGTCGTCACGCCCGAGGGTCGTGACGCCCGCGGGTGCGGGGCGCCCGCCGGTGCGGGGCGCCCCCGGCGGCGTGGTGCCTGCGGGTGGTGGCGTGCGGCGCGCGGTCGCCGGCGCTCCCGGCCGGTTGAGTACGCCGCCCCGCCGTACCGGGTACGAGCGCTCATGCCCCGGCGCCCGCCGCCGCGCTGTGATCAGGGCATGACCGCGCACCCCGAGCCCACCTCTCCCGGGCCCACCACCACGGCCCCCACCGCCACGGCCCCCGGCTCCCCGGCCCCCGTGACCGCCCTGCCCACCGTCACCGCCGCCGGAGCGCGCCGCGCGGCCGGGCTCGCCGCGCTCGCGCTCGCGCCCGCCTGGCTGTGCGCGTGGCTGGCGGTCGCCTTCAGCGAGGACTTCGGCCGCTGCCTCACGTACGGCGAGCGGTGCACCGGCTGGCCGTCGTGGGTGGGCCAGGCGGCCTTCGTCGTCGCGGGGGCCGCCTGGTGCGCCGTGCTCCTCGTCCCCGGCCGGGGACGCTGGGCCCCGCCGGTCCGCCTGACCGCCCTGGCCGTTCAGCTCGCCGCCGAGGCCGTCCTCGTCCTGTCCGTGCTGAGCCGCGCCTGACCCGGGCCCGCGGAGCGCACCACCCCCGCGCCCCCAGCTGCCCCGCGCCTCCTACGCACCCCGCGCCCCCGCACCTCCCGCGCCCCCGTCCCCCACCCCCCCCCCACACCGGGAACGCGCCCCGGAGGGCAACCCTCCGCCGCGCTCGCGCGTCGTACGCCAGTACGGGGTCGAAACGAGGGAGTCGCGGTGTTCGGTCGAGGCAGGGGTACGTCCGGATGGCGGCGGAAGGTCGCCCACGGGGTCGCGGTGGCCGTCGCCGCGGGGGCGCTCGGCCTCGCCGGGCCGGCCGTCGCACCCGCCGGGGCCGCCGGTACGGCGTGCCCCGGGCGGCTCGCCAAGACCGTCCGGTTCGCCACCGGTGAGCTGCGCGTCTACAAGAACCGCCAGTACGCCTGCGCCGTCACCGTCGCCAAGGCAGGCCCCCGCCGCGTCATGTCCGTCACCCTGCAGCCGCGCGGCGCCCGCGCCGTCGTCGACGCCGGGCGGTTCACGCGGCAGGCCGGGCCCGTCAGCGTGCACGCCCTCAACCGCTGTGTGCGCGCGGCCGGCAGCGTCTCCGGACGGGGCACCGCCACCGGCTGGATCCTGTGCTGACACCACGTCGGAAATAACCGGTCGGGTCTGGTCATGCACACGCGCACCCCAGTAGGTTCACCGCGACCGCAGTGAACCCAGTGGAAGGCAGCGCATGCGCACGACGCTCAGATGGCTGCTGTCGCTCGTGGTGCTCATAGGCACCGTGGGCACGGCCGGCACGGCCACCGCCGCCGGACAGGACAGCACCGCCGTGGACATCAAGGAACGCGTCCTCGCGATCCCCGGGATGTCCCTCATCGAGGAGAAGCCCTACCCCGGCTACCGCTTCTTCGTCCTGAACTACACCCAGCCGGTCGACCACCGCCGCCCCGGGAAGGGCACCTTCAAGCAGCGCCTCACCCTGCTGCACAAGGACACCAGCCGCCCCACCGTCTTCTACACCAGCGGCTACCACGTCAGCCCCGACCCGCGCCGCAGCGAGCCCACCCGGATCGTCGACGGCAACCAGGTCTCCCTGGAGTACCGCTACTTCAGCTCGTCCCGCCCCCAGCCCGCCGACTGGTCCAAGCTGGACATCTGGCAGGCCGCGTCCGACCAGCACCGCCTGTTCACCGCCCTGAAGAAGGTCTACGACCGCAAGTGGATCGCCACCGGCGGCTCCAAGGGCGGCATGACGGCCACCTACTACGAGCGGTTCTACCCCCGTGACATGGACGCCGTCGTCGCCTACGTGGCGCCCAACGACGTCGTGGAGAGGGAGGACTCGGCCTACGACCGGTTCTTCGCGACCGTCGGCACCGCCGAGTGCCGCGACCGGCTGAACGCCCTCCAGCGCGAGGCCCTCGTCCGCCGCGCGCCGCTCCAGAAGAAGTACGGCGACTGGGCCGCCGCGGAAGGCGCCACCTTCCGCACCGTCGGCAGCCTGGACAAGGCGTACGAGGCCGTCGTCCTCGACTTCGTGTGGGCGTTCTGGCAGTACCACGGCGAGCAGGACTGCGCGGGCCTCCCCGACGCCGCCACCGCCACCGACGACGCCGTGTACGAGGCGATCGACACCTACTCCGGCTGGTCCTTCTACACCGACCAGGGCCTGGAGCCGTACACGCCGTACTACTACCAGGCGGCCACCGAGCTCGGCTCCCCGAGCCTGCGCGTGGACCACCTCAAGGGGCTCACCCGCTACGGCTACCAGCCGGCGCACACCTTCGTCCCGGACGAGATCCCCGTCCGGTTCAAGCCGTGGGTGATGCGGGACGTCGACAACTGGGTCCGCCACAACGCCCGCCGCATGCTCTTCGTCAACGGCGAGCGCGACCCCTGGGGCGCCGAGCCGTTCCGCGTCGACCGCGGCGCGAAGGACAGCTACGTCCTCACCGCCCCCGGCGCGAACCACGGCGCCAGCATCGCCGGCCTCGCCGCGCCCCAGCGCGAGGCGGCCACGGCGCGGCTGCTGGAGTGGGCGGGCGTCGCCCCCGCCGCCGTCCGGGCCGACGCGGAGCGGGCGCAGCCGCTCGCCCGGTACGACGCGCGCCTCGACAAGCGCGACCTCCACCGCGAGCCGGCGCTCCGCCCGTAGGCACCGCGCACACGCGCACCGCCGCCCCCCGGGCCGTCCCCGGGGGGCGGCGGTGCGTCCGCGCTCAGTACGACAGGCCGTATCCGATCGGGTACAGCACCCGGGACGGGTCGTCCGCGCGCTGCACCGGGACGGGCAGCCGCCCCGAGGGACGCACACGCCCGGCGATGACCCGCGCGGCGGCCCGCAGCTCCACGTCGGTCCATGCGTACGTGGCGAGGAGGGCCCGCTGCCCCGTCAGGTGGGCGGCGTCGTACGGGTTGCGGATCGCCACGACCACCACCGGCACGCCCGTCGCCGCCAGCCGCGCGACGAGGGTGCGCTGCGCGCTCGTCGCCGAGACGTTGTACGTGCCGACGACGACCGCGTCCCGCCCGGCCGCCGCCGCCACCGCCTGCTCGATGCGGGCCGCGGTGGGAGCGGTGCCGGTGGACAGCGCGGTGGTGGCGAACCCCAGCTCGCCGAGGGCCGCGGCGAGCGTCGCCGTCGGCGGACCGGTCGTCCCCGACGGTGACGCCGGATCGGCGCCGACGACGAGCACGTCCCGGTGGGTGAGGCGGTTCAACGGCAGCAGGCCGCCCTCGTTGGCGAGCAGCGTCGTCGTCGCCCCGGCGATGCGGTCCGCGGCGTCCAGGTGCGCGCGCCGGCCGACCACGCGGTCCACGCCCTCGCGCGTCACGTAGGGGTCCCGGAACAGGCCCAGGCGCGCCTTCAGCCGCAGGATCCGCAGAACCGATTCATCGATCCGGGCCCGGTCGAGCTCCCCGCCGCGCACCGCGGCGAGGACCGCCTTCCACGCCAGGTCCAGGTCCGGCGGGTTGAGGAGCTGGTCGCACCCCGCCTTCAGCGCCAGCACCGGCACCCGGTCGTCGCCGTACTTGGTCCGCACGCCCTCCATGCCGAGCGAGTCGGTCACCACCACCCCGTCGTAGCCCAGCTCCTCGCGGAGGATGCCGGTGAGGATGGGCCGCGACAGGGTCGCCGGGTCCTCCGCCGGGTCGAGGGAGGGCACGACGATGTGCGCCGTCATCACCGCGTCGATGCCGGCGGCGACCGCCGCCCGGAACGGCGGCGCGTCCAGGGCGTCCCACTGCTCGCGCGTGTGGTGGATGTACGGCAGCTTGGTGTGGCTGTCGTCCGTGGTGTCGCCGTGGCCGGGGAAGTGCTTCGCCGTCGCCGCGACGCCCGCCCCCTCGTACCCCTTCACCTGCGCGGCGACCAGCCGGGCCACGGCCCGCGGGTCCGCGCCGAAGGAACGCACGCCGATGACCGGGTTGGCGGGGTTGACGTTCACGTCCGCGACCGGCGCGTAGTTCTGCCGGATGCCCAGCGCGGCCAGCTCCGTCCCCGCGATGTGCGCCGCCCGCCGGGCCAGGTCGCGCGAACCGGCCGCCCCCAGGGCCATCGCGCCCGGCACGAGCGTCGCCGGCTCGCCGACGCGCGCGACGATGCCGTGCTCCTGGTCGGTCGAGACGAGCAGCGGCACCGGCGTCCGCTGCGCGAGGCCGGCGCGCTGGATGCCGTTGGACAGGTCGGCGATCTGGTGCGGGTCGCGGGTGTTGTGCGCCCACGTGAAGTAGATGATGCCGCCGACGTGGTACCGCGCGATCAGCTCGGCGGCGGAGCGGACACCGATCTCGCGGAGGTTGGCGTCGACGTCGGACGGGTCGGGGTCGGTCGCGGAGTGCCCGTACACCCGCATGACGAAGAGCTGACCGACCTTCTCCTCTAGGGACATGCGGTCGACGATCCGCGCGAGGCGCCGCTCCTCGGCGGCGTCGGCGACGGCGGTGCGGGGGACGATCGCGGTGGCGGCGGCCGCGGCGGCGGTGGCGGCGAGGACGGTGCGTCTGGAGGTGGCCCGGTGGTGCACTGGTGCTCCTTCCGGCCGTACGTGACGAGGGATGAAGGAAACTTCCGAGGAGTCACGCTTAGGCGAAAGTAACTGCCGGGTCAAGGATGCGCGCGGACACCGGCCCCCCGGTGACGCCCGTGGCGGCACACCGCCGACGACCCCGGAACGGCCGCCTCCTAGGGTGACGGCCATGGACACCTCGACGTACCTCTCCGAACTCTTCTCGCTGGACGGCCGCGTGGCCGTGGTGACCGGCGGCAGCTCCGGCATCGGGCGGGCCATCGCCGAGGCGCTGGCCCGGGCCGGCGCGGCCGTCGTGGTCGTCGCGCGCCGGGAGGCCGAGCTGGACGCCACGGTCGGGGAGCTGCGGGCGCTGGGATGCCGGGCGGCCCGGGTCAGCGCCGACCTGGCGACCCGGGACGGCGTGCGCGCCGCCGCCGACGGCGCGGTCGCCGCGTTCGGCGAACCGGACATCCTGGTGAACTGTGCGGCGGTCAACCTGCGCCCGCCCTTCGGGGAGCTCGGCGAGGACGTGTGGGACACCACGATGGCGGTGAACCTCGACGCGCCGTTCCTGCTGGGGCAGCGGTTCGGGCCGGGCATGGCCGAGCGGGGCCACGGCCGCATCATCCACGTCTCCTCCCAGCAGGCGCACCGCGCGTTCGTGCAGAGCGGCGCCTACGGGGTCTCCAAGGGCGGGCTGGAGTCACTGGCCCGCTCGCAGGCGGAGGCGTGGTCGCCGTACGGCGTCACCTGCAACACCCTCGTGCCGGGCTTCGTCATGACGCCCCTCAACTCCCACCTGTCGGCCCAGCCCGGGAAGGTCGCCGCCCTCGCCGACCGCACCCTGACGGGCCGCAACGGACTGCCCGGGGACTTCGCCGGGGCCGCCGTCTTCCTGGCGAGCCGCGCCTCGGCCTACGTCACCGGGCAGTCCGTCTACGTCGACGGCGGGTTCCACGCCCACTGAGCCGGAACCCGCCACCGCCCGCCCGCGCCCGCGGCGGTCAGCCGCGCACCGTCACCCCGTACCGGGTGCGCAACCGCCGCAGCTCCCACCACGCCACGGCCGTCACCGACGCGGGCCCGCCCAGCAGCGCGCACCACTGCACCAGCGGCGGGCCCGGCGGCGGCCCGCCGTGGTACAGGTTGATCCCCGCCAGCTCCCACACCAGCACGCCCGTCAGCAGCGCCGGCAGCACCGGGTGGACGCCCGCTGCGTTGAACGCGCCGCGCACCGCCCGCGCCGACGCGAACGCCAGGAACATCGCCGCCCACGCCAGCAGCACGAGCAACACCAGCAGGACCAGCGCCACCACCAGCTCGGACGCGTCCAGCTTCGTCCCGTCCGACATGAGCAGCTGCATCCCGATCAGGAGCAGCACGGGGGCGCTCAGCGCGCCGAGGTACCACAGCACCGCCCGCACCGCCGGCCGCAGTCCCGCCCGCATGCGCGGACGCATCGCCGGCGGCGCCAGCCGGAACACCACGAGCACCACCACGGGCGCGGTCAGCAGCAGCAGCCACGGCGTCAGCGCCAGCCGCATCACGAACTGCTCCTGCGCCTGGTCCCAGTCGGCGGACGTGCCGTAGACGGCGAGGATCAGGACGGACGCGACCGCCGCCGCCCACGCCCTGGTCGTCTGCACCCGCACGACGTGCGGGGCGACGCCGAAGCGCGCCTCGGACGGGAAGACCTGCCGCGCCTTGTTCCGGGCCGCGCGGAGCATGGGGTAGCCGACCAGCAGCGCGAGGAACGGCCACACGCAGCACACCAGCGGCACCCACAGCACCGGCTGCACGTACCCGAACAGCTCGCGCAGCGTGGGCCACTCGTCGTCACGGAACCGCCGCCACAGCGAGGGCCGCGGCGGCGGCCGACGCGGACCCGGCACGTACGGGGCGCCACCGTACGGATACGGAGCCCCCGGGTGGGGAGCCCCCGGGTACGGCGGCCCCGGATACGGAGCACCCGGATGCGGCGGTGCCCCCGCGCGCGGATCACCACCCTGCGGGGGCCACCCGCCCCCGTACGGACCATTTCCCCCGAACGACACGTCGACGTCCCTCCCAGCCCACCCGCGGACACCACCGACCGACAGCCGACCCCCGCGCACCCGCGGGACGGCCACCACCGACCGACAGTCAACCCCCCACGCACCCCGCACGGTGGCCACCCCGGCACAACGCCCACCACACGCCCACGTCACGCCCACCGGACACCCACCCCACGCCCGGCCCCGGCCCCGGCCCGTCACCACCCCAGGTGCGTGAAGCCCGCCCACCCCGCCAGGTCACCGGCATCGATCCGCCGCACCCGCGGCAGGAGAGCGGCCGGCATGCCGGGCGGCGCCTGACGCCCCTCGTCCAGCATCCACAGCTGGGCACTCCTCAGGGCCCGCCCCGGCGTCTGCCCCTCCCGGGCCATGTAGTGGTGCGTCATGTACATCAGCAGCGACGTCGCCTCGTCCGGCACCGGCCACAGCGACCCCACCACCGACCGGGCACCCGCCACGAGGAACGCGGTGGCCAGGCTGTACGCCTCGTCGTAACCGCGGCCCGACACGTTCGTCCGGCACGCGGCGAGCAGCACCACGTCGAGCCCGCCGAACCGGTCCGCCGACTCCGTCAGCTCCTCCGCCGCCAACCGCCCGCCCAGCAGCTCCAGATAGGCGCTGTGGCGCTCACCCGGCCGCACCACGCCGTGGCAGGCCAGGTGCAGCAGCCCGCCGCGCTGCCCCCGCAGCCAGTCCGTCACCGCCCGCGGCGTCGCGTCCGCGGGCCCCAGCAGCACCCCGCCGGGGTGGAACGCCGCGTGCACGGCCCGCGCCTCCTCGCCCGCGTGTGGCAGGTCCCGCGTCGGGTCACCGACGACGAGCGCCTGCCGCGCCCCGGCGGCCGGCCGGGCCGCCACCTCGCACAGCACCCGCGCCGACGGCACGTACGACACCCGCGCCTCCTGGCAGACGTAGCGGTACCGGCCCCGCCGCCCCCGCACCCGCGCGGCGTGCCACGGCACCATGCCCAGCTCCGCCATGGGCACCAGCACCACGGACGGGACGCCGCCCAGACGGCGCGGCAGCTGCCGCAACAGCGGCTCCATCACCGTGGCGCCCGCCCAGTCGCACAGCCGCTCCAGCGCGGCCCGCCCGTCCGCCGGCGGACGGCCGGCCCCCGCCGCGGCGGGGTGCGCGGGCGGCCTGCCCGCGTCCCGGCCCGGCGCGCCCACGTCCCGGTACTCGGCGAGCGGCGAGCCGTCCACCACCAGCCCCGGAAGCCGCAGGTACCGCACCGACCCGTCCGGTGCGACGACCACCGCCGCGCCCGGATGGTCCTCCTCGGCCGGCACCAGGTACACCAGCGCGTCCGCGCCCAGGGCGCGCAGCGCGGCGGCGGTCTCGGACAGCGCCGGCACCTCCAGCAGCCGCCGCTGGTGCGGCGACGCGGCGAGGACGTCCAGGACGCGCCGCCGCAACCGGCTCGACGGGCCCTGTGCGGCGGGCGCCGGCAGCCCCGCGCCCGACTCCGGTACGACCGCACCGGCGCCCCGCCACTCCCGGGCCAGGTCCGGGTGCCCGAGCGCCACCAGCATGTCGGGCACCGTCACCGCCACCGTCGCCGCGTGCAGCACACCGCCGCGGCCGGCGTCCAGGGCGCGCACGGCGTCCTCGTACGCCCCGTCGGCCAGGCACCAGCGGGCCACCTCCAACGCGTGCCACGCCGCGTGGCGGCCGGTGTCCGCGGCGTGCCCGGTACCGGACTGGAGCAGTACGCCCCGCGCTCCGGTCCGCACGCCCTCCATCCCGAGCCGCCGCGACGCGTCCCGGTTCAGCCGGGCCGCCCGCCGGTCCACCACCTGCGCGTCCCCCCGCATGCGGCAGGCGCGCGCCAGGGACTGGGTGATGTTGTGCCACAGCGGGTGCTCGGGCCCGCCCGCCTGCCGCCGCGCGTGGTCCAGCCACGCGATGCCCTGGTCGAGCAGGACCGGGCGGTCCGCCGCGGAACCGGCCCCCAGGGCGGCGAGCACGACATGGGAGACACCGAGGACGAGCGCGTACCGCGTCCACCGCTCGTCACCCGGTTCGAGCAGCTCCATCGCCTCGTGCAGCAGCTCCACCGCCTCGGAGAGACGCACCGGGTCGCGGGCGAGCATCCCGTGGCCGCCCCGGCCGATCGCCACCTCCCCCAGCCGGTCCGCCCGCGCGTCGTCGGGCAGCACGTCCAGCTCCCGCCGCAGCTCCTCCAGCGGCGGGGCCGCCGACTGCGCCAGCTCGGGGTCGAACCGGCCGGTCCGCATCCCCTGGAGCGCCGCCAGGTGGGCGCGCATGGTGTCCAGGTTCGCGCGGAGCGCCGGCCGGTCCGCGTGCTCGGCCGGCATCCGGTCGACACACCCGTCCAGTACCGCGATGTGCTCCGCCAGGGCCGCCTCGTCCTGGCGCCGCGCCGCCTGACGGCCCCGGAACGTCGCGAGCTGACCCGCCAGCACCACGTGGTCCTCGTCCTCCCACAGCGGCGACTCCGCCAGCTCGGCCAGGTCGTCGACCGCCGAGTCGAAGTCGTCCTCGCCGCCGCTCAGCTGCGCCAGCTGGGCGCGCAGGCTCGCGTGGGTCGTCCGGAACGCGAAGTGCTCCGGACTGCCGGGCGCGACCAGGGACATGGCCTCGTCCACCTGCGCCAGCGCGTCCTCCAGGGCCGCCGGCCCGGCCCCCGTGTCCCGCAGTGCGGTCAGGGCACTCAGCCCGGGCACGTTCGCCTGCCAGCGCACCTCCTGCGGGCCGTGCTCCCGCAACTCCCGCAGCAGCTCCTCGCGCTCCGCCCGCCGCCGCGCGACGGCGTCGGCCCGGTCGAACTGGAGCATGGGCAGGAGCGACAGGATCTGCCCGGCCCGCATGCCCGACATGACCGTCGCCCGGGGCAGCGCCCGCCAGTCCCGGTACATCCGGTCGAACGCCGCGTCGGCGGTGGCGCAGCCGAGCCGCTCGCACACCAGCGACGTGACCCGGGCCAGGGCCTCGGAGCCGGTGCCCAGCCGCTCCCAGGTGTCCTTGACCTCCCACGTCACGGCGTTCAGGTCGTACGGGATCTCCGGCATGCCCAGCCCCCTCCGGCGTCGTCACCGGACGCCACGCTAGCGGCGGGGGTGGCCGCGTCATGGCCGAACGCCGGTCGTCAGTCGGCCACGAGCCCCGCCAGGTGCTCCCGGCCCGCTGCGAGGAGCCCCGGCAGCGGCGGCGCGTCCGGGTACCAGCGCCGCTCGTACTCCCAGCACAGCCAGCCGTCCCGGTCCAGCAGCCCCACGCAGGCGTCCAGCGGCAGGGCGCCCGCGCCGAGCGGCACCGGCGTCGGATCGTCGACCGACGGGCAGTCCTTGACCTGCACGTACCCCAGGTACGGGGCCAGCAGCCCGTGCGTACGCCGCGGTTCCTCACCCGCCCTCCACGCGTGCATCACGTCCCACACGGCGCCCACCTGCGGGTGGCCGACGGCGGCCACGACCCGCGCCACGTCGGCGCCCGTCGCGTGCGAGTCGTGGTTCTCCAGCAGGATCCGCACGTCCAGCTCCGTCGCGACCTCCGCCGCCGCCCCCAGCCGCCGCGCCGCGACGGCGTCGGCCGCGTCCTGCGGCTGCTCCCCGCCCCCGGGCAGGACCCTCACATAGGGCGCCCCCAGGTCGGCGGCGAGGTGCAGGAGCCGGTACAGCTCCTCGTACACCTCCTCGTCGTCCCCCTCGGCGGCCACCCGGGCGTACCCGGCGACGCCGAGGACCTCCACCCCGCCCGCCGCGAACGCCGCCACCACGTCGCGCCGCTCGTGCGCGACGAGGCCCGGGTGCACCGGTTCCTCGGGGTGGGCCCGCAGCTCCACCCCTTGGTAGCCGGCCTCGCCGGCCAGCCGCACCACGTCGTCAACTGCCATTCCGGGGACCCCGAGGGTCGAGAACGCGTACCTCATCCAAGCAAGCTACCCCGCACCCCGGAATCCACCGCGCGAGTGCCACGCCCTACCGACGCCGCTGCCGGTGGGTGGGGTCGGGGCCGCGCGGGGTCACCTCCTCGGGGCCGGCGGTCCTGGGCACCGGACGACGGAACCCACCCGACGCCGCCAACCCCTGCGGGGGCCCCGCACGCCCCCTCCCAGGCCGGATGACGACGAACCGGCCGAGGGGTCCGACCTCGCGGCCACCGCGTCCTACGCGGTCCGCCCCGCCTCGCCGCTCCGGGCGTACGCGGTGAACTCCCTCCACGCGGCGGGCGAGAGGGGGGAGCGGCGTGACGGCGAAGTCCTTGGAGTCGCGGACGTGGACCGCACGACGCGCGAGGGCCACCTCGACGCAGTCGTCACCCGCGCTGCCGCTGTGACTGCTCTTGAAACTGCGTCAACAGGCCGACCGACGAACGGGACGAGGTGTCCGACGCCGATCCGACCCCGCCGGAGCCCGTCACTGCGGCGTCCGACGCCGAACGCGGGCGTGGCTCCTCCTCGTGGACGCGGTCGCCTCCCGCTGGGGCGTGGCGCGGCGGCAGGGGGCGGGGAAGACGGTCCGGGTGGAGATCGACCGGCCCTGATCGGCGACAATGAGCCGAACGAGCGACCGGACGGACGGAGGCCGGAACGTGCTGCATCTCGACCGGCGGCTCATCGGCGGTTGGCGCAGCGCGCCCTTCGACGTGGGCGCCATGGAGACGAGTGACCTCGTGTTCCTGGCGGACGGGCGGGGGTGGAGCCGGTTCGAGAGCATCAGCTCCGAGCTGGGCGTCAGCCGCTTCCGCTGGCACTGCCCCGACGCCGGCGTGCTGGAGATGCGCCACACCTGGCAGGTCGACGGGCGCTGGGGGAGCGGCGACGGCTTCGCCGCCGTGGACTTCAGCGGCCCGGACGACGAGGTGGTCCGCACCGGCTACCGCATCGGCCCCGAGACGCCGCCCTACGGGGCGGGACCGGTGGACACCCTCGTCCTCGACCGGGCGGTGGCCTTCACCACCACATACGCCCGAGGGCAGCGCACCGTGTCGACCGCCGACGACCCGTCGGCGGCGGTCGTCCCGTACACCCCGGCCCCCCGCCCCGCACCGCCGGGGCGCTGAGTCCGCGTGCGGTCTGGGAGGGGGCGTGGGGGGTTGCCCCCGCAGGGGTTGGCGGCGTCGGCGGGGTGACGTCGTCCAGTACCCGAGGCCGCCGGCCCCGAGGAGGTGACCCCGCGCGCCCCCGACCCCACCCACCGGTAGTGCGGCGCAGTGCCCCCGAGGGCGGGCGGACGCCCCGTTACGCGCGTGGGGGCGCCGTGGAGGCGCGGACGGTCAGTTCGCCGGCGATCGTCTCGACGCCCCCGGGTGGCGGGGTGTCCGTGCCCATCGCCAGGCGCCCCGCCCGGACGCCCGCCTCGTGGAGCGGCAGCCGTACCGTCGTCAGGGCCGGCACCGCGTCGACGGAGAACGGCAGGTCGTCGAAGCCGGCAACGGACACGTCCTGCGGGATGCGCAGCCCGGCCTCGCGCACGGCCGCGCAGGCGCCGAGCGCGACGGTGTCGTTGGCCGCGACGACGGCCGTGAGGGACGGGTCGCGGGCCAGCAGCTCCCGGGTCGCCTCGTACCCGGCGGCCCGCGTGTACGGGCCGTGCACGGTCAGTCCGTCCTGCTCCGGGCCGCCACCGCCCAGCCCCGCCGCGGCGAGCGCGTCGCGGTGGCCCTCCAGCCGGTCTCGGGTCGTGGTGCGCTCGGCGGGCCCCGCGACGTAGCCGACGCGGCGGTGGCCGAGGGCGAGCAGGTGCTCGGTCAACCGCCGCCCGCCGCCGCGGTTGTCGAAGGCGAGGGTGGCCGTGACGGCGTCGCCGGGCATGGGAGGGCGGCCGCACAGCACGACGCGGGTGCCCGCGTCGGCCAGCTTCGCGAGCTTGGCCGTCAGGGCGGCGATATGCGCGGGGTCCTCCAGCGCGCCGCCGGTCACGACGACGGCGGCGGCCCGCTGCCGCTGGAGGAGCGTCAGGTAGGTGAGCTCGCGTTCGGGTGAGCCGCCGGTGTTGCAGACGACGGCGAGCTTCTCGCCGCCCGCCCGGCCGGTGCCGGTGTCGCCGATGGCGCTCTGCGCGGCCCCGGCCATGATGCCGAAGAAGGGGTCGGCGATGTCGTTGACGAGGATGCCGACGAGGTCGGACGTGGCCGCGGCCAGCGCGCTGGCGGGGCCGTTGAGCACGTAGTCGAGTTCGTCGACCGCGCGCAGGACCCGCTCCCTGGTCGACGCGGCGACGGGGTAGTTCCCGTTGAGGACGCGCGAGACGGTCGCCGGGGACACCCGGGCGCGTGCCGCCACGTCGGCCAGAGTGACTGTCATCGCGTCCCTCCGTGGGGGGAAGTCGGGCGCGGCTCTTGTACGGGCCGCTGTGCGCAGGCTAGCGTCATCACCCATAGAAAGCGCTTGCTATAGGCGTCGCACCAGCGGCCGCCCGGCGCGCAGGGGCCACAGGGGATGACATGGAGGACCTTCGTGACACGTAGGACAGTGCGGATCGCCATGAACGGCGTCACCGGCCGGATGGGATACCGCCAGCACCTGGTGCGGTCCATCCTGGCCCTCCGCGAGCAGGGCGGCCTGGACCTCGGCGACGGCCGCGTGCTGTGGCCGGAGCCGGTCCTCGTCGGCCGCCGCGAGCACGCCCTGCGCGAGCTCGCCGAGCGCCACGGCCTGACCGAGTGGTCCACGGACCTCGACGCCGTCCTCGCCGACGACCGCACCGAGATCTACTTCGACGCGCAGGTCACCTCCGCGCGCGTCGCGGCGATCACCCGGGCCATCGCCGCCGGGAAGCACGTGTACACGGAGAAGCCCACCGCCACCGACCTGGCCGGCGCCCTGGAGCTGGCCCGCCTCGCGCGCGGGACGGGCGTCAAGCACGGCGTCGTCCAGGACAAGATCTTCCTGCCGGGCCTGCTCAAGCTGAAGCGCCTCATCGACGGCGGCTTCTTCGGCGAGATCCTCTCCGTGCGCGGCGAGTTCGGCTACTGGGTCTTCGAGGGCGACTGGCAGGAGGCGCAGCGCCCCTCGTGGAACTACCGCGCGGAGGACGGCGGCGGCATCGTCGTCGACATGTTCCCGCACTGGGAGTACGTGCTCCACGAGCTGTTCGGCCGCGTCACCTCCGTCACCGCCCACGTCGCCACGCACGTGCCGCGCCGCTGGGACGAGCACGGCAAGCCCTACGAGGCCACCGCCGACGACGCGGCGTACGGCATCTTCCAGCTGGAGGGCGGCGCCGTCGCCCAGATCAACTCCTCCTGGGCGGTCCGCGTCAACCGCGACGAGCTGGTGGAGTTCCAGGTCGACGGCACCCACGGCTCCGCCGTCGCCGGACTGCGCGGATGCCGCGTCCAGCACCGCTCGGCCACCCCGAAGCCGGTCTGGAACCCCGACATCCCCGTCACCGAGTCCTTCCGCGACCAGTGGCAGGAGGTGCCGGACAACGCCGAGTTCGACAACGGCTTCAAGGCCCAGTGGGAGCTGTTCCTGCGCCACGTCGTGCTCGACGAGCCGTACCAGTGGGACCTCCTCGCGGGCGCCCGGGGCGTCCAGCTCGCCGAACTGGGCCTGCGGTCCGCCGCCGAGGGCCGCCGCCTCGACGTCCCGGAGGTGGCGCTGTGACGGTCCGAGCGCCCCGACCCGACGGCCGTGCGCAGGAGCGCGAGGACCGCCGCGCCGGCGTCCCGGAGGTGACCCCGTGACGGTCCGCCTGCCCCGACCCGACGGCGGTCTGCGGGAGTACGAGCCCCGCGCCGAGCCCCTGGCCCTGACCGGTGGCGGCCCGCTGACCTCCCGTACCGTCTTCTCCGCCGCGCACGTCGTCGCCGACCCGTACGCCGACACCACCCCCGACGGCCCCGCCGCCGTCGACTGGGACGCCACCCTCGCCTTCCGCCGCCACCTGTGGTCCCACGGCCTGGGGGTCGCCGAGGCCATGGACACCGCCCAGCGGGGCATGGGCCTCGACTGGGCGGGGGCGGCCGAACTGATCCGGCGCAGTGCTGCGGAGGCCCGCGGCGTGGGCGGCCGCATCGCCTGCGGCGTCGGCACCGACCAGCTCGCGGCCGGCACGCTGCCGGAGATCCGCTCCGCGTACGAGGAACAGCTCGCGGTGGTCGAGGAGTCGGGCGCGCAGGCCATCCTGATGGCCTCCCGGGCCCTGGCGGCCGCCGCCTCCGGCCCCGACGACTACCTCGACACCTACGGCCACCTCCTGCGCCAGGCGGGCGAACCGGTGATCCTGCACTGGCTCGGCCCGATGTTCGACCCGGCCCTCGACGGCTACTGGGGCTCGGCCGACCTCGACGCGGCGACGGAGACCTTCCTCGACGTGGTCGCGGCCCACCCCGACAAGGTCGACGGCGTCAAGGTCTCCCTCCTCGACGCCCGGCGCGAGGTCGAACTGCGCCGCCGCCTCCCGCAGGGCGTCCGCTGCTACACGGGCGACGACTTCCACTACCCCGAGCTGATCGAGGGCGACGAGCTGGGCTTCAGCCACGCCCTGCTCGGCATCTTCGACCCGTTGGGCCCGCTGGCGGCGGAGGCGGTCCGCACCCTCGACACGGGTGACACGACGGGCTTCCGCAAGCTCCTGGACCCCACGGTCGAGCTCTCCCGCCACCTCTTCCAGCCCCCGACGCGCTTCTACAAGACGGGTGTGGTGTTCCTGGCGTGGCTCGCCGGCCACCAGGACCACTTCGCGATGGTGGGCGGCCTGCAGTCGGCACGCTCCCTGCCGCACCTGGCGCGCGCCTACGAACTGGCCGACGGCCTGGGCCTGTTCCCGGACCCGGAGCTCGCGGCGGACCGCGTCTCGTCCCTCTTCGCGGTGTACGGGGTGGCCCGGTGACCGACACCCCCGACCTGTCCCGCTTCAGCATCAACCAGATGACCGTCCGGCAGCTGTCGCTGCCCGAACTGACCGAGGCGTGCGTCCGCCTGGGCGTCCCGGGCGTCGGCCTGTGGCGCGAACCGGTGCGGGATTACGGCGTGGAGGCCGCCGCGAAGCTCGTCCGGGACGCCGGGCTGGCCGTCACGACCCTGTGCCGGGGCGGGTTCTTCACCACGGCCGATGACCTGGACGACAACCGGGAGGCCGTCGACGAGGCGGCCGCGCTCGGCACGGACACCCTGGTCCTGGTCTCCGGCGGTCTCCCGCCGGGCGGCCGGGACCTGGCCGCGGCGCGCGAGCGGATCGCCGCGGCGCTCGCCGTCCTCGCGCCGTACGCGGCCGAGCGCGGCGTCCGCCTCGCCGTCGAACCGCTGCACCCGATGTACGCGGCGGACCGCTGCGCCGTGTCCACCCTGGACCAGGCGCTGGAGCTGGCCGCGCCGTTCCCGGCGTCGCAGGTGGGCGTGGTCGTGGACACGTACCACGTGTGGTGGGACGACAGGGCCCCGGCGGCGGTCGCGCGGGCGGGGGCGGAGGGCCGCATCCACTCGTTCCAGCTGGCCGACTGGACGACGCCCCTGCCGGCGGGCGTCATGACCGGCCGGGGGCAGCTCGGCGAGGGCGTGATCGACCTGCGGGGTTGGTACGAGCGCGTCGTCGCGGCCGGCTACGGCGGACCGGTGGAGGTGGAACTGTTCAACGACGCGCTGTGGGCGAGGGACGGGGTGGAGGTCCTGGAGGAGACCGTCCGCGGGTACGTCCGCCACGTCCTGCGACCGAACGGGTAGCGGCGTCGCGCGGAACGAGGGGGGCCGGCCCTGCCCGGGCCCCCTGTTCCGCGCGGGCCCCCCGACCTGCGCCCCCACCGGGAGGCGCCCTGTGGAGGACTCGTCCACAGGCCCGGCGGCGTGTCGGCGCCACCCGATAGCGTCGGGGCCATGTCCCAACTCGCGGTGGTGGAAGGCGTCCTCGAGCGGATCACGTACTGCAACGAGGACAACGGCTACACGGTCGCCCGGGTCGACACCGGGCGCGGCGCCGGTGACCTCCTCACGGTCGTCGGCGCGCTGCTCGGCGCCCAGCCGGGGGAGTCGTTGCGGATGGAGGGCCGCTGGGGGTCGCACCCCCAGTACGGGAAGCAGTTCACCGTCGAGAACTACACGACCGTCCTGCCCGCCACCATCCAGGGCATCCGCCGCTACCTCGGCTCCGGCCTGGTCAAGGGCATCGGCCCCGTCTTCGCCGACCGCATCACGCAGCACTTCGGCCTGGAGACCCTGGACATCCTCGAAGGGTCCCCCGGGCGCCTGATCGAGGTCCCGGGCCTCGGCCCCAAGCGCACCCGGAACATCACGGCCGCGTGGGAGGAGCAGAGGGCGATCAAGGAGGTGATGGTCTTCCTCCAGGGCGTCGGGGTCTCCACGTCCATCGCGGTGCGGATCTACAAGCAGTACGGGGACGCCTCGATCTCCGTGGTGAGGAACCAGCCCTACCGGCTCGCCGCGGACGTGTGGGGCATCGGCTTCCTCACCGCCGACCGGATCGCGCAGGCCGTCGGCATCCCGCACGACAGCCCGGACCGGGTGAAGGCCGGCCTGCAGTACGCCCTGTCGCAGTCCGGTGACCAGGGGCACTGCTTCCTCCCCGAGGAGCGGCTGATCGCGGACGCGGTGAAGCTCCTCCAGGTCGACACGGGGCTGGTCATCGAGTGCCTGGGCGAGCTGTCCGAGGATCCCGAAGGGGTCGTGCGGGAGACCGTGCCGGGCCCGGAGGGGACGCCCGTCACCGCCGTGTACCTGATCCCGTTCCACCGGGCGGAGCTGTCCCTCGCCGGGCAGCTCCGGCGGCTGCTGCGGGCCGAGGAGGACCGGATGCCGGCGTTCCGGGACGTGCCCTGGGACCGGGCCCTGGCCTGGCTCGCCTCCCGCACCGGGGCCACGCTCGCCCCCGAGCAGGAGGAGGCCGTGCGGCTCGCCCTGACCCGTAGGGTCGCCGTCCTGACGGGCGGTCCCGGCTGCGGCAAGTCCTTCACGGTCCGTTCCATCGTGGAGCTGGCCCGTGCCAAGAGGGCCAAGGTGGTGCTCGCCGCCCCCACCGGGCGGGCCGCCAAGCGGCTCGCGGAGCTGACGGGCGTCGAGGCCTCCACCGTCCACCGCCTCCTGGAGCTCAAGCCCGGCGGGGACGCGGCCCACGACCGGGACCGGCCCCTCGACGCGGACCTGGTCGTCGTCGACGAGGCCTCCATGCTCGACCTGCTCCTGGCGAACAAGCTGGTCAAGGCGGTGGCCCCGGGCGCCCACCTGTTGCTGGTGGGGGACGTGGACCAGCTCCCGTCGGTCGGCGCCGGCGAGGTCCTCGGCGATCTGCTCGCCCCGGGCAGCCCCGTACCGGCGGTCCGGTTGACCCGGATCTTCCGGCAGGCCCGGCAGTCCGGCGTGGTCACCAACGCGCACCGGATCAACGCCGGCACGCCGCCGCGTACGGACGGCCTGCCGGACTTCTTCCTCTTCGCCGAGGAGGAGACCGAGGACGCGGCCCGGGTCACCGTGGAGGTCGCTGCCCGCCGGATTCCGGCCAGGTTCGGCCTCGACCCGCGCCGGGACGTCCAGGTGCTCACCCCCATGCACCGCGGCCCGGCCGGCGCGGGCGCGCTCAACGGCCTGCTCCAGCAGGCCGTCACCCCGGCCCGCCCCGACCTTCCGGAGAAGCGGTTCGGCGGCCGGGTCTTCCGGGTCGGCGACAAGGTCACCCAGATCCGCAACAACTACGACAAGGGGGCCAACGGGGTCTTCAACGGCACGGTGGGCGTCGTCACGGCACTGGACACCGTCGAGCAGCGGCTGACCGTCCGGACGGACGAGGACGAGGAGGTCCCCTACGACTTCGACGAGCTCGACGAGCTGGCCCACGCGTACGCGGTGACCATCCACCGGTCGCAGGGGAGCGAGTACCCGGCCGTGGTGATCCCCGTCACCACCAGCGCCTGGACCATGCTCCAGCGCAACCTGCTCTACACGGCCGTCACCCGCGCCCGGAAGCTCGTCGTCCTCGTCGGCTCGCGCAAGGCGATCGGGCAGGCCGTGCGGACCGTTTCCGCCGGTCGGCGCTTTACCGCACTCGATCACCGGCTGACAGGAGGACGTCCCGTGGGAAACATCACCTAGCACTTCCGGAACCGGGGCGAAGGGGGCAGTATGAGCAGGTTGACGGCACTCAGTGCCGCCAATAGGCCCAATGGTCGACCCCGAGTGCACTCTGCTGAGCCAAGTGGGGGATGGTAGAGACAGTCAGGGCACCTCGAAGAAGAGGCACAACGTCGGTGAGGGATGACGTGAGCGACAACTCTGTAGTACTGCGGTACGCGGACGGTGAGTACACCTACCCGGTGGTCGAGAGCACCGTCGGCGACAAGGGCTTCGACATCGGGAAGCTCCGCGCGCAGACGGGTCTGGTGACGCTGGACAGCGGCTACGGCAACACGGCCGCCTACAAATCGGCGATCACCTACCTGGACGGCGAGCAGGGCATCCTGCGCTACCGCGGCTACCCCATCGAGCAGCTCGCGGAGAGCTCCACCTTCCTGGAGGTGGCGTACCTGCTGATCAACGGGGAGCTGCCGAAGGCCGACGAGCTGGAGACCTTCACCAACGAGATCACGCAGCACACCCTCCTGCACGAGGACGTGAAGCGGTTCTTCGACGGCTTCCCGCGCGACGCCCACCCGATGGCGATGCTGTCCTCCGTGGTCAGCGCCCTGTCGACGTTCTACCAGGACAGCCACAACCCGTTCGACGAGAAGCAGCGCCACCTCTCGACGATCCGGCTGCTGGCGAAGCTGCCGACCATCGCGGCCTACGCGTACAAGAAGTCGATCGGCCACCCGTTCGTCTACCCGCGCAACGACCTGTCGTACGTCGAGAACTTCCTGCGCATGACGTTCTCCGTGCCGGCGCAGGAGTACGAGCTGGACCCGGTCGTCGTCTCGGCGCTCGACAAGCTGCTGATCCTCCACGCGGACCACGAGCAGAACTGCTCGACGTCCACGGTGCGCCTGGTCGGCTCGTCGCAGGCGAACATGTTCGCCTCGATCTCCGCCGGCATCTCCGCCCTGTGGGGCCCCCTGCACGGCGGCGCCAACCAGTCGGTGCTGGAGATGCTGGAGGGCATCCAGGCCAACGGCGGTGACGTCGACTCCTTCATCCGCAAGGTGAAGAACAAGGAGGACGGCGTCCGCCTGATGGGCTTCGGGCACCGGGTCTACAAGAGCTTCGACCCCCGCGCGAAGATCATCAAGGCGGCGGCGCACGACGTGCTGTCGGCGCTCGGCAAGTCCGACGAGCTGCTCGACATCGCCCTCAAGCTGGAGGAGCACGCGCTCGCCGACGACTACTTCGTCTCGCGCAACCTCTACCCGAACGTCGACTTCTACACCGGTCTGATCTACCGGGCCATGGGCTTCCCGACCGAGATGTTCACGGTCCTGTTCGCCCTCGGCCGTCTGCCGGGCTGGATCGCCCAGTGGCACGAGATGATCAAGGAGCCGGGTTCCCGCATCGGCCGTCCGCGCCAGATCTACACCGGTGAGGTCCTGCGCGACTTCGTCCCGGTCGAGGGCCGCTGACGCCGGTACCCCCGGCCCGACGACCCGGACCGACTCCGACACCCCGGGTCGACCCCGACGCCGCCGGCCGCGCACGCGTGGCCGGCGCCGGTACGGAAAAGCGCCCCGCCTGCCGATCCCCCCACGGGTCGGTGAGCGGGGCGCTTCCCGTTTCCCCGGTGCGGATTCCCCCCACGGGATCCGGGCCGGGCGTCTGCCGTTGTCCGGCAGAAGCTCGCGTGCGATCTGCCGGGGTACGCACGGACGGGAGGGCCGCTCAAAGCTCCCCGGTTGCGCGTGCCCCGGCCAACGCTTGCCTGGGACGTCCCCCAAGACATCCCATGAACGTCCCCCAAGACGTTCTCGGCATCGCCCATTCAGACTCGCGAGCCGTCCGAATGGTTACCCCCAAATATCTGTGATCTAGGTCTCTTTGTGAAGGTCTGGTGAGTCACGTGAAGGTGAATTCACGTGAACGTCCGTTCCGGCGGCACAGGCAGGACGGGCCGTACCACGGCATTTGTCGCGGTACGGCCCGTACGGGTGTGCGGATTGGTGTGCGGCCGAGTGCCGTGCGGAGGGGTGGGCGGCGTGGGGTCAGGCCGTGCCGAGCAGCTCGTAGCCGGCCTCGTCCACGGCGGCCCGGACCGCCTCTTCGTCCAGTGGCGCCTGCGAGACGACGGTGACCTTGCCGGTGGAGGCGACGGCCCGCACCGAGGTCACCCCGTCGAGGGCGGAGAGCTCCTCGGAGACGGCGCCCTCGCAGTGGCCGCAGCTCATGCCCTTGACCTCGTACACGGTCGTGACGTCGGCGGCCTGCTCCCCGGCGGCGCCCGCGTGGCCCGCACCGGCGGACGAGCAGCAGGAGCCGGCGCCGACCTGGGGCAGCTCGTTCTTCGTCGTCTCGGCGGTCATGGTGGTTCTCCTCTGTGGCGGGGGAGGGGGTGGTGCCCCGGTACGGAGCCAGGCTATACCCCTAGGGGGTATAAATTCCAGCGCCCCCGCCGCCGCGCTCACCGCCGCCGCGCTCACCGCCGTCGGTGCGGCCGCCGTCGACGCGGCCGCGGTGGCGGGCCCACTCCGGCGCCAGGACCGCCATCCGTACGGCGTCGATCCACTCGCCCTCGTGCAGCAGAGCCTCCCGCCCCACCCCCTCCCGGACGAAGCCGACGCGCTCGTAGACCCGCAGGGCTCGCGGGTTGAACGCGTAGACCTCCAGGTGGATGCGGTGGAGACCCAGCCGTTCGAAGCCGTACCCGAGGAGCAGGCGGGTGGCCTGCGTGCCCAGTCCCCGGTCGCGGCCGCGCGGGCCGATCGCGATCCGGAACCCGCAGCTGCGGTTCGGCTCGTCCCACTCGTGCAGCACCAGCTCGCCCACCAGCTCCCCGGAGGCCCGGTCGACCAGACCGAGGTCGAGCCGGTCGGTCTGCTCGGCGCGCGAGGCGTACCAGGCGCGCAACCGCTCGATGCTGAACGGCGGGTGGCCGGCGCTGCCGGTGAGCCGCGCCGTCTCCGGGTCGTCGATGACCGCGGCCATCGTCTCCGTGTCGGCGGCGGTGAGGGGGCGCAGGACCACCCGGTCACCGGTGAGGGTGGGTTTGTGGGAGAAGTCGGTCATGGCGTGATCGAAGGTGACCGGACGGTGTACCCGCAACCGGTTTGCGGCCGCTCCTGGTCGCCGCGGCTCGCGGCTGCCGGGCCGGGGGTCGCCGCGACGGACGTCCCCGCCGGGCCGGGCGCCGCCACGGCCGCGGGCCCCGCGCCGGGAGGCGGCGCGGGGCCGGTGCCCCTCGCGTGCGACGGGCGGTCCGCGGGGGGTCAGGTGCCGCGCGCCCGGTTCCCGGGACGGTTGGCCACCCAGGTGCGGATGGTGTCCGCGTACCAGTAGGGCTTGCCGCCCTCCACGTGGTCCGGCTCGGGCAGCAGCCCGTGCTTGCGGTACGAACGGACGGTGTCCGGCTGCACCTTGATGTGCGCCGCGATCTCCTTGTACGACCAGAGCCTTCTGTCCGTCATCTCGGTGGCACCTCCCTGCGCGCGCCGCGGCGCGACCCGGGAGGGCCGTCGGGGGAGCCGCGGTGCGGACTGGTGATCACCAGGGCTGTGCCCGCCCCGCGACGGAGAGTGACCAGGAGGGGGCAGGCTGTTGAACGCCCGTGACCGAACACCCGCGTAATGGCGACAATCGTGACATCGGTGGGACCTCCGTCACGCGATGCGGGTAGGGACCGGTCGTGGTCCGGCGGCCCGCACCCCCGCGGGGCGCCGTCCGCGCCGCGCACGTGTCTACGGCGACCCCGAAACGCCCGACACAGTGTCCGGCGCGCCGTCCGCGCCGGGCGTGGTGGGATCAGCCCGACGCCGCCATCTGCGAAGGAGTACGCACGCCATGACGAAGACCGTCCACCACTGGATCGGTGGCAAGACCGTCGAGGGCACGTCGGACCGCTGGGGCCCGGTCGCGAACCCGGCGACGGGCGAGGTCGGCACGCGCGTCGCGCTCGCCTCCGCCGACGAGGTCGACGCGGCGGTCGCCGCCGCCCGGGCCGCCTACGCGACCTGGGGCACGTCGTCGCTCGCGCAGCGCACCGCCGTCCTCTTCCGCTACCGCGCGCTGCTGGACGCGCACCGCGACGAGATCGCCGCGATCATCACCGCCGAGCACGGCAAGGTCCACTCCGACGCCCTCGGCGAGGTCGCCCGCGGCCTGGAGATCGTGGAGCTGGCGTGCGGGATCACCACCCAGCTCAAGGGCGAGCTCTCCACCCAGGTGTCGCACCGGGTCGACGTCGCGTCGATCCGCCAGCCGCTCGGCGTGGTCGCCGGCATCAGCCCGTTCAACTTCCCGGCGATGGTGCCGATGTGGATGTTCCCGCTCGCCATCGCGTGCGGCAACACCTTCGTCCTCAAGCCCAGCGAGAAGGACCCGTCGGCCTCCCTCCGCCTCGCCGAGCTGTTCGCGCAGGCCGGGCTGCCCGACGGCGTCCTCAACGTCGTCCACGGCGACAAGGAGGCGGTCGACGCGCTCCTCGTCCACCCGGACGTCGCCGCCGTCTCCTTCGTCGGCTCCACGCCGATCGCCCGGTACATCCACACGACCGCGACCGCGCACGGCAAGCGCGTCCAGGCGCTCGGCGGCGCGAAGAACCACATGCTCGTGCTCCCCGACGCCGACCTCGACGCGGCCGCCGACGCCGCGGTCTCCGCGGCCTACGGCTCCGCGGGCGAGCGGTGCATGGCGATCTCCGCGGTCGTCGCGGTCGGCGCCGTCGGCGACGCCCTCGTCGAGAAGATCCGCGAGCGCGCCGAGAAGATCAAGGTCGGTCCCGGGGGCGACCCGTCCTCCGAGATGGGCCCGCTCGTCACCGCCGCCCACCGCGAGAAGGTCGCCTCGTACGTCACCGGCGCCGCCGCCGAGGGGTGTGAGGTCGTCCTCGACGGCACCGACTGCGTCGTGGAGGGGCACGAGGAGGGGTACTGGATGGGCCCGGCCCTGCTCGACAAGGTGCCCAGCACCGCCCGCGCGTACCGGGAGGAGATCTTCGGCCCGGTGCTGTGCGTGCTGCGCGCCGAGACGTACGAGGAGGGCGTCGCGCTCATCAACGCCTCGCCCTACGGCAACGGCACCGCGATCTTCACCCGGGACGGCGGCGCCGCCCGCCGCTTCCAGATGGAGGTCGAGGCGGGCATGGTCGGCGTGAACGTGCCGATCCCGGTCCCCGTCGGCTACCACTCCTTCGGCGGCTGGAAGGACTCCCTCTTCGGCGACCACCACATCTACGGCAACGACGGCGTGCACTTCTACACGCGCGGCAAGGTCGTCACGACCCGCTGGCCCGACCCGGCGGACGCCCCGGCCGGCGTGGACCTGGGCTTCCCCCGCAACCACTGAGCCCGGCCGCCTGGGGGCGCTCGCCGGGGGCCGGGCCACCGGGGGCCGGCCGCGGCGCCCCGGCCCCGCGGCCGGGCCGTCTCCGGGACGGCCGGGCGGTCGGGCCGGCCCCGGCCCACCGCCCGCAGGCCGGGCCGTCGGGTCGGCCGCGCCCGGGGTCGGCCGCGCCCACGCACGGGCCGCCGCACCCGCCCTGCGTGGCCTGCGGGCAACCGGGTGGCGGGCGGCCGAGCGGTGGGCGGTCGGTGTGGTGGGCGGTCGGTTCGGCGGCCCGGCAGGCGGGCGTTCGGGTGCCGCGGGCCGCGCCGCGGGCCGGATCCCCACGCCGGGTCGTCCCCTTCGTCCGCTTGCGTCTACCGCGTCCGTGGTACGGGGACGCCACCGCGTCGTCCCTGAGGAGGCGGTCGACTTCCGACCGGCGGCACCCGGGCGGGCGTCGCGCGCCGTTTAGGGTCGAGGGATGCGCATCCGACTCCCCCGCCGGTGGGCGGCGCTCGCCGCGGCCGCCGCGCTGCTCGCCGGCGCCGGCACCTGGACCGCCGTCGCCTCCGACGGCGAGCCCCCGGTGCACCGCGAGGACACCGTGCTGGCCATGCCCGGCGCGAGGATCGACACGTCGTTCTTCACGGCCGGCGGCGGCGGACGCCGCCCCGCCGTCCTGCTGGGGCACGGCTTCGGCGGCGCCAAGGACGACGTGCGCGGGCAGGCGGAGCAGCTCGCCCGCGACGGGTACGCCGTACTGACCTGGACCGCCCGGGGCTTCGGCGCCTCCGGCGGACGGATCGGCCTCAACGACCCGGACCACGAGGTGAAGGACGTCCGGCGGCTGGTCGACTGGCTGGCGAAGCGGCCCGAGGTACGGCTCGACGCGCCGGGCGACCCGCGCGTCGGGGTGTCCGGGGTGTCGTACGGCGGCGCGATCTCGCTGCTGGCCGCCGGGCACGACCGGCGGGTGGACGCCATCGCGCCGCAGATCACCTACTGGAACCTCGCCGACGCGCTCTTCCCCGACGGGGTCTTCAAGAAGCTGTGGGCCGGGATCTTCTTCACCACCGGCGCCGGTACCGGCCCGGGGACGGGTCCCGGCGCCGGCGTCGCACCGCCCGCGGGCGACCGCCCGCCCACCGGGGACGCCCCCGCTCCCGGCCCGGACACGAACACGGGCACCGGCACGGCCACCGGTCCGGGCGCGGGCACGGCCGGGGGAGCGCGCCCTGCCGCGGGCCGCCCGGCGGCCGCGCCGCCGGCCGCCGCCTGCGGGAGGTTCCAGCCGGAGCTGTGCGCCATGTACGAGCGGATCGCCGTCAGCGGCCGGCCGGACGCCGCGGCCCGCGCCCTGCTGGAGGCGCGCAGCCCCTCCGCCGTCGCGGACCGCATCAAGGTGCCCACCCTGGTCGTCCAGGGCCGGTCGGACTCGCTCTTCCCGCTCTCCCACGGCGACGCCATCGCCGAGGCCGTCGCCGGCAACGGCGCCCCCGTCGCCGTCGACTGGATCGCCGGCGGCCACGACGGCGGCGACGCCGAAGCGGAGCGCGTCCACGCCCGGATCACCGACTGGTTCGACCGGTACCTGAAGGGCGACACGACCCAGGACACCGGCCCCGCCTTCCGCGTCAGCCGCTCCGGCGGCGTGGACTCCACGGACGGTCGGGCCACCCTGCGCGGCGCGACCGCCGACCGCTACCCGGGCCTGCGCGCCGGCGCCCGCGCCCTGCCGCTCGCCGGTCCGACGCAGACCTTCCGCAACCCCGCCGGGGCGAACCCGCCCGGCATCTCCGCCGTGCCCGGCGTCAGCGGCGGCCTGTCGCAGCTGTCCTCGCTCGGCGTCGGCGTCTCCGTCGACTTCCCCGGGCAGCACGCCCGGTTCGAGACCCCTCCCCTCGGCGAGCCGCTGCGCGTCACCGGCTCGCCGACCGTCCGCGTCCGGGTCGCCTCCGACAGCGGCGAGGCCGTGCTGTTCGGCAAGGTGTACGACGTGGGCCCCGACGGCCGCCAACAGGTGCTGCCGGCCCAGCTCGTGGCCCCCGTCCGCGTCGGGGACGCCCGGGCCGGCCGGACGGTCGAGCTGGCCCTGCCCGCGGTCGACCACGAGGTGGAGGCCGGGCACCGGCTGCGCCTCGTCCTCGCCGCCACCGACCTCGGCTACGCCTCCCCGGTGGCGCCCGCCGCGTACACCGTCTCCCTCGCCGGTGGCGGGCTGTCCGTGCCGACCGCGCCGACCGTGCGGACCGAGGCGGCCGGCCTGCCGTGGTGGGTGTGGGGGCTGCCGGCGGGCGGCGTCCTCGTCGCGGCCGCGCTGCTGCTGACGGCCCGCCGCCGCACGGCCGCGCCCGCCCCCGACCCGGAGCTGGCCGACGTGCCCCTGACGATCAGCGGGCTGACGAAGCGCTACGCGGGATCCACGGACGCCTACGCGGTCCGCGACCTGTCGTTCCGCGTCGAGAAGGGCCAGGTCCTCGGCCTGCTCGGCCCCAACGGCGCCGGCAAGACCACCACGCTGCGGATGCTCATGGGCCTGATCGCCCCCGACGACGGTGAGGTCCGGGTCTTCGGCCACGCCGTCCGGCCCGGCGCGCCCGTCCTGTCCCGGGTGGGCGCCTTCGTGGAGGGTGCCGGCTTCCTGCCGCACCTGTCCGGCCGGGAGAACCTCGAACTGTACTGGCGGGCCACCGGCCGCCCCGCCGCCGACGCGCACCTCGACGAGGCGCTGGAGATCGCCGGGCTCGGCGGCGCGCTCGCCCGCGCCGTCCGCACGTACTCGCAGGGCATGCGGCAGCGGCTCGCCATCGCCCAGGCCATGCTGGGCCTGCCGGACCTGCTCATCCTCGACGAGCCGACCAACGGGCTCGACCCGCCGCAGATCCGCGAGATGCGGGACGTGATGATCCGGTACGCGGCCGGCGGCCGGACGGTGATCGTCTCCAGCCACCTGCTGTCGGAGGTCGAGCAGTCCTGCACCCACCTCGTCGTGATGGACCGCGGCCGGCTCGTCCAGGCGGGGCCGGTCGCCGAGATCACCGGCAGCGGTGACACGCTGCTCGTCACCACGGAGGGCGACCCGCCGGACCACCTGGTCGAGAAGGTCGGGGCCCTGCCGGGCGTCGGCTCCGCCACCCGCACGGAGGGCGGTCTGCTCGTCCGGCTGGACGGGGCCACCGCCGCCGCGCTCGTCGCCGACCTGGTCCGGCTCGACGTGCCCGTCACCGGTGTGGGCCCGCACCGCCGCCTGGAGGACGCGTTCCTCACCCTGATCGGAGGAGGAGGCGCCGCATGACCGCGCTGCTCGACTCGGCGCCCGGCTACCGCGCCGGGCACACCCTGCCCCTGCGTGTGGAGGCGGTGCGCCAGCTCAAACGGCGCCGCACGGTCGTGATGGGGGCGGTCCTGGCCGCCCTGCCGTTCGTCCTCATCGCCGCCTTCGCCATCGGCGGCGGTGACGACGACGGGCCCGACCGGCGGATCACCCTGATGGACACGGCGACGGCGTCGGCGGCGAACTTCGCCGCGACGTGCCTGTTCGTCTCGGCCGGTTTCCTGCTGGTCATCCCCGTGGCGCTGTTCTGCGGGGACACCGTGGCCTCCGAGGCCGGTTGGTCGTCGCTGCGCTACCTGCTCGCCGCGCCCGTGCCGCGGGCCCGGCTGCTGTGGTCGAAGCTCGTGGTGGCGCTCGCCTTCAGCGCCGCCGCGATGGTGCTGCTGCCGCTCGTCGCGCTGGCCGCCGGCGCTGTCGCGTACGGGTGGGGGCCGCTGCGGCTGCCGACCGGTGGCGCCCTGCCCGCGGCCGACAGCCTCGGGCGGCTGGCGGTCGCCGTGGCGTTCGTCTTCGTCTCCCAGCTGGTCACCGCCGGGCTCGCCTTCTGGCTCTCCACCCGCACCGACGCGCCGCTGGGCGCCGTGGGCGGCGCCGTCGGCCTGACCATCGTCGGCAACGTCCTCGACGCGGTGACCGCGCTCGGCGACTGGCGGGAGTTCCTGCCGGCGCACTGGCAGTACGCCTGGATCGACGCCCTCCAGCCGCAGCTGGAGTGGGGCGGCATGATCAAGGGCGCGGCGGTCTCCGTGGCCTGCGCGACGGTCCTCTTCGCGCTCGCCTTCCGCGGCTTCGCCCGCAAGGACATCGTGTCGTAGGCACACGGACGACGCCCCCGGGCCGGTCCGCCGACGCGGCCCATGCAGACCGCCGCGCGTCACCGGGCCGGACCACCGACGTTGCTTGGCCGGACGCCGGCTCGGGGACGTGCGCCGGCCCCGCCCGGTACGGAGCAGGCCGGCCCGCCTCCAGTCCCGGCCCCGCACGGAGGCGGGTCCGGCCCGGAGCAGGCTCGTACCGCGCCGAGGCAGGCTCGGCCCGGCACTGAGGCAGGCCCGGCACGGAGCAGGTCTCGGCCCGGAGACAGCTCACGGCCGGCCTCCAGGCCCGGGGCAGCTGGAACAGGCCCGGCCGGATGCATGCCCCGCACGGAGGCGGGTCCGGCCCGGAGCAGGCCCCGCACGGAGGCGGGTCCGGCCCGGTGGCAGGTGGGCGCGGCGTCGGCGCGGTGTGTCACAGCCAGCCGCGCCGTGCCGCCTCCGCCCCCGCGCGGAAGCGGCTCGTCGTGCCCAGCGCGGCGAGCAGTTCGCCCACCCTGCGGCTGTACGTGCGGCCCGATATGCCCAGGCGGGCCGCCGCCGTCTCGTCGGTGAGCCCGGCCAGCAGCGCGTCCAGCACGGGGCGCAGCTGCGGTGGCAGTGCGGCGCCACCGGGTGACGCCTCGGCGATGTCCTCTCCGGCGTCCCACCAGGCGTGGTGCGCCCGCACCAGGGCCTGGACGACGACCGGGTCCCGGATCAGCAGCAGCCCGTTGTGGAGGAGCTCCAGGTCGAGGGGGACGGCCGCGACCGCCCGGTCGACGACGATCATCTTGAACGGGATCGTGTCCGTCAGCCGGGCCCGGCCGGGCAGCCGGGCCGTCGCGGCCAGATCGGCCGCGGTGACCCGGGCCAGCGCGTGGCGCGGTACCACCTGGCGGACCGTGCGGACCCGCTCGGCCGCCATGCGCACGCACGTCACGGCCAGTTCGAGGATCGGTTCGGGGATCGGCTGGCGCAGTGCGGCCGCCGGGTCGTCGAAGGTCAGCAGCTCGCGGCGGGCCGATTCGGTGAGGGCCGCGAGGGCGGCGCAGATGTGCCGCGTCCCCCGCACCGGCTGGGCCGCCGGTCGGGGCGCCAGCGGGGGAGCCGCCCGCGCCGGTACCGCCTCCCGTGCCGCCCTCTGGCCGAGCACGGAGACTGGGACGTTCGCCACGGCCGACCACCCCCCGTCATCGCCAAGGAACGTACGCCACTCCATGTACTCATGTGACTCCGTACGGTGACAAGGGGGGTAGGGGGGGAATGGCGAGTCCAGGCCAAGTCCTGTGCGCCGTGGGCGGCGGGCGCGACTCTGAGCGGTTCGCCCCCCGTGCGCGCCGGCGACGGCCGCACCTCCGCCGTCCGGGTGAGCGGCCCCCCGTTCGCACTACCGCCGATGGCGGCCGGTCGTGGGCCGTGTCCCGATGGTGGTGCGGCCCGCCACCCGCCGGGCCGAGAGCCGACCCACCCACGAACGGATGACGACGACGCCATGCGTACGCACCACTTCTGGGCCGCCACGGCCCTCACCTGCCTCTCCCTCTCCGGCATAGCCGCCGTACCGGCCTTCGCCGCCGACGACGCGAGCCCCACCGACAGCGCGTTCCTGCGCGCGGCCCACCAGGGCAACCTGACCGAGATAGCCGCCGGCCGGGACGCCCGGAAGAACGCCACGACCGAGTGTGTGAAGAAGGTCGGCGGCGTCCTCGAACGCGACCACACGAAGCTGGACGCGGCGACGAAGGCCCTCGCCGACCAGCAGGGCGTCGACCTGCCCGTCGCCCCCAGCGCCGAACAGCAGCGGATCCTGGCCGAGGTCATGGCCAAGGCGGGCAGCAGCGCGTACGACCACGCCTGGCTGAAGGCGCAGGACGCCGCCCACGTCAAGACGCTCGGCATGATCGACCATCAGATAGCCAAGGGTGAGAACGCCCAGGTGACGGCCGCCGCGAAGGCCGCCCGGCCGATCGTGGCCCACCACCACTCCATGGTCCGCGGCGGTACCTGCCACGACGGCGCCGCGACCCACACCACCCCGAAGACCGTCCACGCGGGCAACGGCGGTCAGGTCGCCCTCGCCGACGAAGGGGTGCCCGCGTTCGTCGCGGTGCCGGCGATGGCCGTGGGCGGCGTGCTCATCGCGGGCGGCGCCTTCTGGGCGGCCGGGCGCATCCGCCGCCACGACACCCGCTGACGCATGCGCCGCAGGCTGACCACCGAGCCCGGTCCCGGCCGCCTCCTGGCCTGGGCCGGGCTCGCGGGCACCGCGTCGGCGGCGCTCGCGCTGTTCCTGCCGGCGTCGGCGCCCGCCCCGGCCGACGTGGGCGCGGTGCCGACCGGGAGGGCCTCCGGGCCCGCGAGGGGACCGGCGTACTCACCGCCCGTCACCCTCACCGTGCCGGGGCACGTCGGCAGCCTGCCGGTCGACCCGGTCGCGGGGGCCGGCGGGACGCTCGACGTGCCGGCCTCCCCGTCCCGGCTCGGCTGGTGGGCGCTGGGCGCCCCGCCGGGGGCCGCCCGCGGCACCCTGCTGATCGCCGGGCACCTGGACTCCGCCGAGGAGGGGCCGGGTCCGTTCGAGGCGCTGCACTCCCTGCCGATGGGCGCGTACGCGCACGTCGCGGCGGCGGACGGGTCCCGGCACGCGTACCGGATCGTGGCCCGGCGCACCTATCCGGCGGGGGCCCTGCCCGGGGACCTGTTCTCGGCGGAGGGCCGCCCCCGGCTCGTCCTGGTCACCTGCGCGGGCGCGTTCGACCCCAAGGAGCGGGTCTACGCGGAGAACCTCGTCCTGTACGGCGTGCCGGCGTGAGGCGCCCACCGCGGCGGCCGGCCGGCCCCGGACGCGGGTGAGCCCCGGGAGGATCGGATCCTCCCGGGGCTCACCCGTGGGACGTCGGTACCGACGCGACTGACCGGTCTCAGCCGAAGGCGCGGCCGAACTGGCCACCGACAGCCGGCAGGCCGTTCGTGCCCGGCTTGTACGTCGTCGCCGCGGCGGCCGCACCGGTGCGGCCACCGGTCGCGTTGCCCCAGGGCAGGGCGTACGCGGCGCCGTACGGGCTGGCGTTGGGCACGCCGACGTACAGGCTGGTCGCGCTCGCGCCCAGCCAGGTGCCGACGGCGTGGCCGGCGGCCGGCGCGCCGCCGAGGCCGGAGGCGTCACCCGCCTGGATCCAGTGGTCGTGCGCACCGGCGCCGCCGAACGGGTAGAAGGTCTGCACCGCGCCGGCGCCCGCGACGGAGCCGAGGGCCTCGCCGGGGATGCCGACCGCGAGCGCGAGGGTCGACGCGGAGCCGACGGAGCGCGGGGCGGTGTTGGCGAGGACGACCTTGGAGCCGAACTTGTCACCGGTCTCGGCGGAGCCGGCGACGTCGGTGACCTCCTGCTGGACGTTGGAGGCCGCGGTGACCGCGCCCGCCGCGGAGACGCGCAGGGTGTGGACGCCGCCCGCGTCGGCCTTGTTGGCCGTGTCGACGGTGAGGTCCTCACCGGGGGAGCCGATCGCGACGACCGTGTCGGTCGCGGTGGCCGCGCCCGAGGGACGGTACTCGACGGCGGCGACGGAGGCGCCGAACTGGTCGCCCGGCTCGGCACCGCCGCTGATGAAGGCGGCGTCCTGGTCGAAGCCGGAGACCGGGGCGGGGACCTTGTCGGTGTTCAGCGCGTGCTTGCTGATCTGCACGCCGCCGGCGTCCTTCTCGGTGCCGATGGCCTCGCCCGGCGTGCCGATGACGATGTGGTTCGCGGAGGCGGCGACGGCGGCACCGAACCGGTCGTTCGCCTCGGGGTCGCCCGCGTAGCCCGGCTTGTCCTGGTTGACGGCGGTGTTGACGCTGCCGCGCAGGTAGATGGCGCTGCCCGCGTTCGCGACGGTGCCGAGGTCCTCGCCCGGCATGCCGATCAGCAGGTACGGCTCGCCCTCGGCGGTGTGGCCGGCGGCCACGGCGTGGCCGAACCGGTCGCCGGCCTCGGAGGCCGAGCCCTTGATGGCGGCGACGTCGCCGAGGCCCTGGACGTAGTCCGTGGCCGCGCGGCCCGTGCCGATGCCACCCGGGGCGCCGTACAGGATCTGCACGGAGCCGGCGTCGGCGTGGGTCGTGGAGCCGACGGTGATGTCCTCGGCGGGGACGCCGACGACGAGGTCGGTGCAGCCGTCCTCGTTCTGGTCGAACGTCGCCAGGGCCTCGCCGAACCAGTCGCTCGCCTCGGCGCCGCCCGGCACGTAGGCCTGGTCCTGGTTCAACTCGGCGGTGCCCTTGCCGCCGCCGTAGACGACGCGCACGACACCGGCGTTGGCGTCGCCGCCGACGGTGGCCTTCGGGTCGCCGATGGCGACGTCCTCGGCGCCGTCGCAGTTGAAGTCGTTGACGACCGGCGCGGCGGTCTCGGCGCCGACCCAGGCGCGCAGGTCGTCGACGCGGGTGTCGACGGCGGCGGTGCTGGTGACGGTGGCGTCGATGCCGAAGCAACCGGCCTGGTACGAACGGCTGTTGACGGCGACGAGCTGGGCCACGCCGTTGACCGTGCGCAGGACCGGGCCGCCGGTGTCGCCGGCGCAGACGGACACGCCGCCCTGGCCGGTGACGTTGACGTCGGCGGCGTTCACCGCGTCGACGGTGAAGGTGCCGCTGTGGAGCTTGAGGGGCGCCCACTCGTCCTTGGTGCGGCCGTAGCCGGCGGCCTTCAGCTGCTCGCCCGCCGCGGCGGCGGTGGCGCTGATCGCGACGGGGGCGACGGTGGTGACGGGCCGGTTCAGACGGACCAGCGCCGCGTCACGGGAGGGGTGCGCGACGACCTCGACGACGTTGCGCACCACGCCGGCGGCGGTGGTGAGGTCGGTACGGCCGATGGTGGCGGTCGTCTTCAGCTTGGGCGCGCCCGTGGGCACGGCCAGGCTGACGGCCGGGTTGTCGGCGAAGCAGCTGGCGGCGGTCAGCAGCCACTCGCGGTCGACGAGGGCGCCGGAGCAGGCGCGCTGCCCGTTGCCGATGTCGAGGCGGGCGGTGAAGGCGAGCGAGCCCTCGGCCTCCGCGGTGCCCGTGACGGCGTGCGCGGGGACCGCGAGCGGTGCCGCTATCAGGGCCGCCGTGAGGGCGGCCAGCCCGGCTGCGCGGGCGGTGTGCGGACGTTGCATCTGAAGATTCCTCGTGTGGGGGTGTCGAGGAGCCGGCGGCGGTGCCGTGTGCCGGCTCCTCGGGCGACAGGACCGGCCTTACTTGGAGGTGATGATCTCCAGGAGCATGTGGTCGCGGCCCTGCGGGTCGGCGCTCTCGCCGACCGGCGTCCAGGTGTTCTTGGTGACGTCGAAGTTCTTCTCTTCGTTGTCGACCGTCATCGTGACGTCGGTGTTGTAGTCGTTGCCCTTGATGCCGTAGACGGCCGGGAGCTCCAGGCTCAGGTAGCCCTTGGTGCCCGTGACGCGGAAGCAGACCTTCTCCTTGCTGCGCGCCCACACCTCGAGGAGGGTCGGGTCGCCGCAGGTGGCGAGGGTGATGTGGCCGTCGCCGCGCTTCAGCTTGATGCCCTGCTCGGCGAGGATCTTGTCCGCCTGCGGGTAGTTGAAGTCCTCCACCGCGTAACCCGGCGCCTCGTCGGCGACCGGGGCGACGGACGGCGCGCCGGCGCCGCCGGCCGTCGTGATGGCGAGGACGGCGGTGCCGGCGACCGCGCCCGCGACGAGCAGACGAGAGATGAACTTCATCGGGAGTCTCGTTTCCTGTTCCGTGAGATGGCAAAGGCGCACGGGTCGCACCCGTGCGCGGACGTGCTCAGAGAGCGGCATGAGGCCGCGCCGCAATGGCGAAGCGCCGCAAAAATGGACACTTCGGATCTTTCACAGATGGGTCGTCAACTCCCCCCGTTGCGACGGCCACGTTCCGGTTCCCCAGATCGGATTTGGCGTGATCATTGTTACCACTTCACCTGACCCGCACAAGAGTTCGCATGGCGTCAGCGGCGTGCCGGAGGTGCGGTGGAGGCGCTGCGGGGACGGTGTCGGTGGTGTGCGCGTTGTCTGACGCACTGCAACGATTCGATAACAGCGGGCGTGCGGCGGGGAGCCGTCCCCGGACCCCGGAACCCCAGTGATCCGGGCGATCCAGCGGGCCTCCGGGTCCGCGCCACGGTCTCACGACACCTCAGCAACCCCTGTCTGCGCAGCCGTTGACTGTGTGACCATCCAGCCTGAAATGGCGTCACGACACACGTGCCCCATTGTTCAAACGGGGTGCAGGAGAAGGGGCATGAACATACTCAGATCGCCGCGCAGGAGGCACCTGCGCCGCAGGTTCCTGGTGACCACCGCCCTGGCCACGGCCATGACGGTCTTCGGTACCTCCACTGCCTTCGCCGAGGAGACCCTCCCCGGCGACCTTCCCGACGGGCTCCGCGCCCGCGCCGTCGAAGCCTGGCTGACCGGCGGCACCGCCACCAGGGACGCCGCCGAGGCCGCCCTCGGCGGGACCGACCAGGACGTCGCCGCGTTCGTCCAGTCCGACCTCCCCCGCCTGCGGGCCGAGGACAACCGCGTCGCCGTGATGCGGATCATCTCCGTCTCCGGCAAGGGCGTCCGCGACGCGGCCATCAAGGCGCTGGCCGGGGACGACGCCGCCATCACCGCGTTCATGAACGACGGTGTGAAGGCCCCGCTCCGCGACGACAAGCGCTCCGCGGTGCTGACCATCATGAACAGCGGCAAGCGCGCCGTCCGCGACGCCGGCCAGGCCGCGCTGAACGCCGGCACGGAGGCCGCGCTCGACGAGTTCCTGCAGACCAAGCAGTACGCCGCCCGTCAGGAGGACGAGCGGTTCGAGGTCATGCAGATCATGGCCCAGGGCGGCCCCGAGGTGCAGCGCACCGCGGCACGCGCCCTGGAGGGCACGCCGGCCGACATCACCCGGTACATCGAGACCGGCCAGCACATCTCCCGCGCCCGCGACCAGGAGTCGCTGACGGTGGCGCAGCTCGTCCAGGTCGCCCAGGAGGCCGGCCGCCGCGCCAAGCACGAGACGGACGCCGCCATCGAGGCGGGCGCCCGCGCCGAGACCGCCGCGGCGAAGGCCAAGGAGGCCGCGCTCGAGGCCGCCGCCGCGGCCGAGGCCGCGAAGAACGACGCCGACAAGGCCGGCCGGCACGCGTCCCGCGCCGCCGAGGCGGCGAAGGGCGCCGCGCAGGCCGCCCGCACCGCCGTCCACGCCTCCAACATCGCCGTCGCCGCCTCCCGCCGCGCCGCCTCCGCCGCGCAGGCCGCCGCGTCCGCGGCCGCCGCCGCGGGCCAGGCCGCGTCGCGCGCCTACAACGCCGCGACGGCCGCGTCGAAGGACGCCGCCCAGGCGTCCCAGGCCCGCTCCGCCGCGCAGGCCGCCCGCAACGCCGCCGCCGGCGCCCGTACGGCCGCCGCCGCCGCGTCCGCCGCGGCCGCCGCCAGCGACGAGGCCGGCCGCGCCGGCACCGCCGCCGCGTCTGCCGCGCAGAACGCCGCCGCCGCTGCCTCCGCCTCCGCCGCCGCGGCCGCCGCGGCCGGCGAGTCGTCCGAGCAGGCCCGCCGGGCCCGCGCGGCCGCCGCCGAGGCGAACGCCGCAGCCGCCACGGCCTCCGCGGCCGCCGCGCGCTCCCGGTCGCTGGCCGCCCAGGCCGCCTCCGCCGCCCGCGCCGCGCACACGGCCGCCAACAGCGCCGCCCAGCACGCCGAGAACGCCGCCGCCGCGGCCGACAAGGCCGCCGACAACGCCGGCAAGGCGCTGGACTACGCCAACCAGTCGACGACCCACGCCAACGCGGCGCTCGCCGCGGCGAACGTCGCCTCCGACGCCGTCACCCAGGCGCAGAACATCGAGCGCGTCGCCCGCGAGACCGAGGCGGCGCAGCTGGAGGCCGACAAGCAGACCGGCATCGCGGAGGCCGGCGAGGTGCTCAAGGCCGAGCTGGAGAGCGTCAAGGCCGAGGACGCCCGCGAGACCCACGGCGCCTCCATCGACGCCGAGACCCGCGAGCTGGTCGCCCAGGCCACCACGGCCGCGAACACCGGCGACACCGGCACCGCCGTGCGGCTCGGCCGCAAGGCCGCCGTCAACCTCTTCGAGGACCGGGGCTCCTGGACGCGCTCGGCGGCCCAGTTCGCCGCGGCCGGCTCGGACTCCGACATCGTCACCTGGCTGAAGCAGGACCACCCGAAGGCCGTCAGGCTGGACACCCGGGAGAAGGTCCTCTTCATGGCCCAGCTGGGCCAGACCGCGGTCGCCGAGGCCGCGCAGAAGGCCCTGGAGAACCCCGACCCGGCGGCCGCGGAGAAGTTCATCACCACCGACGTGGTGAACCTCCAGGCCGAGGACTACCGCCGGCAGATCCTCAAGCTGATGGACGGCTCCGGCTCCGCCGTGTCGAACGCGGCCAACGCCGCCCTGAACGACGGCAGCACCGAGGTCATGCTCCACTTCCTGATGGTGGGCATCCGCGACGCCGTCATGGAGGACGACCGGGTCAAGACCCTGTCCCTGATGAGCGGTGGCGGCGCCAACGTCAAGGCCACCGCCGAGGTCGCCATGGCGGGCCCGGCGTGGATGCGCCACGACTTCGTCGGCGGCGCCTACCTGAAGGCCGCCCAGCTCGACCAGGACACGGCCACCCACGTCTCCGCCATCCGCGCCTCCATCGCCAACGCGGCCCGCGTCGCCGCCAAGGCCCACGAGGACGCGGCGCGCGCCGCCGAGGCTGCCGCCAAGGCCCGCAACGCCGCCACCGAGGCCGCCCAGTGGGCGGACAAGGCCCTGAAGTCGGCCAACGAGGCCGCGAACCACGCCAAGGACGCCCGGGACAGCGCGGCGGCGGCGGACGCCTCGGCCGCCGCGGCGGCCGAGTCCGCCCGCAAGGCGACGGCCGCGGAGCAGACCGCCCGCTCCGCCGCCCGCTACGCCAACCACTCGGCCAACCGCGCCATGGCGTCGGCGGCCCAGGCGCAGTCCTCCGCCGCCTTCGCCCAGTCGCAGGCGACGGCCGCCCGCGCCTCCGCCCTCGCGGCCGGCCGGGACGCCCAGGCGGCCTCGGCCGCGGCGAGCGACGCGCACCGCATCGCCGCCGACAAGCGGGTGCAGGAGCAGGCCGCCGCGGCCGCCGCGGCGGCCGAGAAGGCCCGCCAGGACGCGGCCGCCGGCCGCACGCCCGCCGACGACCCGGCCAACGACAAGGTCAACGCCGACAAGCCGGGCGGCGACGGCAAGGACGGGTGGCGGACCGCCGCCACCTGGACGGGCCGCATCAGCACGGGCCTCGGCTTCCTCTCCGTCGGCCTGACCATCGGTTCGGCGTTCTTCCCGCCGCTGGCGGTCGCCGCCGGCGCCGTCGGCCTGGTCTCCCTCGGCTTCGGCGTGCTCAGCGCCGGCCTGTGGGGGTACGCGGACAACTGGAAGGGCGAGTCGTTCAAGAACGCCGTCGTGGGCGTGGGCCTCGGCGTGATCGGGCTGCGGGTGGGCTCGGCCGTCAAGTACGCCGACGAGGTGTTCGAAGCCGCCGGGCACGTGAAGTCGTGGGGTTCGGCCGCCGTCACGGCGGGGCACGACCTGCTCTCACCCATCTGGGGCGCGTTCACCTGGTAGCGACCGGCACGTAGCATGCCGCCGAAGGAATGACGTGGCCGCCGTCCGTCCCGCGCCCGCGGGGCGGACGGCGGCCACACCGCCGTCCGGCGGTGACACGAGGAGCACTGTGAATTTCTCCGAGATCCCCGTCCTCGTCCTGTGGCTCGCCGCCGCCGTCTCCACGGCGGTCTTCGCCGTCACCTGGGGCTCCTGGATGACCGGGAAGCTGCGCCGCGCCGTGTACTACGCCATCGCGGGCATGGCCCTCTTCGGCGTCGCCACCTACTACGGCAAGGGGATGCCCCTGGGCGAGGTCCTCTTCCTGTACTCCCTGGCCATGCTGGCCCTCGCCCTGGGCGTCCTGGGGCGCCGCGAGGAGCTGACGCGGCTCGCCGAGGCCGTGAAGCGCGACCCGAAGTCCCCCGACAACAAGATGTCCACGGGCGCGACCGTCCAGATCGTCGTGGCGGGCCTCGTGGTCATCGGCGCCGGCACCTGGTTCATGAGCACCTGACGACCCGGCCGCCTCCCCCCGGGTGCCGTCGTTCCGGCGGCGCGCGGCCCGGCAGCGGGGTAGACGTGGTACGACGACCGGCCGGGACACTCCGGCCCCAGCCGACGCAGGAGGTCCCCCATGGCAGGCCCGGAGCGGCACACCGGCAGTGACACCCGCGGCGACAGCCGTGGCGACACCGGCGGGGGCGGTGCGGGGGGCGGCGAGGCCGACGTCGTCGTGGTCGGCCTCGGCGTGGGCGGCGAGCACGTCGCCGGGCGCCTGGCGGAGGCCGGGCTCGACGTCGTCGGCGTGGAGGCCGAGCTGGTCGGCGGCGAGTGCCCCTACTGGGCGTGCGTCCCCAGCAAGATGATGGTCCGGGCGGGGAACCTGCTCGCCGAGGCGCGACGCGTGCCCGGCGCGGCCGGCCGCTCGGAGGTCGCCGCCGACTTCTCGCCCGTCGCCGCGCGCATCCGCGACGAGGCCACCGACGACTGGGACGACCGGGCGGCCGTCGACCGGTTCACCGGCAAGGGCGGCCGCTTCGTCCGCGGGCGCGGACGCCTCACCGGTCCCGGCCGCGTCGAGGTCGACGGGCGGGTCTTCACCGCCCGGCGCGGCGTGGTCCTCGCCACCGGCAGCCGGCCGCGCGTCCCGCCCGTGCCGGGCCTGGACGGGGTGCCGTACTGGACGAACCGCGACGCCGTCTCCGCCGAGGAGGCCCCGGAGTCCCTGCTGGTGCTCGGCGGCGGGCCCATCGGCGCGGAGCTGGCCCAGGCGTACGCCCGGTTCGGCACGGACGTGACGGTCGTCGAGGCGGCGGACCGCCTGCTGCCCTCCGACGAGCCCGAGGTGGCGGAGCTCCTCACGGAGGTGTTCCGGACCGAGGGGATCGACGTGCGCACGGGCGCGCGGGCCACCGGCGTGCGCCACGAGGCCGGCACCTTCCACCTCGCCCTGGACGGCGGCGGGGAGCTGACCGCCCGCCACCTCCTCGTGGCGACCGGCCGCGGTGCCGACCTCACCGGCCTCGGCGTCGAACACGCCGGCCTGGACCCCGACGCCCGGGCCCTGGAGCCCGACGGGCGGATGCGGGTGGCACCGGGCGTGTGGGCCGTCGGCGACGTCACCGGGCTCGGCGCCTTCACGCACGTGGCGATGTACCAGGGGGAGATCGCCGCCCGGGACCTCCTGGGCGAACCCGGCCCCGAGGCCGACTACCGGGCGCTGCCGCGCGTCACGTTCACCGACCCGGAGGTCGGCTCGGTCGGGCTCACCGAGCGCGCCGCCCGCGACCGGGGGCTGCGGGTGCGCACCGGGCTGACCCGGCTGTCGTCCTCCACCCGCGGCTGGATCCACGGACCGGGCGGTGACGGGCTCGTGAAGCTCGTCGTGGACGAGGACCGGGGGGTCCTGGTCGGCGCGACGTCCGCGGGCCCCGCGGGCGGCGAGGTCCTGTACGGCCTCGCGGTGGCCGTCCACGCCGAGGTCCCCGTGGAGCGACTGCGGCACATGATGTACGCGTACCCCACCTTCCACCGCGCCGTGGAGGACGCCCTGCGCGACCTGGGCTGACGTGGCCCGCCGGGCTGCCGGGCCGCCCGCTCGACGCCGGCGGCGTACCGCCGCGGGCCGGCCGCCCGGGCGTGGCCGTGCCCGCTCCGGTGCAGGGGGGAGCGGGCCGCCGCCGTCAGTAGTCCTCGCCGAACGCGGCCCGCTGCCGCTTCTCCAGCCATCCCCTGAACAGCGCGGCGACCGGGGGAGCGGGCACCCCGCCCCGCTCGCCGGGGCCGGCCACCGACGCCAGCCACGCCGGCATGAACTTCAGCGTCCACCCCGGCGCCGTCTTGCGCATGTGGGTCGCGAAGCCCTTCCACACCTCCTTGCCCAGCACCGGCGCCAGCCGCCCGGACAGCTCCCGCTCCTCGTCCCCGGCGTGCCGCGACAGGTGGTCGCGCACCCCCTCCGACAGCCGCGCCAGCTCGGCCGCCGCGCCCGCGTCCGTGCCGAGCCGGCGACTCACCTCGTGCCAGCCGTGCAGCAGCTTCGACAGCTCCTCGTGCTCGGTGGCCATCAGCGTGAGGGCCTCCTCGTCCGCGCCGAGCCGCCGCAGCCGCGGCCACAGGAACTCGTCCTCGCCCTCGTGGTGGTGGTCGATCAGCTGGAACAGCTTGTCGACGTACTCCCGCAGCGCGGCGGCCCGCGCGGCGTCGGGGGCCTGCGCCAGGCGCTCGGCGGAGCGGGCGACCCGGCCCAGGTCGCGCACCATGGCGCGGTGGGCGAGCAGCATGGTCTGGTGCGCGGGGGCGAGACCGGCGGACGACGGGGTCATGGGTACTCCTCGGTGTTTCGGTGGTGGCCCGGTGCTGCGAGGCGCGCGGGTGGTGCGGCGCGCCTCACCAGGCGTCCTCCGGCACGGACATGAGGACGGTGTCCAGCCGCTGCGCGACGGAGAGTTCGGCGGTCAGCAGCGGGAGCACCTCCTGGGCGAAGAACCTGGCGGTGGCCATCTTGCCCACGCAGAAGGCCCGGCGTGCCCGGATCGCGCCAAGACCGTCCTCGGGCAGACGTGCCAGGGCCGCCCCGGCGACGGTGGCCTGCCGCAGCAGCAGCCACCCGACCAGCACGTCACCGACGGCCATCAGCAGGCGCGTGGTGTTGCGGCCCACCTGGTACAGGGCGGTCGGGTCCTCGAAGGACTCCGCCAGCCGTCCGCCCATCGTGCCGGCGATGCCCCGCACGTCCTCCAGGGCGCGGGCGAGCAGCGCGCGGGTCTCGGCCAGTCCGTCCTCCACCGGGGCGTCGAGCGCCGTCTTCTCCACCTCCGCCAGCTGCGCCCCGAAGGCGGCCCCGCCGTCCCGGGCGATCTTGCGGAAGTACAGGTCCAGGCCCTGGATCGCGGTGGTGCCCTCGTAGAGGGTGTCGATCTTCGCGTCGCGGACGTACTGCTCCAGCGGGAAGTCCCGGGTGTAGCCGGCTCCGCCGAGGACCTGGAGGCAGTGGGAGAGCTGTTCGCAGGCGCGCTCGGAGGAGTACCCCTTGACCACCGGCAGGAGCAGGTCGTTGAGCGCCTTCGCCTCCGGGTCGGGCCTGCCGGCGGCCTCGGCGGCGGCCAGCCGGTCCTGGACGGTCGCGGTGTACAGCACCAGGGCCCGCAGCCCCTCCGCGTAAGCCTTCTGCAGCAGCAGCGCGCGGCGCACGTCGGGGTGGCGGGTGATCGCCACGCGCGGTGCGCCGCGGTCCGCCGCCGACGCGAGGTCCGCGCCCTGGACGCGCTGACGGGCGTAGGCGGCTGCGTTGAGGTAGGCGGTGGACAGGGTGGCGGCGGACTTGGTGCCGACGATCATGCGGGCCTGCTCGATGACCTGGAACATCTGCCGGATCCCGTCGTGCACCCCGCCGAGCAGCAGCCCCACCGCGGGCCGGTCGGCGCCGAAGGTCAGCTCGCAGGTCGCCGACGCCTTCAGCCCCATCTTGTCCTCCAGGGCGGTGGCGCGGACGCCGTTGCGGGCGCCGAGCCGGCCGGTCCGCTCGTCCGCGACGAGGAACTTCGGTACGAGGAACAGCGACAGCCCCTTGGTGCCCGGCCCGTGTCCCTCGGGCCGGGCGAGCACGAAGTGCACGATGTTCTCGGACAGGTCGTGTTCGCCGGAGGTGATGAACCGCTTGACGCCCTCGACGTGCCACGTCCCGTCCGGCTGCGGCACGGCGCGCGTGCGGCAGGCGCCGACGTCGCTGCCGGCCTCCGGCTCGGTGAGGACCATGGTGCCGCCCCACCCGTGCTCCACCATGAGCCGCGCCAGCCGCCGCTGCGACGGGGTGCCGAGCCGGTCGAGGATCTTCGCGAAGCCGGCGAGCCCCTGGTACAGGTAGACGGCCGGGTTGGCGCCGAGGGCCAGTTCGGCGACGGCCCAGCGCAGGGACGGCGGCACCTCGGCGCCGCCCAGCGACGCGGGCAGGTCCAGCAGGTGCCAGCCGCCGTCCGTCCACGCCCGGTACGCCCGCTTCACCGCGTCGGGGAGGGTGACCGTGTGGGTCGCCGGGTCGTACACGGGCGGGTTGCGGTCGCCGTCGGTGAAGGCGTCGGCCAGCTCGCCGGTGGCGAGCCGTGCGACCTCGGCCAGCACGGACCGGGCCGTGGCCTCGTCGGTCCCGGCGAACGCGCCGCGGCCGTAGGCGTCCGCGCGGCCCAGCACCTCGAAGAGGGTGAACTCCACGTCCCGCAGGTTCGGCTGGTAATGGCCCATGGCTGGTGGTCTCGCTCCCTGTACGGATGTGCCGGGGTGTGCCGGGTGTGCTGCATGTGCTGTGTCCGCCGGGCCTGTCAGAGCCTGCCGGGCCTGCCGGTGTCGCCGGGTCTGCCGGGGTTGCCCGGCCCGCCCGGGTGGCCGGACCCGGGTGGTGGGACCGGCCCGGGTGGGCTCAGCCGGTCGTGGCCGGCGCGTCGAGGACCGCCCTCAGCGCGGTGGCCAGGCGCTCCACCTCGGCCTCCGTGCCGACCGAGATCCGCAGCCGCCCCGGCATGCCGAGCGCGTCGAGCGCCCGGACGAAGACGCGGTGCTCCCTCGCGAGCCGCGCCGCGAAGGCGGCGCTGTCACCGGGCGGCGGCACGTCCACCATCACGAAGTTGCTCGCCGACGGGGTGTGGGCCAGACCCAGCGCGTCCAGCTCCTTGCCGAGGAGCTCGCGCACCCGGGCGTTGGCGGCCCGCACCCGCTCCAGGTACTCGGGCTGCTCCAGGGCCCGCAGCACGGCCCGCTGCGCCTGCCGGTTGACGTTGAACGGCAGCGCCCCGGCGGTGGCGGAGATCCGCGCGATCAGCTCGGCGGGCCCGACCGCGAGGCCCATCCGCACCGATGCCAGCCCCCACGCCTTGGAGAACGTCCGCGTCACCAGCGCCCGGCGGCCCGCGCGGACCGCCTCCAGCGCGAACTCGCGCTCGGGCCCCGCGAAGTCGATGTACGCCTCGTCGAAGACGACCACACCGCCGCCCCGTTCGGCGGCGTCCAGCAGCCGGTTCACCTCGGCGCGGTCGAGGAGCGCGCCGGTCGGGTTGAGCGGGTTGCAGACGAACGCCAGGTCGGCGCCCGCCTCCAGCCGCTCCGCGAGCGCGCCCACCGGCAGGTGCGTGCCGTCGAGCGGGACGGTGACCGGGGTGCGGCCCACGGAGGCGGCGGACATCACGTACCCGGGGAAGGTGGTCGCGGTGGTCACCACCGACGTGCCCGGCTCGCGCAGGAAGGTCAGTGAGGTGACGAGGACGATCTCGTCGGTGCCGTTGCCGACCGCGACCATGTCCGCGCCGACCCCGAAGTGCGCCGCCAGCGCCTCGCGCAGCTCGCGGCAGTCGGCGTCCGGGTAGCGGTTGAGGCGTTGCTCGGACTCGTCGCGCACCGCGTCGACCGTGCCGGGCGGCGGGCCGTAGGGGTTCTCGTTGAGGTGGAGCCGGAGGTGGTCCCCGCCGTCCGGTATCTCGGTGTCGGCGAAGAACCCCGGTGGCAGTACCGGGCCCTGGGGCATGGTGGATCCTCTCTGTCGCGGGCCGGGCGGGGCCCGGGGGGGGGCCCCGCCCGCCCCCCCGGCGCCCTCGCCCCCGGCCCCGGGGCGGGGGGTAAGCCCCGGGGCGTCCCCGCCCCGCCCGCGGCCG
>NZ_JBIBSF010000002.1:316187-556146 GCF_043077165.1 Streptomyces kanasensis
GGGGCCCCCCCCGCGCGGTGTCCGGGGGGCGCCCCCACCACCCGGGCGCCCTTCCCCGCGCGGGGCGCGTGGCGTACGCCCCGGGCCGGGGGGGGGGGGGGGGGGGGGGCGGCCCCCCGCCCGCCCCGTCCGGATCAGTCGAGCCGGACGCGGGCGATGGTCTTCAGCCGGGAGTCGTCCCGGCCGAGCAGGCTCCGGCAGCGGAACCGCTGGATCTTGCCGCTGGGGGTGCGCGGCAGGTGGCCGCGCTCCACGAAGACGCACTCCGACAGGGCGATCCCCGACTTCTCCAGGGCCACCGTCGCCGCCCGGTCGGCGATCGAGCGGAAGTCGTCGCTCCGGCGCGCCGGTTCGAGGAGCAGCACCAGCCGGGAGACGGGGGAGCCGGGCACCTCGACCAGCGCCGAGCAGCCCTTGCGGACCGGGCCGAGGTCCTCGATCGCCGACTCGATCTCCCCGGTGTGGACGTTCCGTCCGCCGACCGAGATCAGGTCGTCGGCGCGGCCCACGAAGAACACCTCGCCGTCGTGGACGAATCCGAGGTCGCCGGTGCGCAGTTCGCCGCCGCGGAACCGGTCGGCGGTGCGGCGCGGGTCCCCGTGGTAGCCACTGGCGAGGCTCGGCGTGGCGACCAGCAGCTCGGAGACGCGGTCCGGTACGGCGGTCCGCACCCGCACGCCGGGCAGCGGCGGGCCGTTGGACACCAGCCGGGTCGCGCCCGGGGTGCCCGCCGGCACCTCGACGACCCGGTCGTCGAGCAGGGCCGCCCCGTCGAAGGAGCGCGCCGAGGGCAGCTCGCCCAGGGGACAACTGGCGATGGCGAGCGTCGCCTCCGCCATGCCGTACGCGGGCATGAACGCCTCCGGTGCCAGCCCGGAGGAGCGGAACGTCTCCGCCGCGGCGTTCAGGGTGTCGAAGTCGACGCGTTCGGCGCCCACCACGAACACCTTCAGCCGCAGCGGCCTGGGCAGGGCGGTGCGGCCCTGCGCCCGCGTCGCCAGGTGCAGGGCGGTGTTCGTGCCTGCCGTCATCGTCGCGCCGAACTCGGACATGTCGCGGAACCAGCTGCGCGGCGCCATGCCGAAGCGCTCCGGGGACGACATCACGAAGTCGTGGTCGAACGCCCAGGCGTGGAGCATCGTGCCGAAGACGCCCATGTCGTGCGAGAGCGGCAGCCAGGAGGCGATGGTCTCCTCGCCGGGGCGCCCGTCCGACATCTCCCGCAGCATGTGCAGGTGGGTGCCGACGGCGCGCGCGCTCAGCTCGCACCCCTTGGGCAGGCTGGTGCTGCCGGACGAGTACTGGATGAACGCGGTCTCCTCCGGGCCGGGCGGTTCCGGCTCGATCCGCCCGCCGCCGTACAGCGACGTCCACGTGCGCACCGGCAGGCGCGTGGCGAGCCCGGCCGGGACCAGGGACCGCAGCCGCTCGTCGACGAGGAGCGCGACCGGGTCGAGGCGGTCGCTGAGCACGCTCAGCTGCTGCCCGTACTCCTCCGGGCTCTGGCCGCGCGCCGGCAGCGGGAAGGAGGCGACGGCGCCGCCCGCCAGCCACACGGCGAGCAGACCGCGGACCGTGTGCGCCGAGTTGGTCAGCACGGTGGCGACCCGGCTGCCCGGCCCGACCCCGGCGGCGCGCAGGGACGCCGCCATGCCGTGCGCGTCGGCGACGACCTCGCGCCACGGCAGGTGGCCGAAGCCGTCGCCGTCCCAGTGGTGGAGGGTGCCGCGCGCGTCGTCGCGCAGCAGCAGCTCCCACAGGCCCGCGTCGGTGGCCGCCACGGTCACTCCACGTCCACGAGGGAGACGTCGCCGCCGTCGCGGGACCGCTCGGCCATGGGGGCGATCCGCTGCTGGCTGACCAGCAGCTCCTCCTGGCTGAGCCGGCTGCCGGCGACCCGGCTGACGCCGGCCTCGCGCATCGTCATGCGCTCGGGGTCGATGCGGATGACCTTCCACGCCAGGCGGGTCTTCTCCAGGCTCCAGATGAAGATCGCGGAGATGTCGACCTCGTACCACTTCATGCCGTGCCGGGCGGACCGGGGGAAGGCGTGGTGGTTGTTGTGCCAGGCCTCGCCGAACGACGGGATGGCCAGCCAGGCGACGTTGCGGGACTCGTCCGTGGTGGAGAAGCGGCGCCGGCCGAAGTAGTGGCCGATCGAGTTGACCGCGTACGTCATGTGGTTGATCAGGAAGATGCGGACCAGGCCGCCCCAGAGGATGCCGGTCAGCAGCGCCCGCACGGAGCCCCCGCTCACCGCGAAGGCGATCAGGCCCGGCAGGACGACGCCCGCGGCGACCACGGCCAGGAAGTTCTCGCTGAGCCAGCGCAGCGGCTTCTCCCGGACCAGGTCCGGGCAGTAGCGGATCGGGTCCGAGCTGAGCCGCACGTTGAACAGCCAGCCCAGGTGGGCGTGCCACATCCCGGCGAGCGCCCCCTTGAAACCGGGCTCGAAGCCGAGGTGGGGGCTGTGCGGGTCACCCTCCTTGTCGGCGACCCGGTGGTGCTTGCGGTGGTGGGCCGCCCAGATGATCGGCGGACCCTGGCCCGCCATCACCCCGGCGGCCGCGAGCCCCACCCGTATCGGCTTGTACGTCTCGAACGAGCGGTGCGTCAGCAGCCGGTGGTAGCCCGTCGAGATGCCGATGCCCGAGATCACGTACATGATCGCCGTCACCAGCACGTCGGTCCAGCCGAAGACGCGGTTCCACGCCAGCACCATGGCGACGCCGAGTGCGAGCAGCGGCACCACGGAGACCATCAGCATGTACCAGCGATGCTCCCTGCCGTCCATATCCCCTCTTCCCCTCACTCCTAGGTGTGTTGCACTCGGCGCCCCGGCGGGACGGGCCCCGGCGGGACGGGCCACGTCCGGGGCGGGCCCCGGCGGGGCGGACCCGCCGGGGGCGGGTCAGACGCCCGAGGTCGTCTCGGGGTCGAACTCCGTGCGCAGCGCGGGCAGGACCAGCGCCAGCAGCGCGGCGCAGGCGCTGAGCACGGTGCCGACGAGGAACGCCGAGTGGAAGCTCGCCAGCAGGGCGTCGGGCATCGCCGTGCCCGCGGCGACCTCGTCGTCGAGCCGGCTGCCGGCCAGCGCGGCCAGCACCGCGAGACCGGTGGCCCCGCCGATCTGCTGGCCGGTGTTCAGGACGCCGGAGGCCGCTCCGGAGTCCGCCTTCGCCACCCCGCTCACCGCCGCCACCACGAGCGGCACCATCGCCAGCCCGTACCCGGCGGCGCACAGCAGCAGGGTGGGCAGCACGTCGGACGCGTACGACGCCTTGACGGGGGCGCCCAGCAGCAGGCCGAGCCCGACGGTGGCCGTGCCCAGTCCGAGCAGGCACAGCACGCGGCTGCCGAGCTTCGGCAGCAGCTGGATCGCGATGCCCGAGAACACCGCCATCGTCACGCCGAACGGCGCCCACGACAGACCGGCCCGCAGCGGCGACCAGCCCTGGAGGAGCTGCATGTACTGCGTCAGGAAGAAGAAGATCCCGTACAGGCCGGACGCGGCGAGCAGCATCATCACGTTGGCCGCCGCGATCTGCCGGTTGGCGAAGATGCCCAGCCGGATCAGCGGCTGCTCGGCGCGCAGCTCCCGCACGACGAACCCGGCCAGCAGCACGGCCGCGCCGACGAAGCCGGCGATGGTCGCCGCCGAGCCCCACGGGCGGTGGCTGGTGCTGATCACCGTGTACACCAGGAGCAGCAGCGCGGAGGTGATGAGGACGGCGCCGGTGCTGTCCGTGGACGTGCCCTTCGCCGGAGCCTCGCGGTCGGCGAGCGCGGGCCGCATGGCGAGCGCGAACAGCAGGACTCCGACGGGGATGTTGATGAAGAACACCCACCGCCAGTCGATGACGTCGGTGATGACACCGCCGAGGAGCACGCCGGACACCCCGGAGATGCCGGTGAGCCCGCCCCAGATCCCCAGCGCCCTGCGCCGCTCCTTCGCCTCGGTGAAGACGGTGATGAGGATGGAGAGCGCCGCCGGGCTGAGGAGCGCCGCGCCGAAGCCCTGGGCGCCGCGCGACACGATCAGCATCTCCGAGCTGTTGGCGAGCCCGCAGGCGAGTGACGCCACCGTGAAGACGGCGAGGCCGGTCAGGAAGACCCGGCGGCGGCCGAAGAGGTCCGCGCACCGGCCGCCGAGCACGAGGAAGCCGCCGAACAGCAGCATGTAGGCGTCGACGACCCAGGCGAGCGACGCCTGTTCGAAGTCGAGCGCGGTGCGGATCGTCGGCAGCGCCATCGCGACGACCGTGTCGTCGATGATGACCATGAACTGTGCGCCGCACGTCACCGCGAGCGCGAGGCCCGCGGCCTTGCCGGCCGCGCCCGGCGTGGCCTTCGCGGCCCGTGCGGCGGACGGGGTCGTTCCCCTGCCCATGCCTTCTCCTGTTCGCCGTTCTTGCCTGGGGGTGGTGGTGCCGTGGGGGGTGGGCGGCGCGGCCGGCGGGCCGCGCCGCGTCAGGGGGTGGTCGCCCGGGCCACGACCCGGTTCAGCCGGTCCATGCGGGTGGCGAGGCTCATCCGCCCCTCCAGCCGGAAGGCGGGCAGCCGCCGGCCGTCGACGTCGGTGAAGCCGTACTCGGCGGCGAGGTCGCCGACGGTGAGGACCTGCCCGGCCCGCTCCCGGACCTCGGGGTCGCCCGCCAGGTGGGCGATGGCGCGGCCCACGTACTCGGGGGTGTGCACCACCGCGGCGGGACCGTCGCCCAGCGCCTCCCACGCGGCCTCGACCCGCTCGGTGCGGACGAAACCGGGGTGCAGGGAGAGGGCGGTGACCCGCTTCTTGCGCAGGTCCGCGGCGAACGCCCGGCTCATCCGGTCGTTGGCCGACTTGAACACGTCGTACGCGGCCTGCCCCAGGTAGGTGTCGCCGTCCGTGTAGCCGATGCCGACGACCAGGCCGCCCGGCCGCTCGAACATCAGCGGCGTCAGCAGCCGCGTCACGTCGTACTGGGCGCGCAGCGAGCCCTCGCACAGCTCGTAGCGCCACATCGGCTGCTCCCAGTACGGCGCGTCGAACCGGACGTCCGCGGAGCGCTCGTAGCCGGCCCAGGCGTTGTTGACCAGCACGTCCAGACCGCCGTGGTCGGCGCGGATCCGGTCGGCGAGGGCCTGGTTGTCCTCGGTCGAGCGGTGGTCGCAGCGGACGGCGACGCCGGTGCCGCCCCGGGCGGTGACCTCCTCCGCCGTGTCGTCGACCGTGCCGGGCAGCCCCTCCGTGCGTCCCTCGCCGCGGCTGCTGCGGCCGGTGACGTACACCGTGGCGCCCGCGGTGCCCAGGGCCAGGGCGATGCCCCGCCCCACGCCGCGGCTGGCGCCGGTCACCACGGCGACGGTCCCGTCGAGCCGCGGCGGCTTCCACTCCTCGTTCACTTGGCGTGCTCCTTCGGTCTCAGCTGAGGTGGGCGGAGGCGTACTCGAGCGTCCGCAGGTACGCGTCGGTGTCCTCGACGTGCGGGATGCCGTACCGCTCGCGCAGCTCCGGCATGGACGTCGGCAGGACACCGCCGCTGCACCGGGTGACCTCGCTGACGTCCCGCAGTACCGACAGGTACGAGCGGGCCGGCGGCGGGAGCCGCCGCAGCTCCTCCGGGTCGAGGGCGTCGGGGTCGGTCACCGGGACCGGCTTGAGGGTCCGGCCGAGGGTCGCCGCGTGCTTGGCGCACACCTCGACGGCCCGCTCCATGTCCATGGCCTCGTCGCCGTACGTCACCCAGAAGGCGCCCTCGTCGTCGCCGAGTTCGACGGCCCGCAGCACCGCCTTGGCGAGGAGGTCCTGCGGCACGACGTCGATGCGGTTGCCCCGGTGCACGGGGACGAACGGCGCCCGGCCGCGGCAGATCCAGTCCGACATCAGCTGCACGATCTGGCCGCGCGAGGTCCAGCCGGTGACCGAGTCGCCGATCAGGTTGGTGGGCCGGAACACGGTGTGCCGGATCCCGCTGTCGCGCAGCAGCTGCTCGGAGCGCAGCTTGGAGCGGACGTAGTTCGTCGTGACGTTCGTGTCGCTCAGCCGGTGTGGCGCGCCCGTGAAGAGCGCGGCCACGAAAGCGGTGCTCATGAAGTGGACGGTGGCGCCGGCGCGCTGTGCGAAGTCGATGACGCGGCGCGTGCCGTCGACGTTGACCGGCTTGTACCGCTCGTCGGGCAGCCCCCACTCGGTCAGCCCGGCCGAGTGGATGACGGTGTCGACGTCGCGGGCCAGGGCGGCGTAGCTGTCCTCGTCGAGGCCGAAGCGGGGCTGCGCCAGGTCGGCGCCGAGGACCTCCTCGGTGCCGGCCGGGAGGGGGGTGCCGCCGGGGCGGGCCATCGAGACGATCCGTACGGGCCGGCCGGGCGCCTCCCGCAGGACGGCCTGTCCCACGACGCCGGAGGCCCCCGTGAGCAGCACGGTGCGGCGCTGTCCGGTCATGGCCGGGACTCCTTCCACTCCATGAGCCGTGTGGTGGCCCGGGCGCCCACGTACAGCAGCGGCTCGGGCGGGAAGTCGCGCTGCCTGCGGTGGCCGTCGTCGACGTAGAGCAGGCGCGCGTACTCGGTGTCCTTGCCGAGGACGAGGTCGCGCAGGACCTTGCCGCCGGTGTGCGTGGCGGCGATGCCGTTGCCGTTGAAGCCGTAGCCGTAGAAGACGTTGCCGCCGGGCAGCCGCCCGAAGTGCGGGGCGTAGTCCCGGGTGACGTCGACCGTGCCGCCGTACGCGTAGGTGAACCGCACGTCGTCCCACATGGGGAAGAACCGGCGGAACTCCTCCTGGAGCGCCCGGTAGGCGCGCGGGTCGTTCATCCGGCGGCGGCGCGTGTCGCGGCCCAGGAAGTACAGGGCGGGCCCGCCGGCGAACATCAGCCGGTTGTCGGCGGTGAAGCGCGCGCAGGTCAGGAACGTCTTGGCCTCGACCATGCCCTCGCGGCCGGCCCAGGCGACCCGGCCCAGCTGCTCGTCGGTGAGCGGCTCGCTCACCAGCGCGTAGCTCCAGATCGGCACGGTCTTGTTGCGGAACGGCGCGAAGGTGAACTGGTGCGCGTTCGCCGCGATGATCACCTTGTCGGCGGTGATCCGCCCGCCGGGCGTGACCACCGTCGGCCGCACGCCGGGCAGCACCCGCAGCACGGGCGTGTTCTCGTAGACGGTGACGCCGCGCTCCTTGACGACCCGCGCCAGGCCCCTGGCCAGCTTGAACGGGTTGACCAGGGCGCCGCCGGTGCGCATCGCGCCGAGCACCGCCGGGGAGCCGATGACCTCCTGGGCGCGCGCCGCGGAGAGGATCTCGGGCTGTTCGCGGCCGGCGATGGTGGTGGCCAGCCGGCGGTCCTCGCGCAGCCGGCGCAGCTGGGCGGCGTCGGTGGCGACCATCAGGTAGTCGTTGGCCTCGTACTCGGCGTCGACCTTGTTGCGGCGCAGGAACCGGCCGATCTCCAGGATCGAGCGGCCGACCGCCTGGGACGCCTCCAGGGCGCGGCGCGTGCCGAACTCCTGGACGAGCGCCTGGATGTCCTTGCCGATGGTCGGCGTGACGAACCCGTCGGCGCGGCCGGACGCCCCGTACCCCGAGTACTCCGCCTCGACGATCCGGATGTCGAGCGCGGGCTCCGCCTCCTTCAGGAAGTGGGCGGCCCACAGCCCGGTGTACCCGCCGCCGACGACGGCGACGTCGCAGTCGACCGCGTCGCGCAGCGGCGGCTCGGGCGTGACGGCCTCGGTCTCGTGCCAGTAGACGACGTGCTTGCGTGTACCCACTACCGCCCCTTTTCGAGGATGATCCTCGACAGCCCCAGGTGCCGGTTCTCGAAGTGCCGGACGCTCGCCCCCAGGTACTTCTCGTAGTTGCGGACGTTCTCCTCGCCCGCGACCCGTACGGCGGACGCGCGGTTCTCCCGCAGGCGGCGCAGCCACTCCGCGCAGGTGCGGGCGTAGTGGTCGGGGTCGTTGCGCAGGGAGACGACGTCGAAGAGCTTCTCGGACGACTCGACCACCTCGGACAGGGCCGGGATCTCGGACTCCGGGAAGATCGTGTCGATGATGAACATCAGCTCCCGCACCGTGGCCTTGTCCATCACGGTGTTGTTGCCCTTGACGTTGGTCTGCAGGGCGATCCGGCCGCGCGGCGGCAGCCACGCGTGGCACCGCTCGAAGAACTCCCGGTACGCCGCGATCCGTTCGGCGCGGGACAGGCCCGTGGTGGCGAAGTGCTCGAACGCGCCGATGGAGACGATCGCGTCGTACCCCTCCTCGGGGCGGTGGTCGCGCCAGTTCTCCACGCGGACCTCCGCGCCGGGCAGCGCCGCCCCGCGGACCAGTTCGGCCTGGCTGTCGCTGAGGGTCAGGCCCACGGCGTGCTCGACGCCGTAGATCCCCGTGAGCCGCTTCAGCAGGCTGCCCCAGCCGCATCCCACGTCCAGGACGCGGCGGGCGCCGGCCGCCCTGGCCCCCTCGATGAGGTAGTCCAGCTTGCGGGCCTGTGCGCTCTCCAGCGTCTCCGGCACCCCGGCCAGGCCGGTGGCGGAGTCGTCCCACAGGGCGCAGGTGTAGGTGAGGGAGTCGTCCAGCCACAGGGCGTAGAAGTCGTTGGAGACGTCGTAGTGGTGCCGGATCGCCTCCGCCGTCGCGCCCCGGTAGGCGGTGGTCGCGGTGGTCATGCCGCCGCACCGGCGGACTTCGTGGCCTCCACCAGCGTGACCAGGTCGCCGACGGTCTTGACGTTGGCCGCCTCGCTCGGGTCGAGCTCGATCTCCGCGTCGTCCTCGATCGTGTAGACGATGTCGGCGATCTGGAGGCTGGACAGGCCGACCGAGTCGAACGCCGTGTTCTCGTCGAGCGTCAGGCCGGCGGCCTTGCTGCCGAGCTTCTTCTCTATGAGGGAGCAGACGGTGGCGACGGTGATCACGGTGGGTTCCCCATTCGTTCGTACGTCGATGTGCCGGGAAACCTAACGGCGCCACGTGGCCGGATACATGGCAGTCGGACATGGCAGATCCCTGCCATGCGAACCCTCCTCCGGCCGGCAGGTCACTGCCGGTTCGCGTCCGCGGCACCTGGTCGAAACCTGCCGGTGCCGCCCCTGTCGACCGGCAGATCCCGGTCACTTGTCGCTCGTCGGCGGCGCTGCCTGTAATGGCCGCACCACCGTCTGAAGGGGGCGGCCACATGAGAAATTCACCCCGCGTGGTCGATTTCGTCGTGGATTTCCTGCAACGGCAGGAAGTCAGCCATGTATTCGGAGTCGGCGGCGCCAACATCGAGGACCTCTACGACGCGCTGCACCACGCGCAGGCCGGCCCCCTGGGGGTGGTGGCCAAGCACGAGTTCTCCGCCGCCACCATGGCGGACGGCTACCACCGCGCGTCGCAGCGCGTCCCGGTGATCGCCGCCACCTCCGGCGCCGGCGCGATGAACCTCGTCCCCGGCATCGCCGAGCTGCGCGCCTCCTACGTGCCTGCGCTCGTCCTGATCGGGCAGCCGCCCGCCGCGCTCGACGGCCGCGGTTCCTTCCAGGAGACCAGCGGCCTCGCCGGCTCGATCGACGCCGCCCGGATGTTCGCCGAACTGGCCGTGTACTGCGTCCGCGTCGACGACCCCGAGTCGATCGTCCGGGAACTGCCGCGCGCCCTGGCCGCGGCGACCGACCCGGCGGCGCCCGGGCCCGCGGTGCTGCTCCTCCCCAAGGACGTGCAGCAGGCCGTCATCCCGTCGTGGGACCCGCCCGCCGCGGTGGCCCCGGCCGCGCTGCCGCTGTCCGACGCGGCCGAGCGGAGCCGCGCCGCGGCGCTGCTGCGCGCGGCGACCCGGCGCGGCGGTGTCGCCGTCATCGCCGGCGAGGCCGTCGCCCGCGCCGACGCCCGTCCCCAGCTGGCCCGGCTCACCGCGGCGCTGGGCGCGGCGGTCGCCGTCGTCCCCGACGCCAAGGACGTCGCCGACCCGCGCGACCCCGGCCACCTCGGCATCGCCGGCGCGATCGGCACGGCCGAGGTGCAGGAGGCCCTGGAGCGGGCGTCCGCCGTGCTGCTCGCCGGCACGCGACTGCCGCAGATGGCCGGCGCCGGACTGCACGAGCACCTCAAGGGCGTGCCGGTGGTCTGCGTCGACCCGCGCGAGCCGTTCCTCGGCGCCCACGAGGAGCTGGTCCGCCTCACCGGGCCGGTCGCCGCCGAACTGGAGCTGCTGGAGCGGGAGGTCACCACCGCGCCCGGCCCGGCCACGGACCGCCCGGCCGCCGGGCACCCGGCGCCCGACCGGACCGCCCGGCACCCGGGGCCCGCGCCGCGGCCCGTGCGCCCGGCCGCCGCCGTACCCGACCCGGCGACCCCGCTGGACCTGCGCACGGCCGCCCTGACCGTCGCGGCCCACCTCCCCGAAGGCGCCACCGTCGTGGCCGACGCCGGGAACACCGGGGCCGCCGCCATCCACCACGTCGACGTGCCCCCCGGCGGCCGGTTCATCGCCGCCCTCGGCATGGGCGGCATGGGCCACAGCTTCGGCGCGGGGGTGGGCGCGGCGTTCGCCACCGGCCGGCGCACCTGCGTCATCGCCGGCGACGGGGCGTTCTTCATGCACGGCATGGAGGTCCACACGGCCGTCGAACACGACCTGCCCGTCACCTTCGTCGTGCTGAACAACAACGCCCACGGCATGTGCGCCACCCGGGAGCAGCTGTTCTTCTCCGGCGACTACTCCTACAACCTCTTCCGGCCGGCCCGGATCGGCGACGGCGCCGCCGCGATGTTCCCCGGCCTGGCCGCCGACACCGTCCGCACCGCGGGAGAGCTGGGCGCGGCCCTGGACCGCGCCCACGCCACCTCGTCGCCCGCGCTGGTCTGCGTGGACGTCGACCCCACCGAAATGCCACCGTTCCGGCCGTTCCGGCAGCACGTGCTGCTCACCGGCCGCGGACGGCCCGTCCGAGAAGGAGCCGTACCAGGATGACCACCTCCGTCACCAACCCGACCCCCCTGCCCGGCTACGTCGCCCCCGAGCCCGTCCCGGCCGGCGTGAAGGACGTCCCCGGCCTGCTGCGCTGGGAGACCACGCCGCGCGAGGAGGCCATGGCCGTCGCCGCGCAGATGACGAAGGACAGCTTCACCTACGACGAGGTGTACGGCCGGTTCGTCACCGTCCACCAGTACATCGACGCGCCCCCGCAGGCCGTCTACGACTACCTCACCGACGTCCGCAACCTCAACGAGTACACCTACAGCACCCGCGACTTCGCCCCCACCGACGTGCCCGGCGTCTACCAGGGCCGCGACGTCCTCCTCGACGACAACACCAAGATCTTCATGCGGATCGACGGCGACCCGAACGCCCTCACCGTCGACATGCGCTGCGCCTGGGACCAGGGCGAGGAGCTGTGGATGAACTACCTCCACCGGATCGTCCCGGCGGAGATCGTCCTGAACAAGCCCGGCTCCGTGGTCATCTGGACCAACTGCCGCCACCCGTACTACGACGAGAACCCGCACCCGGAGCTCGCCACCACGCCCGACCGCCCCTGGGTCGGCGACATGTGGCCGCTGTTCTACGCGGGCCACCAGGCGGAGATCGACAACCTGAAGAAGATCCTGGAGCACCGGCACGGAAGCGGCGCCCCCGCATGAGGGGCGCCACCGGCGGGGAGACCGGCATGCGGGACGTGAGCCTCCTGGAGGTCGCCTCCTACATGCCGGGCGAACCGGTCGGCACGGAGTACTTCCTGCAGTACCAGGCGCAGGACGCGGCCCTCGCCGGCCACACCATGTTCAAGGCGCCGCGCTTCCGGCACCAGGTGTCCCGGGACGAGACGCCCGCCGACATGATGGAGAAGGCCGCGCACACCCTCGCCGACCGCGTCGGCCGGGACGCGCTGCGCGGCGTCGACGTGGTCATCACCAACACCCTGCTGCCGGAGGTCCCGTTCACCGGGCCCGGCGCGGAGGTCGCCCACCGGCTCGGCATCCGCGCCGACTGGGTGCTCGACGCACACAACGGCGGCTGCGCCTCCTTCGTCCACCTGCTGCGCCTGGCCCGCGTCCTCATCGGCACCGGCCAGGCCCGCTCCGCGCTCCTGCTCAACGTGCAGAACAGCGCGGGGCCGGTGATGACCCAGACCGAGGTGCGCCGGCTCGCCGAGGCGGTCATCCCCGGCGACGGCTGCGGCGCCGCCTTCGTCGCGGCGTCCTCCGAGTCGCCCGTCCTCGGCGTCAAGGTCGCCCACCACGGCGAGTACACCCGGGACTGCGGCCTGACCCTCGACGACGGCCGCAAGTACTGGGAGCCGGGCACCAGCCAGATGCACGTCGGATTCACCCCCGGCCGCGTCAAGGACATCGTCGAGCGCGGCAACCGCCTCGTGCCCGACGTCGTCCTCGGTCTCTGCGACGAACTCGGCCTGGAGACCGCCGACCTGGACGTCCTCATCACCAACCAGCCGAACCGGATGTTCCTGGAGCAGTGGCGGCAGCGCCTGTCCATCGGCCCCGACCGGCACCTGGACACCTTCGACCGGTTCGGCAACCTCTTCGGCGCCGCCGTGCCCATCACACTGGACCACGGCGTACGCGAAGGAAGGATCGGGGACGACAGCCTGCTCATGCTGGCCGGCTTCGCCCACGCGGGGGACTTCGCGGGCGCCGCGGCGGTGCACTGGCGGTCCGGGGGCGCCCGGACGTAGGGGGCGTCGTGCCGATCAGGCAGGACACCCCCCGGCTCGGCACCGCGACCCACCTGACCGGACACCCCCAAGGAGAGTTCATGTCCCCTCCACGAGCAGTGGTCATCGGCGCGGGAATCGGCGGTCTCACGGCAGCGCTGGCGCTGCACCGGCGCGGCTGGCGGGTGACGGTGCTGGAGCGCGCCGCCGGCCTCGCCCCGGTCGGCGCGGCGCTCACCCTGGCCCCCAACGCCCAGCGCGCGCTGGCCGCCCTCTCCCTCGACGAGGAGGTCAGCCGGCTCGCCGCCTGGGACGGCGACGGCCTGCTGCGGGACCCCCGCGGCCGGCCGCTGGCCAGGACGACCAGCGCGTCCGTCGTCACCCGCTTCGGCGGACCGCTGGTCGTGCTGCGCCGCAGCGACCTCGTCGACCTCGTCGTCGACCGGCTGCCCGAGGGCACCGTCCGCACCGGCGAGGCCGCCTTCCTCGCCGACGCGGGCGCGCCCGGCCGGCCGGCGAAGGTGTCGACGGCGGGCGAGGTGTACGAGGCGGACCTCGTCGTGTGCGCCGACGGCGTCAACTCCGCGAGCCGCCGCGTCCTCTTCCCCCACCACCCCGGACCGGCGTACGGCGGCTGGACGGTGTGGCGGATCCTCGCGCCCACCCCGCAGCGGTTCGTGCCCCACGAGACCTGGGGCGGCGGGCAGGTGTGGGGCAGCCTCATCCGCGACCCGGAGAGCGTCTTCATCTACGCCTGCGCCGTCACCGAGCGCGGGGGCCGCTCGCCGGACGGGGAGAAGGCCGAGCTGCGCCGCCGCTTCGGGCACTGGCACCACCCGGTGCCCGCCCTGCTCGACTCGATCGGGGAGGAGGACGTCCTGCGCCACGACGTGTTCCACATGGCGCAGCCGCTGGAGCGCTACCAGCGCGGCCGGTCCGTCCTCCTGGGCGACGCCGCCCACGCCATGGTGCCCACCCTCGGGCAGGGCGCCAACATGGCGATCGAGGACAGCGTCGTGCTCGCCCACCACGTGGCGCCCGACGCCGACGTGCCGGCCGCCCTCGCCCGGTACGACGAGGAGCGCAGGCCCCGCACCACGGCCCTCATCCGCCGCGCCGAACGCGCGTCCCGGATCATGGCGCTCCGCTCCCCGGCCGCGCTCGCCCTGCGCGACGGCGCGATCCGGGCGATGGCGAAGGTCGTCCCCGGACTGCTGCTGCGCGGCTTCGACGGGGTCGCCGACTGGCAGCCGCCGGTCACCCCACCAGGCCCCCGGCCGCGTGACACCCACGCGACCGGGTAACCGCGGCGGCGCCCGCGCCGCCCGGACGTTTCCACGCACACCACCCGTAGTCAGTGGAAAGGTTTTGATGATGCGTCAGATGTTGTCCACCACCGCCGTCGCCACCGCCGGGCTCCTCCTCGGTGGCATCGCCACGGCCGCCCCGGCCACCGCCGTCCAGTCCGCGGCCGCCTCCCAGACGGTGACGGCCCGCTACGACTGCGGCGCGTACGGCGTCACCGACCTCACCATCGAGGCGTCCGCCTCGGGCGGTGCCGGCTCGGTGCGCATCTCCACCAGCGGCGGCCTCGCCCCGTTCGACATCCCGGCCGACTCCATCAGCGCCACGCTCCGCCTGGAGCGTGCCGCCGGTGGCACCGTCGCGTTCAGCGGCACCGCCAACGACGCCGCGGCGGCCGGCCAGCCGGTCACCATCGGCCCCCTGACGGGCGCCGTGTCGGCGGGCGACAGCCTCGACTCGTACGTCCCGGCCGCCGGGGCCGGCGACGTGTCGCTGAGCCTGAACGTCGCCGGCATCGTCAACTCGTGCAACGCGGTCGGCAAGCAGACGCCCGGTCCGATCGTCTTCTGACCGGCGCCGGACCTCCTCCACCGGCCCGGCCGTCCCCGGACGGCCGGGCCCCCGGGAACGGCCGGCCGGGCCCCTGGTGCGGTGGGCCCGGCCGGTCCGCACGCGCGGAGCCGGCACGACCCGGCGGGCGACGCTCCGGCCCGCACGCCCTCGTCGGCCGGCTCCGGGCGGGCACGCCCCGGTCGGCTCCGGCCCGCACGCCCAGGTCGGCCGGCCCCCGGCCCGCACGCCCTCGTCGGCCGGCTCCGGGCGGGCGCGACCGTCCCGTTCAGCCCGTGCTCCCCTGGACCGCGCGGACGACGTGCACCCGGGAGGCGCAGTCGAGCTTCTGCATCACCACCCGCAGGTGGTTGGTCACCGTCCACTCCGAGATGCCGAGCCGACGGGCGATCTGCCGGTTCGTGAGCCCCTCGGCGACCAGCAGGGCGATCTCGTGCTGGCGCGGCGTCAGCCCGTGGGGCGCCGCCCCCGCCACCGCGCGCGGCGGCTCCGGCGCGGGCGGCGGCGCGAACAGCGCGGCGACCAGCGCGTCGTGCAGCGACACCTGCTCGGCGTCCCGGCGCAGCCGCCGCAGCAGCGCGGCGTCCACACTGCCGGCGAGCCGCTCGGTCAGCGCGCCCACCGTGCCCGCGTCGTCCGGCCCGGCGCCGTACCGCCTGCGGATGGCCTGCGCGTACGCCAGCACCCGGGCCACCGCGTGCCGCTGCTCCTGGTCCCCGCCCCCGCCGACGGACGTGACCGCCATGGTCTCCAGCGCCTCGGCGACCTGCACCGGGTCCCCGGTCCCCATGAGCAGCCGCGCGGCCTCCCGCGCGCTGCCGTACGCCTCCTGGTTCCGCCCGAGCACCCGCCGCACCCGGGCCAGCGCCGTCAGCAGGGACGCCCGCGTCGCGACGTCGTCCGCCACGTCGTCCAGCGCGCGCAGCAGCGGAAGTTCCGCCTCCGGGTCGCCGTGCGCGGCCAGCAGCAGCGCCTGGCCGCGGCGGGCCGGCGCGGCGCCGCGGCGTTCCCCGAGCGCGTCGAGGCGCCGTACCGCCGAGTCGAGCAGTACGGTCGCGGCCGCCGCCTCGCCCCGGCGCCGCAGCAGCTCCCCGGTGACCGCGGCCACGCGCGCCCGCACCGCGGGCAGTTCCGCCGCGAGGGACGCCGCCCGGTCCAGCACCCGCTCGGCCCGCCGGAAGTCCCCGCACCCCACGGCCCACCAGCCCACCGCGGTCAGCGCCCCGGCGACCTCCCCGGACGCGTCCGCCGGCGCCCCGGGCGGGCCCCCGGCACCCGCGTGGCCGCCGTGCTCCCCCTGCTCGCCGTCCTCGTCCCGTCCCCGGTCGGCCGCCCACGCCGCCGCGGCCTCCTCGACGAGGTCCGCCGCCGACGGGGCCAGCCGGTGCCGGAGCAGGGGCCCCTCCAACGCCGTCAGCAGCCGCAGCGCGGCCAGGTGGTCACCGTGCCCCGTCAGGTGCCGCACGGCCTTGAGGAGGTCCGGCAGGCGGGCCGCGACCGTCTGGAGGACCTGGTCGACGTGCCGCCCCGAGGCGAGCGCCGCGGCGGTCGTCCCGGCGAAGGCGCGCCAGTGTGCGGCGTGCCGGTCGAGGGCGCGGCGCAGCGCGTCGCCGTCGAGGGCGAGTGCCGCCCGGTGGTGGCAGCGCGCCATGTGCGTCAGCCGGAACTCCGGTTCGCCGTCCGGCCCGTCCGCGCTCAGCAGCAGGCTCTTGCGGACCAGCGACTCCACCCCGGCGACCGCCGCCGCGTGGTCGAGCCCGCTCACACCGCGCACCGCGGCCAGGTCGACGTACGTCTCGCACACGGACAGGTCCCGCAGGAGCGCCAGGTCGCCCGCGTCCAGCGTCCCGGCCGCCCAGCCCAGCGCGGCGGCGACGCTGCGGTGCCGCTCGGGGGTGTCGCGCGGCCGGCTCCGGCCGGGGTACTCGCCGCGCGCCAGCCGCTCCAGCAGGGCGCGCGGCCCCTCGGTGCCGACCGCCTCGGCGGCCATCTCGACGGCGAGCGGGATCCCGTCCAGCGTCCGGCAGATCTCCGCCACCGCGAGCTGCCCCGCCCCGCCGTCGACACCGGCCCGGTAGTACGGGCGCACCCGGTCCGCGAAGACCGCCTCGGCCGGCGAGCCGGCCCCGGTGGGCAGCGGCCCGACCGGCAGGATCCGCTCCGCGCGGATGTCCAGCGCGACCCGGCTCGTCACCAGGACCCGCAGCAGCGGGCAGGCCCGCAGCAGCCCGGCCACGTCCAGGGCGATGTCGGCGACCAGCCGGTCGCAGTCGTCCAGCACCAGCAGCAGCTCGGAGCCGCCGACCCGGTCGGCCGCCTCCCGCGCGGAGCGGGCGCCGAACAGCGCCCACACGGCCCCGCCGTCCGGCGCGTCGGCGAGGTCCGCCCACAGCAGCGCGGTGCCGTGGGCACGGGCGTGAGCGCCGACCGCCGCGTGCGCCAGGTGGCTCTTGCCGACGCCCGCGGGGCCGGTCAGGGTGAGCTGGCGCGCCCCCGCCCCCCGCTCCAGCCAGTCGCGGACCCGGCCCAGTTCGCGTTCGCGCCCGTACAGCTCGCCGAACCCCAGGTCGACGGGGCCGCCGGCGCGGGGCGCCGCCGCGCCGCCGCGCCGTGCGGTGGCCGGACCGGGCGCCACCTCCTCGCTCCTCACCGTCCGGCCCCGTCAGACCGCCGGCACGGCGGAGCCGTACCGGGTGGTGAGCGCGGCGACCGCGCGCAGCAGTTCGTCCTCGTGGGCGCGGACGAAGAAGTGCCCGCCGGGCATGGTCCGCAGCTCGCTGCCGCGCGCCCCGTGGGCCCGCCACGCCGCCATCTTCGGCAGCGGCACGAGGTGGTCGTCCACCCCGGTGAACAGGTGCAGCGGCACGTGGAGCGGTTCGACGTCGGCCGGTTCCACCCAGCCCGAGCACAGCCGCAGGTCGTCGCGGACCAGCGGCATGTACGCCGCCCGGAAGCGGGGCCGGCGGGCCAGCTCCCAGGGGATGCCGCCCAGTTCGGCCAGGCTCGTGGCGAGCGCCTCGTCGTCGGCGTCCGGGTCGAGGATCCGGTTGGGGCGTACGTGCGGGGCCCGGTGCGAGCTCAGCACCAGCGCCCGCGGCAGCGGCGCGCCCCGCCGCTGCCGCGCGAGGGTCAGGGCGTGCGCGACGAACGCGCCCATGCTGTGCCCGTACAGCAGGTGCGGCCGGGCGAACGCCGCGTCGAGCCGCTCGTCCAGGTCCGCGACGAGCGCGTCGAGGTCGGTGAAGCGCGGCTCGCCCGCGCGGTCCTCCCGGCCCGGCAGCTGGACCGGCAGGACCCGCACGCGGGCGCCGAAGGCGTCGAGGCGCTCCTGCCAGCGGGCGTACGCGGAGGCCCCGCCCCCGGCGCAGGGCAGGCAGAACAGGTCCAGCCCGGACCACGGCCCGGACGGCGGGGTGCTCAGGTAGGGCGTCATGGCGTACGTGCTCCCCGCCGCGCCTCAGACCAGCTGCCGGGCGGCGACCGCGCGGTCGTAGTACAGCGTCCCGTCGACCAGCAGCTCCCCGTCGAACTGGGAGAGCACCGCCACGGGCAGCTCCATCCGCTTGCCCCGGTTCGGTATGCCCTGCCAGTCCGCGGCCTGCGTGCCGTTGATCCGGCCCTCCAGGATCACCACGTCGGCCGAGTGGTGGATCGACAGCACCTCGGGCGCCAGGTCCGGGAAGGCGGCGAGCATCGCGTCGAAGTGGCGGCGGACCGCGTCGTCGCCGACCAGCGGCTGCTCCTCGAACGGCACGACGCGGCACACGCCGCCGGCCGGCCCGCCCGCCGTGCCCGGCCCGCCGGCGGGCGGCTCCGCCACCGTGGCGAGGGTGTTCCTGATGACCGTGTCCTCGCGCCGCCTCCGCAGCTCCGCGCCGACCCCCTGCTGTACGTCGTGCATCCCCGTACCTCTTCTCCCCGTTGCCGGCCGGGCCGCGTGCGGCGGCCCGGCCCGTACCCGTCGAAGCCTGCAACGGCCCCGGGCGGCGGGACAGTGGCCTCCTCCCGGTGCCCGGGATGTGTTCCTCTCGGACCGGACGTGAAGCCGTCATACCCGTCCGGCGGTGCGGAGGCGGCGCCCGTGGGGGAGTGGGCGGGGCGGCCGGGCGGCGGGAAATCGTCACGCCCCACGGGTGACGCGGTCACTGTCTGCGCCCGCCGCCCCGGTAGCAGGATCCGGATGACCGCACGGCGGACGCCGAAACCCGCGGTGCGGGACACGGCCGGCCCGCCCGGAGCGCCGGCCCGCCCGGAGCGCCGGACCGCCCGAGCAGTCCGCCCCGGCCGAGGAGCCGGACCGTCCGGAGAGCCGGACATCCGAAGAGTCGGGAACCACCCGAGGAACCGAGGAGTACGCACATGGGGGACGTCATCGCCCGGGCCACCGCGGCCGCCGGGTCCACCACCGAGCCGGGCCGGGGCCCGCAGCCGCGCCGCATCGTCGTGGAACACCTGGAGGGCGGCCCGGACGACGGGGTCGCGCTGTTCACCTTCTGCGCCGTGTCGTCCGCGGTCGAGGGCGATCCCGCCGGCGCATGACGGTCACCCGGGGGAACGAGACCGTCTACGTCGAACTCAAGAGCCACCTGCGGCCCGCCGTCGTCCCCGGGGACGCCGCCTACCTCGTCTCGCACGGGGGGATCACGGCGCTGCGCGGGGCCCCCGCCGAGGTCCTGGTCCCGTTGCTGGACGGGACCCGCACCCCGGCCGCCCTGGCGGACGCCGCCGCACCGGCGCTGAGCCGGGAGGAGGTCGCCGAGGCGCTGCGGCTGCTCGACCGGACGGGGCTGCTGCGGTACCGCGGACGTCCCGCGCCCGCGCAGGCCCCGCCCGGGGCACCGCCGGGCGCCGGGCACGGCGGCCCGCGGGCCGCCGAGCCCGCACCGCCGCACGACCGGGCCGCCGAGGCGTTCTTCGACCTCGCCGGCCTGGACGGTGCCCGCGCCACGGAGCGGATGGCGCGGGCGGTCGTGCGGATCGTCGCCCTGCCGGGCACGGACCCCGCCCCGGTACGGGCCGCCTGCGCCGCCTCCGGGCTGCGCGTGGCGGAACCGGACGGGGACCGGGGGGAGGCGGAGTTGACCGTCGTCCTGTGCGACGACTACCTCGCGCCCGGCCTCGCCGAGGTGGACGCCGGGCACCGGCGGGCCGGCCGCCCGTGGCTGGTGGCCCGGCCGGCCGGACCCGAGCCGTGGGTCGGGCCGGTCTTCCGCCCGGACGAGGGGCCTTGCTGGGCGTGTCTCGCGGCGCGGCTGCGGGGCCACCGCGCCGCCGAGCTGGCCGTGCTGCGCGCCCTGGGCCCGGACCGCCCGCTGGGCCGACCGGAGGCCGCCCTCCCGGCCGGCCGCGCCCTGGCGGCGCAGGCCGTGGCCCTGGAGGCGGCCAAGTGGGCCGCCGGGCTGCGCGGCCCGGAGGCGGGGCGGCTGCGCACCCTGGACACGCGGACCCTGCGCGTCGACGCCCACCCGGTGCCGCGGCTGCCCCAGTGCCCGGTCTGCGGGGACCCGGGCACCGTCGCCGCGCGGGGCCTGCGCCCCTTCACCGTCCGCAGCCGGCCCAAGGCCGCCGACGGCACGGGCGGCGGCCACCGCGCGCTCACCGCCGAGCAGATGCTGGAGCGCCACGGCCACCTCGTCGGCCCGGTCACCGGTGTGGTCAAGGAGCTCCGCCGGGCCCCCGGCGCGCCCGCCTTCACCGAGGCGTACGTCTCCGGCGAGAACCTCGCCGTGCGGCCGGCCGGTCCCACCGGGCTGCGGGCCGGGCCGCGCGCGCTCAGCGGCGGCAAGGGCCTGACGGCCACCGAGGCCCGGGTGAGCGCCCTGTGCGAGGCCGTCGAACGGTACAGCGGCACCCGCCACGGCGACGAACCCGTCGTCCGCGACACCTACCGGGCCCTCGGCGACGAGGCCCTCCACCCCAACGCCGTCCAGCTCTTCCACGAGCGGCAGTTCCGCGAGCGGGACCGGTGGAACGCCGCGAGGTCGCCGTTCACCGCCGTACCCGAGCCGTTCGACGAGGACCGGCCCGTCGACTGGACGCCCCTGTGGTCGCCGGCCACGGGCGCGCGCCGGCTGCTGCCCACGAGCATGCTGTACTTCTCCGCCGACCCGCCCCGGCCGCACGAGCCGGTCGCCGACTCCAACGGCGGCGCGGCGGGCAGCAGCCCGGAGGACGCCCTGCTCCAGGGCGTACTGGAGCTGGTCGAGCGGGACGCGGTGGCCCTGTGGTGGTACAACCGCACCCGCCAACCGGCCGTGGACCTGGCCGCGTTCGACGAGCCGTACGTCGAACGGCTGCGTGCCGGGTACCGCACGCTGGGCCGGGAGGTCTGGGCCCTGGACCTTACGGCGGACCTCGGGATCCCCGTGTTCGCGGCGCTCTCCCGCCGCACGCCCGCCGCCCGCCCGGCCGGCCGGCACCCGGACGGCCCGGACCCGGCCGCCCCCCGAACCGGAACCGGAACCGGAACCGGAACCGGCCCCGGCGCAGGCCCGGCCGAGGAGATCGTCTTCGGCTTCGGCGCCCACCTCGACCCGCGGATCGCGCTGCGCCGCGCGCTGACCGAGATGGGCCAACTGCTCCCCGCCGTGGCGGCGGTGGCGTCCGGCCGGGACACCGGCCACGGCGCCGCGGCCCGCTGGTGGCGCGGCGCCACCACCGCGAACTGCCCGTACCTGACGCCCGATCCGCACGCCGCGCCGCGCGGACCCGGCTCCTGGACGCACACCCACCGCGCGGACCTGCGCGACGACCTGACCGCGGTCACCGGCCTGCTGGCCGCCCGCGGGATGGAGCTGCTGGTGCTGGACCAGACCCGGCCGGACACCGGCATCCCCGTGGTGAAGGCCGTCGTGCCCGGGCTGCGCCACTTCTGGCCGCGGTACGCCCCCGGCCGGCTCTACGACGTCCCCGTGGCCCTGGGCCGCCTGGCCGAACCGACCCCGTACGAACGGCTCAACCCGGTCCCGCTGTTCGTCTGAGCACACCCGGCGACCGCCGCCACCGGGTGTTCGAGGGGTTCAACTGAAAAGTGCGGACCGGACGGCCGCTCGACGTAGAGTCACCCGAAAGAGTGTCTGGGGTCACACTGGCCCCTCCAGTCGCGGGGTGCCCGTGGAGCAGGGCGCCCCGGACTCTGCCACGCGCGGACGAGGAGCACCCGAATGCCCAGCTACGAGGAGCACGAGCCCGTCGCTGCCGGGGTGAGGACGAGCACCAGCCCGGCGCCCCGGCTGGCCCGCGTCATCCCGCTCGCGGTGATGACCTGCTACTTCGTGATCACCGTCATCAACCTCCTGAGCCGCCGACCGGACACCGAGGTGTTCGTGACCGGTCTGATCACGCTCTCGTGCGTGTTCGGCCTGCAGCTGTTCCACTCGCGCCGCGGCGCCGACCGCGCCCCGGCCCCGGCCAGGGCGGCCACGCTCGCCCTCCAGGCCGTCCTCACCTACCTGCCGCTCGTCTGGTTCGGCGTGGCCTGGGGCGCGATGGCCGGCTTCCTCGGCGGCTCCCTGCTCCTGCTGCTCCCGCCCCGGGCCGCCTGGCCGCTGTACGGGCTGACGGGCGCGAGCCTGCTCGTGCCGGGCCTGGCCCTCGACATGTCCGTCATCGACCTCGTCTACATGTGCCAGACCACGCTCCTGACCGGTCTGGTCGTGTACGGCGTCTCGCGACTGTCCGCCCTCGTCGACGAGGTCTTCGCGGCGCGCGCCGAGATCGCCCGCATGGCCGTGGCGCACGAACGGCTGCGGCTCGCCCGCGACCTGCACGACCTCCTCGGCTACAGCCTCTCCGCGATCGTCCTGAAGAGCGAGCTGCTCCAGCGGCTGGTGCGGCTGCGCCACGAGCGGGTCGAACAGGAGGTGGAGGAGGTCCTCGCGATATCCCGGCAGGCACTCGCCGACGTGCGCCGCGTCTCGCGCGGCTACCGGCAGATGTCGCTCGTCTCCGAGGTGTCGTCCGCGCAGTCCGTGCTGGAGGCGGCGGAGGTGGAGGCCACGGTGGTGGTCGACCCGTCGGTCGGGTCCCTCGGGCCGCGGACGGGCACGGTCCTCGCGACGGTCCTGCGGGAGGCCGTGACGAACCTGCTGCGCCACAGCAAGGCGACGCGGTGCTGCATCACGGCCGTCGTCGACGAGGGGACGGCCCGCCTCACCATCGTCAACGACGGGGTGGCGGCGGACTACCACGACCCGTCCCCGCACGGCGGGGACGGCCTGGGCAACCTCGGGCGCCGGCTGTCCGACGTCGGCGGCCGGCTCGTCGTGGACCGCGAACCGCCGGACACGGCGGGCCGGGACGGCTGGTTCCGGCTCGTCGCGGAGGCGCCCGCCACACCCGCCGACGAGGAGCCCGAGGAGCACGCGGAGGCCGCGGAGGGAGGCCCGGAAGACGGCGTGGAGCCCGTCAAGGGGGGCGCGGATCGCGTCACGGCGGCTTGATCGGGCCGATTGCTAAAGTGTCCGTCCACGTCTGGAGAGCAAGGGGGAGCTCCGATGATCCGTGTTCTGCTGGCCGAGGACATGCACATGGTGCGGGGGGCGTTGGAGGCCCTCCTCGGTCTCGAACGGGACCTGACGATCGTGGCGAGCGTGGAACGCGGTGACGAGATCCTGCCGTCCGCCCGCGCGTTCGCGCCGGACGTCGCCATCATCGACATCGACCTGCCGGGCCTCGACGGGATCAGCGCCGCGGCGCAGCTCCACGAGCGGCTGCCGTCGTGCCGGACGCTCATCCTGACCAGCCTCGGCCGCCCCGGCACCCTGCGCCGCGCGATGGCCGCCAAGGTGTCGGGGTACCTGCTCAAGGACGCGCCGCCGCAGGAACTGGCGCACGCCATCCGCAAGGTGGCGGCCGGCCAGCGGGTGATCGACCCCGAACTGGCCCTGGCCGCGTGGGGCGGCGCGGAGAGCCCGCTGACCGCCCGCGAGACCGAGGTGCTGCGGCTGGCGGCGGAGGGTCTGGACGCGACGGACATCGGCAAGCGGCTGCGGCTGTCCACGGGCACCGTCCGCAACTACCTCACCACCGTCGTCACGAAGCTCAACGCCCGCAACCGCGTGGACGCGATCCGGATCGCGACGGAGGCGGACTGGCTGGTGTGACCGGCCCCACGACCCCGGCGGCCACCAGGTAGTCGAGGATGCCCGTCGTGACGTGCGCGGGTATCGGCAGCGTGGCGGCCACGGCCTCGGGCGTGGCCGGCCACGCCAGCCGGGCGACCACGAGCAGGGCCTCGTACCGGTGGAGGACCACCCGGTGCGAGGCCGACCGCATCTCCACCGTGGCCGACGGGCTGTCGAACGCCACCGACACCCCGACCACCAGCTGCAAGACGGCCCCCGCGCGCAGCGGCGGCACGCACAGCGCCGCGCCCTCCGCGAGCGGCCCGATCGACAGCAGTGCCCCGCGCAGGTCGTCGAAGCCGACGGTGCGGCGCAGCAGTTGAGGGAAGCGGGCGAAGACCGGACGCATCAACAGGTACGCGTACACGTGCGGGTCCTGCTCCCCGGCGGCCCCCGCGACGACGGCGTTGCCCAGCAGCACGGGCCCCAGCTGCATCCGCCGCAGCACCTCCCGTACGGTCGGCCCGGCCGGCTCGACCGCCACGGTCCCGGTCTCCCACGTGACGACCACCGCGTCGCGTCGCGCCCCGGCGGCCACCGCCACGTCCTCCCGGAACGACCAGAGGTGCCGCAACCGCCCACCGGCCCGCTCCGCCACATCAGCCGAGCCCACCATCCGCACTCCTCGCCGTACCCCTGGGCCTCCAGCATGGGAGCGCCGCCCGCGCCGGCGACAGCCACGAGTTCATGCACCACCCATGAATCGCTCACGGTGCGACCCCCGACGGTCCGACCCACCGGACACGCCCGGGCCGGACAGTGCCGGGGACGGCCGGGCGGGACCACCGGGGCGGGACCACCGCCGGGCGGGACCGGCGTCGGGCGGCCGTCGACCGGGCGGGCGTGGACCAAGCGGCGGGCCTGCTCTCGGGGCGGGTGCCGTGCCCGGCGCCCGCCCCGCCTCCGGGGGGCGGGGCGGAGGCCGGCCTCACACCAGCAGGCGGTAGACGTAGAGGCCCCGGTCGCCCCCGACGGCGAGCCCCCTGCTGTCCGGGTGCCAACTACAGGACCGCAGCGCCCCTTCGGTCCGTTGGGCGGCCAGCACCCGTCCGCCCGCGCGGTCCCACACCCGTACCGTGGCGTCCTGGCCCGCCGAGGCGATCCAGCGGCCGTCCGGGGAGGCGGCCACCGCGTGCAGGGGTTCGCCGCCGCCCGCGCGCAGGCCCCGGTAGGCACCGGTCCGCGGGTCCCACAGGCGGAGGGTCCCGTCGTGGCCGCCTCCGAACAGCCAGCGTCCGTCCGGTGAGACCGACAGCGCCAGCACCGCGCCGCCCCCGCCGGCCAGCTGGTTCCTCCGGGTACGGGTGGCCAGGTCCCAGACGGTGACCACGCCGTCGGTGCCGCCGCTCGCCAGCCAGGTGGCGTCCGGGGAGACCGCGACGGAACGCACCTTGCCGCCGCAGGTCAGCACGGCCCGCGGCGTCCCCGACCGGGGGTCCCAGAGCCGTACCGTGCCGTCGTCCCCCGCGCTGGCCAGCCAGGTGCCGTCCGGTGCGGCCGCCAGCGCGTTCACGGTCACATAGGTGCCGTGTCCGTGCTCGATGACCTCGACGCCCCGGGCGGCGGCGAGGTCCCACACGGCGATCACGCCCTGACCGTCCGTGCCGGCCAGCCAGGAGCCGTCGGGAGCGAAGGCCAGACACTGCCCGCCACTGCGGAGCCCGTACCTCGTGTACTCCTCCAGCGCGGTGGCGGTGCCTCCCTCCGCCCCGTGGAGCCGCACGACGCAGTCGTGGCCCACCGCGGCCACGCGCGACCCGTCCGGTGTGTGGGCGACGGCCGCCACGGACGGGGGCCGGGTGTCGACCGGCGGCTCCGGGCGCGCGGGCGGGGTCTCCCACAGTCTCGCCACGCCGTCCAGCCCGACGGTGGCCAGCCGGGAGCCGTCGGCGGAGACGACGAGGTCGACGACGGAACCCGTGTGGCCCGTCAGCACCGCGCGGCAGTGCCCGTCGGCCAGGCCGTACAGGCGCACGTGCCCGTTGCGGTGGCCCGCGGCGCACCAGGCGCCGTGGGGGGCGACGGCCAGGGTCGTGACGGTGTCGTGGTGACGGGCGACGAGCGTGGAGGACTCCAGGGGCCTCGTGGGGGAGCGGTCCGCGAGTTCCCAGCGGCGGACGTCGCCGTCGACGTCCGCGATCAGGAGGAAGTCCCCGTCCGGGGAGAAGGCCATGGCGGACGCCCCTCGGACGCCCACGTACGTCTGCACCGCCCTGGTGGGCGCCGCCGGGTCCCACAGCCGGCCCCAGCCGGGTCCGGCGGTCGTGAGACGGTGCCCGCCGGGCGCGACGGCCAGCGGGCGCCAGGCCGCGGCGTCCCACGGCTGCTGCTCCCGGCCCGGCCTCGGCAGCGGTGGGCGCCCGTCCGGCCTCATGGGCAGCGGCTCGGGCGCGCGGGCGACGTAGCCGGGCTCCCGGTCGAGGACGGCGACGGCGACGGGGTCGGGGGCGGAGGCGGGGGCCCGCGTGCCGTCCGCCACCAGCACGTACCCGTACGCGTCCGCCGCCGCGTACCAGCGTCCGTCCGGCGCGGCCGCCACGTCCCGTACCCGGCCGGGCGTGGTGAACAGCGTCTCGGCCGGCCGCCCTCCCAGCGGGTCGACGCGGCGCACCGAGCTGCCGACACCGACGATCAGCGAACGGCCGTCGGGGGCCGGGACCATCGCGCGCACCCCTTCCGTACCGACCCGTTGCCGGGCGAGCGCGGCGCCCGTGCCGGTGGCGGTGACCACCACCTCGCCGCCGGCGTCGCCCGTGGCCACCCATGCCGCGTCCGGTCCGATCGCCACCGACAGCACCGCGCCTCCCGGGGAGGTGAGGATGCGCAGGAGCGCGGGGTCCGGCAGGTCGGGGAGCGGCCAGTGGTTGACGAGCAGGGGGCGGAGGGCCGGGTCGGCGGCCTGGCGGGCGGCGATCTGCCCCTCCCAGCGCGGGAGTTCGGCGAGCCTGCTGTGCAGGACGGCGGTCAGGATCCTGTCGGACTCCATGGGCGCGACGAGGTGGGCGACGCGGGCGAGGTCCCGGGCCAGGGCGGCCGCGGTGGCGGTGGGGACGCGGGCGAGGTCGCTCAGGGGGGCGGTCGGGCCGCGCTGGTGCAGGCGCGCCTCGATCCAGTGGATGTCGCCCGCGATCCGTTCCGCCCTGTCCACCTGCCCGGCGGCGACCAGGTGTTCGACCGTGTGGTCCAGGAGGTAGCCCTCCCGGACCGCGAGCGGGTCGGCCGGGAGGGCGGCGTCCACGAGGACGGCGTTGAGGCGCCGCAGTTCCGCGGGTTCCACCCGGCTCCGCAGGTAGTCGCGGAGCACGTCGTGGAGGGTGATGCGCCCGCCGTGCTCCGGGGTGAGGGAGACGAGGGAGAGCCGGTCCAGCCGGGCGCACAGGTCCCGTGCCTGTGGCTCCGTGAGGCCGCCCGTGGCCTGCCACAGGAGGGCGACGATCGGCACGGGGATGGACTCGTCCTCGACGAACACGGCCAGTTCGGCCAGGCGCAGGTCACCGCCCTCCGGGAGGAGGGTGGTGCCGGCCTCGATGGTCGCGCGGACGGCCCGGGACCGGCGGACGGGATCGTCCAGGTCGAGTGCCTGGGGCGGGGCCTCACCGATGGCCGGGCCCTCCGCCCACAGCCTCTCCAGCATCCCCCGTGCCGCCGCCGCCGCGTCGGCGCCGGTGGCGACCTGCCGGGCGATGAGACGGTTCGTCAGCCGCAGCAGCAGCGCCCACCGGCCGGTGGCCCGCAGCAGACCGGCCACGGTCTCGTCGGGCAGCGGGGGCAGCTCCCAGGTGAGGACGGCCCGCGCCTGCTCGGGGGACATCTCGTCCACCCGGAACCGCGCCGCGCCGTCCGGCAGGACGGCCGGCACCCGCGTGGTCACGAGCCGCACGCAGCTCCCGCCACCGCGCAGGAAGGGCGCCAACTGTTCCGGTTCCCACACGTCGTCCAGCACGATCAGGGTCCGTGGTCGCCGCTCCAGGAGCCGCCCGAGGTGTTCACCGGCCCGGTCCGGATCCTCGAAGGCGGTGGTGTCCCCGGTGATGAAGGCGGTGGCCTCCGCCACCTTGGCCGCGACGGCCGCCCTGCCCCGTACGTCGCGGCCCAGGGTGATCGTGTAGACCCGCTCCCGGAACCGGCGCCGCACCCGTCGGTCCGCGCAGACGAGCGTGGCGAGCGTGGTCTTGCCGAAACCGCCCGCGCCCTCCAGGGCGGTGGTGATCCCCACCGCCCGCGCCTTGCGCCCGCAGACGGCGGCCACGGCGAGGCGGCCCTCCGCACGGTCCACCACCCAGGCGGGGACGACGGGCGCGACGGGCGGGGGCGGGTCCAGGGCGGTCGCCGGCGGGCCGCCACCGAGCAGGACCGCCGCCACGGCCAACACCACGGCCCCGGCCCCGAGCCCACCCACCCAGGGCCAGGGGTCGGCCCGGACGGCATCGAGGACGCCCGGCCAACGGTCGTGCGCCGTGGCGGCGTTGGCGGCGAGCGAGACCAGCACCGCGACGGCCGCGGACAGCGCAGCCGCCAGGCACATGGCCACGGTCCTCACGACGTGCCGCACGGCCCACCCCCCGCCCCGGTCGGCATGCCGACCACCCGACGCACCGGCCGGACCGGCAGCCCGCCGGGAGCGGTCCCGGCTGCTGTCCCGTCGACCCCCACGCCGACCGATCATGCCGCACCCACCCCACCACCGGCACCCGCCCCGCGAAAACCACCACCTGGGAAGCCGCCCCCGCTCCCCGTTCTGCGGGCGCGTGACGCTGTCGGTGCGGCATGTCCTTCTCCGGCAGCGATCCGCCCTTGGTCACTGCCTCACGGGCCGCGGCGAAGGCGGGCGCAGGAGGGCGTGCAGATCGTGGCGGGGAGCCTGCCCCGAACCTATGGGTTGTTCCCGGGTCGGATGGCCGTGAGAGGGCGGCCGGTGATCGGTCTCATCCGGCCCGGCCTCCGGCCTTTGGCATCCCCACCCACTTGCACGAGGCGAGGGTCATTGCACGTCGACGCCGTATCCACGCACGAGGGCCTCCAAGCCATGGTCGTAACCCTGACCGACGGCGCGGAAGCGCCACCGCGAACCCCGACGGTAGATCTCGGCGAGGAGCAGGGTGCGTTCGCTGGTGGCGGCGTCCAGAGTGGCCTGGGCCGTGGTCGGAGCATCGACGCCCGGTGCGAGGGTGATCTGGACCGCTCCGATGTCCCCGAAGGAGGCGGCACCGTCGATGGCGGCGGCGATCGCGATCCTGTGGGCAGCGGGAGGCAGCGCCCCGAGGTCGATGGCGATGGTCTGCTCGGTCGGTCCGTCGCAGAGGAGACGAGTGGCTCCGTCGGGGCTCTCCGGCGCGCTGTAGAAGACGAAGTCCCCGTCGGAGGAGACCTGCTCGTCCTCGTCGAGGACGAGGGCGACGACATCGATCTCGCAGTCCGTCCGCTGCGCCCAGGAGGCACTCACGTGCCAGTGGCCGGCGGTGGGAAGTGAGGGGAGATCGATGACTCCGCCACGCGGTAGAACGTCGGCCGTCGCGCCGTCCTCGGCGGGGACGGCGGCCGGCTCCGAGGCGGTGGCCCCGAGCCATCCGTGCCCGTGGACCGGAACCTGCAACGCGGTGATGCGGGTCATGCGGCGGTCGAGCTCACCCCCGGGGAGGAGGACGACGTCGGTGACGCTCGCCGAGAGGTTGATCGCGGCGGCCCCGCCCAGTTCGACGACCCTGGTCCGGGCAGCGGATGCCTCCTCGTGGGTGCCGCCCAGAACCAGGACCCGTCGACGGCCGAACGGCTTGGCGGATCGCGGGGAATCGGGTCGCCTGGGCGCCGGCATGCCTGCGACGGCGGCGGTCGCAGCGGGGGGCGGTGACGGCGTCGTGGGTGGCGTGGCCGTCGTCGTCGCTTCCGAGGTCTTCTTCGGTCTCTGATTCTCGTGCGGTGTTCCGGGGAGCACCTCTCCCAGCAACTTGAGGAAGGTGTGCTCGTCGATGACCGTGACGCCTTCGGCGACCGCGCGCCGTGCCTTCGCCGAGCCCGAAGCGGCGTCGTTGGTGACGAGAACGCTGGTGTGCCGGGATACCGACGACATGATGTTGAGGCCGGCGGTGACGGCTCGAGCCACCAGCTCGGCCCGCGAGGTCGCGGTCTCGCCCGTGATGGCGATCTTCATGCCTTGGACGAGCGGACCGCCGGGCGCCGGGCGCCCGGGGTTCCGGTAGGCGCACGGGGTCTTCGGCGGATTCGGCGCGAACTGCGGATCCTGTCGGGGCGGGCAGGGCACGAGCGGCAGCGGGACGTCCAGCCGTGCGGCTTCGGAAAGCGAAGACCGGAAGATCCCCGCGAGGACGCGCGTGTCGTCCAGCGCGTCATGGGCGCTGGTCTGCGGCACGCGGTAGTGAGCGGCCAGCGACGCCAGGCTGAGGTCGGCGGCGGGTGGTTCCACGCGCCGGTTCAGGGCCAAGGTGCACAGGCGCTGGGTGACGGGGAGAAAGAGCCGGGCACGGGCGAACTCATGTGCCAGGAAGTCGTAGTCGAACTGAGCGTTGTGGGCCACCATGACCCGGTCCTGCAGGAGCGCTCCGATCCGCCCGGCTACTTGATCGAAGGTCGGGGCGCCGCTCAGTCGTTCCGCGGTCAGGCCGTGGACGTGCACAGGGCCGGGGTCGCAACCTGGGTTCAGCAGGGTGGAGTACTCGCCGCTCTGGACCCCGTCCGGCCCGAAGGTCAGTACCGCGATCGAGAGGATCCGGTCACGCCGGGCGATCAAACCAGACGTCTCGACGTCGACCAGAGCCCAGTCGTACGCGTAGTCGGGGAGGTGTGACACGTCGAGTGTGGCGGCCGACAGCATGGCAGCAAGGATGATCCGGACACGATCGCGGCTTCAACCCGAATGCCGATTTGTCCCCCTGGCACTGCAGGGGAGCCGTCGTGGAACGTCCGGCGGCTTTCGGGCCCAACGGTCACCGTGAGCAGTATTGGGTCGGTTTCCGTGGGACGCATTCAGCCGTCAGGGGGTGCGCCACCCTCGGTTGAAAACCACCCCCGACCAGCAAAAAGACCCTCCCGCGGGAGGGTCGTGTCCAGAGCGCCCCCGGCAGGACTCGAACCTGCGGCCAAGTGCTTAGAAGGCACCTGCTCTATCCACTGAGCTACGGGGGCCGGTGGTGGCCTGGTGGCCGTTGGAGCCCGTGGGTGGGTGGTCCGTGACCTTGCCGGGGTCAAGGATAGGGCTCCGATCACCTTGGCCCGGTCGCTTCACCTGCGTGGCACGATGTGGAGGTTCAGTGAAGCGACCCTGATAATCGCAGGCAGGTGCGATTCCCGCAGCGCTTTTCGCGCCTCGCGCCCCGGGTGTTGTGCACTCGTTATGCCTGCGTCCCACTCATCCCCTCTGTCCCTTCTGTCCGATCGGCGCGCAGGGAGGGTCATACGCTTCAAAAAGATGCTGAAATTGGGCATTCTTCACATGTGGTGACCTTGGATGTACGGCCTCAGCTCCTCGACGCACTCTCCGCTCTGCGCGACAGTGTCGCCGCCGTGCGTCTCCCGCTGCCGATCCCAGGAGCTCCCCGGGCCCGGCAGACGAGGACCGAGCTGCTCGCGCAGCTCGACGACTACCTGGTGCCACGGCTGAGAGAGCCCGAAGCACCGCTGCTCGCCGTCATCGGCGGATCGACGGGAGCCGGCAAGTCCACGCTCCTCAACTCCCTTGTGGGGCGCCGCCTCAGCGAGGCCGGCGTGCTCAGACCCACCACGCGCACCCCCGTCCTCGTCTGCCACCCGGACGACCAGCACTGGTTCTCCGGGCCGCGCGTCCTGCCGCGGCTGACCCGTGTCTGGGGCGCCGGCGCCGAGGACGACGAGGACGACGGCGGCCCCGCCCTGCGCGTGGAGACCGCCGACACCCTCCCCCGCGGACTCGCCCTGCTCGACGCGCCCGACATCGACTCCCTCGTCGTCGAGGGCCGCGAACTCGCCGCCGAGCTGATGTGCGCCGCCGACATCTGGGTGATGGTCACGACCGCGTCCCGCTACGCCGACGCGGTCCCCTGGCACCTGCTCCGCACCGCCAAGGAGTACGACGCCACCCTCGTCACCGTCCTGGACCGGGTGCCGCACCAGGTCATCGGCGAGGTATCCCGCCAGTACGAGGCGCTCCTCGTGCGCGCCGGCCTCGGCGCCGTGCCCCGCTTCACCGTCCCCGAGCTCCCGGAGTCCGCCGGCGGCGGCAGCGGCCTGCTGCCCGACACCGCCGTGGCGCCCCTGCGCGCCTGGCTCGCCCACCGGGCGCAGGACCCGGCCGCCCGCCAGCAGACCGTCGGCCGCACCGCCGGCGGCGTCGTCGCGTCGCTGCGGATGCGCGTGCCGGAGCTCGCCGGCGCCGTCGCCGCCCAGTGCGCCGCCGCCGTCCGGCTGGCCGGTGCCGTCGAGACGGCGTACGCCCGCGAAGGCGAGCGGGTCCGCAGCGAGCTGGCGCGCGGCGCCGTCCTCGCCGGCGACGCCCGCACCCGCTGGCGCGCCCACCCCAAGGACTGCACCGCCGCCGAGCTGCTCGACGCCCTGACCGGCTCCTTCGGCGCCCTCCTCCACTGCGCCGTCGCCGCCGCCGACGAGCGGGTACGGGAGGCGTGGCGGCGCGAACCGGCCGCCGCGGCGCTCGGCGACCCCCTTCCCGCCGGCCTCGACCGCGAGGCCGCGGAACGGGTCGGCATGGCCGTCCGCCGCTGGCGGCGCGTCCTGGAGGAGCTCGCCGAGGACGAGGTGCGGCGTACCGACCGCCCCACCGTGCCCGACCCCGACACCGTCGGCGCCCTGCTCGCCGCCGCGCTCCTCGGCGGGCGCCGGGCACGCGGCGCGGGCGAGCAGCTCGCGGAGCTCCTCGGCGCCCAGGGCACCCTCCGCCTCCGCGACCGGGCCGCCGACCTGATCACCACCTACATCGACCGCGTCCTGCACGAGGAGCGGGACCGCCGCCTGGCACCGCTGGACGCGCTCGGCGTCACCCCGGAACCGCAGGCCGAGCTCATCGCCGCGTTGTCCCTACTGCAGAAGGAGAGGTGACGGCGGGTGAGCGCCGTGGACCAGACGTGGGACGACGGGCTGATCGCCCGGCGCGCCAGTGACCGGGCCGTGTACGAGGACCCCGGCGCGGGCGGCGGCATGGTCGCCGGAATGGGCGGCGGCGTGGGCGTCGGCGCGCCACCCGGGCCGGACGGGTACCCGCCCGTCGGCGGCGGCTACCCGGGCCCCCTGCGCGAGCGCCTCGCCGCCCTGCGCGAGCTGCTCGGCCTGTCCGCCACCCGCCTCGACCCCGAGGACCTCGCCGAAGCCGGCCGGGTCCTCGACGAGGCCGCCGCCCGCCGGCGGCTCTCCGCCCGCCACACCGTCGTCGCCATCGCCGGCGCCACCGGCAGCGGCAAGTCGACCCTGATCAACGCGCTGGCCGGGGTGCCGATCTCCGAGAGCGGCCTCAGGCGCCCCACCACCGCCGCGCCCATCGCCTGCGCCTGGTCGGAGGGCGCGGCCGGCCTGCTGGACCGGCTCGCCATCCCCGGCCGGCTGCGGCGCCGCCCCCTGGCGGGCGGTGACGGCGACGAGGCGCTCCAGGGCCTGGTCCTCGTCGACCTGCCGGACCACGACTCCGCGCTCACCGCCCACCGTGACCAGGTGGACCGGATCCTCGGCCTCGTCGACGCGGTGATCTGGGTCGTCGACCCCGAGAAGTACGCGGACGCCGCCCTCCACGAGCGGTACCTGCGGCCGCTGGCCGGGCACGCCGAGGTCACCTTCGTCGTGCTCAACCAGGTCGACCGGCTCCCCGGTGATTCGGCGCACCAGGTCCTCGACGACCTGCGCCGCCTCCTCGACGAGGACGGCGTGGCCCTCGGCGAACACGGCGAACCCGGCGCCACGGTGCTCGCCTTGTCCGCGCTGACCGGCGAGGGCGTCACCGAACTGCGCGAGATGCTCGGCGCCTTCGTGCAGGCCCGCACCGCCGCCGAACGGCGGCTCTCCGCCGACGTCGACGCGGCGGCCGCCCGCCTCCACCCGGTGTACGTCGGCGAGGGGCGGCCGGGCCTCGGCGAGCGGTCCCAGGAGGACTTCGGCGCCCGGCTCGCCGTCGCGGTCGGCGCCACCGCCGCCGGCGAGGCCGCCGAACGCGAGTGGCGGCGCAACGCCTCACGTGCCTGCGGCACCCCCTGGCTGCGCCTGTGGCGCTGGTACGAACGGTTGCGCACGCCCGCCGCCCACACGGGCGAGCCGGGGGAGGCGGAGCCGCCGGAGGAGGAGCCGACGGCGCGTCAGCGCGTCGAGCAGGCCGTCCGCGTGGTCGCGGAGGAAGCCGCGCACGGGCTGCCCGCGCCCTGGGCGCAGGCGGTGCGGGAGGCGGCGGTGCGCGGCGCGCGGGACCTGCCCGGGGCGTTGGACGACCTGGCCGCCCGGGAACGCGAGACGCGCAGCGGCGGGCGTCCGCCCCGCCCCGCCTGGTGGCCGGTGGCCGTGCTGGTCCAGGCGTCGATGACCCTGCTCCAGATCTTCGGCGCGCTGTGGCTGGCCGGGCAGATCGCGGGCCTGGTGGAGCCCGGCCTCACCCGGCCGGTGCTGGTCATGCTCGGCGGGATCGTCGGCGGTCCGCTCGTCGAGTGGGCCTGCGCGGCGGCGGCCCGCGGTCCGGCGCGCCGGTACGGGAACGACACCGAGCGGCGGCTCCGCGAGGCGGCCGCGTCCTGCGGCCGGGCGAAGGTCCTGGACCCGATCGCCGCCGAGCTGATGCGCTACCGGGAGGTGCGCGAGCAGTACGCGACCGTCTCCGGCCGCCGCCCCACGGGCGGGTGACGGAGTTTTCCCCAGTTCCCGCCGGGGCGCGACCCCGGCGGGGCTCCGGCGGGGCTCCGGTGGAGGTTTGTCCACAGGGCCCGGCGGGATCCGTGCCGGGCGGCCAGGATGGAGCGGGAGGCGGCGCGGGGGAGCGCGGCCCAGGAGGGAGGCGTCATGCACGACACCCTGGTGACGGTCGTGGGGAACGTCGCGACGAACGTCGAGTACCGGGAGACCGCGGGCGGCGGGGTGGCGAGGTTCCGCTTCGCCGCCACGACCCGCCGGTGGGACCGGGAGCGGTCCGTGTGGACGGACGGCCCCACCAGCTTCTACACGGTGAGCGCCTGGCGGCAGCTCGGCGCGAACCTCGCCGCGTCGGTGACGGTCGGTGAGCCCCTCGTGGTGCACGGCCGGTTGCGGGTGCGGGAGGAGACCACGGGCGACGGGCAGGGGCAGGGGCAGCGCAGGACGTTCGTGGACATCGACGCCGTCGCGGTGGGTCACGACCTCGCGCGGGGGACGGCCGCGTTCCGCCGCGGCGGGAAACGGGGACCTGAACAGGCCATGGCGGGACGGAGTGAACCGGCCTCGGCGGAGGATCCACGGCTGGTGCGGAGTTGAGGTGGCCTCAGGAGCCCGCCCATACCGTCCCGAACGGGGCGTAGGGTAAGGGCACTTAGGGGAACGGCGGCTGAAAAACACCCCTCGGGCGAGTGGTTTCCGATAACGATTCAGAGTCGGAATGGTTGAGGGGGGACCTCAGGGGGGACTCGCGGATGCCACCTCTCTAGGATTCCGGTACTCACGGGGCACTTGAGTCATCAGGCGAGTCTCACCTCCCACGTGTCCCGCGCCGTGCCTCACACCGCGGCCACACCGAGGGGTCTCGCCCAGAGGGGAAATCTGTGTTTGCTGCGTTTTCTGTGAACGGGCGGGAGCGGCTCGGCCGCCGGCTCGCCACCGCGGTCCTGACCTCCGGTCTGATCGCGGGAGCCTCCATAGCCGGGACGGCCGTGGCCGTCGCCGACGAGGGCAACCCCCAGCACCAGGGCGGCGCCTCCGCCACCCTCAACGGTCTGACCATCCACGACCGCGCCGTGCTCCACGCCGGCGGCAAGAACAAGGAGCTGCCCGCGGGCCTCTTCGAGATGGCCGTCGACGGCGGCGGCACGCTCAAGACGTACTGCATCGACATCCACAACCCGACCCAGCAGAAGGCCAAGTACCTCGAGACCTCCTGGGACCAGACCTCCCTCGGTCACAACGAGGAGGCCGGCAAGATCCTCTGGATCCTGAAGAACTCCTACCCGCAGGTCGACGACCTCGCGGGCCTGGCCCAGAAGGCCGGCGCGGGCGCCCTGACCAAGGAGACCGCCGCCGCGGGCACGCAGGTCGCCATCTGGCGCTTCTCGGACGGCGTGGACGTCGAGGCCCTCGACCCGGCCGCCGAGAAGCTCGCCGACTGGCTGCAGGCGAAGGCCGAGAAGCTCCAGGAGCCGAAGGCGTCCCTGAGCCTCGAGCCCAACGCGGTCTCCGGCAAGGCCGGCAGCAAGCTGGGCCCGCTCACGGTCCGCACCAACGCCGAGCGCGCGTCCGTGACCGCCCCCGACGCCTCCGGCGTCAAGGTCACCGACAAGGACGGCAAGCCGGTCACCGAGGTGACCGACGGCACCGAGCTGTACGTCGACGTCCCGGCCGGCACCGCCGACGGCACCGCCTCGTTCGGCCTCCAGACGGGCACCTCCGTCTCCGTGGGCCGCGCGTTCGCCAGCCTCTCCAAGAGCCAGACGCAGATCCTCGCCGGCTCCAGCGAGTCGACGGTCGCCGCGACCGCCACGGCCACCTGGGCGAAGCAGGGCGCGATCCCGGCCCTCACCGCCGAGAAGAACTGCGCCAAGGGCGGCGTCGACGTCACCGCGAAGAACGAGGGCGACGAGCCCTTCACCTTCGAGCTGCTGAAGACCACGCACACCGTCGGCGCCGGCGAGTCCAAGACGGTGACCGTCCCGGTCGCCGAGGACCAGGCGTACGACTTCACCATCGAGCTGCCCGGCGGCGAGAAGAAGACCTTCAAGGGCGTCCTGGACTGCAAGACCACCAGCGACACCGAGCCCCCGGCCACCGGTGGCGACGAGCCCGGCTCGCAGCCGAGCCCGCAGTCCGGCGGCACCTCGGCCGGTACGACCGGCGGCGGCGACACGGCCGGTACGACCGGCGGCGGCGACACCACCGGTGACCTCGCCGAGACCGGCGCCTCCAACGCCACCCCGATGATCGCCGGCATCGCCGCGGCGTTCCTCCTGGTCGGCGGCGGCGCGGTGTTCTTCCTCCGCAAGAAGAAGGGCGCGGCGGCCGGTCACTGACCCGGCGGCACCCCGCACCACGGCCCCCGGCGCTCCGCGCCGGGGGCCGCACCCTTTCCCGGCGCCGGTGCCGGCGGCGCACCCGGCCCCGAAGCCGCCGGGCCGCCGCCCCGGGCGCCGGGTCGCCCCGGGCCCCAGGGGCCGGGATCCCGCCCCGGGCCGGGGCCGGGCCGTGTCGCCACCGGACCTCGGAGCGCCGGATCCCGCCCCCGGGCCGGCGGGCCGGGCCGCGCCCGGGTCATCGGCGGGCCGTGCCCTGGGCCTTCCGGGTTCGTCGCCGGTCCGGGCCCGAGCTGTCCCCTGTGCAGGACCCGGGTCGCGCCTATGCCGCGCCCGGCCCGTCCCCGGGCTCTCGCGCCCGGGCGACCGCCGGAGGCGCCCGCCCGGCGTCCGTCGGCGGGGACCGCCCGCCGCCCTCCGTACGGGTGGGTGGGTTCGTGGAGGCGGGTGGGGGGCGGTGGACGGACGGGGTGTGTTCCGGTGGGGGCGGGCGCGTACTCGTTTTCGCCTTGGGGTGGCGGTACGGCAAGATGGGGTGTATCTGCCCTCACGGCGGAGCCGCGAATCGACCCCTACTGATTGCCGGACGGTTTCTCTTGGCTGAGTACATCTACACGATGCGCAAGACGCGCAAGGCGCACGGCGACAAGGTCATCCTCGATGACGTGACGCTGAGCTTCCTGCCCGGCGCGAAGATCGGTGTGGTCGGCCCGAACGGCGCCGGTAAGTCCACCGTGCTCAAGATCATGGCGGGCCTGGAGCAGCCCTCCAACGGTGACGCCTTCCTGTCGCCCGGCTACACCGTCGGCATCCTCCTCCAGGAGCCCCCGCTCGACGAGTCCAAGACCGTCCTGGAGAACGTCCAGGACGGCGTCGCCGAGATCAAGGGCAAGCTCGACCGGTTCAACGCCATCGCCGAGGAGATGGCCACGAACTACACGGACGCGCTGATGGAGGAGATGGGCAAGCTCCAGGAGGAGCTGGACCACGCCAACGCGTGGGACCTCGACGCCCAGCTGGAGCAGGCGATGGACGCGCTCGGCTGCCCGCCCGGCGACTGGCCCGTCACCACCCTCTCCGGTGGCGAGAAGCGCCGCGTCGCGCTCTGCAAGCTGCTGCTGGAGGCCCCCGACCTGCTGCTGCTCGACGAGCCCACCAACCACCTGGACGCCGAGTCCGTGCAGTGGCTGGAGCAGCACCTCGCCAAGTACGCCGGCACCGTCGTCGCCATCACCCACGACCGGTACTTCCTCGACAACGTCGCCGAGTGGATCCTGGAGCTCGACCGCGGCCGCGCCCACCCGTACGAGGGCAACTACTCCACGTACCTGGAGAACAAGGCCGCGCGTCTGAAGGTCGAGGGCCAGAAGGACGCCAAGCGCCAGAAGCGGCTCAAGGAAGAGCTGGAGTGGGTCCGCTCCAACGCCAAGGGCCGGCAGGCCAAGTCGAAGGCGCGCCTCGCCCGGTACGAGGAGATGGCCGCCGAGGCCGACAAGATGCGGAAGCTGGACTTCGAGGAGATCCAGATCCCGCCGGGCCCCCGTCTGGGCAGCGTCGTCGTCGAGGTCGAGAAGCTCAGCAAGGCCTTCGGTGACAAGGTCCTCATCGACGACCTCAGCTTCTCGCTGCCGCGCAACGGCATCGTCGGCGTCATCGGCCCGAACGGCGCCGGCAAGACCACGCTGTTCAAGATGATCCAGGGCCTGGAGGAGCCGGACTCCGGCGTCATCCGCGTCGGCGAGACGGTCAAGATCTCGTACGTCGACCAGAGCCGCGCGAACATCGACCCGAAGAAGACGCTGTGGGCCGTCGTCTCCGACGAACTGGACTACATCAACGTCGGCCAGGTCGAGATGCCGTCCCGCGCCTACGTGTCGGCCTTCGGCTTCAAGGGCCCGGACCAGCAGAAGCCCGCCGGTGTCCTGTCCGGCGGTGAGCGCAACCGCCTCAACCTGGCGCTCACCCTCAAGCAGGGCGGCAACCTGCTGCTCCTCGACGAGCCGACCAACGACCTCGACGTCGAGACGCTCTCCTCGCTGGAGAACGCGCTGCTGGAGTTCCCGGGCGCGGCCGTGGTCGTCTCCCACGACCGCTGGTTCCTCGACCGGGTCGCCACGCACATCCTCGCGTACGAGGGCGACTCGAAGTGGTTCTGGTTCGAGGGCAACTTCGAGTCGTACGAGAAGAACAAGATCGAGCGTCTCGGCCCGGACGCGGCCCGTCCGCACCGTGCCACGTACAAGAAGCTCACGCGGGGCTGAGGAAACGGCCGTGGCTCGTCACCTCTACAGCTGTCCCCTGCGCTGGTCGGACATGGACGCCTTCGGGCACGTCAACAACGTCGTCTTCCTCCGTTACCTGGAGGAGGCGCGGATCGACTTCATGTTCCGGCTCGCGCCGGGGGACGGCTCCCCCTCGTTCTCCGGCGGGTCCGTCGTGGCCCGGCACGAGATCGACTACCTGCGACCGCTGGTCCACCGGCACGAGCCGGTGACCGTCGAGTCGTGGGTCACGAAGATCGGCGCCGCGTCGCTGACCATCGCGTACGAGATCAAGGACCCGGACCAGGTGTACGTCCGGGCCTCCACGGTCGTCGTCCCCTTCGACCTGGAGGCGCAGCGCCCCCGGCGGATCACCGCCGAGGAGCGGTCGTTCCTCCAGGAGTACGTGGACGACGGGATGCGCTCGGAGGGTGCCGCCGCATGACGGCGCCGCTGCACTTCGCCGACGCCGGGCAGGCGGCGGGCGTCGCCGCCTTCCTGGCCCGGCTCGTCCGGTACGACCGGGCCGCCGCCGTGCGCCTCCAGGCGGACGGCGGCGCCCTGGCCGTCTTCGGACGGCCGCCGTCCTTCGAGGTGCTCGCCGTCCGCACGGCGGCCCTGCGCGACGAGGCGGTGCTCGACGTGACCGTCTCCGCCGGGGAACTCCTCGACGGCGTGGAGGAGGCGGCCGGCAAGGCGATCGTGCCGGCGCAGGTCACCGGACCGCCGTGGAGCGGGGTGCTGCCGCCGCGCGGCGGCTGGCGCGAGGTGGCCGGGCTGCCGGACGCCGGCGGGCTGCGCGGCGCCGTGGCCGCCGCCGTCGCCGAGTTCCGCACGCGCGACGAGGAGCTGCCGCAGGAGCGGCGCACCCGCGCGGAACGCGACCGGATCGGCCGCGAGATATGGTCGCGCACCGTCGCCACGACCGGGCTGCCGCTGCGCGCCGCGCACGCCGCCCAGTCGCTGGGCTTCCTGCCCCCGGCGGGGGCCGTCGCCCACGACGTGCCGGTGACGCTGCTGACGGCCGGCCCCTGGCTGCGGCTGCGCACCCCCTTCGGCTCCGTCGCCGTGCGCACCACGACGGGCCTCGGCGAGCTGGGCGTCACGCCACTGCGCACCCCCTGAGACCAGTCCCGCACGCCCCGCCGCGCACGGGTCGGGGCAGGGCGGGGCGGTCGGGCAGGCGGCGGACCGGTCGCACGGCACGCCGATCGGGCGGTCGGGTCGGTCGGGCGGCAGGCCGGTGGGACGGCCGGTCCGCCGGTCAGTCGGGGGCGTTCACCATCGACGCGGCGGCGTACGTGAGGTAGTTCCACAGCTGCCGCTCGTGCTCCTCGGACAGCCCCAGCTCGTCCACGGCGGCCCGCATGTGCCGCAGCCACGCGTCGTGGGCCGCCCTGTCCACCACGAACGGCGCGTGCCGCATCCGCAGCCGCGGGTGCCCGCGGTGGTCGCTGTAGGTACGGGGGCCGCCCCAGTACTGCATCAGGAAGAGCACGAGCCGCTCCTCGGCCGGCCCGAGGTCCTCCTCCGGGTACATCGGCCGCAGCAGCGGGTCCTCGGCGACACCCTGGTAGAAACGGTGGACGAGGCGCCGGAAGGTCTGCTCGCCGCCCACCTGCTCGTAGAAGGTCTGCTCCTGGAGAGTGCCGCGCGGAATCTCATTCACCCGTCCATCGTCTCAGACACGCCGACGGAGGACCCCGGACCCAGGGCCCGTCTTCGGGATCACGCCGCGAGCCCGGCAGGATCCGAAAGGCAGGCCCCAGGTCGCGGCTGGTCGCGCTCGGAGTGAGCCGGCGCGGCGGAGGGGCGGGGTGCTGCCGATCGATGACGTGCGCCGGGGAAAGCGAACCGGTGGACGATGATCTGGCAGAGCCGCTCGTCGACCGGCCCGGCGCCGGCACCGCCACCGTCGACACCCCCCTTGCGGCCCGCGAGGCAGTCCGCCGGTCACCGGTCACCGGCCACCGGCCACCGGCCGGCTCCTCGACCGTGCCGATGCCGTCGAAGCCGCCGTCGGTCACGGGCGTGAGTGGTCGGGGCCGGCGGCGTACGAGGCCTGCTGCGGATCGAGCTGGCTTCCACGGGCCGTAGGCGCCGTGGGCGTCGGGCATCGGCGCGTACCGGAGCCCATGTCGGTCACCGGCGGAAGGCGGGCAGCCGTGGCCACCGGCCGGCCGCCTCCGAGCCGACCGACTGCCGCGGCCGGCATGGCGTCGAGTGCGGCGTCGACCGCCTCCCACGCCACCGGGCGGCGGCCGGCCGGTTCGACGAGCTCGCCCTCCGCTACCCGGCCGCCGTCCACGTCACCGCCGTCGACGCACGGCTCCACCTGCTGCGAGACACGGCCTACTGGTCGCGCTGGGGCCAGCTGAGGCCCTGATCGGTCCAGATGACACCCTTGTTGCGGCAGAGGCAGAAGGGGTGGCCGATGGGGTCGGTGTAGACCCGGAAGCCGTAGCCGTCGGGGTCGACGCAGTCCCGCTGCGGGGTCGCGCCGAGGGCCAGGACGCGGCGCTCTTCGGCCTCGATGTCGTCGACTTCGAAGTCGAGGTGGAACTGCTTGGGGTGCTCGCTGTCAGGCCACTGCGGGGCGCGGTAGTCCTCCACCCGGATGAAGGCCAGTTCGATCTCACCGAACCGGATACCGGCCCAGTTCTCGTTGCTGTCCTGCTTGACCGGGAGCCCCGTCACCGCGGAGTAGAAGGCTGCCAGCTTCATCGTGTCCGGGCAGTCGATGATGAAGTCGGTTAGTCGTAGCATCCCGCGATCTTGCCACAGGGCCCCACCGCATGAGCCGGACTTCGAGACGAGCCCCAGATCGTTCCGTCGGTGGGTCCGAGCGGACATAGTGGATGTATGGGTACAGGTGGGGTGCGGTGGCAGGATGCGTTCGCCGACGCGGCCGGGGTGGCGCGGCGCCGGCTCGTCGCGGCGCTCGACGACGCCGGCGCGCTGCCGGACCCGGCCTGGCGGGCGGCGTTCGCGGAGGTACCGCGCCACCTGTTCGTCCCCGAGTACCACGTCGGCGTGATCGGCGGCCACGAGTGGCTGCGCCACGACGACCCGGACCCGGAGGCCCGGCTGCGCTGGCTCTCCGGCGCGTACGAGGACCGCCCGCTCGGCACCCGGCTGCACGACGGCGACGTCGTCTCGTCCGCCAGCCAGCCGTCCCTCATGGCCGACATGCTGCACGCCCTGGACGTCCGCGACGGCGACACGGCCCTGGAGATCGGCGCGGGCACCGGGTACAACGCGGCACTCCTGTGCCACCGCCTGGGCGACGCGCACGTGACCACCGTCGACCTCGACGGCGACATCACCGCCGCGGCCGACGCCCACCTCCGGCAGGCCGGCTACCGCCCGGCGGTCGTCACCGGCGACGGCGCCCGCGGCTGCCCCGAGCGGGCCCCCTTCGACGTCGTCGTCGCCACCTGTGCCCTGCCGTCCGTACCGGTCGCGTGGACCGCCCAGTGCCGGCCGGGCGCACGGGTCGTCGCGCCGCTGTCCACCGGCATCGTCCGCCTGCGCGTCGAGGACAGCGGGCGCGCGGAGGGCCGCTTCCTGCCGACACCGGCGTACTTCGTACCGCTGCGCGGCACCACACCGGCCGCGCCCGAACCCCGCACCGGCGGGCTGCCCCGGCGGGCGCTCGACGACGAGCTGTTCCGCTTCCTGCTGACCCTCGCCGCCGGCAGCCTCGACCCGTACGAGGCGTACGCCCTGTGGCAGCGCGAGGGGCGGCCCGGGCGCGAGCGGTTCGGGGTGACGATCAGCGGCGCCCGGCAGTGGGCCTGGCTGGACACCCCCGACGGCCCGTACAGCTGGTCCCTCGGCGGGCCCGGCCGCTGACGGCCGCCGGCCGACGCGGCTCCGTCGAGCCGACGTCGACCGGCGGCGGTCGCGTGCGCTCCGGCTGCTAGCCGCGCACCACGGTGAGCGTCGTCCAGGCTCCCACGTGGACCCGGTCGCCGTCGGCGAGCGGGACGGGCACGTAGGGCTGGATCGGGTCGTCGGCGCCGTTCAGCGTGGTGCCGTTGGTGGAGTTCTGGTCCATCACCGCCCACGATCCGTCCTGCTGCCGGACGAACAGCGCGTGCTGGTGCGAGACGCCCGGGTCCTCCGGCGGTACCGACAGGTCGATGTCCGGTGCCTCGCCCGTCGACTGGCGGCGGCGGCCGACGGACAGCTGGTCGCCGGTGAGCGACACCCGCCGCTCCGGCGCGTACGCGGGCAGGTTGAGGCTCGCCGCCTCGGGGCCGCTGCGCCGCATCATCGCCATGAAGTAGTCGCGGTCGGGCCTGACCACCACGGTCCAGCCGGTCCCGGCCGTACCGTGCGCCGGCTGCTGCCCCTGCGGCGGCTGCTGCCCCTGGGGGGAGTGTTGTGCCTGCGGGGGCGGACCCTGCGGGGGCTGCTGTGCCTGCGGTGGCTGGGCGTGGGAGGGCCGCGCGTGCGGGAGCGGGTCCTGCGGGGGCGGAGTGGTGGACGGCGGGGGCAGCACCCAGTCGTCGTCCCCGGGCGGTCCCGGCTGCCGGAACGCCTGCGGCGGCGCGGACGCCGCCCCGGTCCGCCCGGGAGCCGCCTGCGCGCCGGCCGGCCCGTGCCCGCCGTGGCCGTCGCCACCGGGGCCGGGACCGTGGCCGAAGGCCGGGCCGCCGCCCGGGCCGGGGCCCTGGCCGAACGTCGCGCCGCCGCCCGGGCCGGGGCCGTGGGCACCCGGGCCGGGGCCGAACGCCGGGCCGCTGCCCGGAGTGGGCGGAGGGCCGCCGAAGGACGGTCCGTCGGGACCGGTGCCACCGCCGTGGGCCGGACCTTGCCCGGTGGCCGGGCCCGTCCCGGGCGCCGGCGGCGGGGCGAACGGGGAGCCGCCGTGACCGCCGGAGCCCTGGCCGGGACCGGGGCCGGCGCCGGGTGAGGGCCGCCCCTCGTGACCAGGAGCCCCGCCGGAGCCGGGCATGGGGCCGGGCGGCGGGAAGACGGGACCACCGGGCCGCGCCGCCGGTCCGCCGTGCCCACCGGGGCCGGGTTCACTGCGGCCGGGGTCGCCCGGGCCGGGGCTGTCCGCACCACGGCCGTCAGGGCCGCCGTGCCCGCCGTGCCCGCCGGGGCCGCCGGGGATGCTGGGGGGTCCGCTGGGACGGGGGCCACCGGGACCGCCCGGGCCACGCCCGTCGAAGCCGCCGGGGCCGTCAGGGCCGCCGTGCCCGCCGGGGATGCTGGGGGGTCCGCTGGGACCGGGACCGCCCGGGCCACGCCCGTCGAAGCCGCCGGGGCCGCCGGGGAAGCCGGGGCCTCGGCCGTCGGGGCCGGGGCCGTCAGGGGTGCCGGGGCCGGTCGGGCCCGGGCCGAAGGGCTGGTGGGGCGGTGCGGGGGCCGGTCCCGTACCGGGGGCGCCGGCGCCGTACGACGGGCCGCCGGGAGCCGGCGGCGGGGGCGGAGGGCCCTGGTTGGGCTCCGGCGGAAGCGGCTCCGCCGGGAGGTTCACCTGCGAGGGGCGGGAGCCCTGGTACTCGTACGGGTCCGGCGGGCGCGGCGCGGAGGTGAAGCCGGGGGGAAGGTTGAGGCCGCCGCCGGAGCGAGCCGGCGGGGGAGGGGAGACGGGCGTGTACGACGTCGCCGTGTTCGTGACGAAGTTCCACCGGCACTCCTCGCAGAACGGCGCCATCGCCTCGCGCGGGGTGCGGCACTGCGGGCACAGCTCCGCCTGCTGCGTGGCGTTGGGGTCACCGCCCGCGGGGCCGGGGTAGCCGTACCCGGGGGCCGGCGGCGGGGGCGGGGGAGGGGGCGGCACGGCACCCGTGGGCGCGCCCGGCCCGGCCATGCGGTGGCCGCAGACCTCGCACCAGTCGTCGGCGCCCGACTGGTGTCCGTTCGGGCAGGTCGGCATGTGGGCCCTTCCCCCTCTCTCCTCGCCGGCCGCCGCTGCGACCGTCGTCACGGTTTCTTCACGCGAACCGTCTTGGTGGAGCGCGTCTCGAGCGTCATCTCGTCCGCGTCCGCGACCTTCGCCTTCAGTCGCACAGTACCCGTCGCCGCGTCGACGACGTCCACCACCTTCGCAAGCAGTTTCGCCGTATCCGTGTTCCCCGAGGCCGCCGCGAGCTGCACCGCCCGGCCCAGGCGGGCCGTCGCCCCGCGCAGGTCACCGCACTTGCGGGCGTCCAGTCCCTGCCGGATGGCGCGGGCCAGCTCGGCCTGCCCGGTGTAGTGCGCGACCTGCGGGTCGAGGGGGGTCAGCACCGCCGGGTCGTCCGTCCACACCGCCCGGACCAGTCCCTGCGCCGGTGTCGCGGCCGGCCCGCCGGCGGGGTCGGGCACGACCGCGGACACGCGTGCCGCGAGCATCTCCCGGCCGAGGCCGGCGGCGGGCACCCGGACGCACAGGTGGTAGTCGCGCGACTCGTCCCCCCACGATCCCGTCGGGTAGTCGCCGAGCCGCGGCCCCGCCTCCGTGCGGCGGTCGGTGAGGTCCTCCACCGTGGGCGCCACCTGCTTGACGAAGACGACCTCCGCGTCCACCGGGGTCCACAGCCGCAAGGCGACGTCCGCGACCTCCTTGCCCATGGCGTGCTCCATGATGCGCGTGAAGTCGGCGGCGAGGCCCGCCGGATCGGCGACGATGTCCGCCGTGCCGAGCAGCGCCGACGCGACACCGGTGACCTCCCGCACCTCCCAGTCGGTGCCCACCCCGCGCGCGTCACAGGTGAACCGGCCGGCGCAGGCGTCGAGCGCCGCCCGCAGGTCCGCGGGGGACTCGTGCTCGTTGCGGCCGTCGGTGAGCAGCACGCCGTGCCGGATCCCGGCACCGGAGCCGGCCAGCAGCCGGTCGGCGAGCCGCAGCCAGGTGCCGATCGCCGTGCCGCCGCCCGCGGCCAACCGCCGCAGCGCCTCCTTCGCCTCGGCGCGCGTCCGGGCGTCGGCGGTGGCGAGCCGCCCGCCGCCCGGGTACACCTCGTGGGCGGCGTGCGTGCCCGCGACGACCGCGAAGGACACCCCGTCGCGCAGGGTGTCGACCGCGGCCGCCGTCGCCGCGCGCGCGTGGCGCATCTTCGCCGGCGGGTACTCCATCGAGCCGGAGCAGTCGACCATCAGCACCACCGCCGCCCGCGGCCCCACCGCCCCGCCGCCCGCCGCGCCGCCGCGTGCGCCACCACCGGGCGCCCCACCACCGGGCGCCCCGCCCGTCGTGCCACCGCCGGTGGCGGTGACCGTCACGACGGCGTGCACCTCGCGCCCGCCCTCCGGCAGGTACTCGTTCTGGTACACGTCCACCGAGAACCGCGGCACGCTGGACTTCGAGAAGTTCGCCATCTGGTCGGCTCCTGTGCTCCCTCGGCGCTCCGCACGACGGGCGGGCGCGCACGCCCGGTCAGGCCGATCCTGCCCCCTGCCGCTCCACGGCGAACGGCACCACCGCCACCGTTACGTTGTCGTGGCCCCCGCCGTCGAGGGCGTGGCCGACCAGGACGCGGGCGCAGTGCAGGGGGCGGCCGGCGGCGTCGCCGGGCACGACCCGCGCCAAATCCTGCGCGCCCTCGGCGTAGTTCCACAACCCGTCCGTGCACACCACGACCACGCCCGGCTGCTCCGGGCGGAACACGGCGGTGTGCGGCTCCACTTCGTACGCGTCGGCGCCGAGCCAGCCGGTGATGGCGTGGGCGCGTTCGTCCGCGTACGCCTCCTCCTCGTTCATCAGGCCCGCCGCGACCATCTGCGCGGCCCACGAGTCGTCCTCGGTGAGCCGGGCCGCCGGGGCCGACCGGTCGTCGGGCACCCAGTAGACGCGGCTGTCACCGACCCAGCCGACGACGAGCAGGTCGCCCGCGGCGACGGCGCCGACGAGGGTGCAGGCGGGGGCGTTGCGATGGCGGTGCCCGTCGCGCTCGCGGCCGCCCCGACCGTCGCCGGACGGCTCGTCGGCGAGGGCCTCGACCGCCTCGGCCGCGGCGACGATCGCCTCGTGCATGGCCTGCTGCGGCGGCGTGCCGCGCGCGAGCGAGCCGCGCAGGGAGACCTCCGCGGTGGCCGCGGCGGCCGCCGACGCGTCGTCGGGGCGGGACGCGGAGGACACGCCGTCGCAGACGATGGCGACGACGGCCGGCGAACCGTCCGGGAGCACGGCCGTGGTGACGGCGAACGCGTCCTCGTTGCGGTGGTGGCGCAGTCCCCGGTCGCTGACGGCGGCGACGGCGCCGAGCTCCCGCTCGACGTGGTCGCGCGCGTGCGGCTGCTTGTGGCCGCAGTTCTCGCAGTACCCCTCGGCGGAGACCCGGCCCGTCCGGCAGGCGACGCAGGGGGCGCCGCCGGCGGCGTGCGGGTCGGGCGCGGCGAGTTCGAAGTCCCCACCGCCGGACCCGGGGCCGCCGCCCGGCGTGCCGGAGGACGCGCCGGAGGACACGCCGGCGGGGGCGGCGGCGGGGGTGGCGGCGGGTACGCCGTCCGGTCCGCCGGCCGGCCCGTCGTGCCGCACCGCAGGCTCCGGGGCGGGCGGCGCGGTGGGCGCCGACGTGGGCTGCGGGGGCGCCGGGGCCCGTGGCGGCTCCGGCAGCGCCGGCTCACGTCCCTGCGCGGCGGGCGGCGCCGCGGCCGGGGCGGGGGCCGGTGGGGGCGGAGGGGGCGCCGCCTCGGGAGCCGGCACCGGTGGCGCGGCCGGTGGCGCCGGCGGGGCGCCGGGGGCGGGAGCCGGGGCCGGGGCCGGTGGGGCCGTTGGGGCGCCCGGGGCCATGGCCGGATGGTCCTGCGGCGGCTCCGGTACGACCGACAGGTCGTACCCGCACGCGCCGCAGAACCGGTCTCCCGGTTCCAGCGGCTCGGAGCAGCCCGGGCAGGCCGACAGTTGATGCGTCTGCGACATCGTTCACACCCACGTCCGGGGGCGGAAGCGGTTGGCCCGTTCCACCAGTTCGATCCTCTCCTCGCCGCGCTGGGCGAGCCGGGCGAGCACCCGGTACGAGCGTTCCAGGCCGAACCGCAGCCCGCGCTCGTGCAGTTCGCTGCCGAGCAGCGGGTGGTCCGGCGACAGGCCGCCTGCCCGCCCCGACAGCCACCAATCCAGGGCGAGGCCCAGGACCTCGGCCGACAGCCGCTCGCGGCGCACCGCGTCGAGCCCGAGGGCGTCGAGCGCGGTGATCTGGCGCGCGGCCGCGTACAGGTCGTCCCGCAGTGGCGCCCGCGGGTCGCGCCGGCGCAGCCGGGCGCGCACGGCGGCGACGCGCGCGGCCGTGTAGTGGATGGACGACTCCGGTACGGACTCCAGCGTCCGCACCGCCGCCGCCCGGTCACCCGCGGCGAGCCGCACGCGGGCCAGGCCGAACGCCGCGCCGACGTGGCCGGGGTCCGTCGCCCACACCAGGTGGTGGCGGGCGGCGGCGTCGTCCGGCCGGCCGAGCAGCTCGGCGCACACGGCGAGCGCCAGCTTGGGCGCGGGTTCGCCGGGGAACGCCGCGTACACGGCGTCGAAGTCCCGCGCCGCGGCGGTGTGTTCACCGGTGGCGAGCGCGGTGACGCCGCGGCACCAGACGACGCGCCAGTCGTTCGGGCGGGCCCGCTCCAGTTCGTCCAGCGCGCGGACCGCCGCCGGGGCGTCCCCCAGCTCCAGCAGGGCCCGCACCTCGCGCAGCCGCAGTTCGGGGGAGTCGGTCGGGGCCGCCCGCAGCGCGGCCAGCAGTTCGGCCGGGGCGGACGCGGCGAGACCGGCGAGCAGGGCGGCGTTCGGGTCGTCCGCGTCGAGGAGCGGTACGGGCAGCGCGAGGGCGGCGGCCCGCGCGTCCAACGGGGCGAGCGGCGGTGCCCCGACCACCTCGACCGCCCCGGCCACCTCGACCGCCCCGGCCGCCTCGACGGCCCCGGTCGCCTCGACGGCCCGGACGACTCTGGTCGCCTCGACCGCCTCGACCGTCCCGCCGGTTGCACCGGTCTCGACGGCCGCGCCGGTCCTGGTGGCACCGGTGGCACCGGTGGCACCGGTGGCGGCGGGGGCCCCACCGGGCCCGGCGGCCCCCGCGCCCGCATCCCCGGCGGGACGCCCCACGCGGCCCGGCCACCCCACGCGGCCCGGACGACCGGAGCGGCCCGAGCGCCCGGCCCGTACCGGACGCCCCCCACGGTCCGGGCGGCCCGCGCGGTGGCCCGTGGGCCGCAGGCCGAGCCGTGACACCTCGCCCGCCGGCTCCGCGAACAGCACCGTGTCCGCGACGCGCCGCTCCGGGCCGAACAGCGTCGACAGGGCGGGCCTCGGCGTGCCCGTCTCCAGGGCCACGACCTCGCGCAGCACACCCGTCAGCTGCTCCGCCATCTCCTGCGCGGAGCCGAACCGGCCCGCCGGGTCGGGGTCCGTGGCCCGCACCAGCAGCCGGTGGAACGACTCGTACCGCCGGAAGACCGGGATGTGCCGCGGATCGGGCAGCGAGTCCGCGAACACGTTGGTGTACCCGTGGAACTCGAACGTCAGCACCGCCAGCGTCCGCGCCACCGTGTACAGGTCCGACGCGACCGACGGGCCGTACTCCGCGACCTCCGGCGCCTGGTAGCCGACCGTGCCGTAGACGGCGGACTCGCGGTCGTCCATCCGCCGCACCGCGCCCATGTCGATCAGCTTGAGCTGGTCCTCGCTCTGGATGGCGTTGTCGACCTTGAAGTCGCAGTACAGCAGGTTGCGGTCGTGCAGGTGGCCCAGCGCCTCCAGCGCCTCGATGCCGTACGCGCACGCCTGCCCCACCGGGATGGGGTACCCCCTGCTCGCACGGAGCCGGGAGCCGGTGGAGGGGTCGCGCCGCTCGTCGGCCACCTCCTTCAGGGACTTGCCGCCGACGTACTCCATGACGATGTACCCGTCGAGGGAGCCCGTCCGCTGGTCCAGGTGCTCCACGAAGTTGTAGATGCGGACGATGTTGGCGTGCTCGATCTCGGCGAGGAACCGCCGCTCGGATATCGCGGCCGCCATCGCGTCCTCGTCCCCGGTGTCCAGCAGTCCCTTGAGCACCACCCACCGGTCGGACACGGCCCGGTCCACCGCCAGGTACACCCAGCCGAGACCGCCGTGCGCCAGGCAGCCCGCCACCTCGTACTGGCCGTGCACCACGTCCCCGGCGCGCAGCTTCGGCACGAAGGAGTACGGGTGGCCGCACGCCGTGCAGAACCCCTCCGTACGGCCCGCCCGGCCGCCGCGCGCCCGGCCGACCGGCGCCCCGCAGTCGGAGCGGGAGCAGAACCGCCGCCGCTCCGGTACCTCCGGGCACTCCATCACCGCCGTGCGCGGGTCCGGGCGCGGTACGGCGGGCACCGTCACCAGGCCCGCGCCGAGCCGCCCGCGCGATGCGGAGCGGCCGCTCGGCGCCCCGGGGCCGCGCGCGGGCAGTGACCGCACCGTCGCGCCCGAGGCGCGGGACGACCCCGGCGCGGCGACGGAACCGGAGGAGGGGGCGTACGGCCCGGACCCGCCCGGGTACGGCTCGGGCACGGGTCCGTGGGGCACGGGCGGCTCGGGCACGGGTCCGTGGGGCAGGCTGCGCCCGTGGGGTGGGGGCGGCTCCGGCACGGGGCCCCGCGGTACGGGCCGCTCCGGTACGGGCCCGTGCGGGCCCTCCGCCGTGGCGGCCGGGGCCAGGCCGCACGTGTCGCAGTACAGCCGCCCGCCGCCCACGTCCTCGTACGCGCCGCCGCAGCCGGCGCGGGGGCACCGGTTCACGCGCCGCCCCCCGTCGACAGCAGCTCGCTCGCGGCGCGCTGGTAGCGCAGTACGGCCCGCTCGGCGGCGCGCAGGTCGCAGGGGGCGCTCCACAGCATCCGGCGGGCGGCGTCGTACCGCTCGCCGAGGAACGCGTCGTCCGCCAGGCCGTGCCGGGCGACCCGCGCCCGGTACGCGTCGAGGCGCCCCCGCAGCTCGGCGCGGACCGCGAGCGGCGCCGTCACCGCCGTCAGGGACTCGCGGGCCCGCAGCAGTTCCTCCTCCGCCTCCCGCTCCAGCGCCTCCAGCAGCGGCGACAACCGGTGCCACTGGGCGTGCCGCCGGTACTCGGCGGCCATGGCGAGGCGCTCGTGCAGCGCGGTCGGCGGGCCGCTCACCACCGGCACCTCCGTCGCGGCGATCTTCGAGAGGACCTCGACGCGCGCGGTCCGCGCCTCCGCGAGGGTGCGGTCGGCCCGCGACAGCAGGTCCCGCAGCCGCAGCAGGCGCGACTCCGAGTCCTGCCGCACCTGGAGCACCGCCTCGATCTCCCGGCGCACGTCCTCCAGCGCGCGGGCCGCCCGGTCGTACCGGTCCGTGTCGGGCCGCCCGCCGCCGGGCGCCGAACTGCCCGCCGGCCGCCGCCAGAACGCCAGCGGGTCGCTGACCACCTGCGCGCGCAGCGCGGTCAGCTCCTCCGTGATGGCCTCCAGGTCGTCGCCCGCCGGGTGCTCGCCGGGCCGCACGCCGACCGAACGCGCCAGTGACCGGGTGCGGTTCAGCTCGGCGGCCAGGAGGTCTATACGGGCGGGCAGCGCCGACCAGACCGCCTCGGCCGTCACGACGACGTCGAGCGAGCGCGCGTACAGCTCGTTGATCCGTGCCACCAGCCGGTCCAGCGTGAACCGCTCGACCGGCCCGCCCGACGCGCCCCCGGCCCCCGCGCCGCCCGGTGCGGCGCCGTCCGGTTCCGCACCGGGCGGTGTCGCGTCGTCCGGTGGCGCGCCCTCCGGTTCCGCGCCCCCGCCCCCGGAGTCCGGGAGCCCCGCCGCGCCCCCGGGGTCGGGGGCCACCGGTACGGTGACGCACTCCGCGCGCAGCCAGCCGCTCAGCTCGGCCAGTTCGCCGCTCCCGGGCGTGCGGCGCCGGGAGCGCACCTCGTGGGCCGCGCGCAACGCGTCCGTGTACGCGTCGAAGTACGTCCACAGCAGCGCGATCGTCCGCTCGGCCGCGGCCCACCGCTCCCGGGTCGTCCCGGTCAGCGCGGCGCCCTCCAGCAGCCTGCGGCCCGCGTGGTCCTGCAGCGCGAGCAGCGAGTCCTCGACCGCCTTGTGCTCCGCGCCGAGGCGGGCCAGCGCACGGTCCGCCTCGTCCCGGTCCATCACCGGACCGGGGGGACCCGTGACGCCCATCGATCACCTCTCGCTCTCAGGAACGGTTCGTCCGGTACAGGGGTGCGGGCGGCCCGGCGATGCCGGGGAGGTCCGCCTCCAGCCACTTCTCGTACGCCTTCGTCCAGGGCCCGGCGCGGTACGCGACGAGCACCTGGTTCACCCGCCGCACCAGGTCGTCGGCGCCGAGCCTGGCCGCGACCCCGTAGTACTCGGTCGTGAAGGGCTCGCCCTTCAGCTCGACGGCCGGGTCCTGCGCGGCCTGCCCGGCGGCCAGGGCGCTGTCCGTGACGACCGCGTCCACCTCCCCGGTCTGCAACCGGACCAGGCAGTCCAGCTGGTTCGGCACGGTGAGGCGGTCGGCGTCCCGTGCCGTGCCGTCGTACGCGTCGCGGTAGACCGCGCCGAGCGGGGCGCGGTCCAGCGCGTCGTACGCCGTGGAGCCCTCGGCCGTGCAGACGCGCCGGCCGGCGAGCGAGGCGTCGTACCCGGTGATCGGCGAGTCCTTCGGCGCGAGGACCTGCTGGCCGGTCTCGAAGTAGGCGGTGGAGAAGGCGACCTGCCGGATCCGGGCGCAGTTGATCGTCATCGTCCGGACCACCAGGTCGACCTTCCCGCTCACCAGGGCCGCTATCCGCTGGTCGGTGGGGACGGTGCGGAAGACGATCGCGTCGGGGCTGCCGAGGAGGTCGGCGGCGACGGCCCGGGCGAGGTCGATGTCGAACCCCTCCAAGGTGCCCTTGACCGAGTCGCGGTAGCCCCAGCGGTAGCTGTTCTGGTCGACGCCGACGACCAGCCTGCCGCGCGCCCTGATCGCGGCGACCGCCGGCCCCTCGGCGCGGGACGGGGGCAGGGACGCCTCCGGGTTCCGACAGGTCCCCGACCGGGCGGGCGGCGGCTCGGCGGCGGACCGGGCCTCCGGTACGGGCCGGACGGCGCCGGGCCGCTCGCCCCGGGGTGTTCCGGGCTGCCCAGGTGATACGGGCGGTACGGACTTGACGGGCGGCCCCGGTGGTACGGGCGGTACGGGTGACGGGGGCGTGACCGCCGACGTGCCGGCGGGGGCGCCGGTCGACGCCCTGCCCGACGCCGCCCCCGACGCCGCGACCGGCGCGCCGCTCGGCGCCGCCGACGGGGCGCCGGCCTGCCCGCCCGCCAGCACGCACGCCAGTCCCACGGCGAGGACCGTGCCCCGGCGCCGTACCCGCCGTACCCGCGTGCCGCGCGGCCGGCCACCGGCTGCCGCGCCTGCGCCGCCACCGATCAGGGCGGCCGTTCCGCCGCCGGTCACCGCGCCCGCCCCGTCACCGGTCACGGCGCCCGCCCCGTCACCGGTCACGGCGGCCGTGCTGCCGCCGGTCACCGCGTCCCTCCCCGCGCCGGTCACCGCGTCTCCTCCCGGGCCGGTCACCGCGTCCCTCCCCGCGCCGGTCACCGGTACTCCGCCAGCCTGCGGTTGACACCCGCGACGGCGGCGACCGCGGCCACCGCTGCCAGGACGGCCGCCCCGGTCGGGAGCCCCGCCAGGACGTCACGGCCGCGGGCCGCCGCCCGGGTGAACTCGCTCTGCTCGTGGTCGACGGCCGTGCGCAGCGCCGCGTCGACCCGGTCGAAGGCGGCGCCCGTCGACGGGCCACCGCCCACCACCCGTGCCAGCGCGCCGTCGTAGTCGCCCTCGTCGTTGGTGCGCCGCGCGGCGGCGTGGCGCTCGCGCCACTCGGTGCTCCACCGGGCGGCCTCCTCCACCGCGGCGCGGCCCGCCTCGTCGTCGGCCAGCCCGCGCGCCCCGGCAAGCGCCCGGTCGAGACCGGCCATGGCCACGCCGTGGTCGGTCTCGTACTTGTCGCTCCTGCCGTCGTCGGTCAGTACCGCCCCACGTGCCACGAGGGTCAGGTTCTCGTTCGCCCGGGCCTTCAGGGAACCGATCCGGGCCTCGTTCAGCACCTTGAGCGAATCCAGGCCGTGGACGCGGGCGTCGTCCAGCCCCGCGCGGGCGAGGGTGTGGGCGCCCGCCAGCCACAGCAGCGCCGCCGCGGTGGCGGCCGCCGCGGCCACCAGCCCCGGGTTCAGCACGCGGTGGGTGCGCCGGTAGTCGCGCCACTGCGCCGCGGCGAGCGCGGCCAGCGCCAGCGCGCCCAGGGCGAGGGAGGGCGCCGGCCAGGCGCGCGCCCGGCGCTCGTCCTCGGCGAGCCGCGCCGTCTCCGCCGCGTACAGGCGCTGCGCCGCGGGGAGCAGATCGGTCGTCATGTGCGCGTTGGCGTACCGGAGGTAGGCGCCGCCGAGCGGCAGGCCCTGGCGGTTCGCGGCGCGGGCCCGCTCGACGAGGCCCGTGTAGACGGGGAGCTGCTCGTTGAGCGTGGCGATCTCGTCCGCCGACCGGGACGGGCCGCCGGCGCCGCCGGCACCGGCGTCGGCCGCGGCCTTCACCAGCAGCCGGGCGGCGGTGGCGACGTCCGCGTCGTACCGCTCGCGCAGGTCGGCGGGTTCCTGCGCGCCGGCGAGGAAGCCGCCGGCGGCGACCGTGTCGGCGTCGGCGAGGGATCGGTAGAGGTGCGCGGCGTCGGCGCTCAGCGGCTGGCTGCGACCCACGACCTCACCGGCGGCGGAGGACCGGCCGGTCACCTCCAGGGCCGTCACCGCGCCGAACGCGACGAGGAGCGCGGCCAGGACGGCGCCGAGCAGGCACAGCCGACCGGGTGGCGTGGCCACGACGGCCCGCAACCGCGCCCGGCCGCCCACCGGTCCGGCGGTGCGCCCGCCGAACCGTCCGCCGCGCGGGGCTCCCGCGGCCTCCGGGACGTACGGGCTGTCCGGGCTCTCCGGGGCGTACGGGCCTTCGGGGGCGTGGGGGTCTGCCGGGACGTACGAGCCCGCCGAGATGCCCGAGACCTCCATGGCGCTCGCGGCGTGCGGTACCTCCGGGGCTGCCAGGGCTTCCGCGGCTTCCGGCGCCTCGGGGGCGTACGCGCCCTCCGAGGTGTCCGGGTCGTCCGCCGGGCGTTCGGGTGCCGGCGGGTCCGGGCGCGCGGTACGTGCGTGCGGTACGTGCGGTACGCCTGCCACGTGCCCTCCCCCCTCGTCACCGGTCGGCCGCCCCGTCCCCACGGTGCGGTCCGGCCAGCAGTATGGCCGCAGGGGGCCGTGCACACACCGGTATTGACTGGATCTTGTTCTGATCGTGGCCCCGCCCCGATGCCCGCCACCGGCGCCCGCGCCCCGCCCGCGCCCGCCGTGCCCCCGCCCGCGCCGTCCGCGCCCGCGACGGTCGGTCGACCCGCCCCCGGGTGCGGTTCGCCGGCGGCGATCCCCGCGCGTGACCCGACCGGCAGCGTCCCGCGCGTCCCCGTCACCCCGGGGGCGGCAGGTCGGACCCCCGTCACCCCGGGGGCGGCAGGTCGGACCCCCGTCACCCCGGGGCCGGTAGGGCGGACTCCCACCGCCCCGGGGGCCCGCAGGCCGGACCGCCGCCACCCCGGGCCCCGCGGGTCGGACCCTTCGTCTCACCGCCCGTGGTCCACCGCCGCCCGGTTCGCGGCCGCCGCGTAGTGCGCGCGCAGCGCCGCCCCGGCCGCCGCCGGGGCCGCCACGTGGTCCAGCCCCAGCAGCGCCGCGCCCAGCACCGGCGGCGCGGTCACCACGCGCGGTACCGCCGCGGGCGCCCGCTCCCGCAGCAGGGCGACGATCCGGGTGTCCAGGTCCCGGTGCCCGGCCGCCAGGACGCTCCCGCCCAGCACCACCGGCACCGGGACCCGCGCGTGGTCCAAGTCCAGCCGCTCCAGGGCCACCCCCGCCATGGCCACGACCTCCCCCGCCAATCGCTCCACCAGCCCCCGCGCCACCGGGTCGCCGGCCGCGGCGACGGCGAACAGCACGGGAGCCAGCTCGTGCCGCCGCCGGGCCGGGATGCGGCCCAGGTGCAGCGCCTCGATCAGCGCGCGCATCGACGCCAGGCCGAAGTGCGCGGGCAGCGCGCGGGCCAGCTCCGTCGGCCCGCCCCGCCCGTCCTCGGCCCGCGCCGCGTGCCACAGCGCCTCGTCCGCCAGACCGGCACCGCCGCCCCAGTCCCCGGAGAGGCGGCCCACGGCAGGGAAGCGGGCCGTCCGCCCGTCGGGCAGCATGCCGACGCAGTTGATGCCCGCCCCGCACACCACGGCGACGCCCCGCGGCTCGTCGACCCCGGCCCGCAGCACCGCGAACGTGTCGTTGCGCACGGTGGTCGAAGCGCCCCAGGCGCGCGCCCCCACGGCGCGGGTGAGTCGTTCCTCCTCCACCGGCAGGTCCGCGTTGGCCAGGCACGCCGACACGTGCTCCGCGTACGGCCCGCCACCGCGCGCGTCCCACCGGGGCGCCGCGTCCCGCACGGCCTCCCGCACCGCCGCCGCCACCACGTCGACGGCCGCCTCGACCCCCACCACCTGCGGTTGGAAGCCGCCGCCGCGCGCGGCGGCGAGGACGGTCCCGTCGGCGGCGACGAGCGCCACGTCCGTCTTGCTGTTGCCCGCGTCGACCGCGAGCACGGCCGCGGCCGGGGTCACGCCCACGCCAGGTGCTCCCGGTTGTGCGCGACCAGCCGGTCCGTGAGCGTGTCGGCGTACCCGTACTGACCGACCAGCGGGTGCGCGAGCAGCGCCCGGAACACCCGCTCCCGCCCTCCGCGCAGCGCCGCGTCCAGCGCCAGCTCCTCGTACGCGGCGACGTGCGCGACGAGCCCCGCGTACAGCGGGTCCAGCGGGCGTACCGGCAGCGGCCGCACGCCCGTGCCGTCCACGGCGGCCTGCACCTCCACCACCGCGTCGTCCGGCAGGAACGGCAGCGTGCCGGCGTTGCGGGCGTTCACCACCTGCACCGCACCGCCCCGGCCGCCGAGCAGCGACGCCACCAGGTCGACGGCGGCCTCCGAGTAGAAGGCGCCGCCCCGCTCGGCCAGCAGCGCCGGCTTCTCGTCCAGCGCGGGATCGGCGTACATCCGCAGCAGCCGGCGCTCCATGTCGGCGACGGCGGCGGCCCGCGACGGCCCGGCCCGCAGCTCGTCCACGACCTGGTCGTGGGCGTAGAAGTACCGCAGGTAGTACGAGGGGACGACGCCGAGCCGGTCCAACAGGCCGCGCGGCAGCCGCAGGTCGTCCGCGACCGCGTCGCCGTGCTCCGCGAGCAGTGCCGGCAGCACGTCCGGCCCGTCCGGCCCGCCGAGCCGTACGCCCAGCTCCCACGTGAGGTGGTTGAGCCCGACGTGCTCCAGGTGCACGTCCGCGGCGGCCGCGCCCAGCAGCGCCGCGAACTTCCGCTGGAGGCCGATGGCGACGTTGCACAGCCCGACCGCCCGGTGCCCGGCGTCGAGGAGGGCGCGGGTGACGATGCCGACGGGATTGGTGAAGTCGACGATCCAGGCGTCCGGGGCGGCCCGCCGGACCCGCTCGGCGATGTCGAGGACGACCGGCACCGTCCGCAGCGCCTTGGCGAGACCGCCCGCGCCCGTCGTCTCCTGCCCCACGCAGCCGCACTCCAGCGGCCACGTCTCGTCCTGCTGCCGGGCCGCCTGCCCGCCCACGCGCAGTTGGAGCAGGACCGCGTCCGCGCCGTCGGCGGCCGCGTCCAGGTCGGTGGTGGTCGTGACCTTCGCCGGATGGCCCTGCCGGGCCAGGATCCGCCGGGCCACCCCGCCGACCACCTCCAGGCGCTCGGCCGCCGGATCGACGAGGACCAGCTCGTCGACGGGCAGCGCGTCCCGCAGCCGCGCGAACCCGTCGACCAGCTCCGGGGTGTAGGTGGAACCACCGCCCACCACCACGAGTCTCATGCCACCCGCGTTCACCGCGTTCACCGCGTTCACCGCGTTCACCGTCTTTACCGCGTCGGACGTGTTGGATGTGCCGGACGTGCCGGCCGTGCCGGCCGTGCTGGACGTGTTCAAGGTGTTTCCCCTACCCCTTCACTCCGGTGAGCGTGACGCCCTCGACGAAAGCCTTCGGGCGAAGAAGAACACGACGACGACCGGTGCCATCACGAGCACCGCCGAGGCCATCGCCAGGTTCCCGTCCGTGTGGTCCGCGTGCAGTTCCACGTCCGGGGCGCCGGATCCGCCGGCGCGCACCGCCTGCTGGATCTTGTCGTCGGTGACGTCGGGGACGGCCTCCACCGTGATGTCCGGGTGCGCGTCCTCGAACGCTCGATGCCCGCGTCGACCGCCGCCACTTCCCTGGGCGCGGACCAGCGGTGCCAGAAGGTGAGCGTCCCCTTCGTGTGCGGGGCGTCGTGGTCCCCGCCGCCCGCCGAGCCGGTACAGCCGACGCGGGCCAGGGCCAGGGCCATACGCGCGGCGGCCGTGCCGAGCGGACGCGAGCGCGGGCGCCGGTGCCGGAGCGCGGGCAGGGACGCGGGCGCGGGCACGCTCACCCCGAGCGGCCGCGGGCGGGGGCATGGCGGGTCTCCTGTCGTCGGGGACGGACGGTCAGCGCACGGAGGTGTCGAACACGTCGTCGCGGGTGGCGGCCAGGGCGACCTCCAGCGCGCCCCGCAGCACCGGGTGCTCCCGCACGCCGCCGAGGACCAGCCGCGGCCGGGTGGCGGCCAGCTCCCCGAGCTCCGCGCGCACCCGCTCGCACAGCGCCTCGCCGCCCGCGACGGCCACGTCGCCGGAGAGCACGACCAGCTCCGGGTCGAGGACGGCGACGAGCGAGGCGAGCCCGGTGGCCAGCCCGGTGGCGTAGACGTCGAGCAACCGCGCGTACGCCCCGGCGAGGGTGCCCCCGGCGCCGGCGCCGGTCCCGACGGTCACGCCGGCCCCGGCGGTCACGCCGGCCCCGGCGGGCTCCGCGTCCCCACCCGCCCCGACGACCCCGCCCGCCCCGTCAACCCCGGCGCCCGCCCCGGCCGCCGTCGAGCCGGCCACCGCCGGGTCGGCCGCCGTCGCCCCGGCCACCGCCGCGGCGGCCCGCTCCAGCAGCCGCACGGCGACCTCCGGGTACGGCCCCGCCGGTACGTCGAGCCCCAGCTCGCGGGCCAGCCGGGGGAGCACCTGACCTCCGGCGAGCTCCTGGAACCCGCCGCTGCCGGCCTTGGCGACGTTCCGTACGAGCGGCGCGCCCGGCACCGGCATGAACCCGACCTCGCCGGCGCCACCGGTGTACCCGCGGTGCAGCCGCCCGCCCAGCACGAGGGCCGCGCCGAGGCCCTCCTCGCTCCACAGCAGGACGAAGTCGCCGTACCCGGCGGCGGCGCCGAGACGCTGCTCGGCGACGGCCACGAGGTTGACGTCGTTCTCGTACTCGACCGGTGCGGGCAGCGCGGCGGCCAGCTCCTCCAGCAGGGTCGGCCCGTGCCACCCGGGAAGGTGCGAGGCGTACCGCAGCCGGCCGGTCGAGGGGTCGAACGCGCCGGGCGTGCCGATCACGAACCGGTGCACGTCGCCGAGGGTCAGCCCGGCCGCCTTCACCGCGCCGTCCAGCGCCTCGGTCACCTGCCGCACCGCCCCGGGTCCGCCGCGCCGCGGGGTGCGCAGCTCGAACTCCCCGACCACCGCACCGGTCACGTCGGCGACGGCCGCGCGGACGCGCCGCGGGTTCACGTCGAGCCCGGCGGCGTACGCGGCCCGCGGATTCACCCCGTACAACTGCGCGTTCGGCCCGGGCCGCCCCTCGCTCGTCCCGGTCGCGACGACCAGCCCGGCCGCCTCCAGCCGCGCGAGCAGCTGCGACGCGGTCGGCTTCGACAACCCGGTCAACCGCCCGATCCGCGCCCGCGACAGCGGCCCGTGCTCCACCAGCAGATCGAGCGCGGCCCGATCGTTCATCGCCCGCAGCACACGGGGGGTGCCGGGGACACCGAAGCTGCTTCCGGACAAGGGGCGCGCACCTGCCTTCGACCACGGCCGGGACCGCGTCACCAGCCACTGTCAGGAAAGTTTCCTGTTTGCTTCCTGCGACGGTAGGACCGGCGTGATCCCGCGTCAACACCCTCGGCGCCGTCCTCCCGGGAAGGCATCCGAGAGGACGGAGGACGACTCGAACGGCACGCTCCAGCCGCCGGAGGGTCGCTTTGTCGCCACGAGCCGCGCCACCGTCGATAACGCGTTGACTCCGTGCCGTTCCGCTCCGTAGCGTCGCGTCGATCACTCTGCGTCGTATGTTCGATCCGGGTGAGGATTCCGAGGGGGGATTCCATGCTTGTCCCGTCATCCCGGCCGCAGGTCGGGCGACGTGCCGGACGGCCGCGCGGCCGGTTCCGGTTCACCGCCGCGCTGGCGGTCGGCCTGCTCGCGGCGGCTGCCGTACCGCCGGCGTACGCGACGACCGCCACCGACGATCCCGTGCCCCGCGCACCCCGCGTCACGTCGCTGGGACCGTACGAGGAGTGCACGACCAACCAGTGCGCCACGTACGGCGCTTCCGGCCTGCCGGGCCGGTTCCGCTTCACGCCGGACCCCGCCGACGAGGACGTCACGAGCTACCGCGTGCGCGTCGGCGGCGAGGTGCACACGATCAGCGCGGCGGAGGCCGAGTCGTTCGCGTTCGTGCCGCCCACCGCGGGGTTCTACGTGCTCTACGTGGAGGCCGCCGACCGGGGTAGCCGCTACGGGCCGGAAACCACGTTCTCCTTCAAGGTGGGGTACGTCGAGGAGGCCGCCCGCTGGCGCTTCGACGACGGGCTGACCGACCCGTCCGCCACGGTCGCCGCCGACTCCGGCGTCCGGGGAGCGCACCAGGACGCCGCGCTCCACACCGACGGCGACCCCTGGTCGCGGCTCGCCCGTGCCGGGGACCGCGACCGCGCCCTGCTGCTGGACGCCCCGGGGGAAGGCCGGCCGCAGGAGTACGCACAGACCGCCCGGCCCGTCGTGGACACCTCCCGGCCGTTCACGGTGTCGGCCTGGGTGCAGCTCGCCGACACCGGCGCGGACCGCGTCGTGCTGTCCGCGCCCGGCGAGCACGGCTCGGCGTTCGAACTGCTCTACTCGGCCGCCGACCGGCGCTGGGCGTTCGGCAGGACGGCCCGGGACGAGCCCGGCGCCCCGCGGGTGCGGTCCCTGGCGACCACCGCCGATCCGGCGCGGAACGCCTGGACCCACCTGGCGGGCGTCTTCCACACCCGGCACGACACCGACCCGTCCAACGACACGGTCCAGCTGTACGTCAACGGTCGCCCGCAGGGCAGCCCCGTCGTCCTCGCCGAGGGAGCCCCCGCCTACGAGCCGTGGACGAGCACGGCGGGTCTGCAGTTCGGCCGCGGCCGTACCGGCGGCGCGTACGACGGCCACTTCCTGGGCCGGATCGACGAGGTCCGCGCCTGGCAGTGGGCGCTGACCGCGGACGACGTGCGGAACGAAACGGACGTACGGGACGCCGAGGGTTATCCGGCCGTGCCGCTGGCCGCCCACTGGGACGCCGCGTCGGCCGGGGACGGCCGTGTGCCGCAGGTCGGCCCGTACCCGGTCGGGGACATGGCCCTCTCACCCGCCGGCGCCACCCTGGACGCGGAGGAAGGCAGCGTCCTCCTCGACGGGGTGGCCGGGCACCTCTCGGCGACCGGGCCGGTCGTCGACGAGACGGGGTCGTTCACGGTGTCCGCCCGGGTGCGGGTGGACAGCGCCGGTCTGGAGTCCAAGCCTGTCGGCTACCGCGCGCTGGTGGCGGGCCAGCGCGCGGGTTCGGAGTACTCCTGGGCCCTGTGGGCGCGGAAGACCTCGCCGGAGACGTGGCGCTGGGAGTTCTCCCGCACGGTCCTCGGCCCCGACGGCGAAAGCACGGACACGGCCACCGTGGGCAGCAACGAGGTTGTCGCCGCGGACACCTGGGTGGACCTGACGGGCAGCTACGACGCCTTGGACGGCAACGGGCGGCTGACTCTCTACGTCGACGCCTCCTGGCAGTACGGCTCCGGCGCATCCGAACTGAACGGCGTCCAGCAGGGCGGTGGTGTCCTGCGGGCCGGTGGTGACGCCCGCGACGGCGCGACCACCGAGCACGCCCTGCCCGGGGCGCTGAAGTCCGTGCGGGTGTGGACGGGCGCGCTCACCGGGGACGACCTGTGGCGGCACGTCCTGCCGCAGTGACCGGGCCCGGACCGACGTGAAGGCGCCCCCTCCGCTCGTGTGGAGGGGGCGCCTTCGCCCGCTGGACGGCCCGGCGCCGGGCCCCGGTCGCCGCGCGTCAGCCCTTCGACAGGTTCGGGCCCGTGGACGGCTGGGGTATCGACGGGGGGTGCTGGAGGGGGGTCGCCGCCAGGGACTGGGGGGTCGTCGGGGAGGCGAAGGCGGACGGGGCGGCCATCGCGGCCGTCGGGTCGGCCGGGGCGTCCTCCGCCGGGAGCGGGACGCCGCCCACGATGCGGATGCCCGCCGCGTCGAAGGCGCGCTTGAGGCGCCAGCGCAGCTCCCGCTCCACGCCCAGCGCCTTGCCCGGCATGGTCTTCGCCGCGACGCGCAGCGTCATCGAGTCGATGAGGACCTCCGTCAGGCCCAGCACCTCGATCGGGCCCCACAGGCGCTCGTTCCACGGCTCCTCGGCCGCCATCTCCTCCGCGACGCCCTCGATGGCCTTGCGCAGCGCGTCCAGGTCCTCGGTCGGGCGGACCGTGACGTCGACGGCCGCCGTCGCCCAGCCCTGGCTGAGGTTGCCGATCCGCTTGATCTCGCCGTTGCGGACGTACCAGATCTCGCCGTCGGCGCCGCGCAGCTTCGTCACGCGCAGGCCCACCTCGATGACCTCGCCGGAGGCGACGCCAGCGTCGATGGAGTCGCCGACGCCGTACTGGTCCTCCAGGATCATGAAGACGCCGGACAGGAAGTCCGTGACCAGGTTCCGCGCGCCGAAACCGATCGCCACGCCCGCCACACCGGCCGAGGCCAGCAGCGGCGCCAGGTTGATCTGGAAGGCGCCCAGGACCATCAGCACCGCCGTGCCCATGATCAGGAACGACGCCACCGAGCGGAGCACCGAGCCGATCGCCTCCGACCGCTGGCGGCGCCGCTCGGCGTTCACCAGCAGTCCGCCCAGCGCCGTGCCCTCCACGGCCTGGGCGCTGCGGTTCATGCGGTCTATCAGCTTGGTCAGCGCCCTGCGGATCAGGAAGCGCAGCGTCACCGCTATGGCGATGATCAGCAGGATCCGCAGGCCGGTGTTGACCCACGTGGCCCAGTTCTGCTCGACCCAGCCGGCGGCGGCGCCGGCCTGGCGGGCGGCCTCGTCCAGCGTCACGGGGGCCGGGGGGGACGGGGTGGATTCGGTGGGCGGTACGGAAGGCGGGGCCGACCTGAGCACGGTGGACAACCTCCTGGGATCACGAGCGGGTCACAACCATTTAACGGCGTCGGCAGGGGGGTTCGTCGCACTGTTCGAGGGAGAGCCTCGTCTCATGTGGGGATGACCACGGTGTGGTCGAAAACACCTCGGGCCCGTTACCGCCATGTGGTGGCGCTTCGACCTGGCATGAGGAGAGACTGAGAGCAGATCGTCCCGGCGCGAGCCACGCGCCGCCGGCGTAATAGGAGGCATCCGTGCCGCATGTCCTGGTCCTCAACGCGTCGTACGAGCCCCTCGGCGTCGTACCGCTCCGCCGCGCGCTCGTACTCGTCCTCGAGAACAAGGCCGTGTGCCTCGAGGAGTCCGGCGCCTTCATGCACAGCGCTACCCGAGCCATCGCCGCCCCCAGTGTCGTGCGGCTGAAGCGGTTCGTGCGGGTCCCCTACCGGGGGCCCGTTCCTCTGACCCGCAAGGCGCTCTTCGCCCGTGACGGAGGGCGCTGCATGTACTGCGGTGGCGTCGCAACCAGCGTCGACCACGTGGTCCCGCGCAGCCGGGGCGGCAAGCACGCCTGGGACAACGTGGTGGCCGCCTGCCGCCGCTGCAACCACGTCAAGGCCGACCGGCACCTGCGCGAGCTGGGCTGGCGGCTGCACCAGCCGCCGGCGCCGCCGTCGGGGCTCGCGTGGCGGATCATCGGCACGGGGCATCGGGACCCGCGCTGGCTGCCGTACCTGCAACCGTACGGCGCGGATGACGCACTGGCCCGGATCGACGGCATCTCAGCCTGAGGCCCGGGCCCCGTCGTAGGCGGGTCCGGGTCCGGGTGGGCGCCCCGGGCGGACCGCAGGCGCGGGGCGGGGCGCGTCGTGGTGCGGGCGGGCGGGGACCACCGGGGGTGGTGGGTGCCGGTCCGTCGTTCCGGCGTGCCCGCGTACGGGGGCGGCGGGCGCGGTCCCGCGGGGTGGCCGTGCCCACCCGTTCCGCCCTGCGGAACGCCTGCCCACGACCACACGGGCTCCGGCCCCGCCCGCATGGGCCACCGCCACCACCCGGGCGCGCCGCCCGACCGCGCCCGGCCCACCGCGCCGCTCAGCCCACCGCGCCGCCCCGGCCCCGGCCCACCGCGCCGCCCCGGCCCCGGCCCACCGCGCCGCCCCGGCCGCGCCGCGCCCGGCCCCGGCCTACCCCGCCGCCCCGGCCGCGCCGCGCCCGCCCCGGTCTACCCCGCCGCCCCGGCCCCGCCCGCCCGGCCTGCCGTGTCGCCGGCTGCGGGTGCGCCCTTCCGGGCGGCCGGTGGGCGGGCGGTCTCCGTGACCGCGTACGCCTCCACCGCGTACAGGGAGTAGCCGTACTTCGTCGCGCGCTCCTCGCCCTGGATGCGGAGGTAGCGGGTGCCGGGGGCGTCGAAGCGGACCGTCTCGCGGGCGCCGCGGCCCTCGCGGACCGTCGCTGCGGTCCGCCAGGTGCGGCCGTCGGCCGAGACCTGGACGCGGTACCGGGTCGCGTACGCGTCCTGCCAGTGCAGGACGACCTGGCCGACGCGCGCCGGGCGGGCCAGCTCGACCTGCCACCACGCGCCGTCCTCCGCCGGGGAGGACCAGCGGGTCTCCGGGTCGCCGTCGAGCGCCGCCGGGGCGGGGAAGTCGGGCGTCTCGTCACCCGAGGAGGTCGCCGTGCCGGTGCGGGCCAGGTCGGGGCCGCCGGTGCGCGGGTAGGCGCGCACGGTCAGCGTGCGTTCCTCGCCGGCGAAGGCGAGCCGCACCTCGTACGTGCCGACCGGGGTGGTCGCCGGGACGGTGACCGTCACGGGCACCTTCGCGGCCGTGCCGCGCGGCACGGCCGTCAGCGCGGGGACGGTCACCGTGACGCCCTTCGGGGCCCGGACCGTGAGCGCCCCGCGGACGGCCCCGGGGCGCTGCGCGGAGAGGAGCGCGTCGACCCGCTGGGGGCCGCCGCCGATCACGACGTCCGTCTCGGCGCGCGGCAGCTCCAGAGCGGCCTGCGGCTGGTCCGCGAACCACGGCACCAGGGAGCGCACGGGCGGCTCCGGCGCGCCCTGCGGCCAGGACACGCGGACCGCGTCGGCGCGGACCCCCGCGCCGGGCGTCTGCGTCCAGCCCGTGGGCGACAGGGCGCCGAGCCGGCGCCACCCCTCGCCGGGCACGTGCACGTCGACGCTGCCCGTGCCCGTGCCGGGCCCGGTCAGCGCGGTCACCGCCTCCAGGGGCCGCACCCGGCCGAGGTCCACCGTGTACGAGGTGGCCGTGCGGTACGGCTCCCCGGTGGAGCGGGACGCTCCGGTCCACTCGGCCGCCGCGTCGAGGGCCCGCTCCAGGAACGGGTCGAGGACGCCCTGCCCCACCTTCGCGGGGCTCGCCGCCAGGTCCCGGCGCATGGACTCCAGCTCCAGCTGGGCCTTCCAGGCGGCGGCGCCGTCACCGCGCGCCTGTGCCTGGAGCATGTCGACGGCCCTCTCGCCGGCCCGGCCGTACCGGGCGAGCTGCTCCAGCCACGGCCGCACCTCGTCGTCGAACCGTCCGTCGGCGGGGGCGGTCAGCGCGTCCGGGGCCTCCCGCATCACGGTGAACGCCGCCCGCAGCTGCCGGGCGGCCCGGTCGCGGGTGGCGGCGGGGACGCCCGCCGAGGTGCGGGTGTGCCAGAAGCCGGTCAGCAGCGGGCGCAGGTACGCCGACTCGCCGGACGGGTCCAGCAGCGACGAGGCGTCGTTGCCGGCCAGCGCGCCCAGGGCCCGGCGGGCCGCCGGGTCGCCGCCCGCGAGGTCGTCCAGCGCGGCCCGCCAGGACTCCTGCGGGCGATAGCCGCGCGGGTTCCACGCGAAGTCCGCGGCGGTGAAGACGGGGACGCGGGAGGCGGACGCCTGCTCCATGGCGTTGGCGAGGAGCGCCGCCGACCCGGCCGCCACGGCCGGCTCGCGGCCGGTGTACGGGCCGAGGAAGATACGGTCCTGCGCGTAGTCGTTGACGGGGTAGTTGTCCATGGTGACCAGCGGGTGCCGGAACACGTCGCGGGCCTCGGCCAGTTCGCCGCCGCTGATGGTGCGCGGCACGACGCCGACGCCCGTCCACGCCACCTGGACGCGCGCGTCGAGGGTGTCGGCGAGCGTCGTGCGGTAGTCGGTGGCGCCGTCCTGGTAGTACTCGGTCGGCATCAGCGACAGCGGCGCGGCGTCCGGGTGGTGCGCCGTGAGGTGCCGGGACAGTTCGCTCGCCACGCGGGCGTGCGCCCGCGCCGCGCCCCCGGGGCCGCCGCCGAAGGCGTCCGCGTCCCGCGAGCAGTGCCACTCGTCGTACCCGGCGTCCTGGAACTGCAGCTGGAAGGCGCGCACCCCGAGGGCGTACATGGCGTCGACCTTGCGCTTGAGCGCCCGCAGGTCGTCGTCCGAGGCCAGGCACATGGACTGGGCGGGCGCCACCGCCCAGGCCAGGGTCACGTGGTTGGACCGGGCCCGCTCGGCGAGGCGGCGGAACTCCGCCCGCTGCGCCGCCGGGTAGGGGTCGCGCCACTGGGCCTGCCGGTACGGGTCGTCACCGGGGGCGTAGAGGTACCGGTTCTGCTTGGTGCGGCCCATGAAGTCGAGCTGGGCGAGCCGCTGGTCGTGGCTCCAGGGCCGGCCGTAGAAGCCCTCCGCCAGGCCGCGCACGGCCGTGCCGGGCCAGTCGCGGACCACGACGCCGGGCACGGTCCGGTCCGCCGCCACCAGCTGGCGGAGGGTCTGCACGGCGTGGAACAGCCCGTCCGGGCCGACGCCGTCCGCCGCGACCGCGTCCCGGCCCTGGTACCGGCCTGTCGCGAGCCGGTAGCCGCCGGCGGGCAGGTCCCCGCGCTCGGGCACCCGCAGGGCGCGCAGCACGCTCTGCGCGCCGTCCCCGCCCCACCACACCACCGGCCCGCGGGCGCCCGCGGGACCCTGCGGCCCGGCGCGCAGCACCCGCCGCACACCGGCGGCGCGCAGGACGTCCTCCAGGGCGGCCACGGCGTACGGGTCGGCGGACGCGTCCGCGACGAGCGTCACCTCGTCCCCGAGGCGCACGGCTCCACCCGCGGCCCGCAGGGACTGCGGGCGCGGCCACACGGCGGGCGGCACCGCCCCGGCGTCGCGGTCGGGCGCCGCGGCCGCGGGGGCGCCGGGCCCGCCGGGGGCGGCCAGGGCGCCGGGCGCGCCGCCGAGCAGACCGCCGAGCACGGCGACCGCGATGGCGGTCGCCGTGCCCTTGCCGCGTCCGAACTGCGCGAGCTGGCCGAACTGCACGCGCGTCTCCCCTCGTCCTGCGTGGTTCTGCGGGTAGCTTTGCCGGTGCCGTACCGGTGTTCTGACTGGTTGTCGGACAGGGTCGTCCGTCCGGTGGGTGTCGAGCCCACCACCCCCTCGGCGAAGGTGTCAATGTGCGTGGCCGATGTGTCGGATTTGCACACCGGGCCCTGCGGGCCGGGCGCCGTCGCCCCGCGCCCGCGCCGGACGCGGGGTGTGAGCAGCGCCACGTCCGGTGGATGCCCGGGCGCGCGATGGGTAGGGCTGGGTCGAACCGCCGTTCCTGTCGTCCAGTACCGGGAGGCCGCCATGGCCGCGTCCGCACAGCTCCTCCTCACCGCCCTCTCCAAACAGGTTCCGTCCCCCCGGCCTGTCTCCTGCCCGTTCTCCGGGCCCCTCACCAGCGAGCCGCCGCTCGCCGACGCCGCGCCCCTCACCAGCGAACCGCCGATCTACGACGCCACGCCCCTGACCAGCGAACCGACCGCCCGCGGTACGGCCGGCGGACCGGAGTCGCCCCGTACGTAACGCCGCACCGGCACGGGGGCCGCGCGATCCGACCCGATCGACCCGTCCCCCCGAGCGTCCAGGAGGCCGAATGACCCTCGCCCGGCTCGCATCGCTGCACGGAGTGGCCACGGCCTACTCCCCGTCCCCGGGCGCCACGGTCCCGGTCCCCGAAGCGACCGTGGTCACCGTCCTCGGGGCGCTCGACGTCGACGCCACCACCCCTGCGGCGGTCCGCGCGTCGCTCGCGGCCGCCGAGGAGGCGGCCGCCGCGCGGCTGCTGCCGCCCACGGTGGTGGTGTGGCAGGGCGACGAGCCGTCGGGACGCCCCCGGCCGCTCGCCGCCCTCCCCGCGGGCAGCGCGCTCCACGTCACGCTGGAGGGCGGCTCGGCCGCCGCGTCCCCCGTCCCGTGGGCCGACCTGCCGCCCGGGATCCACACCCTGGAGGCGCGGGCGCCGGACGGGCGGACCGGGCGCGCCGCCCTCGTCGTGGCACCCCCGCGGGCGCCGCGCCCCGCCGCGCCCTGCCACGGCGTGCTCGTCCAGCTCTACTCGCTGCTGTCCACCCGCTCCTGGGGCATGGGCGACCTCGGTGACCTGCGCGAGCTCGCCGACTGGGCGGGCCGCTCGCTCGGCTCGGGCTTCGTCCAGGTCAACCCCCTGCACGCCGCCGTCCCCGGCACCCCGACCGACCCGTCCCCCTACCGGCCCTCCTCGCGCCGCTTCCCGGACCCGGTCCACCTGCGGGTGGAGGACGTGCCGGAGTACGCCTACGTCACGGGGGCCGCCCGCGCCGAGCTCGACGCGCTCGCCGGGCGGGCCGGGGAGCTGCGCGACGGCGTCCTGCGCAAGGGCGAGCTGATCGACCGGGACGCCGTGTGGGTCCTGAAGCGGCGCGCCCTGGAGATCGTCGCCGACGTGCCGCTCGGCCCCGGCCGGCAGGCCGCGTTCGACGCCTTCCGCGCCGCGCAGGGGCAGGCCCTGGAGGACCACGCCACCTGGTGCGCGCTGGTCGAGCGGTACGGCGCCGACCGCGCCCCGTGGCCGCGGGGGCTGGACGACCCCCGGTCCGCCGCGACCGCCCGGGCCCGCGAGGAGCTGGCCGACCGCGTCGCCTTCCACCGGCGGCTGGTCTGGCTCACCGACGGCCAGCTGGCCGCCGCGTCACGGGCCGCCCGCGACGCCGGCATGGCCGTGGGCGTCGTGCACGACCTGGCCGTCGGCGTCCACCCCGACGGCGCCGACGCCTGGGCGCTGGGCGACGCGTACGCGCGCGGCATGTCGGTCGGCGCCCCGCCGGACGCCTTCAACGCCCGCGGCCAGGACTGGGGACTGCCCCCCTGGCGCCCCGACGCCCTCGCCGCGTCCGGCTACGCCCCCTACCGCGAGCTGCTGCGGTCGCTGCTGCGGCACGCGGGCGCGCTGCGCATCGACCACGTCATGGGCCTGTTCCGGCTGTGGTGGGTGCCGGCGGGGCTGCCGCCCACGGAGGGCACGTACGTCCGCTACGACGCCGACGCCATGCTCGCCGTCCTCGTCCTGGAGGCCCACCGCGCGGGCGCCGCCGTGATCGGCGAGGACCTCGGCACGGTCGAGCCGGGCGTCCGGGACGCGCTGGATCGCCGGGGCGTGTGCGGCACGTCCGTCCTGTGGTTCGAACGCGACTGGGAGGGCGACCGGCGCCCCCTGCCCCCGGAGGCGTGGCGGGAGGACTGCGTCGCCACGGCCACCACGCACGACCTGCCGTCCACGGCGGCCCGGCTGAGCGGTGAACACGTGGACCTGCGCCACCGACTGGGCCTGCTGACCCGGCCGCTGGCGGAGGAGCGCGCCGAGGACGCCCGGGACGTCGCCGAGTGGCTGGCGTACCTGCGCGGGCTCGGCCTGCTGGACGCGGACGCCGGGCGGGACGAGGAGGCCGAGGTCCGCGCCGTGTACCGCTTCCTGCGCCGCACGCCGTCCCGGATGACGGGGGTGTGGCTGCCGGACGCGGTGGGGGACCGGCGCCCGCAGAACCTGCCCGGCACCTGGGACCAGTACCCGAACTGGCGGCTGCCCCTCGCCGGCGCGGACGGCCGCCCGCTCACCCTGGAGGAGCTCGCCGCCTCGCCCCGGCTGCGCGCCCTCATGGCGGAGCTGGACGCCGCCGGCGCCCCGGAGCGGCCTCCTACGGCACCCCCGGGCGCGCGGGGCGAGTAGGCGTTCGCTACGTTTGCTCCGTGGACAAGAAGAACGCCCTGCGCGCCGGCGCCGTCGCGGCCGGTACGACGCTGATGATGCTGCTCATGTCGTCCCCCGCGCTCGCGCTCACCCGCGACGACGGCGACGACCCGGGTTCCGGCCTGTCCGTCGTCGAGACGCTCGGCCTGTACGTGGTCGCGCCGATCGCGCTCTTCGCGGTCATCGCGGGCCTGGTCATGGTCCTCGACCGGTCGAAGAAGCAGCACCAGGGCTGACGCCGCCTCCCGCTCTTCCGGGGCGCCGCGCGACGGGGTGACCCCCGCCGCGCGGCGCTCCGTCGTGTCCGCGCCCGGGTACGGGCCGGGTCCGCCGCCCGCGCGCGGGGGCCGGGGCCTGCCGCCCGCGCGGACATCGGGCGGCCCGACCGCCGGCTCGCCCACCCGCCCTTCCGTGCCCCGGGCCGTCGGGCCGTCCGTGCGCCGGGTGTCGGGCCGCCGGCCTGTCCGTGCGTCGGGCGCGGGGCTGCCGGCCCGTCCGGCGCGTGGGGCTGCCCGTACGCCGCGCCGGCGTCGCCCGTACGCGCGCCCGGCAGACCTGACCGTACGCCGTCGGCCTGCCGGCCGCCCGTACGCCGTCGGACCGCCCCTCCGCCCGTGTCGCGCGGGGCGGGCCGCGTCATCCGGCCGTCGTGCCGAGCAGCCGGCGCAGCAGCACGGCCAGCTCCTCGGCCTCCCGTTCGTCGAGCGCCGCCTCCAGCGCCTCGCGCTGCACGGCCAGCCCGGCCGCCACCGCCCCGTCCACGACCTCCCGGCCCCGGTCGCTGAGGGTCACCCGCAGGGCGCGCCGGTCGTGCGGGTCGGGGCTGCGGCTCAGCAGCCCGGCCCGCTCCAGCTTGTCCAACCGGCCCGTCATGCCCCCGGTCGTCAGCATCAGGGTGTCCGACAGCTGCCGCGGGGAGAGCGTGTACGGCTCCCCGGAACGGCGCAGCGTCGCCAGCACGTCGAACTCGCCGCGTGAGACGCCGAAGGGCGCGTAGGCGCGGTCCATCCGCTCACCCATCGCGTGCGCCAGCCGGTACACCCGGCCGAAGACGGCCATCGGCAGCGTCTCCAGGTCGGGGCGTACGACCGCCCACTGTGCGGTGATCGCGTCGACCGCGTCGGCGGCTTCCGCGGGGGCGCCGGGGTGTGCGGGTGCGCCGGTGCCGGCGGGGGCGTCGGGGGCCGGCGTGGAGATGGGGCTCGCGTTCATGGCCGCAGTCTTCCCGCGCGGCCCCTTCGCTCGCAAGCAAGCAACACGACGGTAAGCAACTCACCCGCAAGTACCTTGCCAATAATTAGCTTAGCGCTAAGCTAATTACCACCAAGCTATCGATCGGAGGGTCGCCATGCCGTCCCGCACCGCTGTCGTCGCCGTGACCGCGCTCGCCCCGGTGTCCTGGGGCACCACCTACGCCGTGACCACCGAGTTCCTGCCGCCCGACCGGCCGCTGTTCACCGGGCTCATGCGGGCCCTGCCCGCCGGGCTCGCCCTCCTCGCCCTCACCCGCACGCTCCCGCGCGGTGCCTGGTGGTGGCGGTCCGCCGTGCTGGGCGCGCTGAACATCGGTGCCTTCTTCCCGCTGCTCTTCCTCGCCGCGTACCGGCTGCCGGGCGGGGTCGCCGCGGTGGTGGGCTCGGTCGGGCCGCTGTTCGTGGTCGGTCTGGCGGCGCTGCTGCTGGGCGAACGGCCCACGGTCCGGGCCCTGTCGGCGGCGACCGCGGCGGCCTTCGGGGTGAGCCTCGTGGTCCTCACGGCGGGCGCCGCCTTCGACTGGGTGGGCGTGGTGGCCGGGCTCGCCTCGTCGGCGTCCATGTCCGTCGGCACGGTCCTCACCAAGCGCTGGGGCCGACCCGCGGGGACCGGACCGCTCGCCATGACCGGGTGGCAGCTCACCGCGGGCGGGCTCGTCATCGCGCCGGTCGCCTTCCTGGTCGAGGGGGCGCCGCCCGCGCTCGACGGGGGCGCGCTCCTCGGTTACGCCTACCTGGCCCTGGCGAACACCGCGGTCGCCTACTGGCTCTGGTTCCGCGGCATCGGGCGCCTCTCCGCCACGTCCGTGACCCTGCTCGGGCCGCTCTCGCCGCTCACCGCCGCCGTCGTGGGCTGGGTGGCGCTCGGGCAGTCCCTGGGCCCGGTGCAACTGGTCGGCATGGCCGTGGCGTTCGCGGCGACCGTGACCGGGCAGATCGCGCCGCGGCGAGTGCGACCTTCCGGCTCCGCTGAGCAGACCGGTCCCGGAGTCCCCGTGGACCTTGCCGTTCCGGCGGTGCGGCGGTAGGACCCGCGGGCGACGGACCCGCCGTACGGGTGGGAGGGGACACCTGCGCGCGGCCGCACGGGACCACGACGACCGGTACGCGCCCGCCCCACCGCCCTGACGGCCACCGACCCGGCGGGAGGCAGGCCCTCCCACCCAAGGCGGCAGGCCACGGCCCGAGGCGGCAGCACTGCCCTCCCGCAAGGTGAGGTCTGCCCGGCCCGAGGCGGCAGCACTGCCCCCCCCCGCAAGGTGAGGTCTGCCCGGCCCGAGGCGGCAGGTCCCCCCCGCCCAGGGCGGTAGCACCGCCCGGCCCGAGGCGGCAGGGCCCCACCCGGCGGTCGGACCGTCCGGACTCCGCGGGCGGGACCGGGCCGCCCCGCGACCCGGACGACGGGAGCGCCCCACCGACCCGGTCGATGGGGCGCTCCCGTCGTCCGGCCGGGGCGCCGCGCGCAGGTGCCGCACGGCGCCCCGGCCGCTGCCGGCTACTTGTCGGCCGCCTGCGCCTTCAGCGCGCGCTCGACGCCCGCGCGGGACTCGGAGACCAGTCGGCGCAGTGCCGCGCTGGGCTCCGCGTCCGCCAGCCACGCGTCCGTGGCGGCGAGGGTGGCCTCGGACACCTGGAGCGACGGGTACAGGCCGACGGCGATCTGCTGGGCCATCTCGTGCGAACGCGACTCCCACACGTCCTTGACGACGGTGAAGAACCGCTCCGTGTACGGGGCGAGCAGCTCACGCTGGTCGGTCTGGACGAACCCGCCGATCACGGCCTCCTGCACGGCGTTCGGCAGCTTGTCGGACTCGACGACCGACGCCCACGCCTCCGCCTTGGCCTCCGCCGTGGGCCGGGCGGCCATGGCGGTGGCGGCGTGCCGCTCACCGGCCGCGGTCCGGTCCCGCTCGTGCTCGGCGGCGATCTCCGCCGCGCCGAACCGGCCGGTCGCCGCGAGCCGCTCGACGAACGCCCAGCGCAGCTCGGTGTCGACCTCCAGGCCCTCGACCGTCTCGGTGCCGTCCAGCAGGGCGTTCAGCAGGTCGAGCTGCTCGTCCGTGCGGGCGGTCGCCGCGAAGGCGCGGGCCCACGCCAGCTGGTGGTCGCTGCCCGGCGCGGCCGCGCGCAGGTGCTCCAGGGTCGCCTCCGTCCAGCGGGTCAGCCCGGCCTCGCGCCACTGCGGCGCCGCGTACAGGTCGAGCGCGAGCTTGACCTGCCGGTGCAGAGTCTGGACGACGCCGATGTCGGTCTCCTTGGCGATGCCCGACAGCACCAGGTCCAGGTAGGCGCGGGTGGCGAGCTCGCCGTCGCGGGTCATGTCCCAGGCGGAGGCCCAGCACAGGGCGCGCGGCAGCGACTCGGTGAAGTCGCCGAGGTGCGCGACGACGTTGCGCAGCGACTCCTCGTCGAGCCGCACCTTGGCGTACGACAGGTCGTCGTCGTTGAGCAGCACGACCGCCGGCCGGCGCTTGCCGACGAGCGCCTCGACGCCGGTCAGCTCGCCGTCGACGTCCAGCTCGACCCGTTCGGTGCGCACCAGCTTGCCCGCGTCGTCCAGGTCGTACAGGCCGATGGCGATGCGGTGGGGCCGCAGGACCGGCTCGCCCTGGGCGCCGGCGGGCAGGGCCGGGGCCTCCTGCTTCACCGCGAACGACGTGATGCGGCCGTCGGAGCCGGTGTCGACGACCGGGCGGAGGATGTTGATGCCGGCCGTCTCCAGCCACTTCTTCGACCAGTGCCGCAGGTCGCGGCCGGAGGTCTCCTCCAGCGCGCCCAGCAGGTCCGACAGGCGGGTGTTGCCGAAGGCGTGGCGCTTGAAGTACGCCTGCACGCCCTGGAAGAAGGCGTCCGTGCCGACGTAGGCGACGAGCTGCTTGAGCACCGACGCGCCCTTGGCGTACGTGATGCCGTCGAAGTTGACCAGGACGTCGTCGAGGTCGCGGATCTCCGCCATGATCGGGTGCGTGGACGGCAGCTGGTCCTGCCGGTACGCCCAGGTCTTCATCGAGTTCGCGAACGTGGTCCACGAGTGCGGCCAGCGCGAGCCGGGCGCGGCGGCCTGGCAGGCGATCGACGTGTACGTGGCGAACGACTCGTTCAGCCAGAGGTCGTTCCACCACTCCATGGTCACGAGGTCGCCGAACCACATGTGGGCCAGCTCGTGCAGGATCGTCTCCGCACGCACCTCGTACGCCGCGTCCGTCACCTTCGACCGGAACACGTACTGGTCGCGGATGGTCACCGCGCCCGCGTTCTCCATCGCGCCGGCGTTGAACTCCGGCACGAACAGCTGGTCGTACTTGGCGAAGGGGTACGCGTAGTCGAACTTCTCCTGGAACCAGTCGAAGCCCTGCCGGGTGACCTCGAAGATGGCGTCCGCGTCCAGGAACTCCGCGAGCGACGGCCGGCAGTACACGCCCAGCGGCACGACCTGCCCGCCCGGGCCCTCGTACGTCGAGTGCACGGCGTGGTACGGGCCGACGATGAGCGCCGTCACGTACGTCGACATGCGCGGCGTCGGCTCGAAGGCCCAGACGTCGCCCTGCGGCTCCGGGGTCGGCGAGTTCGAGATGACCGTCCACCCGGCCGGCGCCTTCACGGTGAACCGGAACGTCGCCTTCAGGTCCGGCTGCTCGAAGCTGGCGAACACCCGCCGGGCGTCCGGCACCTCGAACTGGGTGTAGAGGTACGCCTGGTCGTCGACCGGGTCGACGAACCGGTGCAGGCCCTCGCCGGTGTTGGTGTACGCGCAGTCCGCGACGACCCGCAGGTCGTTCGCGCCGCGGCGCAGGTGCTTCAGCGTGATCCGGGAGTCCCGGAAGACGGACGCCACGTCGAGGTGCCGACCGTTGAGCACCACCTCGTGGACGGCGGGCGCCACCAGGTCGATGAACGTCTGCGCGTCGTCCTCGGCGGACTCGAAGCGCACCGAGGTCACGGACCGGTAGGTGCCGCCCTCCTGCGCGCCGCTGAGATCCAGGTCGATCTCGTACGCGTCCACGGTCAGCAGCGCCGCGCGCCGCTGCGCCTCTTCGCGGGTCAGGTTCGTGCCAGGCACCCGTTCATCTCCTCCATGTACGACTTTGGGGGCCATCCTTCCACGCGCGGAGCGGATCACGGAGTGGGAAAACGGGGTGCGCGGGGCGAGGGCGGCGGGCCGCGGCGGACACGGGCGGCGGGGCGCGCGGGCCGAGGGCGGCGGGGCACGCGAAAAGGGGCGCCTGCGCCGTTCGGCGGAGGCGCCCCGGGGGCGTGGCGGCGCGGCGCGTCAGCCCCGCAGCTCCCGTGCGACCAGCTCGGCGATCTGCACGGCGTTCAGCGCGGCGCCCTTGCGGAGGTTGTCGCCGGACAGGAACAGCGCCAGACCGTTCTCGACCGTCTCGTCGACGCGGATGCGGCCCACGTACGAGGCGTCCTTGCCGGCCGCCTGGAGCGGCGTCGGGATCTCGGAGAGCTCCACGCCCTCGGCGTCGCCGAGCAGCTCGTGGGCGCGCTCCACGCTGATCGGACGCGCGAAGCGGGCGTTGACCTGGAGGGAGTGGCCGGAGAAGACCGGGACGCGCACGCAGGTGCCGGAGACCTTCAGGTCCGGGATCTCCAGGATCTTGCGGGACTCGTGGCGGAGCTTCTGCTCCTCGTCCGTCTCGAAGGAGCCGTCGTCGACGATCGAGCCGGCCAGCGGCAGCACGTTGAAGGCGATGGGGCGCTTGTACACGCCGGGCTCCGGGTACGCCAGGGCGGCGCCGTCGTGGGTGAGCTCCGTGGCGCGGTCGGCGACGGCCCTGACCTGGCCGTCCAGCTCGGCCACGCCGGCCAGGCCCGAGCCCGAGACGGCCTGGTAGGTGGTGGCGACCAGGGCGGTCAGCCCCGCCTCCTGGTGCAGCGGCTTCAGCACCGGCATGGCGGCCATGGTGGTGCAGTTCGGGTTGGCGATGATCCCCTTGGGGCGGTCCTTGACCGCGTGCGGGTTCACCTCGGAGACGACCAGCGGCACCTCGGGGTCGCGCCGCCACGCGGAGGAGTTGTCGATGACGACGGCGCCCTGCGAGGCGACCTTCTCCGCGAGGGCCCGGGAGGTGGCGCCGCCGGCGGAGAACAGCACGATGTCGAGGCCGGTGTAGTCGGCCGTGGCGGCGTCCTCGACGGTCACGCCGTCCAGGAGGGTGCCCGCCGACCGGGCGGAGGCGAACAGCCGCAGCTCCTCGACCGGGAAGTCCCGCTCCGTGAGGATGCTGCGCATGACCGTGCCGACCTGACCGGTGGCTCCGACGATTCCGACCTTCACGGGGACTCCTCCGTACGTACGTGCTGGGCGCTGGTCCATGATGCGTCGGCCCCCGGCCGCCTTGTCCAATCCATTGTCCACGGGGTGAGAAGGACCACGCGGGGGCGTGGGGCGGTCCGGGAAGGGGAAAGGGCGGGCGCCCGCAGGACGCCCGCCCTCACGCTCCGTATCCCTCCAGATTACGGAGTGGCCCCGCCGATCACGACGCTGCCGGAGCCCGCGGCGGTGCCGCGCGCGTTGAGCAGCTGCACCTCACCGAAGAACCGGCGGCCCTCGGGGGCGGCGTCGGTCACCACGACCTCGGCGCCGAACCGCGCGGAGGCGCCGTTCGCCAGCGACACCGTCGAGGCGGCGTCGACGCGCACCTCGCCGAGCGCGGAGGAGAAGTACACGTCCTTGTAGTCGAAGGCGGTCTCACCGGCCGGGACCGAGTAGCCGTCGACGACGATCGTGTACGTGCCCGCGGCGGGCTTGACCAGGGACACCGACTCCTCCGAGTCGCCGTCGGCGGACGAGCCGACCTGCACGCCGTCGCGCAGCACCGTCAGGTCCAGGTCGGCGGCCTTGTCGGAGACGTTGCCGATGGCGACGTCGAACCGCTCGACACCCTCGCCGAGCTGCACCGTGGTGCGCTGGACGGCGTGGTGGGCGAGGGTCGGACGGGTGACCTTGGCGGAACCGAGCGGGCCGCCCCGCAGCTTGCCCTCCAGCGCGGCGAAGCCGTTGGTGACGGTCCACTGCACCGGCGCGGCCTTGCCGGGGGTGACCTCCGGCAGGGTCTGGACGGCCGGGTCGAACGTGGCGCCGAGCACGGCGACGTCCAGCTTGTACGGGTTGTCCAGCAGCGGCGACGTGCGGCGCGACTCGACCTCGATCTCCCAGACGCCCGGCTGCGGGTTCGGGTAGGACCGCAGGTCGGGGCGGCAGGTGTTGGCCGGGTTCGGGTAGTTCGGGTAGCAGTTCACCGTCGACGTGGGGTCGGACGGGACGCCGTACGGGTGGATCGCGACGAACCGGGTCTGGCTGTCCTTCGCCAGGCCGCCCAGGGAGACCTCCAGGGACTTGGCGCCGGCCGGCACGTCCACGAAGTACGAGCGGTGGCTGTTGCGCTGCACCGAGCCCTCGGCCGACAGGGCGAAGGCCGGCTTGGCGAGCTGCCCGGCGGCGACGACGGTCGTCAGGACCTGCTTGTCGATGCCGCGCGTCCGCGGGTCGGTGATCTCCAGGACGGCGCTGTGCACGCCGGCGCTGCGCGGCTTCGCGGCGACCTTCACGGTGACCGGCTTGTTCAGCGGCAGGTCCACCTCGTCGCTGCCGACGACGCGGAAGGTGCGCTCGTGGTTGTTCTCGAACCACAGCTCGTGCCGGACCGGGCGGTCGGCACCCGTGGTGCGGGTGACGGTGATCTCGTAGACCTTCTCCTGGCCGACCTTGGCGCCGCCCTCGCGGTCGTACAGGCCGGTGCCGAGGCCGGGCTCGGCGAGGAACTGGTCGAGCGCGGTGTCGACCGGCGCCTTGACGGTGTACTCGTGGGCGTGGGCGCCGCGGAGCACCTCCTTCCAGGCGTCGACGACGTTGATGCGGCCGGCGCCCTGCTCGTGCGCCTGCGTGCCGGGGATGAGGTCGGCCTGGCTGACCACGGCGGTGCGCAGCTTCGCGGGCGTGAGGTCGAGGCCCTGCTGCTTGGCGGCGGAGAGCATCAGCGCCATCGCGCCGGTGGCCTGCGGGGCCGCCATCGAGGTGCCCTGGAGCATGGAGTAGCCGGCCGGCAGCTCGTAGCCCGCCTCGCGGACGGGGCCGCCGGGCGACCAGGTCTGCGTGGTGTTGACGGCCGCGCCGGGGGCGCTGATCGTCGGGGTGAAGCCGCCGTCCTCGCGCGGGCCGCGGGAGGAGAAGGGCATCATCGCGTACGGCGTGGAGACGGCCGAGCCGTAGTTGGCGGCCCAGGTCTCGCGGGACGCCGCGGCGCCGACGCTGACGACCTTGTCGGCCAGGGACGGGTCGCCGATGGTGTTGACGCCCGGGCCGCTGTTGCCGGCCGAGATGACCAGCTGGACGCCGTAGGTGTCGATGAGGCGCGTGTACAGCCGGGCGCGGGCGTTGTTGCCGTCGTTGAGCGCCGGCAGACCGCCGATCGACATGTTGACGATGTCGACGCCGCGGTTCACGACCAGGTCGATCATGCCCTCGGTGAGCGCGACGTTGGTGCAGCCGCCGCTCCAGGTGCACGCGCGCGAGGAGACCAGCTTCGCGCCGGGTGCCGCGCCGTTCATCCGGCCCCCGAAGAGGCTGTGGGCGGCGGTGATGCCGGCGACGTGGGTGCCGTGCGAGCCCTCGATGACGCCGATGTTGACGAAGTCGGCCTTGGCGCCGGCGCCGTTGTACACGACGTCCTTGCGGATCTCGACGACGAAGGGGATCCGCTCGACGACGTCGGTGGCCGGGTTGTCGGTGCCGAAGTAGCCGACCTGGAAGCCGTCCTTGTACGGCTTCATCGCCTCGTCGTCGCCGAAGTCGCCGTTGGCGTTCAGGTCGACGCGGACGGTGCCGGCGGCCGGGTCGTACAGGACGCCCCAGACGTCGGTGGTGTCACCGTCGCGGTTGAGGTCGCCGTCCATGTCGCCGCCCTTGGTGGCGGCCTCGGCGAAGGTGCGGAACCGGTACGCGCCCTCGGGCGCCTGCCAGCCGCGGCCCTCGGCGGTGAAGGACGGGCCGGACACGCCGACGTCCATCCGGCGCCAGGTGCCGTCGCCGTCGGCGACCGGGTCGGTCGCGGTCACCCAGTCGACGATCTTGCGCTCACCGGTGGTGGTCTTCTGCAGCGCCGGGTGGCCGAGGTCGACGCCGGAGTCGAGGATGCCGATGGTGACACCGCGACCGTCCGCGGCCGGCCACTTCCGCACGAAGTCGACGGCGCCCGTCTCGTGGGACGGGTTGTACGGGTTGGCCGCCGGGGTGGTGCGGCCCGGCGCCGGGTACGTCCCGGCCGTGTCCGCGCTCGCGCCCGCGCGGTCGGCGGCGGGCGTCGGGTCGTCCAGCCGGATCTCGTGCTTGAGGTCGATGCCCTGCACGCTGGAGAGCTTGGCGGCCGCGCCGATGGCGGCCTCGGCCCGCGCCGTGGGGACGGTGGCGCGCACGTAGCCGAGCTTGTCGTGGGCGACGCCGACGGTGCCGCCCTCGACCGCGTCGAGCTGCCGGGCGACCTGCTCGGTGGCGCCGGGGGCGGTCGCCACCATGAGGGTGATGTTCTTCTGGCCACGGGACTCGGCGTCGGCCAGGCGCTCCGCGTCGTCCGAACCGAGCTTGGCGGCGGCCGACTTGGCCGGTTCGGGTGTGGTCGCCGGGGGCTCGGCGGGGGCGGCGAAGGCGGGAGCGGCGCCGGTCGCGACGAGCGCGGCGACCAGGCCGGCGGCGGCCGCGATGCGGGCCGCGCGTCTCGCCCCGGGTATGGGGCTGGGGGGTTCGAGGGTCATCAGCATCCCTGTGCAGTGGAAGGACAAGTCCGGATTCCGGTACCGGATGACCGCTGAGCCTTGCGTACGCGACCGGGTCTTGTGGAGGTCTGGCGGAGGGGGAATGGCGCCGTGGCGGACATCCGCCACCGCGGCCCGTACGCCATCAGGAACAAACAGGGAGATAGTGAACTCCTCAACCGATGCCCGGAGTTGTCCGTACCCTTCTGCGGGTGAGACGGACCCTGAGGGTGGCGGCCTACGCCGTGTGCGTACGAGACGGACGGCTCCTGCTGGCCCGCGGCGCCGCGGGGGACGGCGCGGGGGCGTGGACCCTCCCCGGCGGCGGTACGCGCCACGGGGAGGACGTCCTCGACGCGGTCGCGCGCGAGGTCGAGGAGGAGACCGGCTACCGCGCCGAGATCACCGCCCTCCTCGGCGTCGACACGCTCCGCCGGGAGCTGCGCCGGGGCCGTGCCCGGCGGCGGGTCGACCACCACGCCGTGCGCGTCGTCTACGAGGGCCGCGTCACCGGCGGCACCCTCCGCCCCGAGGTGGGCGGCACCACCGACCTCGCCGCCTGGCACCCGCTCGCCGACGTCCCCGGCCTGCCGCGCGTCCCGCTCGTCGACACCGCCCTGCGCCTGTGGCGCGACCGCCCGCCGACGGGCCGCCCCGCCCCCTTCCGCCCGGCTCCCGGCGAGGACGGCTGAATCCGGCTCAACCCCCGTGGGCGGCCCGCCCGGACGCTCAACCCGCGGGGCACCCCCGCGGTCCCCACCCACGACCGCACCCGCAGTCGTCAAGGAGGGGACACCCCATGCCCGTACGCAGCACCAGAGGCGCCCTCGTCGCCGCCGCCCTCGCGGCGGCCGTGACCGCCACCGCGCTCACCGCCCCCGCGGTGGCCGCCCCGACCGGCCCCGACGCGCCCACCGGCCGCCACGAGGCCACCCGGAAGGCCGCGGAGGAGATCGTGCGGGCGGGGGCGCCGGGCGTCCTCGTCCAGGCCCGCGACCGGTACGGCGTCCGGAACGTGGACGCGGGCGTCGCCGACCGGACCACCGGGCGCGAGCGCCGGGCGCACGACCGCTACCGCATCGCCTCCATCACCAAGACGTTCGTCGCCACCGTCGTCCTCCAGCTGGAGGCGGAGGGCCGCCTCGACCTCGACGACAGCGTCGAGAAGTGGCTGCCCGGCGTCGTCCGCGGCAACGGCCACGACGGCCGGCGCGTGACCCTGCGCCAGCTGCTCAACCACACCAGCGGGATATACGACGTGACCTCCGACCCCGCCTTCCAGGCGAAGGTCTTCGGTCCCGACTTCCTGCGCCACCGCTACGACACCTGGACCCCGGGGCAGCTCGTCGGCATCGCCATGGGCCACGCGCCGGAGTTCGCCCCCGGCGCCGGCTGGCAGTACTCCAACACCAACTACGTCCTCGCGGGGATGGTCGTGGAAAAGGCCGCCGGCCGCCCGTACGCCGAGGAGGTCGAGCGCCGGATCATCCGCCCGCTCCGGCTGCGCGCCACGTCCCTGCCCGGGACGGACCCGCGGATGCCGCGGCCCGCCGGCCGCGCGTACTCCACCCTCGGCGGCGACCCGGCCGACCCGGCCACGGGGGTCCACGACGTCACGGAGCTGAACCCGTCCGTGGCGGGCGCCGCCGGCGAGATGGTCTCCGACGGCGCGGACCTGCAGCGGTTCGTACGGGCGCTGATCACCGGTCGGCTGCTGCCGCCGGCGCAGATGAAGGAGTTGACCAAGGCCGTCCCGGTGGAGCCGGGCGACGGGCGGAACGCGTACGGCCTGGGCGTGGTGCGCCAGCAGCTGAGCTGCGGCAAGGAGGTGTGGGGCCACACGGGCGGCATCCACGGCTCCGGTTCGGTCGTCGTGTCGACCCCCTCGGGCGACCACACCCTGGCGGCGAACGTCAACGGCGACTGGGTGGACGGCCTCGACAAGGTCGTGGAGGCCGAGTTCTGCGGGTGACCCCGCGCCGTCACCGCGGCAGGACCACCACGTAGGCGGCCGGCGCGCGATCGCCGGCCGCCATCAGGGCGGTCCGCACCACGACGGCCTGCTGGTCGGCGGCGTCACGCAGCTTGCGCGGCGTCAGGTGGACGACCGTGATCCCCAGCCGCTCCAGGTACTCGCGCTTGCGGGTGTACTCCGACCACAGGGCGTCCTCGTCCTGGCGCGGCGCCCGCGTGTCGAGCTCCACCGCCACGGCGTGGTCCGGCCAGTAGGCGTCCACCCCGCCCAGGTGCGGTCCGCCGGGCAGCCGCAGGTCGACGTTCCACACCGGGTCCGGCAGGCCGTGGTCCCGCACCATCGCGTAGAGCCGCTCCTCCGCCAGCGCCCGGCCCTCCGCGAGGAGCGAGTCCACCGCGTCGACCACGTGCGGCCGGGACAGCAGCCGGGCCCGGCTCAGCTCCCGCACCACCGGGGCCGGCTCGCAGTACCCCTCGCGCACGGCCTCGGTGAGCAGCCGGCGCACGGTCCGCGGGTCGGTCATCCCCTCCAGGGCGTCCGCCAGCGCCCGCGCCACCGGCGCGACCGGTAGCCCCGTCAACTCCTCCGCCACCGGAGGCTCGTGGGCCGACGCCCGCACGATCCGGACGAAACCGGTGGACCGCAGCCGGCGGGTGCGCGGCACGAGGACGTCCACCCGGTCCAGCGACCGCAGCCGGGGAGCGGACCGGAAGCCGTGCAGCGCGAGCGCCGCCAACCCCGTGACCATGGATTCGCCGAACCCGGCCCCGTCGGCGGCACCGGGCCGCCGCCCCGTGTACAGCAGGGCGGCGTGCAGCCGCTCGTCACTGGTCGGCGGCCCCGGGTGCAGGAGGTACACCCCCGGCAGCAGCTGCTGCCAGGGGCCGCCCGGCCGGCTCTGGGCGGCGACCTCGGCGGCGGGCACGCCGTGCGCCCGCAGCTGCGCGGCGGTCAGGACGCGGCGGGGCGCGTCGGAGAGGTCGGACAGGGGGCGGGGGGGAAGCGGGGTGTTCTTCATGCTCGGGAAGTGCCCGCCGACTCCCGCCCTCCTAACCGCTGTTACACGCCCGTCTACAATCCGGGACGAGCCCGTCCTAAAGGACGGACGTTCGATTGCCGATGATGGAAGTTTTGCCCGGCTCCCGGCTCCCGGCTCCCGGCTCCCGGCCTCCGGCTCCCGGCTCCCGGCTCCGATCTCCGGCGCAGCCTCCGGCTGCCGGAAGCCGGCCCCCGGCTGCCGCTCCCCGCCGCCCGTGTCAGGCCGCGGCGTCGCACTCCTGGGCGCGCAGGGCGCGGGCCAGGTCGTCCCGCGCCTCCAGCACCAGCCGGCGCAGCGCCGGCGCGCCGTCCTCGTGCGCGGCGAGCCACGCGTCCGTCGCCGCCAGCGTCGCCGGGTCGTCCTGGAGCGACGGGAACAGCCCGCGCACCACGTCCATCCCGATCTGGATCGACCGCTCGGCCCACACCCGCTCGATGGCCGCGAAGTACTTCTCCGCGTACGGCGCGACGAGCTCCCGCTGCGACGGCTGCGCGAACCCGGAGATCACCGCCTCCACCAGCGCGTTCGACAGCCGGTCGGACTCCACGACCTGCGCCCACGCCTGCGCCTTCACCGCCGCCGACGGCCGTGCCGCCAGACAGCGCACCTGGTGCCGCTTGCCCGACGCGGTGTCGTCCCGGGCGAGCTCCGCCGCGACCGCCGCCTCGTCGGCCCGGCCGTGCGCGGCCAGCGGCTCCAGGAACGCCCAGCGCAGCTCCTGGTCGACGTCGAGTCCGTCGACCTTCTCCGTGCCCGCCAGCAGACCCTCCAGGAAGGCGAGGTCGGCGTCCGCCGACGCGACCGACGCGAAGAACCGCGCCCACGTCAGCTGGTGCTCGCTGCCGGGTTCGGCCTGCCGGAGCTCGCGCAGCGCGCCCTCGGCGAGGAGCCGGCCGCCCGTCGCGCGCCACGCGGGCGCCGCGTAGTGGACGAGCGCCGTCCGCGCCCACGCGTGGAGCATCTGGAGCACGCCGATGTCGGTCTCGCGACCCGCGAAGTCCAGGACCAGCGCGACGAAGTCCCGCGCCGGCATGAGGGCGTCCCGCGTCATGTTCCACAGCGCGGACCAGCACAGCGCCCGCGCCAGCGGGTCGTCGACGTCACCGAGGTGGGCCCGCAGCGTGGCGAGCGACCCCTCGTCGAAGCGGACCTTGCAGTACGTCAGGTCCTCGTCGTTGACCAGCACCAGCGCCGGCCGCTCGGCGCCGGCCAGCTCGGTCACGGCCGTGCGCCGCCCCGTGACGTCCACCTCGGCGCGGGCGTAGCGCACCAGCCGGCCGTCCTCCAGCCGGTACAGCCCGACCGCCGCGCGGTGCGGGCGCGGCTCGGCGCCGTCCTGCTCGACGACGAGCTCGGCGATGCGCCCGCCGGCCGTCCCCGCCCCGGCACCCCCACCGGTCTCCTCGTCGTACGTGAGGACCGGCGTGAGGGCGTTGACTCCCGAGGTCTCCAGCCAGGACCGGGACCACGCCTTCAGGTCCCGCCCGGAGGTCTCCTCCAGCACGGCCAGCAGGTCGCCGAGGGTGGTGTTGCCGTACGCGTGCCGCTTGAAGTACCGGCGGGAGCCCTCCAGGAACGCCTCCCGGCCCGCGTAGGCGACGAGCTGCTTCAGCACGGCCGCGCCCTTGGCGTAGGTGATCCCGTCGAAGTTCAGCTTGGCGTCCTCCAGGTCGCGGATGTCGGCCGTGATCGGGTGCGTCGACGGCAGCTGGTCCGCGCGGTACGCCCACGCCTTGCGGTTGTTGGCGAACGTGGTCCAGCCGTTGGTGAACCGGGTCGCCTCCACCATCGAGAAGGTGCCCATGAAGTCCGCGAAGGACTCCTTCAGCCACAGGTCGTCCCACCACTTCATGGTGACCAGGTCGCCGAACCACATGTGCGCCATCTCGTGGAGGATGACGTTGGCCCGCCGCTCGTACGCCGCGCGGGTCACCTTGCCCCGGTAGATGTACTCCTCGCGGAAGGTGACCATGCCGGGGTTCTCCATCGCGCCGAGGTTGTACTCGGGCACGAACGCCTGGTCGTACTTGCCGAAGGGGTACGGGTAGTCGAAGGCGTCGTGGAAGAAGTCGAGCCCCTGCTTGGTGACGAGGAAGACGTCCTCCGCGTCGAAGTGCCGGGCGAGGCCCTTGCGGCACATCGCGCCGAGCGGGATCTCCAGGTCGCCGCGCCGGTAGACGTCCGTGACGTGGTGGTACGGCCCGGCGACGACGCAGGTGATGTACGTGGAGATGGGACGGGTCTCCGCGAACCGCCACACGCCCGCCTCGCGGGACTCCTCCGCGCCGTTGCTCCACACCGTCCAGCCCTCGGGCGCCGTCACCTCGAAGCGGTACGGGGCCTTCAGGTCGGGCTGTTCGAAGTTGGCGAAGACGCGGCGCGCGTCGGCCGGCTCGTACTGCGTGTACAGGTAGACCTCGCCGTCCTCCGGGTCCACGAACCGGTGCAGGCCCTCGCCGGTGCGGCTGTAGGCGCACTGCGCGTCCACCACCAGGACGTTCTCCTCGGCGAGGCCGTCCAGGGCGATCCGCGCCCCGTCGAAGGCGGTCGCCGGGTCCAGCTCCCGCCCGTTCAGCGTGACCGAGGTCACCGAGGGGGCGACCAGGTCCGCGAAGCTGCCCGCGCCCGGGGTCGCGCAGCGGAACCGGATGGTCGTCACGGACCGGAACGTACGCTCCCGCTCCTCACCCTCCCCGACGGCGGACCGCAGGTCGAGCGCGACGTCGTACCCGTCGACGGACAGCAGGGCGGCCCGCTCGCGGGCCTCGTCGCGGGACAGATTCTCACCGGGCACGGGCACTCCTTCGTGGCTCGTTGGTTCGGCGGTGATCCTCCCACGCTGCCCGGACCCGGGATAAGCGGGAATGCCCTCGTCGCCCCCCGGTGTTGTCGCGGTGGAGCGCACCGCACCTTCCCCGCGCGACGCCCGGATCCGAGGAGAGAGATGTCCGAGACGAGGACCACCGCCGACTTCTGGTTCGACCCGCTGTGCCCGTGGGCGTGGATGACGTCCCGCTGGATGCTGGAGGTCCAGGAGGTCCGCCCGGTGGACGTGCGGTGGCACGTGATGAGCCTCGCCGTCCTCAACGAGAACAAGCTCGACGAGCTGCCGGAGGAGTACCGGGAGATGCTCGCGACGCAGGCCTGGGGCCCGGTGCGGGTCGTCGTCGCGGCGGAGCAGCTCCACGGCCCCGAGGTGCTCGGCCGCCTGTACACGGCGATGGGCACCCGCTTCCACAACGAGGGCCTGGGCCCGACGCGCGAGGCGATGGCCGCCGCCCTCGCGGACGCCGGGCTGCCGGCCGGGCTGCTGGAGTACGCCGAGAAGGACACGTACGACGCGGAGCTGCGCGCCTCCCACAAGGAGGGCATCAACAAGGTCGGCCAGGACGTCGGCACGCCGGTCATCTCGGTGCCGGGCCCCGACGGCACGGAGGTCGCGTTCTTCGGCCCGGTCGTCACCCCCGCGCCCAAGGGCGAGGCCGCGGCGCGGCTGTGGGACGGCACGCTGCTGGTGGCGTCGACACCCGGCTTCTACGAGATCAAGCGCACGCGCACCGAGGGCCCGATCTTCGACTGAGCCCCACGACCGGGCCCCGGTCACCGGTCCCGCCCTCCCGGGCTCCGGTCACCGGTCCCGCCCTCCCGGGCCCCGGTCACCGGTCCCGCCCTCCCGGGCCCCGGTCACCGGCTCCGGCCCGCTCCCTGCTCCCGCCCACCGGGTCCCGACACGCCGAACGGCCCCCCGCGAGTCCTGTCCTCGCGGGGGGCCGTTCCTCCATCCGCCTGCCACGTGAAGGGTGAGAAGACGATCACGAGCAGGACGACCTGGGCGCGGTGGGCCGTCAGGGGGCGATGAGCGGCGTGCGGTCCTTCGCCTCGGCGTAGCGCTTGGCCACGTCCTGCCAGTTGACGACCTGCCACATGGCCTCGATGAAGTCCACCTTCTGGTTCCGGTACTGGAGGTAGAAGGCGTGCTCCCAGGCGTCGAAGACCAGGATCGGGACGGAGCCCTGGCCGACGTTGCCCTGGTGGTCGTAGACCTGCTCCACGATGAGGCGGCCGCTGACCGGCTCGTAGGCGAGGACGCCCCAGCCGGAGCCCTGCGTCGTCGCCGAGGCCTTGGTCAGCTGCGACTTGAAGCGGGCGAAGGAGCCGAACGACTCGGCGATCGCGTCCGCGAGCTCGCCGACGCCGTCCTTCTCCAGCGGCTCGCCGCCGCCCTCGCCCGTCATGTTGTGCCAGTAGATGGAGTGCAGGATGTGGCCCGAGAGGTGGAAGGCCAGATTCTTCTGGAGGCCGTTGACGGCGCCCCACTGGTCCTTGTCCCGCGCCTCCTCCAGCTGCTCCAGGGTGTCGTTCGCGCCCTTGACGTACGCGGCGTGGTGCTTGTCGTGGTGCAGCTCGATGATCTCCGGGCTGATGACGGGCGCCAGCGCCGCGTAGTCGTAGGGAAGTTCCGGAAGGGTGTAGATCGCCATGGCCGAGCCTCCGACTGCTTATTGCAACCTATGTGCAGGTGCAGGCTAGCAGCAGCTTCCCGTGGAGTTGATCAGTCCTTCGTCGTAGGTCCGGGGGACGTGGCGGGGGTGCGCCGAAAGGGGGAGGCCCCGGCGCGACGAGCGCCGGGGCCTCCCCCTGGATGGTGCGGACGGGTCAGTCGTCGGCCTCGGTGGGCTTCGCGGCCGCCTCGGTCCCGCCGTTCCCGGTCGCCGGAGTGGCGGCGGCGGGCGTCGGCTCGGCGGCCTTCGCCACCGGCTCGGCGGCCTTCGGCTCGGTGGCGGCCGGCGTGGCGGCGGGGACGCCGGCGGCGGCCGCGGCGGTCGCGGTGCCGGCGGTCATCCGCTGGTGGGCGTAGCCGAGCACGGCGAGGAAGATGACCAGGCCGCCCGTGTAGTACAGCTGCGTCCGGGTGCCCTCCTCGCGGGCCATCAGCAGGAACACCGCGGCGATGCCCGCGAGCGCGGCCCACGTCAGGTAGGGGTACGCCCACATCCGCACGGCCAGCTTCTCCGGCGCCTCCTGCTCCAGGCGGCGGCGCAGCACCAGCTGGGAGACGGCGATGAAGAACCAGACGACCAGGATGATGGCGCCGATCATGTTGAGCAGCCACATGAAGATGTCGTCCGGCCGCCAGTAGCTCAGCAGGACGCAGAGGAAGCCGAAGACCGAGGAGGTCAGCACCGCGACGCGCGGCACGCCGCCCGAGATCTTGCCGAGCCCCTTGGGGCCCTGGCCGCGCGCCACGAGGGAGCAGGCCATGCGGGAGGCGCCGTAGATGTTGGCGTTCATCGCGGAGAGCAGCGCGATGAGGACGACGACGTTCATGATCTCGCCGGCGGCCGGCAGGCCCAGGTGCTCCAGGGTGGCGACGTAGGAGCCGTTGGCGAGCGACTTGCTGTTCCACGGGATCAGCGTGACGATCACCGCCATGGAGCCGATGTAGAAGACCGCGATGCGCCACATCGCCGTGCGGACGGCCTTGGCGACGCCCTGCACGGGGTGCTCGGACTCGGCGGCGGCGATGGTGACGGTCTCCAGACCGCCGTACGCGAAGACGGAGGCGAGCAGGCCGACGATCAGGCCCTCGCTGCCGTTCGGCAGGAAGCCGCCCTGACCGGTCAGGTTCGTCATGCCGGGGGACTCCGTGCCCGGGAGCAGGCCCAGGATGGCCAGCAGGCCGATGACGAGGAAGAGGGCGATGGCGCCGATCTTCAGCGCGGCGAACCAGAACTCGAACTCGCCGAAGTTCTTCACGGCGGCCAGGTTCGTCACGCAGAAGACCAGCATGAACAGGGCGACCATCGACCACTCGGGCACGCCCGGCAGCCAGCCGGTCACGATCTTCGCGGCGCCGATGGCCTCCAGGCCGACGGCCACGCACAGCAGGAACCAGAAGGCCCAGCCCGCGGTGAAGCCCGCCCACGGGCCGATGGCCCGCTCCGCGTGGACGGAGAAGGAGCCGGACGCCGGGTTGGCCGCCGACATCTCACCGAGCATGCGCATCACCAGCATGACCAGCAGGCCGGAGATCGCGTAGGCGACGATGATCGACGGGCCGGCGGCGGCGATGGCGGCACCCGAGCCGACGAAGAGGCCGGCGCCGATCACACCGCCGAGGGCGATCATCGACAGGTGGCGTTGCTTGAGCCCGTGCGTGAGCGGCACGTCGGTGACCGGCGTGCCGCCCTCGTGCGGGCTGTCGTCGACGGCGGCCGGTTCGGCGGGCGCGGAGGTCCGAGACATGGATGGGCCCTGTTCCGTATCGGGGGGAGGTGGAAGGGACGCCACAGTGTCGATGCGGGCCCCGGCCACAGGGAACATGTTTCCGCTATACGGACACAGCGCTCACACATTGTGAAGCCCTGCCCACGGAAACATCACAAGCGGAGGGTGATCACCGCTTGTCCGGAAACCGCCGTCAGACCAGCGGCACCCGCCGTGCCCGCCGCTCGCGCAGCAGCGCCACGGCCACCACGGCCGCCGTGGCTCCGCTGGACCACAGCACCTGCGGACGGGTCGCGTCCTCCCGCAGCATCAGCACGAGCACCCCGGTCATCCCAGCCAGGGCCACCCATGTCAACCACGGGAAGCCCCACATCCGCAGCGTGAGGGACTCCGGCGACGCCGCCTCGATCCGGCGCCGCAGCCGCAGCTGCGACACCGCGATCAGCGCCCAGACGAAGAGCAGCACGGCCCCCACGGAGTTGAGCAGGTAGAGGAAAACGGAATCCGGCCACTTCAGGTTCAGCAGGACGGAGGCGAACCCGAACGCCACCGACGCCAGCACCGCCCGCCGCGGCACCCCGCCCGCCGACACCTGCAGCAGCCCGCGCGGCGCCTCCCCCCGCTCGGCGAGCGAGAAGACCATCCGCGACGCCCCGTACAGGTTGGCGTTGAGCGCCGACAGCAGGGCCACAAACACCACGACGTCCATCACCTGACCGGCCGCCGGGACCCCCACCGCGTCGAGCACCATGACGTACGGGCTGAGCCCCGGCCGCATCTGCGTCCACGGCAGCAGCGCCACGACGACCAGCATCGACCCCACGTAGAAGAAGAGGATCCGCCACACGGCGCTGCGCACCGCCCGCGCCACGTTGCGCGCCGGGTCGTCCGACTCGGCGGCGGCGATCGTCACCACCTCCAGGCCGCCGAAGGCGAACACCACGGCCAGGACCCCGGAGACCACCCCCGCCCAGCCGTTCGGGAGGAACCCGCCCTGCCCCGTGAGGTTCGTCATCCCCACCGGCTCGCGCCCCGGCAGCCAGCCCAGCACCGCCGCGACGCCGATCAGCAGGAACGCGACGATCGCCGCGACCTTCAGGGCGGCGAACCAGAACTCCGCCTCGCCGAAGGTGCGGACGGCGGCCAGGTTCGCGGCGGTGAACACCACCATGAACAGCAGCACCCACCCCCACTGCGGCACCACCGGCAGCCACCCGGCCGCGATCCGCGCCGCGCCCGTCGCCTCCACCGCCAGCACCACCACCAGCAGCAGCCAGTAGAGCCAGCCCACCGAGAACCCCGCCCAACGGCCCAGCGCCCGCTCCGCGTGCACCGAGAAGGCCCCCGACGCGGGCATCGCCGCCGACATCTCGCCCAGCATCCGCATCACCAGCGTCGCGAGCGCCCCGGCGATCAGGTACGACAGGACGATGCCCGGCCCGGCCACCGCGATCCCCGCGCCCGAACCGACGAACAGCCCGGCGCCGATCACCCCGCCCAGCCCGAGCATCGTCAGATGACGCCGTTTCAGCACGTGCGCCAAGGGCTCGGCGGGGGCGGTCACGGTGTCCTGCATGGCGCTGCGCACACTTTCCTCGTACGGCGGTACGGGCACCCGGCCCGCGTCTGCTTTGGTGAGACCCCACAGTCTCTCCGTAGAGCGCGGCTCCGCGCAAAAGGGACCGATCAACCGCCGTCCCTAGTGACGAGCATCACGTCCATCGGTGATTGAGAACGGCTCTTTGTGTGAACTCCACCAACGGCGGGAGTGGGGCTTTGTCGTCGGCTGACGGTGATCGCCCGTTCACCCCTGGGCTACGGTCGGCCTGTCCCTCTGTCCCCCGTCCCACCGTCCGCGGAGCACCGCGGAGTACCGGAGTCCCGATGAGCACTGCCGCCGCTGCCGCGCCCGCCCGTACCGGAACGGTCCTCGCCGACCTGCTCCCCGCCAGTCGCGTCCGCGACATCGCGCTCGTCGCCGGGGGCGCCGTCCTCACCGGTCTCGCCGCCCAGATCTCCCTGCCCGTGCCGGGCTCCCCGGTCCCGGTCTCCGGCCAGACCTTCGCCGCCCTCCTCGTCGGCACCGCGCTCGGCGCCCGCCGCGGCTTCCTCTCCCTCGCCCTCTACGCGCTCGCCGGCATGGCCGGCATGCCGTGGTTCGCCGAGGGCACCGCCGGGTACGCCATGCCGACCCTCGGCTACATCCTCGGCATGCTCCTCGCCGCGACCGCCGTCGGCGCCCTCGCCCGCCGCGGCGCCGACCGCTCGGTCCTGCGCATGGCCGGCACGATGGCGCTCGGCTCCCTGATCATCTACGCCGTCGGCGTCCCCTACCTGGCCCTCGCGACCGGCATGCCGCTCTCGCGCGCCGTCGCCGTCGGCCTGCTGCCGTTCCTGATCGGCGACGCCCTCAAGGCCGCCCTCGCCATGGGCCTGCTGCCCACCGCCTGGCGGCTCGTCGGCCGCCGCGACTGACCCCGCGCACGGGGTGCCGCACCCGGCGCGCGCCGCCCCACCCACGACGAGAGGCCCTCCACCCGAGCGGGTGGAGGGCCTCTCCTGCGTCGCGGACGACGCTCAGACCTTGCGGGCGGTCCGGTGCCTGCGGTCCACGACCACACCGACGGCCACGACGACCGCCGCCACCAGCACCGACAGCAGCACGACCTGCCGGTTGGCGTCGTCGAACAGCATGTAGACCAGCACGAACAGGATCATCGCGGCGGTCGCCCACGTCAGGTACGGGAAGCACCACATCCTGACGGTGACCCGCTCCGGGGCCTCCCGCATGAGGATGCCGCGCATCCGCAGCTGGGTCAGGCAGATCACGAGCCACACGAAGAGCGCGACCGCGCCCGAGGAGTTCAGCAGGAACGTGAAGACTGTGTCCTTGAACGCGTAGTTGAAGTACACCGCGACGAAGCCGAACGCGACCGACGCCCAGATCGCGACGGCCGGCACGCCCTTGCCGTTGACCCGCGCGAAGGCCTTCGGCGCGTCACCGCGCTCGCCCAGCGAGAACGCCATGCGGGAGGCCGTGTAGAGGCCGGAGTTCAGGCAGGACAGCACGGCCGTCAGCACGATCACGTTCATGATCTGCCCGGCGTGCGGGATGCCGATGGAGTCGAGCGCGGCGACGTACGAGCCCTTCTTGACGATCGACGCGTCGTTCCACGGCAGCAGCGTCAGCACGACGAAGATCGAACCGAGGTAGAAGACGCCGATGCGCCAGATGACGCTGTTGGTCGCCTTGGTCACCGCGCGGCGCGGGTCCTCGGACTCGCCCGCCGCCAGTGTGACGATCTCGCTGCCCATGAAGGAGAAGACCACCATCAGCACACCGGTGAGCACCGCTCCGGCGCCCTTGGGGAAGAACCCGCCGGTGTCCGTCAGGTGCGCCAGCCCCGCCCCCGGGTTGTCCGAGCCGGGCAGCAGCCCGAAGACCGCCAGCAGGCCGATGACGACGAAACCGCCGATGGCCACGACCTTGACCCCGGCGAACCAGAACTCGAACTCGCCGTACGACGACACCGAGACGAGGTTGGTCGCGGTGAGCACGACCATCACGATCAGCGCCCAGCCCCACTGCGGGACGGCCGGGACCCAGCCCTCCAGGATCACGGCGCCCGCCGTCGCCTCGACGGCGAGGACCACGACCCAGAAGAACCAGTACAGCCAGCCGATCGAGAACCCCGCCCAGCGGCCGAGGGCACGCTCGGCGTAGGAGGAGAAGGAGCCGGAGTCCGGGCTGGCCGCGGCCATCTCGCCCAGCATCCGCATCACGAACACGACCATCGCGCCGACGAGGGCGTACGACAGGAGGATGGCGGGCCCGGCGGCGGCGATGCCGCCGGACGAGCCGACGAACAGGCCGGCGCCGATCACGCCACCAATGGCGATCATGGAGAGATGGCGGTTCTTGAGACCCGCCTTGAGACCGTGGGAGGGCTGCGAAGTACCGGGGTCCCCGGGGTTTTCGCCTTCCTTCACCAGGTTGGTCTGGGTGGTCATGGGCAATTCCTTAGTTCTCTGGGTGCTCGGGTCGCGAGCCCACGCATTGAACACTGCCCCCGGCCACGGTCGTAAGGCCCCGAGTCCGGATCGTTGTACGCGTCACGTCGCGGTCACCCCACGACGACCCCCGGGGGCCACCCTGCGTGTCCCCGTGCCACACTCGGAGCCATGCGCGTGTACCTCGGCTCGGACCATGCCGGCTACGAACTCAAGAACCACCTCGTCGAGTGGCTGAAGGCCCACGGCCATGAGCCCGTCGACTGCGGACCCCACATCTACGACGCCCAGGACGACTACCCGCCGTTCTGCCTGCGCGCCGCGGAGCGGACGGCCGCCGACCCGGACGCCCTCGGCGTCGTCATCGGCGGCTCGGGCAACGGCGAGCAGATCGCCGCGAACAAGGTGAAGGGCGTCCGTGCCGCCCTGGCGTGGAGCGAGCAGACCGCCGCCCTGGGCCGCGAGCACAACGACGCCAACGTCATCGCCGTCGGCGCCCGGATGCACTCCACTCAGGACGCCACCAAGTTCGTCGAGGTCTTCCTCGCCACGCCGTACTCCGGCGACGAGCGCCACACGCGCCGCATCGACATGCTGGCCGCGTACGAGACGACCGGCGAGCTCCCCCCGATCCCGGCCCACCACCCGCGGCAGGACTGACCCTTGCCCGAAGGGCACACGATCCACCGGCTGGCCGCCGACCACCGCGAGCGGTTCGGCGGCCGGCCCGTGCGGGTGAGCAGCCCGCAGGGCAAGTTCTCGGACGCCGCCGCCCTCCTCGACGGGTCCGTGCTGCGCACCGCCGAAGCCCACGGCAAGCACCTCTTCCTCGGCTTCGGCCCCGAGGAGTGGGTCCACATCCACCTCGGCCTCTTCGGCAAGGTCGCCTTCGGCCCGGCCCCCGCGCCGCCGCCCACCGACACGGTGCGCCTGCGGATCGCCGACGCCGACGCCTACGTCGACCTGCGCGGCCCCACGACCTGCGCGCTCGTCACGGAGCCCGAGAAGCAGGCGGTCCACGACCGGCTCGGCCCCGACCCGCTGCGCCCCGGCGACGACCCGGACCGGGCGTGGCACCGGATCTCGCGGTCCCGCACGACCGTCGCCGCCCTCCTCATGGACCAGAAGGTCGTCGCGGGCGTCGGCAACGTCTACCGGGCCGAGGTGCTGTTCCGGCACGGCATCGACCCGTACCGAGCCGGCCGCGACCTCCGCCGCGAGGAGTGGGCCGCGCTCTGGCAGGACCTCGTGGCGCTGATGCGCGAGGGCGTCCGCCACAACCGCATCGACACGGTCCGCCCTGAGCACACCCCCGAGGCGATGGGCCGCCCGCCGCGCGTCGACGACCACGGCGGCGAGGTGTACGTCTACCGCCGGGCCGGGCAGCCCTGCCACGTGTGCGGCGGGGAGGTCCGCGCCGCCGGCCTCGCCGCCCGCAACCTCTTCTGGTGCCCCACCTGCCAGGCCGCCTGACCCCCCACCGGCCCACCCGTGCCGCCCGGCACTCCGACCCGCGCCCCCCGCCTGAGCGCCCGGCCCGCCGGAGCCGCCCGGCCCACCCGAGGCCCCCGGCCCGCCGGAGCCGCCCGGCCGCCAGACCCCTCCAGGCGCGGCGCCTCCCGGGCCTCGCACGGCGCCGGGGCGGCCCTCCGCCCCGGCCGCCTGGTCCCCGCATACATCCCGGCCCCCGCACGGGCCGTCCGCCTCCTGCCCCTCGGCCGTGGCGGTCCGCCTCCGGCCCGCCCGGGGGGTCCGCCTCCGGTCCCGGAGGCTCCGGCACCTCGGTCCGGGCGGTCCGCCTCCTGTCCCGGACGCCCCCGGCCCGCCCGAGCGGTCCGCCTCCGGCCCCGGACGCCTCAGGCACCTCCGCCCGGGCCGTTCGCCTCCTGCCCCTCGGCCGTGGCGGTCCGCCTCCGGTCCGGACGTACCCGGCCCCGCCCGCCCGTCGGCGCCCCCGACCTGCCGGAGCCTCCGCCCGGCGCCGTACGCCATCCGTACCCGGCGGTGCGGACGGCCGGTGCCGGCCCCGGTCGGTCCCCCGCCGGTGCCGACCCCGGCGCGGCACCGTAGCCGGACCGCGGCGGGTGCCCGTTCCCGGTGCCGCGCACGCCGCCCGGCGGCCCACCCCGGGCACGCAGGCCGTCCAGCCACCGCCGCGCCATCGGGACGAGGGCGGCGCACCTCCCCGGTCCGTCCCGGAGCCGTCCCATGCCCGGCATATGCCAGGCGTACGGGCCCCTCCCGCGCCGCGGGACCGATTTCGAACGCAATGTCACGGGGGTCCCCCTGCACGCCGCCCACCCGGGTGGATAGGGTCCAGGCCAATGGCTCGTAGCGCACAACGGATCGGCGCGTACACGGCCCGGTACCGCAAGGCGGCCCACCGGGCCCGCGTCGCGCTGCGCAAGTCGGCCGTCGACTACTTCCGCGGCGACGGCTCCGACTGGATCGCCCTCGCCGGCCTCTTCCTCACCATCCCGGCGATCCTGTTCGCCACCCTCGCCACCCCCGTGTGGTGCGCGCCGGAGACCCTCGTCCTGCCGATCGTCGCCGGCGGCCTGCTGCTGCGCCCCGCCAGCCTGCTGGGGCTCTACGCCGCTGCCGCCGCCGCGCTGATCGTGGAGTCGGCCGTCCTCGGCCCGTACACCGAGGGCGCCGCCCGGGTCACCCCCGGCACGGTCCTCGTCGTCGCCGCGTGCGGCCTCTTCGGGCTGCTGATCGCCCAGTTCCGGGCCCGCGTCGGCGTGCCCTGGCGGCGCGGCGGCACCATGCTCTTCGACCTGCGCGAACGCATCCGCGTGCAGAGCGCGCTGCCGCCGCTGCCCGCCGGCTGGCACCGCGAGATGGCGCTGCGGCCGGCCGGTGGCCAGTCGTTCTCCGGTGACTTCGTCGTCGCCGCGCGCACCCACGGCGGCCGCACCCTGGAGGTCGTCCTCACCGACGTCTCCGGCAAGGGGATGGACGCCGGGTCCCGCGCCCTGCTGCTCTCCGGCGCCTTCGGCGGCCTCCTCGGCTCCCTCCCGCCGCACGGCTTCCTCCCGGCCGCCAACGGCTACCTGCTCCGCCAGGACTGGGACGAGGGGTTCGCCACCTCCATCCACCTCGTCCTCGACCTGGAGTCCGGCGACTACGAACTGCTCTCCGCCGGCCACCTGCCCGCCCTCCAGCTCCACGCGGGCAGCGGCCGCTGGGAGGAGAAGGCCGCCGACGGGCCGCTGCTCGGCGTGTACGACGGCGCCGAGTTCCACGGCCTCAAGGGCAGCCTGCGCCCCGGGGACGTGCTGATGCTCTTCACCGACGGCCTCGTCGAGGCGGCCGACCGCGACATCGCCGAGGGCATCGACCGGCTCACCGGCGAGGCGGACCGGTACGTCACCTCCGGCTTCCGCGGCGCGGCCTGGCATCTGATCGAGGCGTGCGCCAAGGACGTCAACGACGACCGGGCGCTGCTGATCGTCTCCCGCGACGCCTGAGCCCCGGCACCCCGTCCGGGACCTGGCACCCCGTCCGGGACCCGGCACCCCTCCGGGGCACCCGTCGGGCCGGGCCTGCCGTCGGCGTACAGTCGCCGGCATGCCGCACCTCTCGCTCCCGCAGGTCGAAGCCCTCGCGCGCCGCGCCCACGCCGGGCAGAAGGACAAGGCGGGACGGCCCTACGCCGAGCACCTGAGGGCCGTCGCGGACGGCGTCCGGGCACGCGGCGGTACCGACGGACAGGTCGCCGCGGCCTGGCTGCACGACGCGGTCGAGGACGACGCGCTGACGGCCGAGTGGCTGGCGGCCGCGGCGCTGCCGCAGGAGGTCAAGGACATCGTCCTCGCGCTGACCAAGCGCCCCGGCGAGGATCCGGCCCGCTACGCCGCCCGGATCCTCGCCGTGCCGGGCGCCCGCCTCGTCAAGGAGGCCGACCTCGCGCACAACGCGGACCCCGCCCGGCTCGCCGCCCTGGACGCGCCGACCCGCGACCGGTTGACCGCCAAGTACGCGCGCATGCGGCGGCTGCTCGGCCTCACGGCCGGCTGACCGCCCCGGCGGCGCAGGCCGCCACCGCCCGCTGCGGCCCGCCGGCCTCGTGCGCCCGCGGCCCTCCGGCGGCCCCGCCGCCCGCCCGGGGCCCGGCGCCACCCGCCCCGCCGGCGCCCGCCCCCGCCCCCGCGGCGGCCGGGGGCGTACGGCGGAACGCCCACTCCAGGCGCGGTTCCACCGCCCACCGCAGCGCCCGCCGCACGGGCGGGGTGCACATCAGCGTCACGGCGACGGCGGACGCCACCGTCAGACCGACCCGCCCGGCCGGCGTGGCCAGCACCTCGTAGGCGTCGACGAGCCGCCAGTACTGGAGGGCCTTCACCGCGAAACCGTGCAGCAGGTAGCCGCAGACGCTGCCCGCCCCGAGGACCGTGAACCAGGTCCGCCGCGCGGGCACCCACGCCAGGAACGCCGCCGTCAGCACCAGCGCGCACGCGCCGAGGGCGACCGTCGCCACCGGCCCCGCCCACCACGCCGCGTCGAGCTCCTGGGCGCTCGTGTTCCGGTAGAACCAGCCCATCCGCACGTGCGGGGCCACCGCGTAGGCCACGACCGGCGCGACCACCGCGAGCACCCCGGCCGCCACCCGCACCGCCCGCCGCCGCAGCAGCCGGAAGTGCTCCTCGCGCAGGCACAGCCCCAGCACGAAGAACGGCAGGAACTGCAGCACCCGCTGGAGGTCCAGGTCCGCCGCGATGCGCGGGGTCAGCGAGGCGAGCGCGGCGACGGCCACCGCGACCGGCAGGGGGTGGCGCAGGGCCCGCCACAGCGGCGCGGAGAGCCGCCAGACGAAGAGCGCCACCAGGAACCACGTGAGGTAGAAGGGGTCGGTCAGCGAGAAGGCCGTCCCCGGCGCGTCCTCGGCCCAGCGCCGGTAGAGCGTGTATGCGACCTCGAAGACCAGGTACGGCACGGCGACGCCGGAGACGAGCCGGCGCAGCTGGTCGGGACGGCCGGTGAAGCCGCGCGAGAAGTACCCGGAGATGATCACGAACGCCGGCATGTGGAAGGCGTAGACGAGCATGTAGAGCGCCCGCGTCGCGCGGCTGCCCTCCATGACCGGCTCCCAGGCGTGGCCCACCGCGACGAGCACGATCGCCAGGTACTTGGCGTTGTCGAAGTAGGCGTCCCGCTGACTGCGTTCTGCGTGGCGTGGCTGGAACATCCGAGGCACCCTAGCCGCGCCCCGCGCCTTCCCGAAAAATCCGCGAAATCGATCATCACGCCGAGCGCATCGCCCGAAATGCCACCACAAATCCCGGACAAAGGCCGCGATTCTCCCCGCTCTCCATGGCCGGAAAACATCCCGCTCGGGGCCCGTGCGGATTTCCTGTGGCGGACTCGCGGGCACCTGGGGAGGATTCCCGCGCATTCCGTCGCGGAATTCCCGTACCTCCGTAGGCCGACCGGGTCCGCCCGGCCCGGTGGCTCCGCCCGCGCGTCCACGATCCGTCACGGGGCAGCATGAAAGGGGCCGTTGGTGGCACGATGGTCGGCGGGCGGGGGAGTGCCGGGCCGTGTGCCCCCCGGGCCGTGCTGGCGGACCGACCGAGGGGTGAACTGGTGGCTATTTCGCTGTCCGTGGTGCTGCTGTTGGCGATCGTCCTGGTCGTGATGATCCGCAGCGGTTCGATCAAGGCGGGGCCCGCCGTGGTCGCCGCGCTCTTCGGCTTCTTCCTGGCGTCCTCGGGTCTCGGGCCCACCATCACCAAGGTGCTGAACGAGATAGCCGCGTCCATCAGCAAGATCAACTTCTAGGCGGGAGCCGGCGCCTTCCGGCCATGCCGACCCGCCCGGGCAGCGCCCCGGCGGGCGACCCGCGCGCCCCCTGCACGCGGCTCGCGCGCCCCCCGCGCCCGACTCGCGTGTGACCGGGGAACGACTGCGGCCCGGCCGGGACCCGAGGGTCCCGGCCGGGCCGCAGTGCCGTGGAGCGGGCGACGGGAATCGAACCCGCGTAGCTAGTTTGGAAGACTAGGGCTCTACCATTGAGCTACGCCCGCGAGCGGCGCACCGCGCGCGTCCCCACTGGGGCGACGGCCGCGGCACGTAGTGCATCGTAGCGGGTCCGCGGCCCTCGTCGCACACCGCTATATGTGCCGACGCAGCGCCCGCGGGCATGTACCCTACGTGTCGCACCGACGGGGTGTGGCGCAGCTTGGTAGCGCGTCCGCTTTGGGAGCGGAAGGCCGTGGGTTCAAATCCCGCCACCCCGACCACACACACCCCCGCGCGCGCACGCGACGACCCCCGCGTGCGCAGGCGACGCAATCAAGATCACGTTGTGGGGCGCCTACTGCTTGCGGTTACTATGCAAGCTGCGTGCCCGTGTGTCTCTCTGACCGGGCCGATCCGCTGGGACGCCGCAGTCAGCGCCCAGCTGAAACCCAGAATCAGCCACCAAGGAGACCGAACCGTGAAGAGCGCCGTGGAGACCCTGAACCCGACCCGGGTTCGGCTCACTGTCGAGGTGCCCTTCGAGGAGCTCAAGGCCAGCCTCGACGCGGCGTACAAGAAGATCAACCAGCAGGTCACGGTCAAGGGCTTCCGCAAGGGCAAGATCCCGGCCCGGGTCATCGACCAGCGGTTCGGCCGTGGTGCGGTGCTGGAGGAGGCCGTCAACGACGCCCTGCCGAAGCTCTACACCGAGGCGGTCAACGAGGCGGACGTCAACCCGCTGGGCCAGCCCGAGGTCGACATCACCGAGCTGAAGGACGGCGAGCTGCTGGCCTTCACCGCCGAGGTCGACATCCGCCCGGCGATCGAGATCCCGGACTACTCCGGCATCGAGGTCACCGTCGACGCGGTCGAGGTCGACGACGAGGACGTCGAGAAGTCGGTGGAGCAGCTGCGCGAGCGCTTCGCGTCCACCTCCCCGGTCGAGCGCGCCGCCGCCGAGGGCGACGTCGTGACGATCGACCTGCGGGCCGAGGTCGACGGCGAGGTCCTGGCCGACGGCGTCGCCGAGGGCGTGCAGTACACCATCGGCTCCGGCGAGCTGCTCGACGGCATCGACGAGGCCGTGACCGGCCTGGAGGCCGGTGGCGAGGCCACCTTCACCTCCACGCTGAAGGGCGGCTCCGCCGAGGGCAAGGAGGCGCAGGTCACCGTCAAGGTCACCACCGTCGCCGCCCGCGAGCTCCCCGAGCTGGACGACGAGTTCGCCCAGATGGCGAGCGAGTTCGACACCCTCGACGAGCTCAAGGCCGACAGCCGCAAGCGCCTCGAGAACATGAAGCAGTACGACCAGGCCACCCAGGCGCAGGAGCGCGTCCTGGACGAGCTGCTGAAGCTGGTCGAGGTCCCGATCCCCGAGAAGCTCCTCGAGGACGAGGTCAACACCCGCAAGCACAACCTGGAGCACCACCAGCTCGGCCAGATGGGCCTCACGCTGGAGAAGTACCTGGAGCTCCAGGGCAAGACGGTCGAGGAGTTCGACGCCGAGACCAAGGAGCAGGCGGTCAAGGGCATCAAGACCCAGTTCATCCTCGACGAGCTCGTCTCCCGCGAGAAGCTCAACGTCAACCAGGAAGAGCTGACCGAGCACCTGATGCGCCGCGCCGCGTCCTCCGGCATGAGCCCGGACCAGTTCGCGCAGGCCGTCGTCGAGGGCAACCAGGTCCCGATGCTCGTCGGCGAGGTCGCCCGCGGCAAGGCCCTGGCCCTGGTCGTCGAGTCCGCCAAGGTCGTCGACACCGAGGGCGAGCCCGTCGTCCTGGACGACGACTCCGACGACACGGACGAGGTGGAGGAGGCAGCCGAGGCCGCCGACACCACCGAGGAGAAGACCGAGGCCTGAGCGGCCTCGCCCTGAGCTCCACGGCGGGCTCCGGACGCTTCGCGCGCCCGGGGCCCGCCGCCGTACTCACGGAACCTTGCGCTCCCAGCGAACAGTTCGGGAACCGGGATGGCGCCCGCCCACCTGCGCGTTAGGGTCCATGAATACGAGGGCAGGGGAGTACCCGCCCCCAGTACGACAGACGCTGAGACGGCCGCCGCGGCCGTCGGAGACGAGCAGGTGGATACGTGACGAATCTGAAGCCTTACGCCGCGGGTGAGCCGTCCATCGGTGGTGGCCTCGGCGACCATGTCTACAACCGGCTGCTCGGCGAGCGGATCATCTTCCTCGGCCAGCAGGTCGACGACGACATCGCCAACAAGATCACCGCCCAGATGCTCCTCCTGGCCGCCGACCCGGACAAGGACGTCTACCTGTACATCAACAGCCCCGGCGGTTCGGTCACGGCCGGCATGGCGATCTACGACACCATGCAGTACATCCCGAACGACGTGGTCACGATCGGCATGGGCATGGCCGCGTCCATGGGGCAGTTCCTGCTCACCGGCGGCGCGACGGGCAAGCGCTTCGCCCTGCCGAACACCGACATCCTGATGCACCAGGGCTCCGCCGGCATCGGCGGCACCGCCTCCGACATCAAGATCCAGGCCGAGTACCTGCTCCGCACGAAGCGCCGCATGGCCGAGATCACCGCGCGGCACTCGGGCCAGACCGTCGAGACGATCATCCGTGACGGTGACCGCGACCGCTGGTTCACCGCGGAGGAGGCCAAGGACTACGGCCTGATCGACGAGATCATCTCCGCCGCCTCGGGCGTTCCGGGCGGTGGCGGCACCGGCGCCTGAGCGGCCGCCCCGCCTCCGTCCCCCAGCCCCAGCCCGTCGAACGCCACCAGGATGGTGAACACCCCATGAGCAACTTCTCCGCGAGCGGCCTCTACACCGGCCCGCAGGTGGACAGCCGCTACGTCGTCCCGCGCTTCGTCGAGCGCACCTCCCAGGGCGTGCGCGAGTACGACCCGTACGCCAAGCTCTTCGAGGAGCGCGTGATCTTCCTCGGCGTGCAGATCGACGACGCCTCCGCCAACGACGTCATGGCGCAGCTGCTGTGCCTGGAGTCGATGGACCCCGACCGGGACATCTCGGTCTACATCAACAGCCCCGGTGGCTCCTTCACGGCGCTGACGGCGATCTACGACACGATGCAGTTCGTGAAGCCGGACATCCAGACGGTCTGCATGGGCCAGGCGGCCTCCGCCGCGGCCGTCCTGCTGGCCGCCGGCACGCCGGGCAAGCGCATGGCGCTGCCCAACGCCCGCGTGCTGATCCACCAGCCGTCCGGCGGCACCGGCCGCGAGCAGCTCTCCGACCTGGAGATCGCGGCCAACGAGATCCTCCGCATGCGCACGCAGCTGGAGGAGATGCTGGCCAAGCACTCCAGCACCCCGATCGAGAAGATCCGTGACGACATCGAGCGTGACAAGATCCTCACGGCCGAGGACGCCCTGGCGTACGGCCTGATCGACCAGATCGTCTCGACCCGCAAGAGCACGGCGGCCGCGGCGGCCTGACGCTCGACCTTCCCTTGGCACGGCCCGCCGTGGACACCCGTCCGCGCCAACCGTGCCAAGGGGGGCCCGAACGGGGGGCCCGGCAAGGTACCGTCGGATATGAGGCACCAGGAGTCGGCTGCGAACAAGCCGCTCCCAGGCGAAGGGGAAGCACCTCGTGGCACGCATCGGTGATGGCGGCGACCTGCTCAAGTGCTCGTTCTGCGGAAAGAGCCAGAAGCAGGTGAAGAAGCTCATCGCAGGCCCCGGTGTGTACATCTGCGACGAGTGCATCGACCTCTGCAACGAAATCATCGAGGAGGAACTCGCCGAGACGAGCGAGGTGCGCTGGGAGGAACTCCCCAAGCCCCGCGAGATCTACGAGTTCCTCGAGGGGTACGTCGTCGGGCAGGAGCCCGCGAAGAAGGCCCTGTCGGTCGCGGTGTACAACCACTACAAGCGCGTCCAGGCCGGTGAGAACGGCGGCGCGCAGGGCCGGGACGACGCGATCGAACTGGCCAAGTCCAACATCCTGCTGCTGGGCCCGACGGGCTCCGGCAAGACGCTGCTGGCCCAGACCCTCGCCCGCATGCTGAACGTGCCGTTCGCCATCGCCGACGCGACGGCGCTGACGGAGGCCGGCTACGTCGGCGAGGACGTCGAGAACATCCTCCTGAAGCTCATCCAGGCGGCCGACTACGACGTCAAGAAGGCCGAGACGGGCATCATCTACATCGACGAGATCGACAAGGTCGCCCGTAAGAGTGAAAACCCGTCCATCACACGGGACGTCTCCGGTGAGGGCGTGCAGCAGGCGCTGCTGAAGATCCTGGAGGGCACGACCGCCTCCGTCCCGCCGCAGGGCGGTCGCAAGCACCCGCACCAGGAGTTCATCCAGATCGACACGACGAACGTCCTGTTCATCGTGGGCGGTGCCTTCGCCGGCCTGGAGAAGATCATCGAATCCCGGGCGGGCGCGAAGGGCATCGGCTTCGGCGCGACGATCCGCTCCAAGCGCGAGATCGAGGCGAGCGACCAGTTCCAGGAGGTCATGCCGGAGGACCTGGTGAAGTTCGGGATGATCCCCGAGTTCATCGGCCGGCTCCCCGTCATCACCTCCGTCCACAACCTGGACCGCGAGGCGCTGCTGAAGATCCTCGTCGAGCCGCGCAACGCCCTGGTGAAGCAGTACCAGCGCCTCTTCGAACTCGACGGCGTGGAGCTGGACTTCGACCGGCCCGCCCTGGAGGCCATCGCCGACCAGGCCATCCTCCGCGGCACCGGCGCGCGCGGTCTGCGCGCCATCATGGAGGAGGTCCTCATGTCGGTGATGTACGAGGTCCCGTCCCGCAAGGACGTGGCCCGCGTCGTCGTCACCGAGGACGTCGTCCACAACAACGTCAACCCCACGCTGGTGCCCCGGGTCGTCAAGGACCAGGGCCGCCACGAGAAGAGCGCGTAGCGCGCGGCCCCACCACGACGACAGGGCGCCCGGCCGGTTCACCGAACCGGCCGGGCGCCCTGTCGTCGTGCGTGCGGCTCACGCCTTGACGCGGATCTCCTTGCGGAGGTCGGCGGTGATCTGCGCCGCCGCGTCCTTGCCGAGGCCGGTCGTGGCCTGGCCGGCGTAGACGACGGCGAAGGTGCTGTGGTCGGACCAGGCGCAGAACCAGCTCGTCTGGCGCTGCTTCGTCATCATGTTCTCGCCCTCGACCGACTGGCACTTCATCAGGCCGTTGAAGCCGTCCGGCTCCACCGCCTCCGGGGAGCCGATGAGCTTCGACTTGCTGGTCGTGTCCTTCTTCGCCTCCGCGTCCACGCTGGCGAAGTAGGCGTCGAGCGTCTTCTCCGGGTCGGCGATCGTGCCGTGGATGCCGCTGAACGTGACGGACTTCGCCGTCATCAGCTCGGGGGAGGCCGACGGGTTGGTCAGGTCGATCTTCTTCGGGTCGACCGTGGAGTACGCCCCCGTCACGGACGTGCCGCCCTGGACGCCGGCCTTCTCCATGTCCTTGACCATGTCGGCGTTGTCCGTGCCCTCCTTGGTGGAGCGCTTGTACTCGCCGAGGACCGTCTCCGGCGCCGTCAGCTTGTGCGGGCCGTCGTCCTCCAGGCCGCCGCCCAGGCCGCCGCCGAAGACGAACCACGCGCCGACCGCCAGCGCCGCGACGCCGGCGGTCACCCCGATGATCAGACCCGTCTTCTTCTTCGGCGCCGGCGGCACCGGGGCGCCCGGGTAGCCGCCGGGGGCACCGCCGTACTGCGGCTGCTGCGGCGGCTGGCCGTACGCGCCCGGCTGCGGGGGCTGGCCGTACGGGTTCGGCTGCTGCTGCGGGTACCCGTAGCCGGGCTGCGGCGGCGGGGCCTGCTGCGGGTAGCCGTAGCCGGGCTGGGGCGCCTGCGGGGGCTGGCCGTAGGGGCCGGGCTGCTGCCCGTAGGGGCCCGGCTGGCCGTACGGCCCGGGCTGCTGGGGCGGTCCACCGTACGGGCCCGGCTGGTTGTAGCTCATCGAAGGGTTCCCCCATCCAGACGTTCAATCGTTCCCCACATAGTGGCCGAAGCGGGCCCCGCCAAGGCCGCCGGGGTGCACACCGTCACGGAACATTCCCGTTTCAGTACGCGCCTGTGACACCTCTAAACTGGCCCGGTGACCGAGAACACTCAGCAGCAGCCCGCATCCGTCCCCGAACTGCCGACCCAGTACGCGCCGGCCGAGGTAGAGGGGAAGCTGTACGAGCGCTGGGTGGAGCGCGGTTACTTCACGGCCGAGGCGACCAGCTCCAAGCCCGCCTACACCATCGTCATCCCGCCGCCGAACGTCACCGGCAGCCTCCACCTGGGCCACGCCTTCCAGCACACCCTCATGGACGCCCTCACGCGCCGCAAGCGCATGCAGGGGTACGAGGCGCTGTGGCTGCCCGGCATGGACCACGCCGGCATCGCCACCCAGAACAAGGTCGAGCAGCAGCTCGCCGAGGAGGGCAAGTCCCGCCACGACCTGGGCCGCGAGGAGTTCGTCCGGCGGGTCTGGCAGTGGAAGGAGGAGTACGGCGGCCGGATCCTCGGCCAGATGCGCCGCCTCGGTGACGGCGTCGACTGGTCGCGCGAGCGGTTCACGATGGACGAGGGCCTGTCGAAGGCCGTCCAGACCATCTTCAAGAAGCTCTACGACGACGAGCTGATCTACCGCGCCGAGCGCATCATCAACTGGTGCCCGCGCTGCCTGACCGCCATCTCGGACATCGAGGTGGAGTACCAGGAGGACGACGGCGAGCTCGTCTCCATCCGGTACGGCGAGGGCGAGGACAGCCTGGTCGTCGCCACCACCCGCGCCGAGACGATGCTCGGCGACACGGCCGTCGCCGTCCACCCGGACGACGAGCGGTACCGGCACCTGGTGGGCAAGCGCATCAAGCTGCCGCTGACGGACCGTACGATCCCCGTCGTCGCCGACGCGCACGTCGACCCGGAGTTCGGCACCGGCGCCGTCAAGGTGACCCCGGCGCACGACCCGAACGACTTCGCCATCGGCCAGCGCCACGGCCTGGAGTCCCTGACCATCATGGACGAGCGCGGCGTCATCACCGTCCACGGCCCCTTCCAGGGCCTGGACCGGTTCGAGGCGCGCTCCTCCGTCGTCGGCGCGCTGCGCGAGCAGGGCCGGATCGTCGCCGAGAAGCGGCCGTACGTCCACTCCGTGGGCCACTGCTCCCGCTGCCGGACCACCATCGAGCCGCGCCTGTCGATGCAGTGGTGGGTCAAGGTCGGCCCGCTCGCGCAGGCCGCCGGTGACGCGGTCCGCGACGGCCGGGTGAAGATCCACCCGGAGGACATGTCGAAGCGGTACTTCGACTGGGTCGACAACATGCACGACTGGTGCATCTCGCGCCAGCTCTGGTGGGGCCACCGCATCCCCGTCTGGTACGGGCCGAACGGCGAGGTCGTGTGCGTCGGACCGGACGACGAGGCCCCGACGGGCGAGGGCTGGACGCAGGACACGGACGTCCTGGACACGTGGTTCTCCTCCGGCCTGTGGCCGTTCTCCACGCTCGGCTGGCCGGAGCACACCCCGGACCTGGAGAAGTTCTACGCGACCGACGTCCTGCTCACGGGCCACGACATCATCTTCTTCTGGGTCGCCCGGATGATGATGTTCGGCCTGTACGCGATGGACGGCGAGGTCCCCTTCAAGACCATCGCGCTGACCGGCCTCGTCCGCGACGAGCGCGGCAAGAAGATGTCGAAGTCCTTCGGCAACGTCGTCGACCCGCTGGACTGGATGGACGCGTACGGCTCCGACGCCGTCCGCTTCACCCTCGCCCGCGGCGCCAACCCCGGCACCGACGTCCCGATCGGCGAGGACTGGGTCCAGGCCTCCCGGAACTTCGCCAACAAGATCTGGAACGCCACCCGCTTCGCGCTGATGAACGGCGCGACGGTCGAGGGCCCGCTGCCGGACCCGTCGCGGATGTCCGCCACGGACCGGTGGATCCTCTCCCGCCTGAACAAGACGGTCGCCGAAGTCGACGCGTTCTACGAGGACTTCGAGTTCGCGAAGCTCTCCGACGCGCTCTACCACTTCGCGTGGGACGAGGTCTTCGACTGGTACGTCGAGCTGTCGAAGACGACGTTCTTCGCGGGCGGCGAGCAGGCCCGGGTCTCCGGCCGGGTCCTCGGCGAGGTCCTCGACGTGATGCTGCGCCTGCTGCACCCGGTCGTCCCCTTCGTCACCGACGCCCTGTGGACGACGCTCACGGGCGGCGAGTCCCTCGTCGTCGCCGACTGGCCGCGCGACAGCGGCTTCCGTGACGACGCGGCCGAGCGCGAGATCGAGTTCGTCCAGCGCGTCGTCACCGAGGTGCGCCGCTTCCGCTCCGACCAGGGCCTCCAGCCCGGCCAGAAGGTCCCGGCCCGCCTGGACCTCGCCGGCACGGAGCTCGCCCCGCACGAGGCGGCCATCCGCCAGCTGCTGCGCCTCCAGCCGGAGGGCGAGGGCTTCCACGCCACCGCCTCCCTGCCGGTCGCGGGCGCCACGGTCGCGCTCGACCTGTCGGGCACGATCGACGTCGCCGCGGAGCGCAAGCGCCTGGCGAAGGACCTGGCGGCGGCCGAGAAGGAGCGGGCCCAGGCCCAGGCGAAGCTCGGCAACGAGGCGTTCCTCGCCAAGGCGCCCGACCAGGTCGTCGAGAAGATCCGCACCCGGCTCGCCCAGGCGGACGAGGACATCGCCCGCATCGGCAACCAGCTGGCGAACCTGCCGCAGGGCTGACCCGCCCGCCCGCCGAGGGCCCCGGAGCCGCACGGCTCCGGGGCCCTCGCGGGTCCTCCGCCGCGTGCGCGGGTCCGGCCGGACCGCGGCCGCGGCGCTCCGTAGACTGGACGGCGTGAGTGAGCAGCCCTCGTCCAGCGACCCCAGCGACCACCCGACCGGCGACGCCTTCGACGCCTCCGACGACTTCGACGGCATCGTCGACGCGGAGACCGAACGAGACCCCGACCTGGCGGTGATCGAGGCGGGCAGCCGCACCCTGCGCGCCCAGTCCGGTCCGCCCCAGGGGGACCCCGTACCGGCGCGCCCCACCGACCCCGAGGTCGACGCGGCGCTGCGCGAGGTCGAGCAGGAGCTCTCGACCCGCTGGGGCGAGACCAAGCTGGAGCCGTCCGTCCGGCGGATCGCCGCCCTCATGGACGTCCTCGGCGACCCCCAGCGCGCCTACCCCTCCGTCCACATCACCGGCACCAACGGCAAGACGTCCACGGCGCGCATGATCGAGGCGCTGCTCGGCGCGTTCGACCTGCGCACCGGCCGGTACACCTCGCCGCACGTCCAGATGATCACCGAGCGGATCAGCCTCGACGGCGCCCCGATCAGCGCCGAGCGCTTCGTCGAGACCTACCGGGACGTCCAGCCGTACCTCGACCTGGTCGACGGCGGCCAGGAGCACCGGCTGTCGTTCTTCGAGGTCCTCACCGCGATGGCGTACGCCGCCTTCGCCGACGCCCCGGTCGACGCGGCCGTCGTCGAGGTGGGCATGGGCGGCACCTGGGACGCGACGAACGTCATCGACGCCTCCGTCGCCGTCGTCACGCCGATCTCGCTCGACCACACCGACCGGCTGGGCGGCACCCCCGCGGAGATCGCCGGCGAGAAGGCCGGCGTCATCAAGGAGGGCGCCACCGTCATCCTGGCGCAGCAGCCGGTGGACGCGGCGCAGGTGCTGCTCAAGAAGGCCGTGGACGTCGACGCGACCGTCGCCCGCGAGGGCATGGAGTTCGGCGTCGTCGCCCGTGAGGTCGCCGTCGGCGGCCAGCTGCTGACGCTGCGCGGCCTGGGCGGCGAGTACGACGGCGTCTTCCTGCCGCTGTACGGCGCGCACCAGGCGCACAACGCCGCGGTGGCGCTCGCCGCGGTCGAGGCGTTCTTCGGGATCGGCGCGCAGCAGGCCCGCCCGCTGGACCTCGACACCGTCCGCCGGGCGTTCGCGTCGGTGGCGTCGCCGGGCCGCCTGGAGGTCGTCCGGCGCAGCCCGACCGTCGTCCTCGACGCCGCGCACAACCCCGCCGGGGCGCGTGCCGCCGCGGAGGGCGTGCAGGAGGCGTTCGGCTTCTCGCGGCTGATCGGCGTGGTCGGCGCGAGCGCGGACAAGGACGTGCGCGGCGTGCTCGAGGCCTTCGAGCCGATCTTCGCGGAGGTCGTCGTCACGGCGAACTCCACCCCCCGCGCCATGGACCCCGACGCCCTCGCCGCGGTGGCGGTCGAGGTCTTCGGCGAGGACCGGGTCGTCGTCGAGCCGCGCCTCGACGACGCCCTGGAGGCGGCGATCACGCTCGCCGAGGAAGAGGGCGAGTTCGCGGGCGCGGGCGTGCTGGTGACGGGTTCGGTGATCACGGTCGGGGAAGCCCGGCTGCTCCTGCGGAAGGGCTGACACGATGCGTACGCTCTGCGCCTCGACTCTGATCGGCGAGTTCTTCGTCATCGGTTTCGCCGGGCTGGTGGCCATGAAGGACGACAGCCTCTCCACGGGCACGGTGTGGACGGTGTGCGGCGTCGCGATGCTGCTCTCCGTCCTGCTGTGCGGGATGCTCACCCGACCGGGCGGCGTCCAGCTGGGTTGGGCGCTGCAGATCGCCCTCGTGGCGAGCGGCTTCGTCGTGCCGGTCATGTTCTTCCTCGGCATCGTCTTCGCGGGGCTGTGGTGGGCGTCGATCCACTACGGCCGCCGGATCGACGAGGCGAAGGCCCGCTGGGCGGCGGCGGAGACCGCCGAGGCCCCGTAGGGCCTGTCCTTCGGATCGGGCCGGGCTCGCGGCCCCCGACCCGTTCCGGCGCTCCGCGACCCGGACGGGGGACGCCCGGAGGGGCGTCGCGGGCCGTACCCGGAGCCGGGTGCCGGGGCGCCGGTCACACCGGGTAACCTCGGGCGGAACCGCACACCCCGGCCTGCAAGGAGCCGCACACCATGACCGAGCGCACGCTCGTCCTGCTCAAGCCCGACGCCGTCCGCCGTGGCCTGATCGGCGAGATCATCGGCCGTATCGAGCGCAAGGCCGGCTGGAGCATCACCGCGCTGGAGCTGCGCACGCTGGACCAGGAGACGCTGGAGCAGCACTACGGCGAGCACCAGGGCAAGCCCTTCTACGAGCCGCTCGTCGCCTTCATGTCCTCCGGCCCCGTCGTCGCGCTGGTCGTCGAGGGCGAGCGGGTCATCGAGGGTGTGCGCCGGCTGGCCGGCCCGACCGACCCGATCGCCGCGGCGCCCGGCTCCATCCGGGGCGACTACGGCACGATCGTCCGCGAGAACCTGATCCACGCCTCGGACTCGGAGGAGTCCGCCATTCGGGAACTGAAGATTTTCTTCCCCGGTCTTTCCTGACCTGTTGTCAGCCATACAGCGCTCTCGCCCTGGGGCGACCGATGGAATTTCGGTCGCCCCCCGGCATATGACGACGATGATCGGGAACGCATCGGTCCGACACCTCGTCACCTATACAGAGGCGGACCACCGCGCGGTGTTCGCGTAGGCGGCACTACGATGGAATCCTCCGCTCCACACGATCCAGCGCGCCGTCCTGAGAAGCCGTCAACGCTCTATGGGAAGGCCCGACGCTCCTCATGGGAAACAAGGGGAACTCTATGTCGTTCATCGGCCGTGACATGGCTGTCGACCTCGGGACCGCCAACACGCTGGTGTACGTCAGGGGTCGCGGCATCGTCCTCAACGAGCCGTCGGTCGTCGCCATCAACACCAACACCGGTGGCATCCTGGCGGTCGGCGCGGAAGCGAAGAAGATGATCGGCCGGACCCCCGGCAACATCGTCGCCGTACGGCCGCTGAAGGACGGCGTGATCGCCGACTTCGAGATCACCGAGCGGATGCTCCGCTACTTCATCCTGAAAATCCACAAGCGCCGTTATCTGGCCCGCCCCCGGGTCGTCGTCTGCGTGCCCTCCGGTATCACCGGGGTCGAGCGCCGCGCCGTGATCGAGGCGTCGACGCAGGCCGGTGCCCGCCAGGTGCACATCATCGAGGAGCCCATGGCCGCCGCCATCGGCTCCGGCCTGCCCGTCCACGAGGCCACCGGCAACATGGTGGTCGACATCGGCGGCGGCACCACGGAGGTCGCCGTGATCTCCCTCGGGGGAATCGTCACGGCACAGTCCATCCGCGTCGCCGGCGACGAGCTGGACAACGCGATCATCCAGCACATCAAGAAGGAGTACAGCCTCCTCCTCGGTGAGCGCACCGCCGAACAGATCAAGATCACCATCGGCTCGGCGTACGACCTCGGCGAGGACGAGCACACCGAGATCCGCGGCCGTGACCTCGTCTCCGGCCTGCCGAAGACCGTCGTCATCTCGGCCGGCGAGGTCCGCAAGGCCATCGAGGAACCCGTCAACGCCATCGTCGACGCCGTGAAGACCACCCTCGACAAGTGCCCGCCGGAGCTCTCCGGCGACGTCATGGACCGCGGCATCGTCCTCACCGGCGGCGGCGCCCTGCTGCGCGGCCTCGACGAGCGGCTGCGCCGCGAGACGGGCATGCCGATCCACATCGCCGAGGACCCGCTCGACTCCGTGGCCCTCGGCTCCGGCAAGTGCGTGGAGGAGTTCGAGGCGCTCCAGCAGGTCCTGGACGCCCAGCCCCGCAGGTAACGGCGGACGCGGTCAGCCGTACGGGTGCTGTCGGACCCGTACGGCTGATCGTTGGTATAACGGCATGAACATTCCTACGAGGAAGGTACGGCCGCCCCACGTGAGGGACACGAAAGAGAGCCGGCTGCTCCTGGCGCTGCTGGTCGCCGTGGCGTTCGCACTGATCACGGTCGACATCCGCGGCGGCGAGGAGTCGCCCGTCGACGGAGCCCGGCGGGCCGCCGCCACCGTGTTCGGCCCGGTCGAGAACGGCGTCGCGTCCGCGGTCGACCCGATCGGCAACGCCATCGGGGCCGTGCGGGACTCGGGCGAGCGCCACAGCCGCATCGCACGCCTGGAGCGGGAGAACGCCGAGCTGAAGGTGAGACTCGGCAGCGACGACCGCAACCGCAACCGGGTCCGCGAACTCGACAAGCTGCTGCGCACGGCCGGCGCCGGCCAGTACGGCATCAAGGCGGCCGAAGTCATCGCCATAGGAGCCGCGCAGGGCTTCTCCTGGACGGTCACCATCGACGCCGGCTCCCACGACGGCATCCGCCGCGACATGACCGTCGTCAACGGCGACGGCCTCGTCGGCCGCGTCACCACCGTCGGCCCCTCCACCGCCACCGTGCTCCTCGCCAACGACCCGGACTTCACCGTCGGCACCCGCATAGAGCGCACCAACGAGCTGGGCTTCGCCACCGGCCAGGGCGAGCGCCCGCTCTCCGTACAGCTCCTCAACGGCAAGGCCAAGGTGCGGCCCGGCGACCGGCTCGTCACCTTCGGCTCGCAGGCCGACCGGCCGTTCGTCCCCGGCGTCCCGGTCGGCGAGGTCATCCGCGTCGACCCGTCCAGCGGCGACCTGACCCGCCGGCTGTTCGTCCGCTCCTACGCCGCGTTCAGCCGCCTCGACATCGTCGGCGTCGTCGTCCAGCCGCCGCGCACCGACCCGCGCGACACGGTCCTGCCCGCCAAGCCGAAGCCCGCCCCGACCGTCACCGTCACGGTCACCCCGTCCCCGAACGCCGAGGCCGCCGAGGGCGACCGGCCGCAGGGGGAGCGGGAGGGGCAGACGGAGGCGCAGCCCGGCGTGACCGCCCGCACCGACGAGCAGGAGCAGGAGTAGTCCCATGCGCTTCAACCGGATCCTGCTCTCCACCACCCTCGTCATCGTCGCCCTCGTCGTCCAGGTCTCCGTCCTCGCCCGCCTCCAGCTGCCCGGCGCCGTACCCGACCTGGTCCTGCTGACCGTCCTCGCCCTGGCCCTCGTGTACGGGCACGTGAGCGGCGCGCTCATCGGCTTCGGCGCCGGCCTCCTCGCCGACCTGGCCCCGCCCGCCGACCACGCCGTCGGCCGCTACGCCCTCGTGCTCTGCGTCATCGGCTACGTCGCCGGCCTCACCAAGCCCGAGAACGGCCAGCCGCGGTCCGCCGCCGGCCCCATGGTCATGGTCGTCGCCGCCGCGGTCGGCTCGACGCTGCTGTACGCGGGCGTCGGCGCGCTCGTCGGGGACACCGGGGCGCGCCACGTCGGCCTCGTCTCGCTCATCCTCACGGCCGTCGTCTACGACCTGCTCCTCGCCCCGTTCACCGTGCCGTGGATCATGGCGCTCGCCCGGCGGGCCGACAACGACCCGCTCGCCGAGTCGACCACCACCGCCGGCGACGTCACCTCCGGCTGGATCGCCTCCGGCACGGGGCTGCGCGTCGGCGACCGGCGCGGCGGCGGACTGCGCGGCGGACTGCGGACCAGGGCCGCCCGCGGCAGGGCGGCCCGCGCGGCCCGCATCAAGGGGGTCAAGCGCCTGTGAGGCCGACCGGAGCGGTCCGGGTGACACCGGCGACCCGTGCGCGTCGACACACCCAGGGGAGGGAGTCATGAGCAACATCCCGGAGACGGGCCGCACCCCGCGCGTCCAGATCCGCCTCGTCGTCATCCAGGTCCTCGTCTTCTCCCTCCTCCTCACCCTCCTCGGCCGGCTCTGGTACCTCCAGATCCGGCAGGGCAAGGAGTACACCGACGAGGCACGCAACAACCACGTCCAGCAGGTCGTCCAGCCCGCCGTCCGCGGCTCCATCCTCGACGCCCGCGGCGTGCCCCTCGCCGACAACGAGACCCGCCTCGTGGTCTCCGCGTCCCGCACCGAGCTGATGAAGATGAAGGACGACGGCAGGGCCGTCCTCACCCGGCTCGCGGGCGTCCTGGGCATGAAGCCCAAGGAGGTCATGGACAAGATCCGCCTCTGCGACTCCAAGACCCCCCAGCCGTGCTGGAACGGCTCGCCCTTCCAGCCCATCCCCGTCACCGACTCGGCCACCACCCAGCAGGCCCTCCAGATCCGCGAACGCGCCGAGGACTTCCCCGGCATCACCGCGGAACCCACCGCCGTACGCCGCTACCCGGCCCCCGGCAAGGCCCGCACCTCGCAGGTCCTCGGCTACCTCTCGCCCGTCACCGACGCGGAGATCGAGGAGGCCAAGGACAGCGACTCGCCGTTCCTCCGCTCCGACCAGGTGGGCCGCTCCGGACTGGAGCGCACGTACGACAAGGCGCTGCGCGGCAAGGCCGGCGTCACCCGGTACGAGGTCGACAACCTCGGCCGGGTCCTCGGCGAGGCGGAGAGCGACCCGGGCCGGCCCGGCTCCACCGTCGTCACCAGCATCGACGCCCGGGTCCAGGCCGTCGCCGAGTACGAGCTGCACCAGGCGATGCAGACCGTCCGCAAGGAGACCGACCGGATCACCGGCCGCCCGTACAAGGCCGATGCGGGCGCCGTCGTCGTCATGGAGTCCAAGACCGGCCGGGTCGTCGCCATGGCGTCCCAGCCCGACTACGACCCCAACGCCTGGGTCGGCGGCATCTCCGGCAAGGAGTACGCGAAGCTCACCGGCAAGAACTCCAACTACCCGCTGCTCAACCGGGCCATCCAGGGCCAGGCACCGGCCGGCTCCATCTTCAAGGTGATCTCGGCGAGCGCCGCCGTGCGGGCCGGCTACCCCTTCGACGGCCGGTACAACTGCAGCAGCTCCTACAGCCTCGGCGGCCGCAGCTTCGCCAACTTCGAGTCCAAGGGGCACGGCCCCATCTCCCTCGGCGACGCCCTCAAGTTCTCCTGCAACACCGTCTTCTACGCCCTCGGGCACAAGGAGTGGCAGAAGGACGGCGGCCTCAAGCCGAAGAAGGACGCCCACGACTGGTTCTACCGGACCGCCCACGACTTCGGGCTCGGCGCCGAGACCGGCATCGACCTGCCCAACGAGGTCACCGGCCGCATCCCCGACCGCCACTGGAAGCAGCGGTTCTGGCAGGCCAACAAGGACGCCTGGTGCCGGCAGGGCAAGAAGGGCGGCAGCTACGTCGAGCAGATCGCCTACGAGAGCTGCCTGGAAGGCAACCAGCTGAAGGCGTTCGACAGCATCAACTACGCCATCGGCCAGGGCGACGTCCTCGTCACCCCGATCCAGATGGCCACCGCCTACGCCGCGATCAGCAACGGCGGCACCCTCTTCGAACCCACCATCGGCAAGGCCGTGATCAGCCCCGACGGCAAGAGGATCGAGGAGATCACGCCCAAGCGCCGCGGCCGGCTGCCCGTCGACGCCCAGACCGTCAGCGACCTCGACAAGGGCCTGCGCTCCGTCGTCGAGCCCGGCGGCACCGCCGCCTGGCGGTTCGAGGGCTGGCCCCAGGACAAGATCCCCATGCGGGCGAAGACCGGCACCGCCCAGGTCTACGGCAAGCAGACGACGTCCTGGTTCGCCACCTACACCGACGAGTTCACCATCGTCATGACGATCTCCCAGGGCGGCACCGGCTCCGGCGCCTCCGGCCCCGCCGTCCGCAACATCTACGACGCCCTCTACGGCCTCGACGACGCGGGCAACCAGGACCTCAAGCGCGCCCTGCTGCCCACGCCGCAGAAGACCCTGCCGAAGATCCAGCCGGACGGCTCCATCGAGGCCCCCACCGTCAAGCCGTACGACCCCGAAGCGCAGAAGCCCAAGGACGGCCAGGGCACGGGCGACGGACAACCGGGCCTCGCCGGCCCACCGGTCTGGAGGGACTGAGCGCCACCATGCCCGGAACCAACACCTTCTCCGTCCCCCGCTACGCACCCGAGCGCGGCGGGCTGTGGGCCCGGCTCACCGCCCGCGACTCCCTCGTGCGCCGGCTCGACTGGCCGCTGCTCTTCTCCTCGCTCGCCCTGTCCCTGATCGGCGCGCTGCTCGTGTGGTCCGCCACCCGCAACCGCACCGAACTCAACCAGGGCGACCCGTACTCGTTCCTCTTCAAGCACCTGCTCAACACGAGCATCGGCTTCGCCCTCATGGTCGGGACGGTCTGGCTCGGCCACCGCACCCTGCGCGGCGCCGTCCCGTTCCTGTACGGCATCTCCGTGGTGCTGGTGCTGCTCGTCCTCACCCCGCTCGGCGCGACCATCAACGGCGCCCACGCGTGGATCGTCCTCGGCGGGGGCTTCTCCCTCCAGCCCTCCGAGTTCGTCAAGGTGACGATCATCCTCGGCATGGCGATGCTCCTCGCGGCCCGCGTCGACGCCGGGGACCAGCTGCACCCCGACCACCGCACCGTCGCCAAGTCCCTGCTCGTCGCCGTCCTCCCCATGGCCATCGTGATGCTGATGCCGGACCTCGGCTCCGTCATGGTGATGGTGGTGATCGTCCTCGGCGTGCTCCTCGCCTCCGGCGCCTCCAACCGCTGGATCCTCGGCCTGATCGGTGCCGGGGTGGCCGGCGCCGTCCTCGTCGCCGCGCTCGGCGTCCTCGACGAGTACCAGCTCAACCGCTTCGCCGCGTTCGCCAACCCCGAGCTCGACCCGGCCGGCGTCGGTTACAACACCAACCAGGCCCGCATCGCCATCGGCTCCGGCGGCCTGTACGGCGCCGGCCTCTTCAACGGCCACCAGACGACCGGCCAGTTCGTCCCCGAGCAGCAGACCGACTTCATCTTCACCGTCGCCGGCGAGGAGCTCGGCTTCCTCGGCGCCGGCGTGATCATCGCCCTGCTCGGCGTGGTCCTCTGGCGGGCCTGCCGCATCGCCCGCGAGACGACCGAGCTGTACGGCACGATCGTCGCCGCCGGCATCATCGCCTGGTTCGCGTTCCAGTCCTTCGAGAACATCGGCATGACCCTCGGCATCATGCCGGTCGCGGGCCTGCCGCTGCCGTTCGTCTCGTACGGCGGCTCGTCGATGTTCGCCGTCTGGGTGGCGGTCGGGCTGCTCCAGTCGATCCGGGTGCAGCGACCACTGGCCGCCTAGGGGCGTCCCGCCGATCCGGTCGGGCCCCCTGCCGCCCGGCGCGTGCCGGGCCTGCCGTGCCGCGCCCGGCGCGTGCGTGCCTGCCGGGCCGTCGCCCGGCGCGGGGCAGCCGCCCGGGGCCGCATGGCCAGGCCGTTCCGGGGCACCTGGAAGGACATGGTGGCGGATGCGAAGCGTGAGATCGAGCGGAAGTACGAAGCCGAACCCGGCACGCGGCTGCCGGACCTCACCGCGGTGCGCGGGGTCGCGGCCGTCCTCGACCGGGGCGTCGCCGAGCTGGACGCCGTCTACTACGACACCCCCGACCTGCGCCTCGCCGCGGCCTCCGTCACCCTGCGCCGCCGCACCGGTGGCGCCGACGCCGGATGGCACCTGAAGCTGCCGGTCGCCCCCGGCGTCCGCGACGAAGTGCACGCCCCGCTGGCGGACGACGTCCCGCGCGACCTCGCCGACCTCGTACGGGCCCGCACCCGCGGGGCCGCGCTCGTCCCGCTCGTACGGCTCCGCTCCCACCGGGACGTGCGCCACCTCGTCGACGAGCGGGGCGCGCTGCTCGCCGAGGCGAGCACCGACACCGTCCGCGCCGAGCGCCTCGCCGGCGGCGACGGCGGCACGGTCGAGTGGACCGAGATCGAGGTCGAGCTCGCCGACGGCGCCGACCCCGCGTTCCTCGACGCCGTCGACAAGCGACTGCGCAAGAAGGGACTGGCGCCCTCCCGCGCCTCGTCCAAGCTCGCCAAGGCGCTCGACCACACCGGACGGCGACCGCCCCGCGCCCCGGAGCCCGACGGCACCGCCGGCGGCCACCTCCTCGCCCACCTGCGCGAACAGGCCGGCCTGCTCGCCGCCCACGACGCCGCGGTACGCCGGGACCTGCCCGACTCCGTCCACCAGATGCGCGTCGCCACCCGCCGCCTGCGCAGCGCCTTCCGCACCTATCGCAAGTTCCTGGACCGGTCCGCGACCGACCCGGTCGCCGCCGAGCTGAAGTGGCTCGCCGGCGAACTCGGCGCCGACCGCGACCAGGAGGTCCTCACCGAACGGCTCACCTCCCACGTCGACGCCCTCCCCGTCACGCTGCTCCTCGGACCGGTCCGCGCCCGGCTGCGCGCCTGGTCCGCCGCCGGTCGCGTCCGGGTCCGTGCCCGCACCCTCGCCGTCCTCGACGGCGAGCGGTACACCGCCCTCCTCGACGCCCTCGACGCGCTCCTCGCCGACCCGCCGCTGCGGCCGGCCGCGGCGGGCGCCGCCGACGAGGCGCTGCCCGCGGCGGTCCTGCGCGAGTACGACCGGCTGGCCGCCCGCGTCGACCGCGCCCTCGCCCTGCCGCCCGGCCACGACCGGGACGTCGCCCTGCACGAGGCCCGCAAGGCCGCCAAACGCGTCCGGTACGCCGCCGAGGCCGCCGCGCCCGCGCTCGGGAAGCGCGGCAAGCGGTTCACCAAGGGCGTGAAGGCCGTGCAGAAGGTCCTCGGCGAGCACCAGGACAGCGTGGTCGCCCGCGAGGCCCTGCGCGACCTGGCGATCCAGGCCCACGCGTCCGGCGAGACGGCCTTCACCTGGGGCCTGCTCCACGGCCGGGAGGCGGCCCGGGCGGACGACTGCGAGCGGCGGCTGCCCGAGGTGTGGGCGAGGGTCACGGCGGGGAAACCGCGGCGGCTCTGACCGCCGGCGGGCCGGGGTACGCTTGAGAGTCGCCCCCCTGCCCGCTCATGAAGGTCTCTGATGTCCGAGTCGGTCTTCCCCCAGCTCGAAGCTCTGCTCCCGCACGTGCAGAAGCCCATTCAGTACGTCGGCGGTGAGTTGAACTCCACCGTCAAGGAGTGGGACAGCTGCGACGTGCGGTGGGCGCTCATGTACCCGGACGCCTACGAGGTCGGTCTGCCCAACCAGGGCGTCATGATCCTCTACGAGGTACTCAACGAGCGCGAGGGCGTCCTCGCCGAGCGCACCTACAGCGTGTGGCCCGACCTCGAGGCGCTGATGCGCGAGCACGACGTGCCGCAGTTCACCGTGGACAGCCACCGGCCGGTGGGCTCCTTCGACGTCTTCGGCCTGAGCTTCTCCACCGAGCTCGGCTACACCAACATGCTCACGGCGCTCGACCTCGCGGGCATCCCGCTGGAGGCGAAGGACCGCACGCTCGACGACCCGATCGTGCTCGCGGGCGGCCACGCCGCCTTCAACCCCGAGCCGATCGCGGACTTCATCGACGCGGCGATCATCGGCGACGGCGAGCAGGCCGTCCTCGACATGACCGACATCATCCGCGCCTGGAAGGCGGAGGGCCGCCCCGGCGGCCGCGAGGAGGTCCTCCTCCGGCTGGCGAAGACCGGCTCCGTGTACATCCCGGCGTTCTACGACGTCGAGTACCTGCCGGACGGCCGCATCGGTCGCGTCGTCCCCAACCGCTCCGGCGTGCCGTGGCGCGTGTCCAAGCACACCGTCATGGACCTCGACGAGTGGCCCTACCCCAAGCAGCCGCTCGTCCCGCTCGCCGAGACCGTCCACGAGCGGATGTCCGTGGAGATCTTCCGCGGCTGCACCCGCGGCTGCCGCTTCTGCCAGGCCGGCATGATCACGCGCCCCGTGCGGGAGCGAAGCATCACCGGCATCGGCGAGATGGTCGAGAAGGGTCTCAAGGCGACCGGCTTCGAGGAGGTCGGCCTGCTGTCGCTGTCCTCCGCGGACCACTCCGAGATCGGTGACATCGCCAAGGGCCTCGCGGACCGGTACGAGGACGACAAGGTCGGCCTGTCGCTCCCCTCCACCCGCGTCGACGCGTTCAACGTCGACCTGGCCAACGAGCTGACCCGCAACGGTCGTCGTTCCGGCCTCACCTTCGCCCCCGAGGGCGGCTCCGAGCGCCTGCGCAAGGTCATCAACAAGATGGTCTCGGAGGAGGACCTGATCCGCACGGTCGCCACCGCCTACGGCAACGGCTGGCGCCAGGTGAAGCTGTACTTCATGTGCGGTCTGCCCACCGAGACCGACGACGACGTCCTGCAGATCGCCGACATGGCGATGAACGTCATCCAGAAGGGCCGCGAGGTCTCCGGCGCCAACGACATCCGCTGCACGGTCTCCATCGGCGGGTTCGTGCCCAAGCCGCACACGCCCTTCCAGTGGGCGCCGCAGCTCTCCGCCGAGGAGACCGACGCCCGCCTGGAGAAGCTCCGCGACAAGATCCGCGGCGACAAGAAGTACGGCCGCTCCATCGGCTTCCGCTACCACGACGGCAAGCCGGGCATCGTCGAGGGCCTCCTCTCGCGCGGCGACCGCCGCGTCGGCTCCGTCATCCGCGCCGTGTACGAGGACGGCGGCCGCTTCGACGGCTGGCGCGAGCACTTCAGCTACGACCGCTGGATGCAGTGCGCCGAGAAGACGCTCCCCGCCTACGGCGTGGACGTCGACTGGTACACGACGCGTGAGCGCACGTACGAGGAGGTCCTGCCCTGGGACCACCTGGACTCCGGCCTCGACAAGGACTGGCTCTGGGAGGACTGGCAGGACGCCCTCGACGAGACCGAGGTCGAGGACTGCCGCTGGACCCCGTGCTTCGACTGCGGCGTCTGCCCGCAGATGGACACGCACATCCAGATCGGCCCCACCGGCAAGAAGCTGCTGCCGCTGTCCGTCGTGAAGTGACCGCGGGACGACCGGCGTCGTGACGCCGGGACGTGGGATGACGCCGTGACGCCGTGACACCGTGACGCCCCGGCGTGGGCGTGCCTGACGGCCCGGCCCGGGGGGAGGACCCCCGGGCCGGGCCGTCGCCGTACGGGGCCGCGGACGGCGGCGGCGGGCGGGCCGGCGGGGCCCCGGCGGCCCGACCTGGGGAACTCGTCGGAGTCACGGCGCGTACCCTGGGTAGGACAACGACCGCACCTGGCGTGGCGCCCGCACCCGAGATCTCCCCGCGACAGCGGGGGTGAGCCGGGCGGGACCCCCAGGGGCCGCCCGAATTTCGTGGGCGGCGCGCCACCGCGCCCGCCCCGCACCGAGGAGAAGAACCACTGGGCAAGCGACAGCCCGAAGGCCCGCCGCCCGCACCGGCGGTGCAGCGCATCCGACTGCGCTACACCAAGCGCGGCCGCCTCCGGTTCACCAGCCACCGAGACTTCCAGCGCGCGTTCGAGCGCGCCCTGCGCCGCGCCGAGGTGCCCATGGCGTACTCGGCCGGTTTCACGCCCCACCCCAAGGTGTCCTACGCGAACGCCGCCCCGACCGGTACCGGCTCCGAGGCCGAGTACCTGGAGATCGCGCTCACCGCGCCCCGCGACCCCGCCACCCTGCGGGAACTGCTCGACGCGTCGCTGCCCGACGGGCTCGACGTCATCGACGCCGTCGAGGCCCGCACCTCCGGCCTCGCCGACCGGCTCACCGCCTCCGTGTGGGAGCTGCGGCTCGACGGGGTGGAGCCCGCGGACGCCGAACGGGCCGTCGCCGCGTTCCTCGCGGCCGACGCGGTCGAGGTCCAGCGCAGGACGAAGAACGGCCTGCGCAGCTTCGACGCGCGTGCCGCCGTGGCGGGACTCGAGACCGTTCCCGCGGCCGGTGATAGGCCCGCGGACGGCCCCTGTGCGATACTGCGGCTGGTTGTTCGGCACGTGACACCTGCCGTCCGACCCGACGACGTCCTGTCCGGTCTCCGAGCTGTGGCCGACCTGGCGCCGCCGGTCCCCGCAGCGGTGACCAGGCTGGCGCAGGGGCTCTTCGACGAGGAGTCCGGAACGGTGACCGACCCGCTCGCGCCCGACCGCGAGGCAGTCACGGCCGCCCCACCCAAGGCCGCCGGACCCGCCGTCGCGACGGCGCCGGAAGGTGCAGGTTCCGCGTAGGAGCTGTCGTCGAAGCGCAGCCCTGGCACTCGGGAGCCACCTGGGTCGGGCCGCGTACAGACACAGGAGACTTTCGCCAGGCCGTCCGCACAAGGCGTACGGAACCGGCGAGCCAGACATCAGCTCCCGTGCGGCGCCCGCGCCCCGGACGGCGGCCACCGCGCATCGCGCGTGCCGCGGCCGGACCGGACTCAGACGCGGCGCCCGGGAGCGTGACGGGAGAACCGCCCGCATGCTCGAAGCGAACGAGACCGGCACCGCCGGTACCACCGAGAACGACACCAACGGCCCCGGCGACACGCTGCCGCCGCGCCGCCGGCGCCGCGCCGCGTCCCGCCCCGCGGGCCCGCCCGCCGGCGGGGGGACGGCCGCGGAGACCGCGGGCGCCGCCGCCCCGGCCGCGCCGGAGGCCGCCGACACGCCCGGGCAGCCCGCCCCGGCGGAGGCGACCGCGGACGCCGCTCCGGCCCGTCCGCGCCGCCGCGCCACCCGCAAGGCCACCGCCCCGGCCGCCGCCCCGGCCCCGGTCGAGGTTCCCGAGGCCGTGGAGGCCCCGCGGAGCGCCGAGGCCGCCGCGCCCGAGGCCCCGGCCGCTCCGGCTGCCGAAGAGGCCGCGCCGGCCGTCGAGGAGGCCGCTCCGGCCCGTCCGCGCCGTCGTGCCACGCGCAAGGCCACCGCTCCCGCCGCCGAGGCCCCCGCCCGGGCCGTGGAGGCCCCCGAGGCGCCGCCCGCCGTGGAGGCCCCCGCCGAAGAGGCCGCGCCGGCCGTCGAGGAGGCCGCTCCGGCCCGTCCGCGCCGCCGCGCCACCCGCAAGGCCACCGCCCCGGCTGCCGCCCCGGCCCCGGTCGAGGTTCCCGAGGCCGTGGAGGCCCCGCGGAGCGCCGAGGCCGCCGCGCCCGAGGCCCCGGCCGCTCCGGCTGCCGAAGAGGCCGCGCCGGCCGTCGAGGAGGCCGCTCCGGCCCGTCCGCGCCGCCGTGCCACGCGCAAGGCCACCGCCCCCGCCGGGGCGCCCGCGTCCACCGGGAGCGCGCGGACCGCCCCCGAGGCGCAGGTCGAGCAGGTCACCGCCGAGCAGGCCCCGGCCGAGCAGGCCGTCGAAACCCCTGCCGTCGAGACCCCCGCCGCCGAGGAGGCGGCCCCGGCCCGTACCCGTCGCCGCGCCACCCGCAAGGCCACCGCGCCCGCGCCCCAGCCGGAGCCGGCCGCCGCCGCCGAGGAGAACGGGGCGGGCGCCGAGAGCGGCGAGACCCTCCCCGCCGACACGGTCGCGCAGATCACCTCCGACACGGGTGCCGTCGTCGCCGCCGAGCAGGCCGCCTCCCGCGGCCGCGCCCGCCGCCGCGCGACCTCCCCGCAGTTCACCGCCGAGGCCGCGCAGAAGCCCGACACCGCCCGTGGCCGCCGTGCCGCGCGGCCCGCCGTGCCGGTGTTCCGGGCCCCGGTCTTCGCCGAGCCCATGTTCCAGACCCCCGAGACCGCCGCCGCGGCGGCCGCCGCCGAGGCCGCGCAGGCCACGGAGGTGGACGAGGAGACGGACGAGACCGTCGAGACCCCCGCCGCCGAGGCGGTCGTCGAGACGCCCGCCGAGCGGCCCGAGACCGGTGGTCGCCGTCGCCGTCGCCGTCGCGCCGAGGCCGCCGAGACCACCACCCGTCCGGCTGAGGCCGCCCCGGTCGAGCCCGCGGCCCCCGCCGTGGAGCCCGCCGCGCCCGCCGAGGCCGTCGCCGAGGAGGAGGCCGAGCCGGCCGAGGCCGACGCCGACGAGCACGACGAGTTCGACGAGCGCCCCTCGCGCCGCCGCCGGCGCGGTGGCCGCCGTCGCCGCCGCGGCGAGTCGGCCGACGCCGACGAGCACGACATCGACGAGCACGACACGGACGCCCCGCAGGGCGGCACCGCCGACGCGGACCACGACGCGGACACCGACGACGAGCCCGAGGACGACGAGGACGAGGCCGGCGACGCCACCCCGTCCGCCGCCGGCACCAGCAGCTCGCGCCGCCGTCGCCGCCGTCGCCGCCGCAGCGGTGAGCCGTCCGGCGACGCCGAGCCGGCCGCCGAGGACGACGGCGTCCGCACGGTCGTCAAGGTCCGCGAGCCGCGCCCCGCCCGCGAGAAGGCCGAGCCCGGCACGGGCGCGGACGAGGTGCAGTCCATCAAGGGCTCCACGCGCCTGGAGGCGAAGAAGCAGCGCCGCCGCGAGGGCCGCGAGCAGGGCCGCCGCCGCGTGCCGATCATCACGGAGGCCGAGTTCCTCGCCCGCCGCGAGGCCGTCGAGCGCGTCATGGTCGTCCGCCAGAACGGCGACCGCACGCAGATCGGCGTCCTCGAGGACAACGTGCTCGTCGAGCACTACGTCAACAAGGAGCAGGCCACCTCGTACGTCGGCAACGTCTACCTGGGCAAGGTCCAGAACGTCCTGCCGTCCATGGAGGCCGCGTTCGTCGACATCGGCAAGGGCCGCAACGCCGTCCTGTACGCCGGCGAGGTCAACTTCGAGGCGCTCGGCATGGCCCACGGGCCGCGCCGCATCGAGGCCGCCCTCAAGTCCGGCCAGCCCGTCCTCGTCCAGGTGACGAAGGACCCCATCGGCCACAAGGGCGCCCGACTCACCAGCCAGGTCTCCCTGCCCGGCCGCTACCTGGTCTACGTGCCCGAGGGCTCGATGACGGGCATCAGCCGCAAGCTGCCCGACACCGAGCGCGCCCGGCTGAAGACCATCCTCAAGAAGATCGTCCCCGAGGACGCCGGCGTCATCGTCCGCACCGCGGCCGAGGGCGCCAGCGAGGACGAGCTGCGCCGCGACGTCGAGCGGCTGCAGGCGCAGTGGGAGGAGATCCAGGAGAAGGCGAAGAGCGGCAACGCCCCGACCCTCCTCTACGGTGAGCCGGACATGACCGTCCGGGTCGTCCGCGACATCTTCAACGAGGACTTCTCGAAGGTCATCGTCAGCGGCGACGACGCGTGGGAGACCATCCACGGGTACGTCTCGCACGTCGCCCCCGACCTCGCCGACCGGCTCCAGCGCTGGACCTCCGAGGTCGACGTCTTCGCGTCGTACCGGATCGACGAGCAGCTGATGAAGGCGCTGGACCGCAAGGTCTGGCTGCCGTCCGGCGGTTCGCTGGTGATCGACAAGACCGAGGCCATGATCGTGGTCGACGTCAACACCGGGAAGTTCACCGGCCAGGGCGGCAACCTCGAGGAGACCGTCACCAGGAACAACCTGGAGGCGGCCGAGGAGATCGTCCGCCAGCTGCGCCTGCGCGACCTGGGCGGCATCGTCGTCATCGACTTCATCGACATGGTGCTGGAGTCCAACCGCGACCTCGTGCTGCGGCGGCTGCTGGAGTGCCTGGGCCGCGACCGCACCAAGCACCAGGTGGCCGAGGTCACGTCGCTGGGCCTGGTCCAGATGACCCGCAAGCGGGTCGGCCAGGGCCTGCTGGAGTCGTTCTCCGAGACGTGCGTCCACTGCAACGGCCGCGGCGTCATCGTCCACATGGAGCAGCCGACCGCCACGGGCGGTGGTGGCGGTGGCGGCGGCAAGCGCGCCCGCAAGCGCGGCCGCGGCGGTGCCGAGCAGCCGCACGAGCACGTCGAGGCGGTCGAGTACGACGAGACGACCGTCGACGAGGCCCCGGACTCCGTGCACGCCCCGGTCGCCGAGCCCGAGCCGGCCTTCGCCCCGGACGAGGAGCTGTACTCCAGCGCCGCCGAGGCCGAGGCCGCGGCGACCCGTGGCCGCTCGCGCCGCCGGGCCTCGCGCCGGGCGTCGGCTCCGGCCGGCGCCCCGAGGTCCCCCGAGGCCGAGGCCGTCGTGGAGACGCCGGTGGTGCCGGTGGCCGACCCGGTCGTGGTGCCGGAGCCGGTGGCCGAGGAGCCGCAGGCCGAGCCCGCGCGGGTCGAGGAGCCGCAGGTCGAGGCCGTCGAGGCGCCGGTCGCCGCGGAGCCGGTCGAGGAGGCCGCGCCGCAGGGCCGTACCCGTCGCCGGGCGACCCGTCGGGCCTCGGCTCCGGCCGGTGCGCCCCAGGCCGCCGAGGCCGTCGCCGTGGTCGTGGCGGCCGAGCCCGCCGCTCCCGAGGCGCCGGCCGCCGCGGAGGAGCCCGCGGGGGCGGGCGAGCCGGCCGCCGAGGCCGCGCCGCCCCGCCCGCGCCGCCGGGTGGTCCGCAAGGTGACGTCCCCCGCCGGCTCCCCGGCAGGGGCCCAGGAGGCCGCGATCGTCGTCGTGGCCGCTCCGGCCACCGCCGCCGAGGCGCCCGCCGAGGTCGCCGAAGCCCCCAAGGCCCCCGAGGCCCCCGAGGGCGGTGGGGACGCGGCAGCGGAGGACGCGGCCCCGGCACGGAAGACCGCCAAGAAGGCGACGGCGAAGAAGACCGCCGCCAAGAAGACGGCGGCGAAGAAGACGGCGGCGAAGAAGACGACCGCCAAGAAGGCCACGGCCACCAAGTCGGCGTCCAAGACGGCCAAGACGGCCAAGACGGCCAAGACGGCGAAGAAGACCGTGGCCGCCGAGAAGACGGCCCCGGCCACCGTGACGGCGGTCACGGAGGACTGAACACCCGGTGAAGACCGGCTGAAATGATCAGTGCCCCGCCCCGCATTCGTGCGGGGCGGGGCACCGCTTTCGTTTCGGAATCGATGCTTCGGGCCCTTAACCGCCCGGAAATTGGCAGAGTCATTCCTGATAATGTGACGCCGGTCGATGCCGTCCGCCGGTCCCCACCGGAGCGCGCGGGAGGTGTGGACTCGGTTCCGGGCCGGACCCGTCCCGGCCGTCATCGGTAGGGCGTCGGCATCGCGCCGGAGGGGCTAGCGCGCGCTCTCGACGAGACGTACGCACACCCCGGACCTCTGCCACGAAGAGCTCTTGCGGTGTTCAAGGAGGACGTCCATGCCGAGCGTCAACGAGCAGCCCATCCCCGCTGCCCGCCCGGTCATCGGTGAAGAGGAGATCGAGGCAGCCGTACGCGTACTGCGCAGCGGCCGCGTCGTACAGGGCCCAGAGGTGGCCGCCTTCGAGGAGAGCTTCGCGGAGCTGGTCGACGGCCGCCACTGCGTCGCCGTCAACTCGGGCACCTCGGCGCTGCACCTCCTTCTGATGGCCCTGAACATCGGCCCGGGTGACGAGGTCATCGTGCCGTCGTTCTCCTTCGCCGCGTCCGCGAACGCGGTCCGCCTCGTCGGGGCCGACGCCGTCTTCGCCGACATCGAGCCGGAGTCGTTCTGCCTCGACCCGGCCGCCGTCGAGGCCGCCATCACCCCGCGCACGGTCGCGATCATGCCGGTGCACCTGTACGGCCACCCGGCCGCGATGGACAAGATCATGGCCATCGCCGACAAGCACAAGCTGGCCGTCGTCGAGGACGCCTGCCAGGCCCACGCCGCGGCCCTCCACGGCACCCCCGTGGGCGCCTTCGGCGCCGGTGGCACCTTCAGCTTCTACCCGACCAAGAACATGCACTCCCTGGAGGGCGGCATGGTCTCGGTCGGCGACGCCGAGGTCGCCCGCACCCTGCGCCTCCTGCGCAACCAGGGCATGGAGCAGCGGTACGCCAACGAGATCGTCGGCGCCAACATGCGCATGACCGACGTCGCCGCCGCGGTCGGCCGCGTCCAGCTGGCCAAGCTGCACGGCTGGACCGAGCAGCGCATCGCCAACGCCGCGTACCTCACCGAGCACATCTCCGCGCCCGGCGTGGTGACCCCCGTGGTCGCCGAGGGCGCGCGCCACATCTTCCACCAGTACACGATCCGCGTCCGCGGCGACCGCGACGCCGCCATGGCGAAGCTGACCGAGGCGGGCATCGGCAACGCCGTGTACTACCCGACGCCGATCCACCGCCTCAAGCCGTACTGGGAGCCGGACCAGAAGGCCGGCCGCGACTGGGACCTGCCGGAGACGGAGAAGGCGGCCGCCGAGGTCGTCTCCCTCCCCGTCCACCCGTCCCTCACCCAGGACGACCTTGAGCGGATCGTCACCGCCGTCAACGCCCTGGGGGAGGAGCTGTGACCGCCACCGGAACGCTCCGGGCCGGCCTCGTCGGCCTCGGCTCCATGGGCCGCCACCACGCCCGCGTGCTCGCCGGCCTGGAGGGCGTGGAGCTCGTCGGCGTCGTCGACCCGATGGGCGACAAGAACGGCTGGGCGCAGGGCGCCCCCGTCCTCGCCACCGTCGAGGAACTGCTCGCGCTCGGCGTCGACTACGCCGTCGTGGCCTGCCCGACCGCCCTCCACGAGGAGGTCGGGCTGAAGCTGGCCGAGGCCGGCGTGTGCGCGCTCGTCGAGAAGCCCGTCGCGGACACCGTCGACGGCGCCCGCCGCCTCGTCGAGGCGTTCGAGTCGCGCGACCTGGTGGCCGGCGTCGGGCACATCGAGCGGTGCAACCCCGCGCTGCGCTCGCTGCGCGCCCGCCTGGAGGCCGGCGAGCTGGGCGACGTCTTCCAGGTCGTCACCCGCCGTCAGGGCCCCTTCCCGCACCGCATCGCGGACGTCGGCGTCGTCAAGGACCTCGCGACGCACGACATCGACCTCACCGGCTGGGTCACCGGCCAGACGTACACGTCGATCGCCGCGCGCACCGTCTCCAAGTCGGGCCGCCCGCACGAGGACATGGTCTCCGCCGTCGGCCAGCTCTCCGACGGCACGATGGTCAACCACCTCGTCAACTGGCTGAGCCCGCTCAAGGAGCGCTTCACCTCGGTCACCGGCGAGCGCGGCTGCTTCATCGCCGACACCCTCACCGCCGACCTGACCTTCTACTCCAACGCCGCCGTCGCCACCGAGTGGGAGGCCCTGCGCGCCTTCCGCGGCGTCGCCGAGGGCGACATGGTCCGGTACGCCATCCCGAAGCGCGAGCCGCTCCTCGTCGAGCACGAGCTGTTCCGCGACGCCGTCCTCGGCAAGTCCGACGACATCTGCACGCTCCGCCAGGGCCTGCGTACCGTGGAGGTCGCCGCGGCCGTCCTGGAGTCGGCCGCCACCGGCGACACCGTCCGTCTCAACGGCTCCGCAAAGGGGTAGGGGTAGTCTCCCTTGACCAGACCTGATGTCACCGTCGTCGTGGCGGTCTACAACACCATGCCCTACCTGACGGAGTGTCTGAACTCGCTCGTCAAGCAGAGCATCGGCAGGGACCGCCTGGAGGTCGTGGCCGTCGACGACGGCTCGACCGACGACAGCGGCCGGGAACTCGACCGCTTCGCGGAGCGGTACCCCGGCGTCGTGAAGGTCATCCACCAGGCCAACTCCGGTGGCCCGGCTGCTCCCAGCAACCGGGCCCTGGAGGTGGCCACCGGCCGGTACGTCTACTTCATCGGCTCCGACGACCACCTCGGCCGCGAGGCCCTGGAGCGCATGGTCGACTACGCCGACCGGCACGACTCCGACGTCGTCGTCGGCAAGATGGTCGGCACCAACGGCCGCTACGTCCACCAGGCGCTCTTCCAGCGCAACGACCCCGACGTCAGCCTGTACGACTCGGCGCTGCCGTTCACGCTGGCCAACACCAAGCTGTTCCGGCGCGACCTCGTCGAGCAGCACAAGCTGCGCTTCCCCGAGGACCTGCCGGTCGGCTCCGACCAGCCGTTCACCATAGAGGCGTGCGTCCGCGCCCGGAAGGTGTCCGTCCTCGCCGACTACACCTGCTACTACGCGGTGAAGCGCGGCGACTCGTCCAACATCACCTACCGCGCCGACCACCTGTCGCGGCTGCGCTGCACCGCCCGGATCATGGAGCACGCGGCGGGGCTGATCGAGGCCGGGCCGCAGCGGGACGCGGTCTTCGTGCGCCACTTCACCTGGGAGCTCGCCAAGCTGATCCAGGACGACTTCCCGTCCCTCGACGCGGCGACGCGCGCCGAGGTGTGCGCCGGCATCGCCGAACTGGCCGACGCGTACTTCACGGAGGCGCTCCGCGACTCCATGGACGTCAAGCGGCGGGTGCGGATCGCCCTCGCCCAGCGCGGCGCCCTCGACCACCTCGTCCGCGCCATCGAGGACGAGGCGGCGCACGGCGCCCCGCCGCTCCTGCTGGAGGACGGCCGCGCCTTCGTCCGCTACCCCGGCTTCCGTGACCCGGCCCTCGGACTGCCCGACCGGCTCTTCGAGGTGATCGGCGAGGCGGTGCCCCGGCAGCTCGCCGACGGCACCCGCCTGGTCTCCGCCGCCTGGGAGCAGAACGGCGACGACCTCGCCGTCTCCCTCGCCGTCCGCGTGCCGGTCACCGGCGAGACCGGCACCGCGTCCGTCCGCCTGGCCGCCAAGGCCCTGCCGAAGAGCACCGACAAGCCCGGCGGCCGACGCGTCCCCGTCGGCGTCGAACTCCCCGCCCGCAGGGGCGAGTCGAGCCAGGAGCCGGCACCCGACGGCACCGGCACCCACCTGCACGCGCGCATCGCCCTCCAGCCGGCCCGCGCCAAGCTCGGCGTCCGCGCCTACCTGGATGTGGCAGGCTCGACGTACGAGATCCCCGTGAAGACCCAGGGGGTGCCGCTGCCCCTGGCCCGGCGCTGGCGCGAGAAGGTCCCGTACCGCGTCTCCGCCACCGCCAACGCCAAGGGGCGGCTGGTCATCACCACGGCTCCGCTCTGGGAGCCCTCGCCCGGCGCCGGCCTGCGACTGCGCCGCGTCCTGTCCCGTGTGAAGAGGAAACTGACCCGATGAACATCTGTGTAGTCGCGCTCGGCAAGATCGGTCTGCCGCTCGCCGTGCAGTTCGCCGACAAGGGCCACAAGGTCATCGGCGCCGACGTCAACGAGAAGGTCGTGGAGCTGGTCAACGCCGGCACCGAGCCCTTCCCCGGCGAGCACGACCTGGACGTCAAGCTGAAGAAGGCCGTCGACGCCGGGCTGCTCACCGCCACCACCGACACCGCCGCCGCGGTCGCGCAGTCCGAGGCCGTCGTCGTGGTCGTCCCGCTGTTCGTGGACGCCGAGGGCACCCCCGACTTCGGCTGGATGGACTCCGCCACCAAGGCCATCGCCAAGGGCCTCAAGCCGGGCACCCTCGTCTCGTACGAGACGACCCTGCCGGTCGGCACCACCCGCACCCGCTGGGCGCCGATGCTGGAGGAGGGCTCCGGCCTCACCGCGGGCGAGGACTTCCACCTCGTCTTCTCCCCGGAGCGGGTCCTCACCGGCCGCGTCTTCGCCGACCTGCGCCGCTACCCCAAGCTCGTCGGCGGCATCGACGAGGCGTCCGGCCGCCGCGGCGTCGAGTTCTACGAGCAGGTGCTCGACTTCGACGAGCGCGCCGACCTGCCGCAGCCGAACGGCGTGTGGGACCTCGGCACCGCCGAGGCGTCCGAGCTGGCCAAGCTCGCCGAGACCACGTACCGCGACGTCAACATCGGCCTGGCGAACCAGTTCGCCCGGTTCGCCGACAAGAACGACATCGACGTCAAGAAGGTCATCGAGGCCTGCAACTCGCAGCCCTACAGCCACATCCACCAGCCCGGCATCGCCGTCGGCGGCCACTGCATCCCGATCTACCCGCGGATGTACCTGTGGAACGACCCGGAGGCGACCGTCGTCCGCTCCGCCCGCGAGGCGAACGCCGCGATGCCCGAGTACGCCGTCGACCTGCTGGCCGCCGCCTACGGCGACCTGAAGGACGTCGCCGTGCTCGTGCTGGGCGCCGCCTACCGCGGCGGCGTGAAGGAGACCGCCTTCTCCGGCGTCTTCCCGACCGTCGAGGCCCTCACGGCGCGCGGCGCCGTCGCGTACGTCTCCGACCCGATGTACACGGACGAGGAGCTCGCCGCCCACGGCCTGACCCCCCACAAGGGGGAGAAGGTCACCGCGGCGATCCTCCAGGCCGACCACGCCGAGTACCGCGAGCTGGCCGCCTCCGACCTGCCGGACGTGAAGGTCCTGGTCGACGGCCGGCGCACCACCGACCCGGCCCGCTGGGAGGGCGTCCGCCGCGTCGTCATCGGCGGCTGACGGCCCGGTCCCGCGGCGACCGAGGTCGCCAGGCCCTGTCCCGCCCCGCCAGGCGGGGCAGGGTCGTTTCTCGTAGGAGGTTCCACGATGACCTGGATGATCACCGGAGGCGCCGGATTCATCGGCTCGCACGTGGTGCGGGCGATGGCCGGGGCCGGCGAGGGCGTCGTCGTCGTCGACGACCTGAGCTCCGGGCGCGCCGACCGGCTGCCCGCCGGGGTTCCGCTGGAGACCGGCACGGTCCTCGACCGGGACTTCCTCGACCGGGTCCTGCGCGAGCACGCCGTCACCGGGATCGTGCACGTCGCCGCCAAGAAGCAGGTCGCCGAGTCCGTCGCCCGGCCGCTCTTCTACTACCGGCAGAACGTCGAGGGCCTGCGCGTCCTGCTCGACGCCGCCGTCGCGGCCGGTGTCGGCAGGTTCCTGTTCTCCTCGTCGGCGGCCGTGTACGGGACGCCCGACGTCGACCTCGTCACCGAGGAGACCCCCTGCCGGCCCATCAACCCGTACGGCGAGACCAAGCTCGCGGGGGAGTGGATGGTCGGCGCCGTCGGCCGGACCCACGGCATGGCGACCGCCGCGCTGCGCTACTTCAACGTGGCCGGCGCCGCCGCCCCCGAACTCGCCGACGACGGCGCGCACAACCTCGTGCCCATGGTCTTCGAGCGGCTCACCGCCGGCCGGGCGCCGCTGGTCTTCGGCGACGACTACCCCACGCCCGACGGCACGTGCGTGCGCGACTACATCCACATCGAGGACATCGCCTCCGCGCACCTCGCCGCCGCGCGGCGGCTCGCCGCCGACCCGGGGGCCTCGCTCGTCCTCAACGTGGGCCGCGGCGAGGGCGTCTCGGTGACCGAGATGATCGACGTCATCGGGGACGTGACCGGACTGCCGGCCACCCCGGAGGTCGCCCCCCGCCGGCCGGGCGACCCGGCCCGTGTCGTGGCCTCGTCCGACCTGGTCCGCGCGGAGCTGGGGTGGACGGCCCGGTACGGCGTGCGCGAGATGGTCGCGTCGGCCTGGGAGGGCTGGCGCCTGCGCCACCCGGCCTGACCGGCCGCCCGCCCCGGCCGCGGCCTGACGGGCCGCCCGCCTTCCCGGGGTCGGATCGGGCGTCCGCCGCGGACGGGGCCTGACCGGCACGTGAGCCTGACCCGGCCGGAGGCGACCCGCGACCCGACGGGACGCGACCCGGTCGGCCCGGCACGGCGCCCCGCCTCCCCCGACGGGACCGGCACGGCCCCCCGGCGGAGAGCCGTGCCGGAGCCGCTCAGGCCGAGGCGCGGCCCCAGGCGCCGAGCGCGAGCCCCGACTCGTCCTTCTGCCGGGCCACCCACAGCGCGCCGTCCGTACCGATCACGGCCATGACCACGCGCCCCGCGCCGTCCAGCGCCAGCGCGGGCGCCCCCAGGCAGGGACTGCCGGTGAGCGTCCAACTGGCGCCGGCGCCCTCCTCCTCCGTCGGGTACGCGGCCAGCGCCGACCGTCCCGTCGCCTCGTCGCGGTGCGCCACCACCGTGCAGTCGTGGCCGTCGACGACCGTCCGCAGCACGGCCACCGGACCCGTGCCCGTCCCGTCCCCGAGCCGCGCGGCTCCTCCCGCATCGGCCGCCGGGTCCGCGCCCCGCGAGCCCTCGGACCCCTCGGACCCCGCGACGGCCTCCGCCGGCGGGCGCCAGGCCCGTACCGTACGGTCGTCGGCGTCGTGCCAGAAGTGGCTCAGCCCGCCGTCCCCGCCCGTGACGGCCGCGGCCGCCGAGGAGGGCGCCGCCCGCAGGGACACGTCCGGCGCCCGCTCGAACCGGACGCCCGGCTTCTCCCGCTCCCAGCGCAGCAGCCGGTCCGACGCCGCCGCCAGGACCTCCACCCGGCCGTCCCCGGCGAGCGCCGCCGACACCGTGCCCCGCACGGCCGCGCCCTTGAGGTCCACCCAGGCGTTCCAGGCGCCGGTCTTCGCCTGGCTGCGGGCGCAGACACCGCCGCCGGCGTTGCGGACGAAGACGTTGAGCGACCCGTCGGTGTCGACCACGGCGGACGGGTGGCCCATCTGCTCGGCGAGCGAGGGGTCCGCCGGATAGGGAGACCCGAGCGGCCGCCAGTCCCGCACCGGCCGACCCGACTGGTACTGCAGGGCGTACACGACCTCGGTGCCCGTCCGCCCGTCCGGCAGCGGCGCCCGCCGCAGCCCGACCAGGTGGACGTAGCCGTCGGCGCCCTGGGCGACCGCCACGTACGGCAGCAGTCCCGGCGCCGGGATCAGCTCGGGCCCCGTCCAGTGGGGGCCGCCCGGCCGGGTCTCCGTCCAGCGCAGCACACCGCCGTCTCCCGGGGCGTACGCCGTCAGCCGGCCGTCCTTGCCGCGCACCAGCCAGCCGGTGGCCGCCGGCACCGACGGGTCGAGGACCGCCTGCGGCGCCTCCTCGGCTGGGGCGGGCTCGCCGGCCCGCTTCTTGGCTTTCCGCACGAACAAGACCGCCATGGCTGACGCCGACCTTTCCCTGTACCCGTACCGCGTACCCGTACCGCGAGTGAGTGATCCTCTTCTCAGGCGCGCGCGACCCTAGCATCTCGCATTCCGGCCGGACCGGTCACGGCGGACGGGGTGGGCACCGAGCACGCCGGCCGCGGGCATACCATGGCCGTGCCCCTCATCGACCTGACCCAGAAGAAGAGTGCGCAGTGAAAGTCATCAGCATCGTCGGCGCCCGTCCCCAACTGGTGAAGCTCGCGCCCATCGCGGCCGCGTTCGCAGGGACGGAGCACGAGCACTTCATTGTGCACACCGGGCAGCACTACGACGCCGACCTCTCGGACGTCTTCTTCCAGGGCCTCGGCATCCCCGACCCGGACGTCCACCTCGGCGTCGGCTCCGGCAGCCACGGCGTCCAGACCGGCTCCGTGCTCTCCGCGCTCGACCCGGTCCTGGAGCGGGAGAAGCCCGACTGGGTCCTCGTCTACGGCGACACCAACTCCACCATCGCCGGTGCCCTCTCCGCCGTGAAGATGCACCTGCCCGTCGCGCACCTGGAGGCGGGCCTGCGCTCCTTCAACCGGCGCATGCCGGAGGAGCACAACCGCGTCCTCACCGACCACTGCGCCGACGTGCTCCTCGCCCCGACCGAGGAGGCCATGCGCCACCTCGCCGACGAGGGCCTGAAGGACCGCGCGGTCCTCGCGGGCGACGTCATGGTCGACATCTGCCTGCGCATCCGCGACGCCGTCCTCGCCGGCGAGCACGCCGCCCCGGCGCTGCCCGAGGGCATCGACCCCGCGCAGCCCTTCCTGCTGGCCACCCTGCACCGGCCGGACAACACCGACGACCCCGAGCGGCTCGCCGCCATCGTCGACGCGCTGGCCGCGCTGCCCCTGCCGGTCGCCCTGCTCGCCCACCCGCGGCTCGTCGCCCGCGCGCAGAAGCACGGCATCGAGCTCGCCCAGGGCTCCGTCCACGTCGGCCGCCCGCTGCCGTACGCCGGCCTCGTCGCCGCCGTCCTGGCCTCGGCCGGCGTCGTCACCGACTCCGGCGGCCTGCAGAAGGAGGCGTTCCTGCTGGAGCGCATCACCACCACCATCCGTCCCGAGACGGAGTGGGTCGAGACCGTCGACACCGGCTGGAACGTCCTCGTCCCGGACCCGCACCTCATGTCCGCCGACGAGTGGGCCGCCACCGTCACCCGCGCCGTCCCCACCGCCGACAAGGGCATCCCGTACGGCGACGGGCGTGCCGCGCACAACGTCGTCCGCATCCTCGAGGAATGGCAGAGCACCGTCCGCAACGACGGCTGACGGCCGCCCACGAGGCCGCGCCCGGACCCGCCTCACGGCCGGGTCCGGGCCGGTCCGGATCACCGGCCGTGAACACGGCCGGTGATAAAGTGGCGCGTCGCCGCGCAATCTCGTAAGGAAGTCGACATGAAGCAGGCAGCATCCCGGGATGCAGCCGTGGTCACGCCGTGGTATCCGACACGGGAGTTGCCTTTCCGGGGTTCCTTCGTCTACGACATGGTGGCGGCGACCGCACCCGGCTGCGACAGCCTCACGGTCTACCACGGTGACCCCTGGGTCGCCGCGATGGACGCGGCGACGACCGAGGCCGTCGAGGAGGCCAACGCCAAGCTCATGGCCCGCGCCGCGCACCGCGTGCCCACCGCGGGCGGCGCCGAACTCGTCCACTTCCCCGTCACGACACCGCGCGGCCAGCTCTACGGCGCGCAGGCCCGCAACCACGAGCGGCACCTGCGCCACGTCCTCGGCGGCAAGCCCATCGACGCGCCCGTCGTCCACGCCCACGTGGGACTCCCCAGCGGATGGGCGGCGCTGCAGAACGCCCGCCCCGACGCCAGGGTGTTCGTGACCGAGCACGCCTCGTTCCTCGACAAGGTCTTCCAGGACCCCGAGGCCGTCGAGCTCTACGACGCGGTCCTGGAGCGGGCGGCCGGCTTCCTCGTCGTCGGCGACCCCGTCACCGAGGCCGTCGCGCGGCAGTTCCCCCGGCACGCCGGCAAGATAGGGCGCATCCCCAACCCGGTCTCCTTCGACGCCCCGCGCGCCGAGCCGGTGAAGGACCTGCGCAACTGGCTCTACCTGGGCGGCATCCTGGAGAGCAAGGGCTGCCGGTGGCTCGTCGAGGCGTTCGCCCAGTGCCACGCCGAGGACCCGACGCTCACGCTCACGATGGTGGGCGAGGGCGCGCTGCGCCGCCCGCTCACCGAGCGCGTCGCCGAACTCGGGCTGTCCGACGTGGTGAAGCTGCCCGGCTCCATTCCGCACGACGAGGCCCTCGGACTGATGCGGAGCCACGACCTGCTGGTGCACCCCAGCCGGTACGAGACGTTCGGCATGACCATCGTCGAGGGCGTCGCCGCCGGCATGCCGCTCCTGGTCACCCGCTGCGGCGGCCCCGAGAAGACCCTCGCCGGTATCGAGGACGCCGCGGGCGAACTCATCGACGTGGAGGAGAACGCGGAGTCGATCAGCGAGGGCTTCCGGCGCCTGCGCGCCCGTTTCCTCGGCGGCGGACTGGACCTCGAACGCGCCCAGGCGAAGCTCGCCGCCGACTACGGCTACGAGGCCGTGGCCCGGGCGCACTACCGACTCTGGTTCCCCGACTCCCCGTGATGGAGTGACATGCAGGTTCTGTTCCTGGCCCTCGGCGCCTCGCGCAAGCGGGCCGTGGTCGAAGAGTCCGCCGCGGTGGCCGCCGCCGGCGGCCGGGCCGTCGTCCTGGTCGGCCGGAAGCAGCCCTGGGCGAGCGAGGTGTTCGCCCCCGGAGTCGAACTGCTCACCCTCGCCGACCTGGAGGCCAGGCACCTGCCCCGCAGGCTGGAGCGGGCGGTGCTCTACCAGGGCCCCCGCCGCGTCGCCGGCGTCGTCGGCCGCGGACCCCTGGGCGCCGGCGCCCGGAAGGCCCTCACGGCGTACGAGAAGCGGGTCGCCGGCCGTGTGCACCGCCGCGTGTTCGTGCCGCTGCACCGCAGGGTCTGGCCGACCGCGGCCGCCCGCATGATCCTCCGCCGCTGCTTCGGCCCGCAGGGCGGCCCCGACCTCGTCGTCGTCGCCGACGCCCTGTCGACGCGCACCGCCGCGGAGATGATGGACGCCTGGGCCGCCGAGGGCCTGGGAACCCCGCGCCTGTGCTACAGCGTCGATTCCGTCGTACCGCCGGTCGTCGCCCGGACGGCCCCGCAGACCTCAGCCGCTCGCTGACCCAACCGAGGAAGACTGATGAAGAACCGTAGCGAACGGCGCCCCCGTGTGCTCTACCTGGCGTTCTACTTCCCCCCGTCGCGCGCGAGCGGTGTCTACCGCGCCCGCGCCACCGCCAACCACCTTGTGGAGAAGGGCTGGGACGTCACCGTCTGCGCGGCCCCGCTGGACTTCCTCCACAACGTGATCGGCTCCGTCGACGAGGAGCTGTCGAAGACCGTCGACCCGCGCATCCGCGTGGAGCGGCCGTCCCTCAACCAGTACACCTGGCAGCAGGACCTGCGCGACTACAGCTGGCTGCGGCGCAGCTTCCCGCTGACGGCCAAGCGCGTCTACCAGTTCAGCCAGACGAAGCTCTTCCCCGAGCGCTACTCGTCCTGGGCGTGGGCATCGGTCACGCGGGCGCTGAAGCTGCACGCCAAGGACCGCTTCGACGTCGTGGTCGCCACCGGCAACCCGTTCGCCTCGTTCGGCGCCGCCTGGCTGTTCAACAAGCTCACGGGCGTCCCGTACGTCATGGACTACCGCGACTCCTGGACCCTCGACCTCTTCCACGACGAGCCGGCCTTCCCCGAGGGGCACATCGCCTGGGCGTGGGAGAAGCGCATGATCGGCAAGGCGGCCGCGTCCGTCTTCGTCAACGAGGCCCTGCGCGGCTGGCACGCCGAGCGCTACCCGGAGGTCGCCGACCGCATGATGGTCGTCCCCAACGGCTGGGACGCGGACGTGCTGCCGAAGGTCGTCGAGAAGGCCGCCGGTGAGCTGCCCGCCGCCGGTGACGGCGAAGACGGCACGGTGGCCGGTGACACGGCGGCCGCCGAGGCGGTCGCGGCGGCGGAGACGGTCGCGGCGGCGGAGGCGGCGCAGGAGCGGCGCGCCCCGCTGAAGTTCACGTACCTCGGCACGCTCACCGCGAAGCAGCCGGTGGAGGAGATGGCCGAGGCGTTCAAGATCGCCCGGCGTCACCCCGACCTGGCCGACGCCGAGTTGCAGATCCACGGCCACCTCGGCTTCTTCAAGAACAGCCCCGGCGCCCTCAAGGCCCGCCTCGGCCTCCAGGACGGCCCGCGCCCCGAGGGCGTCGAGGACACCGGGCTGCGCTACTGCGGCCCCGTCTCCAAGACCGAGGTCGGCAAGGTCTACGAGGAGGCCGACGTCCTCGTCTTCCTCGCGGGCGGCGGCAGGTACGTCACCTCCGGCAAGATCTTCGAGTACATGGCCTTCGGGCACCCGATCGTCTCCGTCCACCAGCCCGGCATCGCCGCGCAGGACGTGCTCGACGGGTACCCGCTGTGGTTCAACGCCGACAGCCTGGACGTCGAGGAGCTGGCCGCGTCGATGGTCGCCGCGGGCAAGGCCGCCCGTGACCTGACGCCCGACCAGCGCGCGGCGGCGCGGCGCCACGCCGACACCTACACGCGTGAGGCGACGCTCGCCCCGTTCGAGCAGCGCCTGCGGGAGATCGTCGAGCACTGAGGCCGGCTGCGGCCTGCCGGCGGCCCCGCCCCCGAGGCGGCGCCGCCGGCGCCCCGCGCACGACGCACACGACGCGCGACGCGAACGGCGAGCACGGCGCGCGACACACGAGACGCGCGAGACGCACGGCACGAGGCCCCCGACCGGAATCCGGTCGGGGGCCTCGTGCCGTCTCGTGCCGGGGCGTCACCGCCCGCGGTGTCACTCCGGGTCGTACGCCGTGCGGTCCAGGCTCGTCGTCACCTTCAGGTGCGGGTGGGACTTCGCCCACTTCCAACCCGTCACCGTGGAGTTGATGTCGCTGACGAACACCGTGTCCACCCGGTCGAGGCCCAGCTCCGGCAGCACCCGCCGCTTGGCGATGCGCGCGAACAGCTGCGGCCTGACCTCCTTGTAGCCGCGGGTGAAGACCTTCTTGTGGAAGGCGTTGGCGACCTTCGTGTGCGCCCGCTGCACGGTCGCCACGGCCAGCTCGGGGCCGATCGCCTCACGGTTCTTCGCGGCGAGCCGCCGCGCCCGGCGCAGCACGGCGCGGGGCGCGCGGTACACGAGGAACCGCTCGGCGCGCGGGATCCGCAGCTTCTTCTCGGCGTCCCCGACGCTCACGACCGGCACGCTCGGGTCCAGGTCCAGCCGCTCCCACAGCAGGGGCGCCTGGGCCGTGACGAGGGTGACCTCGACGCCCTTGCCCACCAGGTGGTTGGCGAAGTCGACGATGCGCCGCGGCTTCGCGGGCGTCAGCGCCAGGACCACGGCCCGCCCGACGGGCTCGCCGTCGCGGCGGACGACGGCCGCCCCCGCGTCCTCGGCAGCCTCCGCCGCCTCCGCGACCTCGGTCGCCCCGTCCTCCGCCTCGGCGGACGGCGCGGGCGGTACGGGCGGCAGCGCGCCCCCGTACACCTCCACGAGCTGCTTGCCGACGGCCTCGCAGCCGACCCGGCCCTCCAGCGCCGTGCGCGCCGCGGGCAGGTCGAGCTCGGTGGCGCGGGCGCGGAGCGCCCGGTACGCGTCGACGATGACCTGGGGGTCGTCGCTGACGTCCATCAGCGCACCGGCCGACGACTCGATGCCGGCCAGCGTCTCCTCGGGGCCACCGCTGCGGGTGGCGAGCACGGGCAGGCCGGAGGCGATGGCCTCGACGACCGTCATCCCGAAGGTCTCCCGCTTGCTCGCGTGCACCAGCAGGTCGTACTCGTGCATCAGCGGGCCCACGGCCTCCGGCGCGACGGGCGGCAGGATCCGGAAGCGCTCGCCCAGGCCGAGTTCTGCGGCGCGGGCGCGCAGCTCCTCCTCGACGGGGCCGTGACCGACCATCGTGAGCGTCGCGCGCGGCTCGTCGGCGGCGACCGTCGCGAACGCCTCCAGCAACTCGCCGACGCCCTTCGGCTGCACCAGCCGGCCGATGTACAGCCAGCGCAGCAGCTCGGGGGAGCGGTCACCACCGGGCGTGAAGCGGTCCAGGGCGATGGCGTTCGGCACCACGCCCACCTTGTGGGCGTACTCCGGGAAGCGGCCCACGACCTGCTCGCGCAGCGCGGAACTCACGCACAGGACGGCGTCGGCGCGCTCCAGCATCTCCGCGTACATCCGCACGGCCGGGCGCTGCGAGAAGACCTGGTCGAGGAAGGAGGAGTGCTCGGTCACCACGACACGGGCGTCGGGCCGGGCCAGCCGGGCGGCCAGCACACCCCCGTAGATGCCGGTGTGGGCGTGGACGACGGGCGCCTCGATCTGCCCCGTCGGCAGGGCACTGCGCAACGCCTTGACCTGGGCGTTGACCCAGGGCGCGTAGAGGCGGCGGTGGATGAGCGGCACCGGGACGCGGACGACCGTGCCCTCGTCGGCGTCCAGCACGTGGCCGAGGGCCCGGCGCTCCTGGAGGCGGTCGACGGTCACCCTGATCGCGTCGTTGAGCGGGGCCGACGCGCGACCGGACCAGTCCTCGGTGTGGAAGACGGACACCCGGGCGAACTGCCCGGCCACCGCCGCCGTCGCGGCCTGCACGAACGACCCGGCGTACGGGTTGTTCGGCGACGGGTACCACGGCGTCAGCACCGCCAGGTCCGCGGGCTCCACGACCCGGCCCGCGCCGTGCGGCTCCAGCCGCAGCTCGACACCCGGCCGGCGGCGCTTGGCGATCCAGGCCACGGGCAGCGCCTGGGCGTCACCCGCGACGATCACGTCGGCCTGCGCGAACGGGCCCGACTTCGCGGCGGCGAGCTTCTTGGCGGACGCCCACGCGTGGCCGTCCTTGCCCGGAGCGACACGGATCACGTCCACGCCGTCGACCCGGCCGAGCTCCTGAAGCGCCTCGCGCCACTCGGGAGCGTCCAGCACCACCAGGGAGACCCGGGACCCCGAGGCCGCGAGCTCCTGCACCTGCTCGCGGGTCGCCCGTACTCGGTATGTGCCAAGCGCGAGATAGAGCACGTGGCTGTTCATCTGGATCCCTTCGCCCTTTCACCTGCACGCCGCGCACCCGTGCGGCGGAAGCGTCATCACGGGGTTCGATACGGAGATACAGCGCGGCGGCACCACCCTACCGAAGGCGGTGCCCCCTCCCGGCACGCGGCCGGGGCGCCGTCAGCCCTCGCGCTCGGAGAGGACGCCGTCCTCTTCCACGTACACGGCACCGGTCTGCGGGCACTCCCAGACGCCCGCCTCACCGGCCCGCTCGACCAGCCGCACACCGGCCCGGCCGACCCACCCGATCCGCTTCGCCGGCACACCCACGACCAGCCCGAAGTCCGGGACGTCGCGCGTGACGACGGCACCCGCGGCGACCATCGCCCAGCGCCCGACGCGCACCGGCGCGACACACACCGACCGGGCCCCGAGCGAGGCGCCCTCGGCGACCTTCACTCCCACGGCCTCCCAGTCGCCGCCGCGCTTCTGCTTGCCCTCGGGGTCGACGGAGCGGGGGTTGTGGTCGTTGGTCAGCACCACGGCGGGGCCGACGAACACCCCGTCACCCAGCTCGGCCGGCTCGTAGACCAGCGCGTAGTTCTGCAGCTTGACGTTGTCACCGATCCGCACGCCCGTACCGACGTACGCGCCGCGGCCGACCACGCAGCCTTCCCCGAGCCGGGCGTTCTCACGGATCTGCGCGAGTTCCCAGACGCTGCTCCCGGCCCCGATCTCGGCGGTCTCGTCGACCTGGGCGGTGGGCTGGACCCTGTAGTTCACTCTGCTGTCTCTTTCGGGGGACGGCGGAAGTCTCTTCGACCGCCGAGCATACGCGGAGCCCCGCGCGCACTCCGTGCGGCGGGTCACGGCGAGTGCGGCCACACGAGCATGAGGTGGACACCGTACGCCGTGGACACGGCCACGGCCGTGCCGAGCAGCGTGTACATGGTCGCCGGACGGGCCGAGGCGAGGGCCTTGGCGGCGGGTATGAGCAACGGGAAGGCGGGCAGCAGGAAGCGTGCCTTGGAGTGGAAGTACCCGGCCCCGCCGACCGCGATGAGGAGCAGCATCCCGGCGTAGACCAGCAGGACGACCGGCTGCCGCTGCTGTACGCAGATGACGAACGTCACCATGGCGGCCACCACGGTCGCCGCCCCGACGGCCGTGTTCAGGTTGAGGGGGAGCTTCAGGAAGACGTCCGCGAGGCGGTGCAGGGTGAAGACGCCGCCGTCGAAAGTGCTGCCCCACTTCTCCTGGACCTCGAAGTAGCCGCGCCAGTCGCCCGCCCGATAGCCGACCCAGGCGAACCAGGCGAACCAGCCGAGCGGCGCGACGAGGACGGCGGCGAGGAGCGGCCCGGTGCGGTCGGCTGGGGGAGTGCCCTCCGGCGGGGTACGCCGGGCGATGAACAGTGCCCACAGCGCGGCGAGGACGACCGCGGCGACCACCGCCGACCCCGACGGGCGGGTGAGCCCGGCCAGCGACGCGAGCACCCCGGCCGTCACCCAGCGGTGGCTCAGCGCCCCGTACAGGGCCCAGGCGCACAGGGCGGTGAAGACGGGCTCCGTATAGGCCATGGACTCCACCATGGCGTGCGGGGCTATGCCCCACAGCACGGTGGCGACGACGGCGGCCCGGCGGCCGGCCACGCGCTCCACGACGGCGTACACGCCCCACGCCGCGAGCAGTGCGGCGGTGACGGCCACCCCCCAGGCGACCTGGGACGAGGGAAGCGGCAGGACGACCGAGCCACCTCGTATGAGGGCCGGGTACAGCGGGAAGAACGCGTACTTGCACAGGGGGCCCTGCACGGTGCACGCGTCCGTCATGGGCGCCGCGTAACCGTGGTCGGCTATGTGCGTGTAGTAGACGGCGTCGTACGTGCGGGTGAGCATCGTGCCGAGCCCCGGCGCGGCGTCACCGGCGCGCAGGGCCACCGCCACGACGCCCAGGGCGCGTACCAGCACGTAGGCCAGCAGGGCGGGCCAGGCGCGGGAGGCGGCGGTCCGCAGCCGCTGCGGAAACGATTCGTCCGGTGCCGCCGCGGGCGCATGACGCCTACGGTGGGACGACCGGCCCGAGCGCGGGGCGGGCACCGGGAGCGACTCGTGCTGGACGGAAGGCGTGGGCGGCATCTGCGCGTACTCCGCTGTGGAATTGGGTGCCGGCCCGGGGACCGAGCCGGCACGGGTGCCTCGCTGGGGATGGGCGGGGGTGCGCTCAGCGCCGCGCGGTGAGCCGGCCGAGGCGGTGCGCGACGCCCCACGCCGTGACCCGCCACAGGGCCTCGACCACGATGGAGCGGCTCATCTTGCTGTCGCCCCGCTCACGCTCGACGAACGTGATCGGCACCTCGACGACGCGGTAACCCGCCTTCACCGTGCGCCACGCCAGGTCGACCTGGAAGCAGTACCCCTGGGACGCCACCTGCTCCATGCCGAGCCCCTGCAGCGTCTCGCGCCGAAACGCCCGGTAGCCGCCGGTCACGTCCTTGATCGGCACGCCGAGGAGGGTACGGGAGTACAGGCTGCCGCCGCGGGACAGGAACTCGCGGGACTTCGGCCAGTTCACGACCTTGCCGCCGGGCACCCAACGCGAGCCGAGCACGAGGTCGGCACCGTCGAGCGCGGTCAGCAGGCGGGGCAGCTCCTCGGGCTGGTGGGAGCCGTCGGCGTCCATCTCCACGAGGACGTCGTAGTCCCGTTCGATGCCCCAGGCGAAGCCGGCGAGGTAGGCGGCGCCCAGCCCCTCCTTGCCCTTGCGGTGGAGCACGTGCACGTGGTCGTCGGCGTCGGCGAGTTCGTCCGCGATCTTGCCGGTGCCGTCGGGGCTGTTGTCGTCGGCGACGAGGACGTGCGCCGCGGGGACGGCGGAGCGCACCCGGGAGACGATCGCCTCGACGTTGTCGGCCTCGTTGTAGGTCGGAACGATCACCAGAATCGATTCCGAGCCCGCGGCCCGCCGCTCGTTGATGTTCACTGCACCTTCACCTCGGGATCCCCGCCGGCGGGTCGGACGGCCGTGCGGATCCCCAGAGCATACGGCGTCCCCGTGCTGCGGATCGGGGGCAGGTCGAGATGTCCGGGTGGGAGTGAAGTGCCACCCCTTGGGGACGCTGTGTGATGCATTCGTGACCGTCCGACTCGGATCTTGTCGGGAAATCACCTTGAGTGGCCCCCCGGTCACCCTCCAGGGTCTATGCGTACGCACATTCGTTCGGTGGGGGATTACATGTCCGGCTCAGGGGGGTCCTGGCGGCGTCTGGCCGTCGGGGTCATTTCGGCCGCGTGTCTGGCAGTGGGTATCGGGGCGGGAGCCGGCCAACCGGCCGCGGCCGCCGCGACCTGCGCCGGAGGCGTGGACAGCGATTTCAACGGCGACGGCCATCGGGACACCGTCATCGCCGATCCGCATGCAGCGGTGGACGGCATCGAGGAGGCCGGTCAGCTCCACGTGGTCCTGGGCGGCGGCAAGGGAACCGTACAGGTGCACCAGAACATGCCGAACGTCTCGGACGGCGCGGAGCCCGGTGACCGGTTCGGTTCGTCGTTCGCCGTGTACGACGCCGACCAGGACGGCTGCAGCGACCTCGCGGTAGGCATTCCGCTCGAAGACATCGACACCGTCGTCGACGCGGGTCTCGTGCACCTGATCCACGGCTCGGTGCTGGGCATCGGCCAGGGGACGGCCGACAAGGGCTTCCGGCAGGGTGCGCGCCTCGGCGAGACCGCCGAAGCGGAGGACTGGGTCGGCCACGCCGTCGCCACGACCACTTCGGCCACCGGCGTCCCTTACCTGGTCATCGGCGCCCCCGGCGAGGACGTCGCGGGCAAGACCGACAGCGGCCTGGTCTCCGCCGTGTACGGCCCCGGCTTCACCGCCGTCTCGTTCGACCAGGACAGCCCCGGCGTGTGGGAGGAGCGGGAGGCCTACGACCAGTTCGGCTCCGCCATCGCCGCAAGCGGCAACTACTTCGTCGTCGGTGTCCCCGGTGAGTCCGTCGACTCCGACCTGTCGGCCGGGGTCGTCATGGCGTTCCGTGCCTCCGTCAACACCGACGGCATCCCCGCACCCAGCTTCGGCATGGGGCAGGAGCGGGCGGTCGGTTCGGAGAAGTCCGCCGAGACGGGCGACCGCTACGGCACGTCGCTGGCCTTCGTCCCCCACCGTCCCTGGACATCACCTACGGCGAACGCGTTCCTCCTCGCCGTCGGCATCCCCGGCGAGGACCTCGCCGACGTCATGGACGCCGGAGCCGTGCAGACCTACCTGATCTCGGCCGCGGGCGGCGTCACCCACCTCGACTGGATCGATCAGAACACCGCCGACGTGGGCGGGGAAGCCGAACCCGGCGACGCCTTCGGACAGACCCTGGCCGCCGTCAACACCAATCCGTCCGCCGTCGGGTCGGCCTCCACCATGCGTCTCGCCGTCGGCGCACCGGGCGAGGAGTCGTCCCAGGAGCACCCCGACCAGGGCGGCGTCCAGATCTTCCCGCTTCTCGGCGCCCCCGGCGCCGGTGACGCCTGGATCGAGCCCGGTGCCGGCATCCCCGCCGTACCCGCGGCCCGCCGGTTCGCGGGCATCAGCCTCGGCGCACAGCAAACGGCGCTCCTCGTCGGCATGCCGTACGGGCCGGCCGAGGACCACGCCGTCCACGCCTACCCCTGGAACGTCAGCACGGGCGGGGCCCCGACCCAGACCTGGAAGCCCGGCGACGGCGGCATCCCCGCGGGCGACGGCGCGTTCGGCGCGGTGGCCCGGTGACCCGGCCGCACCACCCACGGGACCGGACCACCGACGAGGAAAGGGACACCGTGTCGACGCGGATACGCCGCAACGCCCTGCTGCGCGGGGCGGCGGTGGCCGCGACCGCCACCGCTGTCTTCGCCGCCGGGCTCACCGGGCTCCCCGAGCCCACCCACCCGGACGACCCCCGCACGACTGCCGCCGCTCGCCCGGCGCCCGGCCCCGCCGCCACCGAGGAAACGGCCAAGGCCGCCGCACGCGAGAGCGGCGAGAGGGTCGAGGTGCTCGGCTTGCGCGGCGAGCGCCGCGACGTCTTCGCCGAACCCGACGGCACCTTCACGGCACGCGAGTACACCGAGCCGGTACGCGCCGTCCGTGACGGCACGTGGACCGCCGTCGACCCCACCCTGGTCCGCCACCCCGACGGCACCATCACCCCCCGGGCCACCACCGTCGACCTCGCCATCTCCTCGGGCGAGGCCGGCAAGCCCTTCGCGACGCTCCGCCGCGCGGGCCGCGAGTTCGCCCTCACCTGGCCGTACGGCAAGCTCACGGCACCGGTTCTGAAGGGAGACACGGCCACCTACGTCGACGCCCTCCCGGGCGTCGACCTGACGGTGCGGGCCGAACCCGACGGCTTCGCTCATCTCCTCGTCGTGAAGACCCCCCAGGCGGCGGAAGACCACCGGCTCGCCGGCATCGACCTCGGCCTGCGGACCAAGGGCCTGAAGGTGACGAAGGACCCGACCGGAGCCCTGAAGGCGGAGGACGCAGCCGTCGGCGGCACCGTCTTCCAGGCGGGCAAGCCCTCCATGTGGGACTCCGCCTCGGTGGAGGAGGCAGTCGCGAAGCCACAGGGGGCCAAGGCTGTCGCCCGCGCCCTCGCCGCCGACGCGCCCGCCCCCGCGCCGGCCCTCGAAGGACCCGGCGGTGGGGGTCGCACCGGGCACCTCGGCGTGGACATCGGCAAGGACCGACTCACGCTCGTCCCCGACCGGACGCTCCTCACCAGCCCCGACACCGTGTTCCCCGTCGTCATCGACCCGCTCCAGCGCACCGCCTCGCGCAGCGCCTGGACCGGCGTCATGTCCGGCATGCCCACCGAACAGGACTGGAAGTACAGCGACGGAGCCGGCGTGGGCCGCTGTCCCACCGACTACAACCCGGTCTCCTGCAACGGCGTCGGCGTCCGGCGGGTGCTGTTCACTGTCCCGACGTCCTTCTTCCGCGGCAAGCAGATCCTCGGAGCGACGTTCTCCGCGCGCGTCACGCACATCTACCAGGCCCAGCCGACCGCCGCACCCGTCCAGCTGTACCGCATCGGCGGGGCGAACCAGACGGTCACGGCGTCCAGCAACTGGTCCAACACGAGTGGGCTGTGGACCGAGCACCTGCAGACCGTCAACCGCGCGATCTCCCCGAGCAGCTGTTCCGGCCAGGCCAACCTGCACTTCGAGAGCGGGTCCACCGGCGAACTCACCACCCAGGTCAGGTCCGCCGCGAACGCCAACTGGTCCTCGATGTCGCTCGGCCTGCGCGCCGAGGACGAAGGCACCTTCGCCCAGTGGAAGCGCGTCTGCGGCAACGCCTACCTCTCGGTCAGCTACAACACCCTGCCCACGGCGATCACCGCGGCGATGATGTCCAGCAACCCGGGCGGCGGCTGCAAGAGCGGCGCCGCACGCCCGTACACCGAGGTGCCCCCCAGGATCTCGACCGAGGCCCGCGACCCCGACCACGCGGGCGGCCTCACCGACAAGGTGAAGGTCCAGTTCAAGGTCGCCTGGGTGGACAGCGCGGGTGCCGCCCGCTCCTACACCGCCGACACCGGCTACATGGCACCCGTACCGGGCACGAAGTTCGTCCACGACGTCAGGTCCATCCCGCAGAACCGCGTCATCTCGTGGAGCGCCCGCGCGTTCGACGGCGACGGTTGGGGACCCTGGTCGACGGCCGCGTGCGAGTTCATCTACGACGCCACGCTCCCCGGCAAGCCGAACGTCCTGTCCGAGCAATACCCCTCGGACACCGTCTACCACGATGGCGTGGGCACCTACGGCACCTTCACCTTCTCGCCGAACCGCAACGACGCCATCCCGGACACCGACGTGGTGAAGTACCGGTACGCCTTCGACTCCACCGCGTCCCCCGCCACCACGGTCACCGCCGCCACACCGGGCGGACCGGCGTCAGTACGGTGGATGCCGACCCGGTCGGGGCCTCACTGGCTGGAAGTCGTCGCCGTCGACAAGGCGGAGAACCCCGGCACGGTGCACCGCTACGAGTTCAACGTGAGCGAGGGAAGGGCCGCCGCGGCCCAATGGAACCTCGCCGACCCGGCCGGCAGCGACGAGGCCCACGACGAACAGCAGACGTTCTCCGCGTCCGCGGGCTCGGGGGTCAGCTTCGGGGTCGCGGGACCGGGCGGCAAGGTGGACGCGGCGGCCCACCTCGACGGCACCACCGGGGCGTATCTGGACGCCGGTCAGACCGTCCTCGACACGGCGGGCGGTTTCACCGTCAGCGCCTGGGTCCGACCGACCGACCTCAGCCGCGACATGACCGTCGTCAGCCAGGACGGTACGGGGGAGCCCGGCTTCGAGCTCGGTTACAACGCCATCGCGAGGACATGGGCCTTCTCCGTCCCGCGTACCGACGTCGACACCATCGGTGAGTGGCGGGCCGCCGCCACCGGCCTCACCGTCCTGAAGGACCAGTGGGTCCTGTTGACCGGCGTCTACGACGCCCAACGGGGGCAACTGCAGCTGTACGTCAACCAGACGATGAAGGGAAGCTCGCCGCGGCTCTCCCCGTGGAGGTCCTACGGGCCCCTGCAGATCGGCCGAGCCACCGCCAAGACCGGTTATCGCGACCACTTCACGGGTGACCTCGCCGACGTACGGGTCTTCGACCGGGTCCTGCCCGCCGCACAGGTGGCGGAGCTGGTGACCGTCAAGCCGGAGCGGAAGGGCTACTGGCCGCTGGACACCGCGACGGGCGGAGCCTCGCCCGAGGCGGGTGGCGGTACCCCACTCCAGCTGAACGGCGACGCACACGTCTACCGTCCGACGGATCCTCTGGAGGACGAGGCGGCACTCATCGGAGAGGGACACCTGGTCCTCGACGGCAAGGGCGACCACGCGGCCACCGCGAGCCCGCCCATCACCGGCGGCAAGAGCTTCACGGTCGCCGTCAGGGCGCAACTGACCACCATCGACGCCGCCGCGCCACAGACCGTGCTGTCCCTCCCCGGTACCCACGCGGACCGCCTCGCCGTGCGCTACGTACCGGGCAAGGACGGCCGGCTCCCCACGTGGCAGCTCGCCATCGCCCAGTCGGACGAGCCGTCCGCGTCGGTCAGCGTCTTCACGGACGATCAGGAGCGACCGGACAACTCCGGATCAGGACAACACCTGGCCGTGGTGTACGACGCCTTCGCCAACGAAGTGCGCCTCTATGTGGAAGGCCAGTTGGCGACCACCGCGAAGGGCAACGACACCACGTTGTGGGAAGCCGTCCGAGGAATGCAGGTCGGCCGCACGGTGATCGGCACGGACGGCGAGTACTTCGCCGGAGCCATCGACGAGGTCCGCGCCTACGAGGGGGCCGCCGACCTGACAGCGGTGCAGCGAATGGCCGGTCTCGTACCGCAGAACGACATCTGAGCGCCCGCCGTGTGTGCCGCCGGCGTGCGGCGGCACACCCGCCCGCGGACCGCTCTTCCAACGACCTCCCGGAGATCTTCTGATGTCCCTTCGTGGCCGCTCGTTGCGGCACCGGTTGCCGAGGCGGTCACTGACCGCGACCGCGCTCGGCCTCACTCTCGCGCTGACCGGATCCACCGTCCAGGCCGTCGCCCGGACCGATGACACGGCGTGGGCCCGCCCAAGCGTCCAGGACTTCGGCGATCCGGTCGACGGCACCGACGCGAAAGCCGCTCCGCGCCCACCCGACCCGGCTCGCCAGACCGCGATCGGCAGGCTCGACGCGGCGACGTGGCCGAAGCAGGGCAGTGCGGCCATACCTGTCACGGCACCCGGCGCGAGCAAGCCGCTCACGGGCAGACCGGGCGGTCTGCCCGTGTCCGTCGCGGCGCTCGACCGCCCCGCCGCCAAGGCCACGGACAGCTCCGCCGCGCCCTCCTCCGGAGCACCGGTAGACGCACCCGGCAAGGTGGACGTGGCCGTCCTCGACCCGGCCCGAGCAGCCACCCTGGGAGTGAGCACCCTCATCCGGGTGGCGCGGGCCGATGACGGCGAGAAGGCTGCCAAGGTCCGCATCACCGTCGACTACTCGTCCTTCGCCGAGGGGTACGGAGGCGGTTACGGCTCCCGGCTGCACCTCGTCCAGCTTCCGGCCTGCGCCGCGTACGCCACACCCGGCTCCAAGGCTTGTCCCGAGACACCCAAGCCGCTGCCGACCGTGAACGACGCGGAGCACCGCACCCTGGCGGCCGACGTCACGGCCGCTCCCGGTACCACTGGTACCACCACCATGGCGGTCGCGGGCACCCCGCTGATCGCCGTGTCCTCCGGACCGGCCTCGGCGCAAGGGACCTTCAAGGCGACGGCCCTCGCCCCCTCGGCGAGTTGGAACGTCTCCCCGTCGTCGGGCGGCTTCTCGTGGAGCTATCCGCTCCGTACGGTGCCGACCCCGGGCGGTCAGGTGCCGAGCCTGGGCCTGAGCTACTCGTCCCAGTCCGCCGACGGACGCACCGCGGCGACGAACAACCAGGGCTCCTGGATCGGCGAGGGCTTCTCCTACGAACCCGGGTACATCGAGCGCCGCTACAAGCCCTGCGCCGACGACGGACACGCCGGCTCCGGTGAGCAGTGCTGGGCGTTCGACAACGCCACCATCCTCCTCAACGGCAGCGCCACCGAGCTCGTCAAGGACGACAAGACCGGCCGCTGGCACTTGGCCTCGGACGAAGGCTCCAGGGTCGAGAAGCTCACCGACACCACGAACGGGGACAACGACAACGAGTACTGGCGCGTCACCACCACCGACGGCACCGAGTACTACTTCGGACGGAACCGGCTCCCCGGCTGGGCCGCAGGCAACGAGGAGACCGCCTCCGCCTGGACGGTCCCCGTCTTCGGTGACGACGCCGGCGAGCCGTGCCACAACGCCACCTTCACCAGCGCCCACTGCAAGCAGGCGTGGCGTTGGAACCTCGACTACGTCAAGGACACCCACGGCAACGTGATGTCCTACTACTACCAGCCCGAGACGAACCACTACGCCCTCAACGGCAAGACGGACGTCAACGGCACCCCCTACCACCGCGGCGGCTACCTCAAGCGCATCGACTACGGCCAGCGGGACGGGGCGGTCTACGCGGCGAAGGCTCCTGCCCGTGTCGCCTTCACCACCGCCGAGCGCTGCCTCCCGACGACCGCTTTCGACTGTGCCGAGGCCAAACGCACCAAGACGAACGCGGCCCACTGGCCCGACGTCCCGGTCGACCAGGAGTGCAAGACCGGTACGAAGTGCACCGTCGGCCAGACCTTCTGGACGACGAAGCGCCTGACCGGCATCACCACCCAGATGCGCAAGGACGCCACCACCTACCAGGATGTGGACGCCTGGACCCTCACGCACCTCTTCCTCGACAACGGGGACGACTCCAAGACGCTGTGGCTGTCGAAGCTCGGGCACGAGGGGCGTGTCGGCGCACCGCTCAAGGTGCCCTCCGTGGAACTCGTCGGCGAGCAGCTGATCAACCGCGTCGACGCGGTCGGTGACAACATCGCCCCGTTCCACCGTCCACGTCTGGCCACCGTACTGAGCGAGACGGGCGCCCAGCTCGACGTCAACTACGCGCCCACCGAGTGCACCGCGGGCGCCCTGCCGGCACCGGGGTCCTCGACGAAGCGCTGCTACCCGGTGAAATGGTCACCGCCCGGCACGATCGAGCCGATCACGGACTGGTTCCACAAGTACGCCGTCGCCGAGATCATCGAAACGGACCGCACCGGTGGCGGCGACAGCAACGTCACCCGCTACGACTACACCCGAGGCAAGGGGGCCTGGCGCAAGGCCGAGCCCGACGGCATCACCGACGCCAAGTTCCTGACGTGGGGAAGCTGGCAGGGGTACGACAAGGTCACGGTCACCAGCGGTACCGCCGCGCAGCAGAAGACCCGCATCGACTACACGTACATGCAGGGCATGGACGGCGACGAGGCACCTGACGGAGGTACGCGCTCCGCGGACGTCACCGACTCCACCAAGACCGTCCACACCGACGCCGAGGAGTTCGCGGGCCACGAACTGGAGTCCGCAACGTGGGCGGGAGGAAAGATCGTCGCAAGGGCGATCAACGTCCCGTGGAAGCATCACACCGCGACGGAGACCAAGAGCTGGGGAACCAGGCGCGCCGCGATCGTGCGAACGCAGGTCGGCCGAGGGTTCAACCTGCTGTCCGACGGGACGTGGCGGGAGACGAAGTCGACGACCACGTACGAGACGTCGAACGCGACGGGCCGGACCACGCTGGTCGACGACCAGGGAGACGTGTCCACTCCGTCCGACGACACCTGCACGCGCCTGTGGTACGCGGACAACCCGACCGAGCACATCCTGTCCCTGCCCTACCGAAGCGAGGTCGTCGGTGTCGGCTGCGGCGCGACACCCGACCGCAGGACGCAGGTCCATGCCGATGAGCGCACCGCGTACGACGGAGGGGACTTCGGGGACGCGCCCAAAGCCGGTGACGTGACGAAGACCGACCGCCTCGTCTCGCACAGTGGCACGGCCGCGACCTACGCCGTCACGGGCACGACCACGTACGACGCCTTCGGCCGCCCCCTGCTGCAGACCGACCCGGTGGGTGCGCAGACCAAGACCGAGTACACCCACACCAACGACCTGACCTCGCGGACCCGGACGACCAACGCGTTGGGTCACGTCACCACCCGTGACTTCGCACCGGCCTGGGGAGCGTCGTCGGGCGAGAGCGACGCGAACGGTCGACGGACCGACTTCGCCTACGACGGCCTCGGACGCCTCACGTCCGTGTGGCCGGCCGACCGGCCGAAGCCCGAGACGCCGAGCATCACGTACTCGTACGACGTCCGCCAGGACAAGACCGTCGTCATCAGGACCCAGAAGATCGACCACCAGGGCAAGTACGGCACGGAGTACGAGCACTTCGACAGCCTCCTGCGGCCCCGTCAGATGCAGACCGAGGGGCCGGACGGCACCCGGATGGTGGCCGACATCTTCTACGGCCCGGCCGGGCAGACGAAGAAGACCCACGCCACCTACCGTGCCGCCGGCCTGCCGTCGAACGAGTTGCTGCTCGTCCACAACGGGGAGGTCGGAGCACAGACGCTCTTCGAGCACGATGGCCTCGGCCGCCAGACAGCGGAGATCCACGCCTACGCCGGGTTCGAACAGTGGCGCACGACGACGCGGTACGACGGCGAGCGCACCCACACCGATCCGCCGACCGGCGGGACGGCCACGACCACGATCAAGGACCGGCAGGGCAGGACGTCCGCGGTGTGGCACTACCGCGGTGACAACCCGGACGCCTTGCTCGGCTACGACACCACGACGTACGACTACACCCCCGTCGGTCACCTCAAGACGGTCACGGACGCCAAGGGGAACTCCTGGCACTACGAGTACGACCAGCTGGGGCGCAAGACGCGGAGCACCGACCCGGACGCCGGCACCACGACGACGGCCTACGACGCCATGGACCGGCCCGTCTCCGTCACCGATGCTCGGGGCAGGAAGACGTCCACCGTCTACGACAAGCTGGGCCGGGTCGAGACGACCTGGCGGGGAGAGCCGCTCACCGGAACGAAGCTCACGGAGACGCGGTACGACAAGGCAGGGTGGCTCGGTGAGGCGTACGCCTCGTTGAGCTATGTCTCCCCCGACGAGTACTTCGCTTCCCGTGTGCAGTCGATGGACGCCCTCTACCGTCCGCTGCAGACCTCCTACATCGTGCCGGCATCGCAGGGCGCCCTGGCCGGTACCTACACCTTCTCCTCGTCGTACAACCGTGACGGCACCCTCCAGTCCTCGGGCCACCCGGCGGCCGGGAAACTGCCTTCGGAGAACGTCGTCTACGGGTACGACCACCTTCAGCGGCCCACATCGATGGCGGGTTACGTAGCCGACACGCGCTACTCGGGCCGCAGCCAGGTGCAGCAGCTGGAGCTCTTCACCGGATCGGGCAAGAAGGTGTTCCTCGGCTTCGACTACGAGAAGGGGACCGACCGCCTCGTCCGCTCCACCGTGAACGTCCAGGGGATCGCGTCGCCGCTGGTGAAGGAGGTGAGCTACTCCTACGACCAGGCGGGCAACGTCCTGTCGACCTCGGACGTGGCGAACCCGTCCGCACCCGACGTCCAGTGCTTCCGCTACGACGGCCGCCAGCGACTGGCGTCGGCATGGACCCCGGCCGCCACACGGGAGAGCGCCTCCGGCGCCGGCACCGTCGGATCGGCCGCCCCCGTCAGCGGCTCCGTACCGGCGGCGTGCGAGCCCGCGCCCGGGTCGGGCCCCCTCGGCGGCCCGGCCCCGTACTGGAAGTCGTACGCCACCGACGCCATCGGCAACCGCACGTCGGAGACGGTGCACGACACCTCTCTGAACGCGTCGAAGAACGTCACCCGCACCTACACCTACGGTGCGGCGGGAGCGGCCGGCGACGGCCCGCACCAGCTCACGAAGGTCGTCGAGAACACCCCGACGGGCGACCGGCAGTCGACGTACGAGTACGACGCGGCCGGGAACACCACCAAGCGGGTCATCGGGGGCGACGCCCAGACCCTCGACTGGGACGACCGGGGGAGACTGGCCAAGGCGACGAAAGCCAACGGCGAGGAGACCAGCTACCTCTACGACGCAGGCGGCAACCGCGTCCAGCGCAAGGACCCCACCGGCACGACGGTGTATCTGCCCGGCATGGAGCTGAAGCTCTCCGCCGACGGAACCAAGACCGAGGCCACCCGCTACTACACGTTCGCGGGCCAGACGGTCGCGGTCCGCACCGACGACAACAAGGTCTCCTTCATCGCCGCGGATCACCACGGCACAGGCGAGGTGGCGATCGACGCCGCGACGGGGGCGGTCTCCCAACGCCGCTTCGACCCGTACGGCGTCGAGCGGGGCAGCGCCACAGGCACATGGCCCGGCGAGAAGGGCTACGTCGGCGGGACGATCGACAAGTCGACGGGCCTCACACACCTCGGTGCCCGCGAATACGACCCCACCCTCGGGAAGTTCATCTCGGTCGACCCGCTCATCGACCATACGCAGCCGCAGCAGATGAACGGCTACGCCTACGCGAACAACAGCCCCGTGACGCTGTCGGACCCGAGTGGGCTGGCTCCCGCCGAGTGCATGACCGGCGAGATCCAGTGCCGTGGCGGAAAGCCGATACCGCCACCGAAGAAGCCCGGTGCCGTACAGCAGGCGCAGTCGCACGTGGATGTCGCCACCTCGGACGTGGGCAGGGCGGAGACCCAGCTTTCCGACGCCAGGAATCAGATCAAGTCCGCGGCGAAGAAACTGGTCAAGATCGTCGCTGACGAGTTGGGGGTCACGGCGGCGTTCGACTGCCTGTCCAGCGGGGACCTGGCCGCCTGCGGAGAGACGGCCCTGAACATCGCGGGAAGTTTCGTCGGCGGGCTGGCCGGCAAGTTCGTCGCGAAGTACTGGTACAGACCCGGTCAGGCCATCGACCTGGGCAAGACGGTCGTCGGTCTCCTGGACGAGATGTGGGACGGCTACAACAAGTGGAAGGAATCCAGCTCCGCAGTACGAAAATCGAAAGAGGTCCTGACCAAGGCGAAAGCCCAGTTGGAAAAGGCGAAGCGAAGCCAGGCGAAGGAGCAGGGCTCCTGCCCGGTTCCGCACAGCTTCCTGCCCGGCACGGGCGTGCTCCTGGCCGACGGAACGACCAAGCCCATCGAGGACGTGGAACTCGGCGACCAGGTCGTCGTCACGGACCCCGACACCGGCGAGACCACGGTCCGCGAGGTGGCCGGCACCATCGTCACCGAGGACGACAAGCAGTTCGTCGACCTGCTGATCGCCGGTGAGTCGGCGGCAGCGGAGAAGCTGGTCTCCACCACGACCCACCCCTTCTGGGTGGCATCCGAGAAGCGCTGGATCGAAGCCGGCGACCTGAAGCGCGGCATGACCCTCCGCACCGCCGACGGCGACCTGGTCACAGTCGAGCACACACGCCAGTTCGAAAAGCGCCAGCGCACCCACGACCTGACCATTACCAGTATCCACACGTACTATGTGCTGGCGGGGGCCACTCCCGTACTCGTTCATAACACCGGCGGCAGCGGCCACATGTGCGATATCACCGCGACAGCTCCTGACGGGAGCACGCGTGTCGATGTGAAGCTGGAGAGCGGTGACATGACTCCGGAGGAGGCTGCTCTCGGCTATCCCAATAATTCCGCTTTCACGCACACGGAGCACCGGTTCTCGCGTATGGCAGGTGCCTCTACAGGACCGAAGGTCTCGCTTCCGAACGATCCGTTCGCTGGTAAGTACCCGTTGAGTCCTGGTGACGCGGTGACGATGCAAGGCCAGCTTCCGCCCTGCTCAAGGTGTAAGGGAGCAATGAACCGCATGGTCCGGGAATTGGGAGTGACGGTTACGTATACATGGGACGGAGCCAAGGGCGCCGGAACGTGGAAGGCGAGGGGCTAAGGATGAGACTGACCGCCACAGAGGTCGGGTTCTTTGAGGACTACGAGGATGAGGAGGCCCTTGAAGTAGGCGTCAGCGGGATCGACGACGCTGGCGTTCGGAGATCATTCTCGATCCAGCGATCCACCTATGAGCCGGACGAGCAGGAAGTGCAGTCTGGAATGGACTCCTACAACGTCTCGAACGAGCAGGGGTTCACGGTTTACGGCTGTCTGCGGCGTGTGCAGCTTAACGGCACGCTGCTGGCCCTGGAGTTCACAACTGAAGACGCGGAGATTCTTGAAACCTCGGCTGTCGTGGAAGTGGACCTGCGTGATTCGGGAGTCGATATTGCGAGCCTGTCCACGAAACTAAGTGAGATCTTGGACTGGGGGGCCCGCGAGAAGCGGCCAGAACTGGTCGGGCTGAACGTTTCCGAGTAGCCTTCTCGTGGGCGATTTCCTCGCCTTACGCTGACGCTGGCCGTTCAGATCAATGCATATGGGCCCCGCCCGGAAGAACACCCGGGCGGGGCCCATATGGCGTTTGACGGCAACGCTGACGGCAACGTCAGCGGACGACTGCTGTCGAGGGCGGATCGTCTGGGGCGTCGGTTGTGCCCAGGGCGTGGCCCAGGGTGTCGATGGCTTGGCGTTGGAGGCGGAGTCGTACGTGGGCGTAGACGCCGGCGGTGACGCCGATGTGGGCGTGGCCCAACAGCTCCTTGATCACGACGAGTTCGACGCCCTGTTCCAGGAGGAGGGTGGCGGTCGAGTGCCTGAGGTCGTGGAAGCGGATGCGGCGGAGGCCGGCCTTGCGGAAAAGCGCGGTGAAGGCGCGGGTGAGGTTGGCCGGGTCGATCGATCCGCCCTGCGCAGTGGTGAAGACGTGCCCGTTGGGCTGCCACGCGGTGCCTGCTGCCTCGCGCTCGTGTTGCTGCTGTTCGTGGTGGAGCTTCAGAAACTGGACGCAGCGGGTGGGTAGGGCGATGCGGCGTTCGGAGGCCCGGGTCTTGGTGGGCAGCGTGGTGAGTCCGCCCCTGCTGGTGCGCTGCAAGGTACGGCGGATGGCGGCAGTACCAGCGTCGAGGTCGAGGTCTTCCCAGTGCAGGCCGAGGAGTTCGCCCTTGCGGAGTCCGGTGTGGAGGGCGAGTTCGAACAGCGCGTGCAACCGGTGTCCGCGCGTGGCCGCGAGGAATTGGCGGGCCTCGTCGGCGGTGAGGGGTTCGAAGCGGCGGGGTCGTGAGGTGCCGGTGCGGACGTTGCGGGCGACGTTGCGCGGGATCTCTTCCTCGCGGACGGCGTGATCCAGGGCGGACTTGAGGACGAAGTGAATGTAGGTGAGCGCCAGCGGGGAGAGCAGTTCGTGGCAGCACTGGCCGGCGGCGCAGCAGCGGGGTTGGTCGCGCCGGGCTTCAATGCCGCGGGTGCAGCACTGGCAGGTGGTGCGGAGCTGGTTGAGCCAGGTGCGGACGTCCTTGGCGGTGAGCTTGGTGAGCTTCTTCTTGCCGAGGCCGGAAACGAGGTGCCGGTGTTCGCAGGCGGTGTAGCGGGTGTGGGTGTTCTCGCGGAGGTCGTGTACGGCGACGCTCTCCAGCCAGTACGTCAGGTACGCGGCCACGCTGCCCTGCGCGGACGGGACGGGGACGCCGCGCTTGCTGGCGGCGATCTTCTCGGTGAGCTTGGCCAGGGCCTCTTTGCGCGCGGTGCCGTAGACGGCGGGGCATCGCCTCGGGGTGGTGATAAGTGCGACGTCATGCACCGGCTGCCACCTCCTGCTCGCGGGTCGGGATGCCCGCTGATGAGTGCGGCGAGGCGTTCGAGGTCCGGAATGAGGCCTGTGCCGTCGAGGCCCCCGGGGGTAATGACGAGCAGAAGGCCGACTCATTCACGGAGCTGCGGTGCGCCCCGGCGGAGTTTCCGGGCGGGATGGCAGCAACGTCATCGGGCGAGGCGAATGGGGTGCGGGGAGCGGTTCGTCGCTCTCGTCGTTGACCGTCTCGGTGCCGTCACCCCGGTCCTGCCGCCTCGTGTCTCGTTCCTTGCGTTCATCAGGGGCGGAGGCATACGACAGGAAGGGCGGTGGCGGGTTCCGACGCCCCGGTTCCGGTTGCAAGCCGGTGAGTCCGCAGGTCCCTGCCCGCTGGGGGGGGACTGTGGCTCGGCAGCGGTCCTGTGGGGCAGTCGAGGGTGCCCCCATAGAGGGGACCGCCTTCCGCAGGAGTGCCCGGTGCCGGGTGCCGGGTGCCGGGTGCGTCGTGCCGGATGCGGCTGGGCCGGGGAGTGGCCCGCGGGGGAGGGGCGTGGGGCGCCGGCGGTCGGGGGTGCGGGCGTCAAGGTCGGTTTGACCCCGGCGGGGACGGATCGTAGTCTTGACCGTCGGCGTGTTTCCATGCGCGCCAGCTCCTGAGCACCTTCCCTCCCTGCTCCGGTCGGGAGAGGCCGTTCCAACCATCCGGTTCAGTCGCGGGCCCCGGCCCGTGCGGACGGCTGGCGTCAGGGGTTTCCGTAACGAGCGAGGAGAGATCCGTGTACGCCATCGTGCGCAGCGGTGGTCGCCAGCACAAGGTTGCTGTCGGCGACATCGTTGAGGTTGACAAGATTTCCACTGCCAAGGTTGGCGACACGGTCGAGCTCTCGACCCTGCTCGTTGTCGACGGCGACTCCGTGACCAGCGACCCGTGGGTCCTGGCCGGCATCAAGGTCGAGGCCGAGGTCGTGGACCACCACAAGGGCGCCAAGATCGACATCCTGCGCTACAAGAACAAGACCGGCTACCGCCGTCGCCAGGGCCACCGCCAGCAGTACACGGCGATCAAGGTCACGGCGATCCCGACGGCCGCGAAGTAAGGGACTGAGGAGACATGGCACACAAGAAGGGCGCATCGTCCACCCGGAACGGTCGCGACTCCAACGCTCAGCGGCTCGGCGTGAAGCGCTTCGGCGGTCAGGTCGTCAACGCCGGTGAGATCCTGGTCCGCCAGCGTGGCACGCACTTCCACCCCGGTGCGGGCGTCGGCCGTGGCGGCGACGACACGCTGTTCGCGCTGCAGGCCGGTTCGGTGCAGTTCGGCACCTTCCGTGGCCGCAAGGTCGTGAACATCGTCCCGGTCGCCTGACCGGACGCTTCGTGAGGGCGGGCCTCTCTTCCCGCACGGTGTACGCCGTGCGGGAAGAGGGTCCGCCTTTCGCTTGTTACTGCTGAGACACACGTACGTTCTTTCCGCACTGCTGGAGGCACCCCCACCATGACCACCTTCGTGGACCGCGTCGAGCTGCACGTCGCCGCGGGTAGCGGAGGCCACGGCTGTGCCTCCGTTCACCGGGAGAAGTTCAAGCCGCTCGGCGGCCCCGACGGCGGCAACGGCGGGCGGGGCGGCGACGTCATCCTCGTCGTCGACCAGTCCGTGACCACGCTGCTCGACTACCACCACTCGCCCCACCGCAAGGCGACCAACGGCAAGCCCGGCGAGGGCGGCAACCGCTCCGGCAAGGACGGCCAGGACCTGGTCCTGCCCGTACCCGACGGCACGGTCGTCCTGGACCGCGACGGCGAGGTCCTCGCGGACCTGGTCGGCCACGGCACCCGGTTCGTCGCCGCCCAGGGCGGCCGCGGCGGCCTCGGCAACGCGGCGCTCGCCTCCGCCCGCCGCAAGGCCCCCGGCTTCGCGCTGCTCGGCGAGCCCGGTGACCTCCAGGACATCGTCCTGGAGCTGAAGACCGTCGCCGACGTCGCACTCGTCGGCTACCCGAGCGCCGGCAAGTCCTCGCTGATCTCCGTGCTCTCCGCGGCGAAGCCGAAGATCGCGGACTACCCGTTCACCACCCTGGTGCCGAACCTCGGCGTCGTCACCGCCGGCTCCACCGTCTACACCATCGCCGACGTGCCCGGCCTCATCCCCGGCGCCAGCCAGGGCAAGGGCCTCGGCCTGGAGTTCCTGCGCCACGTCGAGCGGTGCAGCGTCCTCGTGCACGTCCTCGACACGGCCACGCTGGAGTCCGACCGCGACCCGGTCTCCGACCTCGACGTCATCGAGGAGGAGCTGCGGCAGTACGGCGGGCTCGACGACCGGCCGCGCATCGTCGTCCTCAACAAGGTCGACATCCCGGACGGCAAGGACCTCGCCGACATGATCCGCCCGGACCTGGAGGCACGCGGCTACCGCGTCTTCGAGGTGTCGGCCGTCGCGCACATGGGCCTCAAGGAGCTGTCGTTCGCGCTCGCCGAGATCGTCGGCACGGCGCGCGCCGCCAAGCCGAAGGAGGAGGCGACCCGCATCGTCATCCGTCCGAAGGCCGTCGACGACAGCGGCTTCACCGTCACCCGCGAGGAGGACGGCCTGTACCGGGTCCGCGGCGAGAAGCCGGAGCGCTGGGTGCGCCAGACCGACTTCAACAACGACGAGGCCGTCGGCTACCTCGCCGACCGCCTCAACCGCCTCGGCGTCGAGGACCAGCTGATGAAGGCCGGGGCCCGCGCGGGCGACGGCGTCGCCATCGGCCCCGAGGAGAACGCGGTCGTCTTCGACTGGGAGCCGACCATGATGGCCGGCGCCGAGATGCTCGGCCGCCGCGGTGAGGACCACCGCCTGGAGGCCCCGCGTCCGGCCGCCCAGCGCCGCAAGGACCGCCAGGCGGAGCACGACGAGGCCGAGCGCGAGTACGACGAGTTCAACCCGTTCTGACGGGCGGGGCGGGGCCGGCCTACCCGTGACGGAGGTCCGTCACGGGTCGCCGTCGGAGCTGCCGGGCCGTCGGAGCCGCCGGGCCCGCCCGCGACGGGTGGCGGCGGTCGTGGCCCGGGTTTCGTGGTCGCCGTTCGTCGTCGTACGTACGGAAACGGGCGGGGTCGCCACACGGCGGCCCCGCCCGCCGTCGTGCGCGGGACGGCGGGCGGGACGGGTGCGGCGCCGTGCGGCGGGTGTGCCGGGTCCGTCGGGCGCCGTCGCGGTGGCGGGCGGAAAATGGGCCCGACCTGCACAACCTTTCGGTTTCCGTCGCCGTCTAGCTTTCGGGGCGGCCTCGCAGCGCCCCCTTCGTACACACATGGGGCACCGGTGAAGATCTCTTTCCTCATTCACACCGTCTACGGGATAGGCGGCACCATCCGCACCACGCTCAACCTCGCGGAGGAGCTCGCGGACCGGCACGAGGTCGAGATCGTCTCCGTCTTCCGGCACCGCGACATCCCGCTCTTCACCATCGACCCGCGCATCACCGTGGTCCCCCTGATCGACACCCGCACCTCCTCGCCGACGAACGAGAAGGAGCACCCGGACCTCCTGGCGCCGTCCACGGCCTTCCCCCGCAACGAAGCGCGGTACAAGGAGTACGGCCGGCTCACCGACGAGCGGGTGCGCGCCCACTACGCCGGCTCCGACGCCGACGTCGTGATCGGCACCCGCCCGGGCCTCGTCGCGTACGTCGCCCGGTTCGCCCCGCGCGGCGCCGTGCTCATCGGTCAGGAGCACATGACGCACAACCACCACAAGCAGGCGCTGCGCGACGAGATGCGGCCCCACCTTGAGGCCCTCGACGCGTTCGTGACCGTCTCCGAGGGCGACGCCGCGGTGTGGCGGGAGCGGATGAGCCTGCCGGACACGCGGGTCCTGTGCATACCGAACAGCGTGCCCGAACCGATGGTCGCGCCCTCCGACCAGTCGGGCACCACCGTCGTCGCCGCCGGGCGCCTCTCCCGGGAGAAGCAGTACGAGGTGCTCGTGGAGGCGTTCGCGAAGGTCGCCGCCGTCCACCCCGAGTGGACCCTGCGCATCTGCGGCTGGGGCACCGAGCGGGAGAAGCTCCAGCGCCGCATCCAGGCGCTCGACCTGCACAACCACGTCTTCCTCATGGGACCGCGCTCGCCCATCGAGCCGGAGTGGGTCAAGGGCGCGGTCGCCGTCTCCACCTCGCGGCACGAGTCGTTCGGCATGACCCTGGTCGAGTCGATGCGCTGCGGCGTCCCGATGGTCAGCACGGACTGCGACTACGGCCCGCGCGAGATCATCCGCGACGGCGAGGACGGCCTGCTCGTACCGGTCGGGGACGCCGACGCGGTGGCCGCCGCCCTGCTGCGGCTCATCGACGACGAGCCGCTGCGCCGGCGCATGGGCGAGGCGGCCCGGCGCAACGCCCGCCGCTTCGACCCGTCGGCCATCGCCGAGCGGTACGCCGACCTGTTCGCCGAACTCGGCGCGGGGACCGGCGCAAGGGCGACCGGGGGCCGGGAGCTCGCGGCCGGTGAGGGGCCGGGTGCCGGGGCGGGCGAGGGGGCCGGTGCCGACTCCGGCGCCACGACGGACGCCGGGCAGGGCGCCACGACGGACGCCGGGGACGGCGCCACGGCGGACGCCGGGCAGGGCGCCACGGCGGACGCCGGGGACGGCGCCACGACGGACGCCGGGGACGGCGCCACGACGGACGCCGTCGCGTCCGGCGCCCCGAACGACGCCGGCCCCGGTGCCGCCACGGACACCACCCCGAAGACCCCCGCGGGCTCCGCCACCCCCGACGGCTTCGAGCCCGTCGCCGACTGCGTGGTCCGGCCCGACGGCTCCCTCGCCGTCACCCTGCTCGCCCCGCCCGCCGCGGCCGCCCGGTACGAGGGCCTGCGCCTGGTCGCCGTCCTGCAGGGCCGTACGCCCGTGGAGCGCTCCTGGGCGTTCGCGCCCGACGGCACGGTCACCGTCCCCGCGGGCGAGGATCTCGCCGAGGGCAACTGGGTGTGCCACGCCGAACACCCGGCGACGGGCACCCGCGCCCCCCTCACCGCCCGCGCCGTCGACCAGCGCGGAGCGCTGCGCCCCGCCGACCGCCTCGCCCCCGGTGACCCGGTGCGCCACCTCGTCCCGTACCGCCGCGCCCCCCGCCACCTGCTGGAGCTGCGCGCCTGGGCGCGGGCCGTGCACGCGGAGGCGGGCGACGTCGCGCTCGCCGACGACCACGTCACCGTCACCGGACGGCTCCTCGGCCCCGTCGAGCGGGTCGCCGAGCGACCGGAGCTCGTCCTGCGCCGCTACGACAGCCACGAGGAGTTCGCCGTCCCCGGCACCTGGCAGCCCGGGCACCGCTTCCGCGTGACCCTCCCGTGGGACGAGCCGGCCGCACGCCGCCACCGCGACCAGGACACCTGGGCGCTGTGGCTGCGGTACGCCGACGGCGAGCCGCCGGTGAAGGTCGCCCGCCTGCTCGACGACGTCGTCGCCAAGGCCGACGTGTTCACGTACCGCCCGGTCCGGCGGCACCGGCGGCGTCCGCTGCTCCTGCTGCGCCGCGTCGCCCGCCGCGTCCGTCGCCGCCCCCAGCTCATGACCGAGCTCACCCTCCGCTACGACGGCCACAACGCCCTGTACCTCAAGGTCACCGGCGCGTGAGCGGGCACCGGGAGAGCGGAGGGGCGGACCGTGGGCGCCTCCGAGCACACCAGGAGTGTGGTGGCTCCACACACCGTGATCGCGAAGGGCCCACACGCCGTCCCGAACCGCCGGTTCATGTGCGGTCCGTCACCACCCGTGTGTTTTCCCACCCCGCCAACACAGCTGGCCACACGGTGAACCACCGGTTGCCGGCAGGGGTCGACCCCGCCCGACCCGCCTTGCGAGACGGTCACGCAGGGTGCGACCATCAGCCCGTTCCCCGAGCCATAGCAAGGTAGGTCGTCCCTGTGTCTGCGCCTCCGTCCGCGCCTCGTGAAGCCAAGACCCGCACCACCGCCGTCGTCCTCGCCGGGGGCACGGGCCAGCGGGTGGGCCTCGCCATCCCGAAGCAGCTGCTGAAGATCGCGGGCAAGGCCGTCATCGAGCACACCCTCTCGATCTTCGAGCAGGCGGACAGCGTCGACGACGTGATCGTGCTGATGGCGCCGGGCTTCGTCCCCGACGTCGAGAAGATCGTCACCAAGGCCGGCCTGAGCAAGGTCACCCGGATCATCGAGGGCGGCGCCACGCGCAACGAGACCACCGAGCGCGCCATCCGCGCCCTCGGCGAGGGCCTCGCGGACGGCGAGGACCTGAACGTCCTCTTCCACGACGCCGTCCGACCCCTGCTGTCGCAGCGGGTGATCGAGGACTGCGTCGCCGCTCTCGACCGCTACCAGGCCGTGGACGTCGCCATCCCGTCCGCCGACACGATCATCGTGACGCGCACGCACGGCGAGGACGGCGAGTTCATCACCGACGTCCCGGACCGCTCGCGGCTGCGCCGCGGCCAGACCCCGCAGGCGTTCAAGCTCTCCACCATCCGCCGGGCCTACGAGATCGCGGCCGGCGACCCCAACTTCCAGGCCACCGACGACTGCTCCGTCGTCCTGCGCTACCTCCCCGACGTGCCGATCCACGTCGTCCCGGGCGACGAGTACAACATGAAGGTGACGCAGCCCGTCGACGTCTTCATCGCCGACAAGCTGTTCCAGCTCGCCTCCACCGCCGCCCCCGCCCAGGCCGACGAGGACGCCTACCGCGCCCTGCTCTCCGGCCGCACGCTCGTCGTCTTCGGCGGCTCGTACGGCATCGGCGCCGACATCGCCGCGCTCGCCGAACGGTACGGCGCGCGGGTCTACGCCCTCGGCCGCTCCACCACCGGCACCCACGTCGAGAACCCGCAGCACGTCGAGGACGCGCTGGCCACCGCGTACCGCGAGACCGGCCGCGTCGACTACGTCATCAACACGGCGGGCGTCCTGCGCATCGGCAAGCTCGCGGAAACCGACAACGACACCATTCAGGAAGCCCTGAACGTCAATTACCTGGCACCCGTCCAGATTGCCCGTGCTTCCTACAAGTACCTGGTGGAGACGAGGGGGCAACTCCTGCTCTACACCTCCTCCAGCTACACCCGCGGACGCGCCGAGTACAGCCTCTATTCGTCCACCAAGGCCGCCATGGTGAATCTCACCCAGGCGCTCGCCGACGAATGGGCCACCGACGGAATCCGCGTCAATTGCGTCAATCCCGAGCGCACCGCCACGCCCATGCGCACCCGGGCGTTCGGCCAGGAGCCCGCCGGATCCCTGCTCTCCTCCGAGGCCGTCGCCCGCACCTCCCTCGACGTCCTGCTCTCCGAACTCACCGGCCACGTCATCGACGTGCGCCAGCAGGACCCCACCCGCGCCGCGGGCGAGGCGTCCGGCTTCGAGCAGGCCCTCGCGGCCGTCCTGGACCGCCAGGAAGATGTGTAATACTCGCAGGATGTGAATTCCCGGGCCCCTGCATCACCGCGAGCATCGCGAATGCAGGGGCCCGAGCAGTGAAGTACCGGCGCAGTGAAGTACCGCCTTCACGGAACCAAGCCTTGTAAAACAACCGGCATCCCCGTCTGGAGCAGGTTCTACGTGATTTCGACCGTCATTCGACTGGCCCGCGTGGGCAGTCGGTCGGAGCTGGCCGCGGCAGTCCTCATGGGACTCGGTTACCCGGCCGTCATGCTCGCCGCGCTGATCCCGAACATCTGGCTGTTCGCGGCAGCCGGCGCCGTCACCTACGCCGCCGACTGGTACCTGCACCAGAAGAACAGCTACCTGGTCAACCGCCTCAACAGCGTCCGCGCCGGGCTGCCCATCCGCTTCCTGCTGCGGCAGTTGCTGCTCATCCTGCTCCTCGCCCGCGAGAACCTCGCCGAGCAGCCGGTGTTCTACGCGACGGTCGCGTGCTTCCTGCTCTTCTACGGCCTGCAGGCCCCGCACGGCGCGCTCGCCACCCTCATCAAGCTCCGCCGCACCATGCCGGTCGTCACCCGCAACGTCGACCTGCACGGCGTGCGCATCCCCGACGCCCCGCCGCGCACCCTGCTGCACCGCTCCGGCGAGAAGATGCTCCACCTCGACCTCCCCGCCGTGGTCGGCGTGGTCGCCGCCGTCGTCACCGGCCGCGCCGTCCCCGCCTACGCGGGTGTCGCCGCCACCCTCGGCCTGGGCGTCCTGTACATCCTGCTCCTCGCCCCGTACCTGCGCCGCAAGCGCCGCGTCCCCGGCACGGGCGCCGTCCTCAAGGCCGTCGACACCTGGCTGCGCGAGTACCAGCCCACCGTCGCCCTGTACTTCTCCGGCTCCGACGACTCGGCCTACCAGGTCAACATGTGGCTGGAGACCATGGAACAGGTCGACGGCCGGCCCATCGTCATCATGCGCGAGCCGAGCCTCGTCCCGAAGCTCGGCGACACCTGGGTGCCCATCCTGTGCATCCCCGGCGGACAGCACGTCATGGCCCGCGACTGGTCCACCGTGCGCGTCACGCTCTACCCGGCCAACGTCGGCAAGAACATCCACATGCTGCGCGTGCCGACCTCCAAGCACGTCTTCATCGGCCACGGCGACAGCGACAAGCTCGCCAGCGTCAACCCGTTCTCCAAGGTGTACGACGAGGTGTGGACCGCCGGCCGCGCCGGCCGCGACCGGTACGCCCTCGCCGACGTCGGCGTCCGCGACGAGGACATCGTCGAGGTCGGCCGCCCGCAGCTCGCGCCCATCCGCCGCTGGACGGGCGCACCCGCGAACCCCGTCCCGACCGTCCTGTACGCCCCCACCTGGGAGGGCTGGGACGGCAACCCCGGCAACACCTCCCTCCTCCGCGCCGGCGAGAACATCGTCCGACGCCTCCTGGACGCCGACCGGCCCGTCCGCGTCATCTACAAGCCCCACCCCTTCACCGGCCTCGTCGACAAGAAGGCCAAGGCCGTCGACGAACGCATCCGCAAGCTCGTCACCGACGCCGCCGCACAGCGCGCCACCGACCCGCGCTGGGCCGCCGAGGCCGCCGCCGCACAGGCCGGGCAGGCCGCCGCACGCGCCGAACTCCTGCGCATCGAGACCCGCCTGGCCGCCCTCGCCCGCCCCGGCCGCAAGGGCAGCGACGCCGCCGAGACCTCCCGCGTCTCCCTCGCCGACCCGCACCGCCTCGCCGAGGTCAAGCGCCTGCGCGCCGAGTGGAACGACGCCTACTGGCGCTCGGCCGGCTGGTGGGAGCACCGCGTCGTCACGGGTGCCGAACCGCGCCTCTACGACTGCTTCAACGAGGCCGACGCCATGGTCTCCGACATCTCCAGCGTCGTGTCCGACTTCATCGCCAGCGGCAAGCCGTACGCGGTGACCGACTCGGCGGAGCTCGGCCCGGACGAGTTCCGCCGCCAGAACACCGCCGTGCGCGCCGCCGTCATCCTCACCAACAGCGCCGCCGAACTCGACGAACTCCTCGCCGCCGTCGCCGACCCCGCCGCCGACCGGACGGCACGGGAACGGCGCGAGCTGAAGCAGTACCTGCTCGGCCCCGACGAGCCCACCTCCATGGAGCAGTTCGACGCCGCCCTGCGCGCCCTCACCGCCAAGGCCGAGGCCCGCAACGCCGGCGTCGCCCAGCGGCTCGCCGGACAGCACATCGGCGAGGTCGACCGCGAGGACGACGCCCCGCCGATCGGCACCCCCGACGACACCGCGACCGACCCCACCGACCCGGCCGACCACCCCGTCGCCGGCGCCCCCGGCAGGACCGGCGGCGGCGCGCTGGGCGTCCTCGTCGCGGAGGACGAGGACGACGCGGCGGAGACCACCTCGGTCGGCTGACCCCCACCCGCGGCGACGGCCCGTCCCCGCCCCCCGCCCGGGGCGGACACGGGCCGTCGGCGCCTCGGGCGGGACGCGGCGCACGGGGCCCGGGCGCCGGGGCGTCCGCGTGCCGGGTCCTCGGCACGTCGGGCCCTCGGTACGTCGTGCTCCTCGGTACGTCGGGCCCCACGGCGCCCCGGGTCGGGCGCGCAGGGCGTCGGAGCGCCTGCCTCCGACCCTCCGCCCCACCTCGGTGACCTGGCGCCTCACCGTGCCCCGGCCCGTCCCGAGACGGGTCCGGAGACGGACCGGAGACGGGTCCGGAGAGCTGTCCACGAACGTGTCCACCGGATGGAACGAACGCGCACCGACCACCCCGGCTGGCATAGATTCGCCCCGTGACAGTGGCAAGGCAGTTCGTGACGGAAGCCCGCAGGATCGTCGTCAAGGTCGGCTCGTCCTCCCTGACCACCGCCTCGGGCGGGCTCGACGCCGACCGGGTCGACGCCCTCGTCGACGTACTCGCCAAGGTCCGCGGTGACGCCCGGCGCGAGATCGTCCTCGTCTCGTCCGGCGCCATCGCCGCCGGCCTCGCCCCGCTCGGCCTCGACCGCCGCCCCAAGGACCTCGCCCGGCAGCAGGCCGCCGCCAGCGTCGGCCAGGGCCTCCTCGTCGCCCGCTACACCGCCTCCTTCGCCCGCTACGGCGTCCGCGTCGGGCAGATCCTCCTCACCAGCGACGACATGAGTCGCCGCGCCCACTACCGCAACGCCTACCGGACGCTCGAACAACTCCTCACCATGGGCGCCCTGCCCGTCGTCAACGAGAACGACACCGTCGCCACGGACGAGATCAGGTTCGGCGACAACGACCGGCTCGCCGCCCTCGTCGCCCACCTCGTCCGCGCCGACCTGCTGGTCCTCCTCTCCGACGTGGACGGCCTCTACGACGGCGACCCGAGCCGCCCCGGCACCACCCGCATCGCCGAGGTGAGCGGCCCCACGGACCTCGCCGGCATCGAGATCGGCTCCGCCGGGAAGGCCGGCGTCGGCACCGGCGGCATGGTCACCAAGGTCGAGGCCGCCCGCATCGCCGCCGCCGCCGGCATCCCCGTCGTGCTGACCTCGGCCAGCCGGGCCGCCGACGCCCTCGCCGGCCGCGACACCGGAACGTACTTCCACCGCACCGGCCGGCGCTCCGCCGGGCGCCTGCTGTGGCTGGCGCACGCCTCCGCCCCCCAGGGAGCCCTCACCCTCGACGAAGGCGCCGTCCGCGCCGTCGTACAGGGCCGGAAGTCCCTGCTCCCGGCCGGGATCGCCGCCGTCGAGGGCGACTTCGCCGCCGGCGACCCCGTCGAGCTGCGCGACCGCGACGGCCGGCCGGTCGCCCGCGGCCTCGTCAACTTCGACGCCAAGGAGGTCCCCCAGCTCCTGGGCCGCTCCACCAAGGAACTGGCGAAGGAACTCGGACCGGCGTACGAGCGGGAGGTCGTACACAGGGACGATCTCGTCGTCCTGCACCCCTGGAACGGCTGAAAGTCGGGTCAACCTCCGGAGAGCTTCCCCAAAACCGCCCCACGCTCCGCCCGGGGCTGGTCAACTTTGTCCGGGGGGTAAGTGGGGTGACAGCACGACAACGCATCAACAGGAGGCCGCCGGTGAGACGAGCGCGCCCAGGGGCCCTGCCCCGCGGGACGACCGAACGTGCCTTGACCAGTGTCGAGGCCGGGGCCGACTTCGACGACGCCGCCTTCCGGCCCGGAACCGGCACGACCACCGGCGCCGGGACCGGCACGGGCGCGGGAGCCGCTGACGGCACCCCCGACCGGCCGGTGTCCAAGCTGTGGCACATCACCCTCACCGTGTCCGGGCGGGAAGCCCCGCTGGACGAGGTCCGGCGGGCGCTGGAACAGCTCGCCCACGACCACCCCTTCCTGCTGACCAGCAGATACGCCACCGACCACGCCGAGATCCGGTACTGGGAGGAGGCCCGCGACCTGCACGACGCGGCAGCCGTGGCCCTGCGCCTGTGGGGCGAGCACCGCCAGAGCGCCAAGCTGCCGCCGTGGGAGATCGTCGGCCTGGAGGTCATCGACCGGGAGACCTACCACCAGCGCGTCGCCGAGGGGTACGGACCGCCGCCCGCCGCCCCCGTCGGCGTGCACCCGTACTGACACCGGCACCCGGAGCGGGCCCCCGCGGGTCGGGCGGCCCCGGTCCCGGCGCTCGCTTTCGGCCACGGTCGCGGACCAGGCCCGCGGCTCCGGTCCCGGTCCCGGTCCTGGCCCCGGCCCCGGCCGGGATTGCGGCCCGGACTGCGGCCGGTCCGGGTCCGCCCTGGGCCGGTACGTGGTGCGACCCGGCCCGGTGCCGTGTGATGCGGTGCGGTGCGTGGTGCGGTGCGGTCACGGCCCGGTTCCGTACCCGGCCCGGTACGGTTCCGCCCCGGGCGCGGTCCGGGCGCGACGCCCCGGTCGCGGCCCCGGCCCAGCGCGGGCACCGGGCCGCACGGCGCCGCCGCACCGCGGACAGCCCGGGGACACCGGCACCCTCCGTTCGTGACGGTCACCCCGGGTGTCTCGTACGGCGGGACGGAGCCGGACATATGTGGGGTGTCCGCGCCTGGCGCATTACCCTGCGGGCATGACCTCGCGATCCGCCTCCCCGTCCATGCACCCGTACGACGACATGTCGCCGGTGGCACAGGCCGCCTACCGGGCCCGCGCGGCCTCCGCCGACATCGCGCCGCTGCCGCGCGCGGCCAAGGACGACGCGCTGCTGGCCATGGCCGACGCCCTCGAAGTCCGCACCGCCGACATCGTGCGGGCGAACGCCGAGGACGTGGCCCGGGCCCGCGAGGCCGGCACCAGCGAGTCGGTCGTCGACCGTCTGACCCTCACCCCCGAGCGGGTGCGCGCCATCGCCGCGGACGTCCGGCACGTGGCGGGGCTGCCCGACCCGGTCGGCGAGGTCGTCCGCGGCTCGACCCTCCCCAACGGCCTCGACCTGCGGCAGGTGCGCGTCCCGCTCGGCGTCGTCGGCATCATCTACGAGGCCCGCCCGAACGTCACCGTCGACGCCGCCGCCCTCTGCCTCAAGGCCGGCAACGCCGTCCTGCTGCGCGGCTCCTCCTCCGCGTACGCCTCCAACACCGCCCTGGTGCGGGTCCTGCGCGACGCCATCGGCGGCGCCGGCCTCCCCGCCGACGCCGTGCAGCTCGTGCCGGGCGAGTCGCGCGACTCCGTCCGCGAGCTGATGCGCGCCCGCGGCCTGGTCGACGTCCTCATCCCGCGCGGCGGCGCCTCCCTGATCCGCACGGTCGTCGAGGAGTCCACCGTCCCCGTCATCGAGACGGGCACCGGCAACTGCCACGTGTACGTCGACGCCCAGGCCGACCTGGACATGGCCGTCGACATCCTCATCAACTCCAAGGCGCAGCGGGTCAGCGTGTGCAACGCCGCCGAGACCCTCCTCGTCCACCAGGACATCGCCGACCGGTTCCTGCCGCGCGCCCTGGAAGCCCTCGCCGAGGCGGGCGTCACCGTCCACGGCGACGAGCGGGTCCTCGCCCGGGCGGAAGGCTCCAAGGCCACCGTCGTCCCGGCCACCGCGGAGGACTGGGAGACCGAGTACCTCTCTCACGACATCGCCGCGGCCGTCGTCGACTCGCTGGACTCCGCCGTCGCCCACATCCGCCTGTGGACGTCCGGTCACACCGAGGCGATCGTCACCACGTCGCAGGCCGCCGCCCGCCGCTTCACCCAGCTGGTGGACTCCACGACGGTCGCCGTGAACGCCTCGACGCGCTTCACGGACGGTGGCCAGTTCGGGTACGGCGCGGAGATCGGCATCTCCACGCAGAAGCTCCACGCCCGCGGCCCCATGGGCCTGCCGGAGCTCACGTCGACCAAGTACATCGTCACCGGCGACGGTCACATCCGGTAACCGCCGCCTCTCCGCGCCCAGTCCTCCGGCTGGGGGAGCTTGCACGCTCTCCCTGCCGAAGGACACCCTCCGGGGCTACTCTGAGCACGTGCCGGACGACGTGGGGGGCAGGCCGTTTCCGGACGGCCGGGAGCCCGACGACGACCGCGGAGGCGCTGACGAGGACTTCGCCTCCGTGGTGTTCGACGAGGACTTCGTACGGGCCGCGGCGTTCCACGAGCCGACCGCCGTCGAGCGGCTCCTCGCCGCGGCCGAGGCCCGGGCCGACGCGGACGCCGCCAGGGCGCGCGGCCGCGGCGCTCCCCCCGACGACGACCCGTACGGCCCGGCCCTCCACGACGACGACCGGGACGACGACCCGTACGAGTCCTGCGACCCCTACGGGCCCTACGGCGGCGCCCTGCGTCCGTACCGGCCCGGATCGGGCTGGTACCGCCCCGTCGCCTGGATCGTCGCCCTGCTGATGGGCCTCGGCATGGTCGCCCTCGCCTTCGCCGCCGTGTACCGCAGCTCCTCCGGTGAGCGCGAGGAGCAGGTGCCGACACCGGCGAGCACCGATGTGAGCCCGGACGGGCCCCCGCCCCCCTCACCCCCCGCCGCCCACCCCGCCCCACCCGTCCCCGCCACCCACCACACCCCCTGATCCCCGCGGCACCCGCCCCGGCACCACGCCTGCCCCTGCCGGCGCGGCCGGACCCGAGGTCCGCCCACACCGCCGCCGCCCATCCCACCACTCGGGGCCGCGTGCCGCGTTTACCGGCTCCGCCTCGGACCCACCCTGAAGGTATGGCAGGGAGTGTCGACCCGCCCGACGAGACGCCGGAGGGCCTCCCCGGCGGAGGGGACGAGTACCGGTCCGTCGTCTTCGACGAGTCCTTCGTCCGCGCTGCCCGCATCAGGGAGCTCTCCGCCCTGGAGCGGATGGCCGATGACACCACTGCCGACCCCGAAGACCCCGGCATCCGGCACGGCGGATCCTCCGGCGGCGACGGCGACATGGCGATCGACGACGACCGGTACGCGTACCGCCCCGGCCGGGTCCGCCGGCGCGGTCGCGGCGCGGGCGCCGGTGCCCTGCTGGTGGTCCTGCTCGTCGCGGTGGTCTTCGCCGCCGCCGTCCACTTCGGTTCCCGCTACCCCTACCAGCCCCCTTCCGACCAGCGAGCGGAACCGCTCCGCATGACCCTCGTCGCCCTCGCCCCCGCGGGCGCGGTCACGGGCGGCGAACCCGGCGACCTGTTCGCCCGCGGACCCGCGGCCTCGGACCGTTCCGGTGCGGCCGGTGTCGCCCTGCCCGCCGCGCGGCGCACCACCCACTTCTCCGAGGGGCAGGTGACGGCCGCCCTGAGCGTTGCCAGGGACTACCTGGTGCGATCGTCCCTCGACCCGGCCGTCGTCACCGGCGCCACCGTCCGCCCGGTGCGGGCGCTGCTCGACCCGGGCCAGCTCGCCCAGTTCGACCGGAGCCTCGACTCCCCGGCCGCCGACGGGCAGCACGCCACGGGTGGCTGGCTCGTCCGCTTCGACCCGGCCCGTGTGGCACTGGCCGACCCCGGTGTCCGGGTCAGGGGATCCCTCCGGGTGGCCGAGGTGTCCGCGGGTGTCCTGGAGGTGACGGCCGACCACACCACCACCTACGCGTTGCGTCCCGCCGCCTCGGGCGGCGACTCCGCGGACGCCTCCCTCTTCACCGTCCGTCGTGAACTGCGCCTCCGCTTCGACCGCGACGACCTGCGGACACACCGCGTCGAGCTGGTGGCGAGCCACGTGCAGGCGGGTCCGATGGACTGCTCCGCCGACCTGTCCGGGGCCTTGCGCCCCCTGTTGGCCGGGGAGCGGGCCCGGGCCACGGCCCCGCCGGCGGCCGACCCGTACGCCTCCGCCCCCGCCACGGCCGCCCGCCACTGCGCGCCGCTGTCCCCCGCCTCGCAGCCCGCGCCGCCCTGACGCGCGGGGGCGCAGGCAGCGGACCACCCGGCCGCACCGGTCGGGGCCGCAGATCCACCCGACCCGGGCGCCGGTCCGAACCGATCCGCCGGGCGGCCTCACCCCGGCCGACCCCGGCTCGTCGGCACCTACTCGTCGGCCGCCCCGGCTCGTCCGCGCCGACCCATGGCCGCCCCGGCTCGTCCGGCGCGGGCCCGGCCCGCCGGGTCCGAGGCATCAGTCACCCTGGGGTCGAACCTCCGGTGTCGGCCCCCACCCGCTCGGCCCGGGACGCGGCCACCCGACGACCACTCGCCCCGGACGGACGCGCCCCGCCCCTCATGCCTTGCCGGGACCGTCCCCGTCGGCGCCGGCCGCCCCGCCACCGTCACCGCCCGCGCCGGTACTCGGGCGGTTGCCGCCCCCGCCCCCGCCTCCGGTGAACCTCTCGAAGAGCTTTCCGCCGAGGTCCCCGGCGCCACCGGCTATGTCACCGACCAGCTTCATCAGCGGGTCCTTGCTGCCGCGCACCGTGTCCGCGTAGTGGCCGGCGGACTCGCGGAAGGAGTCGGCGACCGAGGTGTCCCCGTCCTCCGAACGCCGCGTGTAGTGCCCGTCCATGATCCGCTGGTAGTCGCGGCTCTCGGACCACCTCTTCAGCTCGGCCGCCCGCACCGTGGTGAACGGGTGGCTGCGCGGCAGTACGTTCAGGATCTTCAGCACCGAATCGCGCAGGTCACCGCCCGCCTCGTACTCCTCCGCCTGTGCCAGGAAGGCGTCGACGTTCATCTCGTGCAGGTGATGGCCGCCCGCCAGCTTCATCAGACCGCGCATCGAGGCCTGCACGTCCTGGCCGACCAGGAGGCCGGCCCGGTCCGCCGACAGCTCCGACTTGCGGAACCACTCCCGCAGCGCCGTGACGATCGCCATGATCGCCACGTTGCCCAGCGGTATCCACGCGACCTTGAGCGCCAGGTTCGTCAGGAACAGCAGCACCGTCCGGTAGACGGCGTGGCCGGACAGGGCGTGGCCGACCTCGTGGCCCACCACCGCCCGCATCTCCTCTTCGTCCAGCAACTCCACCAGGCTCGTCGTCACCACGATGATCGGCTCGTCCAGACCGATGCACATGGCGTTCGGCTTCGGATCCTGCGTGACGTACATCGGCGGGACCTTCTCCAGGTCGAGGATGTAACAGGCGTCCCGCAGCATGTCGTGGAGGTGGGCGAACTGGGCGTCGCTCACGCGCACGGAGTCGGAGAGGTACAGCAGGCGCAGGCTCCGCTCCGGCAGCAGTCCGCTCAGCGCCTTGAACACGGTGTCGAAGCCGGTGAGCTTGCGCAGCGCGACGAGCGCCGATCGGTCCGCCGGATGCTCGTAGGCGCGGGAGGAGATCCCGGGGAAGCGCCGGCGCGTACGGCTCGGCATCTTCTCGTGGCCGTTCTCAGTCATGGTTGCCCCCATATGTCGTACGAGATCTGCCTCGTCCCCCGGACAGACCTCAGCGTAGGCGCTGGTCTCAGAGACCGCCGAGGCTGTGGACAACGGCCTGTGGACAACGGCCCGTGCGACGACAACGCCTGAGTCGGCGTGAGCGTGCCCGCACCGCCCGCATACGATGTGCGCGAAGTCTCCGCCCCCGACCCCGATGGATTGGTCCGCAGAAGATGAGCAGCCTCCACACCGCCGCCGCCCACCTGGTCACGCTCGCCGAAGGCGGCTCCGGGCACGGCGGCAACCACGAGAGCCTCAACCCCTACCTCACCGGCGGCGGCGCGCTCCTCGCGCTGCTCTTCCTGCTCTGGGTCACCACCCGCTTCAACCGCGACCGCTGAGCCGGCGCCCGCCGGGACCAGGCCGCAGCGACGTGCCGTTAGGCTCTGCACGCATGGGAGAGCAGGAAGTGCCGAGAAGTCCCGGCAGACGCCGCCTTGGCGTGATGGGTGGGACGTTCGACCCGATCCACCACGGACACCTGGTGGCCGCCAGCGAGGTGGCCGCCCTGTTCCACCTCGACGAGGTGGTGTTCGTGCCGACCGGGCAGCCGTGGCAGAAGACCCACAAGGTGGTCTCCCCGGCTGAGGACCGCTACCTGATGACGGTCATCGCCACGGCGTCGAACCCACAGTTCTCGGTCAGCCGCATCGACATCGACCGCGCCGGCCCCACCTACACGATCGACACCCTGAGGGAGCTGCGCTCCCTCAACCCGGACACCGATCTGTTCTTCATCACCGGCGCCGACGCGCTGTCGCAGATCATGCCGGGCTGGCGCAACGCCGAGGAGCTCTTCTCGCTCGCGCACTTCATCGGGGTGACCCGCCCCGGTCACGACCTGTCGGACGACGGACTGCCCAAGGGCGGCGTCTCCCTGGTCGAGGTGCCCGCGCTCGCCATCTCCTCGTCGGACTGCCGCGCGAGGGTCGCCAAGGGCGACCCGGTCTGGTACCTGGTACCGGACGGTGTGGTGCGCTACATCGACAAGCGCCAGTTGTACCGGGGCCGATGAGGCACGGAGAGGGGCACCGGTGAACGACCGGAACGACCACCACGACCCGTACTACCCGCCGCAGCCGCAGATCGTCGGCTACGACGAGTACGGGCAGCCGGTGTACCAGCAGGGAGCCTCGGACCGGCAGCAGCCCGGGACGGGCCGGACGGGGGACGGCGGACCGCAGCAGTACGGGTACGGCTACGACCCGTACGCCCGGGCACAGCCGTACCCCGACCCCCAGCAGTACCCCCAGGCCCAGCAGTACCCCCAGGCCCAGCAGCACTCCGGAGACCAGCAGTACTCCGGAGGTCAGCAGTACCCCGGGAACCAGGGCCACCCGCGGGGGCAGGCGTACTCCCAGGACCAGCCGTACCAGGACCAGCCGTACCAGGACCAGCCGTACCAGGGCCAGGCCCACGCGGCGCAGCAGCAGCCCCGGCAGGCGCAGGCCCCCGGGCAGCCCCGGGACGACGGCCGGCCGTATGGCCACGACCCGTACGGCGCCCAGCAGTGGCAGCCCCAGGGGCGCCCGTCCGCGCCCGGACAGCCGGCCGCGCACGCCACACCCCAGGCCGCCCCGCAGGCCGCGTCCGCCCCGACCACCGGGCACGCCGTCGCGCCCGCGCCGGTGCCCGGGCAGCGGCGCCCCGCGTCGGAGCCGGAGCAGCCCGCGGCGCCCGAGACGCCCGCGCGGGGTCGCAGGGCCCGCGGCCCGCGCGACGAGCGCCGCGCCGCAGGGGAGCGCGCCGCCGGGCAGGCCCCCGGGCCCCGGGAGCGCCCGAAGACCGGGGACGCCCGCGGGGCCCGTGACGCCGGCGACTACAGCACGGAGCAGTTCGCCTTCGTCGACGAGTCGGACGAGGAGTCCGAGGACGTCATCGACTGGCTCAAGTTCACCGAGAGCCGCTCGGAGCGCCGCGAGGAGGCCAAGCGGCGCGGACGCAACCGGATGGTCGCGCTCGTCGTCGCCCTCGCCCTGGCGCTCGTCGGCGGCGTCGGTTACCTGTGGTACGCCGGGCTGCTCCCCGGCCTGTCCCAGGAGGACGCGCAGCAGGGCGGCGCCACCGCCACCGGCCCGCAGAAGCGGGACGTCATCGTCCTGCACCTGCACAACACCAAGGACGAGGCCACGTCCACCGCCCTCCTGGTCGACAACGCGACGACCAAGCAGGGCACGACCGTCCTCCTGCCGAACGCCCTCGCCGTCACCAACGACGACGGGACGGCCACCACCCTCGGCAAGTCCGTCGAGGACGACGGCTCCTCCGGCACCCGTGAGGCCATCGGTTCCCTCCTCGGCACCAGGATCACCGGCACGTGGCGGCTCGACACCCCGTACCTGGAGAACCTCGTGGAGCTGGTCGGCGGCATCGAGGTCACCACCGACGCGGAGGTGCCCGCCGCAAAGGAAGGGGAGCCCCCGCTCGTCAAGCAGGGCGAGAACCAGACCCTCGACGGCCGCATGGCCGTCGCCTACGCCACCCACCGCGGCGACGGCGAGTCCGAGGCCGAGCAGCTCCAGCGGTTCGGCCAGGTCGTCCACGGGGTCCTGCGGAAGATGTCGGACGACCCCGCGAGCGCCACCACGACGATCCAGTCCCTGGCGCAGATCCTCGACCCGTCCCTCCCCGACAAGGATCTGGGCGCGTCCCTCGCCAAGCTCGCCGAGCACGCCAAGAAGGGCGCCCACAAGACGGCGATGCTGCCGGTGGAGGGCGACGGACGGCTCACCGAGGAGGCCGGGCGCAGCGTGGTCGAGGACATCCTCGGCGGCTCCGTCACCGCCCCCGAGCAGGGCTCCGTCGTGCGCGTCGGCGTCCGCAACGCCAGCGGCGACCCCGACGCCACCGAGGCGGCGCGGATCGTCCTCGTGAACGGCGGCTACGCGGTCGTCGACGGCGGCAGGACGGACGGCACGGAGAGCACCTCCGAGATCGTCTACGGCGACGCCGCCCAGAAGGCCAAGGCCGACGAGGTCGCCAAGACCCTGGGCCTGCCGGCCAAGGCGGTCCGCCAGGGCAAGGCGTCCGCCAACGCCGACGTCACCGTCGTCCTGGGCAAGGACTACGAGGTCCCCTGAACGGTTGGTCGGGCTGTCGGCGGCACGTGAGACCCTTGAGGTGTCCTTGACCGCCGACGAAAGCCTGCTTGTGACCGCCACGGACCGTTCCATCGAGCTCGTCAACGCCGCCGCCCAGGCGGCCGCCGACCGGCTCGCGCACGACATCATCGCGTACGACGTCAGCGACGTGCTGTCGATCACCGACGCCTTCCTGCTCGCCTCCGCGCCCAACGACCGCCAGGTCAAGTCGATCGTCGACGAGATCGAGGAGCGGCTCAACAAGGAGCTGGGCGCCAAGCCCGTGCGCCGCGAGGGCGACCGCGAGGCCCGCTGGGTCCTCCTCGACTACGTGGACATCGTCGTCCACGTCCAGCACAGCGAGGAGCGGGTCTTCTACGCCCTGGAGCGGCTGTGGAAGGACTGCCCCGAGCTGCCGCTGCCCGAGGACGCCGTGAAGACCCGCGGGAAGGCCGAGGAGCACGCGCGGCTCACCGGCGCCGACGCCTCCGAGGGCGACGACCTCGGTGCCGGTACGGACGGTGAGCTGCGCTGAGCGCCACCAAGGGCGGCAGGGGCCGCCGCATCGTCCTCTGGCGCCACGGCCAGACCTCCTGGAACCTGGAGCGCCGGTTCCAGGGCAGCACCGACATCGAGCTGACCGAGACGGGCGTCGGCCAGGCGCGCCGCGCCGCCCGGCTGCTCGCCGCCCTGAAGCCGGACGCGATCATCGCCTCCGACCTCAGGCGCGCGGCGGCCACGGCGGCCGAGCTCGCCGCGATCACCGGCCACCAGGTCACCCACGACGCCGCGCTCCGCGAGACGTACGCGGGTGTGTGGCAGGGCCTGACCCACGAGGAGATCCTCGCCCGGCACGGTGACGAGTACCGGGCGTGGAAGCGCGGGGAGCCCGTCCGGCGCGGCGGTGGGGAGCTGGAGACCGAGGTGGCCGACCGGGCGGCCCCCTTCGTGCTGCAGCACGTCGAGAAGGTGCCCGAGGACGGCACCCTCGTGGTCGTCAGCCACGGCGGCACCATCCGCACCACCATCGGTCGGTTGCTCGGCCTCGACCCGCACAGCTGGGAGAGCCTCGGCGGCCTGACGAACTGCTGCTGGTCCGTGCTCGGTGAGGGCGCCCGCGGCTGGCGGCTGATGGAGCACAACGCCGGCACGCTCCCCGAGCCGGTCCTCGGCGACGACGACTGACCCGGATTTCACTTTCGGGCAGGTGACAGGCTAAAGTTCTTCTTGTTCGCAGCGCGGAGCGCGAAGAACACGAGGGGCTATAGCTCAGTTGGTAGAGCGCTTGCATGGCATGCAAGAGGTCAGGAGTTCAATTCTCCTTAGCTCCACAGTCAAGGATCCCGTCCCCGTCAGGGGGCGGGATTTCTGTTTGCCCTCGCAGTGCCGCCCTCGGCCACCTGGTACGGGCTGTCTGACCGGCCCTCCCGGCGGTTCCGCCCGGCGCCCCCGGTCGGTCACCCGCCCCGTCACCCGACCGCACTCCCGGCCGCGCGGGGCCATGGCAGAATCGGACGGCCGGAGGGGGCTGACGGACCGGACGGGAGGAGTGCGCGCGCATGGCCGCCAGGAGTAACGAGGAACCCGCCGCCCGGCTCGCCACCCCGAAGGCGCGCACCGCCCTCAGCTGCCCCGCGTGCGGTTCCGCGGACGTCGCGCAGGTGCTCGGTGACAACGGCGGCGTGACCTACGTCTGCACGTCCTGCGGCCACAGCTGGAGCTGAGTGATGGGTGCACACAGGCGGAAGTGCGACTGGTGCGGCAGTGGCACGCCGATCGTCCGCGACATGGATCCGGTCAACCCGGACTACCAGTACTGGTGCGAGGAGTGCGCGCGGGCGCTGATCATAAAAGGCGACCCCATCGAGACCTACCGGGAGCTCGAAGGGGAGCCCATCTACGGGCGCCTGCTCGACGAGCACTGCACCCTCAAGCGCTTCTACTCCTTCGCGACGGCCTGACCCGACCGGGCGCCCTCCATGGCCGCGCCCGAACCCGCAGGGGCCTCGTCCGGCCCCGCCGGGCCCTCGCCCGACTCCGAGCCGGGCCGCGACTGCGGGTGGTCCCCGGCCGGCCCCGCGCCGGGCCGCGCCGCCGTACGGTCCCGCACGGCGGCGACGGCGAACACCGCCAGCAGTGCCAGCCCCAGCAGCGTGTAGAGCCCGGACAGCAGCATCTGCCAGCCGTTCTGGTGCAGTTCGAGCCGTACCGGCGCCGGGGCGTGCGGAACCCACCACAGGGAGAACGACCCGAAGACCAACGCCACCCCGGCCACCCACAGCGGCCGCACCCGGCTCGCCAGCAGCACCAGCGCCGGCACGCACCACACCCAGTGGTGCGACCACGAGATCGGGCTCACCAGCAGCGCCGTCACGGCACACGCCACCACGGCCACCGGCCAGTCGCCGTCCAGCGCCGCCCGTACCGCCACGGCGAGACCCGCCGCGGCCACGAGGGCCGCCGCCACCACCCACCACAGCCCCGGGTCGGTGGTGTGCAGCAGACGCGCCAGCACCCCGCTCAGCGACTGGTTCGCCGTCTCCTCGCTGCGGCCCACCCGGCTCGTCTCGAAGATCATCTCCGTCCAGAAGCGCCGCGAGTCGTACGGCAGCAGCACCGCCGACGCGACCGTCACCACCAGGAACGTCACCGTCGCCCGCACCCCCCGGCGGAGCCACTCGTTCCACCGATCGGCGCCACCCCTGAGCGCGCGTGCCACCCCGACCGCGAACAGCAGCACCACGAACAGCCCCGGTGTGAGCTTCACCGCAGTCGCCAGCCCGATCCCGACCCCCGCCCACCGGCTGTCCCCGCGGCGCGTGAGGTCCCACAGCACCGCGACCGCCATCAGCAGGTTGATCTGCCCGTACCGGAACGTCTGCCACACGGGCTCGCACCACACCAGCGCCGCGGCCACCCACAGGGCCGCTCCCGGCCGCTCCCAGAAGGCTCCGCCCCGGCGCAGCCGTCCCGCCCCGCCCGACGCCACCAGGCGCAGCGACAGGTGCGCCAGGGCCACCATCAGGAGCATGTTCCCCAGCGTCGCCAGCACCCGCATCTCCGCCACGCCCACCAGGGTCAACGGCGTGAACAACAGCGCCGCGAACGGCGGGTACGTCGTCGGCAGGTTCGCCGAGGTGGCGCGCATCGCGTACAGGTCGCCGCCGGCCAGGACGGTCTCGCCCTCCGCCCGGTAGACCGACAGGTCCAGCATCGTGACGTGGGCGGCGCGCTGCGCGACCCAGAAGGCCACGAACGACAGGAGGCAGACCCCCAGGGCTGCCAGCGGCAGCGTGCGGAGGCGGGAGCGGATGGTCACGGTCACGGTCACGTGGGCCGACGCTACCCGCCCCGTCGTGGCCGCGACCGGGGGGCCGGGGAATCGATTTGGTGGTTCACCGGGGGGACCGTGTAATGTTCTCTGTGTCGCCGCGAGGGAAGCCCGCAAGGGAAACCGGACAGGCGGCACACCGCAAGGGGCTATAGCTCAGTTGGTAGAGCGCTTGCATGGCATGCAAGAGGTCAGGAGTTCAATTCTCCTTAGCTCCACAGCACGAGAAGGCGGGCCATCCGATTCGGATGGCCCGCCTTCCGCGTTCACGGGGGTCAACTCCTGCCGCTGCCCAGCGCCTTGCGGTTCGAGGTGGGCAGGGCGGGGCGCTCCTTGGGCGCGGCCGCCTGCTCCAGGCGCAGCGCCAGCGCGGGGCAGCGGCCCACGGCGCGCTGCGCCCGCCCGCGCAGGTGCGTCGGCACGGACGCCTCCGCCAGCACGGGGAAGCCGTCCGCGCCCATCCGGATCAGCTCCGGCACGATGTCCGCACACAGCCCGTGCCCCTGGCACAGCGTCCAATCCACGGCCAGCCGCTCACCGCTCGGAACGGACTCCTCCACGTCCTGGTAGCCGGGCGCGGGCAGCGGCAGCACCCCCGTCGTCGGACGGCCGCAGCCCCCGTCCAGGACGTGCGCGGCGAGATCGTCGGTGAACGCGGACAGCGTCGAGGCGAAGAAGCGCGCCGAACCGTCCGGGTGCTTGCACGCGCCGCGCCCCTTGACGGCCTGCACGACCTCCCGCAGCGCCTCCAGCGCCGCCGGGCCGCCGCCGTTCAGGACGTCCGACAGGCCCCCGGCCGCCGCAGGCAGGCCCAGCCTGCACGGCCCGCACTGCCCGGCAGTCTCCGCGGCCAGCCAGTTCGCCACGCGCTGCGCCTCGCCCAGTGGACAGGTCTCCGGGCCGATCGGGAGGATGGCACCCGCCCCCAGGGAGCCGCCCACGGCGGCCAGGGACGCCCGGGACACCACCGCCTCGTGCACGGCGGCGGAGTCGATCCAGTTGCCGTGGTACCCACCCGTGAGCACGCCCTGCGGGACCGGCGGGGCACCCGCCAGCTGGAGGACGTACCGCAGCGGGACGCCCGTCGGGACCTCCACCACCATCGGGCGGGCCACCGCGCCCGACAGGGTCAGCAGCACCGTTCCCGGCTCCTGCTCCAGCCCGGCGTGCGCGTACCGGTGCGCACCGATCCGCGCGGCGACCGCCAGCTGCGCGAAGGTCTCCGCGTTCGACAGCAGCGTCGGCGCGCCGCCCACCCCGGACTCCGAGGCCCGCTCGCGGCGGCCCGGCGGCAGAGCGGGACCGCCCCCTATGGCGCGGATCACGGCGGACGCCTCACCCGACACCATGCGCTCCGGCGTGCGCACCACCCGCGCGCGCAGCTGCTGCCCGCGCCGGTCCGACAGGCCCCGCTCGGCGAGTGCCGCCCGGAGGGAGATCTCGGTGGAGTTGCGGGTGACCGCGACGACGAGCATCCGGGCGCCCAGGGCCTCCGCGGCCAGCAGGGCGCCGTCCAGGATGAGGTGCGGGGCACGGTTCAGCAGGACCGTGTCCTTGCGGCAGGCGGGCTCGCCCTCGCTGCCGTTGACGACGACCACCGGCCGCACCCCGCGGCGTATCGCGGCCTCCGCGACCGCCCGGAGCTTGCGGCCGAAGGGGAAGCCCGCGCCGCCGCGGCCGCGCAGGGAGATGTCGTCGGCGAGACGGGCCAGCCGCTCGCCGCCCACCGGCTCCAGCGGGCCGTGCACCTTCAGGTGCATGGCCAGGTCCAGCCGCTCGATCAGGTCGAAGCCCTGGGTCAGCTGGGGGAGGCCGACGACACGGACCTCGGGGACGTCGGGCAGAGGGGTGTTCACGGGCGTTCTCCTGCGGGTGCTGTCCACGGCTCGCCGGCGGGCGGGCGGTGGAAGGGGCCGGGCGTCGGCTCGGCGGTACCGCCGTACGGGGACGGCGGCTGAGCGGGGTCGTACCGGGAGGGGGAGGGCGCCGCGAGCGGGGGCTCCGAGGGGGGTGCGGGAGCGTCGTACGCGGACGGGGACGGGGACGCCGGAGCGTCGTACACGCGCGGGGGCTCGGACGGTGGCGGGGGAGCGTCGTACGCGCGCGGGGCGGGGGACTGGGCGGGCGGCGGCGGTGACGGGGTGGGCCAGTAACCGGCGCGCACGGGCTGCTCCCCGGAGATGACGGGCAGCTCCTCGGTCATGGGTACCCGCTCGGCGAACGGCACCTCCTGGGGGGCCGGTTCCGCAGCCGCGTCACCGCCGCCCAGGGAGACGGCGCGGTACCCGGCGGCGAGACCCGCCCCGGCGCGACCCGGGCGGCGGCCCTCGGCCTCCGGCGGGACGGGACCGGGCAGGCGCTCGGCCTGCGCGCGGCGCGGGGGCTCCCAGCGGGCCTCCGGCTCGTACGGGTGCGGGCGGGGCGCCTCACCGGGGTCGTACGGCCCCGCGCCGGTCGTGCCGGGCAGCGGCTGGGTCGAGGGGTCGCGGCGCGCCGGCCGGGATCCGGGCCGGGCCGGGCCGAAGCCGGCGGCAGGGCCCGCGGCGACGGGGTCGGGGAGGGGCCCCAGGAGGTTCAGGAACCGCTCGGTGAGGTCGCGCTGCAGGTGGGAGGGGAGCAGCCGCACCGAGACGGCCGCCGCGACCGCCGCCAGTGACGTGCCGTACAGGACCATCACCCAGGGCGCCGCGGGGCGTCCCGCGTACAGGCCGTGGATCAGCGCCGCGCACCAGGCCGGGTAGGCGAGCATGTGCAGGGGGCGCCAGCGGGCGGCTATCGCCCCGCGGCCGGCGAGGGCGCTGCGCAGGGCGCCGGTCGACGCGACGACCACCATGAGGAGGCCGGCGAGCGACCCGAAGCCGATGAGGCCCGCCGAGCCCGTGACCCCCAGCCCGAACGGCACGAGGGCGCCGATGAGTTCCACGTGCCCGAGGGACACCTTCACGGTGCCGTGCAGCAGGAGGAAGCCCAACGACGCGACGGCCGTGCCGCGGTGGACGGCCTGGGCGAGCAGCCGCTGGCGCGGGGTGAGCAGCAGCCGGTCGGTGGCGACCAACGCCCACGCGACGGACGCCGTCAGGGAGACGAGCGACAGGACGCCGGTGCCGAAATCCAGGAACTCGCGGAAACCGTCGCTTCCGCCGATGACCAGAAGGGGCAGGAGGACGAGAGCTGCCGCGTACAAGCCGCCCTGTACCGGCCGGCTCAGGCCCGCCTTCTCGGCAGGGGAGGAACGGATCTTGCGATGAGGGGTCATGGGCGACTCCGAATGGTGCGGATGAGGTCCCGTCGGCGCATGCTATGGCCGCGCATACCAGCGAGTACGGCGTTTCCGGGTTTACGGAGACGACTGGCCGACAACTGACTCGGGGGTTGCCCGGGAACGCGCCGATACGCCGAGTAACCGTTCCTGCAGGGGTAGCGCGACCGTCACGCGACTGTCCGTGTCCGCGTGGTGGGACGGTGCGATGCGGCCCGCGGGGGCCCTGCGGTACCCTGACGCCATGCGTGCCGTACGCCTCCTGCTTAGCGAGCCGCGCTGATCAGTGCCGGCGGATGAGAAATCCGACCGGAATCGGCGCGGCGTCCCCTCCTGTGCGAGGGGTTTTTTCATTTCGCCGTGCCGACCGAAATCGGGGCGCGGCGGCGGCAGCGACGCAGAGACGATCGATGGAGCTTCAGAGGATCATGACCGAGACGAATTCGGCTGCCGAGACGGCGGCCCCGCATCGTTATACGGCGGCCATGGCGGCCGACATCGAGGCACGCTGGCAGGACTTCTGGGACGCCGAGGGGACCTACGCGGCGCCCAACCCCGTGGGTGACCTGGCGGGCGACCCGCGGGCCGTCGCGCGGCCCAAGAAGTTCATCATGGACATGTTCCCGTACCCCTCCGGCGCCGGCCTCCACGTCGGCCACCCGCTGGGCTACATCGCGACCGACGTGTACGCCCGGTACCAGCGCATGACCGGCCACAACGTCCTGCACACCCTGGGCTTCGACGCGTTCGGCCTGCCCGCCGAGCAGTACGCCGTCCAGACCGGCACGCACCCCCGGGTGTCGACCGAGGCCAACATCGAGAACATGAAGGCCCAGCTGCGCCGGCTGGGCCTGGGCCACGACAAGCGCCGGTCGTTCGCCACGATCGACCCCGAGTACTACAAGTGGACCCAGTGGATCTTCCTGCAGATCTTCGAGTCCTGGTACGACGAGGAGGCCGGGAAGGCCCGCCCGATCGCCGAACTGGTCGCCCTCTTCGAGAGCGGTGAACGGCCCGTACCGGGCACCACGCGCGCGTGGAGCGAGCTGAGCGCCGCCGAGCGCGCCGAGGTGCTGGGCGACTACCGCCTGGCCTACGCCTCCGACGCGCCGGTCAACTGGTGCCCCGGCCTGGGCACCGTCCTGGCCAACGAGGAGGTCACCGCCGACGGCCGCTCCGAGCGCGGCAACTACCCGGTCTTCAAGGCGAAGCTGCGCCAGTGGAACATGCGCATCACCGCCTACGCCGACCGGCTGCTGGACGACCTGGACGCGCTGGACTGGCCCGAGGCCATCAAGCTGCAGCAGCGCAACTGGATCGGCCGTTCCGAGGGCGCCCGCGTCGACTTCGCCGTCGGCGACGACGCCATCACCGTCTTCACCACGCGACCCGACACCCTGTTCGGCGCCACCTACATGGTCCTGGCCCCCGAGCACGAGCTGATCGAGAAGATCGTCCCGGAGGCGTGGCCGGCCGGCACGCAGGCGCTGTGGACCGGCGGGCACGCCACCCCGGCCCTGGCCGTCGACGCGTACCGCAAGCAGGCCGCCGCCAAGTCCGACGTCGAGCGGCAGGCGGACGCCAAGGAGAAGACCGGTGTCTTCACCGGCGCGTACGCGGTCAACCCGGTCAGCGGCGAGCGGGTCCCCGTCTTCATCGCCGACTACGTCCTGATGGGGTACGGCACCGGCGCCATCATGGCCGTCCCGGCGCACGACACCCGCGACTTCGCCTTCGCCCGCGCCTTCGACCTGCCCATGCGCTGCGTCGTCGAGCCGGCCGACGACCGGGGCACGGACCCCGCCGCGTGGGCCGACGCGTTCGACTCGTACGACGCGCGGATCATGGCCTCCGCCAACGACGACGTGTCCCTGGACGGCCTGGGCGTCGTCGAGGCCAAGGCGCGCGTCACCGAGTGGCTGGAGTCCCGCGGCATCGGCGAGGGCACCGTCAACTACCGGCTGCGCGACTGGCTGTTCAGCCGCCAGCGGTACTGGGGCGAGCCCTTCCCGATCGTCTACGACGAGGAGGGCGTCGCCCACCCGCTGCCCGAGTCGATGCTGCCCCTGGAGCTGCCGGAGGTCGACGACTACGCGCCGCGCACCTTCGACCCGGACGACGCCGACACGCAGCCCGAGACGCCCCTGTCGCGCAACGCGGACTGGGTGAACGTCACGCTGGACCTGGGAGACGGCCCCAAGCGGTACCGCCGCGAGACCAACACCATGCCCAACTGGGCCGGTTCCTGCTGGTACGAGCTGCGCTACCTGGACCCGCACAACAGCGACCAGCTGGTCGACCCGGAGATCGAGCAGTACTGGATGGGTCCGCGGGACGGCATGCCGCACGGCGGCGTCGACCTGTACGTCGGCGGTGCCGAACACGCCGTCCTGCACCTGCTGTACGCGCGGTTCTGGTCCAAGGTGCTGTACGACCTGGGCCACGTCTCGTCCGCCGAGCCGTTCCACCGGCTGTTCAACCAGGGCATGATCCAGGCGTTCGTCTACCGCGACGCGCGCGGCATCGCCGTCCCGGCCGCCGAGGTCGAGGAGCGCGACGGTGCGTTCTGGTACGGGGGCGAGAAGGTCAGCCGCGTCCTCGGCAAGATGGGCAAGTCCCTGAAGAACGCCGTCACCCCGGACGAGATCTGTGCCGAGTACGGCGCCGACACGCTGCGCCTGTACGAGATGGCCATGGGCCCCCTGGACGTGTCCCGGCCGTGGGACACGCGCGCGGTGGTGGGCCAGTACAGGCTGCTGCAGCGGCTGTGGCGCAACATCGTCGACGAGTCGACCGGCGAGGTCACCGTCGTCGACGCGGAGCCGGACGAGGACACGCTGCGCGCCCTGCACAAGGCCGTCGACGGCGTGTCCCAGGACATGGCCGCGATGCGCTTCAACACCGCCATCGCCAAGATCACCGAGCTGAACAACCACCTGACCAAGTCGGGTGGCGCGGTGTCCCGGTCGGTCGCCGAGCGGCTGGTCCTGCTGGTCGCGCCGCTGGCCCCGCACATCGCCGAGGAGCTGTGGCGCAGGCTGGGCCACACCGGCTCGGTCGTCCACGAGGAGTTCCCGGCCGCCGACCCGGCGTACGTCGTGGACGAGTCGGTGACCTGCGTCGTGCAGATCAAGGGCAAGGTCAAGGCGCGTCTCGAGGTCCCGCCGTCCATCACGGACGGGGAGCTGGAGGCGCTGGCGCTGGTGGACCCGGCGGTCGTGGCCGCCTTGGGCGGCGCGGGCATCCGCAAGGTGATCGTGCGGGCGCCGAAGCTCGTGAACATCGTCCCGGCGTGACGGAACACCGGGGCGCCGAGCGGCGCCCCGGGTTTTTCCCCTAGGGGGCGGGTCGAGGGGTCCCTAGGAACCCCCGACCCGCCCTTCGCCGTTTACCGTGGAGAGAACAACCGACGGCGAGGGGACCCCATGTCAACCGCGATCGTGATCTTGGCGCTGCTCTTCGTGGCCCTCGTCACCCTCGGCGTGTACGCGAGCGTGAAGGCGATCGGGGCCGCCAAGCGCGGGGTCGACCGCACCCTCCACCAGGCGCGCCGCACCGTCGAGGACACCACCCTCCGCGCGAAGAGCATCGGACAGGGCGGTGTCGCGGGTGAGCTGGCACAGCTGCGGCTGTCCCTGCGGACCTCGATGCGCGCCACGCAGGACGCCCTCGCGGCCGGTGCGGCGGAGGACGCCTCCCTCCAGGAGTCGCTGGATCTGTTCAAGCGGCTGAGCGCCCACGGGCACGAACTGGACGAGGACCTCAAGCGGATGGAGCGCGACCCGGACCGGGTTCGGGTGGCCGCCCACCTGGACGACCTGCGGGAGCGCACGCGCCGCATCACCGACTCGGCGGACGCGCTGCGGTGGGCGGCCCGGGAGCGGGCGCAGAAGTTCGCCGACGAAGAGTTGGACACGCTCAGCGCCCAGATCGACATGGAGGCCGGCGCCCTGCGCCACTGGACCACGTCCGAGACCCCCGGGACGACGGACCGGCGACCCCCGGAGACGTCGGGTACGCGGTCTCCCGGGGCCCCGGACACGCAGGCGGCGGAGCCCGCCCCGCCGTGGACGGCACGGCCCGAGACCCAGGACCGCACACGGACGTCGTGGCCCGAGGCCGGCGCCGGGCAGACGGCCACGCAGACGTGGCCCGCCGACGCCGACGGAGACCGGGACGCCGCGGCGGACCCCGCCCGGGGTGCCGCCGCGGGTGGCGACCGGGGCGCCGGTGGCGCGGCGGAGGGCGCCCGACCCGCGATCACCGCGCGTGACCCCCGTCTGGAGACCGGCTACCCGTGGCAGAAGGCCCCGCGGCCCGAGACCACCAACTGACCGCGCGGCAGGAGCGGGGCGCCTGCCGGCCGCAGGAGCCCGGGCCTCGGCACTTCCACCGGGCCCGGCCGGGGCGGTCGGGCCTGCCGGAGCCGGAGCCTGACGGGGCCGGGCTGCTTCCGCACGCCGCCTGCGGGTAACCTCCGGGTCATGTCCCGCCATGTCGCGATCGTCACCGACTCCACGGCCTACCTGCCGCCACAGACGATGGAGCGGCACGGTATCAGCGCGGTACCGCTGACCGTGGTCCTGGGGGACCGAGCCCTTGAGGAGGGCACCGAGATCTCGGCGCGGTCCCTCGCGCAGGCCCTGCAGAAGCGGCGTTCCGTCACCACGTCACGGCCCAGCCCCGAGGTGTTCGCCGCCCGCTACCGCGAGGTAGCCGAGGCGGGTGCCACCGGCATCGTCTCGCTGCACCTGTCGGCGGAGCTGTCCGGCACGTACGAGGCCGCGCTGCTCGCCGCCCGCGAGGCGCCGGTACCGGTCCGCGTCGTCGACACCGGGATGGTCGCGATGGCGCTGGGCTTCTGCGCCCTCGCGGCGGCCGAGGCCGCGCAGGCCGGATGCACCCTGGACGAGGCTGTCGCGGCGGCCGAGAAGCGCGCCGCCGGCACGTCCGCGTACTTCTACGTCGACACCCTCGACTACCTGCGCCGCGGCGGGCGCATCGGCGCGGCCCGTGCCCTGCTCGGCTCCGCCCTGGCCGTGAAACCGCTGCTGGAGCTGACCGGCGGGCGGATCGAACCGAGGGAGAAGGTCCGCACCGCCTCGAAGGCCATCGCACGCCTGGAGGAGATCGCCGTCGAACGGGCGGGCAGGGCCCCCGTCGACATCGCCGTGCACCACCTCGCCGCGGCGGACCGGGCGGAGACGCTCGCCGGGCACCTGCGCGAACGCGTTCCCGGGCTGGCCGACCTCCACGTCAGCGAAGTCGGCGCCGTGATCGGCGCCCACACCGGGCCGGGGTTGCTCGGAGTGGTCGTCGCACAGCGGTGACCTCACCCTGAAGAGTGGCCGAGTTATCCCCAAGTGCCGTGTTATCCACGGAAATCGATACGGCCGCCCACGCTCGCACGCTTGTGTCTACCGTGTGATCCATGACGACACGAACACACTCCGTGACCGGCCACGCGGCCGCCCTTCCCCGATCCTCCGCGGCCACGAGCGGACCCGGCAGGCCTGCGGGCTCGGACGGCCGGACGCGCGGCCGAACAGGCGCGCCGCGGGCACGCGGACGACACCGTGCCCGCGGCGACGCGGCACGGGACGCGCTGGCCGCGTACGCGCTCCGACGCAGGGCGGACGCGCTGATGGCGGGCACTCCCCGGCCTGCGCGTGCGCGCCCGCCCGTGAGCGAAACACCCGTGTCCGCGCCACCTGCGAGCGAACCACCCGCGCCCGCCGCGCCTGCGCCCGAGCCGCCCCTGTCCCCAGCGCCTGCGTGCGAACCGGCCGTGTCCGAACCCCTCGCGTCCACAGCGTCCGTGCCCACACCGTCCGTGGCCACACCGCCCGTGCCCGCACGGCTCGCCGGCGGTGAGCCGGGTGCGGGGGAGGTGGGCGTCGGTGAACCGCTCGCGGGGGAGGCGGGCCGCGACGAGCCGGTCAGGGTGACCGCCACGGGAGGACCCGTCGCGGAGCCGCCGGCTGCCCGCCCGTCCGTGATGGGGCCGTCGCAACCGCCGCCGCGCGCGGTCCCGCCCCGGCGGGGGCGACTGACCGGGCATCCGGAGCCGCCGCCTTCCCCGGGCGCGCCGCAGGCACGGCGACCCTCCCCGTCCCTGCCGCCGCCCCGGACCGGCGGGGCGCCCGAACCCCCTTACCCGGTGCCGTCGCCCGTCGCGCGGCCGCAGCGGTGGCTCGCCCTGCGTGAGCGGTTACCCCTGTGGGTGCAGCTCCGGTGCGGTCTCGAACGCCGCACGCTGGCCGCGCTCGCCGTCCTGCTGGTCGTGGGCGTCGTGCTCGCCGGACGCCTCTTCTGGTCGGGCCGACCCGAGACGGTCCACGCCCCGGAGGTGGTGGTGCGCGCCGAGCCCGCCGCCACCACTTCGGCGGACCCCGTGCCACCGGCCGACCGTCAGGTCGCCGCGCCACCGGCGGCGGCGCCGTCCGTGGTCGTCGTCGACGTGAGCGGCAAGGTGCGGCGTCCCGGTGTGCTGAGGCTGCCGACCGGCGCCCGGGTCGTCGACGCGCTGCGGGCGGCCGGAGGCGTCCCGCCGGGCACGGACACCACCGGGCTCAACAGGGCCCGGGTCCTGGTCGATGGCGAACACGTCCTGGTCGGGGTGCCCGCGACCGCCGGCCCGCCGGGGACGCTGCCCGCAGCCGCCCTGGAGGGCGCCGCCGGAAGCGCCCCGGCGGGCGGGCCGATCAGCCTCAACAGCGCCACCGTCGAGCAGCTCGACACGCTGCCCGGCGTGGGCCCGGTCCTCGCCCGCCACATCGTCGACCACCGCACGCGGCACGGGGGCTTCCGGTCCGTGGAGGAGCTGAGGGAGGTACGCGGCATCGGCGCCCGCCGATTCGCCGACCTCCGTACGCTCGTCAGGCCGTGACCCGCCCTCAGACGCCGTCCGCGCACCGGTCGGCCGGGCGGCCGGGCACGGGCCACGTGCCGGGGCGGTCCTCCCGGCCGCCGGTCCACAGCGCGTCCGGTCACCGGCTCGGAGCCGCCCGTCCACGGCAGGAGGTACCAGCCGATCTGAGGCTGGTCGGACCCGCCCTGGCGGCCTGGGGAGCGGCCGCGCTGGCCCTGGGCGTGCCGGGCTGGTGGACCGTCCTCGGTGTCACCTCGTGCGGGGGTGTGGCTGCCGTCCTCCTGCTCCGTGGGCGGACGGCGCGGAGACCGGCGCCCGTCGCGCGGCGGGGGAACACCACCGTGTGCGCCGCGGTGTTGCTGTGCGCGGCGGCCGGGGCGGCGTCCGCCGGACTGCACGGCGCGGACCTGCGGCGTGGGCCCCTCCCGGGTCTGGCGGCGGAGCACCGGCGGATCGGGGCAGAGCTGTCGGTCGTCTCCGACCCGCGCGCCGTGGTCCCGCGCGTGCGCGGCAACCACGCGATGCCCGCCTCGATCATGCTGAGCGCCGAGGTGACGCGGGTGACGGCACTCGACGGGGCCGTCGCGCGGGTCCGCACCCCGGTCCTGCTCCTCGCCCGGCCGGGCAAGCGCCACGGCGACGCGGCCGCCTGGCTGCGGCTGCTGCCCTCCACCACGCTCCGAGCGGAAGGCCGGCTGGCGCCACCGCGCCGGTCCGCCGACCCCTTCGCCGTCGTGCTGTACGTGGACAGCGGTCCGCCGCGGGTCACCGGCCCGCCGAACGGGCCGCAGCGCGTCGCGGGCCGGCTGCGCGCCGGACTGCGGGAGGCGACGGACGGTCTGCCGCCGGACGCGCGGGCGCTGCTGCCGGGCCTGGTCGTCGGTGACACGTCGCGGATCCCGGAGGACCTGGGGGCCGCGTTCCAGGCGACGGACCTGACGCACCTGTTGGCGGTTTCGGGGAGCAATTTGACCATCGTCCTGCTGTTGCTGATCGGGCCTGCGGGGAGAGCCCTGAACGCGGAGCGCGGTGGACTGGCACCCCGGCTGGGCGTGTCCCTGCGCGCGACGGCCCTGCTGGGTGGGGTCCTCACGCTGGCGTTCGTGGTGGTGTGCCGACCGGAGCCGAGCGTGCTGCGGGCGGCGGCGTGCGGGGCGGTCACCCTGCTCGCCATCGCCACGGGTCGCCGCCGGTCGCTGATCCCCGCCCTCGCCGCCGCCGTCCTGCTCCTGGTGCTGTTCGAACCCTGGCTGGCCCGCGCCTACGGGTTCCTGCTGTCCGTCCTCGCCACTGGTGCCCTCCTCACCATCGCGCCGCGGTGGAGCGCCGCACTCCAGGCACGCGGTGTCCCGCCCCGGCCGGCGGAGGCGCTGGCCGCGGCGGCTGCCGCACAGGCGGTGTGTGCCCCGGTGGTGGCGGTCTTCGCGGGTCGCGTGAGCCTGGTGGCCATTCCCTGCAACATCCTGGCCGAACTCGCGGTCGCACCGGCGACGGTGCTCGGGTTCGCCGCGCTGGCGGTGGCGCCGGTGGCCATGCCGGTGGCCCGGCTGTTCGCCGAGTGCGCGGCTTGGCCCGCCGGGTGGGTGGCGACCGTCGCGCGCACCGGAGCCGCGCTGCCCGGCGCGGAGGCCGCCTGGCCCGGCGGCTGGCGGGGCGGGCTGCTGCTCGCCACCGTGACGGTCGCGCTGGTGTTCGCCGTACGGCGGCTGCCGCACCGGCCCTGGGTGGCCGCCGGCTGCGTCCTCCTCCTTCTGGTGGCGGTCGTGCGGCCGGCGCCGCTCACCCGCGTCGTCACCGGCTGGCCGCCGCCCGGCTGGGTACTCGCGATGTGCGACGTCGGTCAGGGGGACGCGACCGTCCTGGCCGCCGGGGACGGCACCGCCGTCGTCGTCGACACAGGACCGGATCCCGAGCCGGTGGACCGGTGCCTGCGCGACCTGGGCGTCAGTCGCGTGCCGTTGGTGTTGCTCACCCACTTCCACGCCGATCACGTCACCGGGCTCCCCGGAGTGCTGCGCGGACGGTCCGTCGGTGTCATCCAGACCACCGGGCTCCACGATCCGCCCGCGCAGGCGGCGTTCGTCCACCGGACGGCGGCGGTCGCACGGGTGCCGGTGGTCCGTGCGGTACCCGGCGAGCGCCGCCGTACCGGACCGCTCGACTGGCAGGTGCTGTGGCCGGCGGTCCGGCCGGGGTTCGTCCCCGAGGGCCCCAACGACGCCAGCGTCACGCTGCTCGCGCGCACCCGGTCGGGGGTGACGCTGCTGCTCCTCGGCGACCTGGAGCCGCCCGCCCAGCGCGGCCTGGCGCTGGCGCACCCGGCGCTGCCTCCGGTGGACGTACTGAAGGTCGCCCACCACGGCTCCGCCCATCAGGACCCCGGCCTGCTCCACCGGGCGAGACCCAGACTCGCCCTGGTGTCGGCCGGCCGGGGCAACCCGTACGGTCACCCCTCCCCGCACACCCTGGACGCCCTGCGTGAGGCGGGCGCTGCGGTCCTGCGCACCGACCGGGACGGCGCCATCGCGGTGACCGGCTCCGGCCGTGACCTCAAGGCGGTGGCCATGCATCCGCCCCGCGGCCCGGACCCGCCGTGACCGGGGTCCCGCACGCGCACGCTCGCTACCGCCGGGGCCGGGCGTCCCGCGTTGCCGGTCCGGGTAGGGCCGACCTGGCGGCCGGTCGCACCGGAAGGGGTTGAACAATGGTCTCGTGAACGGAGTGAACGAAGAGAACCGCACCGACGACGTCCGGCACGTGCTGGTCCTGCCCGACCGGGACGCCGCCGCGGAGGTCGCCGAGGCGCTCGGTGAGCGGTTCGCACTGGACGAGGAGCCGCGCCTCGTCCGCGACGCCCTCGCGGGCGAGGACGACGCCGAGGACGCCCAGTGGCTCGTGGTGGTCGAGGACCCGGACGGCCGGCTCTCCGCTGCCGAGTTGGACGACCTGGCAGCCGAGTGGGACGGCTGGCGCGAGGAGCCGTAGGAAGCCGAAGCCGCCTGGGGCGACGGCGTCCCGGACCGTCGGGCGGGCAGGACGCGGCCGGGTGTCGGCGGGCCGTGGGATGCTGGGCGTGATGGCTCCCAAGAACCCGACCGACGACCCGCTCGCCCCCGTCACCCTCGCCGTGGGCCAGGAGGACCTCCTCCTGGATCGCGCCGTCCAGCAGGTGGTGGCCGCGGCCCGGGCCGCCGACGCCGACACGGACGTCCGTGACCTGACCGCCGACCAGCTCCAGCCCGGCGGCCTCGCCGAGCTGACCAGCCCCTCGCTGTTCGCCGAGCGCAAGGTCCTGATCGTGCGCAACGCCCAGGACCTGGCCGCGGACACCGTCAAGGACGTCAAGGCGTACCTGGCCTCGCCCGTCGAGGACATCTCGCTCGTCCTCCTCCACCCCGGTGGAGCGAAGGGGAAGGGCCTCCTCGACGCCGCCCGGAAGGCGGGCGCCCGAGAGGTCGCCTGCCCCAAGACGACGAAGCCGGCGGAGCGTCTGACGTTCGTGCGGCAGGAGTTCCGGGCGCAGGGCAGGTCGGCCACCCCGGAGGCGTGCCAGGCGCTCGTCGACGCGATCGGCAGCGACCTGCGCGAGCTGGCCAGCGCCGTCTCCCAGCTCACGGCGGACGTCGAGGGCACGATCGACGAGGTTGTCGTCGGCCGCTACTACACCGGCCGGGCCGAGGCCTCCAGCTTCAACGTCGCCGACCGCGCGGTGGAGGGCCGTACCGCCGAGGCGCTGGAGGCCCTGCGCTGGTCCCTGTCGACCGGCGTGGCTCCCGTGCTGATCACGAGCGCGTTGGCGCAGGGCGTGCGCGCCATCGGCAAGCTGTCGTCCGCGCGGGGCGGCCGGCCCGCCGACCTCGCACGCGAGCTGGGCATGCCGCCGTGGAAGATCGACCGAGTGCGCCAGCAGATGCGGGGCTGGACCCCGGACGGCGTGGCCGTCGCCCTGCGGGCCGTCGCCGAGGCCGACGCGGGCGTCAAGGGAGGCGGGGACGACCCCGTGTACGCCCTGGAGAAGGCGGTCGTCACCATCGCCCGCGCCGCCCGCTCCCGCCGCTGAGGCTCCCGCACGCGGTGGGCGGTGCCCGCCCACGGGGTCGGTGTCCGCACGCGGTGGACGGGGGCCGGCCGGGGGCAGGGCCGGCCGATGGGCGCGCCTGTAGAGGGTGCGGCCGGTCCGGGGGCGGGTTCGACCGGGTGGGTCAGACGTCCCGGTCCTGAGTCTCCGGTTCTGACGTCCGGTCCTGATCGTGGGGCCCCGCGCCTGGTCCCGCATCCGCGGTCCTGGCCGTGGTCCTGCGCCCTGGCCCCGGTGGCCCGGACCCGGTGGGCGTGGTGGCGTCCGGGCATGCCGAAGGCCCCGGAGCCGTTCGGGGAAGAACGGGCCGCCGGGGCCTTCGGTTCACGATGGTGAGCCCGTACCCGCGTGGCGAACGCAGGCCGCGTACGAGCTCGGGGGTGCCGGTCGGGAGCGTGGTTGAGAGGGCCCGCTTGGGTCCCTTCCGGCGATCAAGTCTTCCGGGTCGGGCACTCCGGGGCGTGAGCCCGGGAGGTTCCGGCCGGTTCCGGGGACGGTGTCCCCGGGACGGGGGAAGCTCAGCCCTGCAGGGTGGCGACCCGAGCAGCCAGCGCCGACTTCTTGTTGGCGGCGGCGTTCTTGTGGATGACACCCTTGGAGACGGCCTTGTCCAGCTTGCGGGACGCCTCGCGGACCGCCACGGCGGCCTTCTCGACGTCACCCGCGGCGGCAGCCTCACGGGCCTTGCGGATCGCGGTCTTGAGCGACGACTTGACGGCCTTGTTGCGCAGGCGCGCCTTCTCGTTCGTCTTGTTCCGCTTGATCTGGGACTTGATGTTCGCCACGAAAGAGCCTTTTCAGGTTCGTAAGGATTCCTCGAATGTGTGCCACGCTGCTGAGAGGGCCACGAGACACAGCTGCCCAGGCTACCAGCAGCGCTTCGGGCGGCCCAAACCGAGCGCCCGTCCCCGTCCGTGGGACCATGGAAGCTACGTATCGATCCGACGTCGACCCGAGCAGAGACACCGGCGTACGCCCGTGCGTCTCGAGAATCAGGACCCTGCGTGCCCGCGACCCCCATCCACGTGCCCGAGCCGAGCCGTACCGACCCGGCACTGATCCGCAACTTCTGCATCATCGCGCACATCGACCACGGCAAGTCGACCCTTGCCGACCGGATGCTCCAGCTGACCGGTGTGGTCGAGCAGCGGCAGATGCGCGCTCAGTATCTGGACCGCATGGACATCGAGCGCGAGCGCGGCATCACCATCAAGTCCCAGGCCGTGCGTCTGCCCTGGGCCCCCACCGAGGGTGAGGGTCAGGGCAGGACCCACATCCTCAACATGATCGACACCCCGGGCCACGTGGACTTCACGTACGAGGTGTCCCGCTCGCTCGCCGCGTGCGAGGGCACGGTCCTCCTCGTCGACGCCGCCCAGGGCATCGAGGCACAGACCCTCGCCAACCTCTACCTGGCGATGGAGAACGACCTCACCATCGTCCCGGTCCTCAACAAGATCGACCTGCCGGCCGCCCAGCCGGAGAAGTTCGCCGAGGAACTGGCGAACCTGGTCGGCTGCGACCCGGACGACGTCCTGCGCGTCTCGGCGAAGACGGGTCTCGGCGTCGAGGCGCTGCTCGACCGCGTGGTCAGGGAGGTCCCGGCGCCGGTGGGCGTCGCCGACGCCCCCGCCCGCGCGATGATCTTCGACTCGGTCTACGACTCCTACCGCGGTGTCGTCACCTACGTCCGTGTCATCGACGGACAGCTCAACAAGCGCGAGCGCATCCGCATGATGTCCACCGGCGCGACCCACGAGCTGCTGGAGATCGGGACGAACTCGCCGGAGATGCTTCCGGCCGACGGTCTCGGCGTCGGCGAGGTCGGGTACCTGATCACGGGTGTGAAGGACGTCCGGCAGTCCAAGGTCGGTGACACGATCACCACCCTGCACAAGGGCGCCACGGAGGCCCTCGGCGGGTACAAGGACCCCAAGCCGATGGTGTTCTCCGGCCTCTACCCGCTCGACGGCTCCGACTATCCGGAGCTGCGCGACGCGCTCGACAAGCTCCAGCTCAACGACGCCGCGCTGGTCTACGAGCCGGAGACCTCCGCGGCCCTCGGCTTCGGCTTCCGCGTGGGCTTCCTCGGCCTGCTCCACCTCGACGTGATCCGTGAGCGGCTGGAGCGCGAGTTCGGCCTCGACCTCATCGCCACGGCGCCGAACGTGGTGTACCGGGTCCTCATGGAGGACGGCACCGAGCACACCGTCACCAACCCGAGCGAGTTCCCCGAGGGCAAGATCAGCGAGGTGTACGAGCCGGTCGTCCGCGCGACGATCCTCGCGCCCTCCGAGTTCATCGGTTCGATCATGGAGCTGTGCCAGACCCGCCGCGGCACCCTCCTCGGGATGGACTACCTCTCCGAGGACCGCGTCGAGATCCGCTACACGCTCCCGCTCGCCGAGATCGTCTTCGACTTCTTCGACCAGCTGAAGTCCAAGACCCGCGGCTACGCGTCCCTCGACTACGAGCCCACCGGCGAGCAGAGCAGCTCCCTGGTCAAGGTGGACATCCTGCTCCACGGCGACAAGGTCGACGCCTTCTCCGCCATCACGCACAAGGACGCGGCGTACGCGTACGGCGTGCGGCTCGTGGCGAAGCTGCGCGAGCTCATCCCGCGGCAGGCGTTCGAGGTGCCGATCCAGGCGGCCATCGGCTCCCGGGTCATCGCCCGCGAGACCATCCGCGCCATCCGCAAGGACGTCCTCGCCAAGTGCTACGGCGGCGACATCTCCCGCAAGCGGAAGCTGCTGGAGAAGCAGAAGGAAGGCAAGAAGCGGATGAAGATGGTCGGCTCCGTGGAGGTCCCGCAGGAGGCCTTCATCGCCGTCCTGTCCAGCGACGAGTCGGCGGGCAAGGGCAAGAAGTAGCAGCCCGCGACCGGCCCCGGCGAGCCACGCCGGTAGTCCGGCGAGCCACGCCGGTTGCCCGGCGACGTGTGGCCGCCGGCCCCGGCGACCCAGCCCGGTGACCCACGCCGGCGGTCCGGCGACCGCTGCGCGGAGGCGCCCGTTCGGATGACGGACGGGCGCCTCCTCCTTTTTGCCCCGCTCCGCAGTCGTTATGAACCGGGTATGAATCCCGAGGCCGCTGCCCCTTACGCCGGGGACAGCCGCGCTCTACCCTGATCCCGCTCGGGGGTTACTCGCGAGTTAAACAACCAGCCGTTGATCCACGCTTTTCCCGCAGCAGTGAACAGCCCGCACGACGTGCGGCACCTGCCAGGCCCGCCGGAGGACGCCGTGAGCGACACACAGAGCCAGATCGAGAACCGGCCGCCCTCCGTGGCGGCCCTGTTCCTTGAGCGTGTGGCCAGGACCCCGGACGCGGAGGCCTACCGCTACCCGGTGCCCTCCGCCACCGGCCAGGGGCCCGACGACTGGAAGGCGCTCAGCTGGGCCCAGGCGGCGGACCGCGTGTTCGCCGTCGCCGCCGGCCTCGTCGGCCTCGGCGTACGGCCCGAGGAGCGGGTCGCCCTCGCCTCCGCGACGCGCGTCGAGTGGATCCTGGCCGACCTCGGGGTCATGTGCGCGGGCGCCGCCACCACCACGGTCTACCCGCAGACCAACGCCGAGGAGTCGGCGTACATCCTCGCGGACTCCGGGAGCCGCGTCCTGATCGCCGAGGACGGCACCCAGCTGGCGAAGGCCCGGGAGCGCCGCGCCGACCTGCCGGACCTGCACCACGTGGTCGTCATCGACGCCGCCGCCGCGCAGCCCGCCGAAGGCGACCCCGAGGGGTGGGTGCTCTCCCTCGACGAGCTGGAGGAGCGCGGCCGCGCCTACCTGAAGGAGCACCCGGCAGCGGTCGAGGAGCGCGTCGGGGCGATCACCGCCGACCAGCTCGCCACCCTCATCTACACCTCCGGCACCACCGGCCGCCCCAAGGGCGTGCGCCTGCCGCACGACAACTGGTCGTACATGGCGAAGGCCATCGGCGCGACGTCCCTGGTCCGCGAGGACGACGTCCAGTACCTGTGGCTGCCCCTCGCCCACGTCTTCGGCAAGGTGCTGATCTCCGGGCAGATCGAGGTCGGGCACGTGACCGCCGTCGACGGCCGCATCGACAAGATCATCGAGAATCTGCCGGTCGTGCAGCCGACCTACATGGCGTCCGTCCCGCGCATCTTCGAGAAGGTCTACAACGGCGTCGCCGCCAAGGCGCGTGCGGGCGGCCCCGCCAAGTACCGGATCTTCCAGTGGGCGGCGGGCGTCGCCCGCGAGTACGCCAAGGTCACCCAGGACAGCTTCCGGCGCACCGGGCAGGCGAAGGCGCCCCTGGGCCTCACCGCGCAGCACAAGGTGGCCGACGCGCTGGTCTACTCGAAGCTGCGCGAGGCGTTCGGCGGGCGGCTGCGCGCCGCCGTGTCAGGCTCCGTCGCGCTCGCGCCCGAGATCGGGTACTTCTTCTCCGGCGCGGGCATCCACATCCTGGAGGGCTACGGCCTGACGGAGTCGTCCGCCGCCTCCTTCGTGAACCCGGGCGAGGCCTACCGCACCGGCACCGTCGGCAAGCCGCTGCCCGGCTGCGAGGTGCGCATCGCCGACGACGGCGAGATCCTGCTGCGCGGCCCCGGCATCATGGAGGGCTACCACAACCTCCCCGAGAAGACGGCCGAGGTCCTGGAGCCCGACGGCTGGTTCCACACGGGCGACATCGGCGAGCTCTCCGCCGACGGCTACCTGCGGATCACCGACCGCAAGAAGGACCTGTTCAAGACCTCCGGCGGCAAGTACGTCGCGCCGACCGAGGTCGAGGGCCACTTCAAGGCCCTGTGCCCGTTCGTCTCGAACATCGTCGTGCTCGGCGCGGACCGGAACTTCTGCTCGGCCCTCATCGCCCTCGACGAGGCCGCGCTGCAGGGTTGGGCGAAGGACCACGGACTCGCCGACCGGCCCTACGCCGAGCTGGTCGCCACCCGGCAGGTCGAGGAGATGGTCCAGGGCTACGTCGACCGGCTGAACGAGGGCCTGCAGCGCTGGCAGACGATCAAGAAGTTCCGGCTGCTGCCGCGTGACCTCGACGTCGAGCACGGCGAGCTCACGCCCAGCCTCAAGCTGAAGCGGCCGGTGGTGGAGCGCGAGTACAAGAACCTCATCGAGGAGATGTACGAGGGCGCCCGCGAGGCCTGACACGGGCGAGCGCCCGGCCCGGCCCGGTCCCGCGCGGCCCCACGGGCAGGGCGGGCAGGGCGGGCGGCCGGGTGCGGGGCCACGGGCCCCGCACCCGCACGGCGGCGGCGCACGAGGCCGTGACGGGCGGGGCGGTGACGGGCGGGCGCGCGGGGTGACCGCTGGGCCGCCGTCCGCCCGTGAACCGTCCCGCCCGGCGGTGACGGACAATGGACCCCATGCCTTCCGTACTGCCCGATGGTGAGCCCATGCCCGAGGACGGGGCGCTGCCCCCGTCCGCCCTGCACGGGGGCGCGGACCGGCCGCTCGGGTTCTACCTGCACGTGCCGTACTGCGCCACCCGCTGCGGCTACTGCGACTTCAACACCTACACCGCCACCGAGCTGCGCGGCTCCGGCGGCGTGCTCGCCTCGCGCGACAACTACGCGGAGACCCTCGTCGACGAGGTGCGGCTCGCCCGCAAGGTCCTCGGCGACGACCCCCGCCCGGTGCGGACGGTCTTCGTCGGCGGCGGTACGCCCACACTGCTCGCCGCCGCGGACCTCGTGCGCATGCTCGGCGCGATCCGCGACGAGTTCGGGCTCGCCGACGACGCGGAGATCACCACGGAGGCCAACCCGGAGTCCGTCGACCCGGCCTACCTGGCGGCCCTGCGCGAGGGCGGCTTCAACCGGATCTCCTTCGGCATGCAGAGCGCCCGGCAGCACGTCCTGAAGGTCCTCGACCGCACGCACACGCCCGGCCGCCCGGAGGCGTGTGTCGCCGAGGCCCGCGCCGCCGGCTTCGACCACGTCAACCTGGACCTCATCTACGGCACCCCCGGGGAGAGTGACGACGACTGGCGGGCCTCGCTCGAGGCGGCCGTCGGCGCGGGCCCGGACCACGTCTCCGCGTACGCGCTGATCGTCGAGGAGGGCACCCGGCTCGCCCGCCGGATCCGGCGCGGCGAGGTGCCGATGACGGACGACGACGTGCACGCCGACCGCTACCTGATCGCCGACTCGGTCCTCGCCGACGCCGGGTACGCGTGGTACGAGGTCTCCAATTGGGCGACCTCCGAGGCGGGCCGCTGCCTGCACAACGAGCTGTACTGGCGGGGCGCCGACTGGTGGGGCGCGGGCCCCGGCGCGCACAGCCACGTCGGCGGGGTCCGCTGGTGGAACGTGAAGCACCCCGGCGCCTACGCCGCCGCCCTCGCGGAGGGCCGTTCGCCCGGCGCGGGGCGGGAGCTGCTGTCGGACGAGGACCGGCGCGTCGAGCGGGTCCTGCTGGAGCTGCGCCTGCTGGACGGCTGCCCGCTGTCGCTGCTGCGGCCCGCCGGGCTGGCCGCAGCCGAGCGCGCGGTCGGCGACGGGCTGCTGGAGCCCGCGCCGTACGCGGAGGGCCGCGCCGTCCTCACCCTGCGCGGGCGGCTCCTCGCCGACGCGGTGGTACGGGACCTGGTCGACTGACCGCCCCGCCCACCGCCGGCACCGGGCCCGCCCACCGCCGGCACCGGCCGCACCCACGGCAGCACCACCGGGGCGCACCCACGGCGGCACCGACCAGCACCGACCGGCGCCGGCCCGCAGTCACGGCAGCACCGACCAGCCCGAGCCGGCGACCGGCTCGCCGTCACCTCCCGCCGGCGCCGCCCTCCGCCGCACCGGCTCGTCACCACGCGCCGTCGCGGCCGGGGCCGGGCCCACCCGCCGCACCGACCCGGCCGGGCCGTCGCGGCGGGTGGGCCCGGCCCTCACCCGCCGTGCGTGCCGACCGTCACGTGGTCGATGAGCCGCTCGACGGCCCCGAGCAGCTCCGGCTCCAGGTCCCGGTAGGAGCGCACCGCGCCGAGGATCCGCTGCCAGGCCGCGCCGGTGTTCTCCGGCCAGCCCAGGGCCCGGCACACGCCCGTCTTCCAGTCCTCGCCGCGCGGCACCGCCGGCCAGGCGGGGATGCCCAGCGACGACGGCTTCACGGCCTGCCACACGTCCACGTACGGGTGCCCGACGACCAGGACGTGCGGGTCCGTCACCGACGCGGCGATCCGTGACTCCTTCGAGCCGGGCACGAGGTGGTCCACCAGCACCCCGAGCCGGGCGTCCGGGCCGGGGCGGAAGTCGCGCACGATCGCCGGCAGGTCGTCGACGCCCTCCAGGTACTCGACGACCACGCCCTCGATGCGCAGGTCGTCACCCCACACCCGCTCCACCAGCTCGGCGTCGTGGCGCCCCTCGACGTAGATCCGCCCCGCCCGCGCCACACGGGCCCGCGCCCCGGGCACGGCCAGGGAGCCGGACGCCGTGCGCGACGGCCGCGCGGGAGCGCCGGAGGCCGGCCGGACCAGCGTCACCACGCGGCCCTCCAGCAGGAACCCGCGCGGTGCCAGCGGGAAGACCCGGTGCTTGCCGAACCGGTCCTCCAGGGTCACCGTCCCCGCCTCGCACCGGACCACCGCCCCGCAGAAGCCGCTGCCCGCCTCCTCGACCACCAGGTCCGGCTCGGCCGGCACCTCCGGCACGGGGGCCGGCTTCTTCCAGGACGGGGTCAGATCGGGGTCGTAACGGCGCATGACTCTCTCGGCTCCGGGTGCGTGACGGGCGCCGACCCGCCCCGGGGACGTCCCCCGGGCGCGGCGGCGCGCACGCGCCCGACGCTACGACACGGCGAACCGCCGGGCCAGCTCATCGCGTTGGGCGCGTACGAACGCGGCGTCGACCACCGCCCCGTGCCCCGGCACGTACGCGGCGTCCTCACCGCCCAGCCGAAGCAGCCGGTCCAGCGCGGCCGGCCAGCGGGAGGGCAGGGCGTCCGGCCCCGCCTGCGGCTCGCCCGACTCCTCGACGAGGTCCCCGCAGAAGACCACCCCGGGCGGCGCGTCCCCCTCCGCGCCCGGCACCAGCAGCGCCAGGTCCTGGCCGGTGTGGCCGGGGCCGGCGTTCGCCAGCAGCACCCGGCAGTCCCCGAGGTCGAGCGTCCACTCGGCGCACACCAGGTGGTGCGGGTGCACCAGCACGTCCACCGCCTCGCCGGCCTCCCGCTCGGACACGCCCTCCCGCACGGCGTCGGCCCGCAGCGCGTCCCGCTCCCGGACCAGCACCTCGTCGAGCCCCATCGCCCCGAACACCTGAGCACCCGCGAACGCCGCCGCGCCCAGCACGTGGTCGAAGTGCGGGTGGCTGAGTGCGATGTGCGTCACGCGGCGGCCGCCCAGCAACCCCTGCACCTCACCGCGGAGCGCGGCGCCCTCGCGCAGCGTCGACCCCGCGTCGAACAGCAGGACCGCCGCCTCGCCGACGACGAGCCCCACGGTGGCGTCCCAGCCCGGGAGCCGCCTGCGGCCCACGCCCGGGGCGAGGCGCTCCCATCCGAACTCTTCCCAAGCGACGTCCATGCCTCGACGCTATCGGCAACGCCCCCGCCCGGCGCGCGGTACCGTGAGCGGCCGCCGCGCCCATCGGGCACGACGCATCGCCCTTGCCAGGCATTGACCTCGGCGCCGTACACTGGCCGCGGGGATGACTGGCACTCGGACGCGAAGAGTGCCAGCAGACGTCAGCAGACCGAAAGCCAGCTGGAGGTGCGCCGTGCTCAGTGAACGCAGACTCGAGGTACTGCGCGCCATCGTCCAGGACTACGTCGGTACGGAGGAGCCCGTCGGCTCCAAGGCGCTCACCGAGCGGCACAACCTCGGCGTGTCACCGGCCACCGTGCGCAACGACATGGCGGTGCTGGAGGACGAGGGCTTCATCGCCCAGCCCCACACCAGCGCCGGCCGCATCCCCACGGACAAGGGCTACCGCCTCTTCGTCGACAGGCTCGCCGGCGTCAAGCCGCTGTCGTCACCGGAGCGCCGGGCCATCCAGAACTTCCTGGAGGGCGCGGTCGACCTCGACGACGTCGTGGGCCGGACGGTACGGCTGCTCGCGCAGCTGACCCGCCAGGTCGCGGTCGTGCAGTACCCGTCGCTGACCCGGTCCACCGTGCGCCACGTCGAGCTGCTGTCGCTGGCCCCGGCCCGGCTGATGCTCGTCCTGATCACGGACACCGGACGGGTCGAGCAGCGCATGGTCGACTGCCCCGCCCCGATCGGTGAGACGTCCGTCGCCGACCTGCGCGCCCGGCTCAACAGCCGGGTCGTCGGACGGCGCTTCGCGGACGTGCCGCAGCTGGTGCAGGACCTGCCGGAGTCCTTCGAGGCGGAGGACCGCGGCACGGTCTCCACGGTGCTCTCCACGCTGCTGGAGACGCTGGTGGAGGAGACCGAGGAGCGCCTGGTGATCGGCGGGACCGCCAATCTCACGCGCTTCGGGCACGACTTCCCGCTGACGATCCGGCCGGTGCTGGAGGCGCTTGAGGAGCAGGTCGTGCTCCTCAAGCTGCTCGGCGAGGCGACGGACCCGGCCATGACCGTGCGCATCGGGCACGAGAACGCCCACGAGGGGCTGAACTCCACGTCCGTCGTCGCGGTCGGTTACGGTTCGGGCGGCGAGGCGGTCGCCAAACTCGGCGTGGTCGGACCGACCCGCATGGACTACCCCGGAACGATGGGAGCGGTACGCGCAGTGGCACGTTACGTCGGACAGATCCTGGCGGAGTCGTAAGTGGCCACGGACTACTACGCCGTACTCGGCGTGCGCCGCGACGCGTCCCAGGACGAGATCAAGAAGGCGTTCCGGAGGCTCGCGCGCGAGCTGCATCCGGACGTGAACCCCGATCCGAAGACGCAGGAGCGGTTCAAGGAGATCAACGCCGCCTACGAGGTGCTGTCGGACCCGCAGAAGAAGCAGGTCTACGACCTCGGCGGCGACCCCCTGGCGGGCGGCGCCGGTGGCGCGGGCGGCTTCGGCGCGGGCGGCTTCGGGAACTTCTCCGACATCATGGACGCCTTCTTCGGCACGGCGTCCCAGCGCGGCCCCCGGTCACGGACCCGGCGCGGCCAGGACGCGATGATCCGGCTGGAGATCGAGCTCGACGAGGCGGCCTTCGGCACGACGAAGGACATCCAGGTCGACACGGCCGTCGTGTGCACCACCTGCTCCGGCGAGGGCGCCGCGCCCGGCACCTCGGCGCAGACGTGCGACATGTGCCGCGGCCGGGGTGAGGTGTCGCAGGTGACGCGGTCCTTCCTGGGCCAGGTCATGACGTCCCGCCCCTGCCCCCAGTGCCAGGGCTTCGGCACGGTCGTGCCGACGCCGTGCCCCGAGTGCGCGGGCGACGGCCGGGTGCGGTCCCGCCGCACGCTCACGGTCAAGATCCCTGCCGGTGTCGACAACGGCACGCGCATCCAGCTGGCCGGCGAGGGCGAGGTCGGCCCCGGCGGCGGCCCGGCGGGCGATCTGTACGTCGAGATCCACGAGCTGCCGCACCCGGTGTTCCAGCGGCGCGGCGACGACCTGCACTGCACGGTCACCATCCCGATGACGGCGGGCGCGCTCGGCACGAAGGTGCCGCTGGAGACGCTCGACGGGGTCGAGGAGGTCGACATCCGGCCGGGTACGCAGTCCGGCCAGTCGATCCCGCTGCACGGCCGGGGCGTCACGCACCTGCGGGGCGGCGGCCGCGGCGACCTGATCGTCCACGTCGAGGTGCAGACGCCGAGCAAGCTCGACGCCGAGCAGGAGCGCCTGCTGCGGGAGCTGGCGGAGCTGCGCGGGGAGGAGCGGCCCACCGGCCAGTTCGCCCCCGGCCAGCAGGGCCTGTTCTCCCGGCTGAAGGACGCGTTCAACGGGCGCTAGCCCACGCGCGTGACGGCTCCCCGCGGCGTCGCGGGGAGCCCCCGCCCGGACCCGCGGGCGCCCCGCGCGGAGCGGCCCGCCGGAGGCGCGGGGGCTTCGGGTGGCGGCCTCCGCCAGGTCCGGCGCGCCGCTCCGTGACGGGCGGAACAGGGGATTCGGCGCGTGCGCGGGGGCGTGACACCATGCGTGCATGCCCTCCGCGCTGACCGATCTCTGCCCCCACCCGATCGTGCAGGCCCCCATGGCCGGTGGCGCCTCCTGCCCCCCGCTCGTCGCCGCCGTCTGCGAGGCGGGCGGCCTCGGGTTCCTCGCCGCCGGCTACAAGACGGCCGACGGCATGTACCAGGAGGTCCAGCAGGTCCGCGCGCTGACCGCGCGCCCCTTCGGCGTCAACCTGTTCATGCCGCAGCCCGGCCAGGCCGACCCCGCCGCCGTCGAGGTCTACCGCCACCAGCTGGCCGGCGAGTCCACCTGGTACGACACCCCCCTCGGCGACCCCGACGCGGGCCGGGACGACGGGTACGACGCGAAGCTCGCCATCCTCCTCGACGACCCCGTCCCGGTCGTCTCCTTCACCTTCGGCTGCCCCACCCGCGACACCGTGCACGCCTTCGCGCGCGTCGGCACCCGCACGATCGTGACCGTCACCAGCCCCGACGAGGCGCGGGCCGCCGAGCTGGCCGGCGCGGACGCCGTCTGCGTCCAGGGCGTCGAGGCCGGCGGCCACCAGGGCACCCACCGGGACGACCCCGAGAGCGCCGACGCCGGCAACGGCCTCCTCGCGCTGGTCACCCGGGTCCGGGAAGCCGTGTCCCTGCCGATGATCGCGGCCGGCGGTCTGATGCGCGGCGCCCAGATCGCCGCGGTCCTCGCCGCCGGCGCCGAGGCCGCGCAGCTCGGCACCGCCTTCCTCGTCTGCCCCGAGTCCGGCGCGCACCCCCTGCACAAGCGCGCCATGACGGACCCGCTCTTCACCCGCACCGAACTGACCCGCGCCTTCTCCGGCCGCCCGGCCCGGGGCCTGGTCAACCGCTTCGTACGGGAGCACGGGCCGTACGCCCCGGCCGCCTACCCCGAGGTGCACCACCTGACCAGCCCGCTGCGCAAGGCCGCCGCCGCGGCCGGCGACCCGCAGGCCATGGCCCTGTGGGCGGGGCAGGGCCACCGCCTCGCCCGGGAGCTGCCCGCCGGGCAGCTCGTCGAAGTACTCCACTCGGAACTCCGGTCCGCGCTCACGGCGCTGGCCGTGGGAGGAGCGTCATGACCGCCCCCGTCTTCGTCGTCGACGACCTGGCGGCCGCCGCCCCCGGCGCGACGGTCGCCCTGGACGGTCCGGAGGGGCGGCACGCCGTGTCGGTACGCCGCCTGCGCACCGGCGAGGAGATCGTGCTGACGGACGGCGCCGGGCGCGGCGCGTACGGGACCGTCGCCGCCGTCGAGGGCAAGGACCGCCTCGACGTCGCCGTCGCCGAGGTGCGCGACGAGCCCGCGCCCGCGCCGCGCATCACCGTGGTCCAGGCGCTCCCCAAGGGCGACCGGGGCGAGCTGGCAGTGGAGACCATGACCGAGACCGGCGTCGACGCGGTCGTGCCGTGGGCGGCGTCCCGGTGCATCACCCAGTGGAAGGGCGAGCGCGGTCTGAAGGCCCTGGCGAAGTGGCGCGCCACCGCCCGCGAGGCGGGCAAGCAGTCCCGCAGGCTCCGGTTCCCGGAGGTCGCCGACGCGGCGAGCACCCGCCAGGTCGCCCGGCTGCTCGCGGAGGCGGACTTCGCGGCCGTGCTCCACGAGGAGGGCGCCGAACCGCTGGCCACCGCGCCGCTGCCGGCGACCGGCGACATCGTGCTGGTCGTCGGTCCCGAGGGGGGCGTCGCGCCCGACGAACTGGCCGCCTTCGCGGAGGCGGGCGCCAAGCCGTACCGGCTCGGCCGCAGCGTGCTGCGCACCTCCACGGCCGGCACGGCGGCGACGGCGCTGCTGCTGGGACGCACCGGCCGCTGGTCCTGACGCCCGCCGTCCGGGGCACCCCTCGCCCCGGGCCCTCGCCCCGGGCCCTCGCCCCGGGCCCTCGCCCCGGGCACCCCGCCGTCCGGGGCCATCCCTCGCCCCGGAGGCCCGGCGCCCGCGGCGCCCCGCGGCGTCCCGGTACCCGAAGCCCCACGTCCCGCGCCCGACGCCCGCCCGGTCCTGCGGGCGGCGCGGCGATAGGGTACGGAACGAACCAGTCGGGTACGCCCGTACCCGCCGCCGGAGTCGAGGAAGGGCCGCCAGCATGGCCGAAGAGCCGCGGAGTGACTGCCTGTTCTGCAAGATCGTGGCCGGGGAGGTGCCCGCGCAGGTCGTCCGCGAGACCGAGACGACCCTCGCGTTCCGCGACATCAACCCCCAGGCCCCCACCCACGTCCTGGTCATCCCCAAGGCACACCACCCCGACGGCGCCGCGCTCGCCGCCGCCGCGCCGGAGATCGCCGCCGACGTGCTGCGCGAGACGGGCGAGGTCGCCGCGCAGGAGAAGATCGCCGGCAGCGGGTACCGCGTCGTCCTCAACACCGGCACCGGCGCCGGCCAGACCGTCTTCCACGCGCACGCGCACGTCATCGGCGGACGCGGCCTGGAATGGCCCCCCGGGTAGCCACCGTGTCCGTACGCGAATTCGTCGTGCTGGGTACCGCGAGCCAGGTACCCACGCGCCACCGCAACCACAACGGCTACCTGCTCCGCTGGGACGGCGAGGGCATCCTCTTCGACCCCGGCGAGGGCACCCAGCGCCAGATGCTCCGCGCCGGCGTCGCCGCCCACGACATCGACCGGATCTGCGTCACCCACTTCCACGGCGACCACTCCCTGGGCCTCGCCGGGGTCATCCAGCGCATCAACCTCGACCAGGTGCCGCACCCGGTCACCGCGCACTACCCGGCATCCGGCCGGCGGTTCTTCGAACGGCTGCGGTACGCCACCGCCTACCGCGAGCGCGCCGACATCGTCGAGGCGCCGGTCGCCGCCGACGGCCCCGTCGCCGAGACGCCCGGCTACACCCTGGAGGCGCGGCGCCTGTCGCACCCCGTCGAGTCGTTCGGGTACCGCCTCACCGAGCCCGACGGCCGCCGCATGCTGCCCGAGCGGCTCGCCGCCCACGGCATCCAGGGCCCCGACGTAGGGGCCCTCCAGCGCGAGGGCGTCCTGCGCGGGGTGCGGCTCGACGAGGTCAGCGAGGTGCGGCGCGGCCAGCGCTTCGCCTTCGTCATGGACACCCGCCTCTGCGAGGGCGCGCGCGCCCTCGCAGAGGGGTGCGACCTCCTCGTCATCGAGTCGACCTTCCTCGACGAGGACACCGACCTCGCCGTCGAGCACGGCCACCTGACCGCCGGGCAGGCCGCCTCCGTCGCCCGCGACGCGGGCGTCCGCCACCTGGTCCTCACCCACTTCTCACAGCGCTACGCCGACCCCGCCGCCTTCGAGCGGCAGGCCCGCGCCGCCGGGTTCGACGGCGAACTGACCATCGCCGAGGACCTCGTCCGCATCCCCCTCCCCAAGCGCCCGTAGAGAGCGATGAACCTCCCCGAGAACCTCCCCAAGGCCGAACTGCACCTGCACGTCGAAGGCACCCTCGAGCCCGAGCTGGCCTTCGCCCTCGCCGCCCGCAACGGCGTCGACCTGCCCTTCGCCGACACCGACGCGCTCCGCGAGGCCTACCGCTTCGGCGACCTGCAGTCCTTCCTCGACCTGTACTACGCGCTCATGGCCGTCCTGCGCACCGCGGACGACTTCACCGAGCTCGCCGACGCCTACCTGGCCCGCGCCGCCGCCCAGGGCGTCCGCCACGCCGAGATCTTCTTCGACCCGCAGGCCCACACCGCCCGCGGCGTCCCCGTCGGCACGGTCGTCGAGGGCCTCGCCCGGGCGCTGGAGCGGGCGGAGGAGCGGCACGGCGTGACCACGCGGCTCATCATGTGCTTCCTGCGCGACCTGTCCGCCGAGTCCGCGATGGAGACGCTGGAGTCGGTCCGGCCGTACCTGCGGCACATCACCGGCGTCGGCCTGGACTCCGCCGAGGTCGGCCACCCGCCCGCGAAGTTCCGCGAGGTGTACGAGGCAGCCGGCGCGATGGGGCTGCGGAAGGTCGCCCACGCCGGCGAGGAGGGTCCGCCCGCCTACGTCCGCGAGGCCCTCGACGTCCTCGGCGTGGAGCGCGTCGACCACGGCCTGCGCGCCATGGAGGACCCGGAGCTGGTCGAGCGGCTGGTGCGGGAGCGGGTGCCGCTCACCCTGTGCCCGCTGTCGAACGTCCGGCTGCGCGCCGTGGACGTCCTGGAGGACCACCCGCTGCGGGCCATGATGGACGCCGGCCTCATGGTCACCGTCAACTCCGACGACCCGGCGTACTTCGGCGGCTACGTGGGCGAGACGTTCCACGCCGTCCGCGAGGCGCTCGGCCTCACCCCGGACGACCTGCGCCGGCTCGCCCGGAACTCCTTCGAGGCGGCCTTCCTCGACGACGACGAGGCCCTGCGCGCCCGCTACCTCGCCGAGGTCGACGCCTACACCTTCGACTGAGCGCCCCCAGGCGCCGGCGACCCCGCCCGCCCCGTTTCCGCCCGGCCTCCGGTCGCCCCGCCCCCGCCCGTGGCGGGACCGCGCGCCGGGGCGCCGGCCGGGTGCGCCAGGGCCTGTCTTTCGGATCGTGCCGGGCTCGCGGCGTCCGGTGCTGCGCCTCGCCGCGTCGTCGTCGGTCGCCCGTGCTCCGCGGTGGCTCCCTCCTCCGCCCCGCGGCCCACGGCACCGGACGCCGCTCCCTGATCCGGCCCCGATCCCGGAGCGTACGCGGGACGGATCGGGCAGACTGGCCGGAACCGCACCGCGCGACCGGGGAGCCCGCCGTGACCACACCCGAGCCCATCGGAGGACAGCAGCACCAGCACACCGCCGGTGTCGACCCGCTCGGAGGGCTCCGCACGCCCGAGGACCCCGAGTGCGACGTCTTCCTCACCGGCACCGTGTTCCTGGACATCGTCTTCACGGGTCTCGACAGCGCCCCCGTCCGCGGGACGGAGACCTGGGCCCGGGGCATGGGCTCCAGCCCCGGCGGCGTCGCCAACATGGCCACCGCCCTGGCCCGGCTCGGCCTGCGGACCTCCCTGGCCGCCGCGTTCGGCGACGACCACTACGGCGAGTACTGCTGGGACGCCCTCGCCCACGGCGAGGGCATCGACCTGTCGCGCTCGCGCACGGTGCCCGGCTGGCACTCGCCGGTGACGGTCTCCATGGCCTACGACGGCGAGCGGACGATGGTCTCGCACGGCCACGAGGCCCCGCCGCCCGAGGGGTCGGTCCCCACCTGTCCGCCGCGGGCGCGTGCCGCCGTGGCCTCCCTCGTGCCCGGCCGCCCCGAGGAATGGGTGGCCGGGGCAGCCCGCCACGGCACGCGGATCTTCGCCGACGTCGGCTGGGACGAGACCGGCCGGTGGGACCTGGGCGCGCTGGCGGAGCTGGAGCACTGCGGGGCGTTCCTGCCGAACGCCGAGGAGGCCATGCGCTACACCCGCACCGACTGCCCCCGGGCCGCCGCCCGCGCCCTCGCCGACCGGGTGCCGCTCGCCGTCGTGACGCTCGGCGCCGACGGCGCCTACGCCGTGGACGGGGCCACCGGCGAGACCGCCGAGGTGCCCGCCATCTCCGTGACGGCGCTCGACCCCACGGGAGCCGGGGACGTCTTCGTCGCCGGCTTCGTCACCGGCACCCTCGCCGGGTGGCCGCTCGCCGACCGGCTGGCCTTCGCCGGGCTCACGGCGGCGCTCTCCGTGCAGGAGTTCGGCGGGTCGCTCTCCGCCCCCGGCTGGGTCGAGGTGTCCGCGTGGTGGAGTTACGTGCAGAGCTGCTCCGACCAGGAGCCCGCGGCGCTGCGCCGGTACGGCTTCCTCGACGCGCTCGTGCCGCCGCCCGGCCGCCGGTGGCCGCTGCGCCGCGCGGTGCCCACCATCGGCTTCCGCAGGTCCGCCTGAGGCGGGGGCGGCTCCGCCCGGGACCGAGGCGGCTCCGCCCCGAGCCTGGGAAAAGCCTTCGGGCTCGGGTGCGGTACGCCGTACCCTGGACAGTCCAGTGGTTGTCGACAGGCGAGAACCCTGCAACAGGAGGTATGCGCAGGCCAGAGGGCCGGCCCATGACTCACACACCCACAGATCAGGTACGGGCCCACTTCACCGTGCCCGCGAAGCATCCGATGGTGACCGTGCTCGGCTCGGGTGACTCCCTGCTCCGCGTCATCGAGCGGGCCTTCCCCCGCGCCGACATCCACGTCCGGGGCAACGAGATCAGCGCGGTGGGCGACGCCGCCGAGGTCGCACTCATACAGCGGCTGTTCGACGAGATGATGCTGGTGCTGCGCACGGGGCAGCCCATGACGGAGGACGCGGTGGAACGCTCGATCGCCATGCTCAAGGAGGAGACCGGGGGAGAGGCCGAGACGCCGTCCGAGGTGCTCACCCAGAACATCCTCTCCAGCCGCGGGCGCACCATCCGCCCCAAGACGCTCAACCAGAAGCGGTACGTCGACGCGATCGACAAGCACACGATCGTCTTCGGCATCGGCCCCGCCGGCACGGGCAAGACCTACCTCGCCATGGCCAAGGCGGTCCAGGCCCTGCAGTCCAAGCAGGTCAACCGGATCATCCTGACCCGGCCGGCCGTCGAGGCGGGGGAGCGGCTCGGCTTCCTGCCGGGCACGCTCTACGAGAAGATCGACCCGTACCTGCGCCCCCTGTACGACGCGCTGCACGACATGCTCGACCCCGACTCGATCCCGCGCCTCATGGCGGCGGGCACGATCGAGGTGGCGCCCCTGGCGTACATGCGCGGCCGCACGCTCAACGACGCCTTCATCATCCTCGACGAGGCACAGAACACGAACCCCGAGCAGATGAAGATGTTCCTCACCCGGCTCGGCTTCGACTCGAAGATCGTCATCACCGGTGACGTCACGCAGGTCGACCTGCCGAACGGCACCAGGAGCGGTCTGCGGCAGGTGCAGGACATCCTGGACGGCGTCCAGGACGTCCACTTCTCCCGCCTCACGTCCCACGACGTCGTCCGCCACAAGCTGGTCGGCCGTATTGTCGACGCGTACGAGAAGTACGACACCCGAAACGGGCGTTGACCACCCGAAGCGAGAGACCGAAACAGCACCATGTCGATCGACGTCAACAACGAGTCCGGCACCGAGGTCGACGAGCAGGCGATCCTCGACGTCGCGCGCTACGCCCTCGCGCGGATGCGCATCCATCCCCTGTCCGAGCTCTCGGTGATCGTCGTGGACGCCGAGGCGATGGAGCAGCTGCACATCCAGTGGATGGACCTGCCGGGCCCGACGGATGTCATGTCCTTCCCGATGGACGAGCTGCGCCCACCGTCGAAGGACGACGACGAGCCGCCGCAGGGGCTGCTCGGGGACATCGTGCTCTGCCCCGAGGTCGCCGAGCGGCAGGGTCGTGAGGCGCCCACGCAGCACTCCATGGACGAGGAGCTCCAGCTCCTCACCGTCCACGGCGTGCTGCACCTCCTCGGCTACGACCACGAGGAGCCCGACGAGAAGGCCGAGATGTTCGGCCTCCAGGCGGCGATCGTCGACGGCTGGCGGGCGGAGAAGGGCCTGACCGGCCCCTCCCCGGCGCCGACCGTGTCATGAGCGGCCAACTCGTCCTGGGCGCGGTCGCGCTCGTCGTGGTCGCCTGGCTCGCTGCGTGCGCGGAGGCGGGCCTCGCCCGGGTGTCCAGCTTCCGCGCCGCCGAGGCCGTGCGGTCCGGGCGGCGCGGGGCGGCCCGCCTCGCCCAGGTCGCCTCGGACCCGACCCGGTACCTGAACGTGGCGCTGCTCGTCCGGGTGGCCTGCGAGATGGCCGCCGGGGCGCTCGTCACCTACGCCTGCCTGGAGGAGTTCGCGACGACGTGGGTCGCGCTGGTCGTGGCGATCGGCGTGATGGTCCTCGTGTCGTACGTCGCCGTCGGCGTCTCGCCGCGCACGATCGGCCGGCAGCACCCGCTGAACACCGCCACGGCCGCGGCGTACGTCCTGCTGCCGCTGGCCCGCGTCATGGGGCCGGTCCCGCAGCTGCTGATCCTCATCGGCAACGCGCTCACCCCGGGCAGGGGCTTCCGCAAGGGCCCCTTCGCGTCCGAGGCGGAGCTGCGGGCCATGGTCGACCTGGCCGAGCAGGAGTCGCTCATCGAGGACGACGAGCGCCGCATGGTGCACTCCGTCTTCGAACTGGGCGACACCCTGGTCCGCGAGGTGATGGTGCCGCGCACCGACCTCGTCTCCATCGAGCGGTACAAGACCGTCCGCCAGGCCCTCACCCTCGCCCTGCGCTCCGGCTTCTCCCGGATACCGGTGACCGGCGAGAACGAGGACGACATCGTCGGCATCGTGTACCTGAAGGACCTGGTCCGCAAGACCCACGTCAACCGCGAGGCCGAGTCCGACCTCGTCTCCTCCGCCATGCGGGCCGCGGCCTTCGTGCCGGACACCAAGAACGCCGGCGACCTGCTCCGCGAGATGCAGCAGGAGCGCAACCACGTCGCGGTCGTCATCGACGAGTACGGCGGCACGGCCGGCATCGTCACCATCGAGGACATCCTGGAGGAGATCGTCGGGGAGATCACCGACGAGTACGACCGGGAACTGCCGCCCGTCGAGGAGCTCGGCGACGGCCGCTACCGCGTGACGGCCCGGCTCGACATCGGCGACCTGGGCGAGCTCTTCGGGCTCGACGCCTACGACGACGAGGACGTCGAGACGGTCGGCGGGCTCCTCGCCAAGGCCCTGGGCCGCGTGCCCATCGCCGGCGCGTCGGCCGTGGTCGACCTGCCCGACGGCCGCGCGCTGCGGCTCACCGCCGAGTCCCCGGCCGGCCGCCGCAACAGGATCGTGACGGTCCTCGCGGAGCCGCTGCCGCCGGAGCCGGAGGACGAGGCCGCGTGACGCCCGAGCGGCTGAGGGCGTTGTGCCTGGGCTTCACCGCCGCGGTGGAGGAGTTCCCGTTCGGCCCGGAGACGTCGGTCTTCAAGGTCGGCGGGCGGATGTTCGCCCTCGGCGCGCTCGACGCCCGGCCGCTCCACCTGAACCTCAAGTGCGACCCCGAGGAGGCCCTGCGGCTGCGCGCCGAGCACCCCGGGCTGATCGTCCCCGGGTACCACATGAACAAGCGGCACTGGAACACCGTCACCGTCGGCGCCCTGCCCGCGCCGCTCGTCCGGGAGCTGGTCGAGGACTCCTACGACCTGGTCGTCGCCGGCCTCCCCCGGGCGGACCGCCTCCGCCTGGACCGGCCGTAGGCGCACCCCGTACGGGCGGACCGTCTCCGCCCGGACGGGGTGCGTGGGCCGACTGCCTCGGGAGGGCGCCGGGCGCCGACTTATCCTCGGGGCATGACACAGAGCACCGAACTCGACCCCGAGGACCGCAAGATCATCACGCTGGCGCGCAGCGCCCGCGCCCGCAACGGCGTCCCCGAGGGGGCGGCGGTACGGGACGAGACCGGCCGCACGTACGTGGCCGGGACGGTCGCCCTGGAGTCGCTCCGGCTCAGCGCGCTGCGCACCGCCGTGGCGATGGCCGTGGCCAGCGGCGCGCGGTCGCTGGAGGCGGCGGCCGTCGTCTCGGAGGCCGCGGCCCTCGACGACGCCGACCTCGCCGCGGTCCGCGACCTGGGCGGGCCGGCCACCCCGGTGCTGCTGGCCGGCCCGGACGCGGTCGTGCGCGCCACCGTGACGGCGGGCTGACCGGCGGGTCCGGCGGGCTCCGGCCGCCCCCGGCGGTGCCCGCCGGACCCGCGCGGTACGTGGCGCGTGTCCGGATCGGGGACAATGGCCCCCATGAGCGTTCGTAAACCAGAAACCGAAGCGACCCACCGGGCCGGCTTCGCGTGCTTCGTCGGCCGTCCCAACGCGGGCAAGTCCACCCTCACGAACGCCCTGGTCGGACAGAAGGTGGCCATCACCTCCAACCGTCCGCAGACCACCCGCCACACCGTGCGCGGCATCGTGCACCGGCCCGACGCGCAGCTCGTCCTCGTGGACACGCCGGGCCTGCACAAGCCGCGCACGCTGCTGGGCGAGCGGCTCAACGACGTCGTGCGCACCACGTGGGCCGAGGTCGACGTCATCGGCTTCTGCCTGCCGGCCGACCAGAAGGTCGGCCCGGGCGACCGGTACATCGCCAAGGAGCTCGCCGCGGTCAGGAAGACCCCGAAGGTCGCCATCGTCACCAAGACGGACCTCGTCGACTCCAGGACCCTCGCCGAGCAGCTCATCGCCATCGACCGGCTCGGCAAGGAGCTGGGCATCGAGTGGGCGGAGATCGTCCCCGTGTCGGCGGTGGGGGACAAGCAGGTGCAGCTCGTCGCCGACCTGCTGGTCCCGCTGCTGCCCGAGGGGCCGGCGCTCTACCCCGAGGGCGACCTCACCGACGAGCCCGAGCAGGTCATGGTCGCCGAGCTGATCCGCGAGGCGGCCCTGGAGGGCGTCCGCGACGAGCTGCCGCACTCGATCGCCGTGGTCGTGGAGGAGATGCTGCCCCGCGAGGGCCGCCCCGAGGACCGGCCGCTGCTCGACATCCACGCCAACGTCTACATCGAGCGCCCCAGCCAGAAGGGGATCGTCATCGGCCCCCAGGGCAAGCGCCTGAAGGAGGTCGGCATCAAGTCCCGCAAGCAGATCGAGGCGCTGCTGGGCACCCCGGTCTTCCTCGACCTCCACGTCAAGGTGGCGAAGGACTGGCAGCGGGACCCGCGCCAGCTGCGCAAGCTGGGCTTCTGAGCCGGGCGGCGGAGGGGGCGCTCACGCCCCCTCCCGCAGCACCCGCGACACCAGTTCCCGCTGCGCGTCGGTCAGGTCCGGTTCGGCGCAGTGCGCCGTCCGGCCGTCGACCGTGATCTCGTAGTGGAACCCGTCGGGCACCCCCGCCCCCCGTCCGGCGGACCCGTCGCCACAGGGCCCGTCCCCGGCCGCCCCGCCCCCGGACCCGCCGTCCGCCGTGCCGCCGTCCGCGGACCCGCGGCCCACCGTGCCGCCGTCCGCCGTGCCGCCGCCGACCGTGCCGTCGGCCGCGGCCCCGTCCCGGGCCGTGGCGCCGGGCAGGGCCGCCCCGACCAGCCGGTGCCACACGTCGGCGTCCGGCAGGTCGGAGGTGTCCACCCCCGCCCTGCGCTCGATGCCCGCGAAGCCACCCGTGCGCCGTACCTCGATTCGCATGGCCCACGTCTACCCGCCGGTCGGCACGCCCACCGTCGACCACGCCTTCAGCACCGCCTCGGCCTCAGCGCCGGAGGCGCCGTACCGCTCGCGCGCCGCCGCCGCGGTCAGCCGGGCGAACGCGGCGAAGTCCGCCGTCTCCTTGAGCTTGCCGCCGGTCAGCACGTCGTACCAGATCTGCCCGGCCCGCTCCCAGGCGTGCCCGCCCAGCGCCGTCGCCGTCAGGTAGAAGGCGTGGTTGGGGATGCCGCTGTTGATGTGGACCCCGCCGTTGTCGGCGGCCGTGTCGACGTAGTCCGCCATCCGCGCCGGCTGCGGGTCCTTGCCGAGGACGTCGTCGTCGTACGCCGTGCCGGGCGCCTTCATCGAGCGCAGCGCCTCGCCCCGCACACGGTCCGACAGGAGGCCCGCGCCGATCAGCCAGTCGGCCTGCTCGGCGGTCTGGCTTAGGGCGTACTGCTTCACCAGCGACCCGAAGACGTCCGACATGGACTCGTTCAGGGCGCCGGGCTGGCTGAAGTAGGCGAGGTTCGCCGTGTACTGGGTGACGCCGTGCGCCAGCTCGTGGCCGATCACGTCCACGGCCAGGGTGAAGTCCTCGAAGACCTCGCCGTCGCCGTCGCCGAACACCATCTGCTCGCCGTTCCAGAAGGCGTTGGCGTACTCCCGGCCGTAGTGGACGGTCGCGTCGAGCGGCAGGCCCGCGCCGTCGACCGAGTCCCGCCGGAAGGCTTCGAGGAAGAGCGTGAAGGTGGCGCCGAGTCCGGCGTACGCGCGGTTGACGGTCGCGTCGCCCCCGGGCTCCTGGCCCTCGGCGCGGACCTTCTTCCCGGGCAGCCGGGTGCCGTGCTCGGCGTCGTGGACCGTGCGGCGGGGCGCGCCGCCGGCCGCGTCGCGGGCGACCGTGCGGGTGCCCGTCACGGTGGCCAGGCGGCGTGCGGCGCGGTTGGCCTCGTCCGCGGCGAGGGTGCGGCGGGCGGCCGCGGCGGCCGCCGTGTCGCCGGAGCGGGCCAACCGGTCGAGGAGGTGCGGGGGGACGATCGTGCAGAACACCCGGGAAGGGCGAGGGAACGCAGTCATACCTCGCAATGTGGCAGCGTGTCACCGCAAAGTCACCGGTTGCGACGGGGATTGACGAAAAGGAGTGATTGCTCACCCTTTGGGGATTGGCGGCGCGGCGTCCCGCATACTGGAACGGCACCTCCGCCCCCGTCGCCCCTGGGCTAGGCTGCTGCGCATCATGCGTTTCGGGCTGCTTCTCCTTAGCCGCCGCGGCGAGGGCCTGTAGTCGTAGGCCGACCCCCTCCCCGCGGAGTCTGGTGCTGCTTCGACCCAGTCGGCCGTCCCGTGCAGGACACCCGAGGAGCCCTACGCCATGTCCCAGCCCGTCGGTCGCCCCACGCCCGTCACCAACGCCACGCACGCCCAGAAGCCGTCCGGGATGCCGATCCACAAGTACGGCCCGTACGAGGCCGTAGACATCCCCGACCGCACGTGGCCGGACCGGCGCATCACCAAGGCGCCCCGCTGGCTCTCCACGGACCTGCGGGACGGCAACCAGGCGCTGATCGACCCCATGTCGCCCGCCCGCAAGCGCGAGATGTTCGACCTGCTGGTACGCATGGGCTTCAAGGAGATCGAGGTCGGTTTCCCCTCCTCCGGCGAGACCGACTTCCAGTTCGTGCGCTCCATCATCGAGGACGGCGCGATCCCCGCGGACGTGACGATCTCCGTCCTGACGCAGGCCCGCGAGGAGCTGATCGAGCGGACCGTCGAGTCGCTGCGCGGCGCCCACCGGGCCACCGTGCACCTGTACAACGCCACCGCGCCCGTCTTCCGCCGCGTCGTCTTCCGCGGCTCCAAGGACCAGGTCCGGCAGATCGCCGTCGACGGCACGCGCCTGGTGATGGAGTACGCCGACAAACTGCTGGGCGACGAGACGGTCTTCGGCTACCAGTACAGCCCGGAGATCTTCACCGACACCGAGCTGGACTTCGCCCTGGAGGTCTGCGAGGGCGTCATGGACGTCTGGCAGCCCGAGGAGGGCCGCGAGATCATCCTCAACCTGCCCGCGACGGTGGAGCGCTCGACGCCCTCCACGCACGCGGACCGGTTCGAGTGGATGTCGCGCCACCTGTCCCGGCGCGCGCACGTCTGCCTCTCCGTCCACCCGCACAACGACCGCGGCACCGCCGTCGCGGCGGCCGAGCTGGCGGTCATGGCCGGCGCCGACCGCGTCGAGGGCTGCCTGTTCGGGCAGGGCGAGCGGACCGGCAACGTCGACCTGGTCACGCTGGGCATGAACCTGTTCTCGCAGGGCGTCGACCCGCAGATCGACTTCTCGCAGATCGACGAGATCCGCCGCACCTCCGAGTACTGCAACCAGATGGAGGTCCACCCGCGCCACCCCTACGCGGGCGACCTGGTCTACACCGCCTTCTCCGGCTCCCACCAGGACGCCATCAAGAAGGGCTTCGACGCGATGGAGGCCGACGCGGCCGCCGCCGGGAAGACCGTCGACGAGATCGAGTGGGCCGTCCCGTACCTGCCGATCGACCCCAAGGACGTCGGCCGCTCCTACGAGGCGGTCATCCGGGTCAACTCCCAGTCCGGCAAGGGCGGCGTCGCCTACGTCCTGAAGAACGACCACAAGCTGGACCTGCCGCGCCGGATGCAGATCGAGTTCTCGCGGATCATCCAGGCGAAGACCGACGCCGAGGGCGGCGAGGTCACGCCGAAGGACATCTGGGCCGTCTTCCAGGACGAGTACCTGCCGAACCCGGACAACCCCTGGGGGCGCGTCCAGCTGCGGTCCGGGCAGACCACCACGGACAAGGACGGTACGGACACGCTGACCGCCGAGGCCGTCGTGGACGGCGTCGACACCGTGCTGAGCGGTTCCGGGAACGGCCCGATCTCGGCGTTCTTCGACGCGCTGCAGTCCATCGGCATCGACGTGCGGCTGCTGGACTACCAGGAGCACACGATGAGCGAGGGCGCCTCCGCGCAGGCCGCCTCGTACATCGAATGCGCCATCGACGGCAAGGTCCTGTGGGGCATCGGCATCGACGCCAACACCACCCGCGCCTCGCTGAAGGCCGTCATCTCGGCGGTCAACCGCTCCGCGCGCTGAGTCCCCCGAGCCGCGTCGCCGAACCCCGTCCCCCGGTCGAGGACGGGGTTCGGCCATGTCGTTGGCGTTCTCCGGACGAGGTACTGACGGCGCATCACGGATGTGGCTAACATCACGTGCACGTCGGCAAGGTGGCCGAGGCGTCAGGAGGTGCGACGTGCAGACAACACGGGGATCGCGGAGATCACGTGGCCGGAAGCTCCGCATTTGTTCCGTCCACACCTCGTGGCACACCGTCGGCGACGGTGAGTTCTTCTGCCCCGGCTGCGGCGGTGACCGCAACTACCGACGCCGTACCGGCCAGCGCCGCCTCACCCTCCTGGGCGTCCCGCTGCTGGCGCGCGGGGTCACCGGCCCCGTCGTCGAGTGCGCCGCCTGCCACGACCGGTTCGGCACCGACGTCCTGGACCACCCCACCACGGCCCGGTTCTCCGCGATGCTCCGCGACGCCGTGCACACCGTGGCCCTCGCGGTCCTGGCCGCGGGCGGCACCTCCTCCGCCACGGCCGTGCGGACCGCGGTCCACGCCGTCCGGGCCGCCGGGTACGAGGACTGCACCGACGACAGCCTCACCGGCCTCATCGACGCCCTCGCCGCCGACACCGGCCGGTACCTCGGCGACGTGGACGGGCCGTGCGGCGCGGCCCTCGCCATCGAGCTGCACGAGGCACTCGAACCGCTCGCCCCGCACCTCGCCGCGGCCGGCCGCGAGTCGATCCTGCTGCAGGGGGCCCGGATCGCCCTCGCCGACGGCGCCTACAGCCCCGCCGAGCGGGAGGTCCTCGCCACCGTGGGCAACGCCCTGCTGCTGCGGCCCGACGACACCACCCGCCTCATGGAAGCGGCGCGCACCCCGCTCTGAGCCCCCGAGGGGCCCGGAACGGCGTACGCGCCGAGAAGGCCGCCGGCCGCCCGCGGCGGGGCAGCCGGCAGCCGGCAGCCGGTGTCAGACCTCGACGCCGCTCGCCCGCAGCATCTCCTCGCGCTCCACGATCTTCACGCGCTCCCGGCCCTCCGCCTCGCCGCGCGCCCGCTCGGCCGCGTCCAGCCGGTACCAGCCCTCCCAGGTGGTGTAGGCGACGCCCCGGCCCTCCAGGAACCGCACCACGGCCTCCTCGTCCGGCGCCTCGGGGCTCAGCAGGCGGCCCTCGCGGTGGTCCTCCAGCAGGTTCGCGACGGTCTCGTTCGCGTCACCCTTGGTGTGGCCGATCAGACCGATCGGGCCGCGGCGGATCCACCCCGTGACGTACGTGGAGCGGACGGGCTCGCCGCCCTCGACCACCCGGCCGCCCTCGTCCGGGACGGTGCCGGACGCCGGGTCCCACGGCAGCTTCGGCAGCTCCTCCGAGAGGTAGCCGACCGCGCGGTAGACGGCCTGGACGTCCCAGGTGGTGAACTCCCCGGTGCCCCTGACGTTGCCCGTGCCGTCCAGCTCGGTGCGCTCGGTGCGCAGGCCGACGACCCGGCCGTCCTCGCCGAGGATCTCGGACGGCGACTCGAAGAAGTGCAGGAACAGCTTGTGCGGACGGTCGCCGACGTCCCGGATCGCCCAGTTCTCCAGGGTCTTGGCGACCATGTCGACCTGCTTGTTGGAGCGCCGGGCGTCGATGGAGCCCTGGTCGTAGTCGATGTCCTCGGGGTTGACGACGACCTCGATGCTGGGGGAGTGGTCCAGCTCGCGCAGCTCCATGGGACTGAACTTCGCCTGGGCCGGGCCGCGCCGCCCGAACACGTGGATCTCCCGGGCCCGGTTGGCCTTGAGCCCCTCGTGGACGTTCGGGGGTATCTCCGTCGACAGCAGCTCGTCGGCGGTCTTGGCCAGGACGCGCGCCACGTCCAGGGCCACGTTGCCGACGCCCAGCACGGCGACCTTCTCGGCCTCCAGCGGCCAGGTGCGCGGCACGTCGGGGTGGCCGTCGTACCAGGAGACGAAGTCGGCCGCACCGTAGGAGCCGTCGAGCTCCACGCCCGGGATCCGCAGCTCCCGGTCGGCGTCGGCGCCCGTCGAGAAGACGACCGCGTCGTAGAAGGCGCGCAGGTCGTCCAGGGTGATGTCGGACGGGTAGTCGACGTTGCCGAAGAGGCGGATCTGCGGCTTGTCCAGCACCTGGTGGAGCGCCGTGACGATGCCCTTGATGCGGGGGTGGTCCGGTGCGACGCCGTACCGGATCAGGCCGAAGGGCGCCGGCATGCGCTCGAAGAGGTCGATGGAGACGCCCGGGTCGGTGGCGGCCTCGGACTTCAGCAGGGCGTCGGCGGCGTAGATGCCGGCCGGGCCGGCACCGACGATCGCGACCCGCAGGGGGCGGGGCATGGCAGGTTCCCTTCGACGGTCAGCACTTCTCGTCCGCCAGCCTCACAAGCGCGGGGGTGGAGCGGTACCCGGTTCTGGTCTATGACCACATAAGGCATGCTTATGGGGTAGCGAAGTGACGGTTGGGGCATCACGGTCCGGTCGGACCGAGATCACCACCCTATGGGGCCCGCGGCGGTGCCCCGGCCCGGGGGGTCGACGCCCGGCCACCCGCCGGGAGCGGCACCGGGCACCTCCGTCCGTACGGGAGAATGGGCCCATGAGCCTGTTCCGTGACGACGGCGTCGTGCTGCGCACCCAGAAGCTGGGCGAGGCCGACCGGATCATCACGTTCCTCACCCGCGGCCACGGGCGCGTGCGCGCCGTGGCGCGCGGGGTGCGCCGGACCAAGTCGAAGTTCGGCGCCAGGCTCGAACCCTTCTCGCACGTGGACGTCCAGTTCTTCGCCCGCGGCAGCGAGCTCGTCGGGCGCGGCCTGCCGCTGTGCACGCAGACCGAGACCATCGCCGCGTACGGCGGCGGCATCGTCACCGACTACGCCCGGTACACCGCCGGCACCGCGATGCTGGAGACCGCCGAGCGGTTCACCGACCACGAGGGGGAGCCCGCCGTCCAGCAGTACTTGCTGCTCGTCGGCGCCCTGCGCACCCTCGCCCGCGGCGAGCACGCCCCGCGCCTCGTCCTCGACGCCTTCCTGCTGCGCTCGCTCGCCGTCAACGGCTACGCCCCCTCCTTCGTGGACTGCGCCCGCTGCGGGATCCACGGGCCCAACCGGTTCTTCTCGGTGGCGGCGGGCGGCGTCGTCTGCGGCGACTGCCGGGTGCCGGGCAGCGTCGTACCCTCGGCGGAGGCCGTCGGTCTGCTCAGCGCGCTGCTGAGCGGCGACTGGGTCACGGCGGACGCGTGCGAGGCCCGCCACGTCCGGGAGGGCAGCGGACTGGTGTCCGCCTACCTGCACTGGCACCTGGAGCGCGGACTGCGCTCGCTCCGCTACGTGGAGAAGTAGAGAACTAGGAGATGTGAGCCGCATGGCCATGGCACGACGCGGAATCCTCGGGCGCTCCAAGCGTCAGTACAAGGACCCCGAGCCGCACCCGTCCGGCGCGCGCCCGCCGAAGCTCCCCGGCGAGCTCGTCCCCGGGCACGTCGCGATCGTCATGGACGGCAACGGCCGCTGGGCCAAGGACCGCGGCCTGCCCCGCACCGAGGGGCACAAGGTCGGCGCCGAGCGGGTGCTGGACGTCCTCCAGGGCGCGATCGAGGCGGGCGTCGGCAGCATCTCCCTGTACGCCTTCTCCACCGAGAACTGGCGGCGCTCCCCGGACGAGGTGCGCTTCCTGATGAACTTCAACCGGGACTTCATCCGCAAGACCCGCGACCAGCTCGACGAGCTCGGCATCCGGGTCCGCTGGGTCGGCCGGATGCCCAAGCTGTGGAAGTCCGTCGCCCAGGAGCTCCAGATCGCCCAGGAGCAGACGAAGGACAACGACCGGCTCACCCTCTACTTCTGCATGAACTACGGCGGCCGCGCCGAGATCGCGGACGCGGCGCAGGCCCTGGCGGCCGACGTGAAGGCGGGGCGGCTCGACCCCTCGAAGGTCACGGAGAAGACCTTCGCCAAGTACCTGTACTACCCGGACATGCCGGACGTCGACCTGTTCCTGCGGCCGAGCGGCGAGCAGCGCACCTCCAACTACCTGCTGTGGCAGAGCGCGTACGCCGAGATGGTCTTCCAGGACGTGTTGTGGCCGGACTTCGACCGCCGCGACCTGTGGCGGGCCTGCCTGGAGTACGCCCAGCGCGACCGCCGCTTCGGCGGCGCCGTGCCCAACGAGGAGCTCCTCGCGATGGAGAGCGCGATGCGGGGCGACGGGACGGCCGGCGCCGAGGGCTGACGGCGGCCCGCAGGGCGGCGCCACGGCGCCCGGGCAGACGTGGAGGGCGCGGCCGCCCCCGAGGGGGGCCGCGCCCTCCGTACGTCACTGCCGCGTCCCGGGGCGGTTCGTACCCGCCCGGGGCGCCTGGTTCAGCCCCCGGCCGCCGCGCACTCCGCGCAGGTGCCGAAGATCTCCACGGTGTGCGCCACGTTCACGAAGCCGTGCTCCGCCGCGACGGACTCGGCCCACTCCTCGACGGCCGGTCCCTCGACCTCGACGGCCTTGCCGCAGCCGCGGCACACCAGGTGGTGGTGGTGCTCGCCGGTCGAGCAGCGGCGGTAGACGGCCTCGCCCTCGCTGGTGCGCAGCACGTCGACCTCGCCCGCGTCCGCGAGGGACTGCAGCGTGCGGTAGACGGTCGTCAGGCCCACGGAGTCCCCGCGGTGCTTGAGCATGTCGTGCAGCTCCTGCGCGCTGCGGAACTCGTCCACCTCTTTCAGCGCCGCCGCAACGGCGGCGCGCTGCCGGGTCGACCGGCCGCGTACGCCGGATCCTGCCGTCGCCACAGGTGTCTCCTTGCCCTCGGCCCGCTCACGCGTACGTCGTGTGTGTACGTCCGCCTTCCGTCCGGCCATTCTGCCAGGCCCCGCGGCGGGGCCCGGCCGCCGTGATCGGCGGGCGCGGCCTGATCGGGTCAGACCTTGACGTCGTCGGCGGCGCCCGCGGAGGGCCGCGCGTCGTGTCCGTGCGCCGCCCCGGCCTCCCGGGCGGCCCGGGCGCGCCGCCGGGACAGCGGCGCGGCCAGCGCGGCGAACAGGACGAACACGGCGATGGCCAGCAGCACGATCGTGGCGCCGGGCGGGACGTCCTGGTAGTACGTCGTGACGGTGCCGGTCAGGGACACCGCCGTGCCGATGAGGACCGCCACCGCGAAGGTCGACCGGAAGCTGCGGGTCAGCTGCTGGGCGGCCGCGACCGGCACCACCATCAGGGCGCTGACCAGGAGCAGTCCCACGACCCGCATGGCGACCGTCACGGTGACGGCCGCCGTCACGGCGACGAGCAGGTTCAGCGCCCGCACCGGCAGGCCCGTCACGCGGGCGAACTCCTCGTCCTGGCTGATCGCGAAGAGCTGGCGGCGCAGCCCCAGCGAGACCGCCAGGACGAACCCGGCGAGCACGCAGATCGCGGTCACGTCCTCGGCGGAGACCGTCGCGAGGGAGCCGAAGAGGTAGCTCATGAGGTTGGCGTTGGAGCCCTCGGGCGACAGGCTGGTCAGCATCACGCCGCCGGCCATGCCGCCGTAGAAGAGCAGGGCGAGCGCGATGTCGCCGCGCGTGCGCCCGTACATGCGGATGAGCTCCATCAGGACGGCACCGGCGATCGAGACGAGGCCGGCGACCCACACGGGGTTGGCGGACATCAGGAAGCCGAGGCCGACGCCGGTCATGGCGACGTGGCCGATCCCGTCGCCCATGAGGGCCTGCCGCCGCTGCACGAGGTGGATGCCGACGGCGGGTGCCGTGATGCCCACCAGGAGGGCGGCGAGGAGCGCCCGCTGCATGAAGTCGTGGTCGAGGATTTCCATGGTCAGGTGAGCAGTCCCGTGCGGAGCGGCTCGTCGGCCGCGTGCGGATGTACGTGGTCGTGGCCGGGCAGCGCGTGCTGGCCGACGGCTTCCGGCGGCGGGCCGTCGTGGACCACGCACCCGTCGCGCAGGACGACCGCGCGGTCGATCAGCGGCTCCAGCGGTCCCAGCTCGTGCAGGACCAGCAGCACGGTGGTCCCGCCGCCGACCTGCTCGCGCAGGGTCGCCGCGAGCACCTCCTGGCTCGCCAGGTCGACGCCCGCCATCGGCTCGTCCATGATCAGCAGCTCGGGTTCGGAGGCGAGCGCGCGGGCGATGAGCACGCGCTGGTGCTGGCCGCCGGAGAGCGCCCACACCGAGTCCCCGGCCCGGTCGCCCAGGCCGACGAGCTCGATGGCGCGGTCCACGGCCGTCCGGTCGGCCTTGGCGTGCCGGCGCAGCAGCCCGGTGCGGGAGAGGCGGCCCGAGGAGACGACCTCGCGGACGGTGGCGGGCACGCCGCTGGCCGCGGTGGTGCGCTGCGGTACGTAGCCGACGCGCGCCCAGTCGCGGAAGCGGCGCAGCTCGGTGCCGAAGAGGGATATCGCGCCGCCGGTGAGCGGCACCTGACCGATCACGGAGCGCACGGCGGTGGACTTGCCCGAGCCGTTCGCGCCGAGCAGGGCGACGACCTCGCCGTGGTGGACGGCGAAGTCGACACCGCGCAGCACGGGGCGTGCGCCGAGCGTGGCCGTGGCCGCCCGGACCGAGATGACGGGCTCGATGCTCACCGTGCCTCCATGGGGTGTGCGGAAGGGGAGGGCGGGGTCACTTGGCGCCGAGGGCCTTCTGGAGGGCCGCCAGGTTGGCCCGCATGACCTCGAGGTAGTCAGCGCCCCGGGACCGGTCGGTGATTCCCTCCAGCGGGTCGAGGACGTCCGTCTTGAGTCCGGTGTCGGCGGCGAGGGTCTTCGCGGTCCGGTCGCTGGCGAGGGTCTCGAAGAAGACCGTGGTGACCTTGTCCTGCTTCGCGATGGCCTGGAGCTCCTTGATCCGGGCGGGGCTCGGCTCGGACTCGGGGTCGAGGCCGGAGATGCTCTCCTGGTCCAGGCCGTACCGCTCGGCGAGGTAGCCGAAGGCGGAGTGCGTGGAGATGAAGGTGCGGGTGGTGGTGTTCTTCAGGCCCTGCCGGAACGCGGTGTCCAGGCCGCCGAGCTCCTTCACGAGCTCGTCGGCGTTCTTGCGGTACGTGGCGGCGTTCTCCGGGTCGGCCTTGGCGAGGGAGTCGCCGACGCCCTTGGCGACCTCGGCGTACTTCACCGGGTCCAGCCAGACGTGCGGGTCGCCCCCGGCCTCGGTCTCGTGGGCGTGGTCGTGGGACTCCTCCGCGGGGGACTCCTGCGCGTGGGACTCCTCCGCGTGCGGCTCCTCGGCGTGCGCCTCGCCCTCGTGGGCGCCGTGGTCGTGGCCGTCGACGGTGGTGCCGTGCGACTCCAGGGTGGTGAGGGTGGCGGCGTCGACGGTGTTCGCCACGCCCGCCTGCTTGACCGCGTCGTCGACGGCGGGCTGGAGGCCCTTGAGGTAGAGGATGTAGTCGGCCTTGCCCAGATCGGCGATCTGGCGCGTCTTGAGCTCCAGGTCGTGCGGCTCGACCCCGGGCTTGGTGAGGGTGGTCACCGAGACCTCGTCGCCGCCGATCCGCTCGGCCAGGTACTGCATCGGGTAGAACGACGCCACGACGTCCAGTTTGCCGTCCTTGTTCCCCTCCGCGCCTCCGGAGGAGCCGGAGCAGGCGGAGAGGGTGACCAGGCCGAGGAGGGCGGCACCGGCGGCGGCGGTGGTGGATATGGGGCGTCGTACGTTCATGACACTCATTTTCAACTTTCCTGGAAACGATTGTCAACAAAGCGACCAAGTGGCCCCCGCCACCCACCGATTTGATCCCGAGGGTGCGCGCGCCGCTAATCTGAGGCATTCGCCGTTCGTCGTCGTCGTTATGAAGAGAGCACCGTGGCCGCCGACAAGATCGACACCATCGTCAGCCTGAGCAAGCGCCGTGGCTTCGTCTACCCCTGCAGCGAGATCTACGGCGGCCAGAAGGCCGCCTGGGACTACGGGCCGCTCGGTGTGGAGCTGAAGGAGAACATCAAGCGCCAGTGGTGGCGCTACATGGTCACCTCCCGTGAGGACGTCGTCGGTCTCGACTCGTCGGTCATCCTCGCCTCCGAGGTGTGGGAAGCCTCCGGCCACGTGGCGACCTTCTCGGACCCCCTCACCGAGTGCACCTCCTGCCACAAGCGCTACCGCGCCGACCACCTGGAGGAGGCGTACGAGGAGAAGCACGGTCGCCTGCCCGCGAACGGCCTCGCCGACCTGAACTGCCCCAACTGCGGCAACAAGGGCCAGTTCACGGAGCCCAAGCAGTTCTCCGGCCTGCTCTCCACCCACCTCGGCCCCACGCAGGACTCCGGCTCCGTCGCCTACCTGCGCCCCGAGACCGCCCAGGGCATCTTCACCAACTTCGCCCAGGTGCAGCAGACTTCGCGCAAGAAGCCGCCGTTCGGCATCGCCCAGGTGGGCAAGTCCTTCCGGAACGAGATCACTCCGGGCAACTTCATCTTCCGGACCCGCGAGTTCGAGCAGATGGAGATGGAGTTCTTCGTCAAGCCGGGGGAGGACGAGACCTGGCAGGAGTACTGGATGGAGCAGCGCTGGAACTGGTACACGGGCCTGGGTCTCCGTGAGGAGAACATGCGCTGGTACGAGCACCCGCAGGAGAAGCTCTCCCACTACTCGAAGCGCACCGCCGACATCGAGTACCGCTTCCGCTTCGGCGGCAGCGAGTGGGGCGAGCTGGAGGGCGTCGCCAACCGCACCGACTACGACCTGTCCGCCCACGCCAAGGCGTCCGGCACCGACCTGTCGTACTTCGACCAGGAGGCCGGCGAGCGCTGGACCCCCTACGTGATCGAGCCGGCCGCCGGCGTCGGCCGCGCCATGCTGGCCTTCCTGCTCGACGCGTACGTCGAGGACGAGGCGCCCAACGCCAAGGGCAAGATGGAGAAGCGCACCTCGCTGCGGCTCGACCACCGCCTCGCCCCGGTCAAGGTGGCGGTCCTGCCGCTCTCCCGCAACCCGGAGCTGTCGCCGAAGGCCAAGGGCCTCGCCGCCGACCTGCGCCAGAACTGGAACATCGAGTTCGACGACGCGGGCGCGATCGGCCGCCGCTACCGCCGCCAGGACGAGATCGGCACGCCGTACTGCGTCACCGTCGACTTCGACACCCTCGAGGACAACGCCGTGACGGTCCGCGAGCGCGACTCGATGCAGCAGGAGCGCGTCTCCCTCGACCAGATCCAGGGCTACCTCGCCTCCCGTCTGATCGGCTGCTGACGCACCACCGCGACGCACACCAGCGGCGGAGCCCCCGGAACCTCGGGACCGGGGGCTCCGCCGTGTCCGCCGGAGGCGGCGGAGAAAACCGGATGCCGCACGCCCCCGCGGGCGCTACGGTCTTCCCCATGTTCTTCCACCTCCCGTTCTACGAGTGAGAGGGCGCCGGGCCGTCCCGGCCCGCGGCGCCCCGACCAGTCACACCCGGACGATTTCTCACCATCAGGGAGACCCCCATGGCCAAGAGCCGCAACAACCTGCTCGGTGTCGGCGGACAGCGCGGAAAGCTGTCCCGCGGAGACCGACAGGGATCCGCGCCGTCGCCCGACGCCGCCGAGCGCCGCACGGCGGCGGCCGAGGCGAAGCAGGAGCTGCTGCGCAAGATGCGCGAGCGCGTCGGTGACGCGCCGCAGCAGGAGTCGCAGGAGCAGCAGGAGCAGCAGGAGACGCAGAAGTAGGAGCGGGAGCGGCGGGGGGCCGAGTGCCCCCTTGCCGAGACGCCGTGGGCCCGGTCGCCTCGTGGGGCGGCCGGGCCCACGGCGTGCTGCGACTCCCGCCGAGCGGCGGCCACGGAGGGGCAGCCCGAACCCGGGGAGCGGCGGCCGTCGGGCGGGTCCCGAGCGCCGAGCCCGTCGATCCGGGGCCGTCGGGTGGCGCCTGCCCGATGGCGGGCATCCGCAGAGGGGCGGCCGTCGACCGGACCCCGAGTGCCGAGCCCGTCGATCTGCGGCCTGGGCGACGCCCGCCCGGTGGCGGGCGCCCGCAGAGGGCGGTCGTCGGGCGGGTCCCGAGCGGTGGCGCCCGCAGAGGGGCGGCCGGGGAGCGCGCGCGGTACGGGACAATGGGGGGCATGACCGCGTTCACCCCTCTCTCCATCGGCCCGCACACCGTGCAGCCGCCGGTGGTGCTCGCCCCGATGGCCGGTATCACCAACGCCCCGTTCCGCACCCTGTGCCGTGAGTTCTCCGGCGGCAAGGGCCTGTTCGTGAGCGAGATGATCACCACCCGGGCACTGGTCGAACGCAACGAGAAGACCATGCAGCTCGTCCACTTCGACGCGTCCGAGACCCCGCGCTCGATCCAGCTGTACGGAGTGGACCCGGTCACCGTCGGCAAGGCGGTGCGCATGATCGTGGACGAGGACCTCGCCGACCACATCGACCTGAACTTCGGCTGCCCCGTTCCCAAGGTGACCCGCAAGGGCGGCGGCTCGGCGCTCCCGTACAAGCGGCCGCTGCTGCGGGCGATCCTGCACGAGGCGGTCACCAACGCCGGCGACCTGCCGGTCACGATGAAGATGCGCAAGGGCATCGACGACGACCACATCACCTACCTCGACGCCGGGCGCATCGCCGTCGAGGAGGGCGTCACCGCCATCGCCCTGCACGGTCGCACGGCCGCCCAGCACTACGGGGGCACGGCCGACTGGGACGCCATCGCCCGTCTGAAGGAGCACGTCCCGGAGATCCCGGTGCTCGGCAACGGCGACATCTGGTGCGCCGAGGACGCCCTGCGGATGATGCGCGCGACCGGCTGCGACGGCGTGGTCGTGGGGCGCGGCTGCCTGGGCCGGCCGTGGCTCTTCGGCGACCTGGTCGCGGCCTTCGAGGGCGGCGGCGCGGTCGCCGCACCGGGTCTGCGGGAGGTCGCGGACGTCATGGTGCGCCACGCCCGGCTGCTGGGGGAGTGGATCGGCGACGAGTCGCGCGGTGTCATCGACTTCCGCAAGCACGTGGCCTGGTACCTGAAGGGCTTCGCGGTGGGGTCGGAGATGCGCAAGCGGCTGGCGGTCACCTCGTCCCTGGACGAGCTGCGCGCTCAGTTGAGCGAACTCGACCTGGACCAGCCCTGGCCCGCGGGTGCCGACGGCCCTCGCGGCCGGACGTCCGGAAACAACCGGGTCGTCCTGCCCGACGGCTGGTTGAAGGACCCGTACGACTGCGCCGCCATCAGCGCGGATGCCGAGCTGGACACGTCCGGGGGCTGATCGGCGGGTGGTCCCCGACGTCCGGATCGTGGACGTCGACGGCCGTCGACGGCGTGATTCTCGCCACCCCTGATCAGGTAGTCGCTCAGATGAGCGTGAAAGGGGTGGCTGTACTTCTCAAAGGGTGGCACTGAGTGCCACCCTTTGAGCGTTCAAGAAGTGAAGACAAGTGGGCAGGGAGGGTGCTCGGATGAGCGGTCTTTGAGGACTTCTTGACCATGACGGTTCAAGGGGTGAACCCTTCGGCGTCTCCGCGGAAACCGGCGCGTGACTTTCGATCTGCTGGCGGACGGGTGGTTAAGGCCGCATGACGCGCAGGCGTACCTCCCCAGAAGCCTTCGATCTGGGTATGTTCCTCGCCGTCAGGGCAGCCACGTCGTCCTCGAGGAGTCGAGACCCGTGTCGGAAAACAAAGATCAGAAGTTCGTGTACGACTTCACCGAGGGCAACAAGGACCTCAAGGACCTTCTCGGCGGCAAGGGTGCCAACCTCGCCGAGATGACCAACCTGGGTCTCCCGGTGCCTCCGGGCTTCACGATCACCACCGAAGCGTGCAAGGTCTACCTCGAGAGCGGCGCCGAGCCGGCCGCCCTCCGCGACGAGGTCAGCTCCCACCTCGACGCCCTCGAGCGGAAGATGGGCAAGAAGCTCGGCCAGGCCGACGACCCGCTGCTCGTCTCCGTCCGCTCCGGTGCGAAGTTCTCCATGCCCGGCATGATGGACACGGTCCTCAACATCGGCCTCTCCGACGCGTCGGTCGAGGGCCTCTCCCGGCAGTCCGGCGACGAGCGGTTCGCCTGGGACTCCTACCGGCGTCTCATCCAGATGTTCGGCAAGACCGTCCTCGGCGTCGACGGCGAGCTCTTCGAGGAGGCCCTGGAGGAGGCGAAGGACGCCAAGGGGGTCACGGTCGACACCGACCTGGAGGCCGCCGACCTCAAGGAGCTCGTGGAGCGGTTCAAGGGGATCGTCGCGTCCGAGGCCGGTCGCGCCTTCCCGCAGGACCCCCGCGAGCAGATGGACCTCGCGATCAAGGCCGTCTTCGACTCCTGGAACGGCGACCGCGCCAAGCTGTACCGCCGCCAGGAGCGCATCCCGCACGACCTCGGCACCGCCGTCAACGTCTGCTCGATGGTCTTCGGCAACCTCGGCCCGGACTCCGGCACCGGTGTCGCCTTCACCCGCGACCCCGCCACCGGTCACCAGGGCGTCTACGGCGACTACCTGCAGAACGCGCAGGGCGAGGACGTCGTCGCCGGCATCCGCAACACCGTGCCGCTCGCCGACCTGGAGTCGATCGACAAGGCGTCGTACGACCAGCTCATGGGCATCATGGAGACGCTGGAGAACCACTACAAGGACCTCTGCGACATCGAGTTCACCATCGAGCGCGGCCAGCTGTGGATGCTCCAGACCCGGGTAGGCAAGCGCACCGCCGCCGCGGCCTTCCGGATCGCCACCCAGCTCGTCGACCAGGGGCTCATCGACGAGGCCGAGGCGCTCCAGCGCGTCAACGGCGCCCAGCTGGCGCAGCTGATGTTCCCGCGCTTCACCGAGGCCGCGCAGGTGGAGAAGGTCGCCCGCGGCATCGCCGCCTCGCCGGGCGCCGCCGTCGGCAAGGCCGTCTTCGACTCGTACACCGCCGTCAAGTGGTCCCGGTCCGGCGAGAAGGTCATCCTCATCCGCCGTGAGACCAACCCCGACGACCTGGACGGCATGATCGCCGCCGAGGGCATCCTCACCTCGCGCGGCGGCAAGACCTCGCACGCCGCCGTGGTCGCCCGCGGCATGGGCAAGACCTGCGTCTGCGGCGCGGAGGAGCTGGAGGTCGACACCAAGCGCCGCCGGATGACCGTGCCCGGCGGGCACGTCGTCGAGGAGGGCGACGTGGTCTCCATCGACGGCTCCACCGGCAAGGTGTACCTGGGCGAGGTACCCGTCGTACCGTCGCCGGTCGTCGAGTACTTCGAGGGCCGCATGCACGCCGGTGCCGACGACGCCGACGAGCTCGTCCAGGCGGTCCACCGGATCATGGCGTACGCGGACCGCGTCCGCCGGCTGCGCGTGCGGGCCAACGCCGACAACGCCGAGGACGCCTCGCGCGCCCGGCGGTTCGGTGCCCAGGGCATCGGCCTGTGCCGCACCGAGCACATGTTCCTCGGCGACCGCCGCCAGTACGTCGAGCGGCTCATCCTCGCCGACACGGACGCGGAGCGCGACGAGGCCCTCAAGGCCCTGCTGCCGCTGCAGAAGCAGGACTTCGTCGAGCTGTTCGAGTCGATGGACGGGCTGCCGGTCACCGTCCGCCTCCTCGACCCGCCGCTGCACGAGTTCCTCCCGGACATCACCGAGCTGTCGGTGCGCGTCGCCCTCGCCGAGGCCCGCAAGGAGCCGCACGAGAACGAGCTGCGCCTGCTCCAGGCCGTGCACCGGCTGCACGAGCAGAACCCCATGCTGGGCCTGCGCGGCGTCCGCCTCGGCCTGGTCATCCCCGGCCTGTTCACCATGCAGGTGCGGGCCATCGCCGAGGCCGCCGCCCAGCGCGTCGAGGCCAAGGGCGACCCGCGCGCCGAGATCATGATCCCGCTCGTGGGCACCGTCCAGGAGCTGGAGCTCGTCCGCGACGAGGCCGAGCAGGTCATCGCCGAGGTCCAGGCGGAGACCGGCGTCGAGCTGAAGCTCGCGCTCGGCACGATGATCGAGCTGCCGCGCGCCGCGGTCACCGCCGGCCAGATCGCCGAGTGCGCCGAGTTCTTCTCCTTCGGCACCAACGACCTCACCCAGACCGTCTGGGGCTTCTCCCGGGACGACGTGGAGGCCAGCTTCTTCACCGCCTACCTGGAGAAGGGCATCTTCGGGGTGTCGCCGTTCGAGACGATCGACAAGGACGGCGTCGGCGCCCTCGTGCGCAGCGCGGTCGAGGCCGGCCGGGCCACCCGCCCCGACATCAAGCTCGGTGTCTGCGGCGAGCACGGCGGCGACCCGGAGTCGGTGCACTTCTTCCACGAGGTGGGCCTGGACTACGTCTCCTGCTCGCCCTTCCGCATCCCGGTGGCGCGCCTGGAGGCCGGTCGCGCCGCCGCCCGGTCCAGCGACAGCGACAGCCGCTGACCCACGGTCCCGCCCGCGGCGCCCCCGCGGCGGGACCCCCACGGCCCCGGAGCCGCCGTCTGTCACCCGACCCTCACCGATCGGCGGCGGCTCCGGACTGCAAGGAACGGGGCGGACACCTTGTGCGGAGGTGTCCGCCCCGTACTGTTTCGTCCGGTGGGGAATTGCCGGTTCCCCGGGAAAGCGGTCTGTTGAATTCCGTGCCAGTTGAAGGTCGGACTATTCGCGGCGGATTGACATCGCGTCAATTCCCGGGGTCCGCCCGGGAAAGGAACGGGCGGAGCGCGGCCACCGGATCCCCACCCGCCGACCGCGCCCCATTACCCCTGCCAGACAGGAGAGCCGCAACCTTTCAGGCCCGCCGCCGGGCGTGAGAAGCCCCCCACGGTCTTCCTGCACGCCACCTCGGGTCCTGAAGGTTTCCCGTCCGACGGCGTACAGCTTTTCGGTTCGGGGCCATCGGCCGCGACGCGTTTCAACTGTGGCTGAAATGCCGTGGTAACAACCTGTGATGGCATGCATACTCATCGGTGGGGGGTGATTGCGGATGCAACAGGTGGGGGTTCAGTGCTTCGTATACATTTCACCGGTGCGGATCTCGCCGGGGTCCGGATGGCGGCCCGGCCGGACGCGCTGTGGGAAACGATTCTCAGCTTTCACCGTTTGCGCGACCGGCGCGGCGCCCTGGTCTACGGGGAATGGCGCTCCGAAACCCGGACGCGGTTGAACGGTGAAACGCGTCTCCTCGGAGCGCTCGTCCCGGCACGCGGCTATTTTCCGGACTTCCTGACCCCGCCCGAGGGCCTGGACGGCCTCGACACGGCCCTGGAGGCCCTGCGCGCCACCCCGCCGGCGCGGCTCCACGCGGAGCTCGGCCTCCTCGCCGGGGAGCGCCCCGCGGCGGCTCCCCTGCCCTCCTGGGCGGCCTCGCTCGCCGAGGGCCGTCCGGAGCCCTTCAGTCGCCTCCTGGGGGCGCTGCGCGGCTACCACCGGGCCGCCGTGGAGCCGTACTGGACCTACATACAGGCGCGGGTCGAGGCCGACCGCGCCGTCCGGGGGCGGGCGCTCCTCGACGGCGGCTCCGAGGAACTGCTCGCCTCGCTCCCGCCGATGCTCCGCTGGCGCGCCCCGGTCCTGGAGGCGGACTACCCGGTCGACCGGGACGTCCGGCTCGACGGGCGCGGGCTGCTGCTCCAGCCGTCGTACTTCTGCCGCGGGACCGCCGTCACCTACCGCGACCCGCGACTGCCGCCGGTCCTCGTCTACCCGGTGACGCACACCGAGGCCCCGGCGACCGGCTGCGAGCCCGGTGACGCCCCGCTCGGGCGGCTCGTGGGCCACACCCGGTCCGCCGTCCTCAAGGCCATCGGGCACGGCGGCACGACCAGCGAGCTGGCCCGCAGGGCCGGCGTGTCCCTCGCCTCCGCGAGCCAGCACGCCGGCGTCCTGCGCGACGCCGGGCTGGTCGTCACCCTGCGCCAGGGCAGCTCCGTGCTGCACACCCTGACGCCACTGGGCGCCGCCCTGCTGCACGGCGGCGCCCGGCCGGTCCGGGAGCGGCGCCGCCGCTACGCCCGGAAGGGCCCCGTCACCTCGTAGGTGATGCCGCCCGAAGAGCTGCCCGTCGTGCCGCGCTGGCTGGAGAAGTACAGCCGCCTGCCGTCGGGGGAGAAGGCCGGGCCGCAGATCTCGGAGCCGGACTGGCCGTTGATCCGCAGGAACGGCGCGACCACGTCGTCCGGCGTGATGACGCAGATCTCCATGTTGCCGCCGTCCTCGGCGACGTACAGGTCGCCGGAGGACGTGCCGGTGACGTTGTCGACGCCGGTCAGCGGGGCGCTGCCGCTCACCAGGGAGTCGTCGTAGGCGAGCTCGTAGGTGTGGGTCGCGAGGTTCAGCTGCCACAGGCGGTTGTCGCCCTTGGTGGTGAACCAGAGGGTGTCGTTGGCGTAGTGGCAGCCCTCGCCGCCGCTGAACCGCTTGGCGCCCGAGACCTGGTCGCGGGTGTACGTGGGGGAGCCGTCCGGGTCCGGCACGGTCACCCAGGTGAAGCTGCCGGAGGTGGCGGTGCCGGCCTTCAGCACCTGGAGGGTGCCGGAGGACAGGTCGCCCCAGGTGGTGGGGACGAAGCGGTACAGGCAGCCGTTGGACTCGTCCTCGGTCAGGTAGATCACCTTGCGCACGGGGTCGGCGGCCGCCGCCTCGTGCTTGAAGCGGCCCATCGCGTCCCGGCGGACGGCGGCGTTCACGCCGTACGGGTCGGTCTCGTAGACGTACCCGAGGGTGACCTCCTCGCAGGACAGCCAGGTGTTCCACGGGGTCCTGCCGCCCGCGCAGTTGGTGCGGGTGTTGGACAGGATGCGGTAGGCGCCGGTGATCTGGCCCGTGGAGGAGAACCGGACCGCGCTCGCGCCGCCGCCCGGGTTGATCTCCGAGTTGGAGACGTAGATCCAGCCGGACCCGTCCGTGAAGCAGGCGCCGCCGTCGGGGGCGTTGTGCCAGGTGTACGAGGTGGCGCCGACCTTCTGGCCGGACCGGGCGATCACCCGGCTGGTGAAGCCGGCCGGGAGCTGTATGCCGTTGGCGTCGGCGGCGCCGAGCGCTCCGTACGGCCCGGGGCCGGGCTGGGCGGGCGCCGCGTAGGCCGCGCCGCGCATCAGCGTGTAGCCGAAGGCCGCGGCCGCGCCGCCCGCGACCGCACCGCGCAGGAAACCACGTCGTTCCACTTCATCACTCCAGGGGCTTGTGACCGCCCCGCCGCACCGGTCGGCGGCGGAGTCGCGCGCTGCCGGAACCTAGGAGTCCCAGATTGACGGTGCAGCAACAAGCGGTGAAGGGGAAGAAGAGTCGCGCGGTCGGCTCCGCGGAGCCCTTCCGGAACGGGTCCCTCCGGGGGGTGCGCCCGGCCGGCGGCGGGCCGGATGCGGGGCGGGGCCGGGGTCCGCGGTGCGGGGGCGGCCGGGGCGGGGGCCGCCGTCACGGGGCCCGGGCGCGCGGGCCGGGTGAGGGGCGGGGGAGTCGCGGGGTGCGGGCGCGCCGCCCGGGGGGCCGGGCCGGGGGGCGCGGCAGGGGTGCGGAAAGAATTTCGGCGGTCGGCGATGAGTTCCGCGCGGCGGCCCGGTCTACCCCTCCGTAAGCAGCACGCGTCACACGACAGCACGCCGGCCACACCGGCCACAGCAGAGGGAGACCCCGCCATGGCACAGATGATCTTCGTGAACCTGCCGGTCAAGGACCTGGAGACGGCCAAGGCCTTCTGGACGGAGCTCGGCTTCTCCTTCAACCCGGAGTTCACCGACGAGAACGCCGCCTGCCTGGTCATCAGCGACACGATCTTCGCGATGCTGCTGACCGAGCCCTTCTTCAAGAACTTCACGAAGAAGGAGCTCGCCGACGCCTCCACCACGACGGAGACCATCATCGCGCTCAGCGCCGACAGCCGGGCCCGGGTCGACGAGCTCGTCGACAAGGCCCTGGCGGCCGGCGGATCCCCCGCCAACGACACGCAGGAGATGGGCGACGCGATGTACAGCCGTTCCTTCCAGGACCCCGACCACCACATCTGGGAGGTCGTGTGGATGGACCTCGAGGCGATGCGGGCCGCCCAGGGCTGACCCGCCCGCACCCCGGCGGGGGGGGGGGGGCCGGCCCGCCCCCCCCCCCCCCCCCCCCCCGGCGCGGCCCGGGCCCCCCCCCGGCCCCGGGGCCCGGCCCGGGCGGGGCGCCCCCCCCCCCCCCCCCCCCCCCCCCCCCCCCCCCCCCCC
>NZ_JBIBSF010000002.1:556156-799837 GCF_043077165.1 Streptomyces kanasensis
GTGCGGGTGTATGGCCCTCGCGGCGTTGGGGGCGGCCCTGGGCGCCCCCGCCCCCACCCCGGCGGCGCCGGCACCGCGCCCCCCCGGGGCCGGGCGCCGCCGGGATGGCACGGGCGACCGACCGGTCGCGCGGGCCGGTCTCAGGCCGCCCGGACCGGGTACACCGCCACCGACACCTCGTCGTCGTCCAGGCAGCGGCCCGTCTCCAGGTCGAAGCGCTGCTTGAGCAGCGGCGACGCCACGAACGTCCGGCCCTCCGCCGAGCCGACCAGGCCCCGCGAGAGCACCTGGGCGCCCGTGAAGGGGTCCCGGTTGTCGATCGCGTACAGCCGGCCGGAGCGGTCCCGGAAGAGCGCCGCCTGCCGGCCGTCCGGCAGCAGGGCCGCCATGCCGCGCCCCGGCGTCAGCGCGGCGGTGTCGCAGATCGGCAGCCAGTCGTCGGCGTGCGAGAGTTCCAGCTTCATCGGGCGGACACCCCTTCCAGGGTCAGGACGGTCAGGTCGGGCTTGATCTGGCCGCGCTCCGGCACGAACCGCACGGACGGGTCCGGGGCCTCGGGCGCGTTGACGAAGGAGACGAACCGGGCCAGCCGCTCCGGGTCGTGCAGCGTCTCGGACCACTCGTCGCGGTAGGCGTCCACGTGCCGGGCCATCAGCGCGTCCAGCTCCTCCCCGATGCCGAGCGAGTCCTCGACCACGACCTCCCGCACGTGGTCCAGGCCCACCCGCTCCACCCACGGCGCGGTGCGCTCCAGCCGCTCGGCGGTGCGGACGTAGTACATGAGGAACCGGTCGATCAGCCGGATCAGCTCCGCGTCCGAGAGGTCCTTGGCGAGCAGGTCGGCGTGGCGCGGGGACGCGCCGCCGTTGCCGCCGACGTAGAGGTTCCAGCCGTTCGCCGTGGCGATCACGCCGAAGTCCTTCGACTGCGCCTCCGCGCACTCGCGCTGGCAGCCGGAGACCGCCGACTTCAGCTTGTGCGGCGCCCGCAGGCCCCGGTAGCGCAGCTCCAGGTCGATGGCCATCCGCACCGAGTCCTGCACGCCGTACCGGCACCAGGTCTGCCCCACGCAGGACTTCACCGTCCGCAGGGCCTTGCCGTACGCGTGGCCCGACTCGAAGCCCGCGTCCACCAGGCGCGCCCAGATCGCCGGCAGCTGCTCGACGCGCGCCCCGAACAGGTCGATGCGCTGCCCGCCGGTGATCTTCGTGTAGAGCCCGAAGTCACGCGCCACCTCACCGATGACGATCAGCTTCTCCGGGGTGATCTCGCCGCCCGGGATGCGCGGCACGATCGAGTACGAGCCGTTGCGCTGCATGTTGGCGAGGAAGTGGTCGTTGGTGTCCTGGAGCGCCGCCTGCTCGCCGTCGAGGATGTGGCCGTGCGACAGCGACGCCAGGATCGAGGCGACGGTCGGCTTGCACACCTCGCACCCCTCGCCGCCGCGGGCCCCCTCGCGCCCGTAGCGGTCGAGGAGTTCGGCGTACGAGGTGATCCGCAGGACCTGCACGATCTCGTACAGCTCCTGGCGCGTCTTGGCGAAGCAGCCGCACAGGCCGCCGTCGCCGGTCTTCGGCAGGAGCTGCTGGAGCACCTTCACGCAGCTGCCGCAGCCGGTGCCGGCCTTGGTGCACTTCTTCACCTCGGGCAGCGTGGTGTGCTCGCAGATCGCGCCCTTGGTGACGTTGTGGCAGGAGCAGATCACCGCGTCGTCCGGCAGCGACTCCGGGCCCAGGGCGACGGGCGCGCCGGCGCCGGCCGGCAGGACCAGCTGCTCGGGGGAGACCGGCGGTACCGACCCGGTCAGCGGGCGCAGCATGCCGTACGAGTCGGCGTCGCCGACGAGGACGCCGCCCAGCAGCACGCCGTCGGGCGAGACCACCAGCTTCTTGTAGACCCCGGACCGCGAGTCGGAGTAGACGACGTCCAGGCAGCCGTCGGCCGTGCCGTGCGCGTCACCGAACGACGCCACGTCCACGCCCAGCAGCTTCAGCTTCGTCGACAGGTCCGCGCCGGTGAACGCCGACTCCCGCTCGACGATCGCGTCGGCGGCGGTCAGCGCCATCTCGTAGCCCGGCGCGACCAGTCCGTACACCCGGCCGTCCGCCGCGAGCGCGCACTCGCCGATCGCGTACACCGCCGGGTCGGAGGTCCGGCACCGCTCGTCGACGGCGATGCCGCCGCGCTCGCCGACGGCCAGCCCGCAGTCCCGGGCCAGTTGGTCACGGGGGCGGACGCCCGCCGAGAAGACCACCAGGTCGGTGGCGAGCTCGGAGCCGTCCGACAGCCGCATCCCGGTGACCGCGCCGTCGGCGCCGACGACGACCTCCTGCGTGCCCACACCGGTGTGGACGGCCAGGCCCATGCCCTCGATGGTGCGCAGCAGCGCCGCGCCGCCGCCCTCGTCCACCTGCACCGGCATCAGCCGGGGCGCGAACTCCACGACGTGGGTGTCCAGGCCGAGCCCCTTGAGCGCGCCGGCCGCCTCCAGTCCGAGCAGACCGCCGCCGACGACGGCGCCGGAGCGGGCCGTCTTCGCGTACTCCTCGATCGCGAGCAGGTCCTCGATCGTGCGGTAGACGAAGCAGCCGGTGGCGTCCTTGTTCGGGACCGGCGGTACGAACGGGTAGGAGCCGGTGGCCAGCACCAGCGTGTCGTACGTGACGGTCATCCCGGACCGGGCGGTGACCGTGCGGGCCGCCCGGTCGACGGAGACCGCCGGGTCGTCGGTGTGCAGCTCGATGCCGTGCTCCGCCATGAACCCCTCGGGCACCATCGACAGGTCGTCGGGGGTGCGGCCCGAGAAGTACGAGGTCAGCTGGACCCGGTCGTACGCGGGGCGGGGCTCCTCGCAGAGCACGACCACGCGCGTCCGCTCGGTCGCACCGCGCTCGGCGAGCGCCTCCAGGAAGCGCTGGCCGACCATGCCGTGGCCGACGAGGACGATGGTGTGCGGGTGCGCGGGCGGGATCGCAGCCCCGGGCGTGTTCGGCATGTCAGGAGCCTCCGTCATGGGTGAGCAGGTGGAGCAGGGGCGCGTCCGGGAGGGCTTCGTCGCCCTCCCACGCCCGGGCGAGCGTGCCGACCGGGCCGAGGTCGCCGACGAGCACGCCGCCGACCAGCCGGTCGCCGCGGACGACGACCTTCCGGTAGGCGCTGCGGGTCGCGTCGGTCAGCCGCACGGTGTCGTCGCCGGGCCGCGGGACGGCCTCGCCGAACGCCGCCAGTTCGAGCGCGTCCATGCTGAGCCGGGTCAGCGCGCGGGTGCCGCGGTAGGCGGCGGTGCCGCCGGTGAGCACGTCCGCGAGGACGTCGGCCTGTTCCAGGGCGGCGCCGGCCAGGCCGTAGAGTCGGCCGTCGTGCTCGGCGCAGTCGCCGACGGCGTGGACGTACGGGTCGGAGGTGCGCAGCCGGTCGTCCACGACGATGCCGCGCCGCACGTCCAGGCCCGCCGCCACGGCGAGGCCGGTGCGGGGCCGGACCCCGCAGGCCAGCACCACGACGTCCGCGTCCAGCACGAACCCGTCGGCGAGTTCGACGGCCGCCACCGCCCCGGACGTGACCTTCAGCCCGCGCACCCGGCACTCGGTGTGGACCTCCACCCCGAGCGACACCAGGTGGCGGCGCAGCAGTTCCGCGGCCTCCGGGTCGAGCTGGCGTTCCATCAGGTGCTCGCCCTGCTGGGCCAGCACCACCTCGGCGCCCCTGGTGGCCAGCGCGCGGGCCGCGGAGACGCCCAGCAGGCCGCCGCCGATCACCACCGCGCGGACCCCCGGGCGCACCAGCCCGTCCAGCGCCAGACAGTCGTCGAGCGTCCGGAAGGCGTGGACACCGGCCGGGAGACGGCCGTGGCCCAGACCGCGCAGCGGTGGCAGCACCGGGTTGGAGCCGGTCGCCAGGACCAGCCGGTCGTACGCGACCGTGCTGCCGTCCCCGCAGTGCACGACGCGGGCGGCCCGGTCGATGCCGGTCACCCGCACCCCGCGCCGCGCCGGCTCGCCCGCCGGCCGCGGCAGGGCGATCACCTCGGGCCCGTACCGGCCGGCCAGGACGTCCGCGAGCAGCACCCGGTTGTACGGGGCGTGCGGCTCCTCGCCGAGCAGGGTGACGGGCAGCCGTTCGGCGAGGCGGGCCCCCGCCGTACCGCCGCCGACCACCACGATCCGTGAACTCATGTCCGCCAGCGTGCGTCGGCGGTGTTACCCGGCGGGACCCCGTGTGTTTCGCGCGGGGAAAGCCGCCCTCAGCGGCGCGGGTGGCCGCCGGTGAGGGACGGCGGCGCGTGCCGTGGCCGGGGCGGTGGTCGGGCGGGGCGGGGACGGGGCGGTGGTGCTCGGCCGGGGCGGTGGGCCTGGGCGCATGGCGGCGGCGCTCGACCGGGGCGGTGCGCCTTGGCGCGGGGCGGCGGCGCTCGCGCGGGCGGGGCGGTGGGGCCGGGTGCGGGGCCGCGGTGACCGGGTGGCCGGGGCGCGGGGGCCCGGGGTGCGGGCCGTGGGGCCGCACATAGGGTCATGCTCATGCCTGACCTCCCCCTGACCGTCCTCGCCCTCCTCTGCCTGGCCGCGCTGCTGGCGGGCTGGATCGACGCCGTGGTCGGCGGCGGCGGGCTGCTGCTCCTGCCCGCGCTGCTGCTGGGCGCGCCGCACGTGCCCGCCGCCCAGTGCCTGGGGACCAACAAGGCGGTGGCCATCGTCGGTACGACCGGCGCCGCCGTGACCTACGTCCGGCGCGCCCCGGTACGGGTCGGGCTCGCCGTGCGGATCGGGCTCGCCGCGCTCGCCGGGTCGATGGGCGGGGCGTTCTTCGCGGCGGGCCTCAGCAGCGAGGTACTGCGTCCGGTGATCCTCGTGGTGCTGCTGGGCGTCGCGGCGTTCGTGCTGCTGCGGCCGTCCTTCGGCACGGGCCCCGCGCCCGAGGGGCCCGTGCGGCGGGCCCGGATCGTCGCCGCGGTCGTCCTCGTGGGCGGCGGGATCGGCTTCTACGACGGGCTGCTCGGGCCCGGCACCGGCACGTTCCTGGTGCTGGCCCTCACGGCGGTGCTCCACCTCGACCTCGTCACGGCGTCCGCCACGGCGAAGGTGGTCAACGTCTGCACCAACGCCGGCGCGCTGGCGATGTTCGCCCACCAGGGCAACGTGCTGTGGCGGCTGGCGGCGCTGATGGCGGTCTTCAACCTCGTGGGCGGCATGCTCGGCGCGCGGATGGCGCTGCGCAAGGGCGCCGGGTTCGTCCGCGGGGTGCTGCTGGTGGTGGTGTTCTCCCTGGTCGCCAAGTTGGCGTTCGACCAGTGGGCGTGACGGCCGGCCGGACGGCGGCGGGTGGGCGCGACGGCCGGGTGCCGGGCCGCGCGTCCGGTCAGCGGGCGCCGATGAGGTGGGCGTACGCGACGACGTTGCCCTGGTAACCGGTCTTCGGCGAGAAGCCGCCGCCGCAGGTGATGAGGCGCAGCTCGGCCCGGTCGGACGGGCCGTAGACCTTGTCGTCGGGGAAGGCGTCGTTGTCGTACACCTCGACCGCGTCGACGGTGAACACCGCCGTGCGCCCGTCGGCGCGGGCCACCTCCACGCGGTCGCCCTTGCGCAGCGCGCCCAGTGCGTAGAAGACGGCGGGGCCCTCGGCGTTGTCGACGTGCCCGGCCATGATGGCCGTGCCCCGGGCGCCGGGCCGGGTGCCGTCCCGGTACCAGCCCGCGAGGTTGCGGTCACCGGCGGGCGGCACGTCGAGGCTGCCGTCGCGGGTCAGGCCCAGCCCCATGACGGGGGCGTCGACGCGCATGCGGGGGATGCGGACGCGGACGGGGGCCGCGGGCGGCAGCGGGTCGGCCGCGGCGGGCGTGTGCCAGCCGGGTCCGGCGGCGAACGCCTCGGCGGCCGACGGGACCGGGGGGCGGACGTCCCCCGAGCCGCTCTGCACCAGCCACAGTCCGACGCACGCCGCGACGGCTATGCCCCAGCCCCTGGCGCGGGCCGGGGTCTCGGTGGGGCTGCTCATGGGTCCTCCGCCGGGGGTGCCTCCAGGGGTCGGACGCCTCCGCGGGGGCGGGACCGCCCGCCCGGCCCGGGAGGGTCCCCCCGCCCCCGCCGCGGTCTCGGGGGCCGCGCGGCGGGAGCGGGGAGTTCACGGGGTGCCCGCCGGTCGGCGGGACGCCCCGAGGGGGCGGGCGGCCGCCGGGTGGGGGACGGGCGGCCGCCCGCGGGGGGAGGGGTCTCGGTCAGCCGCCGTGGCCGCCGCTCGCCCGGCGGCGCCGCAGCCACACGCCGGCCACGGCCGTGCCGGCCAGGACGGCTACGCCCGTCGCGATGCGGGCGGCGTCGGGGCCGACGCTGCCGCCGACACCGGTCTTCACGTGGCCGTGCGGTCCCTGGTGGGTGGGGTGGTGCGTGGGCTGGTGCGTGGGGTGGTGGGTCGGGTGGTGGGTCGCTCCGCCGCCCTGCTTGACGACCAGGTCACCCGTGGCCGTCTTGCCGTTGTCGCACGCCACGCCGATGCCGTAGGTGCCCGGCTTGGTGTGCTCGGGGACGCGGAAGCGGCCCGTGGCCAGCCCCTTGGGGCCCTCGGGCCGCAGCTTGAACTCGGCAGCGCCGAGCGCCTGCGCGTCCCCGATGCCGTGGCCGTCCCCGCACGCCCGGGTGCTGACGGTGACGGTCGTGCCCGGGTTCGCCACGGCCGGGGACACCTCCAGCCTCTCGAAGTCGCCGGCGTACGCCGCCGGGGCGGCCAGGGCGCCGAGGCAGACGGCCGCCAACGCGGTACCGGTCAACGAGCGGGCAGTGGTGCGCATGGGGGGCCTCCGGGCAGCGCTTCGGTCGGGCGTCCTGTCTCCGAGGTAAGGCCGGGGTGACGGTCCGCGCCTGCTGATGTGCCGTCAGGCAGTGCGCCGCACGGGCGGTCGGGACGGACGTCGGCGCAGGTCACCGCGGGTGTGCGGGGGCGGTGGGGGCGGTGTTCCGAACGGGTGATGCCGACGGCGCTTGACCTGAAGTTTGGTTGAGGTGTGAGGCTCGTCCGCATGCAGACCACCACACCTGACACGCCCCTGAACCTGGCCGTCCTCCTCGGCAGCAACCGCGAGGGCCGCTTCGCCCCCGTCGTCGCCGACTGGTTCCTCGCCCACGCCCGCGCCCACGCCGACTTCACCGTCGACCTCGTCGACGTCGCCGACGCGGACCTGCCGACCGCCCTCTCCCACGCCCCCGGCCCCGCCGTGCGCGCCGCGCTCGCCGAGGTCGGCCCCCGGCTCGCCGCCGCCGACGCCTTCGTGGTCGTCACCCCCGAGTACAACCACTCCTACCCGGCGTCCCTCAAGGCCCTGGTCGACTGGCACTTCGCCGAGTGGCGGGCCAAGCCCGTCGGCTTCGTCTCGTACGGCGGCGTCTCCGGCGGCCTGCGCGCCGTCGAGCACCTGCGCCAGGTCTTCGCCGAACTGCACGCGGTCACCGTCCGCGACACGGTCTCCTTCCACAACGCGGGCGCCCTGTTCGACGCGGACGGCACACTGCGGGACCCCTCCGGCCCCGACGCCGCCGCGAAGAAGGTGCTCGACCAGCTCGCCTGGTGGGCCGGCACCCTGCGCGCCGCCCGCACCGCCCGTCCGTACGCGGCCTGAGGGGCGACGACCGTGCTGCTGTCCCTGCTCCGCGCCCGCATCCGCCCCTACCGGCGGTTACTCGCCCTCGTCGTCGTCCTCCAACTCGTCCAGTCCCTCGCCGGGCTCCTCCTGCCCACCCTCAACGCCGACCTCGTCAACGGCGGCGTCCTGCGCGGCGACACCGGGCACGTCCTCGGCACCGGTGGCGTCATGCTCGCCGTGACCCTGCTCCAGGTCACCGCGGCCGGTGCCGCCGTGTTCGCCGCGGCCCGCGTCGCCATGGGCGTCGGCCGCGACCTGCGGGCCGAGGTCTTCCGCCGCGTCCAGGAGTTCTCCGTACGGGAGGTGGGCCGCTTCGGCCCCGCCTCCCTCATCACCCGCACCACCAACGACGTCCAGCAGGTCCAGACGCTGACGGTGCTCGCCCTGACCACCCTGGTCGCGGCGCCGCTGATGTGCTTCGGCGGCACCGCCCTGGCGCTCGCCCAGGACGTGCCCCTCGCCCTGCTCCTGCTGCTGTTCGTGCCCGTGCTGGCCGGTACCGTCCTGCTCGTCGTCCGCCGCATGCCGCCGCTCTTCCGCACCACCCAGGAGCGCGTCGACCGGGTCAACCAGGTCCTGCGCGAGCAGATCGGCGGGGCCCGGGTCGTCCGCGCCTTCGTCCGCGACGACCACGAGCAGCGCCGGTTCGGCGCCGCCAACGACGCGCTGACGGCCGTGTCCCTGCGGGTGGGCCGGCTGACGGCGCTCATGTACCCGCTCGTCATCGTCGTGTGGGAGCTCGCCACGGTGGCCGTCCTGTGGGCCGGCGGCCACCGGCTGGAGGACGGCACCCTGCGGGCCGGCGCCCTCATCGCCTTCCTGGGCTACCTGCTGCAGATCTTCATGGCCGTGATGATGACGATGTTCCTGCTGATGCAGCTGCCGCGGGCCGAGGTCAGCGCCGGACGCATCCGCGAGGTCCTCGACACCGAACCGGCCGTAGCGCCGCCCGCCGCCCCGGTGCGCCGCCTGCGCGACCCGGGCCACCTGGAGGTCCGCGACGTCCGCTTCAGCTACCCGGGCGCGGAGGAGCCCGTCCTGCGCGGCGTCTCGCTCACCGCCCGCCCCGGCCGCACCACCGCCGTCATCGGCTCCACCGGCAGCGGCAAGAGCACCCTGCTGAGCCTGGTGCCGCGGCTGTTCGACCCGACCGCGGGCGAGGTCCTGATCGGCGGCGTCGACGTCCGGGCACTCGACCCGGACCTGCGCGCCCGTACCGTCGGCCTCGTTCCGCAGAAGCCCTACCTGTTCTCCGGCACCGTCGCCTCCAACCTCCGCTACGGCCGGCCCGACGCCACCGACGAGGAGCTGTGGCACGCCCTCGGGGTCGCCCAGGCGCGGGAGTTCGTCGAGGCGCTCCCCGGCGGCCTCGACGCCCCCGTCGAACAGGGCGGCACCAACCTGTCCGGCGGCCAGCGCCAACGCCTCGCCATCGCCCGCACCCTGGTCGCCCGGCCCGCGGTCTACCTCTTCGACGACTCCTTCTCGGCGCTCGACAACCGCACCGACGCCCTCCTGCGCGCCGCGCTGGCGGAGGAGACCGCGGACGCCACCGTCGTCATCGTCGCCCAGCGCGTCGCCACCGTCCGCGGCGCCGACCGGATCGTCGTCCTCGACGGGGGCCGCGTCGTCGGCACCGGCACCCACGAGGAGCTGCTGCGGGACGACCCCACCTACCGGGAGATCGTCCTCTCCCAGCTCACCGAGGAGGACGCCGCATGAGCCGCCCCGCACCGCGCGCCACACCCGAGCGGCGCGCCGTCCCCGAGCAGCGCACCACGTCCGGGCGGCCCGCCTCCTCCGCGCCACCGCGCACGTCCCCCGAGCGGCGCGGACCGGCGGCCGGGGCGCAGCAGCGGGGCCCCGGCTCGCCGGCCGCCCCCGCCCTGGAGCGGTCGCTCGACTTCCGCCGCTCCGGGCTGCGCCTGCTGCGTACCTTCGCGCCGGAACGCGCCCTGCTGCTCGGCTCGCTCGCCGCCGCCACCGTGTACGTCGCCCTGGCCGTCCTGATCCCGAAGCTCCTCGGCGACGCCACCGACCTCGTCGTCTCGGGGGCCGGCACGCCCGGCGGGGTCGACTTCCGGGCCGTCGCCCGGCTCCTCGGCACCGTCGTGGCCGTGGCCGCCGCCTCCGCCGTGTTCGCCTGGGTGCAGGCCCGGCTCGTCATGACCGCCGTCCACCGGGCCGGGCACCGGCTGCGGGCGCGGGCGCAGGCCAAGCTGTCCCGGCTGCCGCTCGCGCACCTGGACCGCCAGCCCCGGGGGGAGGTGCTCAGCCGGACCACCAACGACATCGACAACGTCGTCCAGACCATGCAGCAGGCGTTCATCCCGATGACCCGCGCCCTGCTCACCGTCGTCGGCGTCCTGGTGATGATGGTGTGGATCTCCCCGCTCCTCGCCCTGGTCGCCCTCGGCACGGTGCCCGTGTCCGTCCTCGTCGCGGCGCGGATCGGCCGGCGCGCCCAGCCGCAGTTCGTCCGCCAGTGGGCCGTCACCGGCCGGCTCAACGGCCACATCGAGGAGATGTACTCCGGCCACGCCGAGGTGCGGGTCTTCGGCCGCGGCCGGGAGGCGGTGGAGACGTTCGACGCCCTCGGCGAGGAGCTGTACCGGGCGGGCTTCCGCGCCCAGTTCGTCTCCGGCCTGATCCAGCCCGCCATGACCTTCGTCGGCAACCTCAACTACGTCCTGATCGCCGTCGTCGGCGGGCTGCGCGTGGCGACCGGGACGCTCTCCATCGGCGACGTGCAGGCGTTCGTCCAGTACTCCTACGAGTTCAACGGCCCGGTCAACCAGATCGCCGCCATGGCGAACCTCCTCCAGTCCGCCGTCGCCTCCGCCGAGCGCGTCTTCGAGCACCTCGACGCCGAGGAGGAGACCCCCGACCCCGCCCCGACCGCGCGGCCCGGCGACTCCCGGCCGCGCCGGGGCAAGGGCCGCGTCGTCTTCGACCGGGTCTCCTTCCGCTACGACCCCGCCCGGCCCCTCATCGAGGACCTCTCCCTCACCGTGGAACCCGGCCGCACCGTCGCCATCGTCGGCCCCACCGGCGCGGGCAAGACGACCCTGGTCAACCTGCTCATGCGGTTCTACGAGACGACGGGCGGCCGCATCCTCCTCGACGGCACCGACATCACCGCCGTACCGCGCGGGGAGCTGCGCGCCGGCATGGGCATGGTCCTCCAGGACACCTGGCTGTTCGGGGGCACGATCGCGGAGAACATCGCGTACGGCGTCCCCGGGGACGTCCCGCGCGAGCGGATCGTCGCGGCCGCCGTGGCCGCCCACGCCGACCGCTTCGTCCGCACCCTGCCCGACGGCTACGACACGGTCCTCGACGAGGACGGCGTCGGTCTCAGCGCGGGCGAGCGGCAACTCCTCACCCTCGCCCGGGCTTTCCTCACCGAGCCGTCCGTCCTCATCCTGGACGAGGCGACCAGCGCCGTCGACACCCGCACCGAGGTGCTGATCCAGCGCGCCATGGCCGCTCTGCGCGAGGGCCGCACCTCCTTCGTCATCGCCCACCGCCTCTCCACCGTCCGGGACGCGGACGTGATCCTGGTGATGGAGGCGGGCCGCATCGTGGAGCACGGCGGCCACGACGAGCTGCTGGCGGCCGGCGGCGCCTACGCCCGGCTCCACGCCGCGCAGTTCGCGGCGGCGGCCACGTGACCCGGGGCGCCCCGCGGACCGGAGCGACACAGGTCACACCCGCCGCCCGCCTCCCCGGTGAACCGGGGAGGCGGACGGCGCGTCGGACAGGGCGGGAGGGGGCGGGCGCGGTGCGCGCACCGCCGACGACGGGAGGGGTCTCGATGCGGCGCACGACACAAAGGACGCCGGACGGCACCCGCCGCGGCCGGCGACGGCTGGTGCGGGGCGCGGTACTGGCCTGCGTCCTGGCGCTCGCACCGGCGACCTGGCTGCACACCAGCACCGCCGGCAGCCTGCGCACCACCGCCGACGTCCCCGCGCGCGACGTCGCCGTGGTCTTCGGCGCCGGGCTGTGGAAGGGCCGCCCGACCCCCTACCTCGCCCACCGCCTGGACGCCGCCGCCGAGCTGTACCGCACCGGCAAGGTGAAGGTCGTCCTCGTCACCGGCGACAACGGCCGCGTCGAGTACGACGAGCCCGACGCCATGCGCGCCTACCTCGTCGAGCACGGGGTGCCGACGACCCGCGTCGTCAGCGACCACGCGGGCTTCGACACCTGGGACTCGTGCGTCCGCGCGAAGCGGATCTTCGGCGTCGACCGGGCGGTCCTCGTCACCCAGGACTTCCACATCCGCCGCGCCGTCGCCCTGTGCCGGGCGGCGGGCGTCGACTCGTACGGCGTCGGCGTCGCCGAACCGCGCGACGCCGTCTGGTACCAGGGCCAGGTCCGCGAGCTGGCCGCCGCGGGGAAGGCGGCCGCGGACGTGGTGCTGCGGCCGGACCCGACGTTCCTCGGCCACCGGGAGCCGGGCGTGGCGCAGGCCCTCGCCGCGACCGACCGACCCGCGGCCGACCGGCCCGACGCCGATTGACCCGCCACCCGACGCCGCCTCCCGGCACCGCGCCGCCCCCAGTCTCCCGCCGGCGGCCTCCCGTCCAGCCCCGTGCCGCCGGGCCCCTGGGCCCTCGCCCCGTGCCCCCGTGCCGTGGGCCCGGGCCCGTGACGCCGTGTCGAGAGTCCCCGCCCCTGCCACCCGGCCCCGAGCCCCTGGGCCCCGGGCCCGAGCCTGCGGGCCCCCGGCCCGTGCCGAGCCGGGCCAGGGGCGCTCACCGCCCGCGCCCCCGCCGCCGGAGCGCGACGTACCGCCTGCGTAATACACGGGCACCCTGGCCGTAACACGCGCCCCGCAGGCTCGACGGCATGCTCGCCACCACCTCCACGCACTGCCCGTACTGCGCCCTCCAGTGCGGGATGGACCTCCGCCCCACCGAGGGCGGCGGCGTCGACGTCGTGGAGCGCACGGACTTCCCCGTCAACCGGGGGGCGCTGTGCGGCAAGGGACGTACCGCACCCGCCGTGCTCTCCTCCCGGGTCAGGCTGACCGGGCCGCTCGTCCGGAGCCCCGCCACGGGCGGACTCGAACCGGCCACCTGGGAGGAGGCGCTGCGCGCCGTCGCCGACGGGCTGCGGCGCACCCGCGCCGCGCACGGCCCGGACGCCGTCGGCGTCTTCGGCGGCGGCGGGCTCACCAACGAGAAGGCGTACGGCCTCGGGAAGTTCGCCCGGCTGGTCCTCGGGACCTCGCAGATCGACTACAACGGCCGCTTCTGCATGTCGTCCGCGGCGGCCGCGCACACCAGGGCGTTCGGCCTGGACCGGGGGCTGCCCTTCCCGCTGGAGGACCTGCCCCGCACCGGCTGCGTCATCCTGGTCGGCTCGAACCTCGCCGAGACGATGCCGCCCGCCCTGCGGTACCTGACCGAACTGCGGGAGAACGGCGGCAAGCTCGTCGTCGTCGACCCGCGCCGCACCCGCACCGCCGAACAGGCCGACCTGCACCTCGCGCCCCGCCCCGGCACCGACCTCGCCCTCGCCCTCGGGCTGCTCCACCTCGTCGTCGCCGAGGGGCGCGTGGACGAGGAGTTCGTCGAGAGCCGCACCACCGGCTGGGCCGGGGCCCGCGCCGCCGCGATGTCCCACTGGCCGGCGCTGGTCGAGCGCATCACCGGCGTGCCGGTGACCGCGCTGCGCGAGACGGTACGGATGTTCTGCGACGCGGAGAGCGGCATGGTGCTCACCGCCCGCGGCCCCGAGCAGCAGTCGAAGGGCACCGACACCGTCGGCGCCTGGATCAACCTCTGCCTGGCCACCGGCCGCGCCGGACGCCCCCTGTCCGGGTACGGCTGCCTGACCGGGCAGGGCAACGGCCAGGGCGGGCGCGAGCACGGCCAGAAGGCCGACCAGCTGCCCGGCTACCGCAAGCTGGACGACCCGGCAGCGCGCGCCCACGTCGCCGCCGTGTGGGGCGTCGACCCCGAGACCCTGCCCGGCCCCGGCCGCAGCGCGTACGAACTGCTCGACGCGCTCGGCACGGACGTGCGCGCGCTGCTGCTGATGGGTTCCAACCCGGTCGTCTCCGCGCCGCGCGCCGCGCACGTCGAGGAGCGGCTGCGGTCACTGGACTTCCTCGCCGTCGCCGACGTCGTGCTGTCGGAGACGGCCGCCCTCGCCGACGTCGTGCTGCCCGTCACGCAGTGGGCCGAGGAGACCGGCACCACCACCAACCTGGAGGGCCGGGTCCTGCTGCGCCGTCGGGCGCTGACCCCGCCCGACGGCGTGCGCACCGACCTGGAGGTCCTGAACGGCATCGCCGCCCTGCTCGGCTGGGAGAAGGGCTTCCCGACCGACCCCGAGGAGGTCTTCGACGAGTTGCGCCGCGCCTCCGCGGGCGGCGCCGCCGACTACGCGGGCATCAGCTACCGGCGCATCGTGGAGGAGGACGGCGTCTTCTGGCCCTGCCCCGACCCCGACCACCCGGGGACGCCGCGGCTCTTCCTCGACCGGTTCGCGACCCCCGACGGCCGGGCCAGGTTCGTCCCGGTCACCCACCGCGCGGCCGCCGAGGAGACGGACGACGAGTACCCCGTGGTGCTCACGACGGGCCGGGTCGTCTCCCAGTACCAGTCGGGCGCCCAGACCCGGCGGGTCGCCGAGCTGAACGCCGCCGCGCCCGGGCCGTTCGTGGAGCTGCACCCGCGGCTCGCCGAGCGGGTCGGGGTCGCCGACGGCGAGCCGGTGGTGGTCGTCTCGCGGCGCGGGCGGGCGGTCGCCCCGGCCCGCGTCACCACGTCGATCCGGCCCGACACGGTCTTCATGCCCTTCCACTGGCCGGGCGAGGGCCGCGCCAACACCCTCACCAACCCGGCGCTCGACCCGACGTCCCGCATGCCCGAGTTCAAGGTGTGCGCGGTGCGCCTGGAACCGGCCGGCGACTGAGCCAGTCGCCGCCCGGGATCGGCGCCCCGGGCACGGTGCGCGGCGCCGGGACGTACACCCAGGCCCGGACCACGGCCCCGTCCCGCAGCCGCACGGTGTCGCAGGGACGCCGCTCGTAGAGGTTCAGCGGGTGGCCGGGCCCGAGGTACTCCTCCAGCCGGTCCAGCTCCGACAGCAGCTCCCCGTACGCGCCGGGCGCGGCGTGCACCAGGTCGCCGGCCACCTCCCCGGGGCCGCCGGGCACCGCGTACGGGTAGCCGGGACCGTCGTGCAGGGCCGCGCCGGGCAGCCGGGCCGGCTCCACGGCGGCGGTGCGGCCCGCCAGGAACCGGCCGTGGTTGACCTCGCCGGGCCGGAGCGTCCCGTACACGAAGAACGGCAGCTCCCCGGCGCTCACCCGGCCGTCTCCCGCTCGACCCACGCCAGGTAGCCGGCGTCGCCCCGGACCACCGGCGTGGCGATGATCTCCGGGGTGTCGTAGTCGTGGTGGGCGCGGAGGTGGGCCTCCAGCGCGTCGTAGCGGGCGCGGGCCGTCTTGAACAGCACCTGCCACTCCTGGGCGCTCTCCACGGCGCCCTCCCAGCGGTACACCGACGTCACCGGCCCGGAGACCTGCGCGCAGGCGGCGACCCGCGCCTCGACCGCGCTCCGCGCCAACCCCTCGGCCTTCGCCGCGGAGTCGGTGGTGGTCAGTACGGTCAGCACCTCGGTCACGCTCGTACTCCTCGGGTCGGGGACGTCCACCGCACCCCAGGATCCCACCGGTCGCCCCGGTCGCCCCGGTCGCCCCGGTCGCCCCGGACCCCCGGCCAGGGGCTCACGGGCGGGGGTGCAGCGGCACGGGCACCCGGTCCAGCCGCACCCCGAAGTGCTCGCGGTAGGCGGCGAGGAGTTCGCCGTCCCCCGCCAGCTCGTGTTCCTCCCGTGCCCCGCCGCCGGTGGTGATGAGCCTGCGACCGCTGAGCGTGACCCGGCCCTGCCCGGTCGGCAGCGAGCAGAGCGGCGCGCGCGTGAACGGCGACTCGGGAGAGGTGCGGTGCCACCACGCGCCCGCCGCGAAGTCGCGCAGGACGCGCGGCCGCGGCTCCAGCCGGTACCGGGGCGTGCCGTCCCGGACCACGTCGAGATCGCCGGCCGCGTCGGGCTCCGCGCTCGGGACGAGGCGGAACACCCCTGCGGGGTCCCGCTGGTCGCCCGGGTCGTCGAGCCGCAGCGGGAAGTGGCTGTGGTCGCCGAAACCCACGTCGGCCAGCCAGGCCCGGCCGCCGCCGTCCGCCGCCCGGACCCGCAGCGCGAGGTGGTCGTACGGGATGCCCGGACGGCCGTCCTCGCCGAACACCCGGGCCTGGAGCAGCTCCACCTCGTACCCGAGCGTGCGCAGCAGCGCCGCGAACGCCCCGTTCAACTCGTAGCAGAAGCCCCCGCGCCGCCCGTCCACGATCTTGGCGACGAGCGCCTCCTCCGCCAGTACGACGTCCTCGCCCAGGTGGATCGAGAGGTTCTCGAAGGGCACCGCCATCAGGTGGCGCACCTGGAGGTCGCGCAGGGCGGCCTCGGTGGGGCGGTCGGGCCGGTCGGCGCCGATGCGGCGCAGGTAGGCGTCGGTGCGCGCGGGCGACAGGGTGTCCATGGGGCCAGTGTCGCCGGGCGGTGCCGCCTCCCGCCATGGTCCTTCGGACCGAGGGCGGTGGACCGAGGGCACCGGACCGAGAGGCCGGGGTGAGGGCGCCGGACCGAGGGCGGTGGACCCAGGGTGCGGGGCGAGGGCGGTGGACCGAGGGTGGTGGGGGAGGCCGGCCGGGCGGTCCCGGCGGACGGCGCGGCGGAGGTCAGGCCGGGGCCGGCGAGGTCAGACTGGGGTCCCGGGGCCTTCCGGGCGGGGACCCGGCGGCGGGGTGGGGCGGCCCCCGTACACCACTCCGGCGAGGACGCCGCCCAGGACCGCCCCGGCGAGCTGGGCGGCGACGAAGCCGGGGAGGGAGCCGGGCGCGATCCCGGTGAACGAGTCGGTGAGCGACCGGCCCACGGTGGCGGCCGGGTTCGCGAACGACCCGGACGAGGTGAACCAGATCGCGGCCGCCACGTACGCGGCGACCGCCACCGGGGCGAGCTCCGTCCGGTCCAGCCGCTCCAGGCCGACGACCAGCAGGACGAGCCCGGCGGTGGCGACCGTCTCGCCGAGCAGCAGGTGCCCGTCCGAGCGCACCTGCGTCGCCCAGGACCAGCCGCTCCCGCCCGGGGTCCGCCCGAACATCGCCTCGGCGAGCAGCGCCCCGGCCGCCGCGCCCACCAGCTGGGCGGCGAGGTAGAGCCCCACCTCGCGCGCGGGGACGGGCGCCCCGCCGCGGCGGCGGTACCACCACGCGCACAGGGTGACCACGGGGTTGAGGTGCCCTCCGGAGACCGGGCCGAGCAGTGCGACGAGCAGACCGAGCCCGATCGCCGACGCGAGCGAGTTCGCCAGCAGCCGTACGCCGACGTCGTCGCTGAGACCGGCGGCCTGGATGCCCGAGCCGACGACGGCGGCGACGAGCGCCCCCGTCCCGACCATCTCGGCGAGCACACGCCGCTGCAGCGCCACCGCCCCTCCCATGACCGTCACCGTCCCCCTCCGCGACCCACCCCCGGACCGATAGTGGAAAATATATTTCACCCAGCGGAATCGCAGCCAAGGGGGGGAGGTGAACAAGAGCATGCCCCCCGCCCCACCGCCTGGCACGATGCCCGGGTGCAGACCGCCGCCCTCGACAACGCCCGGTGGTGCGCCGCCGTGTGCCGCGCCCGCGACCTGCCGCCCGGTACCTTCGGGGACCGCGCCTGGACCTCCGCCCGGCGCACCCCGCCGCTCTACCCGGACGCCGTCACCCTCCGCGCCGACGCGACCCCCGAGGACGTCCTCGGCGGGGTCGACCGCGCCGGCCCCGGCTGCTCGGTCAAGGACGGCTTCGCCGCGCTCGACCTGGCGCCTCACGGCTTCCGCGTCCTCTTCGAGGCCCGCTGGATCCACCGCCCCGCCGGCCCGCCGCCGACCGCCCCGCCGACCCCGTGGGAGCCGGTCCGCACCGCCGGAGCGCTCGCCGAATGGGAACGCGCCTGGAGCGGCGGCACCACCCCCGGCCCCTTCCGCCCCGCCCTCCTCGCCGATCCCGGCGTCACCGTCCTCGCCGGGCGCGCACCCGACGGCCGGATCACCGCCGGCGCCGTCCTCAGCCACGACCCCGACCCCGGCCCCGGCCACGACCCCGACCCCGACCCCGGCCCCGGCCCCGACCCCGGCCCCGGCCCCGGCCCCGGCTCCGACGCCGGGCCCGGCCACAGCGCCGGACCCGGCCACCGCACCGGCGTCGTCGGCGTCTCCAACCTCTTCGGCCCCGCCGCCGAGGCGTGGCCCGGCTGCCTCGCCGCAGCGGCCGCGCGCCACCCCGGCCTCCCCGTCGTCGGGTACGAACACGGCGACGACCTCGCGACGGCCCTCCGGTACGGCTTCACCGACGCCGGGCCGCTGCGGATCTGGCTCGCCGACGACTGACGGGCGCCCCGCCCCACCGGTGAGCGGGCGCCAAACCACTCGTGACCGCCGCGCAACACCCCGGCAACCTGCGCCCGTCAGGATCGACGTACGGTCCCCACCCCCGACGGAACGCGCAGGCGCCGCCCATGAGCTCACCCCACCGGCCCCCCACCCTGATCGCCGTCGCCCACGGCAGCCGAGACCCGCGGGCCCTGCCCACCGTGACCGCCCTGCTCGACCGGGTCCGCGCGCTGCGCCCCGGCCTGCCGGTCCGGCTCGGCCACATCGAACTGAACGCCCCGCTGCTCCCCGACACCCTGGACGCCCTGCCCGCGGGCGGCGACGCCGTCCTCGTCCCCCTCCTCTTCGGCCGCGGCCACCACGTCAAGCACGACCTGCCCCGCGCCGCCGAGGCCGCCGCCCCCCGCACCCGCGTGCGGGTCGCCGACCCGCTCGGCCCGCACCCGCTGCTCGCCGAGGCGCTGCACGACCGGCTCGTCGAGGCCGGCTGGCGCGACGCCCCGGCCACCCGCCGCCACGCCGGGGTCGTCCTCGCCGCTGCCGGCTCCCGCGACCCCGACTACGGAGCCGCCGACCTGCCCGGCGGCCCCGGCCCCACCGGCGGCATCCCGGCCCTCGCCGCCCTCCTCGGCGAACGCCTCGGCGGCGTACCCGTCGTGGCCGCCTACGCCTCCGCCGCCGCGCCGACCGTCCCCGACGCCGTCCGGGCCCTCACCGCCCGCGGCCGCACCCGGATCGCCGTGGCCTCCTGCTTCACCGCGCCCGGCCTCTTCGCCACCCGCAGCGCCGCCGCGGCGCCCTGGCTCGCCTCCGCCCCCCTCGGCCCGCACCCCGCGCTCGCCCGCCTCGTCCTGCACCGCTACGACCGGGCGCTCGCCCGCCGCGCGGAGTCCGTACCCCCCGCGTACGCCTCCGTCTGACGCACCGCGTGCTTCACCGTCACCCCCTGCGGTTACCTTCACTGCATGAACGGCATGGAAGGCACGACCCAGGCGACCGACGCGCACCAGACGACCGACCCGACCCGGACGAACCCCCCGAACCGGCCCGCCCGGCCCTCCGCCCCGGCCGGGTCCGCGCCCGCGTCCGGCCCGTACGACGAGACCGCCACCGAACGCTGGGCCGCCGAACCCGACAAGCGCCCCGGCCGCACCGCCTTCCAGCGCGACCGGGCCCGCGTCCTGCACTCCGCCGCCCTGCGCCGGCTCGCCGGCAAGACCCAGGTCGTCACCCCCGGCACCCTCGCCGAGTGGGACGCCAGCCCCCGCACCCGGCTCACCCACTCCCTGGAGTGCGCCCAGGTCGGCCGTGAGCTCGGCGCCGCCCTCGGCTGCGACCCCGACCTCGTCGAGGCCGCCTGCCTCTCCCACGACATGGGACACCCGCCCTTCGGGCACAACGGCGAGCAGGCGCTCAACGAGTTCGCCAAGGACTGCGGCGGCTTCGAGGGCAACGCCCAGTCGCTGCGGCTGCTCACCCGCATCGAACCCAAGCGGTTCGTCCCCGGCGGCCCCGGCGGCGAGCCCGTCAGCGTCGGCCTCAACCTCACCCGCGCCGCCCTCGACGCCGCCACCAAGTACCCCTGGCCGCGCGGCGCCCACCCCACCGACCCGCACTCGCCGAAGTTCGGCGTCTACGAGGACGACCTGCCCGTCTTCGACTGGGTCCGCCTCGGCGCCCCCGAGGGCCGCACCTGCTTCGAGGCGCAGGTCATGGACTGGTCCGACGACGTCGCCTACTCCGTCCACGACTTCGAGGACGGCCTCCACGCCGGCCACATCGACCCGGGCCTCCTCCTCTCCGCCCCCGAACGCGCCGACGTCTGGCGCGTCGCCGCCGGCCGCTACGTCCCGGCGGACACCGACCCCGAGGAACTGTCCGAGGCGCTCGACCGGCTCCTCGGACAGGAGTGGTGGCCCCACGGCTACGACGGCACCGCCCTCGCCCAGGCCCGGCTCAAGGACGCCACCAGCCAGCTCATCGGCCGCTTCTGCCTCGCCGCCGAGGCCGCGACGCGCCAGGCGTACGGATCGGGCCGGCTCACCCGGTACGGCGCCCGCCTCGTCGTCCCCCGCGAGACCCGCAACGAGTGCGCGGTCCTCAAGGCCGTCGCCGACCGGTACGTGATGCAGCGCGCCGAGCAGGCGGCCCTCCGCGCCGACCAGCGCGTCGTGATCGCCGAGCTCGCCGAGGCGCTCGTCCACCGCGCCCCCGACGACCTCGACCCCCAGTTCCGCGCCCTGTTCGAGGCCGCCCCCGACGACCGCGCCCGCAAGCGGGTCGTCGTCGACCAGATCGCCTCCTTCACCGACGCCTCCGCCCGCGCCCTGCACGCCCGCCTCACGGCGCCCCGGAGCCGGTAGGTCCTCTTCCCGCACCGACCCGCCGTGCGGGACCCTCCCTAGGGCGCCGCGGCCCCGCAGGAGGCCGGCGCGTAGCGTGGACAGGGACGTACGGTGCATTCCGGTGGGAGGCGACAAGTGGTCGACGCAGATGAGACCTTCGTCATCGTGGGCGGGGGACTGGCCGGCGCCAAGGCGGCGGAGACGCTCCGCGCCGAGGGGTTCTCCGGGCGAGTGATCCTCGTCGGTGACGAGCGCGACCACCCCTACGAGCGGCCACCGCTCTCCAAGGGCTACCTCGCCGGCAAGGACCCGCGCGACGGCGTCTTCGTCCACGAGCCCGCCTGGTACGCCCGGGCGGACGTCGAGCTGCACCTCGGGCAGCCCGTCACCGCCGTCGACCGCGAGCACCGGGCGGTCCGGCTCGGTGACGGCACCACCATCCACTACGACAAGCTGCTCCTCGCCACCGGCGCCGAGCCGCGCCGCCTCGACGTGCCCGGCACCGGCCTCGTCGGCGTCCACCACCTGCGCGGCCTCGCCGACGCCGACCGGCTCCAGGGGGTCCTCGCCGCCCTCGGCCGCGACAACGGCCACCTGGTCGTCGCGGGCGCGGGGTGGCTCGGCCTGGAGGTCGCGGCGACCGCGCGCGGCTACGGCGCCGAGGTCACCGTCGTCGAACCGGCCCCCACCCCGCTCCACCACGCGCTCGGCCCCGAGCTCGGCCAGTTCTTCACCGACCTGCACGCCGGGCACGGCGTCCGCTTCGCGTTCGGCACCCGCCTGTCCGAGATCGTCGGCCAGGACGGCATGGTGCTCGCCGCGCGGACCGAGGACGGCGAGGAGCACCCGGCGCACGCCGTGCTCGTCGCGGTCGGCGCCACCCCGCGCACCGCGCTCGCCGAGTCCGCCGGGCTCGCCCTCGTCGACCGCGCTCACGGCGGGGGCGTCGCCGTCGACGCCGCGCTGCGCACCTCCGACCCCGACATCCACGCCGCGGGCGACGTCGCCGCCGCCCACCACCCGCTCCTCGGCCTCCGGCTGCGCGTCGAGCACTGGGCGAACGCCCTCAACGGCGGTCCCGCCGCCGCCCGCGCCATGCTGGGCCGGAGCGTCTCCTACGACCGGGTGCCGTACTTCTTCTCCGACCAGTACGACCTGGGCCTGGAGTACTCCGGCTGGGCGCCGCCCGGCTCGTACGACCAGGTCGTGCTGCGGGGCGACGCCGGCCGGCGCCGGTTCCTCGCGTTCTGGCTGAAGGACCGCCGGGTCCTGGCCGGGATGAACGTGAACGTGTGGGACGTCACAGACCCGGTCCAGGCCCTGGTCCGGGCGGGCGCGGCGGGCACCACCGTGGACCCCGAGGCCCTGGCGGACCCGTCGACCCCCCTGGAGTCCCTGCTCCCACCCGCGTAGGCGGGGGCCGACCCCCCGGACCCCCCGTAGAATCTCTGCGTGGCAGGCAGGATCAACGATGACGACGTGAAGGCGGTACGGGACGCGGTCCCGATCGACGCCGTCGTGTCCGAGTACCTCCAGCTGCGCAGCGCGGGCGGCGGCAACCTCAAGGGCCTGTGCCCGTTCCACGACGAGAAGTCCCCCTCCTTCCAGGTCAGCCCCGGCAAGGGCCTCTTCCACTGCTTCGGCTGTCAGGAGGGCGGGGACACCATCGCCTTCGTGATGAAGATCGACCACCTCTCCTTCTCGGAGACGGTCGAGCGCCTCGCCGCCAAGGCGGGCATCACCCTGCGGTACGAGGAGGGCGGGTACAACCCCGGCCACCAGCGCGGCGAGCGGATCCGGCTGATCGAGGCGCACAAGGCCGCCGCCCAGTTCTACGTCGAACAACTCGACGGTGCCGAGGCCGAGATCGGCCGGGCGTTCCTCGCCGAGCGCGGTTTCGACCAGGACGCCGCCCGGCACTTCGGCGTCGGCTACAGCCCCGCCGGCTGGGACCACCTCACCCGCTACCTGCGCGGCAAGGGCTTCACCGACAAGGAGCTGCTCGTCTCGGGGCTCGCCCAGGAGAGCCGCCGCAACCCCATCGACCGGTTCCGCGGCCGTCTGATGTGGCCCATCCGGGACGTCGGCGGCGACGTCGTCGGCTTCGGCGCGCGCAAGCTCCGCGACGACGACAACGGGCCCAAGTACCTCAACACGCCCGAGACGCCGATCTACAAGAAGTCCCAGGTGCTGTACGGCATCGACCTCGCCAAGAAGGACATCGCCAAGTCCAGCCGGGCCGTCGTCGTCGAGGGCTACACCGACGTCATGGCCTGCCACCTCGCCGGGATCACCACCGCCATCGCCACCTGCGGCACCGCCTTCGGCGGCGACCACATCAAGATCCTCCGCCGGCTGCTGATGGACAACGGCTCGGCCCGCGTCATCTTCACCTTCGACGGCGACGCGGCCGGCCAGAAGGCCGCCCTGCGCGCCTTCGAGGACGACCAGAAGTTCGCCGCCGAGACGTACATCGCCATCGCCCCCGACGGCATGGACCCGTGCGAGCTGCGCCTCGCCAAGGGCGACGAGGCGGTCGCCGACCTCGTCGAGCCCCGCACCCCGCTCTTCGAGTTCGCGCTGCGCCAGATCGTGGGCCGGTACGACCTGGAGACCCCGGCCGGCCGCGCCGCCGCCCTCGACGAGGCCGCGCCGATCGTCGCCCGCATCAAGAACGTCGCCTCGCAGCACGAGGTCGCCGTGCAGCTCGCCGGCATGCTCGGCATCCTCGACACCCAGTTCGTCGTCAAGCGCGTCGCCCAGCTCGCCCGCTGGGCCAGGGACCGCGGCGGCCGCGGCCCGGCACCCGCGCGCCACGCACCCTCCGGCGAGGCCGCCGCGGCGCCGGTGGCCCTGTCCGGCCCCGCGCTCAACCTGCGCAGCCCGGCCCACCGCACCGAGCGGGAGCTGCTCAAGCTCGCCCTCCAGTACCCGGCCCTCGTCTCGCCCGCCTTCGACGCGTACGGCGCCGACGAGTTCACCGCCCCGCCGTACGCCGCGGTCCGCCGGACCATCGCCGAGGCGGGCGGCGCGGAACAGGGCGTCCACGACGCCGCCGGGTACGTGGCACGGGTCCGGGACGCCGCGCCCGACGACACGGTCCGCGCCCTCGTCACGGAGCTGGCCGTGGAGGTCATCCACGGGCGCACGGTCGACGAGACGTACGCGGGCGACCACCTCGTCCAGGTCCGCCTCCGCGCCGTCGACCGCCGCATCCGCGACGTCCAGGGCTCCCTCACGCGTCTCGGCGGGCAGGGCGACCCGGAGCGGTTCGCGGCCGTCCAGAACGAGCTGTGGGTCCTCCAGCAGTACGCGCAGTCGCTGCGCAACCGGGGCGCCGACGCCCTCTGACGGTCCCGCGGCCCCGTCCGGGGCCGTGTCCACCCGTGGTCGCGCCGTCACGCACCGGTCGCAAAAAGTGGGCGCACGACCCTCGTGGCGGTCATGTGTCGTACCCCACACTGGGGGCGCAGCCTCGGACCGGCACGGTGCACCGCGCGGCGGGCCCGCGCCGTCCCGCCGCCGTACGCCCCCGAACCGGCAGCGATCACCTGGAGGTCGCCCCCGTGCAGACCCGGACCCCGACCGATGTCGCCGACGTCATCCCCCTGGTGGGCCGGCCGCAGGACCACCCCGAAGCGCTGACGGGCGCCGTCCGGGACACCGCGGTCCCGGACGCCGCGGGTCCGGAGGCGGTCGTCCCGGACACCGCGGTCCCGGACGGGGTCGTGCCGGAGGCGGTCGTCCCGGACCTCCCGGCGCGCTCCGCCGCGGACCGGGCCGCCGGGCCGTCGTCCGACCTGTTCCGGCAGTACCTGCGGGAGATCGGACGCATCCCGTTGCTCACCGCCGCCGAGGAGGTCGAGCTGGCCCGCCGGGTCGAGGCGGGCCTCTTCGCGGAGGAGAAGCTCGCCCGCACCCCCGACCCGGACTCCCGCCTCGCGCACGACCTCGACACGCTCGTCGTCATGGGCCGCATGGCCAAGCGCCGCCTCATCGAGGCGAACCTGCGGCTCGTCGTCTCCGTCGCCAAGCGGTACGTCGGCCGCGGCCTGACCATGCTGGACCTCGTCCAGGAGGGCAACCTCGGACTGATCCGGGCCGTCGAGAAGTTCGACTACGCCCGCGGCTACAAGTTCTCCACCTACGCCACCTGGTGGATCCGCCAGGCGATGTCCCGGGCCCTCGCCGACCAGGCACGGACCATCCGCGTCCCCGTCCACGTCGTGGAGCTGATCAACCGGGTGGTGCGCGTGCAGCGGCGGATGCTGCAGGAGCGCGGGCAGGAGCCCACGGCCGTCGAGGTCGCCGCCCACCTCGACCTGCCGCCCGAGCGCATCGGCGAGGTGCTGAGGCTCGCCCAGGAGCCGGTCTCCCTCCACGCGCCGGTCGGCGAGGAGGACGACGTGGCCCTGGGCGACCTCATCGAGGACGGCGACGCGGCGTCCCCCGTGGAGTCCGCCGCGTTCCTGCTGCTCCGGGAGCACCTGGAGGCCGTGCTGTCCACGCTCGGCGAGCGCGAGCGGGAGGTCGTCCAGCTGCGGTACGGGCTGGTCGACGGGCGGCCCCGCACCCTGGAGGAGATCGGACGCCTCTTCGGCGTGACGCGCGAGCGCATCCGCCAGATCGAGTCGAAGACCCTCGGCAAGCTGCGGGACCACGCCTTCGCCGAACAGCTGCGCGGCTACCTCGACTGATCGCCCGCGCCCGGTCGGCACGGGCGCCGCACGGGCGGCTACCCGTCGGCCTCCCCGCGGTCGCGGCGGGTGGAGCCGCCGAACGCGACCCCGAGGACCATGCCGATCGGCACGCCGAAGGCGACGCCCATGGCCAGGTCGTCGGTGGCCACCCCGTAGACCAGGCCCGCCGCGATGCCCAGGGGCAGGCCGACCGCGAGCCCGAGCCCGCCGCCCTTCCCCGCGTCCCCGGCCTCGCCCGCCTCCCCGGCCCGTTCCGGTCCGCCGGCGGGTACCCCGTCCGGGCCCCCGTCCGGTGTGCCGTCCGGTGTCCGGGCGGGCGTGCCCTCCGGCGTCCCGTCCTCCGGTGTGCTGTGCTCCGGTCCCGAGCCCGTCGTCATGTCGTTCCCCCTTGCTGCCACGTGCGGTCAGTCGACCTCGGCCACGGCCTCGGCGAACTGCGCGGCGTACAGGCGGGCGTAGGCGCCCTCCGCCGCCAGCAGCTCGTCGTGCGTGCCCTGTTCGACGATGGAGCCATTCTCCATCACCAAGATCACGTCGGCGTCGCGGATCGTCGACAGGCGGTGGGCGATGACGAAACTGGTCCGCCCGTGGGCGAGCCGCGCCATCGCCTTCTGGATCAGCACCTCCGTGCGCGTGTCCACCGAACTCGTCGCCTCGTCCAGGACGAGGATCACCGGGTCCGACAGGAACGCCCGGGCGATGGTGATGAGCTGCTTCTCGCCTGCGCTGACCCCCGCCCCCTCGTCGTCGAGGACGGTGTCGTAGCCGTCCGGCAGCGTGCGGACGAAGCGGTCGGCGTGCGCGGCCCGCGCCGCCTCCTCGATCTCCGCGCGCGTCACCTCGCGGCCGGCGGCCGCCCCGTACGCGATGTTCTCCGCGATGGTCCCGCCGAACAGCCAGGCGTCCTGGAGCACCATGCCGATCGAGGAGCGCAGCTCCTCCCGTGACATGCGCGCCGCGTCCACGCCGTCCAGCAGGATCCGGCCGGACGTGACCTCGTAGAACCGCATCAGCAGGTTGACGAGGGTGGTCTTGCCCGCGCCCGTCGGACCGACGATGGCGACCGTCTGCCCCGGCTCCACCGACAGCGACAGGTCCTCGATGAGGGGCTTGTCCGGCTCGTACCGGAACGACACCGACTCCAGCGCCACCGCCCCGCCCAGCCGGCCCGGCCGCTCCAGCGCCGGCGACTCCGGCTGCTCCTGTGCGTCCAGCAGCTCGAAGACCCGCTCGGCCGACGCCACGCCGGACTGGAGCAGGTTCGCCATGGAGGCGAGCTGCGTCAGCGGCATGGAGAACTGCCGGGAGTACTGGATGAACGCCTGCACGTCGCCGATCGACAGCGTCCCGGACGCCACGCGCAACCCGCCGACCACGGCGACCAGCACGTAGTTGACGTTCGACACGAAGAACATCAGCGGCTGCATGAGCCCGCTGGTGAACTGCGCCCGGAACCCGGCCTCGAACAGCTCGTCGTTCTGCTCGCGGAAGTCCCGCGCCGCCTCCTCCTGCCGGCCGAAGACCTTCACCAGCGCGTGCCCCGAGTACATCTCCTCGACGTGGGCGTTGAGCCGGCCGGTCGCCTTCCACTGGCGGACGAACTGCGGCTGCGACCGCTTGCCGACCCGCGCCGCCACGACCACCGACAACGGCACGGTCACCAGCGCCACCAGCGCGAGCATCGGCGAGATCCAGAACATCATCACCAGCACGCCGAGGACCGTCAGCGCCGAGTTGATCAGCTGGCCCATGGTCTGCTGGAGCGTCTGGCCGATGTTGTCGAGGTCGTTCGTCGCCCGGCTCAGCACCTCGCCGCGCCGCGCCCGGTCGACGTAACTCAGCGGCAGCCGCTCCAGCTTCGCCTGCACGTCCTCCCGCAGCCGGTACACCGTGCTGTTGATGACCCTGATCGACATCCGGGTCGACACCAGCATGAGCAGCCCGGCGACGGTGTACACCGCCAGCGCCAGCAGCAGCACGTCACCGACGGCGCCGAAGTCGATGCCCCGGCCCGGGGTGAAGTCCACCCCGGACAGCATGTCCGCGAGCCCGTCGTCACCGCGCTCCCGCACCGCGGCGACGGCCTCCTCCTTGGTACCGCCCTCCGGCATGCCGCGGCCCACGACCCCGGCGAACACCAGGTCCGTCGCCCGGCCGAGGATCTTCGGCCCGACCACCGCCGCCGCCACGCTCAGCACGCCCGCCGCGACCATCGTCCACAGCGCCGCCCTCTCCTGCCGCAGCCGCGCCAGCAGCCGCTTGAAGGAGCCCTTGAAGTCGGTGGACCGGTCGCCCGGGCCCCCCGCACTCGGTCCGCCAGGAGCCATCAGGCCGCCTCCGCCTCGGTCAGCTGGGAGAGCACGATCTCCCGGTACGTCTCGTTGTCCGCCATGAGCTCGGCGTGCCGTCCCGTCCCCACGACCCGGCCCTCGTCCAGGACCACGATCCGGTCGGCGTCCCTGATCGTCGACACGCGCTGCGCGACGATCACCACCGTGGCCCCGGCGGTGTCCCGGGCGAGCGCCGCCCGCAGCCGCGCGTCGGTCCGGTAGTCGAGTGCCGAGAAGGAGTCGTCGAAGAGGTAGATCTCCGGCCGCTGCACCAGCGTCCGGGCGATGGCCAGCCGCTGCCGCTGCCCGCCGGACACGTTCGTGCCGCCCTGGACGATCGGCGCGTCCAGCCCGCCCTCGAGCCCGCGGACGAAGTCGGCGGCCTGGGCGGTCTCCAGCGCCTGCCACAGCTCGTCGTCGGTGGCGTCGGGCCGCCCGTAGCGCAGGTTGGTCGCGACCGTCCCGGAGAACAGGTACGGCCGCTGCGGGACGAGCCCCACCGTGCGGGCGATGACCGCGGGGTCCAGCTCCCGCACGTCGACCCCGTCGACCAGCACCCGGCCGCCCGTCACGTCGAACAGCCGCGGCACCAGACCCAGCAGCGTCGACTTGCCGCTGCCCGTCGAGCCGATGACCGCGGTGGTCTCGCCCGGCCCGGCCACCAGGTCGATCCCCCGCAGCACGGGCTCCTCCGCGCCCGGGTAGCGGAAGTCGGCGTCCCGGATCTCCAGCCGGCCGCGGACGGCGGCCGGCGTGGGCAGCGGCGCGACGGGCGGTCGCACGCTCGTCTCGGTGCGCAGCACCTCCTCGATGCGCTCGGCGCACACCTCGGCCCTCGGCACCATCATGAACATGAAGGTGGCCATCATCACGGCCATCACGATCTGCATCAGGTACGCGAGGAACGCGGTCAGCGCGCCGATCTCCATCCCGCCGTCGTCGATCCGGTGGGCGCCGAACCACACCACGGCGACGCTGGAGAAGTTGATGACCGTCATCACGGTCGGGAACATCAGCGCCATCAGCCGCCCCGCGGAGACCGACACGTCGGTCAGTTCGCGGTTCGCGCCCCGGAACCGCTCGCGTTCGTACGCGTCGCGGACGAACGCGCGGATGACGCGGTTGCCGGTGATCTGCTCGCGCAGCACCCGGTTCACCGTGTCCAGCCGCTCCTGCATGGTGCGGAACAGCGGCCGCATCCGGGCCACGACGAGCCCGACGGACACGCCCAGCACCGGCACCACGGCCACCAGCACGGCCGACAGCGGCACGTCCTGACCGAGTGCCAGGACGATCCCGCCGACACACATGATGGGCGCGGACACCATCAGCGTGAACGCCATCAGGACCAGCATCTGCACCTGCTGGACGTCGTTGGTGGTGCGGGTGATCAGCGACGGCGCCCCGAAGTGGCCGAGCTCCCGCGCCGAGAAGGACTGCACCCGGTCGAAGACCGCCGCCCGCACGTCCCGGCCGAGCGCGGCGGCGGTCCTGGCGCCGTAGTAGACGGCGCCGATGTTGCCGGCGACCTGTACCACGGACACCGCGATCATCACCGCGCCGTAGGTCAGGACGTAGCCGGTGTCGCCCACCACGACACCCTTGTCGATGATGTCGGCGTTGAGCGTCGGCAGGTAGAGGGTGGCGCCCGTCTGCAGCAGTTGGAGCGCCACCAGGAAGGCTATGGGCCGCCGGTACGGCGCCAGGTGGTTGCGGAGTAGTTGTCTGAGCACGGATTCAACTATCGCCCGCGGGCCCACCGCGTTACGACCGGGTTTTGGCCGGGTCCGCCGGGGTGCCCCACCGATCCGCTCGCCGGGACGCCCGCTGCCTCCCGCCGAGCCGCCCACGCGCCGAGCACTCCTCCGCTCCCGGCGCCCCTACGCGCCGAACGCCCCCGGGTGCAGCTGGTCGCGGGTCGCGCCGTACTGCTGGCGCACCGCCTGACCCACCGCCAGCTCCTCGCCCGGCTCGAAGACCTGCGCCGCGGCGCCCCGCCAGGCGGGCGGCGCCTGCGCGGTGAGCGTGCCGTGCGCGGCGCCGAGCGCCCAGGCGGCCTGGCGGGCGGCGCCCAGCGCCGTGTAGTCGGCGGGCTGCGGCACGACGACCTGCGCGCCGAAGATCGCGGGCGCCGCCGCCTGCACGGCCGGCAGCTCCGCCGCGGCACCGAGCAGGAACACCCGCCGCACCTCGGCGCCGCGCCGGCGCAGCACGTCCATCGCGTCGGCGAGGGAGCAGAGCATGCCCTCGAACGCCGCCCGGGCCAGGTGCTCGGGCTTCATCGACTCGCGGCGCAGCCCGCTCAGGGTGCCGGCCGTGTGCGGCAGCGGCGGCGTGCGCTCCCCCTCCAGGTAGGGGAGGAGCACCAGCCCGGAGGCGCCCGGCGTCGACTTCAGCGCCAGCGCCGACAGCTCCTCCAGGCCCTCCAGGCCCAGCATCTCCGCCGTGCCGCGCAGCGCGCGCACCGCGTTCGACGTGTAGACCACGGGCAGGTGGGTCCCCGCGGCGTCGGCGAACGCCGTGATCATGCCCTGGCCGTCGGTGAGCGCCGTGTGGTGGACCGCCATCACCGAGCCGGACGCCCCCAGCGACACCACGGCGTCCCCGAGGCCGAGCCCCAGCCCCAGGGCGGCGGCCATGGTCTCCCCCGTGCCCGCGGAGATGAGCAGCCCCTCGGGCGTCACGCCCGCCGCCTCCGCCGGGCCCAGCACCTCGGGCAGCGCCGCCCGGTGGCCCAGCGCGACCTCGACCAGGTCCGGCCGGTACGACCCGGTCGCCGCCGACCAGTAGCCGGTGCCGGACGCGCCGCCCCGGTCGGTGGTCCGCCGGGCGGGCCGGCCCAGCAGCTGCCACACCAGCCAGTCCTGCGGCTGGAGGACCGCGGCGATTCGCCGCGCGGCCTCCGGTTCGGTGCGGGCGAGCCACCGGAGCTTCGCGACGGGGTGCGCCGAGCCCGGCACGCAGCCCACGGCCTCCGCCCACGCCTGCCGTCCGCCCAGCGACTCGACCAGGTCCGCCGCCGCGACCTGCGCCCGCTTGTCGTTGCCGACGAGCGCGGCCCGCACGGGGGCGCCCTGGTGGTCCAGGGGGACGAGGCCGTGCTGCTGCGCGGCGACGCCGATGGCCTGCACCCCTTCGAGCAGCCCGCCCGCCGCGGCCTCGCCGAGCGAGAGCAGCCACGCCTGCGGGTCGACCTCGGTCGCCTTCGGTTCGAGGGGGTGCGCGGCGTACCCCTGGCGCAGGACGGCGCCCGTGTCCGCGTCGCAGACGACGATGCGCGTGGAACCCGACGAACTGTCCAACCCGGCGACTATCCCCATGAAGGAGATTCTGCCGTACTCCGACCCGGAACCGGCCCGTCGGGAACGTCCGCGCCCGGCCGGGTCAGGTGTTGCTCGTGCCCCACTCGTCCTCGGCGCCCTGGCCGCGGCCCCGCAGCGACCTGACCCGCTCGGAGACCGCCTCCGGCATCCGGTCGCCGACCCGCACGCTCACCGTGTGGTACGCCCGGCCCGCCACCTGCCGGCCGGTCTGCGTGGCCGACTCGGCGACGTTGCGCACGGCGGGGTTCGCCGAGAGCCGGCGTGCCGAAGCGCGCAGCTTCTCGTACTGTTCCCGGCCGGCCCTGGTGCCCAGGACGTACCCGACCGCCGCTCCGACGGCGAACGTGATCTTGTACCGCATGGCTGCCACCCTTCTCCGTAGGCGTCGCTGCCGGCCGCCTGCCCGCGGGGGCGGGGGTCACACCCGGCAGGCCGGGGCGGAACCGATTGGCGGAGCACCCCCCAGCTTGCGCTAATGTATGTGTCGCAGCGAGCGAGCGCCGCCCGGGAAGCCCCCGGTGGGTACGTTCGGTGCAACGCAGCAATCCCCTGTAGCTCAATTGGCAGAGCAGCCGGCTGTTAACCGGCAGGTTACTGGTTCGAGTCCAGTCGGGGGAGCGCGGTCCCCTGTAGCTCAATTGGCAGAGCATTCGGCTGTTAACCGGAGGGTTGCTGGTTCGAGTCCAGCCGGGGGAGCGGTGACGAGAGAGGGTCCTACGGGGCCCTCTCTCTTTTTCTTCCGGCGCGTCGGGAACCATCGGCGGGCCCCGGCAGTCCTTGAGGACGTGCGTTGCCGACCATCCGGAGCAGGAGATCGTATGAGCGGCTATGCTGCGGCAGACGGCGCGCACAAATGTGCGCGACGCGCCGCACGGGGCGGTAGCTCAGCCGGTTAGAGCAGCGGACTCATAATCCGTCGGCCGTGGGTTCGAGTCCCACCCGCCCCACCGTCGGCCACGCGGGCAGAAACCTATCGCCGCGCGTACGGGCAGGGGTGAGGGCCTCCACGGACCGCGTGGAGGCCCTCACTGTAGCCACGGAGCGGGGTCGGGCGGCCGGCGGCGTGCCGCGTGCCGCGCGACCGTCACCCCGTCGGACGCGTCACGCGAAGAGGCGGACGCTGTTCACCGGCGTGATGCCGATCGCCTGGTGGCTCCAGCTGTGGACGATGCGCCCGTGCAGTCGGCGCAGTTGTGGCGAAGCACATCCGGATCTCGGCGCCCGAGTGCGGGTCGTCGAAGACGATCTTCGCGCCGACCTGGTTGCTGAGGTTGTGGGTCCCGCGGGCGTACCGCCGGTGGCCGGCCGGCCTCACAGTCGGCCTGGCTCCGGTACAGGCATGCGTGGTCGACCTTGCAGCCCGCGCAGTCCCGCTGCGGCGCCCCCCGCCCGCCGGCCTGGCGGTGGCGGCGCCGGCGGTGATGACGCCGGTCGTCAGCACCAGTGCGACGGCGCCGCGCGCGATCTTCTCGGACAGGTCGTTCCGCCTCGACGCGTTCCGGCAGCGGCGTGGTCCTCCGCGGTGAGCCGCTGTGGGACCCGCGTCACCAGAGGTCCGGACGCCGCGGTACCTCACAGGTGCGAGGTCGACGGCCGGGGCGCCCGGCCGTAGCGGCCCCGCCCGGCCCGGCCTCCGCCCCGCCCGGCCCCGTCCCGGACCCGTCGACGGGCCCGGGTCCGGGTGCTCAGCGGCCCACGGCCTCCGCGCTGCGGGCGGAGTGCCGGTGCAGCCGGGCGAGGGCCTCCTGCACCCGGCTCACCGGCTCGTCGAGCCGCAGTCGGGCCCGGGCGTAGGAGTGGACGAGCCTGCCCAGCCCGTACAGGCCAGGTCCGAGGTGTTCGAGCAGTCCGGCCGTGACGAGTTCGGCGAGCCGGTCCGCGGCGTCCTGCGGGCTCGTGCCCGCGAGGCGGGCCGCGGTGCGCACGTCGGTGTAGGCGGCCGGCAGCAGGGTCAGCAGCCGCAGCAGGCGGCGCGCGTCGCGCGACACCCGCTGCTCGGAGGCGGCGAAGGCGCGGCCCATGCCGCCGCGCAGCGCGAGCGAGGCGACGACGTGCTCGTGGTAGTCGGCGAGCGGCCAGTCGGGGTGGGCGGCGATGTGCCGGCCGACGATCACCAGCGCCTGCGGGAGGTGGCCCACGGCCTCGCTGACCAGCGTCGCGGCGACCGGGTCCGCGTCGATGCGCCCCGCGCCCGCGGCGCCGCGCAGGATCCGCAGCGAGTCGGCCGTCTCGCACGGCGGGACCCGCACGCGTCCGCCGACCCCCGGACCGCCGAGCGGGCGCCGCGTGGTGATCACGGTGTGGCCCGCGCGGGGCCCGGGCAGCAACGGCCGTACCTGCTCGGCGTCGTAGGCGTCGTCCAGGATCAGCAGCGCCCCGGTGCCCGCCAGGAGGCGGCGCAGCAGGACGGTGCGGCGCTCCGTGGAGGCCGGTACGTCCGCCATGGGCGTGCCGAGGACGCGCAGCAGGTGGCCGAGGACGGTGAAGGGCGTGGCCGGGGGCGCCGCCGGGTGGGTGCCGTGGAGGTCGGCGACGAGGACGGGGCCCCGGGCGTGGCGCGTGGTGACGAGGTGGCGGCCGAGCTCGTGCGCGAGGGTGCTCTTGCCCGCGCCCACCGGGCCCTCCAGGACCACGGTGCGGCCATTGCCGGGGAGTTCCATGAGGCGCAGCGCCTCGTCCAGGAGGGGGCCGCGCACGAGGGTCCCGTCGGGCGGCGGCGGGATCTTGTCGGTGACCCGCACGCCGGGGCCGGAGGCCGCCTCGCCGAGGGCCGCGTGCAGCGCGCGGCTCCACGCGGCGAGCAGGTCCTGGTCGTCCATCGCCAGCGCGCGCACCACCGCCAGCAGAAGATCGGAATTCGGCCGACGGCGGCCCGTCTGGAAACAGTTCCCGACGGTCGAGCGGGCCGGCCACTCGCTTCTCGGTCGCCCCGCCCGCCGCCAGTCGCGGTGAACGCGGCGTGTTATCTCGGTGATGGACGGATTGCCGACTCGCATCTTCAGCGCACGCAGCTGGATGACGAACTCGTCAAGCGTCCGAATTCCGTCGAGTTCCGACGTCTGTGACACGCGGCCCGCTCCCTCCCCCGAAGTGTCAAGGCCGGTGATTGATGCGCGACTGCGCGTCACCGTACCGTACCCGTCGCCGCCGGCGTCAACCGTGATCCGCATGGTGAGAAGGGGATCGGGCGGTCCACCGACCGTAGGTCGACGGGATGTTGGTCGGCTGGGGGAGGGCTCGGGTTCCCGCGGTCCGATGAATTTTCCGGAGGCTTTGTATACGGCCGGGAGCGGGGCCGTGCGGGTGTCGGCGCGGGGGCCGGGAATGGGTCGGGCGCTGTTCCCCGGGCGGCGGCGGCCCGCCTAGTATCGCGTTACCGAGACCTTTTTCCGGCTGCGGGACTTCGAGGGGGAGAGAGATGGCGAGTTCCCGGTGGGCTCCGCCGCGGCAGTTGTTCGGCTTCGTCGCGCTGCTCGTGCTGTTGTTCTTCTGGGCGTATTACGTCGGCGTGCTGGCCGGCGTGGTGGCGCCCGGTCTCCGCCCCGCCGGGGCGGAGACCGGGGTCGAGCAGGGGGAGCGCAGGGAGCTGGACGGGCACGGCCACGGGATGTGACCGGCGCCGGTCAGCGCTCGGCGGCTCCCGCGTCGACCGCCTTGCCGTCGGCGGTCTTCCCGTCGGACGCTCCGGCGTCCGCGGTCTTCCCGTCGGGGGCCGGAGCGGCGGTGGCGCGCAGGACGCGCGGCAGCCACACCGCGATGATGACGGTGGAGACGAGCGCGATGACCGCGGAGAAGACGACCACCGGGTCGTACGACTGGAGCGTGTCGTAGCTGATGCCGCCGCCCTCGCTCGCGACGAACGCGCCGATCTGGTGGATGAACCACATGAGGCCGAGCGCGAGGCCCTTGGCGCGGGCGTCCAGGGAGTTGATCAGGTACATCGAGCTGGCCACCACGGTGCCCAGGTAGGTGATGCCGAAGAGCAGCCCGAAGACGTTGGCGGCGAGCGCCGTGGGCGCCGCCATGAGGATGACCAGGGACAGGGCGCGCACCAGGTAGCTGAGGACGAGCACCTTGACGCCGTGGCCGCGGTCGCAGTAGTAGCCGGCGATGAGCGCGCCCACGATCTCGGCGGCGCCGAGCAGCGCCACCGTGGTGCTCGCGACGTTCGCGCCCAGGCCGATGTGGTCCAGGTGGGCCACCAGGTGGACGTCGACGAAGGCCATCGTCACGCCGCAGCCGAAGAAGGCGAGGCTGATCGTCCAGAAGACCCGCGAGCCGAGCACCTCGGAGAGCATGCCCTGGCTGGACTTGCGCTGCGGGGCCGCGCCCTCCTGCGCCGGGACGCCGGCCGAGCCGCCCTCCTTGGGCAGGACGAGCAGCGCGACGACGGTGACGACGAGCAGGACCACGCCCAGCCAGCGGAAGACCGACCGCCAGACCGTCCCCTCGTCCAGCTGGATCCACAGGGGCAGCAGCGCCACGAAGCCGACGGCGGTGCCGTTCATGAGGATCGCGTAGGTGACGCCCCGGCGGTGCGGGGGGAACAGCTCGTCGACGAGGACGCCCAGCGGCACGTACGAGATCGCCGTGTACGAGATCGCCAGGCCCACCCCGTAGACCACCGTGAAGACGGCGAAGGACTGGGTGAAGCCGCCCGCCAGGAAGAGCACACCGCCGAGGACGAGGCCGCCGGCGAGGGACTTGCGCGCGCCGAACCGGTCGGCGACGAAGCCCATCACCGGCGACGCGACCGCGTACGTCAGCATGAACGCGGACGGGGCGATCGCGAACGTGCCGCGCGACACGTCGAAGTCCTCCGTCATGGAGACGTAGAACGCCGTGAGCGTGTTCTTGATCGACGAGGACAGCAGCGCGATGACGAAGCCCAGGGCCACGGCGACGAACAGCAGGGTCCGCCCGTGCCCGGACGCCCCGGCCGCCGCGGGCCCGCCGGGCGGGGGCGGTTCGGGCGTGCGCGTACTGGTCTCTTCCTCGAAGGGCGGCATGTCTCTCCCTGCCTGTGTCGTGGCCGGCGTCCCGGGCCCGTGGTGCGGTGGGTTGTGAATGTACGCGGTCAGACGCCGCGCGCCCCGTCCGTTCCGGCCGGTGGACGGGAGAACTGACGCAAAGTCAGCTCACGGCCGCCCCGCCGGACCGCGCCCGGGTCCGCTCCGCCACGGAGGCCGCCAGCTCGCGGACGCCGTGGCGCATGTAGTGGCCGCGGTACGACGTCCCGTCCACGCGCGCGTAGTCGTCGAGGACGCCGTAGGAGGTGAAGCCGAAACGCGACCACACCCGGTGCGCCTTGGAGTCCTCCCGGACGTCGATGGTGAGCGTCTCGACGCCCACCTCCGTCGCCTTGGCGCAGACCTGCTCGACCAGCTGGTAGACGGCCGACGTGCCGCGCACCCGGGGCTCCAGGTACGCCTTCATCACCTCGGCCAGGTGGCGGCAGTTGGGCATGCCGTTGGTCTTCATCACGCACATCGCCGCCACCCCCTCGCCGTCCTCGCCGATCAGGAGGTGACCGCCGCCGCCGGAGACGAGCTGCTCGACCCCGTCGACGAACCCCGCCTGCTGGGCCTCCGAGGGGGTCTCGGCGTAGCCGAGTATCCCGTCGTCCGCGGCGCTCGCCGCGAGCATCCTGGCGAGGTCCTTCTCATGCGCCCGTACGTCGACGGGCCAGTGCCATGTCAACACGCTGGTGCCCACTCCGCTCTCTCGAATCGTTGAGGGCCCGCACCCAGTCGGTGAAGAAGGCCCGTGAGTCCGCCAGCCAGCCGTCCTCGATCCCCTCGGCGGCGGCCCGGTCGGGGAAGCTCTTGAGCAGCTCGGGGTCGCGCTGCTCCCGGAGCTTCTCGGCGTACGCGAGGAGCGTGTCCTCGGCGTCCGCCGTCAGGTAGTCCTGCGGCAGGTCCGGCACGTGGTCGGCCTCGCCCCCGGCGTACCGGCGCAGGTCGCGCCGGTACTCGCTCAGCAGCGTCTCCCGCAGGTACTCGGGGTGGCCCTGGCAGAAGACGTGCCGCAGCCCGTCGTCACCGGTCGCCAGGGACCAGGCGCCGTCCTCGGTCTCCAGCGCGACGGTGACGCCCACGCGCCGCAGTTCCTCGGTCGGCATGGTGTTCCACCGCGAGTGCGGCACGCGCACGGTGTCCGGCAGACCGGCCGTGAGCGGGCCGCGGGTGCGCACGCGGTGGGTGTAGACGCCCTGCCGCTTGTGCGGCAGGCGGCTGCGGCTCAGCCCGTGCAGCAGGTGCAGCGCCGCGTGCGCCGACTGGCAGGAGTACACCGTCGACGCGACCCTCCCCGCCGTCTCCGCCAGGATCCGGTCGACCACCGCGAGGGCCGGTTCGGCCTCCACCGCGCGGTAGCGCGGCTCGCCGCCCGTGACGATCAGCCCGTCCAGCGACGGCAGGTCCTCCCAGGCGATCCCGCAGTCCGCGGTCGGGCGGGTCATGTCCGCCCCGTACGCCGTGACCTCCACGGGCAGGCCGAGCCGGCCGGCCGCGGTCTCCACGGCGGTGGCGAACATGTACCGCGCCCAGCTCTCCGGGGCGGGTGAGAAGAGGTCGACGATCCCGATGCGCAGTAAGCCGCCGGTCACGTCGGGTGTATCGGTCATGGTGCCCCCGTTCGGCTTCACTTTCATGTCACGACGACCGGGCGTCGACGGCGCGCAGCGCCTGGTCCAGGTCGGCCATCAGGTCGGAGACGTCCTCCAGGCCGACCGAGATCCGCAGCAGGTTGGGGGCGATGCCGGCGCGCTCCTTCTCGAAGAGCGACATCCGGCCGTGCGTCGTCGACGCGGGGTGGGTGACCATCGACTTGGTGTCGCCGATGTTCGTGGTGAGGGAGATGAGCGACAGCCTGTCGACCACGTTCCACGCGTCCCCCTGGTCCCCGCGCACGGTGAAGCTGACGAGCCCCCCGTGGCCGGACTGCTGCGCGTCGACCAGCTCCCGCTGCGGGTGCTTCTCCAGGCCGGTGTAGAAGACCTCCTCCACCGCCGGGTGCTGATCCAGCCACTCCGCCAGGAGCGTCGCGTTGCGCGAGTGCTCCCGCATCCGGATCGGGAGCGTCTCCAGCGACTTCAGGAAGACCCACGAGTTGAAGGCGCTGGGGCTGGGGCCGGCGGTGCGCAGCACCTCCGACACCGGCTTGAGCAGGTCCGCCCGCCCGGCGACGACGCCGCCCCCGCACCGTCCCTGGCCGTCGATGTACTTCGCGGCGGAGTGGATGACGAGGTCGGCGCCGAGCGCCAGCGGATTCTGCAGGACCGGCGTGCACAGGGTGTTGTCGACGACCAGCACGATGTCCCGCTCGGCCGCCAGGGCGGAGAGCGCGCGCAGGTCGGCGACGTGCATCATCGGGTTGGTCGGCGTCTCCAGCACGAACATCGCGGTGTTCTCCCGGACCGCGTCCCGCCACTGGTCGAGGTCCCGGACGTCCGCGACGGACACGGACACCCCGAACTTCTCCATGTACGTGCGGAAGAACCGGGGCGTCGTGCCGAACATCCCGTCACCGAGGACCACGTGGTCCCCGGCCGAGAGCAGCCCGAGCGCCACGGCCGTGTACGCCGCCATCCCCGAGCCGACCGCGACCGCGGCGTCGGCACCCTCCATGGCCGCGATCCGCTCCTCGAAGGCGGCCGTGGTCGGGTTGCTGAACCGGATGTAGACGTTCCCGGGCCGACGGCCGGCGAACTTCTCGGCGGCGTCCTCGGCGTCCGCGAACACGTAGCTCGCCGTGAGGGCGAGCCCTTCGCTGTGGAGATCCGACAGGTCCTGGTACTGGCCCGCGCGCACGGCGTGCGTGGCGAGGGAGTACGACCCGGGCGGCTGTTTCACGGGCATCCCTGCTCCTCCGTCGTCCGCGGTCAGAGCCGGCCGGCCTTGTACTCCTGGTAGACGCCCTCGTACATGTTGTAGAAGAGGTCACAGGTGTGGGAGACGGCGTACAGCGCCTCCTCCTGCATCTTCTCCGTGGTGCAGATGTCGGAGACCAGGTCCAGGCCGTGGCGGACGTGGTGGACGTCCTCCGCCTGGTGCACGGAGAAGAACAGCAGGTCCTCGTCCTTCAGGCCGTACACCCGCTTGAAGATGCTGTCGCGGGCCTCGGCGCCGCGCGTCTCCAGGTTCTGGCCCTCGCTGGCGATCATCACCGCGGCCGCACCGATGTGGTACGTCTCCGGGTTCTTGCACGCCTTCATGCGGTAGTCGATCAGCTCCTGCGTGTTCGGCAGGGCCGTCTCGGCATCGCGGGTCTCGTCGTCGATGCCGATGGCGCGGATGAAGTCCTGCATCAGCTCGACGTGGTTCTTCGTCTTCGAGATGCGGCCCGTCTCCTCCTCGTAGAGGTTGAAGAGCAGGCGGCGCTTGTGGCGGCCCTCCTTCGGGCAGAAGTAGAAGAGCGTCTCTATGTAGTCCAGGAAGTGCTTCGTCAGCTGGTAGCCCTGGAGCGCCACCTTCTGCAGCGTGTGCAGCTCGCTCTTCTCGGCGTCGAAGAGGATGTCGAACATCGGGTGGTTCAGGGTGAGCTTCTCGTGCAGCGTCTTCTCGAGCTGGTCGCGAAATTCCTGACGTTCCATCAGCATGTCGGCTCTCCTTTGTCGGTCGTCTGGGCCGGTCCCCAGCATCACGCCGGGGGCGGGACGTGCTCGTCTTCGTGGACGATCCTGGACGGCGCCGCCGCGTTCCGTTCGAGCGCGGCCAGCAGGACGCAGACGGCGAGGCCCTCCATCGCCTGCTCCAGGTCGTCCAGGGCGGGGTAGGTCGGCGCGATCCGGATGTTCCGATCGCGGGGGTCGGTGCCGTACGGGAAGGTCGCGCCCGCCGGCGTCAGCCGGATGCCCGCCCCGGCGGCGAGCTCGACCGTGCGCCGCGCACAGCCGTCCGGCACGTCGAGGCTGACGAAGTACCCGCCCCGGGGCTCCGACCAGGTGGCCACGCCCAGGCCGCCGAGCCGCTCGCGCAGCACCCGCCCCACCAGGTCGAAGCGGGGGCGCAGCAGGGCGCGGTGGGCGTCCATGTGCGCGCGCAGTCCGTCGGCGTCGCGCAGGAACAGCGCGTGCCGCAGCTGGTTGAGCTTGTCCGGGCCGATGGTGCGACGGGCGAGGTGGCCGGTCAGCCACTCCACGTTCGTGCGGGACGCCCCGAAGAACGCCACGCCCGCACCCGCGAAGGTGATCTTCGAGGTGGAGCCGTAGACCAGCGGCCGGTCCGGGTGGCCGTGCTCCGCGCACCGGGCGAGGACGTCGGGCGCCTGCGCGGGCTCGTCGGTGAGGTGGTGCACCGCGTACGCGTCGTCCCACAGGATCCGGAAGTCCGGCGCCGCCGCGTCGAGCGCCGCCAGCCGGCGCACGGTCTCCTCGCCGTAGACCGCGCCCGTCGGGTTGGCGTAGGTGGGCACGCACCAGATGGCGCGCACCTCCGGATCGGCGGCGGCGATCCGCTCGACCTCGTCCATGTCCGGTCCGTCGTCACGCATCGCGACGGGGATCATCTCGAACCCGAGCTTCTCGCAGAGCGCGAAGTGGCGGTCGTACCCCGGGACCGGGCAGAGCACCGCCGTCCGCCCCGCCGACCAGGGCCGCTCGGAGCCGGGGACGCCGAAGAGCGCCGCGTGCACCAGCGTGTCGTGCATCAGCGCCAGGCTGGAGTTGCCGAGGGCGAGGAGCTGCTCGACGGGGACGCGCAGGACGCCGGCGAAGATCCGGCGCAGCTCCACGAGCCCCGCCAGGCCGCCGTAGTTGCGGTGGTCGGCGCCCGCGCCGGCGGGGCCGAGTTCGGCCCCGCCCAGGTCGAGCATCGGGGTGGAGAGGTCCAGCTGGGCCGGGGACGGCTTGCCCCGGGTCAGGTCGAGGGCGAGCCCGCGGGCCACGAGGGCGTCGTACGCGGCCCGGGTCTCCTCCCGCAGTTCGGCGAGGCGGGCGGGGCTGGTGGTGCTCAGGGTCATGGCGCTCATCCGTGGTCGGGGTCGAGGACCTGGGCCAGCGCCCGGAGGACGCCCTGCTCGGGCCCGGAGGCGTAGCACAGCGGCAGGTCCTCGCGGACGAGCCAGTCGAAGAGGTCGGCGGCGGCCGCGTCGGCCCCGGCGGCGGTCGTGGCGGGCGTGGCGGTGCCCTCGTCTGCGGTGCCCGGGGCGGCGGTGGCGTCGGCGAGGAGCACCGGGGCGGCCTCGGGCGACCGCACCTGCGTCTCCGCCACCGAGGCGAACGTGACGGGCGCGTCCGGGGACACCCGGGCGACCACGTGCTGGGAGAGCTGGGCGCCGCCGCGGACACCGAGGGTCAGCACCGCCGGCACCTCCGGCCGGTCCGTCTTCTCGTGCACCGTCAGCCGCACCGTGTGCGGACCGGCGGTCCGGCCGGGCGCGTCCCGGTCGGCCCGCGCGATGGCCGTGTACCGGGCGGCCGCTGCCCGCCCCACCGCGAGGACGAACGCGATGGCGTCCTCCAGGACCTCCGGCCGGTCGCCGAACACCTCCAGCCAGCGGGCCTGGGCGGCGGGCGAGACCGCGCAGGTCACCGCGGCCCGCACCAGCAGCGGTACCCGCTCGTCGGGCGCCTCCCGCAGCCACTCGGCGACGTGCGGAGCCATGGGCACGCCGTGCGGCGCCTCACCGCCGGCGGCCAGCGGCAGCACCTGCGGCCAGTCGACGTTGAACAGCATCACCGGCATCTGCCCGGCGACGTCCTCGTCGGTGAGCGCGGCCAGGTGGCGGGCCACCCGCTCCTCGTGGCGCTCGTCCTCCGCCGCGTCCGACCGCATCACCGCCGCGTAGTCCAGGAACTCCGCCACGCCCGGGCCCACCAGGGCCGCGGCGATGCGCTGCCGCTGCGCGTCGTACTCCGCGAACGCCTGCGGACGGGCGTACAGGGCCTTGGCGAACCGGTTGCCGCCGGAGTACACCGTCATGCCGATCCGGTCGTCCTCGGCCAGCTCGCGGGCGGCCAGCACGAGCGCGAGCACCCGGCCCACCGCGTACACCTCGGCGAGGTCGGCCCACTGCCCGTGCGTCTTCAGCCCGCCGACCGTGCGCTTGGCCTGGCCCCACGCGAGTTCGAAGCGCAGCGGCTCCGACTCCGCGAGCGCCTCCACCACGCGGCGCTGCAGCGCCCGGGAGTCCAGTCGGCCCGCGTTGGCGCTGATCTGGTGGTTGCGGAACAACTCGGCGACCAGGGCGGCCCGCCGGTGCGCCGGGTCGTCCAGCCGGTCGTACAGGGTCTCCCCGGTCAGCACCTCCAGGGTGCCACGGGAACGCCGGACCATCGCCTTGGCCTGCCGCTCCACCCCCTCGCGCCAGCGCGGCAGCAGCTCCCCGCGCAGTTGATCGACCGTCAGCACGCAGCAGGGGTCGGGGGTCTGCGGGACGAAGGGGATGGCGTCGGGGCTCTCCCTGAGCAGCGCGGGCAGTCCGCTGCCGCTGACTATCCGGCCGGGCCGGGGGGAAGAGGTCGCGGTGGTCGTCATAGTTCCAGGGCCTCCAGGAGATGCGGAAAGGTGCCGTCGAGCAGCGGCGCCGGGTCGTCCACGTAGGCGACGGGCTGCTGTGTGCGCTCCAGCCGGGCCAGCGGCAGGAAGTGCGGCTCGCGCTCGGCGCGGTCGGCCGCGCCGTGGAGCAGAACCGGTGTCTCCCCGGCGGCCTCCCGCTCGATGCGGTAGCGGAAGGTGGGCCTGGCTCGACCGTCCAGCAGAGCGTATCCGCCCGTCGAGTGCTGCGCCGTCATGTTCGCGTCGCGCGATGCCGCCGTCGTGAAGTGCAGTTCACCGGGCTTCCCGTGGATGGTGAGCTTCACCGCGCGGGGCGCCGTCTCCCGCACCAGGTTCAGGTCCCGGTCGGTGAGCGAGATCGCCACGTAACGGCAGGCGGCCCGCCACGCCTCCTCCCGCAGGGCGTGGTGCAGCGCCGGATCCGCGGCGGTGCGCCCGTACGGCGCGGCCGGCCGCTGTCCGTCCGGGCCCGTCACCGGGCCCGTCCCCGTCAACGGCCGCCCCAGGTGCGCGACGTACTGCGCGTACGCCTCCTGGTACCCGTCGGAGTAGCAGGGGCCGTCCGGGAGGCCGGTGTGACCGGTGCCGAGCGCCGTGTAGTGCACGGACGTCGCGATCGACCAGAAGGTGTGCGCCAGTTGCTGCCCGGTGCCGCCCCCGTCGGCCAGCCGCGCGAGGCTGTCGCGCGGGGCGGCCGGGGAGAAGCGCCGGCCGTGCCGCTCGTGCAGGGCGGCCGCCTGACGGAGGTAGTACTCCTCGCGTTCGCGCAGGTCGGCGGCGCCGAGGCTGCCGGCGACCCACTCCTCGTAGTCCACCACGCGCAGGACGTCCTCGGCGTCGAGCTCGCGCACCCACCGGCGCAGGGTGTCCTGGTACGCGTCCACCACCGCGTCGGGCGTGCGGCAGGCGCGGTTGTACTTGTGGCCGTCCGCCACGACGCTGAAGCGGCAGCCCGTGGGGGAGAGGGCCGCGACGGTGTGGGCGAGCGCCGCGCACCGCGCCAGCGAGTGCAGCTCCGCGGTGTCGGGGGCGACGCCGCGGTTCTTGACCGGGGAGAACGGCTTGCGGGAGAAGAGGGGGAAGACCAGCTCCACCGGCTCGCCGTGCGCCAGGGCGTCCCGCACCCGGTCACGCAGCTCCGCGCGCCCCACGTGCTCGCGCTGGGTGCGGAACCACTTGTTGTCGGAGAGCGCCTCGGCCACGGCCTCCGCCGAGCCGACGCGCTTCACCCCGTACTCGGCCATCCGCTTGCGGGCCCGCGCCAGGGCGGTGTCGAGCCGCGCCGACGCGGTGCGGCTGACGGCCGCGCGCATCGCCGGGAGGACGCCCGCCATCCACTCCTCGGCGTCCAGGGTCACCGCGCGGGTGGCGTGGCGCCGGGCGGTGTACAGCTGGAAGGGCCGGGCGCGGACCGCGCGGATCAGCCGGTGGCCGTCGGATATCTGGCTCCTGCGCTGCTCGGTGGTGAGGTCGCGCAGCGACCGCTCGCGCCGGCTCGTCACGAAGCGGGTGGGCGCGGGGGCGGAGGTCTCGGGGGCGGTGGAGGTCATGACGGTGCCTCACTTCCTGGTGTGCGTGGTCGAGGGGGGCGCCGCCGCCGTGGCCGGGGCCGCCGTGTCGGGCGGCTCGCGCAGCAGGCGGACGACGACCGCGGCGACGGTGCCGACGGCGGTGAGCATCAGCCAGGCGGCGCCCCAGCCGGCGTGGTCGACGAGCAGTCCGAAGAGCATCGGTCCGGTGGCGCCGCCCAGCGAGACGCCCATCTGCGTCACCGCCGTCGCCCGCGCCGCCCGCCCGGGGAAGGCGGCCCCGGCGACGTAGTGGAGGAGTCCCGCCCACCCCCAGCCGCCGCCGAACGCGAGCAGACCGCCCACCGTCATCACCCACGGGCCGCCGCCGACGGCCAGCAGCAGCGTGCCGACGGCGCCCGCCAGGTACAGCTGCCACAGCAGGGCGCGCGGCGCGTACCGGCCCCGGTCGACGACGATCCCGGCGACGAGGCGCACCGCGATGTTGGTCGTGGAGCCGGCGGCGGCGAGGAGGCTCGCCCAGGTCAGCGCCATGCCCTCGTGGACACCGGAGGCGATGAGGAAGCCCCCGAGGGCGTTGCCCACCATCGCGCCGCACAGCCCGGCGACGGCCAGCCCGATCAGGTGGGCGTTCAGCCGCAGCGGCGGTGCCGGGGCCGCGGGCCCGCGCCGTCCAGCGGCCCCGCGACGGCGCACGACGAGGCCGGGGAGCGCGTAGGCCACGCACACGACCGCCGAGGCGGTGAAGACGGCCCGCCAGCCGTACGGCACGGCGAGCGCGGGCACGGCCAGGCTGCCGACCAGCGTCGACGCCGGGATGGCCGCCTGCTTCAGACCGAAGGCGAACCCCTGCGCGGACGGCGGACAGCGCTGCATGAGCAGGGAGTTCGTGTGCGGCTGGGTGTAGCCGTAGACCAGCCCGCCGAGCGCGGTGCCCAGTGCGAGCCCCCAGCCGCCGCACCAGGCCGCCACCGACAGGCCGACGGCGGTGACGAGCGCGGCCGAACCGACCGTCGTCTCCGCCGACACCGGCGTGTCGACCCGCCGGCTCAGATAGGCACCGGAGAGCGACGACAGCCAGTACGCCGCGAGGAGCAGCCCGGTGTCCCCGGCGTCCCACCCCAGCTCGCGGTTGACCAGCGTGCTCGTCGCCCCCACGAGGAACAGGGGCAGGGAGGTGAGCACCGTGATCAGCGCCACGCTCACGGCGGCCGCGGCCCCCGGTCCGCGGCGGCGCCCGCCCGCCGCGCGATCCCCGCCGTCCCGGCCCTGCCGGCCCTCCCGGCTGTCCTGGTCGTCCCCGCCGTCCCCGCCGTCCCGCCCCACGACCGCCCCTTCCCCGAGGCTCTCCGCGCGCCGCGCACCGGTCGGGGAAATACCCGTCGCATTCCGGATGCGCGAACGCTCCTTTTCCGCGGTCCCTTTTCGGACCCGCGGATTCGCGATCCATCATGAGCAGTTCGGAAAACGAGCGGCAAGCACGTTCAAGATGCATGTGCCAATTTTCGCCAAACCTGGTCCGACCAGCGGCGACGGAGCTGACATCGAGGAGGAACCGAATCGACAGACCCCCTTTCCGGCCGCGTTTCCGGCCGCCGGTGAACGGGCGGCGACGGGGCGCCGAGTGCGCCGCTGCGGTCAGGGAACGAGCGGGTAATGCGCGACGCCGTCGCCGGGGAACGCCGCCGCGGCCAGCGCGGAACCCGTGCCCGCCACCGCGGCGTCCGCCTCGGCGCGCAGCGCCTCCGCCGTGGCGCGATCACCGCCCCGGGCCACCAGGACCGCCGCGTGCGCGTAGCGGCAGCGCGCGTACCGCACCGGCGCGCCGAGCGCGAGGCTGAGCACCGCCGAGCGCTTCAGCAGCACGTACGCGGCGTCGGGGTCCCCGGTGTGCCCGCGGGCGGCGGCCAGGCAGAACAGCCCGCCCGCCTCCAGCAGCGGGTCCCGCACGGTGCGCGCCTGCTCCACGCACCGGTCGAGCAGGTACTCCGCCCCGGCCCAGTCGCCCCGCTCCAGGGCGATCCCGCCCAGCCCGAAGTAGGCGTGGCCGACCGCGACGACGTCCCCGAAGGCCCGCGCCGACTCCAGCCCGCGCCGGTACTGCGCCTCCGCCTCCACCAGCCGCGCCCGGCCGCGCAGCAGGGCCGCGGGCGCCAGCCGCGAGCGGTCCGCGGCCCGCCCGTGCAGCCGGCGCGTGATCTCCTCCGCCCGCCGCAGGTACGGTTCGGCGCCGTCCACGTCGCGCAGCTCCAGCAGGGTCTGCCCGGTCCACCGCAGCACCTGCGCCCGCGCCTCCTCGTCACCGGCGGCGCGCAGGGCCGGCAGGCAGCGCGCCCAGCGCTCCAGCGCCCGCTCGTACCGGCCCTGGTACCGGTCCGCGCGTGCCGCCTCGCGCAGCGCGAGCGCCGCGCCGTACGCGTCGGCCGCCTCCTCGAACGCGCGGTGCGCGTCCTCCAGCAGCGGTACGGCCTCGGCGTGCCGGCGCCGGGCCAGGTGCAGCTCGCCGAGCCCGAGGAGCATCGCCGCCGTGCCCCGGCGGTTGCCCGCCCCGCGCACGGCGCGCAGGGCGTGCCGGTGGGTCGACGCCCAGTCGTCGTGGTGACCGCGGGTGCGGAACAGGCAGCGGCAGACGGCCGCGAGGTCCCAGGCGTGACCGTCCAGCCCGTGGCCCGCCGCCTGGCGGACCAGCGCGGTGAGCGTCAGCCGCTCCGCCTCGTACCAGCGCAGCGGGTCCGCAGGCGGCGCGCCCGCACCGTCCGGCGCTCCGGCGGGCGGCCGGGCCGAGCGGCTGCGCACGGCGGTGAACTCGCCGCCGCACACCAGGTGGTGGGCCGTCTCGGCGTATGTGACGGCCGCCGCGGCCGTCCGGGCCAGGGCGGCCCGGCGGGACTCCTCCGTCTCCGAGCCGGCGGCCTGTTCGGCGGCGAAGAGCCGCACGAGCTCGTGCACCCGGTAGCGCAGCTGCCCCGCCCGGTCGGTGCCGACCACGTCGACCAGACGGGAGTCCACCAGCTCCTCCACCGCCGCCTCCGCCTCGTCGGGCGCGGCGTCGAGCAGGGGAGGGGCGATCCAGTCGGCGAAGTCGGGCGGGGCCAGCACGGCCAGCCGGCGCAGCAGCAGCCGCGCGGCCGGGCCGGTGCCGCGGTAGGAGAGGGCGACGCTGGTCCGGACGGCGAGGCTGTCGTACTCCAGCTCGTCCAGCCGCCGTTGCTCGTCGGCGAGGCGGGTGGCGGCCCGGTCGAGCGTCCAGTGGGGCTTGGCCGCGAGCTTGGCGCCGACGATGCTCACCGCGAGCGGGAGCCGGCCGCAGTGCTCCAGGAGCTGGCGGGCGGCCTCCGGTTCCACGGCGGGCCGGTCGGGACCGGCGATCCGCGCCAGCAGCTCCAGCGCCTGCTCCGGGGTGAACAGGCCCGGTTCGATCACACGGGCCGCGAACGACGTCGCCACCCGGGAGCGGCTCGTCACCACCACGGCGCAGCTGCCCGTGCCGGGCATGAGCGGCCGGATCTGTGCGGCGGACGCCGCGTCGTCGAGGATGATCAGCACACGTCTGTCGGCGAGCAGGGCCCGGTACGTCTCGGCGCGCTCCTCCAGGCCGTCGGGGATGGCGGGTCCCGGGGTGCCCAGTTCGCGCAGGAAGCGGGCCAGGGCCTCCTCGGGCGGTACCGGATCGGTGTGCAGACCCCGGAGGTTGATGTAGAGCTGGCCGTCGGGGAACGCCGGGCGGCACCCGTGGGCGACGTGGAGGGCGAGCGCGGTCTTGCCGGTGCCGCCCGCGCCCACGACCTCGGCGACCGGGACGTGCCCGGCCCTGGCGGGCCCCGTGCCGGCCGGATCGGCACGGCGCTCCCCGGGCGTGTGCGCCTCCGCCAGGACGGCGGCCAAGGCCGCCGCCTCGTGCTCCCGCCCGACGAACTCGGGCACGCCGCCGGGCAGCAGACAGGGCCCGACCGGCGGCGGGGGCAGGGTCGGGGCCGGGGGCGCCGACAGGGACGGGGATGGGGGCGGGGACGGGGCGGCCGCGGCGCCGTCCGGGGCGTCGGGGGCGGCCGGGGGGCCGGGGGCGGGGCGCGTGACCGCCGGGGCGGGCGGACGCGGCGGCGCGGGCGGTCGCGGTGGTGGCGCCGGGTGCGGGGGCAGGGTGCCGCGCAGGATCTCCTCGTGGAGCCGGCGCAGCTCCGGCCCGGGGGCGACGCCGAGCTCCTCGTCGAAGAGCCGCACCCCGTCCCGGTACAGCCGCAGCGCGTCGGCCTGCCGGCCCGAGCGGTACAGCGCGGTCATCAGCTGGGCGCGGGGACGCTCCAGGAACGGGCGCTCCTGGACGAAGGCGCTCAGCTCCGCGGTGAGCGCCTCGTACCGGCCGAGCGCCAACTCCAGCTCCGCCCACCGCGCGAGGAGGGCCACGCGCTCCTCCTCCCAGGCGCGGACCTCCGGCGCCCAGGCCCGCCGGCTCGTCCCCTCCAGGAGCGGCCCCCGCCACAGCGACAGCGCGCGGCGCAGCAGCCCGGCGGCCTCCTCCCGCTCGCCCTCCCCGGCGCGGACGCGCGCCTCGGCGGCGAGGCGGCGGACCAGGGCGGTGTCGAGCTCCGCGCCGCGGGTGCTGAGGAGGTAGCCCGGCGGGGTGGTGAGGATGAGGCCGTCCGGCGCGCCCGCCCGCGCGAAGCGGCGGCGCAGCAGGGACACGCAGACGGCGACCTGGTTGGCGGGGTCCGCGGGGAGCCGGTCCTCCCACACGCCGTCGGCCAACTGGTCCACGGAGACCGTGCGGTCGGCGTGGAGCAGCAGCGTTCCGAGGGCGTACCGCAGCCGGGGGGCCGTGAGCGGGAGCCGGCGGCCGGCCACGCGGACCTCCAGCGGCCCCAGCAGCCGGAACTCCGGGCCGCCGTCGGAAAGCAGCGCCATCTCGTGTCGCTCCCCTCGTCGGTGCTCCGCCCCGCCGAGCCACCGACGACGCATCGAACGCACCAGCAGCGACATTCGCACAACTGCCCTGGCGGCGCCAGCGTGATCCACGGAGAGAGACACGCCCCACTGCCGTCCGACTGAATGCCTATTAATCCCTACGAGTGGCAGGAATTCAGATTTTCTCCTGCGGCCCACGAGAATGGCGCTCCCCTCCCCGTCGCAGGAGATGCCGGTGTCCCGCCTCGACTCGTCCCCCTCCGCCGCCGCGCCCGCCCCGACCGCCACGTCGCACATGACGACCCTCGGCTACGCGCTCTTCGCCACCCGCTGGCTCCAGGCACCCCTGTACTTCGGCCTCGTGGCCGCCCAGGGCGTGTACGTCTACAAGTTCTTCAACGAGCTCTGGAAACTGATCGAGCACGTCCTGAGCGGATCCGCCGACGAGACGCACGTCATGCTCGCGGTGCTGAAACTCGTGGACGTCGTCATGATCGCCAACCTGCTCATCATGGTCATCGTCGGCGGGTACGAGACCTTCGTCTCCCGCATCGGCCTCCAGGGCCACCGGGACCAGCCGGAGTGGCTCTCCCACGTCAACTCCAACGTGCTGAAGGTGAAGTTGGCGACGGCGATCGTCGGCATCTCGTCGGTGCACCTGCTCCAGATGTTCGTCGACGTGCACCACACCCCGCGGCACGACCTGCTGTGGGGCACGGTCATCCACATGGCGTTCATCGTCTCGGCCCTCATCCTGGCGTACATGTCCGGGCCGATGACCGCCCACGAGCACGGCGGCCCCCGCCCCGACCACGCGGCGGAGCTCGGCCCCGCCCACCCCCGTACGGCCGGCACCGCCGACGTGGCCGGCACCGCGCAGACCGCCGGCGCCACCGGCGCTCCCGCCGGGCCGGTCGCGTGGGACGCCCCGACGGGCGGTACGGCCGCGGGCGGCGCGAAGGCGGGCGCCGCCCTCCGGCCCTTCCCGCGGCAGGCGGGCGCCGGACGGTACGCCGTCGGGGCGGAGGAGCGGATCGCGGCGGCGGGCTTCCCGGCCCGCAAGGAGCTGGAGACCTTCGACACCGGTCACCTGCGGGCGCCCGACCCGCTGGTCCTGGACCGGCTGGGCCGGCTCGACTTCGTCGCGCGCGGCGAGAACGTCGTCTTCCTCGGCGGCCCAGGCACCGGCAAGACCCACCTCGCCGTCGCGCTCGGCGTGCGCGCCTGCGAGGCGGGGCAGCGGGTGCTCTTCGCGACGGCGCAGGAGTGGGGTGCCCGGCTGCGCCGCGCCAAGGCCGCGGGCCGGCTCGACGAGGAGCTGGCGGCGCTGGACGCCTGTCCGCTGCTGGTCGTCGACGAGCTCGGGTACGTGCCGTTCGACGGCGAGTCGGCCAACCTCTTCTTCCAACTGGTCGCGCACCGCTACGAGCGCGCCTCCCTCCTCGTCACCACCGACCGGCCCTTCGGGCGGTGGGCCGAGGTCTTCGGCGACGGCGGTGTCGCCTCCGCGACCGCGGACCGGCTCGCCCACCACGCCGAGGTGGTCGCGCTGGAGGGGGAGAGCTACCGCACCCGCGGCCTGGAGGCCGCGGCGGTGGCCGGCTGGCCGGGCCCGGGCGTCTGAGGCCACCGGCCCCCCGGCCCGCCGGCTGCGGCCCGGGTGCGGAGCGGGACGCGCGGGAGCCCCGGACCCGACAGGTCCGGGGCTCCCGCGCGTACGTCAGCGGCTCGGCCCGCCCTCGGCCCGGCGCGTCGGCGGCTCCGCGGTGCGCGTCAGCGTGTGAGCGGGGCCGGTGGGGGCGAGGGGGTCGACGGGGCCGAGGGGGTCACTCGACCTCGATCTTCACGTCGATGTTGCCGCGCGTCGCCTTGGAGTAGGGGCAGTACGCGTGGGTCTTCTCCAGCAGGTCGCGCCCGGCCTCGCCCTGGAGGTGGTCCGGGAGCTCGACGCGCATGACGACGGAGAGGCCGAAGCCGCCGTCGGTGTCCTTGCCGATGCTCACCTCGGCGGTGACGGAGGCGTCCTTGACGTCGATCTTCTCCTGCCGGCCGATCGCCCCCATGGCGCTGGCGAAGCACGCCGCGTACCCGGCGGCGAAGAGCTGCTCGGGGTTGGTGCCCTCGCCGTTACCACCCAGGGCCTGGGGGAAGGCGAGCGGCAGGTCTATCCGGCCGTCGGAGCTGACGGCGCGGCCCTCGCGGCCGTTGGCGGTGGCGACAGCGGTGTACAGGGCGTCCATGGGAGTCCGGTCCTCTCGGTCGTGGAGTGGCGTCGAGATCATTTCTAGCAGGCAACTAAATTGCGCACAACTAAATTGGGGGGAGTAGCCTAGTGGGATGCACCACACCGACACGCACGGCGACGCCCGGGAGGACGAGGACTTCCTCCGCCTCGACCACCAGATCTGCTTCTCGCTGCACGCGGCGACCCGCGCCTTCAACGGCGTCTACCGTGTCGCCCTCAAGGACCTGGGGCTGACCTACCCCCAGTACCTGGTGATGCTGGTGTTGTGGGAGCACGGCGAACTGCCCGTGAAGCGGATCGGCGAGCACCTGCGCCTCGACTCCGGCACCCTCTCGCCGCTCCTCAAGCGGCTGGACGCGGCCGGGTACGTGGAGCGGCGCCGCAGCGCCGAGGACGAGCGGTCCGTCACCGTCCGGCCCACGCCCGCCGGCGCCGCCCTGCGCGAGCGCGCCGCCGGGGTCCCGCGCCGGATGGCCGAGGTGACGGGCATGTCCCTCGACGAGATGCGCGCGCTGCGCGCCCGGCTCAACGACCTCGCCGCCGTCCTGGACGCCGCGGCGCAGACCATGGGCGACGAGGAGCCGGTCGGCGGCCGGCGCTGAGCGCCGTGAGCCCCCGCCCGCGCGCCCGCCGCGACGGCGCGGGGCGGGGCAGGCAAGGCCGGCGCGGGGCGGGGCAGTGCGGCCCGGCCGTACGGTGGCCGGGCCGGGCACGGGCGTTCGTACGGCGCCGTCAGACGATGCCGCGCACGACCCCCAGCTCCACCAGGTCCTGCGGGCGCAGCCGCAGCTGTTCCGCCGTGCGCGCGGCCTCCTCGGCCGGGCGCTTGAGGATCGCCGCCGCGAGCTCCGGGGCGATCACCGAGAAGTAGCTGTCCGGCGTCACCCACGTGCGGCCCGGCGCCGCGAGCGCCAGCGCGCCGCCCGACCCGCCCTCGCCGACCACCAGCGTCGTCACCGGCACCCGCGCCCCGGCCACCGCGGCGAACGCCTCCGCGATCGACGCGCCCGCGCCCGCCCGCTCGGCCTCGGCGTCGTTCGCGGCGCCCGGTGTGTCCACCAGCGTCAGCACCGGCAGGCCCAGCCGGTCGGCGAGGCGGACCACCCGCGCCGCCGTGCGGTACCCGGCCGGGAGCGTCGCCGTACCGCACTGGGCCGCGTACACGACCCCGTGCCCGTCGCGCAGCCCCACGCCGCACAGCATCCCCGGGTCCGTGCCGCCGCACCGGTCGCCGACGAGCGGCAGCCGCTCCTGGAAGTAGGCGTCCAGGTACGCCTCCGCACGGGGCCGCTGGGGGGCGCGCGCCCGGCGCACCGCGTCCCAGCCGGTCACCGGCGGGCCGGCCGCCCCGCCCAGCGCCGGCGGCGGGGGCACCGGGCCCGGCGCCGGCCGGGTCAGGGCGGTCAGCCACCGCCCCAGCGTCGCGCGCAGCTCCCCGGCCGGCACCACCGCGTCGATCTGGCCCGCCGCGAGCTGGCCCTCCGCCGTGTACGCCGCCGGGTCGGCGTCCGCGGGCCGCACCCGCGCCCCGGCGAAGCCGACCTGCGCACCGGGCAGCGCCAGCAACACGTCCGCGCCCGCGCCGATCGTCGCCCAGCCGCCCCCGGTCGCCGGGTCCCGCAACACGGCGACGTGCGGCACCCCCGCCGCGCGCAGCAGCACCGTCTCGCGGGCCACCCGCTGCAACTGCGCCAGCGCGACCATGCCCTCCTGCATCCGGCTGCCGCCCGTCGCCACCAGCGACACCAGCGGGACCCGACGCTCGCGCGCGAGCCGGTACGCGGCGGTGATCCGGTCGCCGGTGCGCTCGCCCAGTGACCCGCCGAGGAAGCCGAACTCGAAGGCGAGGACGACGCACCGCACGCCCCCCACCTCGGCCTCCCCGTACACGGCGGACTCCGCCTCGCCCGTCCGCTCCCGCGCGCGGGCCCGTGCCTCCCCGTACCCGTCCCACCCCAGCGGGCCGTCCGCCGGGCCGGGGCCGGGGCCGGGGGGCGGCGGGGGCGGCGTGTGCTCCGTGAACCCCTCCGCGACCAGCGCTATCGCCGCGCGGGCGGTCAGCCGCGCCGCCGCCTCAGCCATGGAGGGCCCGCTTGAGCACCTTGCCCATGTCGTTGCGGGGCAGCGCGTCGAGGTAGCGGACGGCGCGGGGCCGCTTGTGCGGGGCGAGCTGCGCGGCGACGTGGTCCGCCAGCTCGGCCGCCGGCGGTGGCGCTCCCGGGTCGGTGGCCACCACCCACGCCACGACGCGTTCGCCCAGGTCGGGGTCGGGCTCGCCGGTGACGGCCGCCTCCCGCACCGCCGGGTGGGCGAGGAGGACGTTCTCGATCTCCCCGGCGCCGATCTTGAAGCCGCCGCTCTTGATCAGGTCGGTGGCCCTGCGCCCCACGAGCCGTACCGACCCGTCCGCGTCCCGCACCGCCATGTCGCCGGTGCGGAACCAGCCGCCGTCGAACGCGGCGGCGGTCGCGTCGGGCCGGTTCAGGTACTCCGTGAACAGGTTCGGGCCGCGCACCTGCACCTCGCCGATCGTCTCGCCGTCGTACGCGGTGACCGGCGTCCCGTCGTCGAGGACCAGCCGCAGCTCCACGCCCGGCAGCGGCGTCCCGACGGAGCCGGGGCGCTCCGGCTCGGCGCCCGGACGGACGCTCGTGTTCATCAGCGTCTCGGTCATGCCGTACCGCTCGACCACCCGCCGTCCCGTCGCGGCGGTGATGCGTGCGTGGTCGGGCAGCGGCAGCGCGGCCGAGCCCGACACGAGCAGCCGGGCACCCGCCAGCGCCCGGGCGAGCGCGGCGTCACCGGCGCCGGGGGCCGCGTCGGTGCCGCGCGGGGCCGAGCCGGCGCCGGGGGCCGTGTCGGTGCCGCCGGGGGGCGTGTCCCCACCGCCCGCGGACCCGTTCGCGGAGGGGGAGCCGGTCGGGGCGAGGGCCTCGGCGATCCGGTGGTACATCGTCGGCACGCCGAACAGCATCGTCCCGCCGTCGGCCAGGGCGCGCGCCACCCCGTCGGTGGTGAACCGGCCGAGGTGCCGGACGGCGCCGCCGCGGCGGAGGGGGCCGAGGACGCCCAGGACGAGGCCGTGCACGTGGAACAGGGGCAGCGCGTGCACCAGGACGTCGTCCGCCGTCCACGCCCACGCGTCGGCCAGCGCGTCGAGGGTCGTCGCCAGGGCGCGGCGTGGGAGGACGGCGCCCTTGGGCGGGCCGGTCGTTCCGGACGTGTACACGACCAGCGCGGGCGCGCCGGGGTCCGGTTCGGCGGGCAGCGGGCCGCCGGCCGCGGCGCCGTCGGGCGCCCCCGCCGTGACGTCGACGCGCGCCAGGCCGGCGAGCGGCGCCGGGAGCTCGTCGCCCGGGGCGGCCAGCACCAGGGCCGGTGCGCTGTCGCCGACGATGTGCGTCAGCTCGCGCTCGCCGGTGCGGGGGTTGAGCGGTACGGCCGGGACACCGGCGAGCAGCGCCGCGACCACCGCGACGCAGGTCTCCGGGGAGGGCGTGGCCCAGACCGCGACCCGCCCGGCGCCGGCCAGGCGCGGGACCACGGCGGCGGCCGCGGAGCGGAGCCCGCCGTAGGTGAGGGCGCGGTCGCCGAACCGCAGGGCGGGCCGGTCGTCGCCGTCCGGGCCGCCGGCGGTCAGGGCCGGAAAGAGGGAACTCACGGGGCCGTCCTCCTCGCATCGCTGCACAGGGTGTCCCGCCATGCTCCCAGGCGCCGCCCGGCCGCCCCCGACCCACCCGGTCCGCCGACCCCGGCCGCCCCCGACCCACCCGGTCCGCCGACCCCGGCCCCGACCCGCCCCACCCGGTCCGCCGGTCCTGGTCCGCCCGGCCACCGACCCCGGGCGCGCCTGGCGCCGGCCCGCCCTTCCGCGCGGGCGCGGCGCCAGGCGCGCCTCACCGCCGTAGGGCCGGGCCGCGTACCACCGCCCGGCCGGCCGCCGGGTCCGCCGCGTACCGCCGCAGCCCCGTGCCGTCGTACCTCCGCCCGGTGGCCGTCAGGGGCTACTCCGCGTCGGCCAGGGGGTTGAGGGTGAGCGGTTCGATCCGGCCCTCCAGCATCTCGCCCAGCCCGAGGACCGCGCAGACGTCCGGACGCTCGGCGATCCGCACCGGCATGCCCGTCCAGTCGCGCAGCATCTGGTCGAGACCGGGCAGCCGGGCGCTGCCGCCGACCATGGTGATGCCGCGCTCGGCGAGGTCGGCGACGAGGTCGGGCGGGCAGTCGCGGAGCACCTTGCCGATGCCGTCGAGCACGGCCGTCAGCGGGGTGTGGATGGCCTGGCGGACCGCGGCCGTGTCCACGAGGACGGAACGCGCCAGCCCGGTGGCGACGTCGCGGCCGTGGATCTCGGTCGACGCCGGGCCCTCGGCGGTCAGTCCGTTGCCGTGCAGGGCGAGCTGCAGGGGGCGCACGGACTGCGTCGGCAGCATCAGCTCGTGCTGGTGGCGCAGGTACTGGATGACGGCGTGGTCGATGGCGTTGCCGCCCACCGGGATGCGCTCCGCGGTGACGATCGAGCCGAGCGAGAGCACCGCGACCTGCGTCGTCGCCGCCCCGCACACGAGGATCATGGTCGCGGTCGGCTGGGCCACGGGCAGGCCGCAGCCGACGGCCGCCGCGATCAGGGTGTCCACCAGCTCGACGCGGCGGGCCCCCAGCCCGACCATCGTCTCGACGGTGGCGCGCTGGGCGAGCGGGTCGCTGTCGTGCGGGGTGCAGGCGGCCGCGCGCAGCAGCGGCTTGCGGCGCAGCTGGCGCCGGAGCTTCTCGCCGAGGAGGCTGCGGAGCATCCGCTGCGCCATCTCGATGTCGACGACGCTGCCGCCGGAGACGGGGCGGACGACCCGGATGTAGTGGGGCGTGCGCCCGGTCATCTTCTCCGCGAACTCGCCGACCGCGATCAGCGCGCCGGTGCGCGTGTTCACGGCGGCCACGCTCGGCTCGTCCACGACGAGCCCGGCGCCCTTGACGAAGACCCGGGTCCTGGCGGCCCCGAGGTCGACGGCGACGTGGCAGCGGCGCAACTGCTCAAGACTGACGGTCACGGCGGATCCTCCCGGGAGCGGTATGTGTCTGCATCGTCCGGCCGCCGGGGCCGGGGCGCGCGCTGGGCTGCGCCGGTGGGGGGACGGAGCTGACGGGGGGTCAGCCGGGTGGCCCAGGCCGCCCCCCCGCCCGACCGCCCGCGGCCCCGCCGCTCTGAGCCCCGCCCCGGGGGCGCCGCCCCGCCGCCCCCGGGGCCCCCGCGCGACGGGCGGGGGGCGCGGGCGCACCATGGAGGGAGGGGGACGGCTACCGGACGGAGGTACGGCTGCCATGGCCACGTACATGGACGTTCACCACGGTTTCGAGGGCATCACCGCCGACCAGCTGCGCCAGGCGCACCAGGCGGACCTCGCCCACGAGAAGGAGGAAGGCGTGCACTTCGAGCGGGCCTGGGCCGACCCGGAGTCCGGCACGGTGTACTGCCTGTCGTCGGCGCCCTCCAAGGAGGCGGTGCAGCGGGTGCACGAGAAGGCGGGGCACCGGGCCGACGAGGTCCACGAGGTGCCGATCACGGTCTGAGAGTGCGGCGCGCCCCCGCCCGGACCGTCGGGTGATCCGGTGGCGGAAGGCGTCCTTCCACACAGGATCCTCACAAGCTCTCCCGTCCGTGACGCCCTTCAGGCGCATAATCTGCGGGCGCCATGGATTACTGCCACCAGTGTCAGCGGCACCTCAACGGAGCTCTGGCCTGTGCCGGGTGCGGAACCCCCGTCGAGGAGCTCCGGCACGACGACCCCCAGCCGTCCGCGGCGGACCACGTCTTCGAGCTCGCTCGGGACGAGCAGGTGCCGCCCGCGGCGAGCGGGCGTGCCCAGGCGCGGCAGGCCCGCTCCGGCAAGGCCCGCTCCGGCAAGGCCCCGTCCGGCGGGGACCCGTCCGGGTCCCGGCGCGCCGGGCGGGCCGGAGGTCGACGCGCCCGGCGGCGGCGCGGCCGCAACGTCCTGCTGGGGGTCACGGGCCTGGTCCTGGCGGCGGGCGCCCTGAGCCTGGCCGAACTGGCGATGGAGCACCCGGCCGACGACGGCGCGGCCACCGCCGTGCGGCAGGAGGACGCGGCGCAGCCGGAGCCCCTGCCCGTCCTGACGCCGAGTGCCGGGCGGCCGGAGGGTCCCGACGAGGTCCGGGAGTCGCCGTCGGCGTCCGACCCCGGCGCCGACCCGTCCGCGTCGGCGGACGGCGCGGGCGCGGGCGCGGGCGACGCGACCGGCGGCCCCGACGGCACCGCCACCGCGCCCGGTGAGGGCGACGGGACCGGCGTGGACGGGGGAGCCGGGCAGGGGCAGGGCAAGGGAGGGCTGAAGAACCCGACCCGGCCGGGCGCCTCCCCGGACACGGACGCCCCGGAGCCTCCGCGGGACGCCCCCTCGGAGCCGGCCGAGGGCGACCCGGATCCGGACCCGACGCCCACCCCTCCGGCCGACGACCCGGCACCCGAGCCGCCGCCCTCGCCGTCCCCCGCACCCTCGCCGACGAAGAGCTGCACGCCGTGGCTGTGGTGGTGCTTCTAGCCTTCTAGCCCTCCGGCCCTCCGGCCTGGCGTCGCCGCTGCCGGGCCCGACCCCCGGGCGGCGGCAGCGCGCCCCGGACCGCCTTCCCGGGCTCCCGCGGCCGGCGAGCACCGGATGCCCGGCGGAGGACACCGTCGGGCCGGGGGCCGCCGAGCGTCGGACCCGGGGGAGGTCCGAGGGCCGCCCGCCGAGCGTCAGGCCGAGAGGAACCCGAGGGTCAGGCCGAGAGGGAGCCGAGCGCGGGCCGCCGGGCGGCAAGCCGGGGGCACCCGAGGGGCGGGCCCGCTGCCGCCCGGCGTCAGGCCCGGGGACCGCCGCCGAGACCGTCAGCCGGGGGCTCGCCGAGCATGCGGCGCAGCAGGTCGCGCAGCAGGGCGCGCTCCGCCACCGAGAGGCCCGCCAGCGGCTCCCGGGCGAAGTCCAGGGCGTCCCGCAGGCGGCGTGCGGTCGCGTGGCCCTCCTCCGTCGGCGCGGCCAGCTTCACCCGGCGGTCCGCCGGGTCCGGGCGCCGCTCGACGAGGCCGCGGGCCTCCAGGCGGTCGACGATGCCCGTCACGTTCGACGGCTCGCACCGCAGGGACACGGCGATGCGCCGCATGGGCAGCGGCTCCAGGGCGAGCAGGCTCAGCACCCGCGCCTGCGCCCCGGTCAGCGAGTGCTGCGCCGCGGCGTGCTCGTACTCCTCGTGGTAGCGCGCCACGACGGTGCCGATGAGTTCCACGACCTCGACGGTGACCGGGTCTGTGCGTGTACTGGGCATGCCCGCCAGCCTACCCGTTTACTTGACAACCTGAAATATCGAGGCGCATGGTTGTTTCAGCTAGTGAAACATCTTCTGGAGGTACGCAGCATGTCCGCACTCCCGACGTCCGGCCGTGAATGGCACCTCGTCGCCCGCCCGCACGGCTGGCCCGTCCCGGAGGACTTCGCGCTCCGCGAGGCCCCCGTCACCGCCCCGGGCGAGGGCCGCATCCTCGTCCGCAACCTCCACTTCTCGGTGGACCCGTACATGCGGGGCCGGATGAACGACGTGAAGTCGTACGTCCCGCCCTTCCGCCTGGACCACCCGATGGAGGGCGGCGCGGTCGGCGAGGTCGTCGCCTCCGCCGCCGAGGGCTTCGAGGTCGGCGACCACGTCCTGCACGGCCTGGGCTGGCGGGAGTACGCCGAGGTCGAGGCCAAGCGCGCCGCCAAGGTCGACGCCTCCCTCGCGCCGCTCACCGCCTACCTGGGCGTGCTCGGCATGACGGGCCTCACGGCGTACGCGGGCCTCTTCGAGACGGCCTCCTTCAAGGAGGGCGACGCCGTGTTCGTCTCCGGCGCGGCCGGCGCGGTGGGCAGCCAGGTCGGGCAGATGGCCCGGCTGAAGGGCGCCTCGCGGGTGATCGGCTCGGCCGGTTCCGACGAGAAGGTCAAGCGGCTGGTCGAGGAGTACGGCTTCGACGCCGCCTTCAACTACAAGAACGGCCCGGTCGGCGAGCAGTTGCAGGCCGCCGCCCCCGACGGCATCGACGTCTACTTCGACAACGTCGGCGGCGAGCACCTGGAGGCCGCGATCTCCTCCCTCAACGTCCACGGCCGCGCCACCATCTGCGGCATGATCGCCCAGTACAACGACACCGAGGCGACCCCGGCCCCGCGCAACCTCGCCCTGGTCATCGGCAAGCGCCTGCGCCTGCAGGGCGTGCTCGTCGGCGACCACGCCGCCCTCCAGCCGCGTTTCGTGGAGGAGGTCTCCGGCTGGCTGCGCTCGGGCGACCTGAAGTACGACGAGACGGTCGTCGAGGGCATGGAGAACGGCGTCGACGCCTTCCTCGGCATGCTGCGCGGTGCCAACACCGGCAAGATGATCGTTTCTCTCACCCGCTAGGCTCCCTCCAGGCCGTCGCGATCGTGGGCGCGAGTCGCGGCGCGACACAGGGAGGAACCCCTACATGTCCATCCAGCAGTCCGACGTCCTCTACACCGCGGTAGCCACCGCCGAGAACGGCCGGGACGGCCGTGTGGCCACGGACGACGGCGTGCTCGACGTGGTCGTCAACCCGCCCAAGGCGATGGGCGGCTCCGGCTCGGGCACCAACCCGGAGCAGCTGTTCGCCGCCGGCTACAGCGCGTGCTTCCAGGGCGCGCTGGCCGTCGTCGCCCGCCAGGAGAAGGCAGACGTGTCCGGCTCCCAGGTCACCGCCGAGGTGGGCATAGGCAAGAACGACGACGGTTTCGGGATCATCGTCAAGATCTCCGCGACCATCCCGAACGTCGACCCCGCCACCGCCAAGGAGCTGCTCGAAAAGGCCCACCAGGTCTGCCCGTACTCCAAGGCGACCCGCGGGAACATCACGGTCGAGCTCGCCGTCTGACGGACGGGCGCACGCCGCGCACGGGCGAGGGCCGCGTCCCCGGTACCACCGGGGACGCGGCCCTCCGTCGTCCGTCTCCCGCCCGCCCGCGTCTCCCGACCTCGTCCGCCTCCCGCCCCCGGTCCCGGTCCGCCGGCGGCCCTCCGCCGTCGCCGGCCCGTGTCCGGCGCATGCCGTCCGCCCCCGTGACGACCGTGACCGGAAACCGGCGGCGGGGCCCCGATAGGGTGACCCCCATGCGTGATCTTGCCAAGGGCTTCGGCTTTCTCCTGCAGGGACAGCGGTGGGTCGGCCGGCACGGCCGCTGGTTGGGCTTCGGGCTGCTCCCCGGCCTCGTCACCCTCGTCCTCTACGCCGGCGCGCTGGTCGGCCTGGCCTTCGGGGCCGACGACCTGACCGCCTGGGCCACCCCCTTCGCCGACGACTGGTCCTCGCCCTGGCAGGGACTGTTCCGCGGCTTCCTCACCGCCCTGGTCTTCGCGCTCGGGCTCTTCCTCGCCGTGATCACCTTCACCGCGGTGACGCTCCTGGTGGGCCAGCCCTTCTACGAGTCGCTCTCCGAGGAGGTCGACCGCTCGGAGGGCGGGCACGTCGCCGAGTCCGGGCTGTCCTTCGGCCGCGAGCTGTGGATCTCCGCCCGCGACAGCCTCCGCATCGTGGCGCGCGTGGCCTGCTACGGCGTGCTGCTCTTCGCCCTCGGCTTCGTCCCGGTCATCGGCCAGACCGTCGTCCCCGTGCTCGGCTTCTGCGTCTCCGGCTACTTCCTCACCGAGGAGCTCACGGCCGTCGCCTTCCAGCGCCGCCGCATCGAGCTGAAGGAGCGCCTGGCGCTGCTGCGCGGCCGGCGCATGATGGTCATCGGCTTCGGTGTGCCGCTGACCCTCGCGTACCTGGTCCCGTTCGTCGCGGTCTTCCTGATGCCCGGCGCCGTCGCCGGGGCCACGCTGATGGCGCGCGAGCTGGCGCCGGACACCCACCGGCCGGACCAGGAGCCCGCCCCCGCCGCGCAGCCCGGGGCGTACGGCCTCCACAAGGACTGACCCGCGTCCGCCCGCCGCGCCCACTCCCAGAGGCGCGGTGGCGGCGCCCGGCAGCAGACGGTCCTCCGCCCGCCGGTCCCCGCCTACAGGGGGACCGGCCCACCGGCCGCGCCGTGCCCACCGACCGCACCGTGCGCCCGACCCCCCGCGTGACCGGCCTGCGCGCCGACCACCCCGCCGGCCGCCCCGGTACGGACCTCCGCCCGGACCAGCGCCGGCGCGGTCGCGTCCGCCTCGGCCAGCAGACCGCCGTCCGGACCCCACACCGCGCTGCGCCCGCAGCCGGTCCACGGGCCGGCGGGGCCGACGTGGTTGGCGAGGACCACGTACATGCCGTGGTCGCGGGCGACGGCCGGATAGACCGTCGCCCGCTGCCGCACACCGTCCCCCGTCCCGTACAGGGAACTGGCCAGGTACACCCGGCAGCCGTCCGCCGCCGCCCGCTCGCCGACCTCCGGGAAGTGGTTGTCGAAGCAGGTGGCCAGCGCGAACCGCTGCCCGTCCAGCGTGAAGCGGCCGTCGCGGGTGCCCGCCGCGAAGACCTCGGCCTCCGCCTCGTACAGGTGCCGCTTGTCGTAGCGGGCGAGCAGCGACCCGTCCGGCCCGAACACGAACGACGTCAGGCAGGGCCGCCGGTCGCCCGGGGCCTCACCCGGTGCCGCGCCGTTGACGACGGCGGCGGCGCCCACCGCGCGGCACGCCTCCCGCAGCGGGTCGAGCCGCGGATCGTCGCCGTCGGTCCACAGCCGGCGGTCCCGGTCGACGAGCTCCGGCTCGTAGCCGGTGAGGGCGAGCTCGGGGAAGACCACCACCCGCGCCCCGGCCGCCCCGCGGAGCAACCCCGTCATGGTGCGGACGTTGGCCTCGACGTCCCCGGGTACCGCGCTGAACTGGGCCGCTGCCACGATCATGTCCCACAGTATGCCGCTCCCCGTCCGCGCGGCCCCGGCGGGCGACGGACGTCACCGCCGCACGCCGCCCGGACCGCCCGCGCCCTCAGCCTCCGCCACGCCGCCCGCGGCCCCCGCGCCGCCGCCCGCGCCCGCCGCGACGGCGATGACCGAGCGGACCTGCGCCGTGATCGCCGCCCGGTTCCGCAGGTACGCGGGGTCCTCCACCGCGTCCGCGTTGCCCGCGCCGAACTGCAGCACCGGCGTGTGCAGGTGCCCGCCCGGCAGCCCGGTCAGCCCCAGCCGGTCGCGCAGCAGCGTGGCGCGGTAGGCGATCTCGTTGGAGAGGTAGTCGCCTCCGCCGCCCGCGCGGGCCGCCGAGCCGGGCGTGGGCCCGTCGGGGCGGACCACCGGCTGGGCCGCTCCGGCGGGCACCTCGGTCACCGCCGTGTTGTCGTACACCGGGAACGGGCCCGTGGCGGCGGCCGTGACCGCGGCGTACGGCAGGCTGGTCACCGTCCACTGGGGCCGCGTGTCCGGGTCGTCGACCGGGACCGGGCCGGTCTCCGAGGCGTTCTCGTTGTCCGCGAAGCCGCCGCGCCACGCCCCGTTGTACCGCTCGACGTCGAAGCGGCCCACACGGCCCTGGCTGACGGTGGTGAACAGGTCCACGCGCGGCAGGTGCGGGCGCAGCGCCCGTTCCACGGTGCCGTCCGCGAAGTCCCGCCAGCGCACCGGGAAGACCATCGTCTCGACGCGCGCCCACCCGCCGTCCGCCGTGCGCACCAGCGTCCCGTCGAGGGCGAGGGCGGCGGCGCCCGACGGGTTGCCGATCCGGATGTCCCGGTCGAGCGTGAAGGGGTCGAAACCGGTCACCAGCACCCGCTTGACGCCCCGTCCGGCCGGGAAGCGGACGGTGTCCTGGCCCCGCGAGGCGGACTCCAATCGGTCGAGGAGCCGTTCGCGCGCCCCGGCCGGCAGGGCCGTGGCGGGCCCCCAGGCGCGCAGGGCGCGGGTCATGCCCAACCGTGCCCAGTACAGCGGCCGGTCGTCGTCCCGGGCGAGGTCACCGCCCACCGGGCCGCGCCCCTGCGCCCGGTCGACGGCCCGCCGCCACAGCTCCGTCCCGTGCCGTACGGCGATCCGCTCGGCCTGCGCGTAGGTCCGCGCGCCGCGCAGCGCGTCGGCGAACCGGGGCGCCGCGGTGTCGAACCCGGAGCGCCGCAGGATCTCCCGCGGCACGGGCCGGTCCAGCCGTGCCTCCTCGACGGTGGACTCGGCCGGGGCCCCGTCCGCACGCCCCTCGGCGGCGCCGCCCGCGCTCCCGCCCGTGCCCCCGGCCCCGTCACCGGCCCGGGAGGCGGGTGCGGGGAGCGTGGCGGAGGTGGCGGCGGAGGCGAAGGGGGAGGCGGAGGCGGGCGCGGCGCCGAGGGTGAGGGCGGAGGCGGCGGCCGTGAGGGCGAGACCGAGGGCGGTGGTGCGTATCCGTGACACGGGAGTCCTTCCGTCGGGTGGCCGCAGTATCGCCGCCGCCCGCACCGGGCGCCACCACGCGTCTACTTCACCTCCTCCCACCCCACCAGCACCATGAAGTCCCGGAACGCCGACGCCATGTCCACCGACTCGGGATCGAGCAGCCACTGGTACTGCAGCCCGTCCAGCACGGCCGTGAGCAGGGGCGCGGCCCGCTCCGGAGTGAGACCGCAGGGCAGCCGCTCACCGAACTCGGTCCGCAGCAACTCCGCCATGTCCGCCCGCACCGCGGTGTACCGCCGGACGAAGAACTCCCGAGCGGGGTGACAGTCCGTCACGCTCTCCCCGAGCAGCGCGGAGAAGGTCTGCACCATGCCCGGCCGCATCGCGTTGTACTCGACGAGGGTCGCCAGCAGGTCCAGCCGCCACCCGGACCGGCCGCTCGCGCCACCGCCGCCGGTGTCCCACCGGTCGCGCTCCTCCAACACCGCGACCAGCAGCGCCTCCTTGCCGGGGAAGTGGTGGAGCAGCCCCTGCTGCGTGAGCCCCGCCCGTTCGGCGACGGCGGCCAGGGACGCCCCCCGGTAGCCGCGTTCGGCGATGACCTCGAAGGCCGCGCGCAGGATGGCCTCACGGCGCTCCTCGCTCCTGGGCCTGGCAGCCGTCATGTCCGCGCTCCTCCCGTCGGTCCCGCAGCAGGACGGTACGGTATCCGGCCACGCTGGCATCACGAAGGAGTAACGACACCTACTGTCCGTCAGGTGGCCGGGTCACCATGGGTGCCGGCGACGCGGGACGGACCGGAAGGGACCACCATGACGGCGGACGAAGCGGTGGAGGCGGCGCTCGGCGCGCTCGACCTGGACACGAAGGCGCGCCTCCTGGCGGGCCGGGACATGTGGAGCCTCCCGGCCGTCCCGGCCGTGGGCCTGGCGTCGTTGGTCATGTCCGACGGCCCCGTCGGCGTCCGCGGCGTGCGCTGGACCGCCGACGACCCGTCCGTCACCCTGCCGTCCCCCACCGCGCTCGCCGCCGCGTGGGACCCCCGGCTCGCCCGCCGCGCCGGGCGGCTGCTCGCTCAGGAGGCCCGCCGCAAGGGCGTCCACGTCCTGCTCGCCCCGACGGTGAACCTCCACCGCTCCCCGCTCGGCGGCCGCCACTTCGAGGCGTACAGCGAGGACCCGTACCTCACCGGCGAGATCGGCACGGCCTACGTGCGCGGAGTCCAGGACGGCGGGGTCGCCGCCACCGTCAAGCACTTCGTCGCCAACGACGCCGAGACCGACCGCTTCACCGTCGACAACACCGTCCCGCCCCGGGCGCTGCGCGAGCTGTACCTCGCTCCCTTCGAGGCGATCGTCCGCGGCGCCCGGCCCTGGGCGGTCATGGCCGCGTACAACGCCGTCAACGGCGTCACCATGACCGAGCACCGGCACCTCCAGGTCGACGTGCTGCGCGACGAGTGGGGCTTCGACGGCGTCACCGTCTCCGACTGGCTGGCCGCCCGCTCCACGACCGGCGCCCTGCGCGGCGGCCTCGACGTCGCCATGCCCGGCCCCCACACCGTCTACGGCGAGGCCCTCGCCGCCGCCGTCCGGTCCGGGGAGGTCGACGAGGAGCTGGTGGACCGGGCGGTGCGCCGCGTGCTCCGCCTCGCCGCGCGCGTCGGCGCGCTGGAGGGCGCCCCACCGGCTGTCGCCGCACCCCCGCGGCACGTCGACGGCGAGGCGCTCGCCCGCGAGATCGCCCACCGCTCGTTCGTCCTGCTGCGCAACGCCGGCGGCGCCCTGCCCCTCGACCCGGCCCGCACCCGCCGGATCGCGCTCGTCGGGGCCGCCGCCCGCGACGCCCGCGTCCTCGGCGGCGGCTCGGCGCACGTCTTCCCCGCCCGGACCGTCTCGCCGCTCGACGGCCTCGCGGCGGCCCTGCCCGAGGGCGTCGCGCTCACGTACGCCGTCGGCGCCGACCCCGCCGACGAACCCGCCCCCGCCGCGGCCGGCTTCACCCTGCGCGCCGTCTGCCGCGACGCCTCCGGAGCGGTGCTCGCCGAGACGCCGCTGCCCTCCGGCCAGATCCAGTGGATCGCCACCGACCTGCCCGCCGGGGTCACCCACGAGACGCTCCACAGCGTCGAGATCACCGGCACGTTCACCCCCCGCGAGAGCGGCGCCCACGGCTTCGGCACCCGCGGCCTCGGCGGCCTCGCGCTGACCGTGGCCGGACGGACCCTCCACGACGGGGTGCAGACGGCGGGCGACGAGGGCGACCCGTTCGAGGCGTTCGCCGGCGCGCCCGCCGAACGCGGCACGGTCACCCTCGCCGAGGGCGTCCCCGTCGAGGTGTCCCTGCGCCACACCACGGGCGGCGGCCCCGAGTCACCGCTGCCCGCCGTCGTCTTCGCGCTGCTGCACCGCCCGCCGCGGCGCCACCCCGACGTGCTGATCGCCGAGGCCGTCGAGGCCGCCCGCGCCGCCGACACCGCCGTCGTGGTCGTCTCCACCACCGAACGCGTCGAGTCCGAGGGGTTCGACCGCGTCGACCTGCGGCTGCCGGGCCGTCAGGACGACCTGGTCCGGGCCGTCGCCGCCGTCAACCCCCGCACCGTCGTCGTGGTCAACGCCGGCGCGCCCGTGGAAACGCCCTGGCGGGAGGAGGTGGCGGCCGTGCTCCTCACGTGGTTCCCCGGCCAGGAGGGCGGCGCCGCCCTCGCCGACGTCCTCCTCGGCGCGCAGGAGCCGGGCGGCCGCCTCCCGACGACGTGGCCGGCCGCGCTCGCCGACGCGCCCGTCACCGACGTCACCCCCGTCGACGGCGAACTGCGCTACGCCGAGGGCCCCTACATCGGGTACCGGGCCTGGGACCGGGCGGGGGGACCCGCGCCCGCCTACCCCTTCGGCCACGGCCTCGGCTACACCACCTGGGAGTACGAGTCCCTGGACGTCACCCCCACCACCGCCCGGGTCCGCGTCCGCAACACCGGCTCCCGCCCCGGCCGCGAGGTCGTCCAGCTGTACGTCGCCCCCCGCGCCGACCGCGTCGAGCGCCCCGCGCGCTGGCTGATCGGCTTCGCGACGGTCGAGGCCGCGCCCGGCGCCGCCGCGGAGGCGGAGATCCGGCTGGCGCCCCGCCTCTTCGACGTGTGGGACGAGGAGACGGGCGCGTGGACCGCCGTACCGGGCCGGTACGAGATCCGCGCGGGCCGCTCCCTCACCGACGTGCGCCTGAGCGTCTGCCTGGAGCTCGACTGAGCCCCGGCCGCCGGGCTCAGCGCACCCCGAAGCCGTACTGCGTCCGAGACGCGTGGACCTCGCCCGGCCGCAGCACGGTGCTCGGGAACTCCGGCCGGTTCGGCGAGTCCGGGAAGGCCTGCGTCTCCAGGGCGACCCCGTCCAGGTGGTCCGGGGCGTACACCCGGAGCCCGGGCTCCGTCGTCCGCACCGTCACCGCCCGCCCCGTGGCGGGCGCGCACAGCTCGGCCACCGGCCCGGCCGTCCCGCCCGGGCCGGTGGCGACGACCCCGCCCGCGGCCCCACCCACGGCCACGCTCCCCGCCGTGCCCGCGGCCCCACCCACGGCCACGCTCCCCGCCGTGCCCGCGGCCCGGTCCAGGACGAAGTCGTCGTCGAGGCCGGTGCCCACGGGCCGCGGCGTGCGGAAGTCCAGCCGGGTGCCCGCCACCGGGGCCGGCTCCCCGGTCGGCACGCCCGTCGCGTCCGACGGCGTGTGGTGCGTGGCGGCGACCCACAGCTCGTGCGCCCCGCCGAGGTTCCCGTACGCGTGGTGGGTGGGGTTCACCACCGTCGGGGCGTCGGTCACCGCCCGGTACGCGACGCACAGCGCGCCGTCGCCGTCGCCGTCGCCGTCCAGGGTGTACGTCGCCGAGACCTCCAGCCGGCCGGGGAAGCCCTCCTCGCCGTCCGGGCTCACCCGGGACAGCCGCACTCCGGAGTCGACCTCCGTCGCCTCCCACACGTGCTTGTCGAAGCCCCGCTCGCCGCCGTGCAGACTGTGCGGGCCGCCGTTGCGCGCGAGCCGGTGGGTCCGCCCGTCCAGACGGAAGACGCCGTCCCGGATGCGGTTGACGTACCGCCCCACGAGAGCGCCGAAGTAGGGCTCCGGCCGCTCCTCGTACCCGGCGACGCCGTCGAAGCCCAGCACCACGTCCGCGACGGTCCCGTCCCGGTCCGGCCGCTCCACCGACCGCACGATCCCGCCGTACCTTGGGACCCGCGCGCGTCCCGGCCCGCTCCAGCGTCCAACGGTGCACCGCCGCGCCGTCGGAGAGCCGGCCCCACTCCACGACCGGTGTGATCGCGCCGGCCGAACCTACGCGGGCGGCTCCGCGGCCGTGACGGCGCGGTAGGCGATCTCCGCCAGCCGTCCCTGCCCGTCCCGGCTGGGGTGGAAGACGTCCCACGGGCTCAACTGGCCGCTGCCGAAGCGGTAGTCGAAGACGGCGCCGCCGTCGTGGCGGCAGCGCGCGTCACGGGCGCACACGTCGCGCAGCACGCCGTTGTACGCCACCACCCGCTCGCGCACGGCCGCGCGCCGGGCCGTGGCCGCCGCGCCGAGGTCGTTCGCGTCGGCGAGCATCGACCCGCACACGCCCATCGGCCACACCTGCCGGCCCACCGGGTGGTCACGGCCCGTCGACCACAGCCGGTGCAGGTCCGGCACGCTCGCCACGTACAACTGCGCCCCGGGCGCCGTCCGCCGCAGCGCCGCCACCGCCGACTCGAACGCCGCCCGGAAGTCGGCCACGGGCGTCATCAGGTCCACGGACGGGCGGCAGGCGTCGTTCGCCCCGACCATGACCGCGACCAGACCCGGCTCCTCCGCCGCGGCCAGCGCCATCTGCGCGGGCAGCTCCGCGACGCGGGCGCCCGACCGGGCCAGGTTCCAGCTGCGCGAGGGCAGGGCGGACGCGCCCAGCAGCCGCAGCGCGAGGCTGTCGACGCCGGCGTCGGAGCCGGTGGCCCACGACACCTCCGGGCAGTCCGCCAACACCCCGCACGCGTCGAAACCGCGGGTGATGGAGTCGCCGACCGCGGCGACCGAGGTCGGCCGGGTGTTCCACAGGGGCGTGGGGGAGGGGCTCGGCCGCGCCGCGGTGGCCCGCTGCCGCGCCCCGTCCGCCCCGCCACGGTCCGGGGAGGCGACACACCCGGACAGCGCCGCACCGCAGAACAGCGCCGCCGCGGCCACGACGGCGGCGGCTCGGCGCCCCCCGGACGGGCGTACGCGGGCGGGGTCCTGGCGAGTGAAAGCTTCGTGTCGAGGAGCCACGGGACCGACCGTACGTCATCCCAAGAGACCCGGCGCACGGTAGCTTTTCCCCGTCGAACCAGACGCGCCTGGCCGACCGGCTCCGGTAAATTACATCACGTCACAAGCTGTCCCTTTTGTGGAGTTTCGCTCCCGATGCTGTTTACTGAGGCCGCTGGGAAAAGGCGAACCTCGTCCCACCCTGGAGGTCCCGGTGACGACACGTGGAGTCCTGTACGTCCACTCCGCGCCGCGCGCGCTCTGTCCGCACGTCGAATGGGCGGTCGCGGGAGTGCTCGGCGCGAGGGTCCAGCTCGACTGGATCCGGCAGCCGGCCTCACCGGGCACCTGGAGATCCGAGTTCTCCTGGCGTGGTGAACCGGGCACGGCCTCCAAACTCGCCTCCGCGCTCCGCGGCTGGCAGATGCTCCGCTTCGAGGTGACAGCCGAACCCTGCCCCACCGCCGAGGGCGAGCGCTACAGCGCCACGCCCGTCCTGGGCATCTTCCACGCCGTCATCGGCATCCACGGCGACATCATGATCCCCGAGGACCGGCTGCGCGCCGCCCTCGCCCGCTCCGCCCAGGGCGAGACGCTCCTGGAGGCGGAGATCGCCAAGCTTCTCGGCAAGCCGTGGGACGACGAGCTGGAGCCCTTCCGGTACGCCGGCGAGGGCGCCCCCGTCCGCTGGCTGCACCAGGTCGTCTGACCGCCCGCCGGGCCACCCGGCGCCCGCCACCGCGCGCGTCCCCCCGACACGGAGGAAGGCCCCCGCCCAGCAGGGCGGGGGCCTTCCTCACGCACGGGCCGGGGTGTCCCGGGCGCGGGATCAGACCGTTCGGAAGGCGAGGACCACGTTGTGGCCGCCGAAGCCGAACGAGTTGTTGATCGCCGCGATCGTGCCCTCGGGCAGCGGACGGGGCTCGCCGCGCACGATGTCCGCGTCGACCTCCTCGTCGAGGTCGTCGACGTTGATGGTCGGCGGGGCCGTGCGGTGGTGCAGCGCCAGGACCGTCGCGACGGTCTCGATGCCGCCGGCACCGCCCAGCAGATGACCCGTCATGGACTTCGTCGCGGAGATCGCGACGTGCTCCAAGTCGTCACCGAGGACCTTGCGCAGCGCCTTCACCTCGGCGACGTCGCCCTGCGGCGTCGACGTGGCGTGGGCGTTCAGGTGCACGACCTCCGACGGCTTCAGGTCCGTCGAGTCCAGCAGGTTCTGCAGCGCGGCGGCGATGCCGCGGCCGGTGGGCTCGGGCTGCGCGATGTGGTGGCTGTCGGCGGACAGGCCCTGGCCCAGCGCCTCGCAGTACACGCGGGCGCCGCGTGCTGCGGCGTGCTCGGCCGACTCCAGGACGACCACGCCCGCGCCCTCGCCCAGCACGAAGCCGTCACGGCCCTTGTCGTACGGGCGGGAGGCCTTCTCGGGCTCGTCGTTGTTCTTGGACATCGCCATCATGTTGGCGAACGCCGCGATGGGCAGCGGGTGGATGGCCGCCTCGGTGCCGCCGGCGACGACCACGTCGGCGCGGCCGGTGCGGATCATCTCGATGGCGTAGCCGATGGCCTCGGCGCCCGACGCGCACGCCGACACCGGGGTGTGGACGCCCGCCTGGGCGTTCACCTCCAGGCCCACGTTCGCGGCGGGGCTGTTCGGCATGAGCATGGGCACCGTGTGCGGGGAGACCCGCCGGGAGCCCTTCTCCTTCAGTACGTCGTACTGGTCGAGCAGGGTCGTCACGCCGCCGATGCCGGAGGCGATGACGGAACCGAGGCGCTCCGGACTGACCTTCTCGTCCTCGCCGGCGGGGCCGGAGAAACCGGCGTCCGCCCACGCCTCGCGCGCCGCGATGACGGCGAACTGGGCCGAGCGGTCCAGCTTGCGGGCCAGCGGCCGCGGCAGGACGTCCAGCGGTTCAACGGCCACGCGGGCCGCGATCTGCACGGGCAGCTCGGCGAAGCGCTCGCCTTCGAGGGGCCGGACGCCGGAACGCCCGGCGACCAGACCCTCCCAGGTCGAGGCGGAGTCGCCACCCAGCGGTGTGGTTGCGCCGATACCGGTGACGACCACGGTGCGATTGGTCGGGCTCACAGGAATTCTTTCTCCACGTGTATGAGGTATGCGTGAATGCGGCGCCACCGCCGGGTGGCGATCCGATCAGGCCTGGTGCTTGAGGATGTAGTCGGCAGCGTCGCGGACCGTCTTGAGGCCCTTGACGTCGTCGTCCGGGATCTTCACGTCGAAGCGCTCCTCGGCGGCGACGACGACCTCGACCATGGACAGCGAGTCCACGTCCAGGTCGTCCGTGAAGGACTTGTCCAGCTCGACGTCCTCGGTGGGGATGCCGGCGATCTCGTTGACGATCTCGGCGAGACCCTCGACGATCTCTTCCAGGGTGGCGGCCATGTTGGCGCTCCTTCGGTGTGTAGCTCTGTGCTTCTCAGAGGATGTGACGGCGTCCGTACCGGTCGGAGGACCGGAACGTGTGCCTAGGGGAGGGTAACGACCGTCGCGGCGTAGACGAGCCCCGCCCCGAAGCCGATGACGAGCGCGGTGTCCCCGCTCTTCGCCTGCCCGGTCGCCAGGAGCCGCTCCATCGCGAGCGGGATCGAGGCGGCCGAGGTGTTGCCGGTGGTCTCCACGTCGCGGGCGACCGTGACGTGCTCCGGCAGTTTCAGCGTCTTCACCATCGAGTCGATGATCCGCATGTTGGCCTGGTGCGGGATGAAGACGTCCAGGTCGGCCGCGGAGATCCCGGCGGCGTCCAGCGCCTGCTGGGCGACCTTGGCCATCTCGAAGACGGCCCAGCGGAACACCGCCTGGCCCTCCTGCGTGATCGCCGGGAACTTCTCGACCGTGCCGTCACGGTAGTCCGTCCACGGCACCGTCTGCTTGATGGTCTCGGACTTGTCGCCCTCGGAACCCCAGACGGTGGGGCCGATCTCCGGCTGCTGCGCCGGGCCGACGACGACGGCGCCCGCGCCGTCACCGAACAGGAAGGCCGTCGCGCGGTCCTCCAGGTCGGTCAGGTCGCTCAGCCGTTCCACGCCGATGACGAGGACGTACGCGGCGGAACCCTCGACCACCATGCCCTTCGCGAGCGTCAGGCCGTAGCCGAAGCCGGCGCAGCCCGCCGAGATGTCGAACGCGGCCGGCTTGCTCGACGTGATCCGGTCCGCGATCTCGGTGGCGACCGCCGGGGTCTGCTTGAAGTGCGAGACGGTGGAGACGATGACCCCACCGATCTGGTCGGGGCTGATCCCGGCGTCCGCGATGGCCTTGCCCGCGGCCTCGACCGACATCGCGGTCACGGTCTCCTCGGGCGAGGCCCAGTGCCGGGTCGCGATGCCGGAGCGCGAGCGGATCCACTCGTCCGACGAGTCGATCTTCTCGAGGATCACCTCGTTCGGCACGACACGGGTGGGCCGGTAACCGCCGACACCCATGATGCGCGCGTACGGGGCGCCCTTGCTGGGCTTGATCTTCGCCATGCTCTACGGCTCCTTGCTCCGGTTCAGGAGGCGGCGCCGGCGTGCTCGGCGATGAGCGCGCGTGCCGCGTCGAGGTCGTCGGGGGTCTTGAGCGCGAGCGTCTTGACACCGGGCAGGGCGCGCTTGGCGATACCGGTCAGCGTGCCGCCCGGGCACACCTCGACCAGCGCCGTCGCACCCAGCCGCTGGAACGTTTCCATGCAGAGGTCCCAGCGGACCGGGTTCGCGACCTGACCCACGAGACGGGTGACGACGTCGGCACCCGAGGCGACGGTCCGCCCGTCCTTGTTGGAGACGTAGGCGACCTTCGGGTCCGCCGGGGACAGGCCGCGGGCGGCCTCCTCCAGCTTCGCCACGGCGGGCGCCATGTGGTGCGTGTGGAACGCGCCGGCGACCTGGAGCGGGACCACGCGGCGGACGCCCTCGGGCTTGTCCGCCTCCAGCGCGGCCAACTGCTCCATGGTGCCGGCGGCGACGATCTGGCCGGCGCCGTTCACGTTCGCCGGGGTCAGACCGAGCTTCTCCAGATGCGGGACGGTGACCTCCGGGTCGCCGCCGAGCAGGGCCGACATACCGGTCCGGGTGACGGCGGCGGCCTCGGCCATCGCCACACCACGGGTCCGGACGAGCCGCAGCGCCGCCGTGTCCTCGAGGACACCCGCGAACGCGGCGGCGGTGATCTCGCCGACGCTGTGGCCCGCGACGGCGCCCGGCGCGACCTCGCCGAGCGCGGCGGCGGACAGCAGTCCGGCGGCCACCAGCAGCGGCTGGGCGACCGCCGTGTCGCGGATCGCCTCCGCGTCGGCCTTCGTGCCGTAGTGGGCCAGGTCCAGTCCGATGGCCTCCGACCACGCGCCGACACGGTCGGCGGCGCCCGGAAGATCGAGCCAGGGAGTCAGGAAGCCGGGCGTCTGAGCGCCTTGGCCGGGAGCGACGAGTACGAGCACCCTCACACTCTCTCTTGTGGACGGTCCTCTACGCCCGTGGGGACTAGGACGAAGAACCGTCGGGTGAATTGTTGGTCCCCCACAAAAGCCTTAGGACTGGGTGTCGCCGTCGGCCAGACGCCCCAGGATCAGCGCGATCCGCAGCGTGAACGCCGACCGTACATCGGACGGTGACCACCCGGTGACATCGGTCACACGACGGAGCCGGTAGCGCACGGTGTTCGGATGGACGAAGAGCATCCGGGCCGCCCCCTCCAGGCTGCTCGCCTGCTCCAGGTAGACGCTCAGGGTCTCCAGGAGCGCCGAGCCGGCCTCCTCCAGCGGTCTGTAGATCTCCTCCACCAGCTGCTCCCGGGCGGCCGGGTCCGAGGCGATGGCCCGCTCCGGCAGGAGGTCGTCGGCGAGGACCGGACGCGGTGCGTCCTGCCACGCCGAGCACGCCTTCAGGCCTGCGGCCGCCGCCTGCGCGGACCGCGTCGCCGCCAGCAGGTCCGGCACCACGGGCCCCGCCACGACGGGCCCCGCCGCGTACGGGCCGATCAGCGCCTTCGCGACGGCCAGCGGGTTGTCGCTGCCGCCCGCGATGACCACCAGTCGGTCGCCGAGCACACCGGTCAGGACCTGCAGCTTGGCGTGGCGGGCCGCGCGGCGGATCGCCTCCACGGTCAGCTCGCTGTCCCCGTCCGGCGCGGTGCCCAGGATCACGCACACGTGCTCCGGGGAGTTCCAGCCGAGCGCGGCGGCCCTGCTGACCGCGCCCTCGTCCGCCTCGCCGGACAGCACCGCGTTGACGACGAGGGACTCCAGGCGCGCGTCCCACGCGCCGCGCGCCTCGGCGGCCTGCGCGTAGACCTGCGCCGTCGCGAAGGCGATCTCCCGGGCGTAGACCAGCAGTGCCTCGCGCAGCACCGACTCGTCACCGGGAGCGGCGACCTCCTCGATCGCCGACTCCATCACCTCGATCGTGGTCCGCACCATCTCGACGGTCTGGCGGAGCGTGATCGCCCGGGTCAGCTCGCGGGGAGCCGTGCCGAACACGTCGGTGGAGATCGCCTGCGGGGTCTCGGGGTGCCGGAACCACTCGGTGAACGCCGCGATGCCGGCCTGCGCGACGAGGCCGATCCAGGAGCGGTTCTCCGGGGGCATCGCCCGGTACCAGGGCAGCGCCTCGTCCATGCGGGCGATGGCGTTGGCGGCGAGCCGTCCGGAGGACTGTTCGAGGCGTTTCAGGGTCGCTGGGTGCGGGTGGGCGTCGTTCGCTGCTGGTTGGGGCACGGGACAAGACTGCCTTATCGGGACGGCGGCCCGTCCAGCCGGTCTACCGTTGGCCCCGTGATGTCCATACACAGGGCCGCCGACCGGTACCCCGGAGGCGACGCGGCCGCCGGGATCGAGACCCGGCACGCCTTCTCGTTCGGCCCGCACTACGACCCGGACAACCTGCGCTTCGGGGCGCTCATCGCCTGCAACGAGGAGCGCCTCGCGCCGGGCGCCGGCTTCGACGAGCACCCGCACAGCCACACCGAGATCGTCACCTGGGTCGTCGAGGGCGAGCTGACGCACCGCGACTCCGCCGGGCACGCCACCGTCGTACGACCCGGCGACGTCCAGCACCTGAGCGCCGCGGCCGGCGTCCGGCACATCGAGCGCAACGACGGCGCCGCCCCGCTGACCTTCGTGCAGATGTGGCTGGCACCACTGGAGCCCGGCGGCGAACCGTCGTACGGCATCGTGCGGGGCCTCGCCGACGCCGCCCCGTACGCCCTGCCGGCCGCGGGCGCGGTGCTCCACGTGCGCCGCCCCGCCGCGGGGGAGCGCACCGCCGTCCCGGACGGCGACCTCGTGTACGTGCATGTGGTGCGCGGCCGGGTGCAGGTGGCCGGCGAGGGCGCGGCCGAGGAGCTGGGCGCGGGTGACGCGGCCCGCATCACCGGGGCGCGCGGCGTGGAGCTGGCGGGGGTGCCGGGGGCCACCGGGGCGACGGCGGCCGAGGTGCTGGTGTGGGAGATGTCCCACCCGGCGCGCTGACGAGGCGGGCAGGGACGGGCAGGCTACTGGCTGACGGTGCTGACGGTGCTGACGGTGCTGACGGTGCTGACGGGGTGCATCGTGCGGACCGGGCCGGCCGAACCGTCCGGGGCTGGGAGCCGGCCGGGGCCGGGCGTTCAGGCCGCCGGCGGTGGAGAGCCGAGGGCCGGCCGGGCCCTCCTGGCCGGGCCCTCCTGGCCGGGACCTCCTGGACCCGGCGCCTCGCGGGCGCCCGGTTTCTCGTGGGCCCCGGTGCTTCGTGGGACCGGCGGCGCCAGGGAGGTCCGGGCCTCCGGGGTCGCGGGGCCAGGGCAGGCTGCGGCCCGGAAGGCATCCTGAGGCCTGGGAGGCCTGGGAGACCTGGAAGGCCCGGAAGGCCTGTGGGGTCCGGGAGGCTGGGGGCTCGGCGGGCGTGGGACTGTGGTCTGGGAGGCCGGAGGCGCGGGGTCAGGCGCGGGTGGTGCCGCCGGAGCGCAGCTCGGCGAGGACCGCGTCGGTGAACGGCGGCCACGCCTCGACCGCCCACGGTCCGAAATCGCGGTCGGTGAGCGCCACGCACGCCGCCCCGGCGTCCGGGTCCACCCACAGGAACGTCCCGGACTGCCCGAAGTGCCCGAACGTCCGCGGCGACGACGAACCACCCGTCCAGTGCGGCGTCTTGCCGTCCCGGATCTCGAAGCCGAGCCCCCAGTCGTTGGGCCGCTGATGGCCGTAGCCGGGAAGGATGCCGGTCAGGCCCGGGTGTACGACCGTCATGGCCTCCAGCACCGTGCGCGGATCCAACAGCCGCGGCGCCTGTACTTCCGCCGCGAACCGCACGAGGTCGTCCACGGTCGACACGCCGTCCTTCGCGGCCGACCCGTCCAGGGTCGTCGCCGCCATCCCGAGCGGCTCCAGCACCGCCTGGCGCAGGTACTCACCGAACGGGATGTCGGTCGCCTTCGCCACGTGGTCCGCCAGCACCTCGAAACCGGTGTTGGAGTAGATCCGGCGCGCGCCCGGGGCGGCCATGACCCGGTCCTCGTCGAAGGCGAGACCGGATGTGTGCGCCAGCAGGTGCCGGATCGTCGCGCCCTCGGGCCCGGCGGCCTCGTCCAGCTCGACCGCGCCCTCCTCGTAGGCGACGAGCACCGCGTACGCCGCCAGCGGCTTGGTCACCGAGGCGAGCGGGAACCGGTGCGCCGTGGGGCCGTGCGCCCCCACCACGGTGCCGTCGGCACGGACGACTGCGGCGGCCGCGTTCGGCACGGGCCAGTTCTCGATCATCGCCAGGCTCTGCATGCGGACGAGATTACTTGCTCGCCGCGGCACTTGCTTCGAGTGCACTCCAAGGTCCTAGCGTGGGGGCATGACGGTGATCGAGAGCACTCCGCCGGCCACCCCCACCACCAGCGACGTCTGCACCGCCCCACCACCCGCGCACCCTCGCCCCGACGGGCAGGACCGCTACACCATCAGCGAGGTCGCGGCGTGGACCGGCCTCAGCGCGCACACCCTGCGCTGGTACGAGCGCATCGGGCTCATGCCCCACGTCGACCGGTCGGCCACCGGCCAGCGCCGCTTCACCAACCGGGACCTGGACTGGCTCGTCCTGGTCGGCAAGCTGCGGCTGACGGGCATGTCCGTCGCGGCGATGGTGCGCTACGCGGAACTCGTCCGCGCGGGTCAGCACACGTTCGACGAGCGGCGCGCCCTGCTGGAGGCCACCCGCCGCGACGTGCTCACCCGCATCGCGGAACTCCAGGAGACCCTCGCCGTACTCGACATGAAGATCGACATCTATGCGGGCGCCCGACCGGCGCCGGAAAGGGCAGCACGATGACCTCCGGACAGACGATCCCCCAGGTACGGCTCGGAGCGACGGGGCCGGTGGTCGGCGTCCAGGGCCTCGGGGCCATGGGCATGAGCGAGTTCTACGGCGACACCGACGAGGCCGCCGCCCGCGACACCCTCGACGCGGCCCTCGAAGCCGGCGTCACCCTCATCGACACCGCCGACATCTACGGCCGTGGCGCCAACGAGGAGTTCCTCGCCCCCTTCGTCGCCGCCCACCGCGACGAGATCACTCTCGCCACCAAGTTCGCCGTCGTCCGCACGGACGACCCCGCCCACCGCGGCCTGCGCAACGACCCCGCCTACATCAGGTCCGCCGTCGAGGGCAGCCTGCGCCGCCTCGGCGTCGACGTCATCGACCTCTACTACATGCACCGCCGGGACCCCTCCGTGCCCCTCGCCGAGTCCATCGGCGCCATGGCCGACCTCGTGCGGGAGGGCAAGGTGAAGCACCTGGGCCTCAGCGAGGTGACCGGCGACGAACTGCGCGAGGCCCACGCCGTACACCCGATCGCCGCCCTGCAGTCCGAGTGGTCGCTGTTCTCCCGCGACGTCGAGCAGAGCGCCGTCCCCGCCGCCGCCGAACTCGGCGTCGCCCTCGTCCCCTACTCGCCGCTCGGCCGTGGCTTCCTCACCGGTGCCTTCACCGACGCCTCCAAGGAACTCTCCGAAACCGACTACCGCTACGCCCACCCCCGCTTCTCCGGCGACAACGCCCGCCGCAACGCCACCCTTCTCGAACCCGTCCGCTCCATCGCAGCCGCCCACGGCGCCACCCCCGCCCAGGTGGCGCTGGCGTGGGTGCACCAGCGGGCGGCCGTACACGGCCTGGCCGTCGTCCCCATCCCCGGCACCCGCAAGCGCAGCCGCCTGTCGGAGAACACCGCCGCCACCCACCTCGTCCTCACGGACTCGGAACTCGACCTGCTGGAGCCCATCGCCGACCAGGTCGCCGGCAGCCGCTACGCGGACATGTCCAGCACCTCAGCCGCCCGCGAGAAGTAACCCACCGACCGACCCCCGCCCCATCGGCCGCACCGCCCTGTCGCCCCACCGGCCGGACTGACCGCACACGGCACCACCACACGGCCGAACCGCCCCGTGCCCCACCGGCCGGACCCGCCACGCGGCACCTGACCGAACCGCCCCGCGCCCTGGGGGCCGTCGGGCCACACCACGTCCCACCGGGCCGGGTGCGTCCGCGGCGGGCCCGCCAGGCCGGCCCCGCCCCCGGGCTTACCGCCGCCCGCCACGGGGCCGGGCCCGCCGGGGGCTGCGGGGGATCGGTCACGGACATCGTCGCGGACGGCGGCGGGTCCGGCACGGTCTGGTCGCCAGCCTCCGTGGGCGGCTCACGTCAGGCCGAGGGCGAAGGCCGTGAAGCCGGCCGCCAGGACGCCCGCCGCCGCCCGCCCCGCGCGGGTGGCCCGGGTCCAGGGGGATTCGAAGACCCGCGCGTAACGGGCTATGAGAACCAACAACACGGCGAACAGTGGCATCCACGCCAGCCGCGCGAACACCCAACCGACAGTGTCCGGCGCGGTCGTCAGACCGGGCACCGCCCCGGCGGTCAGCGAGGCGGGCACGGCCGCGGCCAGCATCGCCGTCTGGTGCCAGCACAGGATGGTCATCGCCGACAGATTGACCACCACCACCGGCGCCCACAGCGCCGGCCGGCGCAGCAGCGCCCCCATGCGGTCCTTCAGGAGGATCGCGGCGCCGCTCTGGGCCGCCGCCAGGGCCAGGACGAGGAGCGAGGGCGGGTGGGAGTTGGTGCGGTCCTGCCCGGGGACGCCGACCATCGACGCCGGGTAGTGGAAGACGGCGATCAGGGCCGCGAAGAGCGCAACTCCGCCCACGAGCAGCACCCACGCCTCCCGCCGGCCGATCCGATGCTCCGCCCAGGACACCCCGAGCTGGTAGGCGAACAGCCAGCCCGGCAGGAGATTGATCAGGCTCAGCCACGAGGGCACGGCGTCTGCGTACGGGCCGTACCGGAGGAGGTCCACCATGGCCACCGAGGTGAGCAGCGGCGCGGCGGCCCACGGACCCATGCGGCGGGCGGCCCACACGCAGCAGGGCGTGAGCGCCGTGACGGCCGTGTACACGCCCACGAACCACAGCGGTTGGATCACCAGCGTCGCCCCCGTGCGCAGGGTGTCACCGGGCACGCCCAGGGCCGAACCGGCCGCTATCAGCGCCGCCCAGACCGCGGTGACCCCCAGCACGGGCCGCCCGAGCCGGGCGATCCTGCCGCCCAGCCACGCGCCGGTGCCGCCGGGGCGACGACGGTAGGAGAGCACGGACGCGTAGCCACCGACGAGGAAGAAGATGCCGAGCATCTGCAGGACCCAACTGGCGGGTGCCAGGAACCCGAACGTCGACAGGGGGCTGGCGTTGTGGATCCCCCCGTCACCGTCGAGGGTGAAACCGCCGAGCAGCCAGTGCCCGGTCGGCACGGCGAGCAGGGCGAGGGCACGCAGGCCGTCCACGGCGCGGTCCCGGTGGGCGGGCGTGCGGAGCTCGATGCGGTCGACGAGTTTCATGACGCGCCCCCCTGGGCGATGGTGGCGAACGCGCGGAGCGAGCTGGTGCCGGGTGCGAAGTAGCCGCTGTGTCCCCGGGCGTCCTCGGCGGGTATCCGTCGGGCGCCGAACGGCTCCGAGGCCGGGTCGTCACCGTGGCCCAGGCCCAGGAACTCGACGTGCGGCACCTTGGAGATCCAGTCGGTGGGGTCCTTGGCGACCCACACCCGCGCCGACGTGTGCAGGTCCCGGACGTTGGCGGCGCGCATCCCGGGCGAACCGAACGCCACCAGGTCCTTCGCCTTCAACCGCGGTGCGGCCAGCCCGCACACGACGGAGCCGTAGCTGTGGCAGAACAGGGAAGGCGCGGCAATCCCCGTGGCGGCCAGCCCGTCGGTGAGGCGTGTCAGCCGCTTGGCGCCCGCCTCGGCGAGGGCGCCCGTCGCGGCGTCGAGGCCGACACCGACCGGTGTGGTGTACCCGGCCCAGGCGATGACAGCCGTCCGGCCATCCGTCGCGGTGCGCAGCTGGCGGGCCATCCCGGCGGGTGTGCCGTAGGGATCGTGGGCCCGGTCGTAGGAGCCGGCGTCGATGTCGGAGCCCGGGACCACGACGGCGACGTGGCTGCTGCGCTGCAGGTCTCCGAAGACTTCGGCGACCAGGCCCCGGCCGCGGGGGTCGAAGGAGAGTATCCGCCGGTCCGCCAGGTGTGCGTAGCGCGCGTCACGACTCACCGAGAGGGTGTTGGCCTCGTACCGCAGGGTCGGCGGGGCGCCGTCGAGATTGCCCACCACGCCCGGGTGACGGCGTACCAGTCGCTGCCGTTCCTCCTCGTCGAGGCTGTGGAAGAACGCGGCCACCTCCGCCGGCGCGGCCTGCACCGGGTCGGGGAGCGGCCGCCCGAGCGAGGTGTCGGCCCGCCATGCCGAAATGCCGGGCGGCGGACCGGTCATGGGCTGCTGCGCCGATCCGGACGCCCATCCCGCGGTCCCGGTGACGACGGTCATCGCCAGTGCCGCGGCCACCAGGGTCCTCTTGTAACGACGCATGCCGCCCCCTTGTCCTCTGCTCGTCGGTGTGACGTGAGGAAGGTAGGAAGACGGCACCCGGTTGATCGTCACCCTGCGGAGCCAACTGCGTGGTCATACCGGGGTAGGGGGTGTCCTACGACGCGCACGTCCGACCGGCGCGTGCTGTGCCGGGACGCGAACCGCGCATGCCTCGGCGCGTGGGGCCGGCGTCGTCGGACGTGCGGCGCCGTCGCCGATGTGACGGCGCGACGAGGGGGCGCCCCGTCGGAACCCGACGGGGCGCCTCAGCGTGCTGCCGCGTTAGGCCGCGTCTCCGGGGGTGACGAGCGCCGACTCGTACGCGAACACGACGGCCTGGGCGCGATCGCGCAGCCCGAGCTTGGCCAGGACCCGGCCGATGTGCGTCTTCACCGTCTGCTCCGCGAGGACCAGGTGCGCCGCGATCTCCTGGTTCGACAGGCCGCGGGCGACGAGTTCGAGGACTTCCGTCTCCCGCGGCGTCAGCCCGTTCAGTTTGACCGCCCGTTCCTTGCGCGGAGCGGGACGCTGGGCGGCGAAGTCCTCGATCAGCCGCCGGGTCACAGACGGGGCCAGCAGCGCTTCACCGGCTGCCACGACCCGGACCGCGGAGATCAGGTCCGCCGGCGGCGCGTCCTTCAGCAGGAAGCCGGAGGCGCCGGCGCGCAGCGCCTCGTACACGTAGTCGTCCACGTCGAAGGTGGTCAGCATGAGGACCTTCGGCCGGTGCGTCACCCCGGGCGGCGGGTTGAGCAGTTCGCGCGCCGCGGCGAGCCCGTCCATCTCCGGCATCCGCACGTCCATCAGAACCACGTCGGGGTGTGTGGAGCGTCCCACCGCGACACCGGCCCGACCGTCGGGCGCCTCGCCCACCACGTCGATGTCGGGCTGCGCCGCCAGCAGCGCGGCGAACCCCGCCCGCACCATGGCCTGGTCGTCGACGATGATCACGCGGATGGTCACGGAGGTCCCTTCTGACCGTTCAGGGCAGCGGTACGACGAGCGGCAGCCGTGCCGCCACCCGGAATCCGCCGTCAGGCAGCGGCCCGGTGTCGAGCCGCCCGCCGGTCAACCGTACGCGCTCCCGCATGCCGACCAGGCCGTGCCCCGTGCCGGACGTCTCCAGGGGGGAAACCGGCTCCGTGGGCGGACCGTTGACCACCAGCACGATCAACCATTCCAGGTTAGGGGACCGGGAGATCGACACCCGGGTCCGCGCGCCCGGCGCGTGCCGCACCACGTTGGCCAGGGCCTCCTGCACTATCCGGTACGCCGACAGGTCCACGGCCTGCGGGACGGGTCCCACATCCGCGGCCAGCGTCAGCTCCACGGGCAGTCCGGTGCGTATCGTCGCCTCGATCAGCTGCTGCACCCGGTCGATGCCCGGCTGCGGAGCCCGCTCGCCCTCGGTGTTCTCGCTGCGCAGCACCGCCAGCAGCCGCCGCATCTCGGTCAGGGACTCCCGTGCGGACGCCGCGATCGAGGAGAACTCCTCCCGCGCCGCGTCCGGCAGCCCCTGGATGCGGTAGGGCGCGGAGTCCGCCTGCACGGTGATCACGGACATGTGGTGGGCCACGACGTCGTGCAGCTCCCGGGCGATGCGCGTCCGCTCCTCCAGCAGCGTCCTGCGGGAACGCTCCGCCTCGCTGATGGTCTCCTGCTCCTCGAGCCGCCGCTGCGCCACCCCGTGCTCGCGGAGCATGCCGGTTATGAGCAGGACGGCGCCGCTGAGGACGAACATGATCAGGTGGATGACGTCACCGCGGTTCTCGGTGAACAGGGCGAAGCCGAACCCGACCGCACCCGTCACGAGCCACACCCCGACCAGGGTCCGCCGCTGTTCGCGCAGGCCCACGGCGAGCATCAGCGCGAGGTAGCCGACCACGACCATCGGTGTCCACGGCCAGGGTCGGTTCGGCGGGAGCTCCGCGTGGAGCGTCGCGAGGGCGGCCACCACATCGGCGGCGAAGACGATCCACCAGGCCTGGAGGGGGCGGGAGACCGCCATGAGCAGCGGCGCCGTCTGCGCGGTGGCCAGCAGGCCGGCGATGCCGCCGTTCACGTCGTAGTCGTTGATGAGGACGACGACCGTCACCGGCAGCAGCGACGCGACGAAGGCGAGGGCGACGACGTACGGGACGAGCCGCACCCAGCGCGACGAGGCCTGCCCGAGCAGCGGCGCCCCCGGCTCCGTGGGCGTCGCCAGGGCGGCGCCGAGCGCCCGTGACGCTTCCCGCGCGAAGTGCCGCCCGCGGACCAGGGCCGATACGGGGCCGCCGGGCGGCGGCCCCGCCGCGCGCCCGACGTGGGCGGGCAGCGGGCCCCGTGGCGGCGAGGGGGGTGGGGTGGAGGTGCTCATGGTCCTGCCAGCCTAGGCAGGGGCCGTTCGGCGGGGCGTCATACCAGGGAGCCAGTTCACGACCTCATACCCCGGTATGACAGCACCGCCGATCCCCCGCCCGCCGGCTACAGCTCCGCCAGCAGTTCGGCCTTCTTCGCCGAGAACTCCTCGTCCGTCACGAGACCTGCCTGGTGCAACTCGCCGAGGTGTCTGATGCGGTCCGCGATGTCCGCCGGGTCGCGCCGCCCGCCCACACGGACCGGCACCGGTACCGCGCCGTTCGTGGTCCGCACGGCCTGGAGGACGGCGGCGGCGAACGGCAGCGACTCGTGCACCAGCCCGTACCCGAGGCCGAAGACGACCGCCGCCGGGTCCTGGTCGGCCTGCGCGGGGCGCGGCTCGTCACCGCGTCGGACGAGCCGCAGGTAGCCGTCGAGCACGTCCGGCGACCGCCACTCCACACCGCTGAGGTCGCTGACGGCGAACGTCTGGTCGCCGGCTTTCCACTTGGCGGTCGAGGCGCCCGTCCAGAACCATCGGAACGACACGTTCCGGCCATCGAAGGACGCCTTGCCGTCGTAGGCCTTGAAGTGCAGGGGCGGCTCGGGGACGGTCACCAGGAACCGCTCGGCCGGCTCGTTCCGCTCGCGGCCGAGACAGGCGCGCAGCTCGTGCGCGTAGTACTCGGCGAGCGTCTCGCGGTCGGCGGGCAACACCAACCGATAGGGGTCGCAGCCCTCTTTGAGCTGGCCACCGGCCACTTCCATCAACGGATCGGCGCCCGCGCGCGGCACGGCGTGGAGCACGACCGTGCCCCGCCTGCCCGGGGCGAGCGTCACCGACGCCAACGCCTCGTGCGGGATGCGTCTTTCGCGCAGCGTCTGGAAGAGCTTCGGCGCGCGGATCCCCCGTTCGAAGCGGATGAGCACGGCGTCGGGTTCGAACTCCCAGGTGGCATGATTTCCGGCCAGCACATCACCCATGCGCCTCATCGTATGCGGCGTGCGCCCGCGCGTCGCCCCTGGAAGAGAAGCGGAAACGGACTACTGTGTCCGACTTCTACGCGGGTGGGAGTCAAGCGGCGCCGGAGGATCCACTGCGGCAGGCGTCGTCCGCGCCGGCGCAGCTGACGCTTCCGTACGCGCCGACCCCGATCCGCGCGAAGTTGCGCAGGCTCTCCGTGCCGGGCAGGAAGTACCCGCCGTGACCCGCGGCGCCGGTGGCGGACAGCAGTCTCGCGCCGAACTCGGGGGCCACCGGGTCGGTGCCGTGCCCCAGCCCGCCGACGTCCAGGTAAGGCACGTCGGCGATCCAGTCGTCGGCGTCCCGCATGGCCCACACCCGGGCCCCGGTGTCGAGCGCGGCGGCGGTCTCGGCCCGCATGCCCGGGCTGCCGGCGACCGCGATGTCGGTCACCCGGCCGGGCAGTCGGCGCGCCGCGAGGCCGCACACCACCGAGCCGTAGCTGTGGCAGAACAGCGAGACCCGCGACGAGCCGGGCAGCGCCTCGGCGAGCGCCACGAGCCGCAGGGCACCGCTCGCCGCGAGCCGGCCGGTCGCCGCGTCCACGCCGACACCGCTCGGGGCGGTGTAGTCGGCCCACGCGATGACGGCGGTGCGGACGCCGGGCGCCGCCTCGCGTTCGGCGGCGTGGAGCGACTCGGCCATGCCGTACGGAGCCGTGTACCTGCGGGCCGTCCTCTGATACGTCAGCAGATTGGTGTCCACGCCCGGGACGACGACGGATATCCGCTCCGCGCGCACCAGGTCGCCGAAGACCTCCGCGACCCGGCCCTGCCCCGACGGGTCGAACGCGAGGACCTGCCGGTCCCGGGACAGCAGCGCCTCGAACCGGTGTGCCCTGCGGACGGCCTCGCGGTGTCCTTCGGTCGAGAGGCCCCGGTCGCCGACGCGGACGCGCTCGGCGGCGAGGGCGTGGCGGAGCGTGATCCGGTTGGCCCGGTAGCGCAGGGCCACCGGCGCTCCGTCGAGGTTCCCCACGATGAGGGGGTGCCCGTCGGCGAGTCGGGTCCGCTGCGCGGGGCGCAGTGCGGCGAAGAACGCCGCGACCGCCGCCGGCGGGGCGGTCGGCTCCGGCAGGGCCCGACCGTCGAGCCGGTCGGTGCGCCACGCCGCCGTCGCGGCGGCCCAGGTGTCCCGGGGCGCACCGCGCGGGCGTTTGCCGCTGGTCCAGCCGGTCGTCGCGAGGAGGACGAAGACCACCGAAAGGGCGAGCACGGTGCGCCAGCCGGTGAGTCGGCGGAAGGCGAGAGGAGGAGTCACTACGAGACACCCTAGGAGACGAGCAGCGGGGCTCGGAACCTGAGTGACACACATCACGGTTCGAAACGGTTTTTCGGGGAAGGCCTCGTCCTGCTGCTGGTCCGCGTCACGCGGCGCGGGTCGGCCGCCGCGGTGCGGTCACCGGGCGTCCGTGCCCTCCGTGCCGGTGCGCGCCGCCTGCGCGGCGGTTTCGCGCCAGTCTCCCGCGAGCGCCGGACCGATGTGGTCGAGGTAGTCCGCGGTCAGGGCGCGCATCGCCTCCAAGGTGGTCTCCCGGCCCTGCACCCACAACTGTCCCGTCACGCGCATGACGCCGCTGAAGGCGGCGACGGCGACGCGCGGACGGGGGTCGGTGTCGACGTCCAGCCCCTCCCGCTCCGCGATGAGCCGGGCGATGTACTCCTCCATCTCGAAGGAGCGCCGCAGGTGGACGGCGAGCAGCGGTGGCGTCGACTCGATCACGTGGAGCATGCGCAGGTACACCTCGACGGGGACGACCTCCGTGATCGCCTCGCCGATGGTGTCCCACGCCTCGAGGACGGAGTTGCGCAGGGCGTCGAACGGGCCCTCCGTCGCCGGGCGGTCGCGCAGCGCCGCGACGAAGTGCCGCTCGACCATCTGCTGGACGGCGAAGGCGGCGTCCTCCTTGCTGGCGAAGTACCGGAAGAAGGTGCGCTGCGAGACCTGCACGGCGTCGGCGATCTCGTCGACGGTCGTCTGCTCGTACCCCTGGGTGGTGAAGAGTTCCAGTGCGGTGCGCAGCAGGGCGGCGTGGGTGCGCTGCTTCTTCCGCTCGCGCAACCCCGTGGCGGAGCCCGTCCCGGTCGGCTGCTCAACCGTCACTTCATGGTCCTCGTTTCGCCTCTTTCGCAGCTCAGCCTATCTGTGAGCGACGTGACAGCTATCGTCGCGCCAATTGCTTTGTCAATTGTCAGCGACTGACATTAGCCTCGCGGTATGACTGGTCAGACCACCATCCAGAAGTCTCCGCAGAACCCGGAACCCGTGCCCGAACCGGCCAGGGGCCTGCGGGGCCACCCGTGGCTCACGCTGTTCAGTGTCGCCGTCGGTGTGATGATGGTCGCGCTCGACGGCACCATCGTGGCCATCGCCAACCCGGCGATCCAGCGGGACCTCGGTGCGACGCTCGCCGACGTCCAGTGGATCACCAACGGCTACCTGCTCGCCCTCGCCGTGGCCCTGATCACGGCCGGCAAGCTGGGCGACCGCTTCGGCCACCGCCAGACCTTCCTCATAGGCATCGCCGGTTTCGCGGCGTCGTCCGCTGCGATCGGCCTCTCGGACTCGATCGCCCTGGTCATCGGCTTCCGCGTGCTCCAGGGCCTCTTCGGTGCCCTGCTGATGCCCGCCGCCCTCGGTCTGCTCCGCGCCACCTTCCCGGCCGAGAAGCTCAACATGGCCATCGGCATCTGGGGCATGGTCATCGGAGCCTCCACGGCGGGCGGCCCGATCGTCGGCGGTCTCCTCGTCGAGCACGTCAGCTGGCAGTCGGTCTTCTTCATCAACGTGCCGGTCGGCGTGGTCGCACTCGTCCTCGGCTTCGTGATCCTCAAGGACCACCGGGCGGCGAACGCCCCGCGCTCCTTCGACGTCGTGGGCATCGTGCTGCTCTCCGCCGCCATGGCCGCCCTGATCTGGGGCATCATCAAGGCCGGTGAGAGCTGGGGCTGGGGCAGCGGCAAGACGTGGGGCTTCCTGCTCGGCGCGGTGGTCCTCTTCGGGCTCTTCGCCCTCTGGCAGCAGAAGGTGCGCGAGCCGCTCGTGCCTCTCGGCATGTTCCGCTCCGTCCCGCTCTCCGCGGGCGTCGTCCTCATGGTCCTCATGGCCTTCGCCTTCATGGGCGGCCTGTTCTTCGTGACGTTCTACCTCCAGGGCGTCAAGGGCCTCAGCCCGGTCGACAGCGGCCTGCGCCTGCTGCCGCTCACGGCGATGATGATCGTCTCCTCGCCGCTGGCGGGCGCCCTCATCACCAAGTTCGGGCCGCGCATCCCGCTGGTCGGTGGCATGGTCTTCACCGCGGCCTCCATGTTCGGCATGCTCACGCTCACCCCGGAGACGGGTACTTTGTCCACGTCCCTGTGGTTCGCCCTGCTTGGCCTCGGCCTCGCCCCGGTCATGGTGGGCGCGACGGAGGTCATCGTGGGCAACGCTCCGATGGAGCTCTCCGGTGTGGCCGGCGGCCTCCAGCAGGCTGCCATGCAGGTCGGCGGCGCGCTCGGCACGGCGGTGCTCGGCGCCGTGATGTCCTCCAAGGTCAACTCCGAGTTCGGGGAGAACTGGAAGGAGGCCGGCATCCCGGTCCCGCCCGCGCCGCAGCTCGAGCAGGCCGCGGAGTTCGGCACCGTCCCGGCGGAGCTCGCCAAGGCGCCGGGGATGACCCCGGACGTGCTTGCCGCGATCACCAAGGTCATCCAGGACACGTTCATGTCCGGCATGGGGCTCGCCTTCACCGTCGCCGGGGTCGTGGCGCTCGTCGCGGCCTTCGTCGCGACGTTGACCAAGCGCGGCGTCAACGCGGACGCCGGCGGGGGCGGCGTCCACATCTGAGGTGGCACCGCCGCGCACGCCCCCTCGCGTCGTCGGGCGGGAACGCGATACGTGACGCGGTGAGGCGTCCGGGCCCCGGCACATCCGTGCCGGGGCCCGTTGCGTACGCCCTCTGCCGTTCCGTCCCCCTCCTCGCCGACATCGGCCCAGCGGCGGGGAGAGCGCGTTCCCTCGTCCGAGTGAACCCGACCGTCAGCCCTTCCCTACCGTCGTCACGCAGAGTCAAGCTATGGCGAGACCGAACACGGAGCGTCATCAGTGCGGGGGTAGATCCACATGCGTATGTCCTCTCGGCAGTCCTCTCGACCCTTCTTCACCGTCGCGGCCCTCGGAGTGAGTGCGGTGACCATCGCCGCGCTCTCCATGTGCGTGCCGCCGGCGGACGCCGCGCCCCCCGCCCTCGGGCCCTGCGACAGCGGGCAGCTGTGCCTGTGGCCCAAGGAGCAGTTCAAGGGCGCGCGGCAGACGCACGAGCTGGCCTCGACGGACATCGAGAGCTGCGTCGCGCTGCCGGCGGGCACGTCCGCCGGGGCGCTTGCCAACCGCACGGGGCGGCCCGTCACGACGTACCAGTCGGCCACCTGCGCCGAGACGGGCGAGTTCGAGACCTACCCCGGCAGCGGTACGTGGGTGCCGCGCTCGCCCTACCAGGTGCGGGCCTTCAAGATTTGGGAGAACTGACCCCGGCGTCCGGGCCGGTTCCGGCGTCCGGGACCGGCATGGGGCCCGGGCCGCGTGGCGTCGGGGCGGTCCCCGGGCCGTCCCCGCCCGGGTCGGACGGCGGAACGGGCAGACCGGTCGAGAGGCGGGCGACCTCCGCGCGGAGCTCGCGCACCTCCAGGGTCAGCACCTCCAGGAGGGCGTTCATGCGGCGCTCCTCGGCGTCGTCCCGATCGAAGCGCGAGATGAACCAGGCGGCGATGTTCGCCGTGACCACACCCAGCAGCGCGATGCCCGACAGCATCAGCCCCACCGCCAGCAGCCGGCCGAGCCCGGTGGTCGGGGCGAGGTCGCCGTAGCCCACGGTCGTCATCGTCGTGAACGACCACCACACCGCGTCGCCCAACGTCCGGATGTTCCCACCCGGCGCGTCCCGCTCGACCTGGAGCACCGCGAGGGAGCCGAACATCAACAATCCGGCGACGGAGCCCGCCACGTACGTCGTCAGCGTGACCTGCGAGGCCATCCGGGCCCGCCGGCCCACCAGCAGGAGCGTCGAGACCAGCCGCAGCAGCCGCAGCGGCTGGAACAGCGGAAGCGCGACCGCCAGGAGGTCCAGCCAGTGACTGCGCACGAAGAGCCGACGCGACGGAGCGAGCCGGAGCCGCACGACGTAGTCGACGGCGAACGCCGCCCACACCACCCACTCCACACCCATGCACACCGCGTTGACCCACGGCCCCGCCTCCGTGGCGACGATCGACACCGCGTACGCGACACCGAACGCCACCGCCAGGGCGAGCAGGGGTCCCTGTGTGCGCTGCTCCCACCGGACCTGCGCCGTCGGTTCCTTCATGCCGCGCATAGTAGGCGGCGGCCGGCGGCCCGGACGCCGTCGCGCCCGGCCCACCGGCCGCCGTACCGTCCGTACCGCCTGTCAGGCGTCGCCGCCCTCCGGGCCCGGGTCGGCCGCCGACACGTCGAGCAGCTGGTAGCGGTCCACCGCCTGCTTCAGCGCCGAGCGGTCCACCTTGCCCTGCCGCGCCAGCTCCGTGAGCACCGCCAGCACGATCGACTGCGCGTCGATGTGGAAGTAGCGGCGGGCCGCGCCACGGGTGTCGGCGAAGCCGAAGCCGTCCGCCCCGAGCGAGTTGTACGGGCCGGGCACCCACCGGGAGATCTGGTCGGGGACCGAGCGCATCCAGTCGGAGACGGCCACGAAGGGCCCCTCGGCGCCCGAGAGCTTCCGCGTCACGAACGGGACGCGGGCCTCCTCCTCCGGGTGCAGGAGGTTGTACTCCTCCGCCTCCACCGCGTCGCGGCGCAGCTCGTTCCACGACGTCGCCGACCACACGTCCGCCCGGACGTTCCACTCCTCGGCGAGGATGCGCTGCGCCTCCACGGCCCAGGGCACCGCCACGCCGGACGCCATGATCTGCGCCGGGACGTCCCCGGACTCCCCGGCACGGTACCGGTGGATGCCCTTGAGGATGCCCTCCACGTCCACGTCGGCCGGCTCCGCCGGGTGCTGGATCGGCTCGTTGTAGACGGTCAGGTAGTAGAAGACGTCCTCGCCGTGCGGGTGCTCCTTCGACGAGCCGTACATCCGCCGCAGACCGTCCTGGACGATGTGGGCGATCTCGAACCCGAACGCCGGGTCGTACGCGACGCACGCCGGGTTCGTCGAGGCCAGGAGCTGGGAGTGGCCGTCCGCGTGTTGCAGGCCCTCACCGGTCAGCGTCGTGCGGCCGGCGGTCGCACCGAGGACGAAACCGCGCGCCAGCTGGTCGGCCATCTGCCAGAACTGGTCACCGGTCCGCTGGAAACCGAACATCGAGTAGAAGACGTAGACCGGGATGAGCGGCTCGCCGTGCGTCGCGTAGGCGGAGCCGGCGGCGATCAGCGAGGCGGTGCACCCCGCCTCGGAGATGCCGTCGTGCAGCATCTGACCGGTCGGCGACTCCTTGTAGGCGAGCAGCAGCTCCCGGTCGACCGCCTCGTACTGCTGGCCCAGCGGGTTGTAGATCTTGGCGCTCGGGAAGAACGAGTCCATGCCGAACGTGCGGTACTCGTCCGGCGCGATCAGCACGAACCGCTTGCCGATCTCCTTGTCCCGCATCAGGTCCTTCAGCAGCCGTACGAACGCCATCGTCGTGGCGATGGACTGCTGACCGGACCCCTTCTTCACCGCCGCGTACGTCTTGTCCTCCGGCAGCGCCAGCGGCCGCGACCGCACGACACGGGTCGGGACGTACCCGCCCAGCGCCTTGCGGCGGTCATGCATGTACTGGATCTCCTCCGAGTCGCGCCCCGGGTGGAAGTACGGCGGGAGGCCGGAGTCCAGCCGACTGTCCGGGATCGGCAGGTGCAGCCGGTCGCGGAAGCGCTTGAGGTCGTCCACCGTCAGCTTCTTCATCTGGTGGGTGGCGTTGCGGCCCTCGAAATTGGGGCCGAGGGTCCAGCCCTTGACCGTCTGCGCCAGGATCACCGTCGGCTGGCCCTTGTGGGCCTTGGCCGCCGCGTACGCCGCGTAGATCTTCCGGTGGTCGTGCCCGCCGCGCCCCAGGTGCAGCAGCTGCTGGTCGCTCATCCCCTCGACCATCGCGCGCAACCGGTGGTCGTCGCCGAAGAAGTGCTCCCGGATGTAGCCGCCGGTCTCGGTGGCGTACGTCTGGAACTGCCCGTCGGGCGTCGTGTTCATCTTGTTGACCAGGGTCCCGTCCCGGTCCTGCGCCAGCAGCGGGTCCCAGGAGCGGTCCCAGATCAGCTTGATCACGTTCCAGCCGGCGCCGCGGAAGACCGACTCCAACTCCTGGATGATCTTCCCGTTGCCGCGGACCGGGCCGTCCAGGCGCTGCAGGTTGCAGTTGACGACGAAGGTGAGGTTGTCCAGCCCCTCGCGGGCGGCGATGGTGAGCTGGCCCAGCGACTCCGGCTCGTCCATCTCGCCGTCGCCGAGGAACGCCCACACGTGCGACCGCGACGTGTCGGCGATGCCGCGCGCCTCCATGTAGCGGTTCATCCGCGCCTGGTAGATCGCGCCCAGCGGGCCGAGGCCCATCGAAACGGTCGGGAACTCCCAGAAGTCCGGCATCAGCCGGGGGTGCGGATACGACGACAGGCCGTTCGGGTACTTCGACCGCTCCTGGCGGAAGCCGTCCAGCTGCGGCTCGCTCAACCGGTCCAGCAGGAACGCCCGGGCGTAGATGCCGGGCGAGGCGTGCCCCTGGAAGAAGATCTGGTCGCCGCCGTCGCCCTCGTCCTTGCCCCGGAAGAAGTGGTTGAAGCCCACGTCGTACAGGGAGGCCGACGAGGCGAAGGTGGCGATGTGCCCGCCGACACCGATGCCGGGGCGCTGCGCGCGGGAGACCATGACGGCCGCGTTCCAGCGCGTGGCGTTGAGGATCCGGCGCTCGATCTCCTCATTGCCGGGGAAGAACGGCTCGTCCTTGGTGGCGATCGTGTTGACGTAGTCCGAGCTGCGCATCTCGGGCACGGCCACGCGCTTCTCGCGGGCGCGCTCGATGAGGCGGAGCATGAGGTAGCGAGCCCTCTCGCGCCCCCGCTCGTCGACGGCGGCGTCGAGGGAGTCGAGCCATTCCTGGGTCTCTTCCGGATCGAAGTCCGGGACCTGGCTGGGAAGGCCGCCAATGATGATCGGGTTGCGATCGGATCCGGAAGCCACGCTGTTCCTTCGCTGTTCGAGGTGGTCACGGGAGGTGCCGTGAGGACTGGATTGCGGTCGGGATGTCGGCTCTGCGGTCGGCGTCGCCACCATCGTGTACCCCGTGGGCGCGCCCGTCATCTCTACCCTGGGGTAACCGGCACCCTCCGGCCGTCCGCACACGCAGCCGGGTGCGGGCGCCGGCCCTGGTCCACGCCCCCGAGGGGCACCCGCGTCATACAACCCCCTAAAGTGGGTCAAGAGGTGTGGTGTGTGTCAGAAGGCGGAGAGGGTGGGTACCCGGAGTTGCGGCAAGACGGCCCCAAAAGTCACCGTTTCGGCGGTCTAGGTCGCCGGGTACTTGCGCGATCCGTCCAGCACGTGTGGACTACGCCCAATGCCACGCGCACGCGCGCGGCCCGAGTACTTTTCCACCCATGATCAGGAGGCAAGCCGTGAGCGCGACCGCGGACCACGCGGAGGAGCGGACCAACCCAGCCGCAAGGCTGGGGTTCGAGCCCGGACAGGTGGTCCAGGAGATCGGCTACGACGACGATGTCGAGCAGGAGCTCCGTGAGGACATCGAGGCTGTCATCGGCCAGGAACTCGTCGACGAGGACTACGACGACGTCGCAGACGCCGTGGTGCTGTGGTTCCGCGACGACGACGGCGACCTCACGGACGCACTGGTCGACGCCATCGGCCTGATCGAGGAGGGCGGCCAGATCTGGCTGATGACGCCCAAGACCGGTCGTGACGGCTACATCGAGCCCAGCGACATCAACGAGGCCGCGCAGACCGCGGGCCTGTCGCAGACCCGGAGCATCAACGCGGGCAAGGACTGGGTCGGCACTCGCCTGGTCAGCCCGAAGGCGGCGAAGTCGAAGCGCTGACCGCCGGCTCCCAGAGTCGAGGGGCCCCCGCCGAGCGATCGGCGGGGGCCTTGTTGCGTAGGGTGGGTCCCCAGCGATCCGCCCACCGAAGGGATGCGTTCACATGGCGATCGAGGTCGGCACGAAGGCCCCGGACTTCGAACTGAAGGACAACCACGGACGCACCGTGCGTCTCGGCGACTTCCGCGGCGAGAAGAACGTCGTGCTCCTCTTCTACCCGTTCGCCTTCACGGGGGTCTGCACGGGGGAACTGTGCGCGCTCCGTGACCAGCTGCCGCGCTTCGTCAACGAGGACACCCAGCTGCTGGCCGTCTCCAACGACTCCATCCACACCCTGCGCGTCTTCGCCGAGCAGGAGGGCCTGGAGTACCCGCTGCTCTCGGACTTCTGGCCGCACGGCGAGGTCTCCCGGGCGTACGGCGTCTTCGACGAGGAGAAGGGCTGCGCCGTCCGCGGCACCTTCATCATCGACAAGGACGGCGTCGTGCGCTGGACCGTCGTCAACGGCCTGCCGGACGCGCGGGACATCGACGACTACATCAAGGCCCTCGGCGAGCTCTGAGGTCGATGAGGCCCGAGGGGCGCCGGGTGGCCATCGTGTCAGCCGGGGCCCCCGTAGCCGCATGATCGTCCGTGGGTGCGCCCGCCGCCGCCGATTCATCGGTCCAAAGGCCTGCTCACGGCGGGAACCGGTCACTAGGATCCACTCGTTGATCCGATGCCAACGCACGACGGGGGCGCTGCCCCTGGAAACCAATGGAGGGACTCGTGGGAGTCAGCCTCAGCAAGGGCGGGAACGTCTCGCTGACCAAGGCCGCGCCCAACCTGACCGCGGTCACGGTCGGCCTCGGCTGGGACGTCCGCACCACCACCGGTACGGACTTCGACCTGGACGCGAGCGCTCTGCTGCTGAACGACCAGGGCAAGGTCGCCAGCGACGGCAACTTCGTCTTCTTCAACAACCTGAAGAGCCCGGACGGCTCCGTCGAGCACACCGGCGACAACCTCACGGGTGAGGGCGAGGGCGACGACGAGCAGATCAAGGTCAACCTCGCGTCGGTGCCCGCCGACGTGGACAAGATCGTCTTCCCGGTCTCGATCTACGACGCCGAGAACCGCCAGCAGTCCTTCGGCCAGGTGCGCAACGCCTTCATCCGCGTGGTGAACCAGGCGAACAACGACGAGCTCGCCCGTTACGACCTGAGCGAGGACGCCTCGACGGAGACCGCCATGGTCTTCGGAGAGCTGTACCGCCACGGCGCGGAGTGGAAGTTCCGCGCCATCGGCCAGGGCTACGCCTCGGGCCTGCGCGGCATCGCGCAGGACTTCGGCGTGAACGTCTGAGCCGTACCGGAGCTCCGTCCGGCGCCGCGCCACCGGGTGCGGCGCCGGACCTGCCCCTGCACACGCCGCACGTCACACGGGCACCGCGCGGCACACGACGCACCACACGCAGTACGTCACCGGGGAGGATCATCGTCATGGGCGTCACGCTCGCCAAGGGAGGCAACGTCTCCCTCTCCAAGGCCGCACCCAATCTGACGCAGGTGCTGGTCGGACTCGGCTGGGACGCGCGCTCCACCACGGGAGCGCCCTTCGACCTCGACGCCAGCGCGCTGCTCTGCCAGTCCGGCAGGGTCCTCGGCGACGAGTGGTTCATCTTCTACAACAACCTCGTCAGCCCCGACGGATCCGTGCAGCACACCGGCGACAACCTCACCGGTGAGGGCGACGGCGACGACGAGTCGCTCATCGTGGACCTCAGCCAGGTACCGCTCCACTGCGACAAGATCGTCTTTCCGGTCTCGATCCACGACGCGGACAACCGCGGTCAGACGTTCGGCCAGGTCAGCAACGCCTTCATCCGGGTCGTCAATCAGGCCGACGGCCAGGAGCTCGCGCGCTACGACCTGAGCGAGGACGCCTCCACGGAGACCGCGATGATCTTCGGTGAGCTCTACCGCTACGGCGGGGAATGGAAGTTCCGGGCCGTGGGTCAGGGGTATGCGTCCGGCCTCCGGGGCATCGCTCTAGACTTCGGGGTCAATGTTTCCTAAAGCTCGTCTCAGGGTTCGTTCACGACCCGGCGCACTCGGCGTGGAGGAGCCCCTCCCGCAGGATTCGCCCGGGGGGACCCCCAACATGATTGGGTAGTCAGTGGTTCTGAAAACCTTCGGCTGGTCGTTCGCCGTCACGGCGCTCGGCCTTGCTTTCGCCGCCTGGCAGTGGGGGTGGGAGGCGTTCGGGATCGTACTGATCCTGTCCATCCTCGAGATCTCCCTGTCCTTCGACAACGCGGTCGTCAACGCCGGAATCCTCAAGAAGATGAACGCCTTCTGGCAGAAGATCTTCCTGACGATCGGCATCCTGATCGCGGTGTTCGGCATGCGGCTGGTCTTCCCGGTCGTCATCGTCGCGATCAGTGCCAAGGTCGGCCCCATCGAGGCCGTTCAGCTGGCTCTCGACCAGCCGAAGCAGTACGAAGACCTCGTCACCGACGCCCACGCGGCCATCGCCGCCTTCGGCGGCATGTTCCTGCTGATGATCTTCCTCGACTTCATCTTCGAGGAGCGCGAGCACAAGTGGCTGGCGTGGCTTGAGCGCCCGCTCGCCAAGCTCGGCAAGGTCGACATGCTGTCCGTCTGCATCGCGCTGATCGTCCTCCTGCTCACCGCCATCACCTTCGCCACCGAGGCCCACACCAGCACCGGGCACGTCGACAAGTCGGCCACGGTGCTGCTCTCCGGTGTCGCCGGTCTGATCACGTACCTGGTCGTCGGCGGCCTCTCCGGCTACTTCGAGGACAAGCTGGAGGAAGAGGAGGAGCGCGAGCACGAGGAGGAGGAGCAGGCCAAGCGCGCCGGCAAGCCGGTGTCCGCGGTCGGCCTCGCCGGCAAGGCGGCCTTCTTCCTCTTCCTGTACCTGGAGGTCCTCGACGCGTCGTTCTCCTTCGACGGTGTCATCGGCGCCTTCGCCATCACGAACCACATCTTCTGGATGGCGCTCGGCCTCGGCATCGGCGCCATGTACGTCCGGTCGCTCACCGTCTACCTGGTCCGCCAGGGCACGCTGGACGACTACGTCTACCTGGAGCACGGCGCGCACTACGCCATCGGCGCCCTCGCCGTGATCCTGCTGATCACCATCCAGCACGAGATCAGCGAGCTCATCACCGGCTTCATCGGCGTCTTCCTCATCGCCGCCTCCTTCCTTTCCTCCGTCCGCCGCAACAAGCGGCTCACGGACGCGGAGGGGGCCGGGGAGAAGTCCGGGGTCCCGTCCGGAGTGTGACGACCACTGCATGAGACCGGGGTGTGACCACCCCGGTGATGCGGAACGCTTCTCAGCGGGGCGGCCGGGTGCTCCCGGCCGCCCCGCGCGCGCATCCGAACACCGTGGGGGTGGGGCATGGCCTTCTGGGACAACCTGGTACCGAACAGGACGGCGCAGTTCGACTCGGGCAGCGCCGTCACCAACGCGATCGACCTCACGCGGCGCCGCCCGTCGGTCTCGCTCACCAAACAGGGCGCCGCGACCGGCAACCTCCGCGTCAACCTCTCCTGGAAGATGCGGACGTCGGATCTCGACGGCCGGTCCCGGCGGAGCGGCCGGCTGCTGCGGCACCCGCTGCGGTTCTTCCAGCCCGAGCCCGTCCAGGCCCACACGCAGGGCGTGGCCACCGTCGACCTCGACATCGGGTGCCTGTACGAGTTGAGCAACGGCGCCAGGGGCGTCGTCCAGCCCCTCGGCGGCTTCTTCGGCGACCTCAACGACCCGCCGTACGTGAAGTTGAGCGGCGACGACCGGTTCGGCTCACCCTCCGGCGAGACGATCTTCGTCAACCTCGATCACCGCGACGACATCAAGCGCCTGCTGTTCTTCGTCTACATCTACGACCAGACCCCCGCCTTCGACCGCACGCACGCCACCATGACGCTCTACCCGAGCAACGGCCCGAGGATCGAGATCGAGCTCGACGAGCGCGCCCCCGAGGCCCGCTCCTGCGCCGTCTTCCTGCTGGAGAACGTCAAGGGCGAGCTCGTGGTGCGGCGGGAGGTCAAGTTCGTCTACGGCTTCCAGGGCGAGCTGGACCGGATGTACGGCTGGGGCATGCAGTGGGGCCGCGGTTTCAAGGCGGGCAAGGCGTGACGTCCCCGCCCGACCGGCCGCGGCGCCCCGGGCGTCAGGGGCGCTGGAACTGCGGCCCCATGGGCGGCAGCCGGAATTCGGGGTCCGGGATGGGTGGCGCGGCCCCCGCGCCCGGGTGGGCCGCCGCGCCCGTCGGGTGCGGATAGCCGTACGCCGGCTGCCCCGCGCCGCCGGGCTGCGGGTACCCGTACGACGGCTGGGCCGCGTCGGGCCGCGGGTACCCGTAGGACGGCTGCGGGTAGCCGTACGAGGGCGGCACGGGTGGCGGCGGAGGTACGACGCCCAGCGCGGGCGCCCCCGTGGCACCGGGGAAGCCGGGCACGGCACCGCCCGGGGCCGGCGCGGCGGACCCGGGGGTACCGGAGGGACGCGGCGGGGCCGGCATGGCCTGGGTCGCGTCGTCGGGGTTCGCGCGCGGTGCCGGCGGGAGATCCGAGGCGTCCGACGCGGGGCCGGTCGGGTCCGACGCCGGGCCGGTCGGGTCCGACGGCAGGTCGGGGGACGGCCCGTCCGACGGGCCCCCGGCACCTTCAGCCGCGTCCGCGTCCGCGCCGTCGCCTTCCTCCTCCTCGACGGAGATGCCGAACGCCGTGGCCAGCCCGATCAGACCCGTCGGGTAGCCCTGTCCGACCGCGCGGAACTTCCACCCCTCGCCGCGGCGGTACACCTCGCCGCAGATGATGGCCGTCTCCTCGCCCGTCTCCGGCCGCACGCGGAACGACGCCAGCGCCTCGGCGCCCTCGCCCGCGGCCGCGTCGAAGAGGAGGATCCGCAGGTCGGGAACGTGCTCGAACGAGGCGCCGTCCGATGATGCCGCGATCACCACCTGGTCCACCGACGCGTCGAGCGTCGCCAGGTCCGCCTCGACCGTGTCGGTGAGCCCGTCCTCCACCCGCTTCTTCGGCAGGCGCCGGACCAGGCCCGACGGGTGCCGCGGCTGGTTGTAGAAGACGAAGTCCTCGTCGGAACGCACCCGCCCGTCCGGGCCGAGCAGCAGGGCCGAGGCGTCCACGTCGGGGACCCCCTGGCCAGGGGTCCAGCACAGTACGGCCCGTACGGCCGCGGCGTCGAGCGGGACGTTCGAGCCCTTCGGCATCTCGTGCGTCATGCCCGTCATCCTGCCTGGCCACCCGCCCGGGGGACAACGCGGGGGCCGTTCCCCGGCATGGCGCGCCCCGCGCCGCGGCGCGGAGGCACCCGGTCCGCCGCGGCACGGGCACGCACCGGGCCGCGACAGGGAGCGGCACCCGGAGGGCATCGCGACGTCACCCGGCGTTCACATCGACAGGGAACCGGCGACACTTGTCCTTACGTACTATTACCGGCCACATGTCATCGGCGCCGCGGGGCAGAACACCACGGCAGAACACCACGCACAACACCACGGCAGTACGGGGAAACCGCATGCGTCATTTCGGGCACATCTCGCCTGCTGCTCGGGCCAGGCTGTTCCACCGGGAGCCCTGCGCCTTCGACAGCGGGTCACCCGCCCGTGTCCTGGCGTCCGCCCTCGGCGCCACCCTCTACAGCCCCGCCACCCGCCCGGCGCTCGCCGACGACGTGAAGAAGCAGGTCGGACGGGGTGTCGTGTCGATGGTGGTCTGCCTGGAGGACTCCATCGCCGACGCCGACGTCGAGCGCGCCGAGGAGAACCTCGTCCGCCAGTTCACCGACCTGGCCGCGAGGCCCGGCGAGCTGCCGTTGCTCTTCGTCCGCGTCCGCGAGCCCGAGCAGATACCGGACCTCGCCCGCCGGCTCGGACCGGCGGTACGGCTGCTGTCCGGATTCGTACTGCCGAAGTTCACCGAGAAGCGCGGTACGCCCTTCCTGGAGGCCATCGCGGCGACCGAGAAGGAGCCCGGCACTGCGGACGCCCTCGGCGGCCGCCCGCTGTACGCGATGCCGGTCCTGGAGTCCCCGGACCTCCTGCACCTGGAGACCCGCGCCGACACCCTCGCCGGGATAGCCCGCTCGGTCACCGCCTACCGGGACCGCGTCCTCGCGCTCCGGCTCGGCGTGACCGACTTCTGCTCCGCGTACGGGCTGCGCCGCACCCCCGACATGACCGCGTACGACGTGCAGGTCGTCGCGCACGTCATCGCCGACGTCGTCAACGTGCTGGGCCGCGCGGACGGCTCCGGCTTCACCATCACCGGACCGGTCTGGGAGTACTTCCGGCTCCAGGAGCGGATGTTCAAACCGATGCTGCGGCGCAGCCCCTTCACCGAGGGCCGCGCCGACGCCCTGCGCACGGCGCTCATCGAGCACGACCTGGACGGTCTGCTGCGGGAGATCGAGCTCGACCGGGCCAACGGCCTGCTCGGCAAGACCTGCATCCACCCCTCCCACGTGCAGCCGGTGCACGCCCTGTCCGTGGTGAGCCACGAGGAGTACAGCGACGCCCGGGACATCCTGCGCCCGGAGCGCACCGGCGGCGGGGTCATGCGCTCCGCCTACACGAACAAGATGAACGAGGTGAAGCCGCACCGCGCCTGGGCGGAGCGGACCCTCCGGCGCGCCGAGGTGTTCGGCGTGGCCAAGGCAGACGTGGGGTTCGTCGAACTGCTCGCCGCGGGCCTGACGGTACCGTGAGCGGCGCGCCGCCCCGGCCGGCGGGCGTCCCCGGACCGGCGGGCGTCCCCGGACCGGCGGGCGTCCCCGAACCGGCCGGGGCTGCCGAACCGGCCGGGGCTCCCGAACCGGCCACCGGCCACCGGTACCCGACAGAGAAGAGGCACGTCATTCACAGCGCGGTGTGGACCGGGACATGGGTCGCCGAGAGACTCGGGGTCGAGCTCGCCGCACGGCGGGGCGACGACGAGGGACTGCGCGGCCTGCTGGGGCTCGCCCTGCGGGACAACCCCAAGCGGGCGCACCTCCTCGTCTCCTCGGTGCTCGGCAAGCACGTGCCGCAGAGCCCGGCGGTGGTCCGGAGCACCGGCCACGAGCTGGGGCGCCGCGTCCGCGCGCTGCTGGGCGACGCGGAGGCGCGGCGGGCGGTCGTCGTCGGGTACGCGGAGACCGCGACCGGCCTCGGCCACTGCGTCGCCGACGGGCTGGCGCACGCCCCGTACCTGCACTCCACGCGCCGTCCCGTACCCGGGGTGGCCCGGGCGGCAGGCTTCGAGGAGTCGCACTCCCACCACACCTCGCACCTCCTCCTCCCCGAGGACCCCGGGCTGCTCGCCGGGGCGGGGCCGCTGGTGCTGGTGGACGACGAGTTCTCGACCGGCAACACCGTGCTCAACACCGTGCGGGCGCTGCACGAGCGGTACCCGCGTGACCGGTACGTCATCGTGGCGCTCGTCGACATGCGGTCGGACGCGGACCAGGGCCGGCTGGCGGAGTTCGCCGAGGAGATCGGCGCCCGCGTCGACCTGGTCGCGCTCGCCGCGGGAACGGTACGACTGCCCGAGGGCGTCCTGGAGAAGGGCCGCGCCCTCGTGGCCGCCCACACGGTGCCCGCGCCCGTCGTCTCCGGCGACACGGGCGCCGTACGGCGGGTGGACCTCGGCTGGCCGGCCGGGCTCCCCGACGGCGGCCGCCACGGCTTCACCCCCGCGCACCGGGCCCGTCTCGACGCGGCGCTCCCGGCGATGGCGGCCCGCCTGGCCGCGGCCCTCGACCTGCCCGCGGCGCCGGCGTCCGGATCCGTGCCCGGTGCGGCCAGGCCCCGGTCGGTGTCCGGTGCGGCCGTGCCCCCGTCCGCGATCCGCACCGACGCCCCGGCGCCCGGGCCGGTCGCTCCCGCGGGGTCCGGGGGGCGCCGCCCCCGCGTCCTCGTCCTGGGCAGCGAGGAGCTCATGTACGCCCCCCTCGCCCTGGCCGCCGCCCTGGAAGACCTCGCCCCCCACGCCGACGTGCGGTTCTCGACGACCACCCGCTCGCCCGTCCTCGCGGTGGACGACCCCGGCTACGCCATCCGCACCCGCCTGGTCTTCCCCGCCCACGACGACCCCGCCGACGGGCCGGGCGACCGCTACGCCTACAACGTCGCGGGCGCCGGCTTCGACGCCGTCGCCCTCGTCGTCGACTCGACCGGCGACACCCCGCCGCTCCACGCCCCGGACGGCCTGCCGGCGCAGCTCGCCGCGCACGTTCCGCGCGTCGTGCTCGCCGCCGTCCCCTCGTACGTACCGGAAGGAGCGGGCATGCTGCCCGACCCCCTGCGCGGACCCGCGTTCTCCTCCTACGCCCCCGAGGAGGTCGGCTGGCTCCTCCAGGACCTGTCGGACGTCGAGCTCGAGGCGCCGACCGAGGAGCGCGAAGAGGCCATCCAGAGCGGCGGCGCCCACTACGCGGAGTCCCTGCCCGTCGAGTACCAGCCCAGCGACCGGTACCAGAAGCTGTTCCACACCGCCCTCGACGGCTCCGCCGCCCGGATCGCCCACGCGGTGGGCGTGGTCACCGAGACCGTGCTCGCCGAACGGTCCCCGCGCCCCGTGCTGGTCTCCCTCGCCCGGGCCGGCACCCCCGTCGGCGTGCTGATGCGCCGCTGGGCACGCCACCGGCACGGGCTGGACGTGCCGCACTACGCCGTGTCCATCGTCCGGGGCCGCGGCATCGACACCAACGCGCTGCGCTGGCTGCGCGCCCACCACGACCCGCGGGACGTCGTCTTCGTCGACGGCTGGACCGGCAAGGGGGCGATCACCCGCGAGCTGGCGGCGGCCCTCGCCGACTTCCCGGACTTCGACCCGGAGATCGCCGTCCTGGCCGACCCCGGCTCGTGCGTCCGCACCTACGGCACCCGCGAGGACTTCCTGATCCCCTCCGCCTGCCTCAACTCCACCGTCTCCGGCCTCGTCTCGCGCACCGTCCTGCGCGCCGACCTCGTCGGCCCGCACGACTACCACGGCGCGAAGTACTACCGGGAACTGGCGGACACGGACGTCTCCGTCGCGTTCCTCGACGCGGTCGCGGACCGCTTCGACGAGGTCGCCGGGGCCGTCGCCGCGGACGCCGCCCGGCTCCTGGCCGCCGACCGCACCCCCACCTGGGAGGGATGGGCGGCCGTCGAGCGGATCAGCGAGGAGTACGGCATCCACGACGTCAACCTCGTCAAGCCCGGCGTCGGCGAGACCACCCGCGTCCTGCTGCGCCGCGTCCCGTGGAAGGTCCTCGCCCGACGCGGCGCCGGCCCCGACCTGGACCACGTACGGCTGCTCGCCGAGCAGCGCGGCGTACCGGTGGAGGAGGTGGACGGCCTGCCGTACACCTGCGTCGGGCTGATCCACCCGCAGTACACGCGGGGCGCGACCGGCGCCGACGGCCGGGCGGCGGTGACCGCGCCGTGACCACCGCCCGGCCCACGCTGGTCGCCAGCGACCTCGACCGCACGCTGATCTACTCGACGGCGGCGCTCGCCCTCACCGCCCCCGACGCGGAGGCCCCCCGCCTGCTCTGCGTCGAGGTGTACCAGGGCAAACCGCTGTCGTACGTCACCGAGACGGCCGCCGAGCTGCTGGCCGAACTCGCCCGCTCCGCCACGTTCACGCCGGTGACCACCCGCACCCGCGAGCAGTACCGGCGCATCCGGCTGCCCTGCCCGGAACCCCGGTACGCGATCTGCGCGAACGGCGGCCACCTGCTCGTCGACGGCGAGTCCGACCCGGACTGGCGGGCGACCGTCGCGGCCCGCCTCGCCGACGAGTGCGCCTCCCTGGCGGAGGTGCGGGCGCACCTGCTCGCCGCCGCCGACCCCGCCTGGTTGCTCAAGGAGCGCGTCGCGGAGGACCTCTTCGCGTACCTCGTCGTGGAGCGCGCCCTGCTGCCGGACGGCTGGCTCGCGGAGCTGGCCGCGTGGGCGGAGGGCCGCGGCTGGACGGTCTCCCTGCAGGGACGGAAGGTGTACGCCGTGCCGAAGCCGCTGACGAAGAGCGCCGCGGTACGGGAGGTGGCCCGCCGTACCGGGGCCGCCACGGTCCTCGCGGCGGGCGACTCGCTCCTCGACGCGGACCTGCTGCTCGCCGCCGACCGCGCGTGGCGGCCGAGCCACGGCGAGCTGGCGGACACCGGCTGGCGCGCCGGGAACGTCGAGGTCCTCGCCGACCGGGGCGTCGCGGCGGGGGAGGAGATCCTGCGCCGGTTCCTGGCGGCGGCCCGCCCGGTCCGCGCGGCGGCCTGACGAGGCCGGCCCCGGCGCATCACCGTCCGAGGCGGGTATCACGGCGTGGCGGCGGGTCCGGCGTTACGGCGTAGGGCCACCGTTTCCGGCGGGAGCCCTGCCGGAAACGGTGGCCGGTGGCCGGTGGCCGGTCAGCCGCAGCAGCCGCCTCCGCAACACCCCCCGCCACCGCCGCCGCCTGCGGGACGAGCGGGTGCGGACGCCGCCGTACCGCCGACCGCGACCGTCGACAGCAGCTTGACCGTGTCGTCGTGCCCGGCGGGGCAGTCGGCGGGGGCGGAGGATTCCGCCATGGGGCGGCTCAGTTCGAAGGTGTCGCCGCAGGTGCGGCAGCGGTACTCGTAGCGAGGCATGCGCACAGGTTATCGGCCGGGCCCCCGCCCCGGCACGGCCGCGCGGCGACCCGGTACGGCTCGCGCGCGGCGACCCGGTACGGCTCCGGGGCGTACCGCCCGGGACGCGGGGCCGCCGCGTGCGGTGACGGCCTTGCACAGCCGGGACCTGGCCGCCGGGCCCGGCAGCCGGTGGCAGCAGTCGGAGCAGCCGGTGGCGGCAGTCGGAGCAGCCGGTGGCCCGGCAGTCGGGGCAGGCAGCGGGCCGGGCGATCGGACCGCGCGGCCGGAGCCGAGCCGGGAGGCCGATCAGGCTCCGGTCGGGCCCGGGACAGGCCCCGGTCGTGCATCGGGCCGGGGCCTGTCCCGGGCACCGTCACCGGCTTCCTCGGGCCCAACGGCGCCGGCAAGTCCGCCACCCTGCGCATGATCCTCGGCCTCGACGCCCCCACCAGCGGGCACGCCACCGTCAACGGCCGCCCCTACGCCGCGCACCGGGCGCCGCTCACCCAGGTCGGCGCCCTGCTGCAGGCGCGCGCGGGACAGGCCCCGGTCCGGCGTCGGATCGGCCCGGGCCGGGAACAAACCCGGGTCGGGCATCGGTCGGCCCCTGGGGCGGGCCCGCGACAGGCGCGGTCAGGCATCGGTCAGGCGCCGCCCGCGCCCCCGCCCCGCTCCTCGCGGATCCGTTCCACGACCCGCCCGACCGCCGCCCGTACCGCGTCCGTCTCGATCAGGAAGTGCCAGTAGTCGGGGTGCCGCTCCTCCAGCCCGCCGACGGCCCGCTCCAGACGGGCGACCGCGTCGTCGAGCGGCCCGGCGTGCCGGGGGTCCGGCGTGTGGCGCCCCTCCATCGCGAGCCGCTGCGCATCGCGGATCGTGAACCGGGTGCGCTCGATCTCCTGCTGGGGGTCCTTCGACACGGCGTCGAGCCGCCGCAGCCGGTCGCCGGCGGCGGACACGGCCTCGTCGGTGGCGTTGAGCAGGGCCCGCACCGTGCCGAGCAGGGCCGTCGCGTCGGGCCAACGCTGCTCCTCCCGCGCCCGCGCCGCCTCGGCGAGCTTCGCCTGCGCCCGCCCCACGCTCTCGGCGGCCTGCGCGGGCACCGTCTGGAGGTCCTGCCAGCACGCCGCGCTGTAACGGCGGCGCAGCTCGCTCAGTACCGGCTCCACCGAGGTGGCCCGGTGCGCCAGGGCCTCGGCGCGCGTCCGCAGCGACACCAGGCGCCGGTCCGTCTCGGCGGCCCGCTCCGGCAGCCGCTCGACCTCCGCCCGTACCGCCTCCGCCTCGCGCAGCACCCGGTCGGCGCGCTCCAGGGTCTCCGCGACGCCGTGCCTGCCGGCGCCCTCGTTGAGCCGGGTCAGCTCGGGCGCGAGGGCGGCGAGCCGGGCCGCCGCGTCGTCGGCGCGCAGACCCCGGCCGCGTACGCCGTCGAGGGCGTCACCGGCGGCGCGCAGCGCGGCACGCGCCCGCTCGACCGCCGGGGCCAGCCGCGCCAGCTGCGTCTCGGCCGTGTCGAGGAGCGGCGCGAGCCCCTGCTCGAACCGCTCCAGCTCGCCCTTGACCCGGACCAGCTCCTCCTTGGCCCGCGTCAGATCGGCGCGGGCCCGCACGGCGACGGAACCCTCCAGGTCGACCCGGTCCAGGTCGTAACCGTCGACGGCCTGGATGTACGCGTGGCTCACCTCGTCGATGCGCCGCCCGAGCGCGGCGAACTCGTCGGCGACCCGGCGCGCGGCGGGCGAGGCGTCCACGGCGGCGATCGTCTCGATGGAGATCCGCAGGCCCCGCTGCGCGGTGTCCAGCTCGTAGAACGCGGCCGCCGCGTCGTCCTTCGCGGCCTGCGCGTCGGCCCGCTGGCTCTCGGCGCGCCCACCGCCGAACCAGCGCCGCGTGCCGCCCGCGCCGCCCCCGCCACCCCCGGCGAAGCTCGCCGCCGAGGCGGCGACCAGCAGCGACAGGGGCAGCAACACGAGGGCGAGCACATCGTTCGTGTACCGCCGTGTGCCTGTCCCCGTCACATTCGCTCCCCGTACCGCGCGTGTCCGAACCGACCCGGTTCATTCTCCCACCAGGTACGACGAACGGGAGAGCGGATCAGTTCGCCGTGCGGACCGTCACGTCGCCGTTCTCGCTGCGCGCGGTGACGGCGCGGGGGCTCGCCGGGTCCCGGGGCACGTCGGCGCGGACGTCACCGTTGTCGCTGCCGGCGTCCACGGCGTACGCCCCGGAGCCCGCCGGCAGCTCGACGACGACCCCACCGTTCTCGCTGCGCCCCTCGACCCGGTCCGGCGCGGCGCGCAGACCGAGGTGGACGTCGCCGTTCTCGCTGCGCGCGGTCACGGCCTTCGACGCGGCGCCCTCGACGCGGAGGGTGCCGTTGTCGGTGTGCAGATCGAGCGGCCCGCGGGCGTCCCGTACGGCCAGGTCGCCGTTGTCGGTGCGCAGGGTGAGCGCCGCGGTGAAGCCGTCGGCGGTGACGGTCCCGTTGTCCCCCCGGAGCGTCACGGCCACGCCGCGCGGGACCTTCACCTCGTGGCGGGCCCCGCAGTTCTCGACGAGCGCCTCGCACCGGACGCGCAGGATGAGCGTTCCGTCGTCCATGCGCCAGCTCGCCTCGGGCCCGTTCCCGGCCACGACCCACCCGTCGACCTGCCGCGCCACCTCGACGTCCGCCACGTCGGCCGGCACCAGCTCCACGTCGGAGTCCCCGGCGTCCACGGTCAGCGTCGCCCCGTCGAACGGGAACGCCTTCCGCTCCACCGGCGCCCCCGCCACGTCGACACCCCCGCAGCCGGCGACCCCGACCGCGAGACACACCACCAGCAACGCGCGGACGGTACGACGACGAACACGATCTGCGACCACGACGACTCCCCCGGAAACGACCACCGACAACGCCCTCACGGTACGGCCGGCCCCACCCGCCCACGATCCGGCGGCCCACCGCCCGGGGGTGGGGCCAGCCCCCGCAACGGTTTGCGAACCCCACCGGTGCGCGATGTACGCTGTTGCCTCACTCCACGGGTGCGTAGCTCAGGGGTAGAGCGCTGCTCTTACAAAGCAGATGTCGGCGGTTCGAAACCGTCCGCGCCCACCAGCGAAAAGACCCCCAGCCGACGACGGTTGGGGGTCTTTGACATCCGGCTTCGACATCAACGGCGCCGGTCAACGGCGCCGGTCAACGGCGGCCAGGGCGCCTCCTGAGCAGCCGGTCCATGTGGCTGACGGCCTCACGCTGGGTGTCCTGCACGACGTGCGTGTACACGTTCATGGTCACGGCGATCTGGCTGTGACCGAGGATCTCCATGACGACGCGGGGCGCGACCCCGGCGGCGGTCAGCAGCGAGGCGCAGCCGTGCCGGGCGTCGTGCAGCCGGATCACCCGAAGGTCGGCGGAGCGGGCGACACGGGTGAACGACCGGTACAGGTTCCGCGGCTCGATCGGCCGCCCGGTCCGGGTGGTGAAGACATAGCCGGTCTCCTCCCACGCGGCGCCGGCCTTCTCGCGCATGGCCAGCTGGCGGAGGCGCTGCCAGCGCAGCGGGGCGATGCAGATGGCGGGCAAGGGAAGGGTCTGCTTCCGGCGGCGCCCCTTGGGATCATCCTCGTAGGTCTCTCCGCCGACTCGCTGTCGCTGGGTGCGGACGCGGATCTCCCGCCGGTCGAGGTCGACGTTCTCCCAGCGCAGGCCGACGATCTCACCGCGCCGGAAGCCGAGGGCGATGGCGAGGACGAAGGCCGCGTAGAGCGGATCGGTCCGGGCGGCGGCGAGGAAGTCGAGCGTGTCGTCCAGCGACCAGGGCGACAGGTCACGGGCCTCCACCGAGGGCGGTTCGACGAGCGTCGCAACGTTCCGCGTGACCACTCCTTCAGGGGCCGTTCGCCTGCGGTGGGTGTGGGATTTGAACCCACGGTGACTCGCGCCACGACGGATTTCCAAACTGGTGCCTTCGCCACGACCTGGAACCTGGCAACACGGGGCCGGCGCACGGCACCTACAGGGAAGACGCCCAGACGACAATCCCGATGGGAGTGAGGCCGCATAGGAGGCCGAGGCCCAGGCATGCATAGGCCAAAGCCTTGAACGCCTTGTGTCTCTGGGCTCGACATGCAGCAAAGCATGTGAAGCTGACGACGGCGAGGCACGGGAGGATGATGAAGAAGAACCCCAGCGCTGCCATGATCCCCCCGATCGTGCGGCCGCCGTACAGCAGGAAAGTAGCAACCACCGTAACCACCGCGACCGCAGTCGCCCGCCACCGCCCCCATGCAGCCGCTCGACCAGCCTTGCAGACCTCGGCGACCTCCCGCCCGTAATGCGCATCGAGGGGGCGACTGACATCCACAGCTGACATCCACGACGCCGGACGAGAGCGTATGCGAGCGCTCCCGTCCGGCCGCAGCAATGCCCAGGCCACCCCGCCAAGATCAGCTCGAACTTACACAGCAGATGTCGGCGGTGCGAAAGCGTCCGCGCCCACCCCCACGAAGGCCCCCGGTCGATGACGGCCGGGTGCCTTCGCCATGCCGGTCCGGTACGGCGGAGTGGCCGCTCGACGGCGTGAGGACGACCGGCGGGGACGCTCCCGCCTTGCCGGGGCGACGCTCCGACCAACACGGACCCGGACCGGTGGTCGGACGCCCGGGGGCGGACCAGTGGACCGCCAGGTCGTTCGTCTGCGTGGAGGTGGATCGAGCCGGAGCGGCAGGCAGTGCGTCGTGCTCGGCGGGCTCCGCGCGGTCGGGGCCTCTCGTCTGGGGACCGAGGAGTCGCCGAAGTGGTCGGCGTGGTCGAGGTGGTCGGCCTCTGCCGCGGGGGCAGGTCCTTGGCGGGGAGCGGCGTGGGTGGCAGGCTGCTTGGGGCCGTGGTCGAGCCGCACGTGGGGGTGCAGTCCCGGCGCGACGGCTGGTGGGTCAGGCAGGGTCAGGGGGCTTGCACAGGAGGGGAGTTGGCGTGGGGGATGTGCCGGTGGCGTTGACGGGCGCCGAGGTCGACGTCGCGCTGCGGGAGGTGCCGGGGTGGCGGCGGGTGGGCAACGAGATCAGCCGGTCGTACGCCATTGGGTACCACGGCGGTGTGGCGATGATCGTGCACGTGGCGGACGTCGAGCGGGCGGTCGGGCACCACGCCGACATCGACCTGCGGTGGGGGCGCGTCCGGTTCGGGATCACCACCCATGACGCCGGGCACCGGCTCACCGCCGCCGACTTCGACCTCGCCGCGCGGATCGACGCGGTCGCCCGGGCTCACGGCGCGGAACCCCTGGACGTCTGAGCCCGGGGCGGGGAGTGACGAGGGGCCCTCGCGGGACGCGGGACGCGGGTCGTGGGACGCCGGTCTTGGTCGTGGTCGCGGTTGCGGGGGTATGGGCGGGCGCTGATAGTGGGAAGGCGGCCGCGCCCTCATACGCGGCTCCTCGGCGGGCCGTTCGTGCGGCGCCGGGGTGTGGACCCGGCTGCCGGACAGCCGGCCACAGCGACGGGAGTCCTGGACGGGGAGCCACTTCGCCGATCGGCGGATCCGGGGCGGCGGTGCCGCTTCGCAGCTCCACCGCTCCACATCCGCCGTCGGGCGGTGTACCGCCGGTGTGTCGCCGTCCCCACGGACGGGACGGACGGCCGCGTCAGCGCCCTTCCGGCACCCCCGCAGGATCCGAGAGGAGCACTCTCATGCGCATGTACACCCGGGCCCGCCGCCTCCTGACCGTTCCCACGGGTCTCGCGGTCGCGGGCGTCCTCGTCCTCCCCGCCCCCGTGGTCGCGCAGCCGGCCCCGGACAGCGCCGCACGGCTCGCGGGGAACGGAGCCGTCCAGATGATCGACGTGCAGACGCGCAAGTGCGCCACCGTGGCCGGAGGGACGTCGACCGAGAACAACGTCGAGCTCGTCCAGTTCACCTGCGACACCCACCCCTCGCGCCGCTGGCGGCTCGCGAACTGGAACGGCAACTCGTACCAGCTCGTCAACGTCGGCACCCGCAAGTGCATGACCGTCGCCGGCGGCGTCTCCCGGGAGAACAACGTCCAGCTCGTGCAGTTCACCTGCGACACCCACCCCTCGCGCCGCTGGCGCGTCGTCAACTGGAACGGCAGCTCCTACCAGGTCGTGAACGCGGGCACTCGCAAGTGCGCCACCGTCGCCGGCGGCACGTCGACCGAGAACAACGTCCGGCTGGTGCAGTTCACCTGTGACACCCACCCTTCCCGCCGCTGGACCCTCCGCATCGCGGGCTGACCTCCGGGTCTCCGCCGGGCACACCGCGGGCCCCCGGCCGTACGACACCGACGGCCGGGGGTCCGACATCGGTCCGTTCCCGTGACCCCGCGCACGGGTCCGTTCCCGGGGAGCCCGCGCACGCGGCGGGAGGCGCGCGGGGTGACGGCGTGGCGCCCGGAGCCGCCGCCCGGCCGGTGCGGTACGGCCCCGACGTACGCGCGTGGGCTCAGGCCGTCGGCGGGAGGGTGGTGGTCGCCGCGCGGTGGTATGTGCGGCCGTCGCGCGTACGGGACAGGTGACCTGCGACGACGAGGTAACGGCGGAGTGCCGAGCAGTCGTCGTGGACCGTGCGCAGCGCCTCGTTCACCTCCGGCTCGCTGTACGGGCGGCCCTCCTCGAAGAGGGTTTCGGTGAGGTGGGCGAGCAGTTGTTCGCGGCGGGCCGGCCGGCGGGGGATGGCGGTGAGGCGGCCCGATCCGTCGAAGAGGGCGGACACGCCGAGTGACGAGGTCGTATGCGCGGACATGGCCGCAGCCTCGCAGCGGGTCCGCCCGCCCCGCAACGGGTTTACCCGCCCGTGGCGGCCGGGGACCGCCGCGGGTTCACAGCTTCCAGAACGGCCCCGACACCGCGCGGTGCAGCAGCCGCACGGGGCGGCTGTCACGGGTCCTCGCGCGGACCATGAAGCGCAGGTGGCGGCCGGCTCCGACGTCCGCCGTGCACGCGAACTGGTGCCCACCCGGGCCGTATCCGCGGACCGGCAGGTGCAGGGAGCGGTCGCCGCCGTTCTTGTCGGTCGTGTAGAAGCAGCCCTCCACGACGGTGTCGGGAGCCGTGGCGTCGTCGAGGACGAGGTGGACGACGGTGTGCTGGCGGACCGGGCCGACGAGCAGGACGGCGGTGCGGAAGGAGAGCCCGGTCCAGTTCCCGGACGTGAGCTCCATGTCGGTGGCGTTCGACTCGTGCAGCATCTCCGGCACGGGATCCTCCTCGGGCGGTAAGGGTGACGGCGACTGGTTGGCGCGGTTGACGATGCCGGGGAAGACGACCTTGCGGAACTGGTTCACGCGGGCGTCACCCGGGCAGGACGTCCCGCCCGACGACCACGCGGAGTGCAGCCGGTGGTAGCCGTAGCCGGGATCGCCGGCGGAGCGGCAGATCCGCAGGGGCAGGCCGTGCCGCTGGTGCAGCCACACCCCGAGCCGGATCAGCTGCTCGATCTGCCGGTCCGTCCACGGGTCGGTGTGCTTCAGGTTCGACGCCGTCTCGATGGAGACCGCGCCCGTGCCGTCCGGGCGGCGGTTCGCGGCGTAGTTGGAGTCGGCGCGGGTCTCGGTGCCGATGTACTGGGCCAGATCGCCCTCGTAACCGAGCCCGAAGTGGGATTCGAGCGAGCTGGTCTTCCAGTACTCGTAGAGCCGTTGCGCGGTCCACGGCGCAGCAAGGCTGTGCAGGATGAACTGCGTCGGCCTGATAGCGGGTTGCTGATCGCTTTCAGGCTGAAGCTCCAGCTTCTTCGCGAACGGGCACCAAGCCATCAGGGTGCCTCCTTCTGACTCGAACACATTTGTTGGGTGATGTCGACTTGGGCGAGTTCATCTGCACTGTTGAGGGTTGCGACCGCCCGGTACGGGTGCGTTCCCGGGGGTGGTGCGCCATGCACTACCAGCGGTGGCAGCGCCATGGAGACACAGGACCTGGGATCGCGCATCGGGTACATGGCAGCGCGGCAACGGAGTCCCGACGGTGCGAGTTTCCCGGATGTACGCGGAAGTACATCAGCAAGGGGCTGTGTGCGAGCCACAATTGGCAGCGCAGCGTGGGACGTGAGCTGACTGCCCTGCCGGACCGGCGGTCCGCCAGACCTCATGACCGAAACTCGCGGGGCGAGAAGCAGTGCCGCACCTGTCTGCTCTGGCTCCACCCCGACATGTTCAACCGGAACGCCAAGGCCAAGGACGGATTGCAGGGGAACTGTCGAAGCTGCGGAAGGGACGTGCAGCGCAAGGCGCTGTACCGACTGCCCCCGGGCCGCTACGCGGAGATGCTGGCGAGTCAAGGGGGCGTGTGCAGCATCTGCAAGCAGGCCGACAGCGAGGGGCTCGCTCTGTCCGTTGATCACGGTCATGACTGTTGCCCGGGTTCTTCCGGCATCTGTGGGAAGTGCGTCCGCGGTCTGCTGTGCCGGGCGTGCAACCACGGACTCGGGAACTTCCGTGATGATCCGGAACTCCTGCGCGCCGCAGCGGCGTACCTCGAGCGGTATGCCTCCCGGTAACCGCTCGAGGTTCCTTCCCGCCCCTCGCTGTCGCGCCAGTACTCGTACATGCGGCGCGCCGTCCACGGGGCCGCGACGCTGTGGAGGATGAACTGGGTTGGCCGGATGGCGGGTTGTCCGTCCGACTCGGGCTGTAGTTCCATACGCGTAGCCCCTGGATACCAGGCCATCCGTTCCTCCTTGGGGCGTGCGGTGGTGCTCGTGGCGGGGGGCGGGGCCCTTGCAGCGGGCGCCTGACAGTGAGTTGCCCGGCATGGGCGGTCGTCACGCGGCCCGGCGAGGAATTGCCACGGAGGAGTACGGCGCGGGGGGAACGACTGTTCACCGGTGGGCGGCAGGGCTGATCGCCGGTGCGGGGTACGGGCGTTCACCTGATGGTGGGCGCGACGGGTCACCGATGCGTGGTGCGGCGCCCGGCCGGGGTGGTGCGGTGGTACTCCGTGGCGCGGGGGCGGGCCGTGGTTCAGCGGGACCAGCGCGCGGTCCCGTGCGCGTACCCGTACTGGCGGCCCGCCGCGTACCCGCTCGTGCGGAACGGCCGTCCGCCGTCGTCGATCCGCAGCGCGCCGCGCCGGTCCCCGCTGCTCCCGTCCACCGCGAGGTACCACTCGCAGTCGCTCCACTCCGCTTCGAGGTGCCACTCGCAGCCGCACCGCGCGGCCGTCGCCTCCAGGCGCACGACGAGCGGGTCGTCGACCCGCACCCGGTACGGGAGCCGGGTCGGGGGCAGCGGCCGTCCGCCGTCCGACCCGTCGGTGGGACGCGCCAACGGCCGCCGGGCGTCCGGGTCCAAGGCGTGGAAGGCGGGCGTCGGCATCCCGCCGCAGCCGTCGTCCATCGCGTACGCGCGCCACTCCAGGGGCGCCCGGCGGGCCACCACCCGCGCGGACGGCCGCTCCACGACGACGGTCGCGGTCCGGTCGGCGGCGGTGAGCTTCGCCCGCACGATCGTCCGGCACGGCGACGCCGTCCTCGCCGAGGCGGCGCGCGAGGGCCGCGGGGCAGGCTCGGGCCGGTGCGCCGTCCGCCGCTGCCCGCGGTTCACCCGCGACCCGACCGTCGCCCGGTGGGGGCCCGACGGGAGGGCGCCGCCCGGCGGCTCCGCTGCGAGCTGCGCCCGGTGGCGCGGCGGTGGACGGGCGGCGCGGCCGTCCGGATCCGCCAGCGCGGGAGACGGCGGGGGTGCTTCCGGCCTTCCGCCGCCGTACCGCCGTGCGGCAGGTCCGAGTCGCGGGGGGAGCGGCGGGGTGGCGGGCCTCCCAGGTGGGTGGCCGGGGGCGGGCCGGTGGGTGGGGTCCGTGAGTGGCCCGGGGGGTGGGGCCGCGGGCCCGGGCCGCGGGGCGGCGGACGACCGGTGCGGGCGTGCCGGATCGCGGGTGTACGCCCGTGCCACGGCGCGGCGGCGCACGGCGCGCCGCCGCGCCGTGCCGTGCGCCCGGCCCCGCGCCCGGGACCCGCCCCTGTGATCACCGCCGCTCCGGAGCGCACCGGGTCACGCCGGGTGCGCCTTCCCCCGTCCGGCACGGCGGGCGCACCCTGCTGACGGGGACGAGGGGGGACGAGGAGAGGCGGGTACGGCATGGCGCGGACACAGGACAGGTGCGGGGCGGTCACCAAGCAGGGGTGGCGGTGCCGGCGGTTGGCGATGGTCGGCGCGGCCGGGTGCCATCTGCACCGGGCGGACTGGGCGACGTACGCGATGGACCGGCTGCGGCAGACCGCCGAGCGGTCCGGCCGGCCGGGCGCGGCGCAGGCCCCGGCCGAGCAGGCCGTCGTGCCGGTTGCCCGGGCCGTTCCGCGGGTCCCCCGGCAGGTCGTCGGACCGGGGGGCCGGTCGACGACCCAGGCGGGGGCCGGGCAGGCCGCTCGCCCGGCCGCAGGAGCGGGGGCAGGACCGGGTGGCGGGCCGGCTGCTCGCGCGACGGCGGGAGCGGGGGCAGGACCGGGTGGCGGGCCGGCTGCTCGCCCGGACGCCCGCCCCGCCGTCGGGTCGTCCGTCCCGGGGGGACGGGAGCGGCGCGCTGGTGCGGGAGCGAGCCCCCGAACCTAGACTGACGGGTGCCCGGAACGCCCGGGTACGCCCCGTTGTGGGGCGGGAGGGAGGTACGCGATGTCGAAGCGAGGCAACAAGCGGCGCGCCCGCAAGGGCAAGAAGGCCAACCACGGCAAGCGTCCCAACACCTGAGCGGCTCCGCCCGGCGGCGTCAGACCGCCGGGCGTGCGGCCTCCACCGCGTCCAGGGCCGGACCCCACGCACACCGGTCCGGCCACTGCGGGCCGGGCACGTCCGTCGTGGGGCCGCCCTCGCCGTGGAGGACCACCACCCCCGCCGACCGCAGCGTCTCCAGCGCCCTGTCGAAGCGGGGGTGCCGTGCGTGTGCGGCGCTCACGCACGGTACGGCCACGGTCGGCACGCCCCGGCCGGCGCACTCGGCGGCCACGCCGACCGCGAACGTGCCGGTCAGGCCGAGCGCCCAGGCGTTGACGCTGTGGAAGGTCGCCGGGGCGAAGAGCAGCGCGTCCGCCGCGGGCCAGACCTCCGGTTCGCCGGGTCGGGGGTACGCGCCGCGCACCGGGTGGCCGGTGAGCGCGGCCAGGCCGTCCAGGCTCGGCTCCAGCCAGTCCGCCGCGGTGGGGGTCAGTCCGAGGCAGACGTCCCAGCCGCGCGCCTGGGCGTCCTCGATCACACCCGCCACGTCGAACACGGGCAGGGCGGCGGAGCAGAACAGGTACAGGGTCCTCGTCGCGATCATGGAGCTCATCTGATCACATGCCGGACGGGTGCATCCTGGAGTCGGGACCCCTTCCGGCTGTCTGGCCGCCTGGGCGTCCCGCAGCCCGCCCGCCCGACCGTCGACGGCCCCGGAGCCCGATGGCCCCGGAGCCCGATGGCCCCGGAGCCCGACGGCCCCGGAGCCCGACCGTCCGCCGTTCACCGCCCGCCCGAGGACCGAGGACCGGTATGTGCCGCAGCATCAAGACCCTCCGCCCGCCCGTGCTGCCCGAGGAGGCCACGGAGGACGACATCCACGCCGCCGCGCTCCAGTACGTGCGCAAGGTCTCCGGGTTCCGCGCGCCCGCCGCGCACAACCGGGAGGTGTTCGACCGGGCCGTCGCCGAGGTGGCCGGGGCGACCCGGCGGCTGCTCGACGACCTGGAGGTCCGGGGCGCCGCCCCTAGGAAACGGGAGCCGGAGCCGGCGCGGGCGCCGGGCGGCGCATGACGTACGCGGCAAGGCTGCCCGCCAGGAACAGCGCGACGACGGAGACCGCCGCGCTGAACCACGTCGCGCCCAGCCACTGGCCGCCGAAGTAGCCGAGGCCGACGCTGTACGAGGCCCAGGCCACCCCGGCCAGGACCGACCACGGCACGAACTCGCGCGCCCTGCGCCGGGCCGCGCCCGCGCCGAGCGACACCACCGACCGCCCCGCGGGGGCGAACCGGGCGATGACGACGAGGGCGCCGCCACCGCGGCCGAGGGCCGTGCCGAGACGTTCCTGCGCGGTCGTCAGCCGACGGGAGCGGGCGATGGCCCGGTCCAGGCGCGGGCCGCCCCGCCAGGCGAGGCGGTACGCGGCCAGGTCGCCGAGGACGGAGGCGGTGGCCGCGCACAGGGCGAGGGCGACGAGCGAGACGCCCCCGGGCGCCGCCGTCGCCGTGGCCGCGGTCGCCGCGGTCGCCGCCGTGATCACCAGGACGCCGCTGGGCAGGAGCGGGACGAACACGTCCAGCAGCACCGAGGCGGCCACCGCGGCATAGATCCACGGGCTCGCCGCCAGCCACCCCACGCTCTCCAGCACCTTTTCTCCCCGCTTCACCCCTGAGAACCGGAACAGCGTACGCCTCACGGCTCCCCCCGACGCACCGGAGGGCACGGGGTGGTGACCCCGTGCCCTGCGCCGCCGCCCGGGTGGGGGCGGGTGTCCGGACGCGGGTCAGGCGGCGACCGTCGCGCGGGCCCGCCCGGCCTCCTGCTCGCGGGAGCGGAACAGGGCGTCCAGCGCCAGGGCGCCGGGGCCGGTGAAGACCAGCAGCAGCAGGGCCCAGCAGAACAGGGCCGCCGTCTCGCCGCCGTTCTGCAGCGGGAACAGCGCCGACGGCTGGTGCATCTTGAAGTACGCGTAGGCCATCGCGCCGGAGGAGACGAAGGCGGCGGTACGGGTGCCCAGGCCCACCAGGATCAGCGCGCCGCCGACCAGCTCGATGACGGCCGCGTACCAGAACGGCCAGGTGCCGGCCGGGACCGTGGCGCCGCTGCCGTTCGCCCCGCCGAGGACGCCGAAGAGCTTGGCGGCGCCGTGGCAGAGGAAGAGCAGGCCGACGACGATCCGGAACAGTCCGAGCGCGTACGGCTGGGACTGCTGGAGGCGGCTGGTGATTCCGGGCATGGGGGCTCCTTCGGCGGGGGGACGTGACCGACGAGCCACCACGTTAGGCGCGCCTAAGGAGTACTTGCAAGTTCAACATTCGGCCGTCTCCCGTACCGGGGCGGGAGCGCGGGCGCCCTCCGGGTCGCCGCGCGCAGGGCGCCACGGGCCACCGCGTCCGCGTCCGACAGGGTCACCGAGTCCACGCCCGGCCGGGCGCCCGCGGCCGTCACCCAGTGCACGCCCTCCGTCGGCACCCCCAGCGCGAACCGCCGCGGGTGCGGGACGCCCCGGGCGTCGACCAGGTGGTACGGGCGCCCGGTGACGTCCAGTCCGCCGGTGTCGTAGCCGTCGACGACGTGGGTGCGGCAGCCGCCGCTCGCCAGCAGGTGCGCGAGGAGCGCGTCGTCCGCGCGCCGCAGGTCGGGGTGGGGCAGCCGCGCCTCGATCAGCGTCGTCGCCGCGACCGCCGAGCCCGGCACCCGGGGCGACACCCCGACGAACGCGCCCGGCTCGTCGCGGACCTCCATGCCCGGGCCCACCACGTCCAGGACTCCCGCCTCGACCAGCGCGGCCATCTCCTCGACGCGGCGCCGGGGAGGACCGATCGACAGGAACGCGTTGAGCGGCGTGTACCGGCGGTCCAGGTGGTCGCGGCGGGACCCGCCCGGCAGCCCGGCGTGGTCCACGACCGCCCGCACCTCGTTGCGGATGTCGCGCAGCACGTCCAGCGCGGCCTTCACGGGGCCCGAGACGTTGCCGAGCGCCGCCTCCGCCGCGTCCGCGCGCAGCCGCTCCAGCAGCCAGGCCCGGTGGGCGGCCGGGGAGCGGAACGTTTCTCCCGCCGCCGGGTCCGCGACCCGCTCCCAGCACCAGCGGTCGGCGGGGTCGACGCCGTACGCGTCCAGGGCGGCGTCGCGTGCGGCGCCGTCGCGGAAGGCGAGGAAACGGGAGCGGAAGCGGGACGTGTCCCGCTCGCCCCGCCGGCGCAGCAGGGCCTCGTAGTAGACGGTCTCCACCTCCAGCTCGACCAGTGGCCGGATCTCGCCGTCGAAGTCCGGTGGGTCGCCGCCCTCGGCGCGCTTGCGGAACGCCTCGACGACGTCCGGGGTGAGCAGGAGCGGCCGGTGCCGCCGGGACGCGCCCTTCTCGTTGTCCCCGCGCGCCTGGTACGGCACGCCGCGCCGGGACCCGGCGTACAGGCGCGGCTCGCGGCCGGAGGGGCGGTACGTCAGGGTCCCCGCGCCGTCGCGGACGAACCGGCCGCCGCGTCCTTCGGTGAGCAGCGCCATGTGGTCGAAGAAGGTGAGGCCGAGGCCGCGCAGGAGGACCGGTTCGCCGGGCGCGAGGGGGGAGAGGTCGAGGTCGGCCGGGTTGGCGGGCGGGAGGTGGCGCAGGCCGTGCCGGGCGGCGTGCGCGGCGAGCCGGGTCCGCTCCGCGTCGGGGGTCTCCGGCAGGTGCCCCTGGGCGAGGACCACCGCGCCGAGGCCGGTCAGCACGGTGCCGTCGTCGAGGGTCAGCCGCTGCCGCGGGGCGTCCTCCCCGGCCGCGCCGGGAGCGGGCGCCTCGTCCTCCAGGCGGACCGCGCGGGCCCGGTGGACGTGGACGGCCGTTCCCGGCGGCGCCCCGCGCAGGGTCCGGGCGAAGGCCCACGCCAGGTACCGGCCGTACAGCGCCCGGGGCGGGTAGTCGTCGGGGCCCAGGGGGTGGCCGTGGGCGACCGCCCACGCGTGGAGGCTCGGGCCGGGGCGTACCGGGCCCTCGCAGCGGACGCTGTCGTCGGTGAAGACGGTCACCTGGCAGGCGACCGTGTTCATCAGCAACGCGCCCGCCTGGTCGGTCCGCCACACGCGGCCCGGCCCGGCGGGCGAGGGGTCGACGACGTGGACGACCGGAGCGGCCCCCGGGGCCAGTTCCGGAACGGAGGCGCAGAGCCTCTCCAGGACCGACGTGCCGCGGGGACCGGCGCCGACGAGGGCTATGGCAGGGGGGACGGAGGACAAGACGAAGACTCCCGGAGGGTGGGGCGGGAAGCGGATCGTGCGGGCCATCATGCCCCTCCGGCGACCCCGCCCGAACCTCCGGGGTGAACGTTACCTTCCGTGAATCCGCGCGGACGTGACCCGTTCACCGGGCCGTTCGTCCACCCACGCCCGCTCGTGCACGGTCGTCAGACCGCCGCCCCTACGGGCGCGTTCCAGGCGCAACCGCGCGCTCCGCCCGTGCAGGGTCAGCGTCATCAGCTGGTTGCCGAACCACGGGCCGCCCGTCCTGGCCCAGCCGGTCTCCGCCGCGCCCACCCGGCCGTGCCGGGCCAGCGCCCGCCCCAGCCACCGGCCCGCCCGGCTCCAGCCGAAGCGGAATCCGAGCCGCAGGACGTACGGGATGCGCTGGTGGACCGGCGAACAGGTCAGTTGCAGCACCCGCGCGCCGTCAGCCGCGGCCGGCTCCCGCTCGGGCTCCGCCACGTACGCGTGGTGCACGTCCCCCGAGAGCACGGCCACCGTCGCCGGGGCGTCCGGGCCCAGCGCCGCGTCCGCGAGCAGCCGCGTCAGCCACGCGAACGACGCGGGGAACGCCGCCCAGTGCTCCAGATCCGAGTGGCGGCGCGCCGACTCGCCCACGCGCGCCCAGCGTTCGCCGCGCTCGCCCCGGCACAGCGCGGCGTTCCACCGCTCGGCGTCGTGCACGAGCGGCGGCAGCAGCCACGGCAGCGCACTGCCGACCAGTACGTGGTCGCGGTCCTCCCGGCCGGCCAGCACCTGCTCGCGCACCCAACGCGCGTCCTCCTCGCCGAGGATGGCCCGCTTCTGCTCGTCCAGCACCCGGCCCGCGCGCGTGTCCACCATCACCACCCGCGTGCGCCCCAGGTCGCGCCGGTAGCTCCAGCGGATCCGAGCCGGGTCGACGTCCGCCTCCTCGGCGAACCGGCGCAGCGCCGCCGTCCCGTCACCGGCCGCGCACACCTGCGCGTAGAGCCGGTCGGCGGCCAGCTCCGCGGGGGAGAGGTTGCCCAGGTGCTGGTGGACCCAGTACGCCATCAGGCCGCTCGTCAGGCGCTCGCGCCACCACGGGGTGCGGCGCATCTCGGAGAGCCAGGAGGCGCTGGTGTTCCAGTCGTCGATCACGTCGTGGTCGTCGAAGATCATCATGCTGGGCACGGTGGACAGCAGCCAGCGCACCTGCGGGTCGAGCCAGGACTCCCGGTAGAGGCGGGTGTACTCCTCGTAGTCGGCGACCTGCGCCCCCGGGGGCTCGGAGAGGTCGCGGCGGGCCGCCAGCCACCGCCGGGTGTCCTGCGACGGCCGGTCCGCGTACACCTGGTCGCCCAGCAGGAGCAGCACGTCGGGGCGGTCCGCCGCCGGGTCGGCGGCGAGCCGGGCGGCGAGCGCCCCGAGGGCGTCGGGCCCGGCGGGCCGCCTGCCGGTCGCCCCCGTCGCCGCCCAGCGGCACGAGCCGAAGGTGACGCGCAGCGGCTGGTGGGCGATGCCCGGCCCGGCGTCGGCGCCCGGGGTGCCGGGGACGGAGAGGGTGCTCGGCGGGAGGGGCGAGCCGGGCGGCGGCCAGACGCGGTGGCCGTCGAGCAGCACCTCGTACGCCGTGGTCGTGCCGGGCGCCAGACCGGTGACCGGGACGAGCGCGTAGTGGTGGCCGGCGACCTGGAAGGTGCGGGCGCGGCCGCCCGCGCCGTCCGCGCACCGCACCTCGGCGGTGCGCGGCCGGTCCGCCTCGATCCAGATCGTCGCGGTCGGCGCGTACGGCTCCCCGTCGGCCGTACCGGCGCCGTCCGGCCACTCCACGTACCTCAGCAGCGGTCCCAGCCGCAGTCCGGCACCCATGGCCCGGCCCCCCTCCGTCACCCCGCCCGTACGGTACGGGACCCGTACGGTACGGGGCGTGGGCGCGGCAGGCCATCCGCCGTGGTGGCAACGGGGGTTGGGCGCGTGGCGCGGTGGTCACACGGCGTCGAGGTTTCCGCTCTTGACGCCCGCCACGAACGAGGCGAACGCTCCGGTGGAGACGTCCAGGACCGGTCCGCCCGGGTCCTTGGAGTCACGGACGGGGACGACGCCGCGCGAGCGGGCGAAGTTGGCGGCGACCTCGACGCACTGGCCGCCGTTGCCGCTGTAGGAGGACGTGAACCACTGCGGGTCTTCGGTCGTCACGGGGTGCCCTTTCGCTGTGCCGTGCCGTGCCGTGCCGTGTCAGGCGGCGTCGAGGTTTCCGCTCTTGATGCCCGCCACGAACGAGGCGAACGCTCCGGTGGAGACGTCCAGGACCGGTCCGCCCGGGTCCTTGGAGTCGCGGACGGGGACGACGCCGCGCGAGCGGGCGAAGTTGGCGGCGACCTCGACGCACTGGCCGCCGTTGTTGCTGTACGAGGACGTGAACCACTGCGGGTGCTCGGTCGTCACGGGGTGCCCTTTCGTAACTGATTGATCATGGCCACGGATGCCGCCTGGGACAGGGCTTCGGCCTGCAACTGATGGTAGGCCCCCAAAATGGGCACCACAGAGGGGGTTTCCCGGTCGAGGTGTCCCCGCTGTGAGGATTCCGCGTACGACATGAGCGACCGGTCCGGCAGCGTCAGCACGGTTATCGGTAGATCGAACGGGCGGCGAACTCCCATGTCGAACGGTGCCACCTGAAGCACGGTGTTCGGCAGCTCGGCGAACTCCACCAGGCGGGCCAACTGCGCCTCCATGACCGCAGATTCTCCGATGGGGCGACGGATGCAGCTCTCGTCCAGCACCACCAAGAGCAGTGGCGGCGGTGTCCGTGCGAGGGCCGCTTGCCGCTCCATGACGAGTGCGACCCGCTCGTCTGCCTGGTCCGGTGTGATCGCACCCCGCTTGACGGCGCTTTCGGCGAGGGCCGACGCGTAGGCGGGTGTCTGCAGGAGGCCATGGATGACGCCGACCTCGTAGAGCCGGATCTCTGCTGCCCGGCTCTCGTGGCCCAGGTACTCCGGAAACCCTTCCAGCAGCGCGCCGTGCCGGATCTCGCGCCACTCGCGCTCGAACGTGTCACCGGTGCCGAGCGCAGCGTCCGCGCTCCGCGCGAGTCGCAAGGTTGGCATCTTGCGACCTGTTTCAACAGACGAAATATGCGTGCTGGAATATCCCATCCGGCCGCCCAATTCGTCCTGCGTCCAGCCGCGCTCACTGCGGGACCTGCGTAGGCGTGCTCCGAACGCAGCTTGCGGCGAGCTGTCCGGGTTCAACTCCTTGACGTTCAACGGGGTAACACCAACTTGTCGTCCTCTCCTGACACGTTGAATGGTTCCCGACTCTAGGTCAATGCTGAGCCGCCCTGGTAGTGGAACGACTACGGAGAGGAGTGGCAGTGTCCGAACGTTCCGAAGGTGGCGTGGCCGCGGAGGGTCGTGAAGCGCCACACGCCCCGACCCCCGGCACGCTCGTGGTGGACACCGGCCGGGCCGACCGGCTGGGCGAGTTCCGGGGGGTCGCCGGCCCCTACTGGTCGCTGCGTCCGGTCGGGGGCGGGCCCGAGTGGGAGGCCGAGCCCGGGGCCGTCCGTCGGGCGAGCCGCGCGGAGCGGCTGCACGCGGAACTCGAACGATGGAACGCCCGGAGCCGGGGTGAGCGGCTGTGACGCGGACGTACCGGCTCGTGCGCCACCGGCTCGCGCCGCACCGGGACGAGGGCGCCCCACCGCTCACCCACCGGTTCCGCTGTACGGCGCTCGACGGCGACGGTACGAAGTGCGGCGCGGAGTCGGCCGCGTTCGGGAACGCCGGCGACGCTCAGCCGTGGACGTTCTCGCATCTGCGCGACCACCCCGGCCACACCACGTTCCTCGAAGTGATCGAACGCCCGTGGGTGCCGCTGCGTGAGGAGCGGCCGTGAACGGCGGGACCGTCCCGGCGGGCTACCGGTCCGAAGTGCTCGCCGAGGGGCCCGTGTACGGCACGGGCCGGGTGGTGCGGTACGTCCTCGGCGCCTTCCGCACCATTTCCCCGGTCCTGGCGCTGCGATGGCTCCGCGGCGAGGCCCTGCGCATCGCGGACCGGCTCGACCCCGACCCGTCCCGCTCGGCGTGGGTGCGCCCTGCCGTGCGCGTGGTGAGCGTGCCCGTGCCGGATTGCCCCGCGCGACTCCGGGCGTGGGCCACCGCCCCTGACCGGCAGCGCGCGGCGCGCGAGCGCATCAAGAACGGGCATCCGCTGTCCGTCGAGGTCCCGGATGTGGACTGCGCGTACATCCTGTCGGCCTGGCCGGTCCGGCTGTCCGCCGACGAGTCGGCCGGGACGGCGCCCGAGCCCGCAGCCCAGTGAACCGGTGGGCCCCCGTGCCCCCTGCCGTGCTCGGGGGAAGGCGCGCGGAGGTAGCGCCGCCCCGCGCGGAGCGGCCTGCTCGACGACCGGGGTGAGCCCCGGCCGGGAGCCGGGCGGCCGCACGCGCGCCGCGTTCGCCGGTGACACGTTCCGGCAGCGCCTCCCGGCGCCTCGCCGGTCCCGGCTGCCTCCGGCCCCTGATCACCCGCCCCCACCACATAGGACCCCGGACCGGACAGCGCGGGGCCCGTGACTCGCTCTGTGGTGGGGGCGGGTTCCCATCCCGGGTGGTTGCCGGCCCCCGGGGCCGCGGGATCGCCGACGGCTGACCCGTGACACGCCCGGCGCGGCGAGCGCCCCGTCCGGCGAGTCACCCGCCGTACCGGTACGGCACCCCGGCCGGGGCGGGAGCCGTACCGGTGCGGGGCGCATGACGGGAGGAGGGGGCGGGCCGAGGGTCGGGGCCGCGCGGTCAGCAGGCGTTGAGGGTGGACTGCAGGGCGGTCTTCTCCGCCGTGTCCACCGACAGGCCCCAGTGGTGCTTCACGTGCACCCACATGCGGGCGTAGGTGCAGCGGTACGCGGTGCGCGAGGGCATCCACTCGGCGGGGTCCTGGTCGCCCTTGGCCTGGTTGACGTTGTCCGTGACGGCGATGAGCTGGGGGCGCGTCAGGTCGTTGGCGAAGGCCCGGCGATCGGTCGTGGTCCACGCGTTCGCACCCGAGCGCCACGCCTCGGCGAGCGGGACGACGTGGTCGATGTCCAGGTCGGAGGCGACGGTCCAGGTGGCGCCGTCGTACTCCGAGTACCAGCGCCCGGCGACGGCCGCGCAGCCGGCGTCCTGCTCGACACCGGTGCCGTCGCGGTGGAGGACGACCTCGCGGGTGTTGCAGGTGCCGTACTGGGTGATCCAGTGCGGGAAGGCCTCCCGGCTGTACCCGGAGGAGGAACCTTCCGCCCGGACCGCGAGCTGGCCCAGGTACGTGCGGGCGGTGGAGGCGCTGACCGGGGTGGGCGGGGCCGCCTGGGCGGTGGGCGCGGTGGCCAGCAGGCCGGTGGCGGCCAGGGCGGCGGCGAGCGTGGCGACGGCGGCGCGGCGGAGGGGTTGACGCGCGTAGACACGGGACATGCGTACTCCCAGCAGGGGTGAGGGCTCGACCGGGCCGCCCGGAAGGGCGGCTCGGCCATCGTGGTGGCGCCGGGTGTCGCGGGGGTGGGCGCCAGGTAACAGCGTGACGACATGCACACGTCACGACAAGGTCCTTGTCGACTTGATGACAACCCGCCAGATGTCCGTGTGCGCCCTAGGGTTGGGGTGTGCTGCTGACCGTCGACCTCGCTTTCGGCGCCGTCCTCGCCGTCCTGCTCGCCGTCGCGGCGGCCGTCGTCGCCGTCGCCCGCCTGCGCCCGCCCCGGGAGGTCGCCGTCGCGGGGGTGCGCGCCGCCGTGCAGCTGGCCGCCGTGTCGCTGGTCATCGGCTGGGTGGTCCGCGCCGTACCGCTCCTCCTGCTCTTCCTCCTCGTCATGTACGGGGTCGCCGCACGGACCGCCGGCCGGCGCCTCACCGCCAACCGCACGTGGCGCTGGGCCGCCCTGCCCATCGCCGCCGGGGTGGCGCCGGTCGTGGCGGCGCTGGTCCTCACCGGACTGGTGCCGGTCAGGGGGATCACGCTGGTCCCCGTCACCGGGATCCTCGTCGGCGGGGCGCTCACCGCGACCGTCCTCGGCGGGCGGCGCGCCCTGGACGACCTGGCCGCCCGCCACGGCGAGGTGGAGGCGGGGCTCGCGCTCGGCCTGGCGCCCCGCGACGCCCGGCTGGAGGTCGCGCGGGCGGGCGCCGCCGACGCGCTGCTGCCGGGACTGGACCAGACCCGGACGGTGGGGCTCGTCACGCTGCCGGGCGCCTTCGTCGGCATGCTCCTGGGCGGGGCGTCACCCCTCCAGGCGGGGGCGGTCCAGCTGTTCGTGCTGGTCGCGCTGATGGCGGTGCAGGCCGTGGCGGTGGCCGTGGTGCTGGAACTCGTGGCGCGCGGCCGGTTGCACCGGGCGGAGGAGGCCGCCGCCGGTTGAGTGAGGGGCGCCCGCGGGAGGGGCCGGCGGCCGGGGGAGGGGGCTTCCGCGCGGGAGGCCGACGGGCGCGGGGGAGGGGCGTTCGTGCGGGAGGCCGAGGGGGGCGGGGGTGTTCGCGGGGGCGGTCGGCCGAGGCGGTCGGCCGAGGCGGCGGGGCGAGGCCGGTCGGGTGCGGGCGGGCGACTGGGGGAGTGGGGGCCGGGCGTCCGGGCGGGTCGGGCGGCCGGGGCTGATCCCGGTGCCGGCGGGCACCGGGGGTCGGGGTCGCCACGGGTGCCGATCGGAGGTCGCGTACCCTGGACGGAGCAGAAGGGGAGTAGCTCTTCGCCGGACCGTCGACATACTGCTGGGCCTCGTGCCCGGCCGGCGCCCGGAGGCGGACCTCGCGAGAGGCGCCGCCAGCGAGACCTTCGGCACCAACGGAGTCATGTACCCATGGCCCCGGCGTGCCGAAGCGACCCCGAAATCGCGCCAGCGAAGGTCCCTCGGTACGGCGGAGCCCGACCGATTGAGGAACCCAGCCCGTGCTCAGCCTGACGATCACGACGATCACCTTCGGTGTCGTCTTCCTCGCCGAACTCCCCGACAAGACCGCGCTCGCCGGTCTGATGCTCGGCACCCGCTACCGCGCGTCCTACGTCTTCGCGGGCGTCGCCGCCGCCTTCGCCGTCCACGTGGCCCTCGCCGTCGCCGCGGGCAGCGTCCTCACGCTCCTTCCGCACCGGCTGGTGCAGGCGTTCGTCGGCGTGCTGTTCCTGGCGGGCGCGGCGGTGCTGCTGCTGAAGAAGGACGACGGCGAGGAGGAGGAGCTCAAGGCCCCCGCCGACCAGTCCTTCTGGAAGGTCTCCGGCGCGGGCTTCATGCTGATCCTCGTCGCCGAGTTCGGCGACCTGACGCAGATCATGACCGCGAACCTCGCCGCCCGCTACGACGACCCGCTCTCCGTCGGCCTCGGCGCGGTCCTCGCCCTGTGGGCGGTCGCCGCCCTGGGCATCCTGGGCGGCCGGACCCTCATGAAGTACGTCCCGCTGCGGCTGATCACCAAGGTGGCCGCCGGCCTGATGCTGGCGCTCGCGGGCTTCAGCTTCTACGAGGCGCTGGTCGGCTGACGCGGCCCGGCGGCCGGCGGCCCCGGGGCGTCAGGCCGCCGGGGCGGTGACGTGGAGGTGGAGCACGCCGTCGGCGCCCGCCTCCACGCGCAGCCGCGTCAGGTCCGCCACGTGCACGTCCGGTGCGAACGCCGCGGCCCGGGGGCCGACGCCCACGACGCGCATGCCCGCCGCCCGGCCGGCGGCGACGCCCGCCTCCGAGTCCTCGAACACCACGCACTCCGCCGGGGCGAAGCCCAGCTCCGCCGCGCCCTTCAGGAAGCCCTCCGGGTCGGGCTTGCTGGCGCTGACGCACTCGGCGGTCACCCGCACCTCCGGCATGCGCAGCCCGGCCGCTCCCATCCGCGCCCGCGCCAAGGGGGCGTCGGCGGAGGTGACCAGGGCGTGCGGGAGGGCGGCGATCGACGCGAGGAAGTCCGGGGCGCCGGGTATCGGGACGACGCCGTCGAGGTCGGCCGTCTCCTCGGCGAGCAGCTCGCGGTTCTCCGCGTGGTTGAGCTCCATGGGCCGGTCGGGCAGCAGGGCGGCCATCGTGGCGTACCCCTGGCGGCCGTGCACGACCTTCAGCGCCTCCTGCGGGTCCAGCCCGTGCCGGAGCGCCCAGCGCCGCCAGACGCGCTCCACCACCGCGTCGGAGTCGACGAGCGTGCCGTCCATGTCGAGCAGCAGCGCCCGGGCGGTGAGGACGTCGGTCGTGGGGGTGGCCGTCATGGGGTCTCCAGGCGCGAGGGGGTACGCAGTGGGCCCGCCCGCCGGTCAGGGAGTACGGGCGGGACCACTTTGTTCCTGCACCATACAAAACGAAGGGCGGGCGGCGCCACCCGGCCCCCGTCCCGCACCCGTGCGGGGGTGCGGGACGGGGGCCGGGGTGCCGGGCGACGCGCGGGGCGACGGGCGGGGCGCCGGATCGGGGCGCGGGCCGGCCGGCGGGCCCCGGGTCGCGTGCTCCGGGCGGTGGGCGGCGGGGGCGGGCGCGCAGCCCGAACGGCGGGGTGGCCCGGTCAGTGTCCCGAGGTCTCGGCTTCCAGGGCGGTGCGCGTGTCCGCGCCGTAGACGCCGCTCGGGTCGGTCGTGATGCCGCGACCGGACTGGTACGCGGCGACCGCGCGCTCGACGTCCTTGTCGTAGCGGCCGTGCGGGGGGCCGTCGTACAGACCCACCTGGCGCAGCCGGTGCTGGAGGTCGGAGACGGCCCGGCCCCGGTCGCCGCGGCTGAGGACGGGCCCGCCGGTCGCCTCGGAGGTGGACGCGTCGGGCGAGGGCGGGGGCCGCTCGTCCACCGGCGCCGAGCGCCCCGGGGACGCGGCGGCCGAGTCGGGGGCGGCGGCCGTGTCCGGCGCCGTCGCCTCCGCCGAGCCCCCCGAGGAGCCGGCGCCGGACGGGCGCCCCGGCGCCGACGGCTCGGACGTCGACGGCCGCGCGCTCCCCGACGGCGCGCCGCTCGCCTCCGGCGTCGGCGTCCCGGTGACGGCCTCGGGCCACGGCGGCACGCTGGGCCGCGGGTCGGGCGCCACCCGGTCGGCCGAACCGTCCCCGTCGAACAGGCCGCCCGCGAAGGCAGCCACCCCCACGACCGCGACGACGGCCACCAGCACCCCGGCGACCGGTCCCGGCGCACGGGAGCCCCGCCGTCCGCGCGCCTCCACGCGCCGCCGCGCCCGCCCAGGCCGGGGCGGGGCGGCCGCGTGCGGCGGGGTGACGTCGACGAGCCCGGCGTCGTGCACGGCCCCGGCACCGTCCGGGAGGCCGGCGTGCGGAGCGGTGGCGGGGGCGTGAGGGCCGGCGTCGGCGCGGGCCTGGCCCTGCGCCTGGGGGAGCGGCCCGGGGTGGGCCTGGCTCCGGTCCTGGGGGAGCGGCCCGGGGTGGTGCCCGGCGTCCGGGAGCCCCCCGTACCCGCCGTGCCCGATCGGCCCCGTGGCACCGCCGTCGCCGTACCCGGCGTCGCGGCCCGCGCCCCACAGACCCGCACCGCCGTCCGCACCGCCGCCCGAGCCGTACCCGCCGCCCGCACCCGCACCCGCGCCGGCACCCGCGTCCAGGTCCGGCGCGGACCCGTCCGGGCCGAGGCCGCCGCCCACGCCGGACCCGCCGCCCGCACCCGTACCCGTACCGGTACCCGCGTCCGCGCCGGGCGCGGGGGAGGGGCGGAGCTGCACGTACGGCCGTATCCGCAGCGGTTCGAACGCGTCCGGCGCGGGGCCCGGGCCGTGGGCGGTGGCGCAGGTGCAGCCCGCCGTCCGCGCCGCCGCGGGCGCACCGCACCCAGGACAGACCTCTCCGGCCACTGCGGGTTCCTCCCCTGACGGCGCTGCTGGCTGAAAAACGACCCCCGTGAACGCAGCGATTATGCAGGTACGACGTGACGTTCCCAACAGTCCGCGTCCCGCTCGGCAGGCCATAACCGGCCAGACCGCCCACGATGGATGGGGAGACAGCGAGGGAGGCGCCCATGACGCGGCCAGTCGGCACCCCGGCCACCACCCCGGCCCCCGGCGCGGGCTACGACCGGCGGACGGTCCTGGTGCCCATCGGGGCCCTGCTCCTCGGCATGCTGCTCGCCGCGCTCGACCAGACCATCGTGTCGACGGCCCTGCCGACGATCGTCAGCGAGCTCGGCGGCATGGACCACCTCTCCTGGGTCGTCACCGCCTACATGCTCGCGGCCACCGCGGCCACCCCCCTGTGGGGCAAGCTGGGCGACCAGTACGGCCGCAAACGGCTCTTCCAGACCGCGATCGTGATCTTCCTGCTGGGGTCGGTGCTCTGCGGCATCGCGCAGGACATGCCGCAGCTCATCGCCTACCGCGCCGTGCAGGGCCTGGGCGGCGGTGGGCTGATGGTGCTGTCCATGGCGATCGTGGGCGACCTCGTCGCCCCCCGCGACCGCGGCAGGTACCAGGGCGTCTTCGGCGCCGTCTTCGGCACGACCAGCGTCCTCGGCCCGCTCCTCGGCGGGGTCTTCACCGAGCACCTCTCCTGGCGCTGGGTCTTCTACATCAACGTGCCCGTCGGCATCGTCGCGCTCTTCGTGATCGCCGCGGCCCTGCACATCCCGTCCCACCGCGCCCGCCACACCATCGACTACGCGGGCACCTTCCTCATCGCCTCGGTCGCCACCTGCCTCGTCCTCGTCGCGTCCCTCGGCGGCACCACCTGGCCCTGGGGCTCCGCCCGCATCATCGGCCTCGCGGTGCTGGGCGCCGTCCTGCTCGTGGCGTTCGTGTTCGTCGAGCGGCGCGCGGCCGAGCCGGTGCTGCCGCTGAAGCTGTTCCGGATCCGCACCTTCACCCTCGTCTCCGTCATCAGCTTCGTCATCGGCTTCGCGATGTTCGGCGCCATGACGTACCTGCCGACGTTCCTGCAGGTCGTCCAGCGCGTCAGCCCCACCATGTCCGGCGTGCACATGCTGCCCATGGTGCTCGGCATGCTCCTCACCTCCACCGCGTCCGGCCAGCTCGTCAGCCGCACCGGCCGCTGGAAGGTCTTCCCGGTCGTGGGAACCGCCCTGACGACCGTGGGCCTGCTGCTGCTGCACCGGATGGAGCAGACGAGCCCCGTGTGGGAGATGAGCCTGTACTTCTTCGTCTTCGGTGCCGGCCTCGGCCTGGTCATGCAGGTCCTGGTGCTCGTCGCGCAGAACTCCGTCGGTTACGAGGACCTCGGCGTCGCCACCTCCGGCGCCACCTTCTTCCGCTCCATCGGCGCGTCCTTCGGCGTCGCCGTCTTCGGCACGATCTTCACCAGCCGCCTCACCGGCAAGCTCACCGACGCCCTCGCCGGGCAGGACGTCCCGCCGGGCGTCGACGCGCGGGCCGTCTCCGCGGACCCGCGCGCCATCGCCGAGCTGCCGCCCGCCCTGCGCCCGGCCGCGCTCGACGCGTACGCGACCTCCATCACGGACGTCTTCCTCTACGCGTCGCCCGTCGTCCTGCTGGCCTTCGTGATCGCCTGGTTCCTGCGCGAGGACCGGCTGCGCGGCTCGGTCACCGCGCCCGACCCCAGCGAGACGCTCGCCTCGAACCCGGTCCACCGCTCCTCGTACGACGAGTGCGCCCGCGCCCTGTCCGTGCTCGGCTCCCGCGAGGGCCGCAGGGCCGTCTACGTCCGGATCACCGAGCGCGCGGGGCTCGACCTGCTGCCCGCCGCCAGCTGGCTGCTGCTGCGCATCCGGCGCCACGGGACGGTCGAGCCCGCGCGGCTCGCCGAGGTCACCCCCGTACCCATCCGGATCATCACGGAGGCGTCCCGGCAGGTGGAGGAGCGGGGGCTGGCCCGGCGCGAGGGCCTGCAGCTGTTCCTGACCGAGCGGGGCCTGGAGGTGGCGACCCGGCTCGCGCACGCCCGTGAGGAGTCCCTCGCCGAGCTGCTCGGCGACTGGTGGGGGCCCGACCGGCCGACCGACCTGATCAAGCTGGTGGAGGAGCTGACCGCCGAGCTGAACGGCTCGACCCGGGAGCACCCCAGGGGCGAGCCGCCACCCGACCACCGCCTGTAGGGGCGGCGGGTCCTCAGGGCCGTTCCAGCTCCTTGCCGTACCAGACCTCCATGTACGGGCCCTCGCAGTAGGCGGGTATCTCCGCGTAACCGTGCCGGGCGTACAGGGCGCGGGCCTCCACCAGGTCCAGGCGGGTGTTCAGGACCATGCGGCGGGCGCCGAGGTCCAGGGCCGCCGCCTCCAGCGCCGCCAGCAGCAGTCCGGCGCCGCCGGTGCCGCGGAAGGCGGGGCGCACGAAGACCCGGGTCAGCTCCGCCCGCCCGGCGTCCAGCATCAGCACGCCGCCGCAGGCCGCCGGCTTCCCCCCGTACCGACCCACCAGGAACGCGCCGGTCGGTGGTGCCAGGGCCTCCACGCCGTCACCGGCCAGTCCTTCGTCGACCTCCGCGGCGGTGGCGGGCCGCCGCCAGTACCGGCTGGCGACCTCGTCGTAGTAGTCGCGGCGCAGCGCCTCGGCGTCGGGGGTGGCGTGGTGCTCGGGGCGTATCTCCCAGCCGGCGCCGCGTTCGGCGCCCCGGTCGGCGCGGATCGTCGTCGCCACGGCCTCAGGACACCACCCGGGCGACGAGCATGCCGTCGTACCCCTTGGTGCCGACGGTCTGGAAGGCCGTGGCGTCCAACCGCGGGTCGCGCGCGACCAGGTCGAACATGTCGCGCGTGCCGCGCGTGGCCTCGTCGGCCGTGCCGGTGTCGAGGACGGTGCCGCCGCGCACCACGTTGTCGACGACGATCACGCTGCCCGGCCGGGTCAGCCGCAGCGCCCACTCCACGTAGTGCGGGTTGTTCTTCTTGTCCGCGTCGACGAAGACCAGGTCGAAGGGGCCCGCCCCCTCCGCCTCCAGCTCCGGCAGGGTGTCGAGGGCCGCGCCCGTGCGGACCTCCGACACCGCTTCGAGGCCCGCGCGGGCCAGGTTGCGCCGGGCGACCTCGGCGTGCGCGGGGGAGTACTCCAGTGTGACGAGCCGGCCGCCCTCCGGCAGCGCCCGGGCCAGCCAGATGGAGCTGTACCCGCCGAGGGTGCCGATCTCCAGGATCGTCCGGGCGCCCTGGATCCGGGCGAGGAGGTGCAGCAGCTTGCCCTGGTTGGCCGCCACGGCGATCTGCGGCAGACCGGCCTCGTCGCTCGCGGCGAGCGCGGCGGTCAGGGCCTCGTCGGCGGGGCAGAGCAGGTCGGTGACGTACGCGTCGACGGCGCTCCAGCGGTCCTGGTCGTGCGTTTCCTGAGTCATGGTCAGGAAACTAGCCGACCACCCCCGCCGCCGGGGCGGCGGCCCGCCTCCCGCTCCCGGACCGCGCCCGCACGCCGCACCCGCCACGAGCCGCACCCGCCGCGGACCCGCGCACCCGCCACGAAGCCCGTGCGCGCCGCAGGCCCCCGGCGAACGGAGTCGCCGGGGGCCTGCGTCAAGCGGGTGCCGGTGGGGCGCCGCCGGGGCGGCCGCCGATCAGTACCAGTGGTTGTCCTGCCAGAACTTCCACGCGCCACAGGGGCTGCCGTAGCGGTCGTTCATGTAGTCCAGGCCCCACTCGATCTGGGTGGCCGGGTTGGTCTTCCAGTCCGTGCCGGCCGACGACATCTTCGACGCGGGCAGGGCCTGGACCAGGCCGTAGGCGCCGGACGAGGCGTTGGTGGCCGTGTGGTCCCAGCCGGACTCGTGCTGGACGATCTTGCTGAAGCACTGGTACTGGCCGGCCGGGACCATCTTCTTGGCGATCGTCTGCGCGGAGTTCGGCGCGGCCGACGCCGGGGCCGTCACCGCCATCACGGCGCCCGACGCGCCCAGCAGCACGGCTGCGGTGGCGACGGCGGACTTGCTGCGGGCGGTGGCACGGCTGGAGATGGAGCGGAACACGTGGATGACCTCACGTCGGGGACGGGACTGTCGCAGGCATGCCGGAACCAAGGTCCCGGTGCGCCCGGGGTCTCGGGGAGGCTCGCCATGAGGCACTTCGGCAGGACCGCGAGGCGGTCGCGCTGCCGTCGGTGCCCGGCGACGTCATCAACGAAAGCAGGCCGGGAGGGACCTGGCAACGCCCCCCGAGTACGAGGCGGGGCCGGAGACGGCCGCCGTGCCCCCGTCCGGCGCCGGGGCGATCAGTGCAGGTCGCCGCGGGGAGACCGGCCCTCCGCCGACCCCTCCCCGCGCCCCCTAAGGAGGGTCGTATGTGACGTGGGTCCTGTGGGGGGCCTCACCCGGAACGACCCCCGATGAGGCTTTTCGTCGCCTTCGAATGTGACCTGGGCCTCGAAAGCGGCCCGTCGAGTCGCACGCCGGAGCGCCTTCAGAACCGTGGAACCGATGGTCACCGTGAGCACCACGGTCAGCGCCGCGCGCCCCAGGTCCCACCCCATCGACGTCGCCAGGCAGTACGCCCCGAACCGCACCAGGTTCGCCTGCAGCGGCTCACCGGGGTGGAAGGCGATCCCGCTGGAACCGGCCGGCAGGGCCAGCACCCACCCCTGGAGGTTCATGGCCGTCCCGTACGCGAAGGCGGCCGCCGCGCCGTACGCCGCCAGCAGCCCCAGCTCCCCGCGCCCGCGCAGCCCGTCGCGCCCCGGCAGCAGCCCGGCGCCCATGGTGAACCACGCCATCGACAGCATCTGGTACGGCATCCAGGGCCCGACCCCGCCGGTGAGCAGCGCCGACGCGAACATCGTCACCGCGCCCAGCACGAAGCCGAACCCGGGCCCCAGCACCCGGCCGCTCAGCACCATCAGGAAGAACATCGGCTCCAGGCCCGCCGTGCCCGCGCCCAGCGGCCGCAGCGCCGCTCCCACCGCCGCCAGCACGCCGAGCATCGCCACCGCCTTGGCGTCCATGCCCGAGTCGGCGATCGTCGCCACGACCACCCCGACGAGCAGCGGCAGCAGCACCGCGAACAGCCACGGCGCGACCCCGGCGTGCGCCGCCGCCAGGCCGGACGCGTCGTCCGCCAGCAGCGGCCAGCCGAACGCGGCCACCCCGACCGCGCTGACCAGCACCAGCGCGGCCACCGAGCGCGGACCGAGCCGCACGGGCCGGGCCGTCACAGCGCCGCCTCCACCTGGGCGACGGTCAGCCACGGCAGCGGCGCCAGCACCTTCGCCACCTGCGGGGCGAACGCCGGCGACGACACGACGACCTCGTGCGTCGGCCCGTCCGCGACGACCTCCCCGTCGGCGAGGATCACCACCCGGTGCGCCAGCTCGGCCGCCAGCTCCACGTCGTGCGTGGCCAGCACGATCGCGTGGCCCCGCGCCGCCAGTCCGCGCAGCACCTCCACCAGGCGGGCCTTCGCGGCGTAGTCCAGGCCCCGGGTCGGCTCGTCGAGCAGCAGCACCCGGGGCCGGCCGGTCAGCACCACCGCCAGCGCCAGGGCCAGCCGCTGCCCCTCGGAGAGGTCCCGGGGGTGCGTGCCGTCCGGCACGCCGGGCAGCAGCGCGGCCACCAGCTCCCGGCAGGCGCCGGGAGCGGCCCCCGCGTCGGTGTCGGCGGCCGCGCACTCGGCGGCCACCGTGTCCGCGTACAGCAGGTCGCGCGGCTCCTGCGGGACCAGGCCGACCTCCCGCACCAGCTCGCCCGGCGCGGTGCGGCCCGGGACCAGGCCGCCCACGACGACCCGACCGGACGCGGGCGCCACCATCCCCACCAGAGCGCCCAGCAGCGTCGACTTCCCCGCGCCGTTGCGGCCCATCAGTGCCACCGTCTCGCCCGCCCGCACCTCCAGGTCCACGCCCCGCAGGGCCTCCACCCGCCCCCGGCGCACGGCGAGCCCCCGCACGTCGACCACGGCGGCGCGGGCGTCACCACGGGCGGCCTCCGCGGCTCCCGGCCTGGCGGCCTCCGAACCGGGGGCCTGCGCCGCCGCGGCCGTCCCGCGGCCCGCGCCCCGGCGCCGGAACGGCCAGCGCGAGCGCCGCCCCTCCGGCACCGGTACGGCGGCGGACGCGGCCACGCCGGACACGGACCCGGACGCGGCCCCAGGCGGGGGTACGGGTGCGGACGCGGGCTCCGGCGCGGACGCCGCCGCGCGCACGGGCCCGGCCACGAGGGAGGTGGGCGCGGTCAGGGACGGGGGGACGGGCGGCGTGGGCGAGGCGCCCGCCAGGCGTGCCCGCAGCGGAGCCGCCCGCCGGCGCGCGTCGCGCACGGTGAGCGCCGGCGGGTTCCAGCCCGCCAGCCGCGACAGGCCGACCACCGGCGGGTGCACGGGGGAGACCCGCATCACCTCGGCCGGCGGGCCGACCAGGACGGGGGTGCCGGGCCCGCGCAGCAGCGCCACCCGGTCCGCGTACTGCACCACCCGCTCCAGCCGGTGCTCCGCCATCAGGACGGTCGTCCCCAGGTCGTGCACCAGGCGCTGGAGCACCGCGAGGACCTCCTCCGCGGCGGCCGGGTCGAGCGCCGACGTCGGCTCGTCCAGGACGAGGACCTTCGGGTGCGTGGTGAGGACGGAGCCGATGGCGACGCGCTGCCGCTGCCCGCCCGACAGGGACGCGATCGGCCGGTCCCGCAGGTCCGCCAGGCCCAGCAGGTCGAGCGTCTCCTCGACCCGGCGCCGCATCACCTCGGGCGGCAGGCCCAGCGACTCCATGCCGTACGCGAGCTCGTCCTCGACCACGTCCGTGACGAAGTGCGCCGACGGGTCCTGCCCGACGGTGCCCACCACGTCGGCCAGTTCGCGCGGCCGGTGCGTGCGCGTGTCCCGCCCGTCGACCGTGACCCGGCCGCGCAGCGTGCCGCCCGTGAAGTGCGGCACGAGCCCCGACACGGCACCCAGCAGGGTCGACTTGCCGGTCCCGGACGGGCCGACCAGCAGCACCAGCTCGCCCTCGGGGACCGCCAGGTCCACGTCGCGCACGGCGGGCGCGGCGGCGTCCTCGTAGGTCACCGTGACGTTCTCGAAGCGGATCACCAGGACTCCTCAGCGGTCTTTCGGGACGGGCGCGACGAACGCGGGCAGCAGGCCCACCAGCACGGACAGCGCGGGCCACAGCGGCAGTCCGGGCGCCTGGAGCGGCGTGACCCCCGGCCGCAGCGCCTCCGCGTCCGGCCCGGCCGCCGCCACCGCCACGAGCACGGCCACCGCGGCGCCCGACGCGGCCACCAGCCACGTCCGCACGCCCCACCGGTCGGGCCGGTACCGGGTGCGGGGCGTGCGCCGCCCGCCCAGCCACAACCCCGCCAGCGCGGCGGCCGCACCGGCCGCCAGCAGCGGCACGCCGTACCCGGCGCCCTCCACCGCGAGCAGCCCGTACGTGCCGGCGCACACCCCGAGCAGTCCGCCCAGCGTCAGCACGGTCGTCGTGTGCCGCACCGCCGCCGGAACCGCCGCCGTGCGCCCGTAACCCCGCGCGTCCATCGACGCCGCCACCGCCACCGACCGCTCCAGCGCGCCCTCCAGCACGGGCAGCCCGATCCCCAGCACCGCCCGGACCCCGCCCGCCGGCCGGCCCCGCAGGCGCCGGGCGGTCCGCAGCCGCGCCACGTCGGCCACCAGGTTCGGCGCGAACGTCATGGCGACGACCACGGCCACCCCGGCCTCGTACAGCGCGCCCGGCAGCGACTTGAGCAGCCGCGCGGGGCTGGCGAGGGCGTTCGCGGCGCCCACGCACACCAGCATGGCGGCCAGCTTCGCCCCGTCGTACACGGCGAACACCAGCTGCTCGGCGGTGACGCGGCCGCCGATCCGCACGCCCTGGGCCCACTGCGGCAGCGGCACCTCGGGCAGCGTGACCAGCACGTGCGTACCGGGGATGGGGGAGCCGAGCACCATGGAGAACACGACCCGGATGACGACCACCGCCAGCCCCAGCTTGAGGAAGGCGCCGTAGGAGCGGGCCCAGGGCGCGTCCGTGCGGCGCGCGGCCACCACGTACCCGGCGACCGCCACGAGCAGCCCCAGCAACAGCGGGTTGGTGGTGCGGGACGCGGCGGTGGCGAGGCCGAGCGCCCACAACCACCAGGCGCCCGCGTGGACGGCGTTGGAGCGGTGCGCCTCGGGAGCGCGCAGCCTCATGGGCGCCCGCGGCGACGGGCCCGTACGAGGGCGGCGGTGCCGAGCGCGGCGACGGCGGCCGCCCCGGCGAGGAGGCCCACCGACGGGCCCCCGCCCCCGTTCCCGGCCGCGTCCCCGGCGGCGGTCCGCCCGGCGGGGGAGGGGTCGGTGGTGCCCGGTGTCCGGGACGGCGTCGCGGGCTGCGCCACCTGCTCGCCGCAGCCCTGCCGCGGGTAGCCGGAGATGGCGCACAGCAGCGCCTGCCCGTCGTAGCGCAGCGGCGCCGCGACGGCCGCGAGGGCCTCCGCGCCGGTCGCGTCGGGCCGTACCCGCGCGCACGCGGTGCGCGCCGCGGGCGGGGTCTCGCCGCGCGGCGCGTCGGCGGCGGTGCCGAAGTCGACGACGACCGCGACGCGCTTGCTGCCCTCGGCGGCGGGCGTGCCCGCGCAGACGGTCGCGAAGTCGGGCGCGCGACGGGGCCGGTCGGCGTCCTGGCTGTCGGTGCTCACGGCGAAGCGGTACCCGTGGACGGCGCCGTCGGCCGGGCGGGTGGTGGCCGGCCCCTGGGTGGCGTACGCCCACGTGCCGCCGGTGCCGCCCTCCCAGAACGACCAGTAGCGGTACCCCGCGGCCTGGGCCGTGCCGGCCGCGCCGAGCACCGCCGGCACGGCGAGGAGCGCGGCGGCGGCGGACGCGGCGAGCGGCCGGCGCGCGCGGCCCGGGAGCGTACGGGTCACGGCTTGCGCTTCCCGCCGCGGCCGCTGAGCAGGAAGCCGACGCCGATGCCGGCGACGAGGAAGACCGCGACGAGCAGCCAGACGGGGAAGCCGGACTCCTCTTCCTTCTTCGCCGTCTCCTCCTTCTCGGCCTCGCCCCGGTCGCGGGTGTCGGGCGTCGACGCGGGCTTCGGCCCGGTGGCGTTGAGCTGCGCGACGAGGTCGGCGCCGCCGAAGGCGCGGGGGTCGGCGCCCGCCGTGTGCGCGGCCAGGACGAGCTGTGCGTACGCGGCCGGCCCGCCCTCCTTCGCCCAGGCGGCGGAGTTCCCCTCCAGCCACGTGACGGCGCGCGTGGCCGCCTCGCGGTGGCCCGCGGCGGCCAGGGAGAGGGCGGCGTCGGCGGTGTTGCCCACGTCGGGCTGGGCGGCGGTCGTGGTGGTCCCGGGCATCGGCGGCAGGTCGAGGTGGCCGGTCTTCGCTACGGCGGCGGCCAGGTGCGCGGCGCCGTTGCGGGCGGCCCGCTCGGCGGTCGGCTTCGCGGCGTCCACGCAGGTGGGCTCCTGGTCCGGGGTGACGCCCCGCACGAGGGCGTGCTTGCCGAGGCCGGCGAGGACCGCGGCGGCGGTCGCGTCGTCGTTGGCGCGGAGCGTGCCGTCCTTCTCGGGCTGGTAGGCGAAGGCGCCGCCGCCGGGCTTCGCCGAGCAGGGCAGCGCGAAGGTGAGCAGCGCGTCGTACGGGCTCTTCCCGCCGGCCGCCCGCACCGAGCCGGGCTCCTCGCCGACGGCGGCGAGCGCGCTGACGACGAGCGCGGTGGAGTTGGCGTCACTGGGGGAGCCGGGGTTGTAGCCCCAGCCGCCGTCGTGGTTCTGCACGCGCTTCAGCCACGCCGTGGCGTCCTCCCGGGCCTGCCGCGTCCGGTCCTCGTGGCTGTCGACCCCCTTCAGCGCCTGGAGGGCGACGGCGGTGGCGTTGGTGTCCAGGGGCTTCCCGGCCGGGCAGTCCCCGGCGGTGTCGGCACGGAAGGAGGGGAAACCGCCGTCGTCGCACTGCTGGTCGAGCAGCCAGGCGACGGCCTGTCCGGCGGGTTCGACACCGGTCGCCTGCTGGGCCATGAAGGCCAGCGACTGCCGCCACACGCCGTCGTACGTGGGGTCCTTGGCGCCGTACAGGCCGGCCGGGACGGCGGGGGCCGAGGGGGACGGCGCGGGCGACGGGGCGGCGTGCGCGGCGGGGGCGACCGCTCCGGCGCCACCCGCCAGCAGGACGGCGGTGGCGGCGAGCGCCGTGGCGCCGCGGCGAACGGTGGTCATGGCGGGGTGCCTCTCCTCCGGGGGGCCGGGCGCCGGGGCACTCGGGCACCGGGCTCGGCTCCGTACTTCCTCGACGGTGCCGGTCACCGGGCGGGTCCCGGGACGCGAGCCGGTCACGACCGGTACCGAGCCGGCTCGGCGGAGCGGCTCGCCGTGCGGGCCCCCCGTTCGGCGGAGCCGGGAGCACGGAGGAGGGACGTCGCCGGAATTGCACCGGCTTCCCCCCGTACGGGCATGAAGCGACGGCCACACTTTACCCGTGGGTCACCTGGCGCCCCCGGGCCCTCCCGGTGCCGCGGCACCCCGTGCCGTATCCGCCGTACCCGCCGCGGCCGTATCCGCCGTGCCGGGCCGCCGCGCCCCGTCGCGCCCGTCACCCGGTCCGGCGTCGCCGCACCGTCGCGTCCCGGGCGGGCGGGTCCTGCGGTCGGGCGTCGTCCCGCGCCGCACCGTGCCCACCCGTCCCGCCCCGGCGGGACGCGTGCCCACGGCGGGGGCGGCGGCCACCCCGGCTCGGGCGGGGTGGCCCGGCCCGGCCACCGGGCGGTCGGGCGACCCGGGGGCCCGTCCGGCGGCCAAGCCGTCAGGCGATCAGGCGGCAGGCCGTTTCGATGTCCGTCCGGACCTGGGTGATCGACGCCCGTCCGGAGAGCCAGGTGATCAGGGCCGAGTGCCAGGTGTGCTCGATGACGCGCACGGCCGCCAGCTGCTCCGGCGTCGGCCGCTCCTGCCCCATGGCGTCCAGGATGATCGCCGTGGTCTGCCGGGAGACGGCCTCGACCTCCGCGCTCACCCCGCGGTCGGCGAAGATCAGCGCCCGCACCATGGCGTCGGCGAGCTGCGGCTCGCGCTGGAGGGCGCGGAACGCCCGCATCAGCGTCTCCGCCACGCGCTCGGCCGCGGTGTCCCCGGCCGGGGGGCGCCGGCGGAGCGTCGAGTGCAGGTCGTCGAGCTGGTCCTGCATCGTCGCCACCAGGAGGTGGACCTTGGACGGGAAGTACCGGTACAGCGTGCCCAGCGCGACCTCCGCCGCCTCCGCGACCTCCCGCATCTGCACCGCGTCGAAGCCGCCCCGGCCCGCCAGTCGCGCGCTGGCCTGGAGGATGCGGCGGCGGCGCGCCTCCTGCCGCGCGGTCAGGTGGGGCGCTGCCTGCCTGCCTTCCGCTGTCATGGGTCCCCGTCGCTCCGTGCCGTCGGACGTGTCCGCGCCGTCGTGTTCCGTGCGGTGGTGCGCGCCAGTATGGCCGCGTCCCCGTGGTGGCGGGAATCACCTGTTCCGGCCCTCACAGCGGCGCTACCTGCCGGTAGATTCGATGCTCCTCCGAGGGATCTGGAACGACCGACTCTGAAACTTGTTCTAGATTAGCGCGACCGGTTACGCTCCGCCGAAACGCAGGGATGGAAGGGGCCGCGAGTGACCGCTGAGGCCATAGCGTCAGGCCCGCGTGCGGGCGCAGCCGCCGACGGAGACCACCCGCTGCGCATCGCCCTCCTCACGTACAAGGGGAACCCGTTCTGCGGCGGCCAGGGCGTCTACGTCCGCCACCTCTCGCGCGAACTCGCCCGGCTGGGCCACCGCGTCGAGGTGATCGGCTCCCAGCCCTACCCGGTCCTCGACGCCGTCGGCGAGGGCGTCACCCTCACCGAGCTGCCGAGCCTCGACCTCTACCGCCAGCCGGACCCCTTCCGCACGCCCGCGCGCGGGGAGTTCCGCGACTGGATCGACGCGCTGGAGGTCGCCACCATGTGGACGGGCGGCTTCCCCGAGCCGCTCACGTTCTCGCTGCGCGCCCGCCGCCTCCTCGCCGCCCGCCGCGGCGACTTCGACGTCGTCCACGACAACCAGACCCTCGGCTACGGCCTCCTGGCCCCGCTCGGCGCCCCGCTCGTCACCACGATCCACCACCCGATCACCGTCGACCGGCGCCTGGAGCTGGCCGCCGCCCCGAACGCCAGGCGCCGTCTGTCCGTGCGCCGCTGGTACGCCTTCACCCGCATGCAGAAGCGCGTCGCCCGGCGGCTGCCGTCCGTCCTCACCGTCTCCGGCTCCTCGCGCCGGGAGATCGTCGACGACCTCGGCGTGCGCCCCGAACGGATCCACGTCGTCCACATCGGCGCCGACACCTCCCTGTGGTCCCCCGACCCGTCGGTCGCCGAGGTGCCCGGCAGGATCGTCACCACCTCCAGCGCCGACGTGCCGCTCAAGGGGCTCGTGCACCTCGTCGAGGCGCTCGCCAAGCTGCGCACCGAGGTCCCCGACGCGCACCTCGTCGTCGTCGGCCGCCGCGCCGAGGACGGCCCCGTCGCCCGGGCCATCGAGCGGTACGGACTGGACGGCGCCGTCCGCTTCGTCAAGGGCGTCAGCGACACCGAGCTCGTCGACCTCGTGCGCAGCGCCCAGGTCGCGTGCGTGCCCTCCCTCTACGAGGGGTTCTCGCTGCCCGCCGCCGAGGCCATGGCCACCGGCACGCCGCTCGTCGCCACCACCGGCGGCGCCATCCCGGAGGTCGCGGGCCCGGACGGCGAGACCTGCCTGGCCGTCCCGCCCGGCGACGCCGGCGCCCTCGCCGCGGCCCTCGGCCGCCTGCTCGGACCCGGCGGTGCGGAACTGCGCGCCCGTCTCGGGGCGGCCGGCCGCGCCCGGGTCCTGGACCGCTTCACCTGGGCCCGCGCCGCCCAGGGCACGGTGGAGCGCTACCGCGAGGCCGTCGCCGCGCACGGAGCGCGCCGATGACGACCACCCCCCTCGCACCCCCGTCCCCCCTCACGGACCGTGAAAGCAGGCCCCGCACGTGCTGACCGTCGACTTCACCCGCTTCCCGCTCGCCCCCGGCGACCGCGTGCTCGACCTGGGCTGCGGCGCCGGACGGCACGCCTTCGAGTGCTACCGGCGCGGGGCCCGGGTCGTCGCCCTCGACCGGAACGCCGAGGAGATCCGCGAGGTCGCCAAGTGGTTCGCCGCCATGGAGGAGGCCGGTGAGGCCCCGGCCGGGGCGACGGCCACCGCCATGGAGGGCGACGCCCTCAACCTGCCCTTCCCCGACGCGTCGTTCGACGTCGTCATCATCTCCGAGGTGATGGAGCACATCCCCGACGACAAGGGCGTCCTCGCCGAGATGGTCCGCGTCCTCAAGCCGGGCGGCCGCATCGCCGTCACCGTGCCCCGCTACGGCCCCGAGAAGGTCTGCTGGGCGCTGTCCGACGCGTACCACGAGGTCGAGGGCGGCCACATCCGGATCTACAAGGCCGACGAACTCCTCGGCCGGATCCGCGAGGCCGGCCTGCGCCCCTACGGCAGCCACCACGCGCACGCCCTGCACTCCCCGTACTGGTGGCTGAAGTGCGCGTTCGGCGTCGACAACGACAAGGCGCTGCCCGTCCGCGCGTACCACAAGCTGCTGGTCTGGGACATCATGAAGAAGCCCCTGGCCACGCGGCTCGCCGAGCGGGCGCTCAACCCCGTCCTCGGCAAGAGCTTCGTGGTGTACGCGACGAAGCCCCACCTCCCGGCGGGCACCGCGCTGTGACGTCGCCCGAGCGGACCGAACTCCTCACCCTGCCCGGGGTGCTGACGGCCGAGCAGGCCGGCGAGACCGTCGCGGGCATCCTCGCCGCGCAGCGCGACAGCGGCGCCATCCCCTGGTTCCGCGGCCACCACCTCGACCCGTGGGACCACACCGAGGCCGCCATGGCCCTGGACGCCGCCGGCGAGCACGACGCCGCCGCCCGCGCCTACGCCTGGCTGGCCCGCCACCAGAACGCCGACGGCTCCTGGTACGCGGCCTACCACGACGGCGAGGCGGACCGGCCGACGGACCGGGCCCGCGAGACCAACTTCTGCGCCTACATCGCCGTCGGCGTCTGGCACCACTACCTGAGCACCGGCGACGAGGCGTTCCTCGACCGCATGTGGCCCGCCGTGTACGCCGCCGTCGAGTTCGTCCTGCGGCTCCAGCAGCCGGGCGGGCAGATCGGCTGGAAGCGGGAGGCCGACGGCACCCCGGTGACGGACGCCCTGCTCACGGGCAGCTCCTCCATCCACCAGGCGCTGCGCTGCGCGCTCGCCATCGCCGAGGCGCGCGGGGAGCCGCAGCCGGACTGGGAACTGGCGACGGGCGCCCTGGCGCACGCCGTGGCGCACCACCCCGAGCGCTTCCTCGACAAGGGCCGCTACTCGATGGACTGGTACTACCCGGTGCTCGGCGGGGCCGTGACCGGCGCCGCGGCCCGGGAGCGCATCGACGCCCGCTGGGACGACTTCGTCGTGCCGGGCCTCGGCGTGCGGTGCGTCGTCCCCAACCCGTGGGTGACGGGCGGCGAGAGCTGCGAACTGGCCCTGGCGCTGTGGGCGATCGGCGAGTCCGACCGGGCCGTGGACGTGCTCCGCTCCATCGGCCACCTGCGCGCCGAGGGCGGCATGTACTGGACCGGGTACGTCTTCGAGGGCGAGCGGGCGTTCTGGCCCGAGGAGTTGACGACCTGGACGGCCGGGTCGCTGCTGCTGGCCGTGGCGGCGCTCGGCGGCGACGAGGCCACGGCGGCGGTGTTCGGCGGCGAGCGGCTGCCGCGCGGCCTGGTCCCCGACTGCTGCTGAACCCGGGCCGGCCCCGGACGTGACGAGGGCCCGTCCCCGCACCTCGGTGCGGGGACGGGCCCTGACGTCGTACGGGGCGGGGGTCAGCCGCGCTGGATGCCCGTGGTGTCCTGCAGGACGCCGCGGCGGCCATCCTGCGTCTGCGCCACCAGGGCGGCGCCGCGCTGCTCGACCGCCAGGTACCAGGTGCCCGGCGCCAGTTCGGCGATCGGCGTCGGGGAGCCGTCCTCGGCGTACAGCGGACGCGCGACGGGCACGGCGAACCAGAACGGGGCGAAGTCCCCGGCCGGAGCGGCCTGCTGCGCGGGAGCGGGCGCGGCGGACTGCTGGTCCGGCTGGTGCGGGGCGTCCGGCTGACCGGGCTGGCCCGGCTGCGGGGCACCGCCCGGGTAGCCGTAGCCACCGGTGCCGCCCTGCGGCGCGCCGTACGGCTGGCCGGCGCCCGGGTAGCCGTAGCCGGCGCCGCCCGTCACGCCCGGCTGGGCGCCGTACGGCTGCGGGGCCTGCGGCCGCGGGGCGCCCATCAGCGGCGCCTTGAGCGCGCCGACGAGCGGCGAGGCCACGGCGCCGGCGGCGAGCACGATCGTCGCCAGGAGGCCCAGGATCATCCCGGCGCCCGCGGAGCTCATGTCGATGATGGTCCAGAACGCCGTCCACAGCGAGAAGACCGCCAGGGCGACGCCGAACTGCCCGAGGTCCAGACCGGCCACCTTGCGGCCCGGCAGGGCCCGCGCGACGACGATCAGGGCCGCGGCGATGACACCGGCGAGGAACATGCTCATCAGCAGGCCGAGCGTGTCCCAGGCGTTGGTCTCGTAGCGCCCGCAGTCGACTCCGGTAGGACAGTCGATGCTGGCCAGGTTGAGGAACGAGGCGATGAACAGCACCACCGCTGCTCCGATCACCACGCCATCGCCTCGAGTGAGGGAGCGGATGTTCACGTGAGAAGTCCTTCGTCGGTTCGTGTCGTCGTCGTCAGGGGTGGCGCGAAGCACGCGGGGGCGGCCCCATCGTACGGACGAATGTATCGTCCGCCCGACCTACCCGAGCAGGTAGGTGCTGATGCCGTCCGCGATTCCCTGGGCGGCTTTCTGCCGCCACGTCGCATCGGCCAGCAATGCGGCGTCGTCCGGGTCACGCATGTTGCCGCATTCGACGAACACCTTGGGCACGGTTGACAGATTCAGTCCGCCGAGGTCGTCGCGGACGTCCAATCCCGTGCCCCCGCCGAGGTAGTTGGCCGGGGCGGATCCGGTCGCCCGGGCGAACGCGGCCTGGATGCGCTCGCCGAGCGTACGCGACGGGCCGACGATCGGCGCCGTGTCGGCCGCACCCGCCTTGACCAGGGCGGGGAGGATCACGTGGTGGCCGCGGTTGCCGGCCGCCGAACCGTCGGCGTGCACGGAGACGACGGCGTCGGCCCCCTCGCCGCCGCCCGCCGCGTTGCCGATCCGGGCGCGCTCGTCGACGCACGGCCCGAAGGGCCGGTCGGCGTCGTGGGTGAATTCGACGGTGGCGCCCTTCCCTTGCAGGACGGTGCGCAGACGACGTGAGACGTCGAGGGTGAATGCGGCCTCGGTGTAACCGGCGTCGGTGGAGGTGCCGGTGGTGTCGCATTCCTTGCGGTGGGTCCCGACATCCACCGTTTCATTGATCTCTGCGGTGTGCTGAAAATTCCCCGGATTGTGACCTGGGTCGATCACCACGACCTTGCCGGCGAGCGGCGCCGCGCCCGACCGGGTCGACGCGGACGGCCCCGGTCCGGTCGCGGCGGACGTCGCCGGCGCGGCGGGGGCGGGCGAGCCGTCCGCGCCGCGGCCGACGCCCGGCCGGCCGTCCGCCGGTCCGCCGGAGAACATCCCGGTGAGCGGCCCGGCGAGCGCGGCGGCCGCGGCGAGGGGGACGGCGGCCAGGAGGACGGCCTTGGTCAGGCGGCGGCGCTTGCGCGTGTCATCGTCGTACACGCGGGCGAGCCTAAGCGGTGGCGGTGGTTCCGGCCCGGTCCCCTGCGGCCGTTCGGCGCAGTACCCGCAGCGAGTCCGTCACCGACACCTCGGTGAAGCGGCCGGACTCCAGCGCCCGCAGGTAGATCCGGTACGGGGCCTGACCGCCGTCCGCCGGGTCGGGGAACACGTCGTGGATGACGAGCAGCCCGCCCTCGGCGACCTTCGGCGCCCACCCCTCGTAGTCGCCGGTCGCGTGCTCGTCGGTGTGGCCGCCGTCGACGAAGACCAGCCCGACCTCCCCGGCCCACACCCGGGCGACCTGCGGCGACCGCCCCACGACGGCCACCACGTGCTCCTCCAGGCCCGCCGCGTGCAGCGTCCGCCGGAAGGTCGGCAGCGTGTCCATCAGGCCGACCTCGGGGTCCACGACGGTCGGGTCGTGGTACTCCCACCCGGGCTGCTGCTCCTCGCTGCCCCGGTGGTGGTCGACGGTGACGGCGACGGTCCCGGCCTCGCGGGCCGCCTCGGCCAGCAGGAGGGTGGAGCGCCCGCAGTAGGTGCCGACCTCCAGCAGCGGCAGCCCCAGCCGGCCGGCCTCGACGGCCGCCGCGTACAGGGCGAGGCCCTCGCGGACGGGCATGAACCCCTTCGCGGCCTCGAACGCGGCGAGCGTGCGCGGCGTGGGCCGCGGGGTGGGAGCGGCGCTCATGGGCGGGGTCCTCCAGGTGGTGCGTACGGGTGGGGCCCATCGTGCCGCACGCCCGGCGCCCGTACCGGCGCGGGTCCCGCGGCCCGCGGCAGGGGTCCCGTACTCCCAAGTCGGGATGTACGGGGCGCTGCCCAGCTGCGACCATGACACGCATGGCCCAGCCCCGCACGGACACCGACGCCACCCCCACCGCCGCCGAACCCGCCCCGCTCCCCGCCCGCCCCTGGGCGGTGATCCTCTCCGCCTGCGCCGGGACGTTCCTCGTCGTGCTCGACGTGTCCGTCGTCAACGTCGCCCTGCCCTCGATGCGCGCGGACCTCGGCCTGTCGGCGCCCGCCCTGCAGTGGGTGGTGAACGCCTACGCCATCGCCTTCTCCGGTTTCATGCTGCTCGGCGGGCGGGCCTCCGACCTGTTCGGGCGGAAGCGGATGTTCCTGCTGGGCCTGGGCGTGTTCACGATCGCCTCGGTCGCGGGCGGCCTTGCGCAGGAGGGCTGGCAGCTGCTCGCCGCGCGGGCGGCCCAGGGGCTGGGCGCGGCGGTGCTGTCACCGGCGACGCTGACCATCGTGACGAGCGCCGTGCCGGAGGGCCCGGCGCGGACGCGGGCCATCGGCACCTGGGCGGCGGTCGGCGCGGGCGGCGGCGCGGCCGGCGGGCTCGTCGGCGGGCTCCTCACCGATCTGCTCGACTGGCGCTGGGTCCTGCTGATCAACGTGCCTGTCGGTGCCCTCGTCCTCGTCGCGGGCGCCGTGTGGATCCGGGAGGCCCGGACCGGCGCGGGGCGCCGCCTGGACCTGCCCGGCGCGGTCCTCGCCACCGGCGGCCTCGCGGCCTTCGCGTACGGCGTCGTGCAGACCGAACAGGCCGGCTGGACCACGGCGCGGACGCTGCTGCCGCTGCTCGGCGGCCTGGCGCTGCTCGGCGCGTTCCTGGTGGTGGAGGACCGGACGGCGGAACCGCTCGTCCCGCTGGGGGTGTTCCGGGTGCGGGCGGTGTCGGCGGCGAACGCCGCGCTGTTCGTGATCGGCTCCGCGACGTTCTCGTCCTGGTTCTTCATGACGGTCTACGCCCAGAACGTGCTCGGCTACGACCCTCTCCACGCGGGTCTCGCGCTCATGCCCAGTTCCCTCGGTGTGGTCCTCGGCTCGAAGGTGGCGCCCCGTCTCATGCCGCTGTTCGGCGCGCGCCGGCTCGCCGTGGGCGGCGCGCTGACCACGGCGGCGGGCTTCGCCTGGCAGTCGCTGCTGGATGTCGACGGGCAGTACCTGACGGCCATCATGGGGCCGGGCGTGACGATGATGGTCGGTGTGGGGCTCGTCCTCACCCCGCTGGCCGCGATGGCCACCTCCGGTGCCGCCCCCGGCGACGCCGGGCTCGTCTCGGGCCTGGTGAACACCTCCCGCACGATGGGCGGCGCGGTCGGTCTCGCCGTCCTGTCGACGGTCGCCGCCGCCGGCGCCGCCGGGGCCGCCACCCCGGAGGCCCTCACCGACGGGTACGCCCTCGCCTTCCGCACCGGCGCCGGGATCCTCCTCGTGGCCGCCGCCCTGATGCTCCTGTGGCTCCCGCGCCCGGTGGTGCCCCTCCCCGCGCAGAGCCGCACCCCGGCCGCCGTCCAGGCCCCCGGCCCGGCCCCCGTCCCGGTCCAGGCGCAGCCGCCGAGCCGGGCCAGGGACGCGAAGCGGACCCGGTGACGGTCCCGGCCGGGGCCGTCGGGCGGACGTCGCGACGGCCCCGGCCGGCCCGGTCGAAAACGGCGTTGCGGACCGTCCGCCGGCCGTGCGAGGCTCGGCGCCGCGGCCCCGCACGGAGGCCGACCCGACTTCCACCCCGAGGGATTGAAGCCCATGATTGCGGCGTCCACCAGCGGCCGCCGTCGGCGCTGACCGTTCGACACGGCGGCCCCACGTCCGCGGTGCCCGCGCCCCGGCGGCGCGCACCGCTCGCTCCCGCGCGCCCGCCCCCGCCCGCGCGCCGTCGGTGACGGCGCACGGACCGCGGGCGGCGTGCTTCCCGAGACACCCAACGTGAGGTCACACCACCGTGGACAACCACGTCCAGAGCTTCGCCGTAGCCAACCTCCGCCGCCGGCCCGTGGTCGTCGAGACCGGGGGCTTCGTCATCGGCGTCGATCCCACCAGCACCAGCCCGTACCTCAACTACGCCACGCCCCTGCCCGGTTCGCGGCCGACCGCCGAGGACGTCGCCGCGCTGGTCGGGGCGTTCCGCGAGCGGGGGCTCAAGCCCCGCCTGGAGTTCGCGCCCGACGCCGCCCCCGAGGTGGAACCGTCCCTGCGCGCCGCGGGGTTCACCACCGAGGCGTCGCACACCTACCTCGTCTGCACACCGGACACCTTCGCCCCGCCCGTCTCCGCCGTCCCGGTGGAGACCCCGGCCACGGACGAGGAGTACGCGGCGGTCGACGCGGCGCTCTGCGAGGCGTACGACCACGCCTTCCCCGCCTCCCCCGAGGGCGCGGCCCGGCTGCGCCGCATCGAGGAGCGGGGCGGCGCCGTCCGCTTCGTCCGCACGCCCGACGGCGGGTGCGCGGCCGCCGCCACCTGCTCGGCCCCGGCCGAGGGCACCGCCGAGGCGGCCGGCGTGGGCACCCGCCCCGCGTTCCGCGGCCGCGGCCACGCCGGCGCGGTCACCGCCGGCGTCACCGGGGCGCTGTTCGAGCGGGGCGCCGGCTCCGTGTGGCTGGAGTACGGGGGCGAGGGCTCCCGGCGCGTGTACGAGCGCCTGGGCTTCCGCCCCCGGGGCACCCGCCTCTACCTCGCCCTGGAGGACTGACCCACCGCCCGGGAGGCCCCGCGCGCACCCCGCGCGGGGCCCTCCGGCCCCGGGGGCCCGCGCGGCCTCCTTCCCACCGGGGGCGCCGGACGCTATACAGGAGGCCGCCATCCGGCCACCCGACCGCCGCACCCCGCGACCGCCGCACCCCGCGACCGCCGCACCGGGCGGCGGCCGTACCGGGCGGCGGCGCCACCGCCGTACCGCCGGGCGATCCCGCCACCGCCGGGCCGCCGGGCGACCGCCCCGCCGCAGAGCCGCCGCACAGTCCCGCCACCGGGAACGGAGCGCCCCGCATGCCCATCGACGTCCGGCGGGCCCTCACCGCCGCGCCCCGCTCGGCCGCCGTCACCTGGGACGCCACGGACGTCCAGCTCTACCACCTCGGCATCGGCGCCGGCGTCCCCGCCACCGACCCCGCCGAACTGCGCTACACGCTCGAATCCCGGCTGCACGTGCTGCCCGCCTTCGCCACGGTCGCCGGGGCGCGGTCGGGCGTCATCTCCGCGCTGTCCGCGCCGGGCGTCGACGTCGACCTCGCCGCGGTCCTCCACGGCGGGCAGCGCCTCGACGTGCACCGGCCCGTCCCGGTGAGCGGCCGCGCCGTCACCACGTCCCGGGTGACCGCCGTGTACGACAAGGGCCGGGCCGCCCTCGTCGTCCTGCGGTCCGAGACCGCCGACGGCGACGGGCCGCTGTGGACGAGCGAGGCGGAGGTGTACGTCCGCGGCGAGGGCGGGTTCGGCGGTGAACGCGGCCCCGCCCGCCCGGCCGCGGCACCGGACCGCGCGCCCGACCGGACCGTGGAGCGGCCCGTACGGGAGGACCAGGCGCTCCTGTACCGGCTCTCCGGCGACCGCAACCCGCTCCACGCCGACCCGGAGTTCGCCCGGCGCGCCGGCTTCGACCGGCCCGTCCTGCACGGGTTGTGCACCTACGGCATGACGCTGAAGGCGGTCGTCGACACGGTGCTCGGCGGGGACGTCACCCGCGTCCGCGCCTACCACGCCCGCTTCACCGGCGTCGTGTACCCGGGGGAGACCCTGCGCGTCCGCCTCTGGGACGCCACCGACCGCCCGGACCGCACCGGGGCCGGGGCCGGTGTCCGGGTCGCCGTCACCGTCGCCGAGCGCGGCGACGCGCCCGTCCTGTCCGGCACGGTGGGGGAGGCGGACGGACCGGCCACGACGTGACGAGGGCCGCCCCGGACACCCGGGACGGCCCCGCATGTGCGGCCGACGACATCCCGCCGGCCGCCAGGACACGAACCTACGCCGCGGTGGCTCCGCGGCCGGACTCCCTGCGGTGGCGGCCGTGCGGCTGCGCCGTCGTGTCCTCCGACGGCGCGGGTCCCCCGCGGTGCTTTCCGGAGCCGCCGGCGTCCCCGTGCGGTCGCAGCGCGTGGGTCGTGTCGGTGCTGGCTTCAGACATGTGGTGAAGTCACCCCGTAATGATCGCTGTTGACATGCGGCCCGTGAGTCTAACCGGGCACCGGGCGCCCGGTGAGAGGTGCCTGTTGCAACGGCACCGGCCTGCACACCACAGGAGTCCCGGAGCGGCCGGACGGTTCCCCACCTGCGGGTTCCGCTTGTGCGGGGGTCGTGTCGGCAACCGGTACGAGCGCCTCCGCCGCGCCCTCGACGCGGGCCAGGCCGCACGGCGCCGACGCGTGCGCGTACGGCAGCAGCAGCACCCCGTCCCGCGTCCACAGCCCCGCCCCGGCCAGCCAGCCGTCGGGCGCCGGCAGGTGCAGCAGCCGCCGTGCCGCCGGCCGCCACACCCCCACCCAGCTGCCCGCCGCCGCGTCGACCCGGAACGCCACCGCGCACGTCTCCGGCGTGAGCACCTGCCCCGGCTGCACGGCGAACGGGGTCAGTACGCCGTCCGCCGACCGCAGGCACTCGGGGAAGCGCACCGGCCGCGCACTGCCCAGGACCCCCCACCCCAGCCGTTCCCGGCCCGGTGACGGGGCGTCCGAACCGATCAGCAGCAGTCCGCTGTCCAGGTCGGCGAGGAGCAGCCGGTCGCGGCTGTCCTCCGCGATCTGGAGCAGCGGGGTGACCTCGCCGCTCCGCGCCAGGTCGACGGCGACGGTCTTGACCGGCCCGCCGTCCGCCTCCCGGTCCAGCGCCAGCAGCCGGCCCTGCCGGTCCAGCCACACCCCGCCCGAGCAGCGCCCCCGCACCTCCGCGACGTGCTCGGGGCCGTCCGCGCCGCCCGCCACCCGCCAGACGGCCGTCGAGCGCGCGCCGACCGCCAGGGCGTACGCGCCCGTCCCGTCGGGGGCGGGCGGCAGCAGCCGCACCGACTCCGCCTCGACCGCGCCGAGCGGGAGCTCGCCCGTCTCCGGGCCCGTGGGGTAGAGGAGAGAGAAGGTGTGCCGTCCGGCGACGCGGCGCGCGATGAGCACCCGGCCGTCCACGAGCGGCAGCAGTTGGGCGTCGGGGTCCTCGGGTTGATCGAGCGGCAGGGGGACGGCGTAGGGCTCCGGTCCGTCGAGGGTCCAGCGCTCGGGGAACAGCGCCTCGCCGCGGCCGGCGAGCCGGGCCGCGTAGGAGCCGTCCGCCGCGACCGCGAACCGGGTCCCGCCGGCCGCGGCGCCGTCCTGCGCGGCGGCCTCGATGGCACAGGCCTCGATGGCACAGGCAGTCATGGCTCGTCACCTCCGGCCTCGAAGCTAGTTTTCGCACTCCCTGCCGAACCGTGCGAACCCGCCCGCTTCACACATAAGGGTGGCGGTCGAGGGGTTCGCCTGAGCGGGAGGGCGCCGATGTGCTCACCGTCGCCGCTGGTGGGCGGCGCGGCGGTACCGAACGGAACGGGCAAGTCCGGTCCGGGGGCGCCATCCGGGCCCCGGGGGCACGGGCCGCCCCGTGCGAACGGCACCGGCTCCTCACCCGAACGGCCGTGGCCGTGCGCCAGGGTCGCGGCGGGGACGGCGGGGCGGCGGGGGCGGGGCGGCCCTGACCCGTACCCGGGGCGCCGTACGGGCCCGCGGGGGCGGCCGCTGCGGTGCCTCCACCGGTCGCGGTGGGCCTGCGGGGGCGGCCGGGACGGTGTCCGGGGGGCCGTGTGGGGAGGGGATCCGTGCCTCCTTGCCTTGCGGGTAGCCTTGCCTCGTGCCACGTCTCACCGAAGTCCTCGCCGAGCTCGACGCCCTCTGGCCCCCCGAGCGGGCCGAACAGTGGGACGCCGTCGGCACCGTCTGCGGCGACCCGGACGCCGAGGTCGACCGCGTCCTCTTCGCCGTGGACCCCGTCCAGGAGGTCGCCGACGAGGCCATCGCCCTCGGCGCGCAGCTCCTGGTCACCCACCACCCGCTCTACCTGCGCGGCACCACGACCGTCGCGGCCTCCCACTTCAAGGGCCGCGTCGTGCACACCCTCATCAAGCACGACGTCGCCCTGCACGTGGCGCACACCAACGCCGACACCGCCGACCCCGGCGTCTCCGACGCCCTCGCCGGCGCCCTCGACCTGCGGGTCGTCGGCCCCCTCGTACCGGAGAACGGCCTCGGCCGGATCTGCGAGCTCGACCCCCCGGAGACCCTGCGCGCGTTCGCGGCCCGCGCCGCCAGGCGGCTGCCCGCCACCGCGCAGGGCATCCGCGTCGCGGGCGACCTCGACGCGCCCGTGCGCCGGGTCGCCGTCAGCGGCGGCTCCGGCGACAGCCTGTTCGACGCCGTGCGCGCGGCGGGCGTCGACGCCTTCCTCACCGCCGACCTGCGCCACCACCCGGCGTCGGAGGCCACCCAGCACACCCCGCTCGGCCTCGTCGACGCGGCCCACTGGGCCACCGAGTGGCCCTGGTGCGAACTGGCCGCCGCCCAGCTCGACGAGATCTCCGACCGCCACGGCTGGAACCTGCGGGTGCACGTCTCCAAGACGGTCACCGACCCGTGGGCCGCCCACCACACGTCCCCCGTCGCTCATCACACCTCCCCAGGAGCCCCCAACTGAACGCCGCGCCCGCCGACCAGATCCGCCTCCTCGACGTCCAGGCCCTCGACACGCGCCTGTCGCAGCTCGCCCACAAGCGCAGGACCCTGCCCGAGCACGCCGAGATCGAGGCGCTGACCAAGGACCTCACCCAGCTGCGCGACCTGCTCGTCGCCGCGCAGACGGAGGAGGGCGACTGCGCGCGCGAGCAGACGAAGGCCGAGCAGGACGTGGACCAGGTCCGCCAGCGCTCCGCCCGCGACCAGCAGCGCCTCGACTCGGGCGCCGTCTCCTCCCCGAAGGACCTGGAGAACCTCCAGCGGGAGATCGTCTCCCTCGCCAAGCGCCAGGGCGACCTGGAGGACGTGGTCCTGGAGGTCATGGAGCGCCGCGAGTCCGCGCAGGAGCGCGTCGAGGAGCTGACCGCGCGCGCCGCCGCCGTCCAGGCCAAGGTCGACGACGCCACCGGCCGCCGCGACCGCGCCCAGCAGGAGCTGGACGCCGAGACCGCCTCCGTCACCAAGGAGCGCGAGCTGGTCGCCGGCTCCGTGCCGGCGGACCTGATGAAGCTGTACGAGAAGATCCGCGGGCAGCAGGGCGGTGTGGGCGCGGCCCGCCTGTACCAGCGCCGCTGCGAGGGCTGCCACATCGAGCTGAACATCACCGAGGTGAACGAGGTCCGCGCCGCCGCGGCCGACTCGGTCCTGCGGTGCGAGAACTGCCGCCGCATCCTGGTCCGCACCTCGGAGTCCGGCCTGTAATGAGCGGTGGGGAGCGGCTGTCCGAGCTGATCGTCGAGGCCGACGGCGGCTCCCGGGGCAACCCCGGCCCGGCCGGGTACGGCGCGGTCGTCCTCGACCCGGTGTCGGGGGAGGCGCTCGCCGAGGCGGCGGAGTTCATCGGCGTGGCCACGAACAACGTCGCCGAGTACAAGGGCCTGCTGGCCGGGTTGCGCGCCGCGCGCGAGCTCGCGCCGGACGCGTCGGTCCGGGTGCGGATGGACTCCAAGCTGGTCGTCGAGCAGATGTCCGGCCGCTGGAGGATCAAGCACCCGGACATGAAGCCGCTCGCCGCGGAGGCCGCGCGGATCTACCCGCCCGGGCAGGTCACGTACGAGTGGATCCCGCGCGAGCGCAACAAGCACGCCGACCGGCTCGCCAACGAGGCGATGGACGCGGGCCGCGCGGGACGGCAGTGGCAGCCGTCCGCGTCGCGCGCCGCGCTGGACGCCGGCGCGGCACGCGTGGTCGGCGACGCGACGGCGGGCGCGGCGAAGGCCCGCGCGGCGCTCGCGCACGCGGCGGCGCCACCGGTGGGCGGCCCCGTGACCGGCCCGGGCACGGGCCCCTCCTCCGGTACGGGGGCCCTGTCGGGCCCCGCGGCCGCGGCCGCCCCGGCGGCCCCCGGGGACGCCACGGCCCCCGCCGGCCCCGCGGCCCCGGCCGGCTCCGCGGCCTCGTCCGCCCCGGCGGCCCCCGCCGAGGCGGCCGGGGCGGAGCCCGCGCCCGCCACCGTCGAGCCCGCGCCCGCCGCCGGGGCGTCGCCCGCGACGCCGCCCGTCGGCTGGGCCGCCCCCGCCGACCTCGGGGCCCCCGCCACTTTCGTCCTGCTGCGGCACGGCGAGACGGCGCTCACCCCGCAGAAGCGGTTCTCCGGCAGCGGCGGCACCGACCCCGAGCTGTCCCCGGCCGGGCTGCACCAGGCGCGGGCCGTCGCCGCGGCGCTCGCCGCGCGCGGCACCGTCCAGGAGATCGTCTCGTCGCCGCTGCTGCGCTGCCGCCAGACCGCCGCGACCGTCGCGGAGCGCCTCGGTCTCGACGTGCGCGTCGACGACGGCCTGCGCGAGACGGACTTCGGGGCGTGGGAGGGCCTGACGTTCGCCGAGGTGCGCGAGCGGTACCCCGACGACCTCGACGCCTGGCTGGCCTCGCCGAAGGCCGCGCCCACGGGCGGTGGCGAGTCGTTCGCGGCGGTCGCGCGCCGGGTCGCCGCCACCCGCGACCGGCTGACGGAGCGCCACGCGGGGCGCACGCTCCTGCTCGTCACGCACGTGACGCCGATCAAGACCCTCGTCCGCCTCGCCCTGGGCGCCCCGCCCGAGGCGCTGTTCCGGATGGAGCTGTCCGCCGCGTCCGTCTCTGCCGTCGCCTACTACCGCGACGGCAACGCCTCCGTCCGGCTGCTCAACGACACCTCCCACCTGCGCTGACCCACCCGGAGAGCCGCATGCGGCGTCCGCCCGCGCCACCGGGCCGGGCCGCGGGCAGCAGCGACCCGCCCCGCGCCGCCGCCCCGCCCTACCGGGTGGCGTCGTCCGCCGCCGCGCCCGGCCCCACCGCGAGGGCCGCCGCCCCGCGCGCCAGGGACTCGATCCGTGCCCAGTCGCCGGCCGCGAGCGCGGCGGGCGGTGCCACCCAGGTACCGCCCACGCAGGGAACGTTCGGCAGCGCCAGGTAGCCGCGCGCCGACCCCGGTGTGATCCCGCCCGTCGGGCAGAACCGCGCCGTCGGCAGCGGTCCGGCCAGCGCGGCCAGGTACGCGCTGCCGCCCGCCGCCTCGGCCGGGAAGAACTTCATGTCGCGCACGCCCCGCTCCAGCAGGGCCACGACCTCCGAGACGGTCGAGACCCCCGGCAGGTACGGCACCCCCGACGCCTCCATCGCGGCGAGCAGCCCGCCCGTCCAGCCGGGGCTCACGAGGAACCGCGCGCCCGCCGCGACCGCCTCCTCGACGGCCCGCGGCGACACCACCGTGCCCGCGCCGACCAGGGCCCCCGGCACCTCGCCGGTGATCGCCCGGATCGCGTCGAGCGCCGCGGGCGTCCGCAGGGTCACCTCGACCGCCGGCAGACCACCCGCCACCAGGGCGCGTGCCAGGGGGACCGCCCCGGCGGCGTCCTCGACGACCACCACGGGCAGCACGGGCCCGCCCAGCGCGGGCAGCAGTTCCGGCGTCATCACGCCCGGCATCCTGCCCGCGCCCGCCCCACCCCGCAACGAGCGTTGCACCCCGTGCAACAGGCGGCGCAGGGGGCAAGGCCGACACAGGCGCCACGGCCGGTACGGGCACCACGGGCGGCATAGCCGGTACTGGCACCACGGGCGCTCACGGCCGGCACAGGCGCCACCGCCGGCACAGCGGCACCGGCGGCCCGGCAGCCGGACCGCGCGGCTCAGTGCACCTCGTCCACCAGCACGTCCAGCGACCACGCCTTCCCGGCCTTCTCCGGCGCAGCGCACTCCACGACGTACCCGAGGTCGCGCAGCGCCTCCAGCAGCTCGGCCGGCCCCGCCGGCGCGGCGCCCGCCTCCAGCAGGCTCCGCACGATCCGGCCCTTGGTCGCCTTGTTGAAGTGGCTGACCACCTTGCGGGTCGGCGCGTGCAGCACCCGCACCGTCGCCGTGCGCCCGGCGACCTCGCCCTTCGGCCGCCACGCCGCCGCGTACGCCGCCGACCGCAGGTCCAGCACCAGCCCGTCGCCGGCCGCCTCCGGCATGACCGCGGCCATCGGGCCGCGCCAGTACGCGCCCAGCGCGCCGAGCCCCGGCAGGCGCACGCCCATGGAGCAGCGGTACGACGGGATCCGGTCGTCGACCCGTACCGCGCCCCACAGGCCCGAGAAGACGAGCAGCGACGACCGGGCCCGCTTCCGCGCGGCCTCGTCCAGCGTCGCGAGGCCCAGCGCGTCGTACAGGACGCCCGTGTAGACCTCGCCCGCCGGACGGGCGCCGGCCTGGAGCAGCCCGGCGTTCTTGGCGACCTCGCCCCGCAGTCCCTCGCTCAGCCCCAGCACCTCGCGCGCCTTCTCCTCGTCCGCCGCGCACAGCTCGACCAGCTCCGCGAGCACGGCCGCCCGCGCCCCGGCCAGCCCCGGCAGCGACAGCGACTCCGGCCGCAGCGGCGCGCCGCGCCCCGAGGCGGCCTTGCCCTCCGACGGCGGCAACAGCACGAGCACGGTGGTTCTCCTCACGTACGGGTGGACCGGGGGTGCGGCCCCGGCCGCCCAGCGTACAAAGTGCCGCACCCGGCCGGGCGCCCTACGCTCGGCGTATGCCCCGCCGCCAGGTGCACGTGACCGGCACCGCCGAGGCCGCGCCCCTGCGGGCGGCCCTCGGCGCGCTGCGCACCGCCCTCGGCGTCCCGAGCGGTTTCCCGCCGGACGTCCTCGCCGAGGCGGAGGCCGCCGCCCGCTCCCCGCACCCGCCGGGACTCCCGCCGGACGGCCGTGCCGACGCCACCGGCCTGCCCCTGTTCACCGTCGACCCGCCGGGCTCCGCCGACCTGGACCAGGCCATGCACCTGGAGCGCCGCGCCGGCGGCGGCTACCGCGTCCACTACGCCATCGCCGACGTCGCCGCGTTCGTCACCCCGGGCGGGGCCGTCGACGCGGAGGCGCACCGCCGCGTGCAGACCCTGTACTTCCCCGACGGCCGCGTCCCCCTGCACCCGCCCGTCCTCTCCGAAGGCGCCGCCAGCCTCCTGCCGGACCGGACGGTGCCCGCGCTGCTGTGGCGCGTCGACCTGGACGCGCACGGCCGGAACGTCGCCACCGACGTGCACCGCGCGCTCGTCCGCAGCCGCGCCCGCCTCGACTACGCGACGGTCCAGCGGCTGATCGACACCGGCACCGCCGAGGAGCCCCTCGCGCTGCTGCGCGAGATCGGCCGCCTCCGGGAGGAGCAGGAGGTGGCACGCGGAGGCGTCTCCCTGCCCGTCCCCGAACAGGAGGTGACCGAGAGCGACGGCGGGTACCTCCTGGAGTACCGCCCCCCGCGCCCCGCCGACGCCTGGAACGCCCAGATCTCCCTCCTGACCGGCATGGCCGCCGCCGACCTGATGACCGCGGCGGGCACCGGCGTCCTGCGCACCCTGCCCGCGCCCTCCACCGACGGGGCGGTGGCCCGGCTGCGCCGCTCCGCCGAGGCCCTCGGCGTCCCCTGGCCGCACCACGTGTCGTACGCCGCGCTCGTCCGCGGCCTGGACCCGGCGGAGCCCCGGAACGCCGCGTTCCTCCAGGACTGCACCACCCTGCTGCGCGGCGCCGCGTACACCGTCTTCACCGACGGGCGGGTGCCGTCGCCGGCGGTGCACGCCGCCGTCGCCGACGAGTACACCCACTGCACCGCCCCGCTGCGCCGCCTCGTCGACCGGTACGCCGGGGAGCTGTGCGTCGCGGCGGTCGCGGGCCGGGAGCCGCCCACGTGGGTGCGGGAGGCGCTGCCGGCGCTCCCGGACCGGATGGCGGAGGGCGCCCGCCTCGCCAACCGGGTCGAGCGGGAGTCCGTGGACGTGGTCGAGGCCGCCCTCCTCATGGACCGGGTGGGCGAGGTGTTCACCGGGACGGTCGTCGACGTCCGCGACGGAGACCCGAGGACGGGCACCGTCCACCTGCACGCGCCGGCGGTCGTGGCCCGCCTGGAGAGTCCGGACGCGGCGCTGCCGCTGGGGGAGCGGATCGAGGTGCGCCTCACGCGGGCGTACCCGGGGCGGGAGAAGGCGCTGTTCGTGCCCGCGTGAGCGCCGCCAGCAGGGCGCGCGGCTCGTCGGCGTGGCACCGCACCACCCGTACCTCCCGCCGCCGGCCCAGCAGGCCGACGGCCGTCACGGGCGAGGACAGCTCCAGCGTGAGCGACGTCTGCCCCCCGACGACGAGGTCCAGCTCCCCGTCGGCCTCCGGGTGCGTGAACACCGGCTCGTACCGGACCGCGGCCAGCGCGTCCAGCGGCACCGCGAGGTCCACGTGGCACCCCTGCCGCAGCCGCAGCACCCGCCCCTCCAGCAGGTGCGGCCGGGTGACCGCCGCCGCGTGGAGACCCAGCACGAAGAGCACCGTGTACACGTCCAGCACCAGGAACACCTCATGCACCACGGGTACGTCCCGCAGCAGCCAGGACATGCCGACCGTCTCGACGACGCAGACGAACGCGAACCCGTACATCAGCGGTGCCTGGTCCCGCGCGTGCCCGAACCCCTCGACCCCCGCCCGCACCCCGTGGCGTCCGCGCCGCACCCACCGGACGAGGGAGGCCAGCAACCCCAGCTCGTGCCCGACCAGCCGAACCGCCGGCTCCGGGACGACCTCGTACAGCGCCGCACGCGCGGCCAGCCCCCGGCGCCGGGCCGACCGGTACGCCAGCGCGCCCAGCAGCAACACCACGACCGCGAGCACCTCCACTGCGTGCAGCACGGCCGCCGGTATCCGCACCCCGGCCGCCAGACAGCCGACGAGCACCAGTTCACCGGGGAGCACCATCCAGCCCAGGCCCCGCACCAGCCGCCTCACCGCTCGCCCCCGGCCGCCCGCTCCGCCGCGAGGCGCATCGCCCGGCGGACCACCTCGACCTGGGCCGGCGAGAACTCCGCGAACAGCGGCCCCTCGAAGACCCCCGCCCCAGCCCCCGCCCCCGGATCGAGGTCGCCGACCTCCGCCGCCACCTCGTCCGGCAGCAGCTCGGCGAGGAGCCGCGCGACCGCGGGCACCCGCGGGTCCCCGGCCCCCGCGCCGTTCAGCTCGTCCAGCCGCGCGTACACCTCGTACGCCCGCCGCATCACCTCCGGCTCCGCCACCGCCTCCCGCACGGCCCCCAGCAACCGCGCCCCCTCCTCACCGCTGCCCATGGTGTCCATCAGCGTGAGCACCTCGCGGTCGACGCGGGCCATCCGCGGTTCGGGCCCGGGCAGCCCCGCGCTGGTGCGCGCCATGTCCGCGAAGAGCGCCGTCAGCTCCGGTGACACCGGCCCCTCGGCGGGGAGCCGCCCCGCGCGGGCCTGCGCCAGCAGGACGGCCAGCCGCTCGCGACGCTCCCGGACCTCCGTCTCCTGGCGGGCCAGGTCCGCGTCGAGCTCCTCCAGCACCTCGGCCAGCTCCCGCCCCGAGTCGTCGGCGAGCACGTCGCGCACCTCGTCCAGGGACAGCCCCAGCTCGGCCAGCCGCCGCACCCGCGCCAGCAGCACGGCGTCCCGCAGCGTGTACGCGCGGTACCCGTTGGCCCGCCGCGGCGGCTCGGGCAGCAGCCCGATCCGGTGGTAGTGGCGCACGGCCCGCGTGCTCACGCCGACGAGCCCGGCGATCTCTCCGATCCTCATGCGCCCAGTACAGACGTTGACGCCGCGACAAGGTCAAGCGGCGCCGCCGCGGCGGGTACCATGGTCCGCACGGCAGACGAGCCGGGCGGGCGGCCGCGTGGGGATCGAAGGATCCCCCCGAGGAACGTCCGGGCTCCACAGGGCAGGGTGGTGGGTAACGCCCACCCGGGGTGACCCGCGGGACAGTGCCACAGAAAGCAGACCGCCGGGGGCCTCGGCCCTCGGTAAGGGTGAAACGGTGGTGTAAGAGACCACCAGTGCCCAGGGTGACCTGGGCAGCTCGGTAAACCCCACCCGGAGCAAGGTCAAGAGGGGACACCCCGGTGTCCCTGCGCGGACGTTCGAGGGCTGCCCGCCCGAGTCCGCGGGTAGACCGCACGAGGCCGGCGGCAACGTCGGCCCTAGATGGATGGCCGTCACCCCGACGACCGCGAGGTCCCGGGGAACAGAACCCGGCGTACAGCCCGACTCGTCTGCCGCTTCGGATCCTGCTGAGTGAAACCGCAGGTCAGCACGGTGTGAGGTGTGCGGCGAAACCGCAGGGGCCCCCACGCGCGTGGTCACCGCCGGGGCGCACGCGGTGCGACCGTCACCCGACGCCTCGCACGAGGAGCGTCCCCGTGCGCTTGCCGGTCGGCGGCGCGATGACGTCGGCCGTCACGTTCGTGAACCCCGCCCGTTCCAGGATGGCCACCCAGGTCTGCGGCTCGTAGTCCCAGCGCTTCACGTACAGCGGCTCCGCGCCCCTCTCCGGCGGCTGCATCCGGGATGCCTGAGGGCCGTAGCAGCCCACCAGAGCAGGAGGACTGTGGGAGAACGCGAACACACCACCGGGCGCGAGGCGCGCGCTGACCAGCGGCAGCAGCACGGCGGGGTCGGTGAACCAGGCGGCTCCGAACACGGAGAAGACGGCCGCGTAGTCCTCCGTCCGGGCGGAGAGGAAGTCCTCGGCAGCCGCCTCCCCGACACTCAGGTACGGCCAGCGACCGCGAGCCTTCGCGATCTGCACGGGCGAGATGTCCCCACCGACCGCTTCGGCTCCCAGCTCGACAAGGTGGGCGAGGTTTCCTCCACTGCCGCAGCCAAGGTCGAGGACGCGTGCACCGGCAACGTCGCCGAGGATCTCCTCGTCCGGTCCGTGATCCGGCCACTGCGTCCAGTTGAACCACGTGGACGCCCCGGCCGCGTTCGTCTCCTTGCGGCCCGACGCGGCCGCGCCCCACACGTCCCACGCACTGACGTCCTGCTCTCGCACCGGTCCTCTGATCCTGTCGCTGTACGGGTCGGCCCTTCCCCCTCGGCCTGAGGGGGAGGGCACGACGGCTGCCTAACCCGGACGGCCCGCTCGCCCTGGACCTGACCATCGACCGCAGCCTGGTCACCGGCTCGTGGGTCGAGCAGACCGCCGCCGACGGCTACTACCAGGGCGCCCGCTACCACGGTGCGATCCAGATGCTCGTGGAGCCGACTGGCCGCCGCATGGCGGGCAAGGGGGTCGGCTTCGGCAAGGACTTCGACGTCAACACCGGTCCCTGGGAGCTGAGGCTCCTCGACACGTCCACGTCGAAGGCAGCGCTCCGGGAGTACAGCCGCCCGCCGCGGTAGGCCCGGGAGAGCATCCCCGGGGGTGGCGGGCCGACCGGTCCCACCCCGCCCCGGAGGAAGCGGCCGTAACCGCCCCGGGGTTGCCGACGCGCCGCATGGCGAGCCCCCGCGTCTTCCCGTCACCCTTGACGCCCTTCTCACTGACGTCGGCCGAGTGGTCGTCGACTGCCCTGACGGGGTCGGCGATCTCGCCGTGGAGGCCATCGACAGCGCGCCCGTCATCGCGCCCGGCGCCCGGCGGTTCCGCCGGACGTCCTCCCCGGTGTGCGTCGCGCCCCCGGGGCCTCGGCCGCCTTCCCCGTGTCGTCCATGGGGGTGAGGCTCCCCCGTGGCACCCGGCGGAAGGTGGCGGCCGGGGTGTATCCGGTGGGGCGCACATCCGTTTTCGTCCCACCGGAGGTCCCGTGCCCATCCCCGTCGACAAGCTCACCGACCCGGCCGTCCGCGCCTTCGTCGCCGCGCTCAACTCCCATGACCGGGCGGCCTTCCGCGCCGCGCTCACCGCGGACGCCACGATGGCCGACGACGGGGCGGACCGGGACCTGGAGGAGTGGACGGACCGGGAGATCTTCGCCACGCGCGGTCACCTGGACGTCGAGGCGCAGAAGGGCGGTGGACGCGACCTGGTCGCCCGCTACCGCAACGACGCCTGGGGCGAGATGCGCACCCAGTGGCACTTCGTCGTCGAGGACGGGAAGGTCGCCCGGTTCGAGACCGGCCAGGCGTGACCGCCGGCCACACCGGGAGGCGGGGCGGGGAGGCGGGGGAGCGGAACCGGGGCCTCGCGCGTACTCGTGCCCGTGCCCGGGGCGTCGCCCGCGCCCGGGGCTCGGCTCACGTGCGGGGTCCCGCCCCGGGCTCGGGGTCAGATGCGGGTGCCGGTGCCAGAGACCCGTACCCGACGGTCGTCGGCGCGCAGCTCGACCGTCAACTCGCCCGGCCTGCCCAGGTCCTCCCCCTGGTACAGGGTGAGGACCGCCGCCTCCGGCACCAGGCCCAGCTCACGGGCGTACGCGCCGAAGGCGGCCGCCGCCGCGCCCGTCGCCGGGTCCTCCACGACGCCGCCCACCGGGAACGGGTCCCGGACGTGGAACACCGTCGGCGACTCCCGCCACACCAACTGCACGGTCGTCAGGTCCAGCCGCAGCATCAGCGCGGCGAGCCGGTCGAAGTCGTACGCCAGGCGTGCCAGCCGCCCGCGGGTGGCCGCCGCCAGCACCAGGTGCCGGGCGCCCGCGAAGGCGATGCGCGGCGGCAGGGCGGGGTCCAGGTCCCCGGCCGGCCAGTCCAGCGCCGCGAGGGCCTCCGTGACGTCCTCGGCGGCCACGTCGTCGACGCGCGGTTCCACGCTGGTGAGGGTGGCGCGCAGCGCGCCGTCCCGCTCGGTCACCGTGACGGGCACCGGCCCGACCGGCGTGGCGAACACCAGGGCGCCCGGCCCGATCCGCTCGCCCAGCGCGACGGCCGCCGCCACGGTGGCGTGCCCGCAGAACGGCACCTCGGCGCGCGGGCTGAAGTAGCGGATGGTGAACGCCCGTCCCGGCTCGCCGGGCAGCCCCTCGGGGGGCGGGGTGAGGAAGGCGCTCTCGCTGTACCCGAGTCGGGCGGCCACGGCGAGCATCCCGTCGTCGTCGAGCCGGGAGGCGTCCAGGACGACCCCGGCGGGGTTGCCGCCCCCGGGGTCGGCGGAGAACGCGGTGTAGTGCAGGACCTCGGGTGCGGTGGTGGTTCCTTCGCCGGTCGTCATGCCGGTGCCAACCGGCGCGCACCCGCTTCTTGGTCCCCCGGCTTCGGCGGGTGCGGCGGGTGCGACGGTGGCAGGGGCGGTGCGGTGCGGCCGTACCGCCCCGTAGCCGGTCAGCCCCGGCCGAGGTACGGCATCGCGGTCGCCATGACCGTCACGAACGGGATGTTCGCCTCCAGCGGCAGCGACGCCATGTGGACCACGGTCCGCGCCACGTCCGCCGCGTCCATCACCGGTTCGGCGGCCGTCGTGCCGTCGGCCTGGAGGATGCCCGCCTCCATGCGGCGGGTCATGTCGGTCGCGGCGTTACCGATGTCGATCTGCCCGCACGCGATCCGGTACGGGCGGCCGTCCAGCGCGAGCGACCTCGTCAGTCCCGTGACGGCGTGCTTCGTCGCCGTGTACGCGACCGAGTGCGGGCGCGGCACGTGCGCCGAGACGGAGCCGTTGTTGATGATGCGGCCGCCCTGCGGGGACTGCTCCCGCATCTGCCGGTACGCCGCCTGCGCGCACAGGAACGCGCCGGTGAGGTTCACGTCCACCACCTGCCGCCAGGTCGCCGCGTCCAGCTCCTCGACGGGCGTGCCGCCCCCGGCGAAGGTACCGGCGTTGTTGAACAGCAGGTCGACCCGGCCGAACCGCTCGCGCACCGCCGCGAACAGCGCCGCCACCCGGTCCGGGGACGTGACGTCCGTGGGGACGCACAGCGCCCCGCCGCCCGCCAGCCCCGCCGTCTCCGCCAGGGGCCCGGGCCGCCGCCCGGCGAGGGCGAGCGACCAGCCGTCCTGCGCCAGGGCCACCGCCACGCTCCGGCCGATGCCCGAGCCGGCCCCGGTCACCACCGCGATCCTCCGCTCAGCGTCCATGGGGGCGCAGCGTACGGCAGTGTCCGGCACCCGGACCTCATGTGACCGCCATGCGGATGTCGTGTTCCGGACAATCCGACGGGGTGCACTGGGGCGATGACGTCCGACGACTCCCCGTTCCGCGCGGCCGCCCGCCACTTCGGCCGGCGGGGCTTCCTCACCGGCACGGGCGCCGCCGCCGCGCTCGCCTTCGCCGTCGGCCTGCCCGCCGCCGGCGCCGCCCAGGCCGCCGAACTCGACGCCCGCAAGATCACCGAGGACCCGTTCACGCTCGGTGTCGCCTCGGGTGACCCGCTGCCGGACGCCGTCCTGCTGTGGACCCGCCTCGCGCCCCGCCCGTACGAGCCCGGCGGCGGGCTGCCCGCCGCGCGGGTCGCCGTCCGGTGGGAGCTCGCCCACGACGAGCGGTTCACCCGCGTCGTCCGGCGCGGCCACGCCACCGCCCACCCCGAGCTGAACCACACCGTCCACGTCGAGGTGCCGCACCTCGAACCGGGCCGCGCCTACCACTACCGCTTCCGCGCCGGCGGCTGGACCAGCCCGCCCGGCCGCACCCGCACCGCCCCCCACCCCGGTGCCCGGCCCGCCTCGCTGCGCGTCGCCGCCGTCTCCTGCCAGGCGTACCACGACGGGTACTTCACCGCCTACCGCCACCTCGCCGACGAGCCGGACCTGGCCGCCGTCGTCCACCTGGGCGACTACCTCTACGAGTACGCGGTCGACGCCACCGGCGGCGCCCGCGCCTACACCGACCGCCGCCTGCCGGCCCACTTCGCCCGCGAGACGGTCACCCTGGAGGACTACCGGCTGCGCTACGCCCTCTACAAGACCGACCCGGACCTGCGGGCCGCGCACGCCGCGCACCCCTTCGTCGTCACGTGGGACGACCACGAGACGGAGAACAACTACGCCGGCGACCGGCCCGAGAACGACGTGCCGCCCGAGGAGTTCCTGCTGCGCCGCGCCGCCGCGTACCGCGCGTACTGGGAGAACCAGCCGCTGCGCCGGCCCCAGCGGCCGTCCGGCCCCGGCATGCGCCTGCACCGCAGGCTGCGCTTCGGGCGGCTGGCGCAGTTCGACGTGCTCGACACCCGCCAGTACCGCTCCGACCAGGCGTACGGCGACGGCTGGCGCGTCCCCGGGCCCGAGTCGGAGGACCCCGCGCGCACCATGCTCGGGGCCGAGCAGGAGCGCTGGCTGCTCGACGGGTGGCGGACCTCGGACGCCCTGTGGAACGTCGTGCCGCAGCAGGTGGTCCTGGCGCGGCGGCGGAACGTGCCGGGCCCCGGGTACAAGCTCTCCATGGACGCCTGGGACGGCTACCCGGCCGCCCGCCGCCGCTTCCTCGACGGGGCGCGCACGGCCGGCGCCGACAACCTCGTCGTCCTCACCGGGGACGTCCACGTCGGGTACGCCCTGGACCTGAAGGCCGACTTCGACGACCCCTCCTCGCGCACCGTCGGCACCGAACTCGTCGCCACCTCGATCACGAGCGGCCGGGACGGCACCGAGCGGCCCGCGAACTGGGGCGACCTCACGGCGGCCAACCCGCACCTGCGCTTCTACGACGGCCGGCGCGGCTACCTGCGCGTCACCTTCGACGAGCGGCTGACCCGCGCCGACTTCCGGACGGTGAGCGCCGTCACCACACCCGGCGCGCCCGTCACGACGGCCGCGTCGTTCGTGACGGAGGCGGGCGCGCCCGGCCTGGTGCCCGCGTAGGGCGGCGGTGCGGGGCGGGCGTCCCGCCGGGCGGGCGGTACGGCGTCCCGCGCCGGCGGGCGGGTGGCCGCCCGCACCGTGGGTCCGTGCCGCGCGGCTACTCGCCGGGGTAGCGGACGCCGACGCGGTCCCGCACCGCGTCGAGCGTCCGCATCACCGCGAGCGTGCCGTCCAGCGGCACCAGCGGCGACTCGGTCGCGCCGGCCCGCAGGCAGCGCATCACCTCCGCCGCCTGGTGCTGCATCGAGTCCCGCCGTCCCGCCGCCCGGAACTCCTCCGGCTCCCGGCCGTCGCGCAGCAGCGTGAACGCCTCCGGGTGGAAGAAGCCGCGCGGGAACTCGATCCGGCCCGACGTCCCCGTCACGGACGCCGTCTGGGGGGTGTCCGCCACGACCGAGCACGACAGCAGCGCCGTCGCCCCGGAGTCCCAGCCCAGCAGCACGCCCGTGTTCAGGTCGACGCCCTCCGGGGAGAGCAGCGCCTGCGCCGCCACCCGGTCCGGCTCGCCGAGCAGCAGCTGCGCGAACGCCACCGGGTACACGCCCAGGTCCAGCAGCGCCCCGCCGCCCGCGGCCGGGTCGCGCAACCGGTGTCCCGGGTCGTCGGGGCCGACCAGGCCGAAGTCCGCGTGGACCGTGCGCACCTCGCCGATCGCCCCGTCCCGCACCAGCTCCACCAGCCGCCGCACGAGGGGGTTGCAGTACGTCCACATGGCTTCCATCAGGAACACCCGGCGCCGCCGCGCGAGGGCCACCAGCTCGGCGCCCTCGCGGGCGTTCAGCGTGAACGGCTTCTCGCAGAGCACCGCGCGGCCCGCCTCCAGGCACAGCCCCGCCGCGGCCCGGTGCGCGGCGTGCGGCGTCGCCACGTACACGACGTCGACGTCCTCGTCCGCCGCGAGCGCCGCCCACGACCCGTGGGCGCGGGGTATCCCGAACCGTTCGGCGAAGGCCTCCGCCGAGGCGGCCGACCGCGACGCCACGGCGACGACCTCCGCCCCGTCGCCCATCTCCAGCAGGTCACGGGTGAACCTCGCCGCGATCCCGCCCGTCGCCAGCACACCCCAGCGCACCGTTCCCGACACTCCCGGCCCCCTAGCCATTGAGGTTTAAACCACTGTGATCGAGCTGAGAGCATAGGGGGCGCCACCCAGGACAGGAGATGAGATGCCGGAGCCCGGCCCGAGCACCCGAGGACACATACCGACCACCCACCCGAACGGCACCGGGACCGGCACCGGGGCCACCACCGGCACCGGCGGCGGGACCCCGAGCGGCACCGCGGCCGAAGCGCCGACCGGCGCCCCGGCCCGCACCACGACCGGCGCCCCGGCCGCCCCGGCGGTGACCGCCGCCCGCCGCGCCGGACTCCTCGTCACCCTCGTACTCGGCGGGCTCACCGCGCTGCCGCCGCTGTCCATGGACATGTACCTCCCGGCGCTGCCGGAGGTCACCGGCTCCCTGCGGTCGCCCGCCGCCACGGTCCAGCTCACCCTCACCGCCTGCCTCGCCGGCATGGCGCTCGGCCAGCTGGTCGTCGGGCCGATGAGCGACCGGTGGGGGCGCCGCCGGCCGCTCCTGGTCGGCATGGTGGTGTACGTCCTCGCCACCGCCGCGTGCGCGCTCGCGCCGAACGTCGCCCTGCTCATCTCCTTCCGCCTCGCCCAGGGGCTCGCCGGCGCGGCCGGCATCGTCATCGCCCGCGCCGTGGTCCGCGACCTGTACGACGGCGTGGAGATGGCCCGCTTCTTCTCCACGCTCATGTTGATCTCCGGCGTCGCCCCGGTCATCGCCCCGCTCATCGGCGGCCAGATCCTGCGGGTCACCGACTGGCGCGGCGTCTTCCACGTGCTGACCGTCGTCGGCCTGCTGCTCACCCTCGTCGTGTGGCGGTGGTTGCACGAGACGCTGCCGCCCGAGCGACGGCACGGCGGCGGCGTCGGCTCCGCGCTGCGCACCATGCGCGGGCTCCTCGCCGACCGGGTCTTCACCGGCTACATGCTCTCCGGCGGCCTCGCCTTCGCCGCGCTCTTCGCGTACATCTCCGCCTCGCCGTTCGTCGTGCAGGAGATCTACGGCGCGTCCCCCCAGACGTTCAGCCTCCTCTTCGGCCTCAACTCGATCGGCCTGGTGGCCGTCGGCCAGATCAACGGCAAGCTGCTCGTCGGCCGGGTCAGTCTCGACAAGGCGCTCGGCGTCGGCCTCGCCGTGATCACCCTCGCCGCCCTCGCCCTGCTGCTGATGACCAGTGGCGTCTTCGGCCGGCCCGGACTGGTGCCGATCGCGGCGGGCCTGTTCGTGCTCATGTCCGCGATGGGCCTGGCGATGCCGAACACCAACGCCCAGGCGCTGATGCGCACCCCGCACGCCGCCGGCTCTGCGTCGGCGCTGCTGGGGACGTGCTCGTTCCTCATCGGCGCGGTCGCGTCGCCGCTCGTCGGCATCGCGGGCGAGCACACGGCCGTCCCGATGGCCGTGGTGCAACTGGTGTGCGCGCTCGGCGCGCTGGCCTGCTTCCTCGGCCTGTGCCGCCCGTGGCGGACCGCCCGCACCCGGTGACCGCACCGCACCCGGCCGGGCCCGGGCGGCCGGGCCCGGCGTGATCACCGGGGTCGGGTGACCACCGGGCCCCGCGTGACCACCGGCTCTGGCAAGACCACCGGATACGGCGTGCCACCGCCGTCGGGCCCGGTCGCCCCACCCCGGTACGGCCACGGCCCCGCACGCCCCCGACGCCGGCACGGCCTCCGCGCCGGGCATGCCCGGGAGTGCGGCCCGCGGGGGGCCCGGTGCCCGGTCACCGGCGACCGTGGACCGGTGAGGTGTCGTGCCCGGTCAGGGATGCGGTGGCCCACGACCGGTGGTCCGCGGCCACGGCGGGCTTGCTCCCGGCCGGCGACCGGTGAGGTGTTCACGGCCGCTTACCGCTGACCCCTGGCCGGCGGCCTGGACCGGTCGGGCGGCCAACGGCCGGTGACCGGCGACCTGGACCGGTCGGGTCGCCGGTGGCGCCCGCCCGCCGAGGGCCGCCCGCCTGGGGCCGGCCGCCGGTGGCGCCCGCCCGTGGCCGGCGGCCGGTGGCCGCACCGGGCCGGAGCGTCCCGCCCGGCGCGCCTACGATGGGTCGGTGAACGCCTCCCCCCGCACCCCGGACGCCCTGCGCGCCGCCCTCGCCGGGCTGCTCGACGGGCTGCCGCCGACCAAGGCGGCCCAGGCCGTCGACCGGCTCATCGCCAACTACCGCGGCACGACCCCCACCGACGCGCCCGTCCTGCGGGACCGCGCGGACGTCGCCGCGTACGCCGCGTACCGGATGCCCGCCACGTTCGAGGCCGTCCGCTCCGCGCTCGCCGCGCTGCGCGACGCCGCCCCCGACTGGACGCCCGCCACGCACACCGACGTCGGTGGCGGTACCGGCGCGGCCGCCTGGGCCGTCGCCGAGGCGTGGGAGGAGGCGGGCGACGACGGTGCCCCGCGCACCACGGTGCTCGACTGGGCGGAGCCCGCCCTCGCGCTCGGCCGCGAACTGGCCGACGCGTCCGGGCTGCCCGCGCTGCGCGCCGCCGAATGGCGCCGGGCGAGGATCGGTTCGGCCCTGCGGCTGGACGCCTCGGACCTCGTCACCGTCTCGTACGTGCTCAAGGAGCTCACCCCCGCCGACCGCGACGCCCTCGTCGACGAGGCCGCCCGGACCGCCCGCGCCGTGGTGGTCGTCGAGCCGGGGACGCCCGACGGGTACGAGCGGATCATCGCCGCCCGCGACCGGCTCGTCGCCGCCGGGCTGCGGGTGGCCGCGCCCTGCCCCCACAGCGGGGCCTGCCCGATCGAGCCGGGCAGCGACTGGTGCCACTTCTCCGCGCGCGTCAGCCGCTCGTCGCTGCACCGCCAGGTGAAGGGCGGCTCCCTGGCGTACGAGGACGAGAAGTTCGCGTACGTGGCGGCGACGCGGTTCCCGGCCGAGCCGGTGGCCGCCCGCGTGGTCCGCAGGCCGCAGATCCGCAAGGGGCAGGTCCTGCTCGACCTGTGCACCACCGACGAGGGGCTGCGCCGCGACACCGTGACCAAGCGGCACGGCACGCGGTACAAGGAGGCCAGGGACGTGGAGTGGGGCGACGCCTGGCCGCCCGCCTGACGGGTGACGGGCGCCTGCCGACCGGGTGGGTCGGGCGGCGCGCCCGCTGTCCCGGTCCGTCCCGGCAGGCTGGGGTGGGGGGCATGACACGCCTCGTTGGACGCGGACTGGCGGCGCCGCTCGTGGCAGCCGCCCTCCTGACCGCCCCCGCCACCGCCCACGCCACCGCGCCCGCGCCGAAGGAGGCGACCCGGACCATCGAATGGGTCGCCGTCCTCAAGAGCCACACCAAGCCCGCGAGGGTGCGCGAGGGCGCCGACTGGACCACCTACGCCCACCTCCACCTGAAGGCCCGCGACGGTCGGCCCGGCAAGAAGATCGGCGACACCACCGCCCACTGCGCGGCGGCCTTGGTGAACCAGCGCGGCCACGTCACGCAGTGCTCGCGCGTGCTGCGCACGGACGCCGGGCACCTCGGCCTCACGGAGACGATGGACCGCTACGGCAAGGGCCCTCACTCCGCGCCCGCGGCCGTCACCGGCGGCACCGGCGCCTACGCGGACGCGGAGGGCGAGGCCACCGTCGTCCTGCACGGTGACACCGCCACGTTCCGCATCGTCCTCGACGACTGAGACACCCGGGACGCCCGGACATCCCTGACGCCTCGGGCACGGGCACCCCAGGACCCGGGACGCCCGGACACCCCGGACGCCTCGGGCGGCCCGGAGGCGGTGGTGGCGCCACCGCCCCGGGCCGGGCCGCGATCCGCACCGCGCACCGCACACCCCGCGAACAGCGGGCCGCGACGCGCCGTCCGCCGGATCAGGCGCCGGGCGGCGCCCCCCGCAGCTCCTGCGTGCAGCACTTCACGCTGCCGCCGCCCTTCAGCAGTTCGCCCAGGTCCATCCCGACCGGCTCGAAACCGCGACGCCGCAGCTGCTCGAAGAGCCCCACGGCCGCCTGCGGCAGCACCACGTGCCGGCCGTCGCTCACGGCGTTCAGTCCCAGCGCCGCCGCGTCCGCCTCCTCGGCGATCAGCGCGTCGGGGAAGAGCCGTGCCAGGACCGCGCGGCTGCCGGGGGAGAAGGCACCCGGGTAGTACATGATCTCGTCGGCCGCGTCGTCCAGGACGCACAGGGCCGTGTCCAGGTGGTAGTAGCGCGGGTCCACCAGGTCCAGGCCGATCACCGGCCGGCCGAAGAACTCCTGCGCCTCGTCTCCCGCGAGGGAGGTCGAGCGGAAGCCCCGCCCGGCCAGCAGGTACGAGGCCGTGACCGCGAAGTCCCCCTCGCCCTCGTTGACGTGCTCGGGCACGTGGACGTCCGTGAAGCCGTGGGCGCGGAACCAGTCGCGGTGGGCCTGCGCCTCGGCCGTCCGCTCGGGGTAGAGGAAGCGCGCCCCCAGCACTCGCCCGTCGACGACGGTGGCGCCGTTCGCGGCGAACACCATGTCGGGCAGGTCCGGGCGCGGCTCCAGCAGGTCGACGGTGTGACCGAGGGCGCGGTAGCGGTCCCGCAGGTCCTCCCACTGGGCCAGGGCGAGCGGCAGGTCGACCGGTTTCGCCGGGTCCATCCACGGGTTGATGGAGTACGTCACCTTGAAGTGCACGGGTGGGCACATGAGGTAACGGCGAGGTGATGCGTCACGAGGCAAAGAAGGCTCCTCACGAACGGCCGGCGCACGCGGTGTGCGCGCACCGCCATGGTGCGCCGTCCGGAGCCTCCCGCGCATCGGACCGTACGGGTGGTTGCCCGGAAAAGCTCCGTCACGCGGGACGGACCGTGCCGCTCCGCGCCGTTGGTACATTCCTGCCATGGCCGAGACCACGGCGGCGTCCGGGAGGACGCCCGACTCCACGCGCCGCAGCGAGCGCTCCCGCCGCGCCATCTTCGACGCGGCCCTCGCCCTCGTCGGCGAGGTCGGTTTCGCCCGGACGACCGTCGAGGGCATCGCCGCCCGCGCCGGGGTCGGCAAGCAGACCATCTACCGCTGGTGGCCCTCCAAGGCCGCCGTCCTGCTCGACGCCTACCTGGACCTGGCGGCCGGGGCGGCCGGGGACGGCGAGGCCGCCCTGCCGGACACCGGCGACCTCGCGGCCGACCTCCGCACGGTCCTGCGCGCCACGGTCGACGAGCTGAACGACCCCCGTTACGAAGCCCCGACCCGCGCCCTCACCGCCGAGGGCGTCGTCGACCCGGTCCTCGGCGCCCGGTTCGTCGAGCGGCTGCTCGAACCGCAGCTGGAGCTGTACGCGCGGCGGCTGCGCGCCGCCCAGGACGCCGGGGACGTGCGCCCCGACGTGGACCCGCGCGTCGCCCTGGAGCTCTTCGTCGGCCCGCTGACCCACCGCTGGCTGCTGCGCACCCGGCCCCTCACCCACGCCTACGCCGACGAGCTCGTCGGTTACGCCCTGCGGGGCATCGCCGCACGCCCCTGAGCGCCCTTCCCGACACGTGGACCTCCTCACGGTGAACGCCAGACGAACGGCGGGCATACCCCGACAAAACCCGGCAACCCGAACGGTCCGGCGGCCCTTCCGCCCACGGCGCCCGTCCCCAGGTTGGGAAGACCTGTCACCTGCGGTGCGCGATGGTGGGACCATGGCAGGGACCACAGGGGCTCGTATCAGGTGTGAGGGGATAGATGGGCGACGGTATCGGCCGCTACCGCGGCACGGAGAGCAAACTCGCGCAGTGGCTGCGCCGCCGCCCGAGGAAGCCCGCTGCCGACGTCCCGAGCCGGGAGGAACTCCTCCGGGCCTCGGCCGCCGCCGGACTGCCGCTCGCCCCCGCCGCGCATCCGGTCGGCTACCGCTGTTCCTGTGAGCGCATCGGCTGCCCGACGCCCGCCCGCCATCCGCTCTCCTTCGCCTGGCAGACGCAGTCGACCACCGACACCGAGCAGATCGAACGGTGGGCGCAGGGCCAGCCGCAGGCCAACTTCATCACCGCGACCGGCATCGTCCACGACGTCCTCGACGTTCCGCTGGAGGCCGGTCGCGCCGCGTTGGAGCGGCTCCTCGCGGAGGGCGTCGAGGTGGGCCCCGTGGCGGAGTCCGGGGAAGCGCTGGGCGGCGGCCGGGCGCTCTTCTTCACGGCCACGCGCGGCACGCCCGAGGACGAGGACGAGTGGTGGCCGTGCGAGCTGGACTGCCACCCCGAGACCATGGACGAGCACCCCGGCCTGCGCTGGCACTGCCGAGGCAGCTACGTCCTCGTCCCGCCGGCCCGGCTGCCCGGTGACCGTGCCGTGCAGTGGGTCCGCGGGCCCGAGCACCCGCTGCCGGACCCGCTGACGCTGCTGGAGGCGCTCACCGACGCCTGCGCCCGCCACGCCGACCGGTACGACGAACACGGCGAGCACCACGCGGTGGCCTGGCCGCTGACCCGCTGACCCGCTGACCCGCTGACCCGCTGACCGGCTGGGGGCCGTCGCCCGCCGGCCCGCCGCCCGCCGGTCCGTGCCGAGGGGCGCGACCGACCGCTCCGCTGACCGCCGAGGCCGTGACGGACTGACCCGCCCAGGCGGCGTCCCGGCGTCCCGGCGGTGGTCCGCCCGGCGGTGGTGCGCCGGGACGGCGGGTGCGGGACGGGGTCAGGAACCCTTCAGCGCCGTGACGCCCTGCATGCGGTTGACCACCCTCACCCGGTCGCCCTCGGCCCCGGCCGGTGCGACCCGCGCCGTGAGGCCCGCCACCCACTCCTTGGTCAGGGTGTTGCGCACGTCCCCGCTGAGCAGCGGCTTCTCCGCCGGGGTCACCTTCGGCCGGTACCCCTGCGCGGCCGTGCGCCGCTCGTAGAAGCGGGACGAGAAGAAGACCAGGGCCCCGCCGTCCTCGGTGACGAGGCCCACCGGCGCGAACGGGCCCGAGTCCAGCGCCTGGTCGGCGAACTGGAGCGCCAGCCCCGGCCGGTTGGCGATCCTCGTCCGGTTCTCCCGCAGCCCGGACGTGTGCGGGCCCGCGGCGAACACCTTCGGCTCGCCGGTCTTCAGGTACGCCGCGTACTCCCGGCTCAGGGTGGCGGGGGCCGCCGCGAGGGAGGCGCCGTCGGCCGGCGCGGCCTCCGCCCAGCCGTCCGCGTCCCGGCGGAAGGCGGGGACGTCGCCGGGGGCGAGGACGGCCAGGTGCGCCGCCTCCCACATCCGGTCGGAGCCCTCGCGCACGAACAGCAGCACCCAGCGGCTGTCGCCGGCGCCCCGGTCGGTGTCCAGGTTGGAGTCCGCGTCCGCGACGAACCAGCGCGGCCAGCCGGCCTTCTTCGGGATGGCCCACCGGACGTCGGACAGCTCCAGCGGCTTGTGGTCCGGGTTGCCGTCCGGGTGCGTCACCGAGCGGGCCTTCAGTCCGGCCTGGTTTATCGCCCCGAGCGAGCCGGTCACCCGGTGCGCGTCGAGGGACGGGTCGTACGCCCGGTCCGCGGCGTTGTACGCGGTGGTGAACTCCGCGAGCGCCCGTTCCGCCTCATCCGGCGTGGCCGTCGGTACCACCGCCCGCTCGCCGTGCACCGTCACGCACCCGCTCGCCGCCAGGGTCAGCGCCGCCACCGCCGCCACCGCGGCGAGCCGCCTGCGGCCCCGCGCCCGGCCCAGCCCCTCCACCAGCCCTCGCATCGGTTCTCTTCTGCTCCTCGACCCCGACCGGCAACGACCGACCGAACCCTACCGGGGCCGGTGCGCGGACGAACGCCGGGACCAGGAAGAGCACCCACACCGCGACCTGGAGCACGGACGGGTCCGGCCGTACCCCGAACGCACCCTCCAGCAGCGCCCCCGGCCAGCGCTCCGGCGACACGGCGCCGCCCAGGTCGAACGCCCGGCCCGCCCAGCCGCCGCCCGGCGCCACCGCGTCCTGCAACTCCCGCACGCCCTGCGCCAGTACCCCGGCCGCCACCACCAGCAGCGCACGGCCCGTCCAGGCGGCCGAACGGCGCGGTGGCAGGCGCCGTACGCCGGCGTGGACCGCCCAGCCGAGCAGTGCCGCGACCGCGAGGCCCAGCAGCACCATCCCCAGCGGGCCCGCCGATCCGGCTCCGTCACGGGCGGCCGACACCGTCGCCCACACGAACACGGCCGTCGCCAGGCCCTCCCGCGCCACCACGAGGAAGGCCGTGACCGCCGCGAACCCGGGGCGCACCCCGCCCGGCCGCAGCACCGCCAGGGCGACGCACGCGACGGCCGCGACGGACGGGACGCCGCCGAGGACCCGCCACGCCGTGGGCGTCAACTCCCGCGGTCCGAACTCCAGCACGGCGCCCAGGGCCAGGACCGCGACCGCCCCGGCGGCGGCCCCGCGCCACAGCGCCCGCGACCGGTCGCCCCGCCCGTCGCGTACGAGCCAGACGGCGAGCAGGCCGAGGAGCAGGGCGGTCTCCAGGCCGCCGCGCAGCCCTGCCAGATGGGAGCCGAGCACAGGAGGGGCCTTTCGGGTCGTCGGCCGTCACCGCGGTCGCGCGGTCCGGCGGATGTCGGTGGGGCGGTCGGTGGGATGGTCGTCGGTCGGTGGGCAGCCGTCGGCCGGTCACCATGGTCGGCGGTCGGCGGTCGGCGGTCGGCGGTCGCCGGTCGGCGGTCGCCGGTCGGGCGTCGTGCTGCCCGGCGGGCGGGGCGGCCGGCCACCCGCCCGCCCGGTCGTCGGCCACCGGCCGGAGCCCGCGAGCGTCCCGCCCGCCTACGGGCCGAACACCCGTCACCCGCAGGTCCCGGCGCGGTGGTTCGGGACGCGGGCGGTGTGCCGGGGCGGGCGGCGGTCCGTCCGCACACGGTAGCGAGCGGCCGCCGCCCCGCCGGCCGGCGGGGTCGGGAGGCGGCGTCCGGCGGGGTCGGGAGGCGGCGTCCCGTGTACCGGCCGGGCGGCCGGGTGCCGTGTTTGAATGCCCGGGTGAACACGGCACACGACGTCCTGGCGGTCTTCTGCGGCCCCGACGGGCGGCACGGCAACCGGCTCGGCGTCGTACGGGAGGGCCGCCACCATCCCGACGCGGGGTCCCGGCAGGTCCTCGCCAAGGAGCTGGGCCACCCCGGCACGGTGTTCGTCGACGACCCGGAACGGGGCGTCCTCGACATCCACGCGCCCGGCGCCCGCCTGCCCTTCGACGCCCATCCGGTCCTCGGCGCCGCCTGGCTGCTGGACCTGGAGGTGCTCGACCTGCCCGTCGGTGAGGTGTGGGCCCGTCACGACGGGGAGTTCACCTGGATCGAGGCCCGTCCCGAGTGGGCGCCGCCCTGCGAACTCGTCCGGTACGCGTCGGCGGCGGAGGTCGACGCGCTCGACGTGCCGCCGCCGGGGGCGCCCGGCGGCGCCGGAGTCCTCCCGGACGGGCCCGGGGGGACGGTCTACGCCTGGGCGTGGGAGGAGGAGGCCGCGGGTCGCGTGCGTGCCCGCGCCTTCCCCGGGCGAGGCGAGGGCGCGGGCGAGGACGGGGCGACGGGCGCGGGGGCGCTGCTCCTCACCGCCCTGCTCGGCCGCGCCCTCAACATCGTCCAGGGCGCGGGCGCGCAGATCGTGACCGCCCCGGGCCCCGACGGCGTGGTGGAACTGGGCGGCAGGGTCCGCCGGATCGGCGCGTGAGCACCGCGCTCACGCGCTGAGCGGGAACTCCCCGGCCAGCTCGCTGAAGACGGCGGTGTTGTGGGCGAAGGCCCGCTTGCACTCGTCCACGATCCGCTGGCGCTCCAGGTCGTCGGCGTTCACCCGGTCCAGCAGGTCGCGGTAGTCGCGCTTGAAGGCCGCGGGATTGCCGATGCCCTCGAAGACGTAGAAGCGGACGCCGTCGCCCTTGCGGGCGAAGCCCCAGGCGCGCTCCGCCCGGTCGCGGATGACCTGTCCGCCGGAGAGGTCCCCCAGGTAGCGCGTGTAGTGGTGGGCGACGTACCCCGCGGGCCAGGTGCGGGCGCACTCCTCGACGCGGGCGGCGTACGCGGCGGTGGCCGGCAGGGCCGAGACGCGGTCCCGCCAGTCGGGCCCGAGGAGGTGGGCGAGGTCCCGCTCCAGCGCCGGCGCCCGGAACAGCTCGCGCCGTACGAACGGTCCGGCGACGGGGTCGTCTGCGAGGCGGTCCGCACCCTCCTCCAGTGCCCGGTACACGAACCACAGCTGCTCGGTGTAGCGGGCGAAGGCGTCCACCCCCAGGCGGCCGCCGAGCATGTCGCCCATGAAGGAGGAGGTCTCCGCCTCCGTGTGCGCCGCGTGGGACGCGGTGCGGATCAGGGTCGAGAACGGGGTGGCGGGTGCGGTGGCGCTGGCGTCCAAGGCGGGCCTCCGGGACCGAGGGGTGCGTCGGCGTGACGGACGAGCGGGGCGGTGACCACCGGAAGCGCGCTGTGCGCGCGGCCCGCCGCCACCACCCCGATCTTCCTGCTTAGGCTTACCTAAGTCAACGCTTTCCGACGTCCTGTCGGTAAAACGGTACCCCTCTCCGGCGTCAGGGCAACGTGAGGATGTCGGCCCCGGTGTCCGTCACCACGAGCGTGTGCTCGAACTGGGCGGTCCGCTTGCGGTCCTTCGTCACGACGGTCCAGCCGTCGTCCCACATGTCGTACTCGTGGGTGCCGAGGGTGAGCATCGGCTCGATCGTGAAGGTCATGCCCGGCTGCATCACGGTCGTCGCGTGCGGCGAGTCGTAGTGCGGGACGATGAGGCCGGAGTGGAACGAGGTGCTGATGCCGTGCCCGGTGAAGTCCCGCACGACGCCATAGCCGAAGCGCTTGGCGTACGACTCGATGACCCGGCCGATGACGTTGATCTGCCGGCCCGGCCGGACCGCCTTGATCGCGCGGTTCAGCGCCTCGCGGGTCCGCTCGACGAGCAGCCGCGACTCCTCGTCGACGTCCCCGCAGAGGTAGGTGGCGTTGTTGTCGCCGTGGACGCCGTGGATGTACGCGGTGACGTCGAGGTTCACGATGTCGCCGTCGCGCAGGACCGTGGAGTCGGGGATGCCGTGGCAGATGACCTCGTTGACCGAGGCGCACAGGGACTTGGGGAAGCCCCGGTAGCCGAGGGTCGACGGGTAGGCGCCGTGGTCGCACATGTACTCGTGCGCGACGCGGTCGAGCTCGTCGGTGGTGACGCCCGGCGCGATGTGCTTCGCGGCCTCCTCCATCGCGCGCGCGGCGAGGGAGCCGGCGAGGCGCATCCGCTCGATGGTGTCGGAGTCCTGGACCTCGGGGCCGTCGTACGGCGCCGGCGCGGGCTTCCCGACGTACTCGGGGCGGCGGATGGATCCGGGGACGGAACGGGTGGGGGAGAGCTCCCCTGGGACGAGCAGCGACTGGCCAGACATGCCAGCGAGTCTAACCAGGGCCCGCGGGGGCACCATGGCGACAGAGGAAGGAGCGGGACATGGCCCTGTTCAAGAAACGCACGGCGGGCAAGCCGGGCGAGTGGTACTACTGCCTCCAGCACGGCAAGGTCGAGGAGGGTCCCGACTGCCCGGCGAAGGACCGGTTCGGTCCGTACCCGAGCCGGCAGGAGGCGGACCACGCGATGGAGACCGCCCGTGAGCGCAACCTCCAGTGGGAGAACGACCCCCGCTGGCACGACGGCGGTACGGGGGCGTCCGCCCCGGACCGGGAGGGCTGACCGTCCGGTGCGCCGCCGCACGGAGGCCCGTCCGTCCGCCGCGGTGCGGCCGTCCACCGCGGCGTGTCCGTCCGCCGCGGCCCGTCCGTCAGCCGCCCGTCGGCGGGACCTCCGGTCCGCCCGGCGGGGGCGACGGGCCCACTACGCGGCGGCTTCGCGGCGGCGGCGGGCGTCCTCGTCGGTCGCCGCGTCGTACGTGACGAGCTTCGGCAGCGCCGCCGCCAGCAGCGCCACCGCCGCCACGCACGCCACGCCGCCGCCCCAGACGGCGGGCCGCGTCCCGGTCCACCCGGCCATCGCCCCCGCTCGGACCTGGCCCAGCTGCGGGCCCACGCTGTACGACAGCACCTCGATGCCCGCCAGCCGCCCCCGCAGCTCGTCCGGGATCGTCTGGTTCCAGATCGTCGACCGGCCCAGACCGCTCAGCATGTCGCCCGCGCCCGCGAACGCCAGCGCCAGCAGGACCAGCCACACGTTCTCCAGCCACCCCGCGGCGGCCACGGCCAGCCCCCACCCGGCGGCGCCCACCACCACCATCAGCCCGTGCCGCCGCACCCGGGACGTCCAGCCGCTCGTCAGGCTGAGCAGCACCGACCCCACCGACCCCGCCGCGTACATCAGCCCCAGCGACCATTCCGCGTCCAGCTCGTCCGCGAGGAACGGGAACAGCGTGTGCGGGAAGGCGAGCAGCATCGCGGCCAGGTCGACGGCGTACGTGCCGAGCAGCACCGGCCGCGACCAGGCGTACCGCGCCCCCTCGGCGATCCCCCGCAGGGACGGCTTCGCCGAGCCCCGCGCGGGCGGGGCGGGCGACAGGCGCAGGCACAGCAGCACCGAGACGGCGAAGCAGCACACGGTCGTGGCGTACGCCGCCCCGTGACCCGCGTAGGCCACGACGAGCCCGGCGAGGGCCGGGCCGGCGATGGCACCGAGCTGCCAGCGCAGCGCGTTGAGCGCGGCGGACGCGGGGAGCTGGGCGTGCGGCACGATCCTCGCGATGAGCGAGTCCAGCGCGGGCCGCTGCAGCCCGGCCATGGCGGAGACGCCCGCCGCGACCACGTACAGCGGCCACAGCATCGGCCGGGGCGCGAGCGCGTTGAGGAGCAGCACCAGGGCCAGCAGGCCGAGGACCGCCTCGGTCGCCAGGATCACCCGGCGCCGGTCCACCGCGTCCGCCAGCGCGCCCCCGTACAGACCGCACACCACCAGCGGCACCAGCTCGACCGCGCCCATCGCGCCGACCGCCAGCGGCGAGTCCGTGAGGTCCTTGATCTGCAACGGCAGCGCGACCATCGCGGTGAAGCTGCCGAAGTACGCGACGAGGCCCTGCACCCACAGGAGGCGGAAGTCCCGGGAGGAGCGCCACGGCGACAGGTCGGGCAGCACGGCGGACAGCTTCGAGGTCACGGGGCGCCATGCTGGGCCCCGGTCGCCGCCCCCGGCAAGCCGTTTTCACCAGCGCTCGGGCGGCGGGGACGTCAGGTGGTCGGCGAGGCGGGAGAGCCGGTCGCGGAACCGGGTGCGCCGGCCGCGGGGCGCGGGCAGGCCGTTCTCGCCGGCCGCCGCGCTCACCAGGTGCTGCACCGTGTCCAGGTCCACTCCGCCCGAGCGCTCCGGGTCGACCGTGAGGCACTCGTGCGCCAGGCCCTGCACCTCCGGGACCCCGCCGTCCAGGGACAGCACGGTCGCGCCCGCCCGCCGCGCGTCGTGGACCCGCTCCAGCAGGCCGTCGTCCGGCCGGTCCGGCGCCACGAGCAGCAGCGTCGCCCCCCGGCCCGCCACCTCCAGCCGCCCCGGCCCGACCGACAGGTGCGCCGGATCGGCCGGGCTCACCCGGTGCCGCACGAGGGTGGGCGCCAGCTCCGGGCGTCCCGACCACATCGCCTCGTCCACCAGGTGCGCGGCCAGGTGCCACGGCTCGTACGCGGCCGTGCCCACCAGCAGCAGCCCGCCGCCCTGCGGCACGACCGACGACCGCAGCGCCCCGGCGAACCCGCGCGCCGCGGCCGGCCACGCGGTCCCGGCCAGCACTTCGCGGAGCAGGGCGACCCGTACGGCATCCATGGCGCCGCATCCTGCCCCGGCGGGCGGCCCGGCGCGCGGCCACCGCGGACCTGTCACCCGTACGGGCGCGGTGGCACGTAGTGTCACCTCCATGACTGAGACGGAGACCAAGAAGGCCCGCGACCCCTGGGAGCTGCCCGACGTGTCGGGCCTCGTCGTCGGCGTCCTCGGCGGCACCGGCGACCAGGGCCGCGGCCTCGCCTACCGGCTGGCCCGCGCCGGGCAGAAGGTGATCCTCGGCTCGCGCGCCGCCGACCGCGCCCGTGAGGCCGCCGCCGCGCTCGGCCTCGGCGTCGAGGGCGCCGACAACGCCGAGTGCGCCCGCCGCAGCGACGTCGTGATCGTCGCGGTGCCGTGGGACGGCCACGCGGTGACCCTGCGCGAGCTGCGCGAGGAGCTGCGCGGCAAGCTCGTCGTCGACTGCGTCAACCCGCTCGGCTTCGACAAGCAGGGCGCCTACGCCCTCACGCCCGCGGAGGGCAGCGCCGCCCAGCAGGCCGCGGAGCTGCTGCCGGAGTCGCGCGTGACGGCGGCGTTCCACCACCTGTCGGCGGTGCTGCTGCGCGACGAGACGATCGAGGAGATCGACACCGACGTGATGGTGCTCGGCGACAAGCGCGCCGACACCGACCTCGTGCAGGCGCTCGCCGCCCGCATCCCCGGCATGCGGGGCGTCTACGCCGGCCGGCTGCGCAACGCCCACCAGGTGGAGTCGCTCGTCGCGAACCTGATCTCCGTCAACCGCCGCTACAAGGCCCACGCGGGGCTGCGCGTCACCGACGTCGACGGAGCGGGCGCGCCCGGCGCCTGAGCCGCGCCCCACACGGCCGCCCCGGGGGCGCGCCGTCGTGGGCCCCGCCGTCGCAGCGCCTCGCCGTCGTGGGCCCCGCCGTCGTGGGCCCCGCCGTCGTGGGCCCCGCCGTCGTGGGGCCGACACCGGCCGGCCCGCGCCCGTCGGCTCGTGACCGGCGCGGGACACGGCCGCTGGATTCCGCGCCCGGTGGGTCCGCGCCGCCGGCCGGGCCGCCGCCCGCCGCGTGCCGGCCGGCGGGCAGCCCGTCCGGTCGCGTACCGGGTGGCGTCCGTGCGCCCGCGCGGAGGGCACCGGCGGGGATGGGGGACACTGGTCGGGCACCGTTCACCCCACCGGACAGGAGCCGACCCCCATGCCCCGCCTCGCCCTCTACACGCTCGTCGTGTGCGTCCTCGCCGCCGCGGCCGCCGTGGTCTCGTTCGTCCAGGGCAGCTGGCTCGGCATCGTGTGGGTGCTGCTGGCCGGCGTCTCCTCCAACATGAGCTGGTACTACTGGCGCCGCTCCCGCCAGGTCACCGGCTGACCCCCGGCACGGCCCCGCAGACCGCGCCCGGCTCCTGCCAGAAGCGGTAGAGGTCCAGCCCGCACCACGTCTCCTCCGCGCCCACGCCGAGCGTGCCGAGCACCCCGTGGACGAGGCCGAAGAACGCCTGGTTCACCTCCGGCGAGAACAACAGCACGAACACCGCGAGCAGCCCGTACGGCGCGAACGGCTCGACCGCCCGCCGCGCCCGCTCCGACAGCCACGGCTCCAGCACCCCGTACCCGTCCAGGCCCGGCACCGGCAGGAGGTTCAAGGCCGCCGCCGTCACCTGGAGCAGCGCGACGAACGCGAGGGCGGCGCGGAAGGCGCCCGGGACCCCGTCGAGGGCGCCCAGCCGGAACGGCGCGGTGCACACGGCCGCGAACAGGACGTTCGCCAGGGGCCCCGCCGCCGACACGAGACTGTGCCGGATCCGCCCTGGGATGCGGTGACGTTCGACGTAGACGGCGCCACCCGGCAGGCCGATGCCGCCCATCACCAGGAACAGCACCGGCAGCAGCACGCTGAGCACCGGGTGCGCGTACCGCAGCGGGTCGAGCGTCAGGTAGCCCTTGGCCGCGACCGACGCGTCCCCCGCGTGCAGCGCGGTCCGGGCGTGCGCGTACTCGTGGAGGCAGAGGGAGACCACCCAGGCGCCGGTGACGGCGAGGAACACGGCCACGCCCCGCCCCACGCCCCCGGACGCGGGCCCGGCCCCCGACCACACCGCCCAGCCGGCGGCGGCCGTCACGCCGGCGACGGCGAGGAACACGGGGCTGACGGCGCGGTCGCCACGGCGGCGGCGCCGGACGGCGGTTGCCATGCGGACCCTCCTCGGCCGGGGCGTCGACCGTACCCCGCGTCGCGCAGAATGGGCCCGTGCAGATCTCCGTACTCGGCCCGACGCAGGTCCACCGCGCGGACGGTACCCCCGTCCCGGTCGGCGGGGCACGGCTGCGCGCGCTGCTCACCGTCCTCGCGCTGCGCCCCGGGCGGGCCGTGCCGGTCGGGCTGCTCGTCGACGAGGTCTGGCACGGTGACGAGCCGCCCGCCGACGCCGTGGCCGCCCTGCAGGCACTGGTCGGCCGGTTGCGCCGGGCCCTCGGCGCCGGCGCGGTGGTGTCGGCGTCCGGCGGTTACCGGCTGGACGCCGCGGCGGACGACGTGGACGCGCACCGGTTCGAGCGGCTCGTCGCCGACGGCGTCCGCTGCCTGGACGCCGGCGACCCGGCCGAGGCGCTGCACGTGCTGGACGAGGCGCTCGGCCTGTGGCGGGACCCGGTCCTGGCGGACCTGCCCGGCCGGGCGGGGGAGACCGCGCGCTGGACCGCCCGGCGCGCCACCGCCGTCCGCAGCCGCCTCACGGCACTGGCGGCCCTGGGCCGCGCCGAGGAGGCGCTGCCGGAACTGACCGCCCTGTGCGCCACCGCCCCGCTCGACGAGCCCCTGCACGCGCTGCACATCCGCACACTGCGCGACGCGGGCCGCCCGGCCGCGGCCCTCGCCGCGTACGAGGCGGTCCGCCGTGACCTGGCCGGCCGCCTGGGCACCGACCCGGGCCCGGAGCTGCGCGCCCTCCACGCGGAACTGCTGGCCCCGGCCCCGGCTCCGGCCCCGGGCGCGGACCCGGCCCCGGCTTGGGCCCCGGCCCGTGGCCCGGCCCCGGCCCCGGGCCTCCCGCCGGCCCCTGGGCCGGCCCCCGCGCCGGGTCCGCCCCCGGCCCCCGCACCGGGTGTGGCCGGGGTGCCCGGACCGGGCGGTGCGCCCGAGGCGGACGGCGTGCCCGGTGGGCCGGGCGCGCTGCCCGGAGCGTCCGGCGGGAGTGGCGAGCCCGGTGGGCACGGGGCCGCCCGGCCGGTGCCCGGCCCGGACGCGCCGGCGCCCCCGGGGGGGCCGGCCGCCTTCGACGGGTCCGCCGAGGGACAGTCCGGAGCGGCGCCGCACGGCCAGGCTGCGCGCGCCACGGGGGCGGCCCCCGCCGACCCGACCACCGAACGGCCGCCCGGCACGGGGACGTACGGCACGGGAACGTACGGCGCCGTGCCGTACCCCGCGGGGACGGCCGCGGACGCGTCCCCCCCGGCGGCGGCGCCCGCCACCCACCCCGAGCCCCGCCGCGACCCGGGCGCCGAGCTCCGCCGCGACCCGGGTCCCGGGGCCCCGCCCGGGAACCTGCGGGCGCGGCTGACCAGCTTCGTCGGGCGGGACGAGGACATCGGCGCCATCCTCGGGGACCTCGACCGGGCGCGGCTCGTGACGCTGCTCGGGCCCGGCGGAGCCGGCAAGACCCGGCTGTCCCAGGAGGCCGCCGAGCGCGGCGCCGACCGGTGGCCCGACGGGGTGTGGGTGGTCGAACTGGCCCCGGTCGCCGACCCCGACGCCGTACCCGAGGCCGTGCTGACCGCGCTCGGCGCGCGGCAGACGGTGCTGCGCGGCGCGGGGGCCGAGGAGCTGCGCGCCGCCGAACCCCGCGGCAACGACCCCCTCGTCCGGCTCGCCGAGCACTGCGGCCCACGCCGCCTGCTGCTCCTGCTCGACAACTGCGAGCACGTGGTCGGTGCCGCCGCCCGCCTCGCCCACCACCTGCTGGAGCGCTGCCCCGGCCTGACCGTGCTCGCCACCAGCCGCGAGCCCCTCGCCGTCGGCGGGGAGGTCGTGCGCCCGGTCGAGCCGCTGCCCGCCCCCGTGGCCCTGCGCCTGCTCGGCGAGCGCGGGGCCGCCGCCCGGCCGGGGTTCGCCACCGGGAGCGACCCCGAGGCGTGCGCCGAGATCTGCCGGCGCCTGGACGGCCTGCCGCTCGCCATCGAACTGGCCGCCGCCCGCCTCCGCTTCTTGACGCCCCGTCAGATAGCGGACCGGCTCGACGACCGCTTCCGCCTCCTCACCGGCGGCAGCCGCACCGTCCTGCCCCGCCAGCAGACGCTGCGGGCCGTCGTCGACTGGTCCTGGGACCTGCTGGACGGACCCGAGCGCGCCGTGCTGCGCCGCCTGGCCGTCTTCTCCGGCGGCTGTGCCCTCGACGCCGCCGAGGCGGTGTGCGCCGCCCCCGACACCCTCGACCTGCTCGGCTCCCTCGTCGACAAGTCCCTCGTCGTCGCCTCGCCGGGCGACGACGGCGAGATGCGCTACCGCCTCCTGGAGACCGTCGCCGAGTACGCCGCCGAGCGCCTCGACGAGGCCGCCGAGCGCTCCGCCACCGAGCGCCGCCACCTCGTCCACTACCGCGAACTCGCCCGTACCACCGATCCGTTGCTGCGCGGTGCGGGCCAGCGTGCCGCCCTGGCCCGGCTCCAGCGCGAGTACGGCAACCTCCGCGCCGCCCTGCGCCGCGCCGTCGCCGCCCGCGACGAGCAGGAGAGCCTCTGCCTCGTGCTGTCCCTCGCCTGGTACTGGCAGATGCGCGACCTGCGCTCCGACGCCCGGCAGTGGTCCGAGGCCGCGGCCGCGCTCGGCCCCGACCCGTTCGTCCCACCCGTCGCCCCCGTCCCGCCGATCGCCGAGCGCTGCACCGACGCGCCACCCCCCATGGGCCGCGAACTCCTCACGGAAGCGCGCCGGCAGGTCCGGCTCGTGCACATGGTCAACATGGACCACGAGCAGGCCGCCTGGGCCACCACCGGCCGCGCCCTGCTGGAGCGGGCCGCGCGGGCGTACCGGCCGGGGCTGCCCCAGGGGTGCCGGATGCCCGGCTTCCTGTGGATCCTCGCCGTCCTCCTCTCGGGCGACGGCTCCCGGCTGCACGCGCTCCTCGACTCGACCGTCGACACCGCCCGCGCCCTCGGCTACGACTGGGACCTCGCCCACGCCCTCCAGTGGCGCGCCAACGTCCTCGCCAACCGCAGCTCCCTGGCGGCCGAGGCGTGCCGGGACGCCGACGAGGCGTTGGAGATCTTCCTCCGCCTCGGCGACTCCTGGGGCGCCGCCGAGGCGCTCGCCGCCCGCGGCGAGGCCCGCGAGAACCGCGGCGAGTACGCGGGCGCCGCCGCCGACTACCAGGCCGCCGTCGGCCACGCCGAACGGCTCGCGGCCCAGGCCCAGGTGCTGCTGCTGCGCACCCGGTACGCCGGCGTCCTCCCCGAACTGGGCCGTGCCGAGGAGTCGGAGGCCATCCTGCGGGACGTCCTCGCCAGGGGGCGGGGCGCCGGCCACGAGGCGGGCCCCGCGGCCCGGCTCCACCTCTCCGTGCACCTCGGCCGCACCGGCCGCACGGCCGAGGCGCGCGAGCTGCTCGGCATCCTGCGCGAGGAGTTCGGCACGCAGACGCTCTCGCTCTTCGATGGCTTCACCCTCGGCTGCCTCGCCTGGCTGGACACCCTGGAGGGCCGGCACGCCGAGGCGCTGGACCTCGCCACGCGGGCGCTGCGCAGGTGCCGCGAACCGCTGTCCATGATGGTCGCGCCGCAGATGGCGGCGGGCCACCTGGTCACGGCCGCGCGGGCGCTGGCGGGCCTGGGCGGCGGCCGCGCCCGTACGGCGGCGGTCCTGCTCGGCGCCCACCCGGGTCTGCTGCCGGAGGGCCACGTGGCGTCGTCGATGGAGCGCGACGCCCTGGCCGCGGCCGAGGCCGCCGCCCGCGCGGCCCTCGGCGGGGCCGCCTTCGACGCCGCGTACGCCGAGGGCGGCGGCCTCGGCTTCGACGAGGCCGCCGCCCTGCTCGAAGGGGCGTGACGCGCTCACGCGTGCCGGCGGAACCGGGCGACCGCCAGCGGGGCCGTGACCAGCGTGATGGCCGCCGCCCAGCCGAGGGTCATCCACACCGATCCGGCGACCGGGCCGCCGTTGACGAGGTTGCGCGCCGCGTCGGCCAGGGCGGAGAGCGGGTTGCAGTCGGTGAAGGCGCGCAGCCAGTCGGGCATCGACTCCGGCGGCGCGAAGATCGACGACCCGAACTGCAGCGGCATCAGCACGAGCATGGCCACTCCCTGGACCGTCTGGGCGGTCTGGAGGCTCAGCCCCAGGAGGATGAAGATCCACATGAGGGAGGTGCCGAAGAGCACCGACAGGCCCACCGCCGCCAGCAGGTGCAGCGGCGAGGTCGCGACCTCGAAGCCCAGCGCGAACCCCATGGCGAGCAGGATCGCGGTGGCGACCACCATCCGGCCCGCCTCCACGATGATCCTCGCGACGAGGACGGACGACCGGGCGATCGGCATGGTCCGGAACCGGTCCATGACGCCCTTCTTGACGTCGTCGTTGATGCCGGTGCCCATGCCCATGGCGATGTTGAGGCCCATCATCGCCATCAGGCCGGGGATCAGGTAGTTCACGTAGTCCTGCTGGTTGCCCTTGCCGGAGATCGCGCCGCCGAAGACGTGCACGAACAGCAGCGTGAGGACGACCGGCATGAGCAGGACGTCGAACATCGCCTCCGGGTTCTGCTTGATCTGCAGGACGTTGCGGCGGGTCAGCGCGCCGATGTGCCGCAGGTGGGCGCGTGCCCCGATGCGGCCCTCGCCGGTGGGCCGCGCCGGGGCGGGGCGGCGCGGCGGCACCGGGGCGCGGACGGCCCGCGTCGCGGCCGTCGCGGGCGTCGGGGACGGTGACGGTGTCGCGGTGTTCGTGCCGGTGCTCATGCGGCCACCTCCTGGGGGTGCTCGTCGGACTGCGGGGTGGCGCGTTCGCCGGTGATCGCGAGGAACACCTCGTCCAGGCTGGGCAGGTGCGTCCCGATGTGGGCGATGCCGTGGCCGCCCGCGGCCAGCAGCCCGACCACGGCGGTCAGTTGACCGTCGCTGAGGACGGGCACGTACAGCCGGCCCTCGTCGTGGACGACCGTGGCGCCCGCGGGACCGGCCAGCCCCGACTCGTCGAGCGCCCGTGCCATGGCGGGCAGGTCGCCCGGGTCGACGGGCCGGACCTGGAGGGTGCGACCGCCGACCTTCGCCTTCAGCTCGTCCACCGCGCCCCGGGCGATCACCCGGCCGCGGTCGACGACCGTCAGCTCGCTCGCCAGCTGCTCGGCCTCCTCCATGTACTGGGTGGTGAGCAGCACGGTGCTGCCCTCCTGGACCATGCGCCGCACCTCGTCCCACACCTCGTTGCGGGTGCGCGGGTCGAGGCCGGTGGTCGGCTCGTCCAGGTAGAGCACCGCGGGCCGGCCGATCATGGAGGCGGCCAGGTCCAGGCGGCGCCGCATGCCGCCCGAGTACTGCGCGGCGGGCCGGCGGGCCGCTTCGGTGAGCGAGAACCGCTCCAGCATCTCGTCGGCGCGCGCCCGGGCGTCCCGGCGGGACAGGTCGAGCAGCCGGCCGATCATGTAGAGGTTCTCCCAGCCGGAGAGCTTCTCGTCCACGGAGGCGTACTGGCCGGTCAGCCCGATGGCGCGGCGCAGTGCGCGCGGCTGGCGCAGCACGTCGCAGCCGGCGACGGTCGCGGTGCCGGCGTCGGGGACGACCAGGGTGGACAGGCAGCGGACGAGCGTGGTCTTGCCGGCGCCGTTGGGCCCCAGCACGCCGAGGACGGTGCCCTCGCGCACGTCGAGGTCCACCCCGTCCAGCGCCTTCGTCGCGCCGTAGTGCTTGACGAGGCCGCGTACCTCGACGGCGTTGGTGTCGGATCGTGTCATGCCCCCAGGGGACCAGGGCGCGCCGACAGGCCCCCGACAGCCCGCCGACAGCCCGCCGACAGATCCTCGCAGCCCACCGACAGACCCACCGGCGGGGCGCCGAGAGGCCACCCGCGGGCCACCCGCCGGCCACCGGGGCGGGCCGCCGAACGGGCCACCCGCGGGACGCCGGCGGCGGGGCGACGGGCCGGGACGCCCGACAGCCCGCCGATGGGGGAAGTCGGCGGGCTGTCGTCCGTACCGCGGTGGCCGGAGGGGAACGGTCCCCCTGGAGGAACGGTTCCGCTAGTGGAAGCTGTGCTCCTCGGCGGGGAACGCCCCGCCGGCGACGTCGTCCGCGAACGCCTGCGCCGCGTCGCCCAGCGTGCGGCGCAGGTCGGCGTACTGCTTGGTGAACCGCGGCACCTTGCCGCCGGTCAGTCCGGCCATGTCCGTCCAGACCAGCACCTGCGCGTCGGTGCCCGCGCCGGCGCCGATGCCGATCGTGGGGACGTGCAGCGACCGGGTGACCTCCGCGGCCAGCTCCGCCGGCACCAGTTCCAGCACCACGGCGAACGCCCCCGCGTCCTGGGCGGCCTTGGCGTCCCGCAGCAGGCGGTGCGCGTCCTCGTCGGCGCGGCCCTGCACGCGGTACCCCATGGTGTTCACGGACTGCGGGGTCAGGCCCAGGTGCGACATCACGGGGATGCCGGCCTGTACCAGCGTCTCCGTCTGCGCCAGCGACCGTTCGCCGCCCTCCAGCTTCACCGCGCCCACGCCGGCCTCCTTGACCAGCCGCGTCGCCGACCGCAGGGCCTGTACCGGACCCTCCTGGTACGAGCCGAACGGCAGGTCGCCCACGATGAGCGCGCGCCTCGTGCCGCGGACGACGGCCGCCGACAGGATGGCCATCTCGTCCAGCGTGACCGGCACGGTGGTGTCGTAGCCCAGGTGGCAGTTGCCCATCGAGTCGCCGACCAGCAGGACCGGGATGCCGGCCTCGTCGAAGACGGACGCGGTCATCGCGTCGTACGCCGTGAGCATGGGCCACTTCTCGCCGCGCTGCTTGGCGGCGGCGATGTCGTGGACGGTGACGCGGCGCGTGCCCGTGCCGCCGTACAGCGCCTTGGGGTGCTTGCCCCCGGCGTCCCCGCCGCTGTCCCCGGACGGTTTCGGGGCAGGCTGAAGCGTCATGTGGATCGGCTCCTTCGTCATCTCGAGGCGCCCTGACGGCGTCCCCGGACCACGTCCATGGTGGCACTTCGTGCCGCACCGGGGGAAGTGGGGGGAGTAATACGAGACGGCGACGTATCGGTATCCGGCCTACGGTGGATCCATGGACCGGCCCCCGCGCCCCCCGCGCGACCCCCGCCCCCTCCACCCGGCCGTCCCGGCGGACGTCCACCGCCGCCGCTGGGTGATCCTCGCGGTGCTCATGCTCAGCCTGCTCTTCGTCGTGCTGGACAACTCGATCCTCAACGTCGCCGTCAAGACCATCGCCGGCCCGCCGCCCACCGGGCTGGGTGCCACGCAGAGCCAGCTGGAGTGGGCGATCAACGCCTACGCGCTGGTCTTCGCCGGACTGCTGTTCACCGCGGGCCTCGTGGGCGACCGGCTCGGCCGCCGCCGGACGCTGCTGTTCGGCACCGTCGTCTTCGGCGTCTCCTCGGCGCTGGCCGCCCTCGCCGACTCGCCCGTCGAGCTGGTCGCCTACCGCGCGGTGATGGGCTTCGGCGCGGCCTTCGTCATGCCGGCCACGCTCGCCATCCTCATGAACGTCTTCGAACGGGACGAACAGCCGCGGGCCATCGGCGTGTGGGTCGGCGCGGTCGGCGTGGCCATCGCCGTCGGGCCGGTCACCGGCGGACTGCTCCTGGAGCACTTCTGGTGGGGCTCCATCTTCCTGGTCAACGTCCCCGTGGTGATCGTCTCGCTGATCGCCGTCGTCGCCGTGGTGCCGGAGTCGCGCGACCCCGCGCCCGGCCGGACCGATCCCGGTGGGGTGGTGCTGTCGATCGTCGGCCTGGTGCTGCTGGTGTTCGGCATCATCCGCGGCGGTGAGCTGGCCGACCTGACCGACTGGACGGTGGTGCTGCCCGTCGCGGGCGGCGTCCTCGTCCTCGCCGCGTTCGTCGCGCACGAGCGGCGCACCGCCCACCCGGCGCTCGACATGGCGTACTTCCGGCAGCCGGTCTTCTCCGCGGCCGTCGGCGGGATCGCCCTCGTGTTCTTCGCCCTCATGGGCGTCACCTTCGTCTCCGTCTTCTACCTGCAGAGCGTGCGCGGCTTCAGCCCGCTCGAGGCGGGGCTGCTCCTGCTGCCCCTCGCCGTGACGCAGCTGCTGTTCGCCCCGCGCTCCCGGCTGGCGGTGCGGCGCTTCGGGGCGCGTGCGGTGTGCGCGTCCGGGCTGCTGCTCGTCGCCGCCTGCCTGGCCGCGTTCACCGGCTTCGACACCGGCACGCCGGTGTGGGTCGTCGAACTCGTCCTGTTCGCGCAGGGCGCGGGCATGGCGCACGTGATGCCGCCGGTGACGGTGGCCGTCATGCAGGCCCTGCCCCGTGAGAAGGCCGGGTCCGGCTCGGCGGTCAACAACACCTTCCGGCAGATCGGCGGGGCCCTCGGCGTCGCCGTGCTGGGCTCGCTGCTGTCCGGGGTGTACCGGGACGGCATCGAGGGGCACCTCGCCCCCGTACCGGCGGCCGAGCGCGCCGGCGCGGGCGAGTCCGTCGAGGCGACCCTGGCCGCCGCCCGGCAGCTCGGCGCGGCGGGCGAGGCGCTCGTGGCGCCCGCGCAGACGGCGTTCCTGCACGCCATGCACGTCACCTCCCTGTGCGCGGCCGCCGTCGCCGTCCTCGGCGCGTGCGTGGTGGGCGCCTTCCTGCCCGGCCGGGGCGCGGCACCCGGCGACCACGGGCGCGTGACGGGGGGCGGCGCGCGGGAATCCGTCCCCCGCTGACGCGGCCCGGTGGTCGGGGCCGAGCGCACGCCCCGACCACCGGCGCCACCCCGACCCGTCCGTACGTCCGTCCCGGCTGGAGGTGCAGCCCGTGCCCCCGCGACCACCCCGGCGCCCGCACGCCCCCCACGACGCCGACGCGCCCACCGGGGCCCCGACCCCGGCCGGGGCCCCGGGCCCACCGGCCCCGGCCCCGGGCCCGGCGCCGGCCGACGCGCCCGCCCCGGAGGCTCCTGCCTCCCCCGCCCCCGCCGCCCCGGCTCCCGCCGCCCCGCCCGTCCGGCGGGGCCGGCCGCGGAGCGAGGCGGCGGAACGGGCCATCCTCGACGCCGCCGTACGGCTGCTGGAGGACGGCGTCCCGCTCGCCGAGCTGTCCATGGAGCGGATCGCCCGCACCGCCGGCGTCGGCAAGGCCACCGTCTACCGCCGCTGGCCGGGCAAGGAGGAGCTGTTCGTCGACCTCATCCGGTCCGCCGAGCCCGCACAGCCCGAGCTGCCCGGGACCTCCGTGCGCGACGACCTCGTGGCGCTCCTGGAAGCGGTGCGCCGGCGCGGCGCCGCCAAACGCTCCTCCGCCGTCCTGCACACCGTCTTCGCCCAGCTCCGCGGCTACCCCCGGCTCTGGGACGCCTACCGCCGCGCCGTGCTCCAACCGCACCGCCGCGCCACCCTCGACGTACTGCGGCGGGGCGTCGGGACCGGTGAGATCCGCCCCGACGCGGACGTCGAGCTGCTCGGCGACCTGTTCGTGGGCCCCGTCCTGCTCCGCGCCTTCGTCGCCCCGGACACCCCGCTCGACGAGGACCTGCCCGCCCGGGTCGTCGACGCCGTCCTCGCCGGCGCGGCGGAGGACCCGCCCGCCACGGGCCCGTGAGGACCACCCCCGCCGGCCGGTGGCACCGCCCGCGGACCCGCGCGTACCGCCCCGCCCCCCCCCGCCCGGCCCGTGGCGGCCCCGGGTCGGAAGTGTGCGCGTTTCGTCACAACCGGCGCATCGACCGCAACCCCAGGAACCCCGCCCGGTGGCGGGTTCGTCCCTGACTCCGTACGGCCGTTCCGTGATCGCCTAGGGTCGTGGTCCGGTACGGCGGAAACCAGCAGCACGTGAGGACGAGGGAATGGCGCAGGCGGACGACATGACGGAGACGGGGAACGGCACCGCGGAAGAGCGGCGCGCCGGATCCCGGGTCCGCTCGGTGGTCGACCGCTGGCGGCGCGACCCGGGGATCTGGCGGCGCGGCACGGTGGTCTCGGTGTCGGCGCTGCTGCTCGCGCTCCTGATGGTGCTGCACCGCCACATCCCCAACGACATCGGCAACACGGGCAGCCTCATCGAGACGTTCCTGCCCTGGTTCGGCCTCTTCGTCCCGGTCCTCGCGGGCCTGGCCCTGCTGCGCCGCTCCGCCACCGCCCTCATCGCGGTCCTCGTCCCGGCGATCGTGTGGGCCAACCTCTTCGGCGGCCTCGTCACCGACAAGAGCGGCACCGGCGGGGACCTCACGGTCGTCACCCACAACGTCAACGCCGACAACCCCGACCCCGAGGGCACGGCCCGCGCCGTCGCCGGGTCCGGGGCGGACGTGCTGGCCCTGGTGGAGCTCAAGCCCGGCATGGTCCCGGTGTACGAGGCGGCGCTCGCCGACGCCTACCCGCACCACTCCGTGCGCGGCACGGTCGGCGTGTGGAGCCGGTACCCCCTGGGCGACAGCCGGCCGGTCGACATCCGCATGGGCTGGACCCGCGCGATGCGCACCACCGTCGCCGCCCCGGACGGACCGGTCGCCGTGTACGTCGCCCACCTGCCGTCCGTGCGGGTCAAGCTGAAGGCCGGCTTCACCGCCAACCAGCGCGACCGCAGCGCCGACCAGCTCGGCCAGGCCATCGCCCAGGAGCCCGAGCGCCGCGTCATCCTCCTCGGCGACCTCAACGGCACCATGAACGACCGCTCGCTCAACGCGGTCACCTCGCAGTTGCGCTCCACCCAGGGCGCGGCCGGCGACGGCATGGGCTTCAGTTGGCCGGCGGCGTTCCCGATGGCCCGCATCGACCAGATCCTGGTCCGCGGCGTCGAACCGGTCGCCTCCTGGTCCCTGCCCCGCACGGACAGCGACCACCTGCCCATCGCCGCCCGGGTCACCTTCTGACGCCCGGGCGCGGGGAGCGCGGCACGCGGGGAGCGGCGCAGGCCCCCGGGCCCGGGGCCGGTGGCGGCGGACACCTGCCGGGGGACGGCGGCGTACCCCCGCCCCCGAACCCGGCGGGCACCCCCCTTGCGGGGCGTGCGGGCCGCACCGATCATGGATCCATGACGCCGCCGCGCCCCCGCCGGACCGCTCGGCTCCGGTGCGTGGCCGTCCTCCTCGTCCTCGGGGCCCTGACCTACAGCGCCTGGCTCGCCGAACTTCCGCTGCACACGGGCCTGGACCCGGTGCAGTCGTACGTCAGCGAACTCGCCGCCACCGACCAGCCCCTGGGCACCGTCTTCCGCACCACCGACCTCGTCGCCGGGGTGCTGCTGCTCGCCGCCGCGCTGCTGGCCCTGACGGCGGTCGAGCGCCGCTTCTGGTCGGTGGCCGGCTGGGCGGCCCTCGCGGTGTTCGGGGCCGCCACCGCCGCCGACTCGCGGCTGCCGCTCAGCTGCGCGCCCACCGTCGACGCCGCGTGCGTCGCCCGCGAGGACGCAGGCCTGGTCCCGGCCACGCACACCGCGCACGCCGTGAGTTCCACGCTCGCCATGGCCGGCGCCGTCACGGCGGTCGTCGCGCTCACCGTCGCGGCCCGCCGCTACGGCTGGTGGCCGCTCCTCGCCCGTACCGGCCCGCTGCTCGTGCCCCTCGTCCTCGCCGCGACGGCCTGGACGCTCGCGGCGGTCACGGCGTTCGAGGCCGAGCGCGGCCACTGGGCGCTGGGCGCCGGTCAGCGGCTGCAGCTGCTGCTGCTCGCCCTCTGGCTGCTCCTGCTGGCCCGCACCCTGCCGCGGCCGCCCACCGGCGACCGCGGGCGGCCCGGCCGGGCGGAGCGGGCCTGCGACCGGCAGCGGCCCGGGCAGGCGGACGGGGCCGACGGGGCCGGACCCACCCACCGGGACGAGGCGGCGCAGCGGGGACGGCGGGTCGAGCCCACCGAGCGGCGGGCGGAGCGCGCGCGATGAGCGGGGCCCCGCCGGGGAGCCGCTTCGTCCGCGTCGGGGGAGTGCCCCACCACGTGACCGTCACCGGCAGCGGACCGGTGTGCGTGCTGAGCGCCGGGCTCGCGCTGTGCTGGTTCGACTGGGACCCGGTGGTGCCGCTGCTCGCCCCGCACCGCACGGTCGTCCGGTTCGACCGCCCGGGACACGGGCTGAGCGGCCCCGCCGCGGAGGCCCCCACCGCTCGGGGCGAGGCCGCGCGGGTCGCCGCCCTCCTGGACGCGCTCGGCCTGGCCGGGGAGCCCGCCACCGTCGTCGGCCACTCCCTCGCGGGCTTCCACGCCGAGGCGTTCGCCCGGCTGCACCCGGCGCGGGCGGCGGGGCTGGTCCTGGTCGACTCGTCCGTCGAGGAGGCCCCCCGACCCCCGCGCGCCCCGGCGCTGCGCACCGCCGCTGCGCTCGCCGCCGGCACGGCCCTGGCCGCCGTGGGCGCACCGGCAGCGCTCGGCCCGGCCGCCCGCCGCGCGGCGGTCCGCCTCTCCCGCGCGGGCCACGCGCCGGACCCGGCACCCGCCGAGCCGGTACGCCGCTGCTACCGCACCCGCCGGGTGCTGCGCGGCGCCTTGCTGGAGAACGCGCACTACACGGCGGTCGCCGCCGAACTGGCGGCGGTGCGCGCGCGGTACCCGCTCCCCGCCGGGCTGCCCGTCGCGGTACTCGCCGCGCCCGGTTCCCCGCGGGCGGACGACCGCTGGACGGCCCGTCAGCGGGACCTCGCGCGGGCCCTGGACGCCCGCCTCACCGTCGTCCGGGGCGCGGGCCACCTGATGATGCTGGACCGTCCCGACGCGGTCGCCGGGGCGGTCCTGCAGCGCTGAGGGGCCGTATCGGTGCGGGGCCGCGTACCGCCGATCCGTACCGCACCGCCGAAGCGTCCCGTACCGCCGCGGTCGGAGCGGGGGCACCCAGGGGCGGCGGTGCGGCCGGCCGCGGTCTCCCCGCGGGTGCGCCCGCCCCGCCCCAGCGCCCTGAGCGCGGTGGGGCGGGGCGGGGCGGGCGGGACCCTCGGGGTCAGGCCCGGGCGTACACGCCCTGGGCGAACTCCGCGACCTTGTCGTCGGGCAGGTGCCGGGCGAGGTCCGCCTCGCTGATGATGCCGACGAGCCGCTTGTTCTCGATGACCGGCAGGCGCTTGATCCGGTGGCCCTGCATCTCGCGCAGCACCTCGTCCACGTCCGCACGCGCGTCGATCCACCGCGGCGTGCCCTCCGCGACGTCGCCGCACGTGACGCGCGACGGGTCGCGGCCCGCCGCCACGCACTTGAGGACGATGTCGCGGTCCGTGACGATGCCGCAGAGCCGCTCGTTCTCGTCCGCGATGGGCAGCGCGCCGACGTCGTGCTCGCGCATCAGCTGCGCGGCGCGGTCGAGGGTCTCGTGGGAGGGGATCCAGTGGGCCCCGGGGTGCATGATGTCTCGGGCGGTGGTCATGAGGGTGCGTACCTCCGTGGAACGGCGTGCGTCGTCTCCCCGAGCACCTCCATTCTGGACGCGGCCCCCCGGCGCCGCGACCGGGCGCGGGCCGCACGGGGGCCTCACTCGCCGCGCGTCACCCTCAGCGCGAGCAGCGCCACGTCGTCGGCGACCCGGCCCGTGTACGACGACAGGTCGCGCCACACCGCACGCACCAGGGCCACCGGGTCGAGGTCCGGCACGATCCGTTCCGCCAGCGGGTAGAACACCCCGTCCGCGTCCCGCGCCTCCGTCACCCCGTCCGTGTGCGCGAGCAGCACGCACGACGGGTCCAGCGGCACCGTCGCGGTCCCCGGCGCCCGGAAGTCGGCCAGGCCCAGGCCGAGCGGCGGGCCCGGCTCCATCGCCACCTCCCGCACGCCGCCCTCCGTCACCAGCAGCGGCGGCGGATGGCCGCAGCTCAGCACCCGCGCCGCGACCTGCCCGCCCTCCCCGTCCCCGCCGGGGCAGCCGCCGTCGCCCGGCAGCTCCACCAGGACGGCCGTCGCGAACAGCTCCGACTCCTCGTGCCGCGCCGAGTCCACCACCAGCCGGCGGTCCAGCCGGGCGGCCACCCCCGACAGCTCCGGCTCGTCCAGCACCGCCTCGCGGAAGGTGCCGAGCAGCGCCGCGACCGTGGCGACCGCCGACAACCCGTGCCCTTGTACGTCCGCCACCACCGCCCGCACCCCGTACGGCCCGCTCTGCACGTCGTACAGGTCGCCGCCCACCAGCGCGGTGCGTTCCGCGGCCCGGTACAGCGCCCCGCACCGCACCCGCCCGACCCGCGGGGGCAGCGGCGGCAGCACCGCGAACTGCGCGGCCTCCGCGACCGTCCGCACCGACACCAGCTGCGCGTCGCGCCGGGCCCGCACCCACGCCAGGAACGCGCTCACCGCCCCGATCAGCGCGAACGCCAGCACGTCACCGCCCGTCACGTGCGCGGCCCGCACCTCCGGCACCAACAGCAGCCCCGTCATCACCGCCGACACCAGGGACGTCCCCCACACCCCGTACACCAGCGACGTCAGCGGCGCCACGACGGCGAAGGCGAACCCCAGCTGCACCGTCTCCGGGGTGGCCAGCTGGGCCGTGAGCACCGCCGCCAGCAGCAGCCACGGCATCAGGCGCAGCCAGCCGGGCGGCCGGGCACCGGGCAGTACGGCAGCGGCACGGTCCATGGCCCCAGTCTGCGCGCACCCGCCGACGCCCGCCTCCACGCCACCTGACGTTACGCACGCCACACCGGGCCAGGCACTATGGGTTCGCAACGCGCACGAAACCGTGTGGTGGCATGCTGGCCCTGATCAGCGAGGATGGGTGTGGAAATGGACAAGCAGCAGGAATTCGTGCTCCGAACGCTCGAGGAGCGCGACATCCGCTTCGTGCGCCTGTGGTTCACCGACGTGCTCGGCTTCCTCAAGTCGGTCGCGGTGGCCCCCGCCGAACTGGAGCAGGCCTTCGACGAGGGCATCGGCTTCGACGGATCCGCCATCGAGGGCTTCGCGCGCGTCTACGAGTCCGACATGATCGCCAAGCCGGACCCGGGCACCTTCCAGATCCTGCCGTGGCGGGCCGAGGCCCCCGGCACGGCCCGGATGTTCTGCGACATCCTCATGCCCGACGGCTCCCCGTCGTTCGCCGACCCCCGCTACGTCCTCAAGCGCATCCTCGCCAAGACCTCCGACCTGGGCTTCACCTTCTACACCCACCCGGAGATCGAGTTCTTCCTGCTGAAGGACAAGCCCGTCGACGGCACCCGCCCGACCCCCGCCGACAGCTCCGGCTACTTCGACCACACCCCGCAGAACGTCGGCATGGACTTCCGCCGCCAGGCCATCACGATGCTGGAGTCGATGGGCATCTCGGTGGAGTTCTCCCACCACGAGGGCGCCCCCGGCCAGCAGGAGATCGACCTGCGCTACGCCGACGCCCTGTCCACCGCCGACAACATCATGACGTTCCGCCTGGTCATGAAGCAGGTGGCGCTGGAGCAGGGCGTGCAGGCGACGTTCATGCCCAAGCCGTTCTCGGAGTACCCCGGCTCCGGCATGCACACCCACCTCTCCCTCTTCGAGGGCGACCGCAACGCCTTCTACGAGTCCGGCGCCGAGTACCAGCTCTCCAAGGTCGGCCGCTCCTTCATCGCCGGCCTGCTGCGCCACGCCGCGGAGATCTCCGCCGTCACCAACCAGTGGGTCAACTCCTACAAGCGCATCTGGGGCGGCTCCACCCGCACCGCCGGGTCCGGCGGCGAGGCGCCCTCGTACATCTGCTGGGGCCACAACAACCGCTCCGCGCTGATCCGCGTCCCCATGTACAAGCCCGGCAAGACCGGCTCCTCCCGGGTGGAGGTCCGCTCCATCGACTCCGGCGCCAACCCGTACCTCACCTACGCCGTCCTCCTCGCCGCGGGCCTGAAGGGCATCGAGGAGGGCTACGAGCTCCCGGCCGGCGCCGACGACGACGTGTGGGCCCTGTCCGACGCCGAACGCCGCGCGATGGGCATCGAACCCCTCCCGCAGAACCTCGGCGAGGCCATCTCCCTCATGGAGCGCAGCGAACTGGTCGCGGAGACCCTCGGCGAGCACGTCTTCGACTTCTTCCTCCGCAACAAGAAGCAGGAGTGGGAGGAGTACCGCTCGGAGGTCACCGCCTTCGAACTCCGCAAGAACCTGCCGGTGCTGTAAGCCCAGGTCAGCGCAGGTACAGCCCTGAAACGACGATCAGGGCCAGCGGCTGTCGGCCGCTGGCCCGAGTCGGGCCCTCGCCCGGCGCGGCGGCCTGGTGCGGGTGGACCGGGACGCGTTCGAAGCGGTCATCCGCGCTACCAGGGCATCCTGAAGCAGGACGTGCGAACGGCCGGGGCACGCTTGCGGCCAGGACACCTACCGCCGGCCTCCGGAACGCTCCGCGGACCACGTCGGTCCCGGGCGACGAGGTGGAGCGGACACCGTCCTGGTCGTGGTGCGGGGGCCGAGCGGTGCGGGCAGCTCGGAAGCGCAGACGCGGACGGGGTCGCCCGGTGCGCCGCCCCTGCAGTCGTTCTCAGGAGCGGCGGCCGCGCTCAGGGCAGCACGTCGTAGGTGCAGACCGAGGAGAAGTCGAGTACGGACCCCGGCGTCGCGGACGGCCCCAGCGGCGAGACGATTTCGTCGTCGATCCGCTCGCCTTTGAACGTGTTCGCCGGAAAGCTCATGTCGGGGGAGTAGATCCGGCCGAACCGGTTCATCCATCCCTCCCACATCCGGTCCACGTTGCAGTGGTGCAGGTAGAACGCAGGGTCGTTGGGAGAGGTGCCGAAGGCCATGTCACCGCTGATCCACACGTGGACCTGGTTGTGCATGTGGACCGGACGGAGAGGATCGCTCGGGGTCCAGCCTTCGAGCAGGTTGCGGAAGCCCTGCGAGGAGACGTCGAAGTTGCGGGTGTCGTAGCGGTCCACCGGCTGACTGCCGTTCGGCGGCGCGTAGGCGAGCGTGCTCTTGACCTCGGCGCTGGTCGGCAGAACGGGCCAATCCGCGGCGAAGGACCGGCTCAGGCCGCGGAGCGGGTCGGCCTGGACGGGCATCCCGCTGGGATCGCTTTCGATGCGAACGGTGAAGGTCGACGGATCGGCCGGATCGAAGGCGAACCTCCCGGTGCTGACCGGGTCGCCGTCCCCGCCGAGGTAGTCCTCGGCGAAGATGGTGGCATGGGTGGGCGAGCCGAGGTCGCCGTCGGCCGCCCAGTCCCAATAGGGGAGAGCGAAGCCCGGCTTGTCCAGGATCTTCCCGATCTTCGCCTCCAGCAGGCCAAGCATCACTCGGTGCCAGGGCAGGAAGATCGGCCCGGCGTGGGCGGCGTTGCGGTCGTTGGGATTCCCACCCGGTGGGATCGGGGTCATCATCGTCCAGCAGTGCCAGATCACGAACATGTCATAGGTGTGCACGGGAACGGCCGGCCCTGGGAGGCCGAGCTGCCGGGTGGTGAAGCCGCTCTTCTCTTGCTTGAGCGCAAGGACGCCCTCGATGTAGTCGTCCCGCGCGGCGGCGTCGGTGAGGATGTTCTTTCGGACGACGGACATCTCATCGGTCCTTCGGGAAGTACTTGGGGTACTTGCGGATCAGTGCCTGGACCGTTTCCACCGCCGAGGCGAACTGGTAGGTCGGCAGGCCATGGCAGGACAGCGTGCCGTCGTCGTGCACCTTGAGCCCGACCGCGAACGGCCGGCCGTCCACGGTGATCTCGTAGGTGGTGACAATCTTGATCTTGTGGCCTTCGTACTCCGCCTCGCGGACGGATGCCACGCGGCCGTGGTGGCCCATGTGGTCATGCGAGGGCTTGATGCTCGCGAGATGGTTTCCGAACGTTTCAGGGGCCATGCCGGCGGCCAGGTCTGCTGGAGTGATGGTCGGGTCCATGTCGACATCCCAGGACGTTGCGGTACCGGCGCGCCGCCGGACTGCGGACGCCGTCCCCCTCTCACCATCCCGCCGGAACGGGAACCGCGCCGCTCGGGCGCCCGGCCGATCGCGTCGCCGCCTGCCGTCCCACACGGAGATCAGAGCTGACCGACCCTCCGCCCCCGAGAAGAGTCGCGCTTCCCTCGCTCCCAGCGCCGGCGGGGTCACGGCCTTCGAGCTCCGCGGGAACCTGCCGGTGCTGTAGGCGGACGGTCCGCGCGCCCCCGCCCGGTACGCGCCCCCGTCCGGTGGGGGCGCGGGCCGGGCGGGACGGGTCGCGGCGGTTACCGGTCGGCGAGTTCCGAGGGGACCTCCTGGACGGACCAGCCGTTGCCGTCCGGGTCCTGGAAGAAGAGCCACGCGTTCCACGTGCCGCCCTTGCCCTCCGACCAGCCGCCCGGGCCGAGGTGCCGTACGGCGCTGACCTCGACGCCCCGGGAGAGGAGCTCCTCGCGGGCCGCCTCGATGTCGACCACGCACAGCTGCAGGCCGTGCACCGTGCCCGGGGCCGGGCGGTGCTGCTCAGGGGCCGGGGGCATGCCGCTGTGGAGGGCGATCGAGCAGCGCGAGCCCGGCGGGGTCAGCTGGATGACCCGCACCCCCGGGGCGACCTCCGTGTCCACGTCGACGTGGAAGCCGCACCGGTCGGCGTAGAACTCCTTGGCCCGGTCCAGGTCCGACACGGGCAGGTTGACCACTTCCAACGTCCAGTTCATGGACCGATTCTGGTCGGCCCGCCCGTGGCCGTCCACAGCAGCCGGCCGTCGAGCCCCACGACCGCCACTCCGTCGGCCACCCCCGCCGGGGCGCCCGCGAAGAGCGGCCCCGCCGTGCTCCACGCGCCGCCCCGGGCGGCCGGGGCCGTGGCCAGGCCGCCCGCGCGGCCGCGTGCGGCGAGCCGCCCGCCCTCGGCGCTGACCGCCCCGTACCCCCCGGAGCCCGGTACGTCCCGGACGGCCGAGGGCCGGCCGGAGCCCGCCGCGAAGCGGGCCACGCGCACGTCGCCCGAGTCGGGCCTGCGGAACCACAGCCCCACCCCGTCGCCGTCCGGCGCGGCGCCCAGCGCGACCGTCGTCGCCGGCAGCCCCGTCGCCACCGGCCCGGTGGGCGTCCCGCCGCCGGCGCCCCGCGTCCAGGCCAGCACCGAGTCGGCCGTGGCGGCGAAGACGTACCCGCGGCCCGCGGCGTCCGCCACCGCCACGGGGTCGCCGTGCACCCCGCTCCCGCCGGCGACCGCCCACCCCGACCAGTCGCCGCCCGCCGTACCGGAGGTCACCGTCAGCCGGTGGCGCGCGTCCCGCACGAACACCGACAGGGCGCCGGCGCGGTCCACGAGCACGGCCGGGCGGCTGATGTCGGACGTGCCCGCCGCGTCGTCCGGCTCGGGCGTGCCCAGCGACCGCCACGGCCCGAACGGCCCGCCCGGCGCGCCCTGGACGACGTACCCGACCTCACGGCGGTACGGGTCGAGCCGGGTGCGCGAGCCGAAGGCGGCGACGCGGCCGTCGGGCAGCGCCACCGTGGTCACGGACCCGTCGAGCCCGCCGCCCGGCAGCAGCAGGGGCCCCGTCCAGGCGGCGCCGACGGGCTTGCGCCACACCGCCAGCCGTCCGTCCAGCACCCCGAACGCGTACAGCGTGCCGTCGCCGTCGCGCCGCAGCCAGGAAGTGGACTCGCCACGCGTGTAGCGGATCGACTGCGCCCAGTCGCGCCCGGCCGGCCGGGCCGCCACCTTGCGGTCGCCGCACCCCGCCGGGTCCCCGCAGTGGTCCTCCAGGTCCAGCCAGGCGTAGGTCTCCAGCGACCGCAGCTTCTCCCGCGCCGTCGCCGGGTCGAGGCTGTGCGGCAGACCGCCCGTGGCGTACCCCAGGTACGTCTGCACGCCGGTCGCCGGATGCCCGGGCGTGCGCGCGTACCGCTCCAGCGCCGCCTGGGCGAACCGCGCGCCGTACATGTGGTCCTGGTGGTCGGAGAGCGCGCCGTCCCCGTCCCGGACGCCCGGCGTCGGGTCCAGGGTCCGCACGAACGTCGGCCGGAACCGCTCCAGGAGTCCCGCCACCGTCGCGACGACCTCGTCCTTCGTGTACGCGAAGCCGTCACGCACCGGCGAACCGGCCGCGAGCTGCGACCCGAGCTCCGGCACGCGCCCGTCCCACAGGCCGCGCAGGCTGTCCGGGCGGTCGCCCGCGACGCTGCCCGCCTCGCGCAGCTGCACCCACACCAGGCTGACGCCCGGCCGCGCCCGCAGCGTGTCCAGCTCGGCGCGGGCCCCGCCCGCGGTGGTGACGGCGGTGCGGTCCCAGGGGCTGGTGCGGTTGCCGGTGGCCATCTCCGCGTACGCCGCGCGGATGCCGTTCTGCCGGGCCTCCGCGTACGCCGCCTTGTCGGCGGGCGGCTGCGGGTCCTGGCTGCGGGCGTTGCGGCCGTCGGACTCTCCGGCGGTCAGGTACACGGAGGTGAGGCTGCGGCCGGCGGCGATGGTGCGGGCGGTGTCGGGGTTCATGAAGAACAGGTCGTCGTCGGGGTGGGACACGATCTGCATCACCGCGCCGCCGTCCGTCCGGACCGGCTTGACCGCCACCTCCTCCGGTACGCCCCGGCTCGGGACGTCCGAGGCGGTCGAGGCACCGCCCGCCAGCAGCAGCGCCCCGGACGTGACCCCGGCCAGGACGGCCAGGGAGCCGGCGGCCAGGGCGGCCCGGCGGGGGAGGAGTCGGACGGGACGCGACACGCTGGCGCCTTTCGGGAGGTCGAGGAGGGAACCGGAGGAGAAGAGGGGGAATGTGGGCAAGCGGTTCATCCCGGCCGATGTGCGCTGCCTCACGCCCGCGCGCACTGGCCACGGCCAGGCGGCAGGCGGTCCCGGGCGCCCCCTGCGCCCGCCGTCGCAGGCGGCCGGCCCCTCGCGCCGCCGCCCGCCGCCCGCCGCCCGCCGTCCTGACCGCCCGCGACCCTCGCGCCCCGCAGCTCACGGCCTGGGCCTGTCGCCTCGCGGCCCGCCGCTCACGACCGGGCCCCCGTGCCGCGCCGTCCACCACCCCGGCGTACCGCCGTCCACGTAGCGCGCGTGACGTGGGCCGATAGGCTCGACCGGAGCGTGGTGCGAGCGGAGGGAGTGGCCGACATGACGACGGCGCCGGGGCGTAGGAGCAGTACCTTCACGCGGCTGCTGCGGCACGGCTTCATCGACGCGTCCGCAGCCGAGCGGCTGCTCGACGTGCCGGCGCTGGCCCCGGTCCGCTCCGACCCGGTCCTCCTGGACGCCCTCGGCGCGACCGCCGACCCCGACCTGGCGCTGCGCGGGCTGGTCCGGCTCGCCGAGGCGCAGCCGGGCGGGGCGCAGGAGCTGCTGTCCACCCTGGTCGCCGCGAAGCCGCTGCGGGACCGGCTGCTCCGGGTGCTCGGCGCCTCCGAGGCGCTCGGCGACCACCTGGCGCGCCACCCCCTGGACTGGCGGGCCCTCGTCACGTACGAGCCGGCCGACCTCCACCCGGGCGTCGCCGAGTTCGAGCGGGACCTCGCGGGCGCCACCGACCCGGTGTCGCTGCGCGTCGCCTACCGGCGCAGCCTGCTGGCCATCGCGGCACGTGACGTGTGCGGCACCACGGACGTCGCCGAGACCGCCGCCGAGCTGGCCGACCTGGCGACGGCGACCCTCCGCGCGGCGCTGGGCATCGCGCGGGCGGCGGCGCCCGACGACGCCGCGCGGTGCCGCCTCGCCGTCATCGCGATGGGCAAGTGCGGCGGCCACGAGCTGAACTACGTCTCCGACGTGGACGTGATCTTCGTGGGGGAGGCCGCCGAGGGCGGCGACGAGCGGGAGGCGCTCCAGGCGGCCACGCGCCTCGCCTCCCACCTGATGCGGATCTGCTCGGAGACCACCGTCGAGGGCGCGATCTGGCCCGTCGACGCCAACCTCCGCCCCGAGGGCCGCAACGGCCCCCTCGTGCGGACGCTCTCCAGCCACGTCGCCTACTACCAGCGGTGGGCGAAGACGTGGGAGTTCCAGGCGTTGCTCAAGGCCCGCCCGGTCGCCGGCGACGCGGAGCTGGGCGCCGCCTACGTGAAGGCGCTGTCACCGATGGTGTGGCAGGCCGCCGAGCGGGAGAACTTCGTCGCCGACGTGCAGAAGATGCGCCGCCGCGTCGTGGACAACATCCCGCCGGCCCAGATCGACCGCGAGCTGAAGCTGGGCCCGGGCGGCCTGCGCGACGTCGAGTTCGCCGTGCAGCTCCTCCAGCTCGTCCACGGCCGCAGCGACGCCACGCTCCGCAGCGGCAAGACCCTCGACGCGCTCGCGGCGCTCGCCGCCGGCGGATACGTGGGACGGGTGGACGCCGCGCAGCTCGACGACGCGTACCGCTTCCTGCGCACCATGGAGCACCGCATCCAGCTGTACCGGCTGCGCCGCACGCACCTGGTGCCGGAGGGCGACGAGGACCTGCGCCGGCTGGGCCGCTCGCTGGGCCTGCGCACGGACCCGATCGCGGAGCTGAACCGCGAGTGGCGGCGGCACGCGTCCGTCGTGCGCCGCCTGCACGAGAAGCTGTTCTACCGGCCGCTGCTGGACGCCGTCGCGCAGCTCGCCCCGGGGGAGATCCGGCTGCGCCCCGAGGCGGCGGGCGAACGCCTGGAGGCGCTCGGCTACGCCGACCCGGCGGCCGCCCTGCGCCACCTGGAGGCCCTGTCGTCCGGCGTGACCCGCAAGGCCGCCATCCAGCGCACCCTGCTGCCCGTCCTCCTCGGCTGGTTCGCCGACTCGGCCGACCCCGACGCGGGCCTCCTCGGCTTCCGCAAGGTGTCGGACGCGCTCGGCAAGACCCCCTGGTACCTGCGGCTGCTGCGGGACGAGGGCGCGGCGGCGGAGAACCTGGCCCGTGTCCTGTCCGCCGGCCGCCTCGCCCCTGACCTGCTGCTGCGCGCGCCGGAGGCGGTGGCGATCCTGGGCGCCCCCGAGGGGCTGGAACCGCGCGGCCGCGGCCACCTGGAGCCGGAGGTCCTCGCGGCGGTGGGGCGGGCGGACGGCGCCGAGCAGGCCGTCGCGGCCGCCCGCGGGGTGCGCCGCAGGGAGCTGTTCCGTACGGCCGCCGCCGACATCGTCGCCTCGTACGGCACCGAGGAGGTCCCGGCCGACGCGGACGCGGGCGCGCTGGTCGACCGGGTCGGGCAGGCCCTCACCGACCTGACCGCCGTGACCATCGCGGGCGCGGTGCGCGCCGCCGTGCGCGCCGAGTGGGGCGACGAGCTGCCGACCCGCTTCGCGGTGATCGGCATGGGCCGGTTCGGCGGCCACGAGCTGGGCTACGGTTCCGACGCCGACGTGCTGTTCGTGCACGAGCCGCGCGAGGGCGTCGACGAGCAGGAGGCGGCCCGGGCCGCGAACCGGGTCGTCGCCGAGATGCGCCGGCTGTTGCAACTGCCCACCGCCGACCCGCCGCTGCTCATCGACGCGGACCTGCGGCCGGAGGGCCGCAGCGGGCCGATGGTGCGCACCCTGAAGTCCTACGAGGCGTACTACCGGCGCTGGTCGCTGGGGTGGGAGAGCCAGGCGCTGCTGCGCGCCGAGCCGATGGCCGGCGACGCCGACCTGGGGCGCCGCTTCGTCGAGCTCGTCGATCCGCTGCGGTACCCGGCGAAGGGCCTGGACGAGGCGGCGGTACGGGAGATCCGCCGGCTGAAGGCGCGGATGGAGAACGAGCGCCTGCCCCGGGGCGCCGACCGCACCCTCCACACCAAGCTGGGCCGCGGTGGCCTGTCGGACGTGGAGTGGACGGTGCAGCTGCTCCAGATGCGGCACGCCCACGAGGTCCCCGGCCTGCGCACGACCCGCACGCGCCCCGCGCTCGCCGCGGCCCGCGAGGCCGGGCTGATCAGCGAGCGGTACGCGGCGACGCTGGAGGAGGCGTGGGTGCTGGCGACCCGCGTGCGCAACGGCGTGATGCTGGTGCGCGGCCGGGCCGGCGACACCTTCCCCTCGGACGCGCGGGAGCTGGGGGCCGTCGCCCGGTACCTGGGGTACGGACCGGGGCACGTCGGCGAGATGGTCGACGACTACCGGCGCACGACGCGCCGGGCCCGGGCCGTGGTGGACGAGTTGTTCTACGGGGCGTGAGCCGCGCCGACGGCCGGGGCGGGGCCCGCGTCCACGGCGGTCGCCCCCGGGGTGGTGACCGCTCCCGCGGCGGCGTCGGGGGCCACGGCGGCGTCCGGGGCCGCCACGGCGTCGAGAGCGGTCACGGGGACGCCCGCGGCGGGGACGCCCACGGCCGGCTGGGACATGGCCGGCTGGGACACGGCCGCCTCGGACACGACGGGCTCGGCCGCGACCGGCCCGGACGCGGCCGGCTCGGGGACGCCGTCGGCCGGGGCGGGCACACCGGCTCCGCGCCCGGGGCGGGGGCCGGCGTACCGGGGCAGCCGGTGCGGCAGCGCCCCGTACCAGGCGGAGACCACGGCCAGGCCGAAGCCGACGCACAGCAGGCCGCCCACGGCGTCCATCCAGAAGTGGTTGGCGGTCGCGACGATGACGACGAGCGTGGCCGTGGGGTACAGCAGGCCCAGGATCCGCGCCCAGGGCGCCTTGGCGAGGGCGAAGATCGCCAGCCCGCACCAGAGGGACCAGCCGATGTGCATCGACGGCATCGCCGCGTACTGGTTCGACATGTTCTTCAGGTCACCCGAGGCCATCGAGCCCCAGGTGTGGTGGACGAGCACCGTGTCGATGAAGTTCTCGCCCTCCATCAGCCGCGGCGGCGCGAGCGGGTACAGGTAGTAACCGAGCAGGGCCACGGCGGTGGTGGAGAACAGCACCATGCGGATCGCCGCGTAACGGCCCGGGTGCCGACGGTAGAGCCAGACCAGCACACCGATGGTGACGGCGAAGTGGAGCGTGGCGTAGTAGTAGTTCATCGAGACGATCAGCCAGTCGACCGAGTCCGCCGCGTGGTTGACCGTCTTCTCGAAGGCCAGGCCCATGCTGTGCTCGACGCGCCAGATCCAGTCGGCGTTGCGCAGGGCCTGCGCCTTCTGCTCCGGTACCGCATTGCGAATGAGCGAATACACACCGTAACTGACCGCGATGAGCAGGATTTCGAACCAGATGCGAGGGTGCCGCGGGGACCGCAGCCGCTGCCACGCGGCCCGGCCCTCCGCCGAACGGCCTGGCATCGTGGTCAAAGTCCTGTCAGTCATGGGCCATGAGTCTGCCAGAAAGGTCCTTCAGGTCGATCATCCTTCAATCGGATTCTCGACGCCATCCGTCCGCCTTTCGGAGGACCTCTGGCCCTGGGGTCCGGAGGCCGTCGATCCCCGCACGACCAGTTCCGGCATGAACACGAACTCGCTGTGCGGCGCCGGCGTCCCGCCGACCTCCTCCAGCAGGGCCCGCACCGCCGCCTGTCCCATCGCCTGCACCGGCTGGCGGATGGTGGTCAGGGGCGGGTCCGTGAAGGCTATGAGCGGGGAGTCGTCGAAGCCGACGACGGAGACGTCCCGGGGGACGTGCAGCCCCCGACCGCGCGCGGCGCGGATGGCGCCCAGCGCCATCATGTCGCTGGCGCAGACCACGGCCGTGCAGCCCCGCTCGATGAGGGCGCCGGCCGCCGCCTGTCCGCCTTCGAGCGTGTACAGGGAGTGCTGGACCAGCTCCTCGGCCTGCTCGGCGGAGAGGCCCAGCCGTTCGCGCAGCCCGTCGCGGAAGCCCTCGATCTTGCGGAGCACGGGGACGAACCGCTTCGGGCCGACGGCCAGACCGATCCGGGTGTGCCCGAGGGAGACGAGGTGCGTGACGGCCAGCTTCATCGCGGCGCGGTCGTCGGGCGAGACGAACGGCGCCTGGATCTGCGGCGAGAAGCCGTTGATCAGCACGAACGGGACGCCCTTGCCGCGCAGCTGGTCGTAGCGCTGGGTGTCGGCGGTGGTGTCGGCGTGCAGGCCGGAGACGAAGATGATCCCGGAGACGCCCCGCTCGACGAGCATCTCGGTCAACTCGTCCTCGGTGGAGCCGCCCGGTGTCTGCGTGGCCAGGACGGGGGTGTACCCCTGCCGGGTCAGGGCCTGCCCGATGACCTGGGCCAGCGCCGGGAAGATCGGGTTGTCCAGCTCCGGCGTGATCAGGCCGACCAGCCCCGCGCTGCGCTGCCGCAGCCGCACCGGGCGCTCGTAGCCGAGGACGTCCAGGGCGGCCAGGACGGACTGGCGGGTGGCCGCGGCCACACCGGGCTTGCCGTTGAGCACGCGGCTGACTGTGGCTTCGCTGACCCCCGCCTGGGCTGCGATGTCGGCTAGCCGCGCGGTCATGTGGTGCGACTGTACCGGGCGCACGTCAGATTGCCCACCACGAGCAGGAGTCCGGAGCGACCACGACGGACGTCTCCCCGGCCGGGGTCCCGGCCTCTCCGGCGCCCGCCCCCGCCTCCCCGGCCGCGGTCCCGCCGGGCGCCCCGCCGCAGGCCCCGCCGGGCACCCCCGGGCCCGTCGCGGCGGGGGCGCTGGAGAGCAGCAGCCGGCCCTCCGGCCCGCCGGGGCGGGGGATCTCCACCGCGCGGTCGGTGGTGTTGGCGACGCACACCACCCCGCCGTCGCCGTCCGCCGAGCGGCGCCGGAACGCCAGCAGTCCCGGCGGCACGGGCAGCCAGTCGAGTCCGCCGTCGCCACCGCCCGCCCCGAGAGCCGGGTGCGCGCGGCGCGTGGCGAGGGCGGCGCGGTACAGCTCCAGCGTCGACGCCGGGTCGCCGGTCTGCGCCTCGACCGACAGCCCGCCCCACTCCGCGGGCTGCGGCAGCCAGCTGCCGCCGGGGCCGAAGCCGTACGACGGACCGCGCGCGCTCCAGGGGATCGGCACCCGGCAGCCGTCGCGCAGGCCGTCCTGGCCCTGGGTGCGGTGGAACGCCGGGTCCTGGCGCACCTCGTCGGGCAGGTCCGTCACCTCGGGCAGGCCCAGCTCCTCGCCCTGGTACAGGTAGGCGGAACCGGGCAGCGCCAGCATGAGCAGCGCCGCCGCGCGGGCCCGGCGCAGGCTGCCGTAGCGGGTGGTGTGGCGGACGACGTCGTGGTTGGAGAGGACCCACGTCGTGGGGGCGCCGACCGACGTGGTCGCCCGGAGCGAGTCGTCGATCACGCGCCGCAGCGTCCCGGCGTCCCAGGGGGCCTGGAGGTACGCGAAGTTGAACGCCTGGTGCAGCTCGTCGGGGCGTACGTACAGGGCGAGCCGCTCCGCCGAGGGCGCCCACGCCTCGGCGACCGCGATGCGCCGGCCGTCGTAGGAGTCGAGGAGGCGCCGCCAGCCGCGGTGGATCTCGTGCACGCCGTCCTGGTCGAAGAAGGGCAGCCGCTGCGAGCCGATCAGCCGGGCCTGCTCGCGCCGGCCGATGTCGGGCAGCCCGGCGGCCTTCACCATGCCGTGGGCCACGTCGACGCGGAACCCGTCGACGCCGAGGTCGAGCCAGAACCGCAGCACCGAGTCGAACTCCGCGCGCACCGCGGCGTTCTCCCAGTTGAGGTCGGGCTGCTGCGGGGCGAAGAGGTGCAGGTACCACTGGCCGTCCGCGACCCGCGTCCAGGCGGGCCCGCCGAAGACGGACTCCCAGTCGTTGGGCGGCAGGGAGCCGTCCGGACCCCGGCCGGGGTGGAAGTGGTACCGGTCGCGGCCGTCGCCGGCGAGGGCCTGCCGGAACCAGGGGTGCCGGTCGGAGGTGTGGTTCGGCACGATGTCGACGATCACCCGCAGACCCAGCTCGTGGGCGGCGCGCACGAGGTCGTCGGCGTCCGACAGGTCGCCGAAGAGGGGGTCGACGGCGCGGTGGTCGGCGACGTCGTAACCGCCGTCGGCCTGGGGCGAGGCGTAGAAGGGGGTGAGCCACACGGCGTCCGCACCGAGCCGGGCGAGGTGCGGCAGCCGTTCCCGCACTCCGCGCAGGTCCCCGACGCCGTCGCCGTCGCTGTCGGCGAAGGAGCGGACGTACACCTCGTAGATGACGGCGTCGCACCACCAGCCCGGACGGGCGGGCGGCCGGGGGCGCCGCTCCCGGGGGGCCGGGGGCGCCGACGGCTCCGGGGACGCCGGGGGCTCCTGGGGAGCGACGGGCGCGGGAGGCTCGGGGAATCCGAGGGGCCCGGAGGATTCCGGGGCCTCCCCTGACCGCCGGGGCTCCGGCGCCGGCTGGGCGGTGCGGTGGGTGAGCTCGTGGGCCATGTGCGCGGGCTGCCTCTCGGTCGTACGGCGCGGGCCGCGGGCGGCCGGCGGTTCCAGGCCGGAATGCAAGGGTCCTGCAAGGCTTTACGGAAAGGCTTGCAGGAGCCTTCGTGACGCCGCAAGCCCCGGCCGGGGGCCTGTGGGAGCGCATCGGGGGCGCCCGCGGCAGGCGTGTCAAGCGATGCGTCGGCAACTGTCGGGACACGTCGATGTAACGATCCCTCCGCCTTGCAGAAAATTGCCGCAAGGTCTTTCGGCTCGTTTTCATCCCTGTTACGTTCCTGGCAACCCGGCGCGCCGCGAAGGAGCGGTCGGCAGGTGGCAAGTCTTCGCAAGGTCTTCCGCCTCGGTCTTCCCGGGATCAGTTGAAGGAGTTCACATGCGGCGTGGCATAGCGGCCACCGCGCTGGTCGCGAGCCTGGCCCTCGCGGCGACGGCCTGCGGCGGCGACAGTGGGGACAAGGCGAGCGGCGGCCCGGTCACCATCACCTGGTGGGACACCTCGGACGCCACGAACGAGGCGCCGACCTACAAGAAGCTGATCGAGAAGTTCGAGGCGGCCCACAAGGACGTCAAGGTCAAGTACCAGAACGTCCCGTTCGCCGAGGCGGAGCAGAAGTACAAGACCGCCGCCCAGGCCGGCAACGCCCCCGACGTCCTGCGCGCCGACGTCGGCTGGACGGCCGGCCTCGCCCAGAACCAGTACCTCGCCCCGCTCGACGGCACCCCGGCCACCAAGGAGATCGCCTCCTTCAACCAGGGCCTGGTCGAGGGCGCCAAGGTCGACGGCAAGCTCTACGGCGTCCCGCAGGTCACCGACGCCCTCGCGCTCCTCTACAACAAGCAGGTCTTCGCGAAGGCCGGCGTCCAGCCGCCGAAGACGTGGGCCGAGCTCTCCGCCGCCGCGAAGACCATCAAGCAGAAGACCGGCGTCGACGGCATCTACCTCAACCCGGACAGCTACTTCGCCCTGCCGTTCCTGTACGGCGAGGGCGGCGCGATGGTCGACACCGCCACCAAGAAGATCACCGTCGACGACGAGCCCGGCAAGAAGGCCGTCCAGACCGTCGTCGACATGGTCAAGAGCGGCGTCGCGGTCAAGCCGGACTACACCGACGGCTACAACAACATGCAGGCGGCCTTCAAGGACGGCAAGGTCGCCATGGTCATCAACGGCCCGTGGTCCACGGCCGACGACCTGACCGGCAAGGCGTTCAAGAACAAGGACAACCTCGGCGTCTCCCCGGTCCCGTCCGGCTCCACCGGCAAGGCCGGCACGCCCACCGGCGGCCACAACCTCGTCGTCTACAACGGCGCCGACGCCCCGCACAAGGAGGCCGCCCAGAAGTTCGTGGCGTTCATGACCTCCGCCCAGTCGCAGGAGTTCGCCGCCACCGAGACGGGCGTGCTGCCGACCCGCGACGACGCGTACACCATCAAGGTCGTCGCCGACCCGATCCGCGCGGCCTTCAAGAACGTGCTCGCCGACTCCACCGCCCGCCCGGCCGTCGCCGGCGTCAGCGACATGTTCACCGAGTGGACCAAGCAGTACATCGAGACCCTCAAGGGCAACACCACCGTCGAGAAGGGTCTCGACACCACCGCCGACAAGTGGAAGACCAACATCAGCTCCCTCAAGGAGTACTCGGTCGACTGAGCCCCCTCGGCCCGGACCGGCAGCCGACAGGGCGCCGGTCCGGGCCGGACCCGTACGCACTGAGGGAAAAGACTTCCATGAAGACAGCCACCGCAGATCCCGCCACGGCCGTGCGGCCTGCCAGGGCCGGGCTGCTCACCCGCATGAAGCGCTCCTACGACCGGCACTGGTACGCCTGGGCCATGGTCCTGCCGGTGGTGCTGGTCATCGGCGTGCTCGTCGCCTATCCGCTGGGCCGCGGCGTCTACCTGTCGTTCACCGACGCCAACGAGCTCAACGTCGCCAAACAGCTCGGCGCGACCGAGATCCCCGCCACGTACCAGTTCGTCGGCCTCGACAACTACTGGCGGGTGCTGTCCGGCGCCGACGGCGAGTTCTACCCGAAGCTCCTGTGGACCGTGGTGTGGACCGCGTCCTGCGTCTTCTTCCACTACACCATCGGCCTCGGCCTCGCCCTGCTGCTCAACCGCAAGGTCAAGGGCCGCTCGCTCTACCGCGTGCTGCTCATCCTGCCCTGGGCGGTGCCCCCCTTCGTCGCCACCTACGTCTGGCGCATGATGTACAACTCCGAGTCGGGCGTCTTCAACGCGATCCTCGGGCAGTTCGGCTTCGGCCCCGTCGACTGGCTCGGCGACACCTTCATGCAGAAGGTCGCCGTCATCGGCGTCAACGTCTGGCTCGGCGTGCCGTTCATGATGGTCGCCATCCTCGGCGGCCTCCAGTCCATCTCCGGCGAGCAGTACGAGGCCGCCGAGATGGACGGCGCCAGCCCCTGGCAGCGCTTCCGCCACGTCACCCTGCCCGGCCTGCGCCCCGTCAGCGCCACGGTGATCATGCTCGGCACGATCTGGACGTTCAACATGTTCCCGATCATCTACCTGATGCTCGGCGAGGCGAACGCCCTGCACAGCGAGATCCTCGTGACGTACGCCTACCGCCTGGCCTTCGGCTCGGTGCGCGACTACGCGGCCGCCGCGACCTACGGCATCCTCATCCTCTCCATGCTCGCCGTCTTCGCCGTCTTCTACCGCAGGCTGCTCAACCGCCAGGAGGCCGCCCGATGAGCACGGTGACCGAACCCCGGAAGAACACCGTGACCGCACACGCGCCCGGCACGGCGGACACCGCCGGCGCCGGCTCCGGCTCCGCAGGCCGGCCCCGCAGGGTCCGCGGCCGCGGGGAGCGCTCCCCGCTCGCCTCGGCCGGACTGCACGCCGCGCTGGTCGTCGCCAGCCTCGTCGCCGTCTTCCCCATCGCGTACATGGTCTTCATCTCGCTGCGCGGCCGGTCCGGCTGGACCAGGCCGACCAGCGCCGAGGGCGGTCTGGAGATCAGCAACTACGCGTACGTCCTCACCGAGACCGAGTTCCCGCGCTGGTTCGCCAACTCGCTGATCGTGGCCGCCGGCACCACCGTCGTCGGCGTCTTCGTCGCCGCGTCCACCGGCTACGCCATCTCCCGGATGCGCTTCCCCGGCCACCGGTCGCTGATGTGGGTGCTGCTCCTCACGCAGATGTTCCCGGTCGCGGTGCTGATCGTCGCGCTCTACAACATCCTCGGCGGCATGGGCCTGCTCGACTCCCACCTCGGGCTGGTCCTCACCTACTGCTCGGTGTCGGTGCCGTTCTGCGCCTGGATGATGAAGGGCTACTTCGACACCATCCCGCACGAGATCGACGAGGCCGGCCGCGTCGACGGGCTCACCCCCTTCGGCACCTTCTACCGGCTGATCCTGCCGCTGGCGAAGCCCGGCCTCGCGGTCACCGCCTTCTACTCCTTCATCACCGCGTGGGGAGAGGTCGCCTTCGCCCGCGCCTTCCTCTCCACCGACTCGATGCTCACCCTCTCCGTCGGCCTGCAGAGCTTCATCGGCCAGCACAAGGCGGAGTGGGGCTACCTCACAGCCTCCGCGGTGATCATCTCGATTCCGGCGGGCCTGGTGTTCCTCCTGGTCCAGCGGAACCTCGTCGCCGGTCTCACGGCGGGCGGCACCAAGGGCTGAGCCCGCCCGGCCCCGCCCGGCACCACGCGCCCAGACGGCGGTGCCGGTCCGGCTCGACGCGCAGTCGCCGGACCAGGCGCCGCCCCCACCCACTCCACCCAGGGAAGACATGACCCAGCACCTCGCCGCCCCCGCCGCCCCGACCACCGGCACGGACTCCGGCTGGTGGAGAGAAGCGGTGATCTACCAGGTCTACCCGCGCAGCTTCGCCGACGGCAACGGCGACGGCATGGGCGACCTCCAGGGCATCCGCAGCCGGCTGCCGTACTTGAGGGAGCTCGGCGTCGACGCCGTCTGGCTGAGCCCCTTCTACGCCTCCCCGCAGGCCGACGCCGGGTACGACGTCGCCGACTACCGGGCCATCGACCCCATGTTCGGCACCCTGCTCGACGCCGACGCGCTCGTCCGCGAGGCCCACGAGCTCGGCCTGCGCATCATCGTCGACCTCGTCCCCAACCACTCCTCGGACCAGCACGAGTGGTTCCAGCGCGCCCTGCGCGAGGGGCCCGGCTCCCCGCTGCGCGAGCGCTACCACTTCCGCCCCGGCAAGGGCGCGAACGGCGAACTGCCGCCCAACGACTGGGAGTCCATCTTCGGCGGCCCCGCCTGGACCCGCGTCGAGGACGGCGAGTGGTACCTGCACCTGTTCGCCCCCGAGCAGCCCGACTTCAACTGGGACCACCCGGCCGTCCGCGACGAGTTCCGCTCCATCCTGCGCTTCTGGCTCGACATGGGCGTCGACGGCTTCCGCGTCGACGTCGCCCACGGCCTCGTCAAGGCGCCCGGGCTGCCCGACATCGGCGCCCACGACCAGCTGAAGCTGCTCGGCAACGACGTGATGCCCTTCTTCGACCAGGACGGCGTCCACGAGATCTACCGCAGCTGGCGCGCGGTCCTGGAGGAGTACGACGGCGAGCGCGTCCTCGTCGCCGAGGCGTGGACGCCCACCGTCGAGCGCACCGCCAACTACGTGCGCCCCGACGAGATGCACCAGGCGTTCAACTTCCAGTACCTGGGCACCCACTGGGACGCCGCCGAGCTCCGTTCCGTCATCGACGCCTCGCTCGCGGCGATGCGCCCGGTCGGCGCGCCCGCCACCTGGGTGCTCTCCAACCACGACGTCACCCGCCACGCCACCCGCTTCGCCAACCCGCCCGGCCTCGGCACCCAGCTGCGGGAGCCCGGCGACCGCGAGCTCGGCCTGCGCCGCGCCCGCGCCGCGACGCTCCTGATGCTGGCGCTGCCCGGCTCGGCCTACGTCTACCAGGGCGAGGAGCTCGGCCTGCCGGACGTCACCGACCTGCCGGACGAGGTCCGCCAGGACCCGTCGTTCTTCCGCGCCACCGGCCAGGACGGCTTCCGCGACGGCTGCCGCGTGCCGATCCCGTGGACGGTCGGAGGCGACTCGTACGGCTTCGGCTCCGGCGGCAGCTGGCTGCCGCAGCCCGCCACCTGGGGGGCGCTGAGCGTCGAGGCCCAGACCGGCGCGGCCGGCTCCACCCTGGAGCTGTACCGCAGCGCCCTGCGCGTCCGGCGCGAGCAGCCGGGGCTGGGCGCGGGCGAGGAGCTGCGGTGGCTGGACGCGCCCGAGGGCGTCCTGGCCTTCCGCCGCGAGGGGTTCGTGTGCACCGCGAACACCACCGGCGCGCCGGTCTCCATCGACGTCCCCGGCCGGATGCTCCTCGCCAACGAGCCGGTCCGCACCAGCGTCACCGGCACCGTGGAGCTGCCCGCGGACACGACGGTCTGGTGGGCGGTGTGACCCTCCCGCTGTCGCGGGGGGGGGGGGGGCGGCGGCCCCCCCCCCCCCGCGGCTGTGATGGGTGACCGGGTGCTAATCGGTCACGCGGACTTCCTGCTGTCGCGCGGGTGCACCGCGATGTTCATGGCGCCGGAGCGCAGGACCGCCAGCCGTTCGGCCAGCACTTCCTCCAGCTCCTCGCGGGTGCGCCGCTCCATCAGCATGTCCCAGTGCGTACGCGCAGGCTTCGCCTTCTTCTCCTCGGGGCCGTCCCCGTCCACCAGGAGTGCCTGGTTTCCGCAGACCTTGCACTCCCACTCCGGCGGGATTTCCGCCTCGACCGAGAAGGGCATCTCGAACCGATGCCCCTTCTCGCATGCGTACTCCACCGCCTGGCGCGGGGCCAGATCGATGCCGCGGTCGGTCTCGTAGCTGGTCACCACGAGGCGCGTGCCGCGAAGAGCTCGCTCACTCATGAATCGTGCCTCCCGGGCTTGTCGCCCACAGGACAGGTGTCGCTGTCGTCGTCATCCGGTCAACGGCCGGTCGGCGGTAAAGATTCCCGTTGCGGGTCATGCGTCGCCCGTCGTGCCGCCCCTTGTTGTACCCACCAATGCCCGGTTTGTCACATCTGGCAGAAGATGTCACCCAGCGTTCCCGGTACCCGAGCACGCAGTAACGGTCCGCCTGGCAGGCCAAAGGCGTACACTAGCGGCCTTTCACTTCGCCGTCTAAATCCGGACCGGTTTCCGCTCAGATCCGTTCCGGTACGGGGTTGCCCGCAGCGGCCACCGCACGTCGTACCGGTACCCGCGCGAGCAGCACGAAACCCACCGAGAAGAACAGCACCAGGGAGACGATCGCGTCCCGGTAGCTTCCGGTCAGCTGGTAGGCGAGTCCGAACACCAGCGGCCCCAACCAGCTCAGACCGCGGTCGCTCATCTCGTACGCCGAGAAGTACTCCGCCTCCTTGCCGCGCGGCACCAGGTGCGAGAACAGGGAGCGGGAGAGCGCCTGGCTGCCGCCCAGCACCAGCCCGATCGCGGCCGCCAGCCCGTAGAACCAGACCGGCTCGCCGGCCGGCAGGAAGTACCCGGCCGCCAGGATCAGCGTCCACACCGCCAGTGAGCCGAGGATCGTCCGCTTCGCCCCGTACACGCGGGCCAGCCGGCCCATCCCCAGCGCGCCGGCCACCGCCAGCACCTGCACCAGCAGCACGGCCGTGATCAGCGTCGTCTGCTCCAGGCCCAGTTCCTCGGAGCCGTAGATCGACGCCTGGGAGATCACCGTCTGCACCCCGTCGTTGTAGACGAGGTAGGCGAGGAGGAACGACAGCGTCAGCGGGTGGCGCCGCATGTCCCGCAGGGTCGACACCAGCTGGCGCCACCCGGGCCCGACCGACCCCCCGCCGTCGGCCGGGGTGACCCTCCGGTCGCGCAGCCGCCGCAGCGGCACCAGCGTGAACGCGCCCCACCACAGGCCCGCCGACGCCAGGCAGATCCGCACCGCGGCGGACTCGGTCAGGCCGAACGACGCGTGGCCGGAGTACAGCACCAGGTTCAGGACGAGGACGAGCGCGCCCGAGGTGTACCCGAACGCCCAGCCCCGCGACGACACCGCGTCGCGCTCCTCCGGCCCGGCGATCTGCGGCAGGTACGCGTTGTACAGGGCCATCGACACGGCGAGCGCCGCGTTCGCGACGACCAGCAGCAGCGCGCCCAGCAGATAGCGCTCGCCGTCCAGGAAGAACATGCCGGTCGTGGCGCCGGCGCCGACGTACGCCGCGGTGGCCAGCAGCGGCTTCCTGCGTCCCGTCCGGTCCGCCACCGCGCCGGCCAACGGCATCACCAGCACCGCGAGGACGATGGAGGCCGAGACGGAGTACGCGAAGAGCGACCCGGCGCGGACCGGGACGCCGAGCGGGTGCACGAAGCCGTCCGGGTCGGCCGCGGCCTTGGCCACCGAGGTCAGGTACGGGCCGAGGAACACCGTCAGGACGCTCGTCGAGTAGACCGAGCAGGCGAAGTCGTAGAAGTACCAGCCGCGCTGCTCGCGGCGGCGGTCGGGCGGCGGCACGTCGCCGGCGCCGGCCTCCCGGTCGGTGGTCTCGGCGGTCACACGCGCCCCCTCGTTCGTCCCGGCCCCGGCCCACCCGGGGTCAGAGCCACGCTCCCCGGTCGGTGAGCACCGTGCGCAGCGTCTCCAGATGATCGGTCATGATGCCATCGACGCCCAGGTCCAGGAGAGCCGTCATGCGCCGCGGATCGTTGACGGTCCACACGTGCACCTGGAGTCCGCGTGCGTGGGCCTCCCGCACGAAGCGCCGGTCGACGACCCGCACCCCGCCCTGCGTCTCCGGCACCTGGGCGGCCACCGCCCCCGCGCGCACCGCCGCCGGGATCCCGTACGAGCGCAGCCGCAGCGCGACCACGCCGCGCACCCCGTACGACGTGGCCAGCCGCTCGCCCGCCGCCCTGCGCGCCCGGGCCACGCGGCCCTCGTCGAAGGAGCCCACGCACACCCGGTCCCACGCGCCGGTCCGGCGGATCAGCGAGAGGAGCGGCACGAGGGCCGACTCCGCCTTCAGGTCGACGTTCCAGCGGGCCTGCGGGAACTCCTCCAGCAACTCCTCGAAGAGCGGCAGCGGCTCCCGGCCCGCGACCCGCGCCCGGCGCACCTCGCTCCACGGGAGGCGCGCGATCCGGCCGCGCGCGTCCGTCACGCGGTCGAGGGTCGCGTCGTGGAACGCGACGAGCCGGCCGTCGGCCGTCGTGTGCACGTCCGTCTCGAAGTAGCGGTATCCGGCCTCGGCGGCCCGCCGGAACGCGCTCGCGGTGTCCTCCAGGCCGTCCGCCGCGCCGCCCCGGTGGGCGAACGGTATGGGGGAGGGGTGGTCCAGGTAGGGGTGGCCCGGTCGGGGGCGCGGCAGTCGAGTCACCGCGGCAGTATGACCCGGTCCGGTGGCCCGGCGGCGACCGCGGGGCGGTCGCCGGGAGTACCGGAGGTGGCGCCCGCCGCACCGGTGGGGGCGGGCGCGTCGGCGGGGGTTTCGGCGGGGTCGGCGGGGTCTCCGGGGGCGGGGGAGGGGGTGCTGGGGACGGCGCGGCCGGCCGGGACCGTGAACAGGCGCAGGGAGAGCTGGGCGAGCGGTCCGATGGCGAACGCGTACAGCAGCGTTCCGACGCCGACGGAGCCGCCGAGGAGGAAGCCCGTGGCGACCACGCCGACCTCGATGAGGGTCCGGATCAGCCGCAGCGAGCGGCCGGTGACCCGGTGCAGCCCGGTCATGAGGCCGTCGCGGGGCCCGGGTCCGAAGCGGGCGGCGATGTAGAGGCCCGTCGCGGCGCCGTTGAGGACCACCCCGGCGACCATCAGCGCGACGCGCGCCCCCGTCCCGTGGACGTCCGGGAGGAGGGCGAGGGTGCCGTCCATCGCGGCGCCGATCAGCAGGACGTTCGCCACCGTGCCGAGCCCCGGCCGCTGCCGCAGGGGGATCCAGAGCAGCAGCACGACCCCGCCCATGAGTGTCACGACGACGCCGATGGACAGGCCGGTCAGCCGGGCCAGGCCCTGGTGGAGCACGTTCCACGGTTCGAGGCCGAGACCGCTGCGGACGAGGAGGGCCGAGCTGGCGCCGTAGAGGAGCAGGCCGGCGGTGAGCTGGACGAGACGGCGCGGTATCCGCCGCCCGTGCCGCCCGCCGGCGGGTCCGCCCGCGGGCTCCCCGGCGGGTTCGCCCGGCAGTCCCCCGGCGGGTTCGTCGGTGCTCCGTGCCGGGTGGTCCGATGTGGACCCCTCCGTCGACTCCGGTGTGGACGTCGGACTGGACATGTGTGCCCCCGGGCTCTGGTGTGGTGGACTGGCCTGTGACACTCTCTGGCCGAGGATCGGCCGCCAACCATGGCCAATCCGAGGAAGGTGGACTGAAGTCATGGCCCAGTGGACTTCGGCGGTGGGCCCCGCCCAGCTCGCCCGGCAGTTGACCGTGCAACAACCCCGGCCCGCGGGCCCCGGTACGCGCAAGCCGCCCGCCTACCGTGCCCTGGCGGACGGCATCCGCCTGCTGGTGCTGGAGGGCCGGGTGCCCGTCGCCGCGCGGCTGCCCGCGGAACGGGAGCTCGCGCTGGCGCTCTCCGTGAGCCGCACCACCGTCGCCGCCGCCTACGAGGCGCTGCGCGCGGAAGGGTTCCTGGAGTCGCGGCGGGGGGCCGGCAGCTGGACCACCGTGCCGGCCGGCAACCCCCTGCCGGCCCGCGGCCTCGAACCGCTGCCGCCCGAGTCGCTGGGTTCCATGATCGACCTGGGGTGCGCGGCGCTGCCCGCCCCCGAGCCCTGGCTCAGCCGCGGCTTCCAGGGTGCCCTGGAGGAGCTCCCGCCCTACGCCCACACCCACGGCGACTACCCGGCGGGCCTCCCCGCGCTGCGGCGCACCCTGGCCGAGCGGTACACGCGGCGCGGCATCCCCACGATGCCCGAGCAGATCATGGTGACGACCGGCGCGATGGGCGCGATCGACGCGATCTGCCACCTCTTCGCCGGCCGCGGCGAGCGCATCGCCGTGGAGTCGCCGTCGTACGCCAACATCCTGCAGCTGATGCGGGAGGCCGGCGCGCGCCTGGTGCCCGTCGCCATGGCGGAGGGGCTGTCCGGCTGGGACCTGCCCCGCTGGCGCCAGGTGCTCCGCGACGCCGCGCCCCGGCTGGCGTACGTCGTCGCCGACTTCCACAACCCGACGGGTGCCCTCGCCGACGAGGACCAGCGCCGGGCGCTGGTCGACGCGGCGCGGTCGGCCGGGACGGTCCTCGTGGTCGACGAGACCATGGCGGAGCTGCACCTGGAGGACGACCTGGAGATGCCGCGGCCCGTCTGCGCCTTCGACCCGGCCGGCAGCACGGTGCTGACGGTCGGCTCGGCGAGCAAGGCGTTCTGGGCCGGCATGCGGATCGGCTGGGTCCGCGCGGCCCCCGACGTCATCCGCTCCCTCGTCGCGGCCCGTGCCTACGCGGACCTGGGGACCCCGGTCCTGGAGCAGCTGGGCGTCAACTGGTTGATGCGGACCGGTGGTTGGGAGGAGGCGGTCACCCTCCGGCGCGCCCAGGCCCGGGAGAACCGGGACGCGCTGGTCGCCGCGGTGCGCCGGGAGCTGCCGGGCTGGGAGTTCGAGGTGCCGCTCGGCGGGCTGACGCTGTGGGTGCGCACCGGGGGCCTGTCCGGGTCGCGCCTGGCGGAGGTGGGGGAGCGCGTCGGCGTGCGCGTGCCGTCGGGGCCGCGCTTCGGCGTGGACGGCGCCTTCGAGGGGTACGTCCGGCTCCCGTTCACCGTCGGAGGGCCGGTCGCCGACGAGGCCGCCGTCCGGTTGGCCGCCGCCGCGGCCGCGGTGCGTTCCGGCGCCAGCGGGGGAGCGGCGGCGGAGGAGCCGCGGACGTTCGTGGCCTGAGCGCGCCTCGGGGGTGCGCCGGGGCGGGTGCTCCCCGTGCCCGTCGCCGCCCGGGGCGGCCCGGTGCTGCGTGCGGGCCGGGGTTCCGGGCGGGCGGGGACGACGCTCGGGGGTGCCGAGGGTGCCGCGCTCCTCGCTCCCGGCCACGGGTCGGCCGAGCGTTCCGGGCGTGCCGTGTGCTCCGGGCGGGCCGGGCTCCCCGTGCTCCGGCCGGCCGTACCGAGTACCGAGTACCGAGTACCGCGTGCGGCGGGCGCTCCGGGGTGCGGACGCCGGCGCCCGGGGACACCGGGGCGTGGGTCGGAGCGAGGGCCGGGGCGGGTCGTGCGCCGGCGCCGCGTCAGGCGGGGAGTGCCGGCTCGCTCGCCGGGAGCGGCGGCGCCGGTGCGGGAGGTTCCGCGGGGCGCACCGCGAGGAGGTCGAGCACGGCCCGGCGGTGGGGCTCGGGGGCCTCGTCGTCGTACGGGTCCGGTGTGGCCGGGACCTGGAGCCGCAGGACGGGGTCCGTGCCGAGGCGGACGTACCCGCGCCCCGGCGGCACCTGGGGCGGTGGCGTCGTGTGGGGCGGGGCGCCCAGGACCTCCTCGAGCTGTTCGGGCGTGGCCGCCCCGAGGGCGACGTGTGCGCGCGTGTGGGCCCGCACGGAAGCGCCGAGGGCGTCGACGGTGTCGAACTGCTCGCCCACCACGACCGTGACGTACGCCGCCCGGCCGTGCCGCAGCGGGACCTGGAGGAGCTCCTGGGGATCGGGGCGGCCCTCCGCCGCCGCCAGGTCCCCGAGGACGCCGAGCCGGTCGAGCAGGATCCACAGGGGCCGCCGCAGCTCCGCGGGGGCGGTCCGCCCCGCCTGCCGGGCCTCGTGGGCGACGGCGAGGCGCCGCTCGGTCGCGCGGACCGCCCACTCGAGCGCGTTCAGCGCGCCGACCGGCCCGCACTCCACGCCCAGCACGCCGTCCCGGCCGGACAGGCAGGCGTACTCGCCGCTCCCGCACCCCTCCAGCACCAGCACGTCCCCGTCGTGCAGCAGCGCCTGGAGGGCGATCGACCGCAGCAGGGTGCTGACGCCGGACCCGGGCTGCCCGACCACCAGCAGGTGCGGCTCCGTCGCGCGCGGCCCGGTGCGCCAGACCACGGCGGGGGCGTCGCGCGTCTCCTCGCCGTCCCGGACGGGGACCGTCCGCTGCACGGCGTCGGCGTCGGTGAAACCCAGTACCGTCTCGCCCGGCACCGTCACGAAGCGCTGCGCCGCCACCGACACCGGCAGGGCGGGCAGCACGCACATCACCAGCCGGTTGCCCTCCTCGTCCCAGTCGAAGAGGTACTCGCGGCCGCGCCCGCACTTGGCGTGCAGGACGTGCTCGATCCGGGCGCGCGAGACCGGGTCGCCGTCCGGGAAGTAGGCCGGGTACGCGATGCGCAGCCGGGTGGGCCGGCCGTCGGCGTCGAACGCGAAGTCGCTGAAGGCGCCGCTCCACTCCCCGCCGTGGGAGAAGAGCGGGCTCGGGTCGTCGGGCACCGAGAAGTACGGCACCAGGGCCTCGTACAGCGCCCGCAGCCGCGCGGTCTCGACCTCGTCGGGCCCCGTCCGCTCGACGGGGCGTTCCCTGCCCTTCCACGCCGCCGCCGCCATCAGCGAGATCAGCGCCAGCAGCGGCCCGTACGGCAGCAGGGCGACGACCAGCACGCCCGCGGCGGCCAGGAACAGCGTGGGACCGCGCCGTTCCTTGGGCATGGCCGCCCATCGGGCACGTCCGGCCGCCGCCAGCTTCCGCAGGCCGCGCGAGACCGTGATCAGCGGATGGAGGACGTCCGTGGCGTTGTCGGCGGCCGTGCGCGCGATCTCTCGGCTGCGAGTGATCGAGGCGCTGCCGCTGCGCAGGATGCGGGGGAGTGGTCGCCTGGCCACGTCGTCTCCTCGGGTCGTGGAAGGGGAGGGCGAGGGTCCGGGCGGCGTCAGAAGTTGATGCCGCCCAGCAGGCTGGCGAGGCTCTGCCCGCCCGCGGTGATGCTCGGCGCGATCGCGGTGCCCGCGAGGTAGAAGCCGAACAGCGCGCAGACCATGGCGTGGGACGCCTTGAGGCCGTCCTTCTTGAAGAAGAGGAAGACGATGATGCCCAGCAGTACCACGCCGGAGATCGACAGGATCATGAGGTTTCTCCTGGTTGAAGGGACAGTCACCATGAGGTGTTCCAGGCTCACAGGAAGCATCTATGTGATAAAAGGTGCAATCGGGTGAAGTTCGGGTGTTTTCACTTGACTGGCGCACGTCGGGATGCGGTCCGGTGGGGCAGTACCCTGTCGGTTCACTCGTACGGCTGACCTCGTCGTACGCACGGCAACGGAGCACGGACAGCACGGAAAGGCGGCCCGCCGATGAGCGACACCCCCGACCCCGAGGTGGTCGAACTCGCGTCGAAGATCTTCGACCTGGCACGCCGGGGGGAGACCGCGGCGCTTGCCGCCTACGTCGACGCCGGCGCCCCCGCGAACCTCTCCAACGACAAGGGCGACTCGCTCGTGATGCTCGCCGCGTACCACGGTCACGCCGCGACGGTGGAGGCCCTCCTGGCGCGCGGCGCCGACCCCGACGCCGTCAACGACCGGGGGCAGACCCCTCTCGCCGGCGCGGTCTTCAAGGGTGAGGAATCCGTCATCCGGGCACTCCTCGCAGGCGGAGCGGATCCGGAAGCCGGGACTCCGTCCGCGCTGGACACGGCCCGGATGTTCGGCAGGACGGAGCTCCTGGAACAGAACCGGAAGGGGTGAACGGCCCGGGAACGGGCAGCGAACCCCGGACGGACACGGCGCCGTAAATGTGGTCGCGGCGGAGAAAACGCTGGGTCATCATGACGACGGGCCCGCAGGGGGCCACCGATGAGAAGGCAGAGGCAGAGGAAGATGGTCGACACCAGGCAGAAGACGACGGGCGGCTCCTCATGTTGTTCCCGCGCGGCCTAGCCGATCACCGGCGACCAACCCACCCGGTTGCTTCGGGACACCTGACCGCGCTCGTTGCGTCGACAGCTTGATGTGAGGCGTTTTCCATGTTCGAACCAGTCATAGCGCCGAGCGGCACCCTGCTCGGTCTGCTGCAGAGGGGCCGCGGTGACGGCACGCTGCACGCGCTCGCCGCGCCCCGTGCCGAAGCCCTCGCCGCTCTCGACCACTGCGTGCTCCACGACCCCCGCCAGGACTGGCAGGTCGAGAACCGCTCCCTCTACTACGCCCGCCTCTACCTGGACCTGCACGGCGGTCTGGACGCGGTCGAGGCCCACCTGTTCGGTGTCGAGGACGCCCTCGACACCGAGGAGTGCCGGACCGGCCTCGCGCTGTCGGTGCTGGGCCACCTCGCCTCGTACGGCCGCCGCGACGCCCTCCAGCTGCTGCGCCGGTACACGGCGACCGGCACCAACTGGGCCTGGGCCCTCGACGAGCTGGCCCTCCGCGACGAGGACACCGCGCTGCGCGGCCTCGCCGACGCCGTCCTCGCCCGCTTCCCGGCCACGCCTGACGGGGAGGCCGCGCTGGCGGCCACGGTCCGCGACGCCTACGAGCCCCGCCCGTGGCGGCTGTGGGGCGACGACCCCCGCGACACCGTGGGCGGCCGTGTGCGCGCCGCCCGGGAACAGGGCTCCTTCGACCGCTGGCAGCGGCAGATGCGCCCCACCGGGCCGCGTCCCGGCTGGAGCGTCCAGGCCGTCTTCGACTGGGCGCAGGAGGGCCTGGAGCGCGGCAGCGTCCTGCACGGCCCGGCCGCCCGCTGCCTCAACGCCGTGGCGGGCCCCGACGACCGGCCCCTGATCCTGGACGCCGCCCGCAGCGGCCCCGACGGTGCCCGCTGCGCCTCCCTGCACTACCTCGCCGAGTCCCGAGACCCCGCCGTGCTCGACCTGATCGAGGCCGCGGCGGGCGACCCGTCCCGCACGGTCTCCGAAGCGGCCGTCGCCGCCTTCGAGCGCATGTGCGGCGAGGCCGCCGTCGACCGCGCCCGGGGCTGGGTGCACCGGCCCGACGCCCTCGGCGCCTCGGCCGCCGGCGTCCTCGCCGCCCGCGGCGGCGAACAGGACGCCCCGCTGGTCCTCGGCGCGCTCCGCCAGGCCGTCCGCACCGACGGCCCGGACGCGCCCTCCCTCTACCCGCTCGTCGACGGGGCCGGCCGCCTGGGCATCGGCTGCGCCGCGCCCGTCCTGCGCCACGTCTACCGCGAGACCGCCTCGTCCGAACTGCGCGGCCGCACCGCCCGCGCCCTCGCCGCCACCGACGCGACCTTCCCCACCGGCTTCGCCGTCGAGTGCCTGTGGGACTGCGAGGAGACCACCCGGGAGATCGCCGCCCTGCACGCCGAGACCGGGGACGTGCGCGTCGCCGAACGGCTGCGCCGGCTCGCCGCCGACCCCGTGGAAGAGGACGAGGTGCAGACGGCCGTCCGCAGCCGCATAGGCCCCGACGCGCCCGCCGTCTGACCCACCCGGCTCAGCGCCCCCACCCCCCGGCCGGCACACAGCCCGCCCGGCGGACGGAGCGCCCCCGGCGCCCAGCCCCACCCGGCGGGCGATCCTCCGGGCGGGCGGTCCTCCGGGCAGGCAGTCCGCCCGGTATGCAGGCAGTCCGCCCGGTACGCAGGCGCTCCTCCGGGCGCGCAGTGCTCCGGGCGGGTGTCCCGCCCGGCAGGCGGCGCCCGGAGCATACGGTCCCCGGCCGGGCGGCCCTCCGGATATGCGCCCGCAGCCGGGTGGTCCTCGGGGCATGCGGCCCGCCCGGTCGGCGGCCCGCCCGTCATGGGTGTTCCCGGCAGGTGGTCCCCGCCCGGCCCGCAGTCCGCTCGGCTGCGGTCTCCCCGGTACGCGGTCCGCCCGGCCCGCAGTCCGCTCGGCGCGCAGGGGCCGTCCGGTATGCCGCCGGGGGAGTGCCGGTACCGCGTGGTCCGGCAGTACGCCCCGGGGAGCGACGGCCACGGCATACCCCCCGGTGGACGCCGGGGCAGCTGCCCGGGGCCCGGTGCCCCGCAGGGGCGTCGGCCTTCGCTCCCGGGGCCCGGCGGAGGCGGAGGGGAGCCCTGGGCCCCCGCCGGGCCCCCGCCCGGTCTCACCGCACGCCGGCGCCCGCGCCCACGAACCGGACCGGCGTCCCCGGTCGCGCCTGCGCGGCCGCCGCCAGGTCGGGCTCGTGGACGACGGCCACCACCGGGTAACCGCCGGTCGTCGGATGATCCGCCAGGAACACCACCGGCAGGCCGTCCGGCGGCACCTGTACGGCGCCCAGCACCATGCCCTCGCTGGGCAGCTCCCCGGCCCTCGCGCGCTCCAGCGGGGGGCCCTGGACGCGCAGGCCGATGCGGTTGGAGGCCGCCGACACGCGGTACGGGCGGGAGGTGAGGGCGCGCAGCGCCCCGTCGGCGAACCAGTCGGCCCGGGGACCCCACCGCACCCGCAGGACCAGCTCATCGGGTACGCCCGGCCAGGGAGCCGCCTCGAAGTGGGCGCGCCCGGGCGGCTGGGCCCCCAGTGCCAGCACCGCCCCGTCCACGAGCGGCGCGGGCCCCAACCCCGACAACAGGTCCGTCGAACGGCTGCCCAGCACCGCTTCCGCCGCCACGCCGCCGGCGAACGCCACGTACGACCGCAGGCCCCGCCCGGCGGCACCCACGTCCAGTACCGCGCCGGCCGGGACCCGCACCGCAGCGCCCCACGCCGCCGGGCGTCCGTCCACGGTGACCGGGCAGGGTGCGCCGCCCACCGCCACGGCCACCGCGCACCGCGGCCGCACCGCGCAGCCGGTGAGCGTCGTCTCCAGGACGGCCGCCCCGTCGCCGTTGCCCACCAGCCGGTTGGCCAGGGCCGCGGCGTGCGGGTCGAGCGCGCCGGAACGGGGCACCCCGAGGTGGGCGTATCCGGCGCGCCCCCGGTCCTGCACCGTGGTGAGCGCCCCGGCGCGGACGACCGTGAAGGCCCGTTCCGTCACCCGGCCACCTCCACGAACCGCACCCGCGTGCCCGGTGCCAGCAGCGCCGCCGGCTGCCGCGCCGGATCCCACAGCACGGCCTCCGTCGTCCCGACGAGCTGCCACCCGCCGGGTGACGAACGCGGGTACACACCCGTGTACGGACCGGCCAGCCCGACCGAACCGGCCGGCACGGCGGTCCGCGGGGTGGACCGGCGCGGCACGGCGTACCGCTCCGGCAGTCCGGTCAGATAGGCGAAGCCCGGCGCGAACCCGCAGAAGGCCACCCGGTACTCGGCCCCCGCGTGGATCCGCGGCACCTCACGGGGCGCCACGCCCCACACCCCGGCCACCTCGGCGAGGTCCGGCCCGTCGTACCGGACCGGCAGCTCGACCACCGGCCGCGTGCGCCACCGCGGCGGCGGCACCTCCCACGCCGCCATCTCGGCGGCCAGCCGCCGGGGATCGGCCAGGCCGTCCAGCAGGACGGTCCGCGCCGCCGGGACGATGTCCCGCACGGCGGGCAGCGCCCCCGCCGCCCGTCGCCGCAGCAGCTCGGCGTGGAAGGCGCCGGTCTCCTCGCCGTCCCGGAACTCCAGCAGCAGCGCCCGCTCGCCCACCTCGAGGGCCCTCATGTGAACGCCTCCACCCGGACGCCGGCGTCCTCCAGCGCCGCCCGCACCCGCCGGGCCAGCTCCACGGCCCCGGTGGTGTCGCCGTGCACGCACAGCGAGCGGGCCCGGACGGGGACGGGCCGTCCGCCGTGCGAGGTCACCGTCCCGGACCGCGCGATGGCCACGGACCGCTCCACCACCTCCGCCGGGTCGTGCAGGACGGCACCCTCCTCCGTCCGCGGCACGAGGGTGCCTTCCGCCGTGTACGCCCGGTCCGCGAACGCCTCCGCCACCACCGGCAGCCCCACTTCCCCGGCGCTCCGGTGCAGCGCCGAACCGGGCAGGCACAGCAGGGGCAGCCCCCCGCCGGCCAGCAGCACCCCCTCGACCACGGCACGGGCCTGCACGCCGTCCCGCACCACGCGGTTGTACAGGGCACCGTGCGGCTTGACGTACGCCACCGCCGCCCCGGCCGCCCGCGCGAAGACGTCCAGCGCCCCGATCTGGTAGGCCACCTCGGCCGCCAGCTCGTCCGGCGGTACGTCCATGGCCCGCCGCCCGAAGCCGGCGAGGTCGCGGTAGGAGACCTGGGCGCCGATGCGCACCCCGCGCTCGGCGGCGAGGGCGCACACGCGGCGCATCGTCACCGCGTCGCCCGCGTGGAAGCCGCAGGCCACGTTCGCGCTGGTCACCACCGACAGGAGCTGTTCGTCGTCGGTCAGCCGCCAGCGGCCGAAGCCCTCGCCGAGGTCGGCGTTGAGGTCCATCGATGCCCGGGTCACGTCCGTCGACCCCTCCGGAATCCCGTTCGTACGGCAGGAGCGCGCACCGCTCCTCCTCCACCATCCGTCACGGCAGCTCCCGCCCGCGCGTCTCGGGCAGCCCGAGCAGCGCCAGCACGGCGATGCCGTACCCCACCGCCCCGAACACCAGGGCCCCGCCGACGCCCCAGCTCCCCGCGAGGAAGCCGACCAGCGTCGGGAAGAACGCCCCCACCGCGCGGCCCGTGTTGTACGTGAACCCCTGCCCCGTGCCACGCACCGACGTCGGGTAGAGCTCGGCGAGGAACGAACCGAAACCGCTGAAGATCGCGGACATGCAGAACCCGAGCGGGAAGCCGAGGACGAGCACCAGCCCGTCCGCCCCGGCGGGGATGTTCGTGTACGCCACGATGCACACCGCCGACAGGACGGCGAACAGCGCGATGTTCCGCTTCCGGCCGAGCCGGTCCGTCAGGTACCCGCCGGTCAGGTAGCCGATGAAGGCGCCGGATATGAGGAACGCCAGGTAGCCGCCGGTGCCGACGACGGTCAGCCCGCGCTCCGTCTTGAGGTAGGTGGGCACCCATGTGGCCAGTGTGTAGTAGCCACCCTGCACCCCGGTGGAGAGCAGCACCGCGAACAGCGTGGTGCGGGCCAACCGGGAGCGGAAGATCTCCGCGAACGAACCGGGCCGGGCACTGGCCCGCCGGATCCGCTCGGCCTCCGGGGCGTCCCGCACGTTCCGCCGGACGTAGACCACCAGGAGCGCGGGCAGCGCGCCCGTCCAGAACATCACGCGCCACGCGGTGTCGGGGTCCAGGAAGTGGAAGACCAGGGTGTACACGACGACGGCGAGCGCCCAGCCGGCCGCCCACGCGCTCTGGACGCCGCCCAGGGTGCGCCCCCGGTGCCGCGCGGACGCGTACTCGGCGACGAGGATCGCGCCGACCGCCCACTCGCCGCCGAAGCCGAGGCCCTGCAGGGCCCGGAAGACCAGCAGCGTCCCGTAGTCCGTCGCGAAACCGCAGGCGACCGTGAAGACCGCGTACGTCATGACGGTGATCATCAGCGCGCGGACGCGGCCGATCCGGTCGGCCAGGATCCCGGCGAGGGCGCCACCGACGGCCGACACGACCAGCGTGACGGTGGTCAGCAGCCCGGTCTGGCCGCTGTCCAGGCCGAAGTAGGCGGCGATGGCCACCATGCTCAGCGGCAGCGTGAAGAAGTCGTAGGAGTCCAGGGCGTACCCGCCGAACGCGCCGGCGAAGGCGCGGCGGCCGCGCGGCCCGAGCGCCCGCAGCCACGCGAACGGCCGCTCGCCGCCCTGCGGCGGCTCCCCTACTTGCGGCTGCGGCTGCGGCTGCGGCTGCGGTTCTGCGGACGCGGCGTCCTGGCTCGTCGGGGTCTTCCGGGTCGTACTCATCTGCACCTCGCAGAGGGTGAGGAGCGTGCCTGGGCTGTGCCGTGGGTGGTGCCGTGCGGGCCGTGCGGTGCCCGACAACGTAGAGGATCGTTGAACGATCCGACAAGGGCTGTGGACAACCGTCCCGGCACCTCCGGCCGCCCGTTCTCCACCCGGATCTACGATGGCGACGGCAGGCGGGCTGGGGCTCCACGGGAGGGACGACGGTGCCGGTGGGAACGACGAGCGGCGGACTGGCCGAGGACCGCGCGCTGCTGGGGCGCACGAGCACCGCCGAGCGGGTGGCGGACATCCTGCGCACGCGCATCGCGGAGGGGTACTTCCCGCCCGGGACCCGGCTGTCCGAGGACGGCATCGGCGGCGCGCTCGGCGTCTCCCGCAACACCCTGCGCGAGGCGTTCCGCCTGCTCACCCACGAGCGTCTGCTTGTCCACGAGCTGAACCGCGGCGTCTTCGTCCGCGTCCTCGCCGTCGACGACGTCGTCGACATCTACCGCATCCGCCAACTCGTCGAGTGTGCCGTCGTTCACGACCTCGGCGACCCGCCGTTCGCCCTGGACGGGCTGGCCGACGCCGTCGCCGAGGGGGAACGGCACGCCCGCGCCGGCGACTGGAAGGGCGTGTCCACCGCCAACATCCACTTCCACCGGGAGCTGGTCGCCCTCGCCGGGAGCGAGCGCACCGACGAGCTGATGCGCGGCGTCCTCGCCGAACTCCGCCTCGCCTTCCACGTGGTCGACGACCCGCACGCCCTCCACGAGCCCTACCTGACGCGCAACCGGGAGATCCTCGACGCGCTGCGGGCGGGGGAGCGCACCACGGCCGAGCGGCTCCTCGGCGCGTACCTCGACGACTCGCGCGCCCAGCTCGTCGACGTGTACGCCCGGCGCGTGGCGCACGCCGCCCCGCCCCAGGGCTGAGCACGGCCCTCCGCCCCGGCCCTCCGCCCCCGCGCCCCGGCCCGTCCCGGTCCTCCGCCCCCGCGCCCCGCACCCCACCCGGGCCGGGCGGGGCCTCGGAAGCCGGCCCGAGGCCCCGCTCCGCGCACCCGCCGACCCGCGCCGTTTCGACCGCTGTCACCACGAGGACCTACTCTGTGCAGCGTGACTTCGCCTGCCCCGACGGAACCGACGGAACTCGTTCCGCCCCAGCTCAGCGCGGGGCCGCGGCCCGCGCAGGGCCCGGCCGCCGACGAAGGGCTGGCGCGGCGCCTGCGCGCGCTCGCCTGCACCGCGCCCCTGCACGACCTGGACGCCCGCAAGGCGAACCTGGCGGGCGAGTACTCGGTCTACGCCATGGCGGAGGTCGCCCTCGCGGCGATCGACCTCGTCACGCTCAACATGGACTTCGACACGGGCGCCGACCACGAGCAGATTGTCGCCCGTCTGCTGCCCCGCGTCGCCGCCCAGGCCCCGCACCGCCCGGCCGCCGAACACGAGCGCGTCGCCCGCTGGGTCCTGGAGAACCTCATCAACGTCGGCAGTGTCGACCGCGGTTTCCGCGCCGTCTACGGCACCTTCGGCGTCGACGGCGTGTACGTCCGCCGGGACTACGACTTCAAGCTCATCGAGGAGGTGCCCGGGTACGGCGGCAACGTCTACCTCCGCACCACCGACGAAGCCGTGAACGTCCTGGTCGGCGCCCTCGACACCGACGTCACCAGCGCCCAGATCGCCGCCGAGGTCAAGCTGGAGGTGCTGATCAGCCGGGGCCGGCTCGCCGACGCCCAGCTCGCCGCCGAGCAGGCCCGGTACCGCACGGTGCAGTACGCCGAGACCCTCCGCAAGACCCTGGAGGCCACCCGGCGCAACGTCCGCGCGGTCGACTGGCTCAAGACGGTCCCCGACATGATCGACGAGGCCCTGGACCACGTCGCGGACCGCTACCGCCACGAGAACGCGATCCTCACCAACATCCGCAAGGCCCGCGACGAGGCGGAGGGGTCCGAGCACAAGCGGCGCGCCGCCGAGCTCGTCGACATCGTCAAGGACTGCATCCGCCGCCACACGCAACTCCAGTCGCGCCTGCTGGAGGCGGGGCCCCTCTTCCGCGCCGAGCAGGACCGCCAGGCGTTCGCCCAGCCCGCCGCCCGCACCGGTCTCGACCTGTACGGACAGCTCCTCGCCCCCCTGCTGCCGCTCCCGCTGGAGCAGGCCGGCCGCGTCACCGACGCCTACTTCGCCCGCGGCACGGGCCTGCGCACCCCCGGCTCCGTACGCCTCGGTGACCTCGTCGACCTCCTCCTCACCCCGCCCGCGGAGCGCGAGCACCTCGGCGCGGAGATGCCCGAGCCGGACCTGATCGCCACCCCCGACGACAGCCGGTTCAGCGAGGAGCAGCTCGCGACGGCCATGGCGCTGCTCGACCTGGAGCACGACGCGCCCCGCCGCCTCTCCGGGCTCCTCGCCGAGGCCCGCCGGAAGGACCCCGACCTGCCCTACCTGGTCGCCCTCCTCGCGGTGCACGCGGCGAGCCCTCCGGTCGGCACCGCCTACCGCCAGGGCGAGGAGCGCCTCCTGTTCGCCGTCGACGACGGCACGCAGCTCGACGACCCCGAGTTCGGCGGCGCGGACCTCATCGTCGGCACCGCCCTGCTCGACGCGGCCGGCATGGCCGCCGACCGCACGTAGCCCGCATGACCGCGACCACCAGCAGCACCGAGGAGCACCAGCCGTGAGCGACCACCACGCCGAGCACACCGACGCGTGGAGCGAGCCGGACGCCGGGCAGGCCGCCGTGCCCGCCCCGTCCGCCGCGTCGGGCGGCGTCACGCCCGCCGACGCCGCCGACGCCGCGCGGCTCGTCTCCTTCGGCCTCCAGCCCAGGCTGCTCCCGGCCCGCGACGCCGAGTACGCCGAACTGCTCCGCCGCTACCGCGAGGACCCGCCCTTCGCCCGGCTCGCCGACGCCGTCGCCACCGGCCTCGGCCTCGTCGTCCTGGAGGTCTCCCCGCGCGCGGGCATGGCCGTCACCGCCGGTGAGGACTCCGTCTTCGCCGTCCGCATGGGCGACTACGCCCGCCGGGCCTCCGCCGACTCCGCCGACCGCTTCCTGCACGGCCTCGCCCACCTGGCCGTCGCCGCCATGGCCTTCCCCCGGCCCGAGGACCTCGCCGACGACGGGTACATCGGCCGCATCACCGTCAACGGCGTCGACGCCTTCGTCCGCCAGGCGTGCCGCCGCCTGGAGGAGCGGGCCGAGCGGGAGGGCGAGAACACCGACCCCGCCTCCGACGCCCCCGGCCTGGAGGCCGCCTGGCGCACCTACACGCGCCGCAGCGCCACCGGCGCCACCAAGGACGCCCGGCGCCTCGCCGGCTCCACCACCGGCATCATCGGCAAGGCCGTCGCCTTCCTCACCGACTCCGGCTTCCTCCAGCGCACCGGGGACGACGCGGGGGGCGCCTACCGCACGACGGCCCGCTTCCAGCTGCAGGTCCGCGACATGGCCGGCAGCGCCGCCATGGCCGAACTGCTGGACCTGGGCGTCGTCCCCGTCACCGACGGGACCGCCTCCCTCCTGCCCCCGCCCGACGGCGACGACCTGGAACTGGCCGCGGACGCGGGCCTCCCGTTCCACGGCTGACCGCCCCCGACCCGCGCCCCCGGCCCCGCCGACGGCGCCCCCGCCACCGGCATCCCGCCACCGGCGTCCCGACGCCCCGCCCCTCCGAACCACCGACGAGAGTCCGCCGCCATGTACGAGCTGTCCCGGGTCCGCCTCTACTCCATCGGACCCGCCGGTGCCCGCTACGCCGACACCGTCCTGGACCTGCGCGGAGTGGGCGAGCCCGTGCCCCGGCCCGCCCCCACCCAGGCGGAGTTCTTCGAGGACGAACCGGTCGGCCCGCCCCGCCGGCCCGCCCCCGCCGGCGTGCTCTTCCTGGAGAACGGCGGCGGCAAGTCCGTCCTCCTCAAGCTGATCTTCTCGGTGATGCTCCCCGGCCACCGCAACACCCTCGGCGGCGCGAGCTCCGGCGTCCTGCGCAAGTTCCTCCTCGCCGACGACTGCGGACACGTCGCCCTGGAGTGGCAGCACACCCTCACCGGCGAACTCGTCGTCGTCGGCAAGGTCAGCGAGTGGCGCGGCCGCCAGGTCTCCAACGACCCGCGCAAGTTCGCCGAGGCGTGGTACTCCTTCCGCCCCGGCCCCGGCCTCAGCCTCGACAACCTCCCCGTCGCCGAGTCCACCGCCGTCCGCGCGCACGGCGAGGGCGCCTCCGGCGCGCAGGGCCGCCGCCGCACCATGAAGGGCTTCCGCGACGCCCTCACGGAGGCCGGCAAGGCGTACCCGCACCTGGAGGTGTACTGGGAGGAGATCCACGACCGCTGGAACGAACACCTCGGCGACCTCGGCCTCGACCCGGAACTCTTCCGCTACCAGCGCGAGATGAACGCCGACGAGGGCGAGGCGGCCGGCCTCTTCGCGGTGAAGAAGGACTCCGACTTCACCGACCTCCTGCTGCGCGCCGTCACCGACACCCGCGACACCGACGGCCTCGCCGACCTCGTCAGCGGCTTCGGCGGCAAGCTCGGCCGCCGCGCCGAACTCACCGCCGAACGCGACTTCACCGCCGGCTCCGTCGACCTCCTCGGCCGCATCGTCGACGCCGCCGACACCCGCGCCCGCGCCCGCGACGTCCACGCCGCCGCCGAGCGCCGCACCCGCACCCTGGCGCGCCGCCTGACCGCCCGCGCCGGCGAGGAACGGGTGCGCACCGCCGAGCTCGCCGAGCAGGTGACCGCCGCCGCGCACACCGTCACCGACGCCGAGCAGGCCCGCGCCCGCAGCTCCCTCGTCGCCGCAGAACTGGCCTACCGCCACGCGTCCCTGGCGCTCGCCGCCGCCGAGAAGGGCGCCGCCGCCCAGCGCCGCGAACTCACCGACGCCCGCACCCTGCACGCCGCCTGGCAGGCCGCCGAGGCCGTCCTGCGCCACCGCGCCGCGGCCGACCGCTCCGCGCGCGTGGCCGTCGCCATCCAGGAGGCGGAGCGGGACGCCGCACCGGCCCTCGCCGCCCGCGCCAAGGCCGCCTCCGACCTCGTCCGCGCCCTCCAGGCCGCCGCGACGGAGGGCGAGCGCCACGCCGACGAGCAGGAGGAGCGCTCCGCCGCCCTCCAGGAGGCCGGCGAGACCGCCCACCGCGACGCCACCTCCGCCGCCACCGAGGCGCAGCGCGCCCGCAGCGAGGCCGGCCACCTGCGCCAGCGGCTCGCCGAGGTGGAGCAGGAGACCGCCGAGGCCGTACGGGCGGGCTGGCTCGACGACACGGCCCCCGACGCCGACCCCGCACGTGCCGCCCTCGCCGCCGCCGACGCCGAGAAGACCGCCGTCGCCGCCTGGGACACCGCCCGCGAGGCCGCCCGCCTCGCCGCGGACCGCGCCCGGGAGGCCGCCGCCGACGAGTCCCGCGCCGAACTGGCGGCCGCCCGCGCCGCCGACGCCGCCCAGGCCGCCGGCCACGCCCACGAGGCCGAGCGGCGCGCCGCCGAGTCCATCGCCGCCGAGGAGCGCCTCGCCGAGCTGCTCAGCCTGCCCGCCGCCCGCAGGACCGCCCACGTACCCCGCCAGAACACCGGCGGCACCACCGGTGAGCACGGCGGCGGGACCACCGGTGGCGGCTCCGACGGGGACACCGGCGCCGCCACCGGGCAGCGGCCCGGCGCGAGCGCGGCCCCGCCCCGCACCGGCCAGGGCCCCCTGACCGCCGAGGAGCTCGACCGGTACGCCGACGAGCTGCGCGAGCTCCTCGACCGGAACATCGCCTCGGGCGAGCGCAAGCTCTTCGACCTGCGCACCGCCGCCGCCGACGACGCGCGGATCCTCGGAGCCCTCGGCGACGGCGGCCTCCTGCCGCCCGGCCCCGACGTCCTGGCCACCGTCGAGTTCCTCGGCGAGCAGGGCGTACCCGCCCTCCCCGGCTGGCGCTACCTGGCGCAGTCCGTCGACCCGGCCGACCACGCCGCCGTCCTCGCCGCACGCCCCGAACTGGTCGACGGCGTCGTCGTCACCGACCCCCAGTCGTACGCCCGCGCCCGCGAGGCCCTCGCCGGCGCCGCCCTCCTGCCCCGCTCCGCCGTCGCCGTCGGCACCGCCGCCGCGTTGCTCGCGCCCGTACCCCGGCAGCCGTCGGACGACGACGGCGAGGTGTTCCTCATCCCGCCGAATCCGGCCATGCACGACGAGCACGCCGCCGACGAGGAGCGCCAGGCCCTGCGCGCCCGCGCCGCCGCCCGCGACGAGGAGATCCGCGGCCTCGCGGCCCGCCTCGCCGGCGACCGCTCGCTCGCCGCCCGCGTCGGCTCGTGGCGCGCCGACTGCCCGCCCGGCATGCTCGCCGAGCTGGCCGGGGCCGCCGAAGCCGCCCGTGAAGCGGCGGAGACCGCACAGGCGGTCCTCGCCGAGGCCCGCGCCGCCCGCGCGGAGGCCGACGAGACCGCCGCCGAGACCGCCCGCGTCCGCGACGAACGGCAGGAGGCCGCCCAGCGTGCCCGCCGCGTCGCCGACGCCCTCGCCGGCCTCGCCTTCCGGCTCCGGGAGCGGGCGGGCTGGCAGTCCCGCCTGCGTGAGCTCGCCGACGAGGCCGCCGAGGCCGAGGCCAGAGCCCAGACGTGCCTGGAACGCGCCCGCGCCGCCGACGAGGACCGCCGCGCCGCCCAGCGCGCCGCCGACGACGCCCATCGCACCGCCCGCGCCCTGCGCGCCGAACGCGCCGAGATCGCCGGCGCCCCGGAGAACGTCCCCGAGGAGAAGCCCGACGGCACCGACCTCCTCGACGGCGGCGTGCCGCGCCCCTCCCTGCCGGCGCTCCGCGAGGCGTACCGCGCCGCGTCGCAGCTGTACGAGAAGGTGGGTGTCGGCGCCGACCTGCGCGCCGAGCAGGCCCGCGCGGAGAGCGACGAGAGCGCCGCCCTCGCCGAGCTCGACCGGCTCACCAACAAGGTCCGCACCCGCGCCGCGCAGCTGCTGGACAGCCCGGACGGCGCCGACGGCCCCTCCCGGCAGGCCGCCGCCGCCCGCGCCGAGTCGTTGGTGCAGCTGCTGGAGACCCGTGCCTCCGAGGCCAGCGAGAAGCTGGGCCGGCTGCGCGGCGAGGCCGAACGGCTCGCACCCACCGACGGCGACGCGCACACCGAGCTGCCCGACGAGCTGGTCCCCGCCGACGCCGAGCAGGCCCAGACGCTGCTGCGCACGGCCACCGGCGAACTCGCCGCGCGCACCGACGCCCTGGAGGCGGCCCGCGCCACGCACGCCCACCTCCTGCGGACGCACCGCGCCGCCGAGGACGCCGCTGGCGGCTTCGACGAGCTGGCCGCCCTCCTGCGCGACCAGCTGCGCGAGCACGCGGACGACGACCCGCAGGAGCCCCAGCCCCACGCGGGCTCCCTGGAGGAAGCCCGCCAGGCCGCCGCCGAGGCCCGCCGCTCCCTGCGCGGCTGCGCCGCCGACCTGTCCGCTGCCGACTCGGCCGTGCGCGAGGCGTGCGACGTCCTCGTACGGCACGCCAACTCCACCCGCTACGAGCAGGTGCGCACCCCCGCCCGGCAGCAGATCAGGGAGCTGCCGGCGGCCGCGCTGCCCGAGCACGCCGCCCGTTGGGCCGAGGCGTTCGCGCCGCGCCTGCGCGTCCTCACCGACGAGCTGGCCCAGCTGGAACGCAACCGCGAGTCGATCGTCGACCGGCTGCGCGGCCTGGTCGAGTCCGCGCTCACCACGCTGCGCTCCGCCCAGCGCCTCTCCCGGCTGCCCGAGGGCCTCGGCGAGTGGTCCGGGCAGGAGTTCCTCCGCATCCGCTTCGAGGAGCCCGACCAGGCGACCCTCGTCGAGCGGCTCGGGGAGGTCATCGACGAGGCCACCCGCGCCGCCGTCAAGAAGAACTCCGACCTCCGTCGCGACGGCATGTCGCTGCTCCTGCGCGGCGTCCACGCGGCCCTGCAGCCCCGGGGTGTCGCCGTGGAGATCCTCAAGCCCGACGCGGTGCTCCGCGCCGAGCGCGTCCCGGTCGGACAGATGGGTGACGTCTTCTCCGGCGGCCAGCTCCTGACCGCGGCCATCGCCCTGTACTGCACGATGGCGGCGCTGCGCAGCAACGACCGGGGCCGGGACAAGCACCGGCACGCCGGCACGCTCTTCCTCGACAACCCCATCGGCCGCGCCAACGCCACCTACCTGCTGGAGCTCCAGCGGGCCGTGTCGGACGCGCTCGGCGTGCAGCTCCTTTACACGACGGGCCTCTTCGACACGACGGCGCTCGCGGAGTTCCCGCTGGTGATCAGGTTGCGCAACGACGCCGACCTGCGGGCCGGGTTGAAGTACATCAGCGTCGAGGAGCACCTGCGGCCGGGGCTGCCGCAGCCCGCCCGGGAGGGGGAGCCGGCCGTCCACGGCGAGATCACCGCGACCCGCATGTTCCGGCGGAGCCAGCCGACGGAGCGACCGCCCGCCGAGCGGCCGACGTCCGAGCGACCGCCCGCCGAGCGGCCGACGTCCGAGCGGGCCCCGACGGAGGGGAAGCCCCCGGCGGAGCGTCAGCCGACGGCGGGCTGACGCCCGGCCGTCGGCCCGCCGACGCACAGCCCCGCACCCGCCACACCCCGCGCCTCGACACCGCCGGGGCGCACCCGCCCCACCCGCCCCACCCGGCACCGCCGGCGCCGTCGGGACGCGCCCGAGACCGCCGGGACGCGCCCCGCGGGCGGCCCGGCGAGACGCATGGCGAGACACACGGCGGGGCCGGGGACGCACCCGCGCCCCCGGCCCCGGCCGCTTCCCACCCGCGGCGCGGCCGCGTCAGGCCCGCGACAGCTCGCCCGGTGCCGGCTGAGGGGCGCGCCCGCCCGACGGGGACTGCGCGCCGCCCCGTGCCGCGGTCCGAGCGGGCGCCGTCCGTATGCGCGCGGCCTCCCGCGCGGCCCGCCTCGCCGACCGCCGCTCGCGCCGCAGCTGACGCGCCGTGCTGCTCGGTTCCGAGACGACGCCGTACCGCTGCTTCCAGACCTGACGCGTCACCCAGACGTCCAGGACCGCCCAGGTCGCCCCCACCGTGCTGCCGACACTGGTCAGCACCAGCGGGAACGCCAGCCAGGATCCCGTGACCGTCAACAAATACGCGGCCATCGCCTGGATCAGCGTCACCGACGTGACGATCCCGGCCCGTACCGCCGCTATCCGTACCGGATCCGGCAGCCTGCGCCGCCCGACCGGCTCCTCCACCCAGAGCTCATGACGCCCCGTGCTCATGCACCGTCACTCCCCACCACAGAAACCCGTACCAGGGTGGCTGCCCCTTGTGGGCCGTTCTACGCCGATCGGACCGCCGCCCCCCGTACAGGAAGACGGCCGACGGCCCGGGAAGATTCCCGGAGGGGGCAATTCCAGCCATCCGGAATCAGAGCCGGAGCGGCTCCGCTCGGACGCCCCACCGGCACGGTACTGACGCCTCGCCAGGTGTCATGCGCCACAGTCGGATCCACCGGCGACCCGAGGGTTCTCCCGGCACGGCGGGGATACCGGGACAAGTCATGATCAACAACGCGTGAGGCGGCCGAAAAGCGTCCGGACGCGTCTTCGGGTCCCCTGTGCGGCAGTAGTAGGCTCGCGCCGTTTGCTGCTCCGTTGATGTGTACATCCCGTGCCGCGCCGGGCGGCCGGGCGAGCTGGGGGAGGCCATGGGCTTTCGCGGGAAGTCGATCCGCAGGAAGATCGTGGCGCTGCTGCTCGTCCCCCTCCTGTCCCTCACCGGCCTCTGGGGCTTCGCGACCTTCATCACCGGCCGCGAGGCGGGCCACCTCCTCGACGTCGGCCACATCATGCAGAAGGTCGGCTACCCGCTGGAGGACACCGTCCGCGTGATCCAGCGCGAACGCCGCCAGAGCCTCGTCTACCTCGCCGACCCGCGCGCCGCCGACGCCCTCACCGCCCTGCGCCGCGACCGCGCCGAGACCGACCGCACCGTCGCCGTCATCCGCGCCCACGCCCGCGACCCCCGCGTCACCGGCGCCATGCAGGACGACGCCGCGCAGCGCCTCGACTCGCTCCTCGCCGCCTTCGACAGCCTGGCGACCCTGCGCCGGTCCGTCGACACCCGCGCGGTCGGCCGCCTCCAGGCGCTGGAGTTCTACAACCGCCTCGTCGACCCCTGCTACACCTTCCTCGTCCACCTCAACGCCCTCGACAACGTCGAGATGGAGAAGCAGGGCCGTGCCCTCGTCGGCCTCACCCGCGCCCGCGAGATGCTCGCCCGCGAGGACGCCCTCGTCGTCTCCTCGCTCATCAGCAACCGCCTCACGGCGGAGGAGATCCGCCTGATCTCCGACCTGGTCGCCCGCCGCCGGCAGTTCTACGAGCTCAGCCTCGAAGTCCTGCCGCAGGGCGAGCGCGACGTGTACCGGCACTTCTGGCACGGCCCCCGGAGCCAGCCGCTGAGGGAGATCGAGGAGTCGGTCGTGTCCGGCGGCCCCACCGACGACCCGCGCGCCACGGACACCGCCCGGTGGACCGAGGCCGCCGTCGCCGTCCTCGACGGCCTGGCCACCGAGAACCGGGAGGCGGGCGACCGCTACCAGGACCGCGTCGGCCCCGCCGCGCAGAGCGTCCTGCTCAAGGCAGGCGGCGCGGGCGTCCTCGGCTTCCTCGCCGTCCTGTGCTCCGTCATCGTCTCCGTCCGCGTCGGCCGCGGGCTCGTCCGCGACCTCACCCGGCTGCGCAAGGAGGCCCAGGAGGTCTCCGGCGCCCGCCTGCCCAGCGTGATGCGCCGCCTGGCCGCCGGCGAGCAGGTCGACGTCGAGACGGAGGTGCCCCGGCTCGAGTACGACAAGGACGAGATCGGCCAGGTCGGCAAGGCCCTCAACACCCTTCAGCGCGCCGCCGTCGAAGCCGCCGTCAAGCAGGCCGACATGCGCCGCGGCGTCTCCGAGGTCTTCGTCAACCTCGCCCGCCGCAACCAGGTCCTCCTGCACCGCCAGCTGACCCTCCTCGACACGATGGAGCGGCGCACCGAGGACACCGAGGAGCTCGCCGACCTCTTCCGCCTCGACCACCTCACCACGCGCATGCGCCGCCACGCCGAGGGCCTGGTGATCCTCTCCGGCGCGGCCCCCTCCCGCCAGTGGCGCCGGCCCGTCCAGCTCATGGACGTCGTCCGGGCCGCGGTCGCGGAGGTCGAGGACTACGAGCGGATCGAGGTCCGGCGCCTGCCCCGCATCGGCGTGGGCGGTCCCGCCGTCGCGGACCTCACCCACCTCATCGCCGAACTCCTCGAGAACGCCACCGTCTTCTCCCCTCCCCACACCGCCGTCCAGGTGCTCGGCGAGCGCGTCGCCAACGGCTTCACCCTGGAGATCCACGACCGGGGCCTCGGCATGTCCCCGGAGGACCTCCTCGACGCGAACCTCCGCCTCGCCGAGACCCCCGAGTTCGAGCTCTCCGACACCGACCGGCTCGGTCTGTTCGTCGTCAGCCGCCTCGCCCGGCGGCAGAACGTCCGCGTCTCCCTGCAGCCCTCCCCGTACGGAGGCACCACCGCCGTCGTCTTCCTCCCGGCCACGCTCCTCACCGACGCCCCCGAGACGCAGGGCGCCGGCTTCCGGCTGGACCGCAAGACCCCCGACCGCCGCGGTACGGGCGGCACGGCACGGCGCACCGCCCTGCCGCACACGACCCCGGCCCTGGACGGGCCGGTCGAGCTGGAAGGCCCCTTCGACCTCCTCGGGGACCTCTCCGACGAGCTGCGGGCCGGCCTGCGGGAAGGTCTCGACCGCCGCCACCGCGACGAGCGTGCGGACTCCCCGGACGACGCCCTCTTCGCGCCCCGCCCGCCCCTGCGCCCCGCCGGCGCCCCCTCGGGCGAGCAGCACCAGCAGGTGGCCGACGCGTCCGCCGACCGCCCCACCGGGCCCATCCCGCTGCCCCGCCGCAGGCCGGCCCTGGTGGCCCGGCACGGCCGGCGCGTCGACGACCCGGCCGCCCGCGCCCACCCCGCGCCCGCGGCGGACGAGACACCCGGCGAAGGCCGCGCCGACCGGCACCCGTCGACCCACGACGCCCACGACGGCGCCGGCCGGGACCGCGACGCCACCACCCGGGCCCGCCACGGCGCCGGCACCCCCGACGACAGCCCCCGGGACCGCGACGGCACCACCCCGTCCGCGCCCGCACCCCCCGCGCCGGGCGGGACCGCCCCGACGATCGGCGGCCTGCCCCGCCGGGTCCGCCAGGCGAGCCTCGTCCCGCAGCTGCGGGACGAGGCCGAGCGGTCCGCCGCCCCGGCCGCACCCGCCTCCGCGCCCGGTCCCGCCGACGCCGAGGACGCGGAGCGGGACGCCGAAGACGTACGCCGAAGGATGGCCGCGATGCAGCGAGGCTGGCAGCGCGCCCGCAGTGAGACAGCACCAGGAACGACACCGGAGGGGGACGGTCGATGACCGCACCGAACGCCGCAACACCCAACTCAACCGGCGAGCTGAACTGGCTCCTCGACGAACTGGTCGAGCGGGTCGGCTCGATCCGCAAGGCCCTGGTGCTCTCCAGCGACGGCCTGCCGACGGGCGGCTCCCGGGACCTCAGCCGCGAGGACAGCGAGCACCTGGCCGCCGTCGCCTCCGGCTTCCACAGCCTCGCCAAGGGCGTCGGCCGTCACTTCGAGGCCGGCAAGGTCCGTCAGACCGTCGTCGAACTGGAGGACGCGTTCCTCTTCGTCACGGCCGCCGGTGACGGCAGCTGCCTCGCCGTCCTCGCGGACGCCGACTCCGACGTGGGCCTCGTCGCGTACGAGATGACGCTCATGGTCAAGCGCGTGGGCGCCCACCTCGCCACCGCCCCCCGGTCCGGCCTGCCCACCGGAGGGTGAGGCGGGATGCGATGAGCGACGCAGCGGCGAGACAGGCGCGGCGCCACCGCAACGGCGGCGACGCCCACCACTGGTTCGACGACGACGCCGGTCCGGTGGTGCGCCCGTACGCGATGACCCGCGGCCGGACCGCGACCGCCGGCCGCCACCGGCTCGACCTGATCGCGGTCGTCGTCCCGGAGCCCGCGGCCGACGACCCCGGCCGCGACCAGACGCTCTCCCCGGAACACGTGGAGATCGTCGAACGCTGCAGCGAGTTCCCGCAGTCGATCGCCGAACTCGCCGCCGGGATGGACCTGCCCGTCGGGGTGGTCCGGGTCCTGGTCGGCGACCTCGTCGAGGACGAGCTGGTCCACGTAACCCGTCCCGTTCCGCCGGCCGAGCTGCCGGACGTGAGCATTCTGCGTGAGGTGATCAATGGCCTTCGGGCGCTCTAGCCGCAAGGGTCCGCCGCCGGTCGAACCGGTGACGTTGAAGATCCTGGTCGCCGGCGGGTTCGGCGTCGGCAAGACCACGCTGGTCGGGGCGGTGAGCGAGATCCGGCCCCTGCGCACCGAGGAGGAGCTCACCGAGGCGAGCCGGCCGGTCGACGACCTCGACGGGGTCGAGTCCAAGTCGACGACCACGGTCGCGATGGACTTCGGACGGATCACCCTGCGCGAGGACCTGGTGCTGTACCTCTTCGGTACGCCCGGTCAGGACCGGTTCTGGTTCCTCTGGGACGAGCTCGCGCAGGGCGCGCTCGGCGCGGTGGTCCTGGTCGACACCCGCCGCCTGGAGGACTCCTTCGCGGCCATCGACTACTTCGAGCGGCGGCGCATCCCCTTCGCCATCGCCGTCAACTGCTTCGAGGGCGCGGACCTCCATCCGGCCGAGGCGGTACGCGCGGCCCTGGACCTGGACCCTGCCGTACCGCTGCTGATGTGCGACGCCCGGCGGCGCGAGTCGGTCAAGGAGGTCCTCGTCGCGGTGGTCAGGCACGCGATGACCTTCACCGAGCCGACCCCGGAACCGGTCGCCACCTGACCCTGCCGTGCGCGGCCCCCCCGGGCGCGGGCGGCCCCCCCGGCCGGCCCGGCGGGGCGCGCCCCCCCCCCGGGGGGGTGCCCCCGGGGTGGTGGCAGGGCCCCGCGGCGGGCGACGGCCCCG
>NZ_JBIBSF010000002.1:799847-810122 GCF_043077165.1 Streptomyces kanasensis
TTTGGGGGGGCGGGGGGGGGGGTTGGGGCCGGGGCGCCCCCCCCCCCCCCCCCCGCGGGCCCGGGCCCCCCCCCCCCCCCGCGCCCCCCCCCCCCCGGGCCGCCCCCGGGCCCACCGGGACGACCGGCCGGCGAGCGCCACGCCACGGGGAAGTCGAAGTACGTGTCGGGGAAGTCCTCCGGCCGGTACGTGAAGTGCCACCACTCCTGCGGCAGGTTCACGAACCCCTCCGCCGCGAGCGCCTCGCGCAGCGCGTCCCGGTTGCGCCGCGGCTCCCCCTGGATCCGCGGGTCGTCGGTGCGGGACAGCGTGTCGAAGCAGTCGTACCCCGTGCCCATGTCGACCGAGGCGTCGGGGAACCGCTCCGCGCGCGGCGCCGTGCAGTCCACGAGCGTCTCGCCCGGCACGTACGGGCGGGTCGGCGCCGCCGGCAGCCGGACCAGCGTCACGTCGACGGTCGACCCCCGGCTGTGCCCCGATCGCTCCGCCACGTACCCGTCCGCGAAGAGCCGCGACTTGTCCACGCGTGGGTGGAACTCCGCCCGCATCCGCTCGTCGTCCGGGTCCCGTGCCCACCGCACGAAGTGGTCGACGGCCCGCTGCGGCCGGTAGCAGTCGTACACCTTCAGCGAGTACCCCCGCCGCAGCAGCCGGGTCTGCGCCCGGTGCAGGGCCCGGGCCGCCGACCGGGTCAGCAGGCACACCGGCCGGTGGTACCCGTCCACCGGCTCGCCGACGAAGTTGTGCGCGGTCGTGTAGCGCAGGTCGTGCAGGACGGTCGGATCGACCGCCGCCAGCGCCACGAACCCCCGCGGCGCGACGGGTTCCGCCCCGGACCCCGCCCGCGCCGACGTCGGCGCCGTCACGGGCCCCGCCCCCGCCCGCGCCGGGGACGGGGCGGCGGGGCCGGCGGCCAGGGCGAGCGCCCCGGCGACGGCGGCGGCCACGGACCGTACGGCCACACCACGTCCTGTCATGAACACCCTCTACCACCCCACCGCTGATCGGTACAGTGCGCCCCGTGCAGAACACCCATTGCGCCCACTGCGGCGCCCCCTACGCCGACCCGGCCCAGCCCTGGCCCCGGACCTGCCCCTCCTGCACCGCCGTCACCTACCGCAATCCCCTCCCCGTGGCCGTCGCCCTCCTCCCGGCGTCCGGCCCCGGGGGCACCGGGCTCGTGGTCATCACCCGCACCATCGAACCCGCGCGTGGCGGCACCGCCCTGCCCGGCGGCTACATCGACCACACCGAGGACTGGCGCGAGGCGGTCGTACGGGAGCTCCGCGAGGAGACCGGCATCGAGGCCGCCGCCGACGACGTGCGCCTGGCCGACGCGATGAGCGCGCCCGGCGGCCACCTGCTGCTCTTCGGCCTCCTCCCCGAGCGCCCCGCGGCCGACCTGCCGCCCTCCGCTCCCACGGACGAGACGGCCGGCCACCACGTCCTGCGCGCCCCGGCGCCCCTGGCCTTCCCCCTGCACACCGAGGCGGTCCGCCGCTACTTCGCGGGGGAGTACGACCACCCCCGCCCCTGACTCCGGCGGGGGCCGCACGCGCCCGCCCGTGACCGCACGCCCGCCCCTGACCCCGGCGGGCACGTCCGACGGCATCCCCGCCCCCGCCCCGGCAGTCCCGAGAGAACGCGCCCCCGACCCCAGCTGCACCCCGAGACGCCTGACCCCCACACGCCTCACCCCCGTCCGTCACCTCCCGTCCCTCGTCTCCCGTCCCTCACCCCCGCCCGCCCCACCCAGCCCGCGCACCCGTACCCCCGCGGGCCCCACCACCACCGCTCCCGCGTCGGTCACCAGCTCCACCCGCACCTCGCCGTCCACCCACCGCGTGACGTACCGCTCCACATCCGCCCGCTCCCACCCGTCACCCGGGTCCCGCACGACCAGCCCGCCACCCGAGCGGCCCGGCGCCGGCGCCCACACCTCGAGCTCCGTGGCCCCCTCCTCGCCCCGCACCGGCACCACGGCCCCCGCCCGCACCAGCACCGGCACCCGCGACAGCGGCGCCTCCACCAGCACCTGCCCCGGCCCCTCGTACGACTGCCCGGTCACCATGTCGTACCAGCGGCCCCGCGGCAGCCGGACCGCCCGCCGGTCCGTCCCGCGCGTCAGCACCGGCGCCACCAGCAGCGCGTCCCCCAGCAGGAAGGCGTCCTCGCACTCCCGCAGCACCCGGTCCTCAGGGGCGCCCCACCACAGGGGCCGCGCGTACGGCGCGCCCGTCAGCCGGGCCAGCCGCGCCAGCGACACGAAGTACGGCCGCAGCCGCTCCCGCTCCTCCAGCGCCGCCCGCGCGTACTCCAGCACCTTCGGCCCGAACTCCCACGGCTCGCGCCGCCCCGCGTCGATCGCCGCGTGCGTACGGAACAGGGGCAGCCAGGCCCCCAGCTGGAACCACCGCAGGTACAGCTCCGGCGAGGGGAACCCGTCGAAGCCGCCCACGTCCGGTCCCGAGTACGGCACCCCGCACAGCCCCAGCCCCAGCACCAGCGACAGCGACGCCCTCAGCCCCGGCCACCCCGTGGCCACGTCCCCCGACCAGGTACCGCCGTACCGCTGCATCCCCGCCCACCCCGACCGGGAGAACAGGAACGGCCGCTCCCGGGGCCGCAGCCGCGCCAGCCCCTCGTACCCCGCCCGGGCCATCGCCAGCGCGTACACGTTGTGCGCCTCCCGGTGGTCCCCGCCCCGGCCCTCCAGCGCGTGCCGCGCCGACCGGGGCAGCGTCATGTCCCCGAACGGCGTGAACGACACCGGCTCGTTCATGTCGTGCCACACCCCGGCGAACCCCTGCGCCAACCGCTCCTCGTACAGCCGGCCCCACCAGCCGCGCACCGCCGGATCCGTGAAGTCCGGGTACACGCACTCACCCGGCCACACCACGCCCCGCACCACCTCGCCCCGCGCGTCCCGCACGAACGCCCCCCGGGTCCCCACCCGCGCGCCGCCCTCGTACACCGTGCCGCCCGGCTCCGCCTTCACCGCCGGGTCCACGATCGACACCAGCCGCACCCCCTGCTCCCGCAACTCCGCCGCCAGCCCCGGCAGGTCCGGGAACCGCTCGCGGTCCACGGTGAACACCCGGTGCCCGTCGTAGTGGTCGATGTCCAGGTGCAGCGCCGCCAGCGGCAGGCCGTGCTCCCGGTAGCCGGCCACCACCCGCCGCACCTCCTCGGCGCTGCCGAACCCCCACCGCGCGTGCTGCGGCCCCAGCGCCCACGACGGCGGCACCGCCGGCGCCCCCGTCAACTGGGTCCACCCGCGCAGCACCCGCGCCGGCGTCCCCACCACCACCCAGCAGCGCAGGGGACCGCCGCTCATCCGCACCTCGACCAGTCCCGGCCGGTCGTGGCCCGACCCGGCCCCCTCGCCGCCCTCCCGCAGCGTCACCCGCCCGTCCCACGGGTTGTCATGGAACGCCAGGTGCGTCCCCGCGTCCGCCACCACCCAGTGGACCGGCATCGTGACGTACAGCGGATCGTCCTGCGGACCGAAGCTGCCGCGCGGGTCGCTGTTCCACAGCCGGTACACCCCGTCCCGCAGCCGCGGCCCACCCGCACGGCCCCCCAGCCCGAAGAACCGCGCGTCGGCCGGCACCTCCGACCGTTGCACCCACCGCGCCTCGCCCCCGCCCACCGGCTCCCACCAGCGCGGCGGGAGGTCCCGGCGCAGCACCACCCCACCCGGTGTGCGCACCTCGACCGCCCCGTTGCGCGACACCGCCACCGTCACCCGCTCGGCCACCACCCGCCAGCCGCCGTCCGTGTCCGGCTCCAGCGCCACCCGCGCGTCCGGCTCCGGCACCTCGCCCGCCAACGCGTACGACGGCAGGGGCTCCGCCCCGTCCCACCCCCAGAAGACCGTCCCCCCGGCCGAGACGCACACCCGCAGCACCGAGCGCGCGAACCGCACGATCCCCCCGCCCGGCAACGGCTCCACACCCGTCACCCGCCCCGGCACCCTGGCCCGCTCCGGCCCCCGGGGAGGCAGCCCCACGGCGTCCGCCCTCCGCTGCCGCCACGCCGAACGCATGGCACGCGGCCCGCGCACCCTGCCGAACACCCACATCGAACGCACCAGCTCACGACGGTCCATGCCGAGCACCCTGCCACCCCCCAGGGGGCGCACGGGAGGCGTTCAACAGCCGTTCACCCGTGGTCACACCACATGTTCAACGCCCCGACCATGGGTGGAGGACCCTGGTGTGATCCCCGCTCCCATGGCACAGTCCCTGTCAGCCGCGTCCGCGCACACCCATGCCCGTGCGTGCGACACACGCAGACCCGCGTACAGCCAGGGAGCACACCCCCATGACATCGACGTCAGCGACAGCGCACTCCGAGCAACCCGAGCCGCTCTGGCAGCCGGACCAGGACCGCATCGCCTCCGCCGCGGTCACCCGCTTCCAGGCATGGGCCGCAGAGCGCCACGGTGCCCCCGCGAACGGCGGGTACCCGGCGCTCCACCGCTGGTCCATCGACCACCTCGACACCTTCTGGCAAGCCGTCACCGAGTGGTTCGACGTCCGCTTCACCACTCCGTACACACGCGTCCTCGGCGACCGCGCCATGCCCGGCGCCCAGTGGTTCCCCGGTGCCACCCTCAACTACGCCGAACACGCCCTGCGCGCCGCCGACCGGCGCCCCGACGCCCCCGCGCTCCTCCACGTCGACGAGACCCACGAGCCGACCCCCGTCACCTGGGCGGAACTGCGCCGCCAGGTCGCCGCCCTCGCCGCCGAACTGCGCGCCCTCGGCGTGCGCCCCGGCGACCGCGTCAGCGGCTACCTGCCCAACGTCCCGCAGGCCGTCACCGCCCTCCTCGCCACGGCCGCCGTCGGCGCCGTGTGGACCTCCTGCGCCCCCGACTTCGGAGCCCGCAGCGTCCTCGACCGCTTCCAGCAGGTCGAACCGGTCGTCCTCTTCACCGTCGACGGCTACCGCTACGGCGGCAAGGAGCACGACCGCCGCGACACCGTCGCCGAACTGCGCCGCGAGCTCCCCACGCTCCGCGCCGTCGTCCACATCCCGCTCCTCGGCACCCCCGCCCCCGACGGCGCCCTCGAATGGTCCGCCCTCACGTCGGGCGACGCCACCCCGCTCTACGAGCAGGTCCCCTTCGAGCACCCCCTGTGGATCCTCTACTCCTCCGGCACCACCGGCCTTCCCAAGGCCATCGTCCAGTCCCAGGGCGGCATCCTGCTCGAACACTTCAAGCAGCTCGGGTTCCACTGCGACCTCGGCCCCGACGACGTGTTCTTCTGGTACACCTCCACCGGCTGGATGATGTGGAACTTCCTCGTCTCCGGCCTCCTCACCGGCACCACCGTCGTCCTCTACGACGGCAGCCCGGGACACCCGTCGACCGACGCCCAGTGGCGCGTCGCCGAACGCACCCGCGCCACCCTCTACGGCACCTCCGCCGCCTACGTCATGGCCTGCCGCAAGGCCGGCGTCCACCCCGCCCGCGACCACGACCTGTCGCGGATCCGGTGCGTCGCCACCACGGGTTCTCCCCTGCCGCCCGACGGCTTCCGCTGGCTCCACGACGAGTTCGCCACCGCCGGCGCCGACCTGTACGTCGCCTCCGTCAGCGGAGGCACCGACGTGTGCAGCTGCTTCGCCGGCGCCGTCCCCACCCTCCCGGTCCACATCGGGGAGCTCCAGGCGCCCTGCCTGGGCACCGACCTCCAGGCGTGGGACCCCCACGGCAAGCCCCTGACCTGCGAGGTCGGCGAACTCGTCGTCACCAACCCCATGCCGTCCATGCCGATCCACTTCTGGAACGACCCCGACGGCAGCCGCTACCACGACAGCTACTTCGACACCTACCCCGGCGTCTGGCGCCACGGCGACTGGATCACCCTCACCGACCACGGCTCCGTCGTCATCCACGGCCGCTCCGACTCCACCCTCAACCGCCAGGGCGTCCGCATGGGCAGCGCCGACATCTACGAAGCCGTCGAGCGCCTCCCCGAGATCAAGGAGTCCCTCGTCATCGGCCTGGAGGAACCGGACGGCGGCTACTGGATGCCGCTCTTCGTCCACCTCGCCGAAGGAGCCGTCCTCGACGACGCCCTCGTCGACCGCGTCAAGCGGACCATCCGCGCCGAACTCTCCCCCCGCCACGTCCCCGACGAGATCATCCAGGTCCCCGGCGTGCCCCACACCCTCACCGGGAAGCGCATCGAGGTCCCCGTCAAGCGCCTCCTCCAGGGCACCCCCCTCGACAAGGCGTGCAACCCCGGCTCCATCGACGACGTCAGCCTCCTCCACTTCTACGAGGAGCTCGCACGCCGCCGCGCCCAGCAGCGCACCGCCGACTGACGCCCGGCGCACCACTGTCAGACCCCCTGGTTACTCTCAGTGAGCACCGATCGACAAGTGATCACCAGGGGGACCCATGGCGCACACCAGGACCACCACATCCCTGCGACGCACGCTGCGCCGCGAAGTACCGGGCACCGTCGGCCTCCTCGTCGACGCCCGGGACTTCGCGGCCATGCGCCGCTACCGCACCTTCCCCTTCGACGACCACACCACCTACCTCCAGGAGACGGAGCGCCTCCTGAGGACCCTCGCCGCCGGAGGCACGCACACCACCGTCACCCTCTTCGACCCCGAGGACTACGCCGCCTACTGCGCCGAGACCGGCCTCGACCCCGACAGCCGGGCCGGCCGCAGCCGGTACACCGCGGAGATCGCCGTCGCCCGCACCCGCGTCCCGTACGCCGGGCAGCCCATCGAGGAGCTCGTGCCCCTCCTCGTCGGCACGGCCGTCCGCCACGCCACCCGCGAGTACGCCACCCTGCTCCTCGCCGACGCCGGCCACTGCGCCGACTGCGGACAGGACATCGGCCACGCCGCCTTCGACCAGGCCACCCGAGCCGTCCTGCGCATCCTCGAAGGGGCCGGACCCGGCACCCACCACCTCGTCTGCAGCGTCCCCGCCGCCGACGACCACCTCCTGGCCGTCCTCCACACCGACCGCACCGGACCCGACCGCTCCCGCCTGGACTCCACGGAGGGATCCGAGTTCGTCACCGTCCTCGCCGCCGGCCTGGCCCGCTCCGCCCCCGGCGGCATCGTCCTGCGCACCAGCAGTCCCGGCGCCCCGGACCGCCTCCACGGCTGGCGCCTGGACCACGGCCGCCTCGTCCCCCTCACGGAGGCCGAGGTCTTCAACGCCTACTGCACCGATGCGGACACCGGAGAACCCCTCCCACCGGAATCGGGCGTCGAGTACCGGGCGGGCTTCGACCTCGCCCCCGACGACGGCCGCCCCACCCACCACTGAACGGGCCGAGGGGTCCCCCCGCCGGACGGGAGGACCCCTCGAACGCCGGCGGCCCACCGCGCCGCCGGCTCACCGCTCACCCGATCACTCGCCGGAGAGCACCGCCTGCGCGGCGACCCGTGCCTCCTCCGCCGAGTCGGCGGCCCGGGCCGCGGCCGCGGCCCGCTCGCACTGCGCCACCGTGTACTTCGCCAGCGTCGCCCGCACGTAGGGGATCGACGCCGCACCCATCGACAGGGAGGTGACGCCCAGACCCGTCAGCACGCACGCCAGCAGCGGATCGGAGGCCGCCTCGCCGCACACGCCGCAGCTCTTGCCCTCCGCCCGCGCCGCGTCGGCCGCCATCGCGATCAGGTCGAGCAGCGCCGGCTGCCACGGGTCCTGCAACCGCGACACGGCACCGACCTGCCGGTCGGCCGCGAACGTGTACTGCGCGAGGTCGTTCGTGCCCAGCGACAGGAACTCCACCTCCCGCAGGATCGAACGCGCGCGCAGCGCCGCCGACGGGATCTCCACCATCGCGCCGAACTTCGCCCGCAGCCCCGCCTCGCGGCACGCGTCGGCGAACGCCTTCGCGTCCGCCCGGTCCGCCACCATCGGCGCCATGACCTCGAGGTGCACCGGCAGCCCCTCGGCCGCCTTCGCCAGCGCGGTCAGCTGCGTCCGCAGCACCTCAGGATGGTCGAGCAGCGTCCGCAGGCCCCGCACGCCCAGCGCCGGGTTCGGCTCGTCGGCCGGCGTCAGGAACGCCAGCGGCTTGTCCGCGCCCGCGTCCAGCACCCGCACGACGACCCGGCCCTCCGGGAACGCCTCCAGTACCTTCCGGTACGCCTCGACCTGCTTCTCCTCCGACGGGGCACGCTCGCTGTCGTCGAGGAAGAGGAACTCGGTGCGGAACAGACCCACGCCCTCCGCCCCGGCCTCCACGGCGGCCGGCACGTCCGCCGGTCCACCGACGTTGGCCAGCAGCGGCACCCGGTGCCCGTCCGAGGTGGCGCCCGGACCGGTCGACGCGGCCAGCGCGGCCTTGCGCTCCCGCGCGGCCCGCTCCATGGCGTCGCGCTTGTCCTGGCTCGGGTCGACGAACACCTCACCGGTGCTGCCGTCGACCGCGACCACGGTGCCCTCGGCCAGCTCGCACGCACCCGGCAGGGCCACCACGGCCGGCACGCCGAGCGCCCGCGCGAGGATCGCGCTGTGGCTGGTCGGCCCACCCTCCTCGGTCACGAAGCCGAGCACCAGCGCCGGGTCGAGCAGCGCCGTGTCCGCCGGCGCCAGGTCCCGCGCGATCAGTACGTACGGCTCGTCACTGTCCGGCACACCCGGCATGGGCACGCCCAGCAGCCGCGCCACGATCCGGTTCCGCACGTCGTCCAGGTCGGCGACCCGCCCGGCGAGGTACTCACCGGCGCCGGCCAGCAGCGCCCGGTACGCCGCGAACGCGTCGTAGACGGCCCGCTCGGCGGTGGACCCGACGGCGATGCGCCGCTCCACGTCGGCCATCAACTCGGGGTCCTGCGCCATCATGGCCTGGGCCTCGAGGACGTGCTGGGCCTCACCGCCGGCGAGGTTGCCCCGCGCTATCAGGTCGGCGGCCACGGCCTCCACGGCCTGGCGGGCCCGTCCCTGCTCGCGCTCGGCGTCCTCCGTGGGGATCTGCTTGGCCGGCGGCTCCAGCACCGCGGTCCCCATGTGCCGGACCTCGCCGATCGCCACCCCGTGGCTGACCCCGACGCCGCGCAGCGTTGTCTCCATGTTCACCCGTCTCCGATCGAGCGGCGGCCGTGGCCGCCGCGTAGGAACATCCCGTTCAGCGCCGCCCGCCAGGGCGGCGGTGACGTCACCGCCAGTCGAAGAGCGTCTCGCCGGCCTTCACGTCGCCCTCCTCGCGCAGCTCGCCCAGCGCGTCGGCGGTGGCCTCCAGGGCGACGACCGGGCAGATCGCCGACTTGCCGGCCTCCTCCACCGCGGCGGGGTTCCAGCGCACGACGTCCTGGCCCCGCGTGACGGTGTCGCCCTTGTTGACGAGCAGCTCGAAGCCCTCGCCGTTGAGCTGGACGGTGTCGATGCCCAGGTGCGTCAGCACCCCGTGGCCCTCGGCGTCCACGACGACGAAGGCGTGCGGGTGCAGGGAGACCACGACGCCGTCGACGGGCGCGACGGCCGTGGAGGGCTCGCGCACGGGGTCGATGGCGGTGCCCGGCCCGACCATGGCCCCGGAGAACACCGGGTCGGGTACGGCGGCGAGTCCGATGGCGCGTCCGGCGAGGGGCGACGTCACGGTGGTCATGGAGGGCCTCCCAGAGGGCGGAGATGGGGAGCCGCCGTCACGGCCTGTCCTGGACGGCGTGCTGTTCAGAGCGTATGTCATGGAAAGTCCGGGTTCCGCATGAGAGGCCCTGGTTGCAGGACCTCGGGACCACCGGCGGCGATTTGCCTCAACTCGTAGGCAGGAGTAGTGTCGTTCCCCTGCCTGGCACCGATGCGAGCACGCGTCGACGGCTGGCAGCGGCGCCTGTCAGGGCGAGATCCTAACTGGTCTACACCACTACTGGTCTACACCTCTGCGTGTGATCGGTCGGGGAGTGGTCAGGGAGGCGGAAAAACCCTGATAGTGTCGGAACCGCCGAAAAGGGAAACGCGAAAGCGGAGAACGGCCCGGCAGCCCGCTCCAGCGGGTGGCAGGAACGAGAAATCGGATCTGCTAGACTGGAAACACGAAAGACCGAAGGGAAGCGCCCGGAGGAAAGCCCGAGAGGGTGAGTACAAAGGAAGCGTCCGTTCCTTGAGAACTCAACAGCGTGCCAAAAATCAACGCCAGATTAGTTGATACCCCGTCTCCATCACGGAGATGAGGTTCCTTTGTAGAAAACACAGCGAGGATGCTGTGAACCGCGGGGGACTATTCCTCCCCCCGGTTCCGCTCAACGCGAGTGTCGACCCGATCACGGGTAAGCATTCAC
>NZ_JBIBSF010000003.1:0-164748 GCF_043077165.1 Streptomyces kanasensis
CCCTCTCGGGCTTTCCTCCGGGCGCTTCCCTTCGGTCTTTCGTGTTTCCAGTCTAGCAGATCCGATTTCTCGTTCCTGCCACCCGCTGGAGCGGGTTGCCGGGCCGTTCTCCGCTTTCGCGTTTCCCTTTCCGGCGGTTCCGACTCTATCAGATCCTTTCGGGCCTGATTCCCAGTCAGAGGGGTTTGTCTTTCCGGCCCTTCGGCCGTTCCGACGTCGTGAACACTAGCGAATCCCCGGCTCCGACGCTAATCGGGTCCCGCTCTTTCGAACGTGGATTCTGCATTTCGCAAAAGCGCACGCCTGGCGGCGCGACGGAATGTCGCTCGCTGGAGGTGGGTCTTGCGGAATGGCTGTCCGGGGACCGACCGGGGTCGGCGCTCACGTCGGACAACTCGGAGAACACTACGCAGCACGCAAACCACTGTCAACCCTGGTCCCGGCCCCGTACGCTCGGGGCATGACAGCGTGTGCGCGCACCCTCCAGTGGTGGGCCGCCTGAGGGCGGCCGCGCTGACACGCATGCAGACAGACGGCCGCCGCCCCCGGCGGCCGTTCGTGTTTCCCCTCCCCCGTGAGGGCCGGCCGCCGGGGCGGTGGTCGGCCAGGAGCGAGAGGGAGAGGACGAACGTGACACGGGTCTTCAGTGGTGTGAAGCCGACCGGCCACCTGACGCTGGGCAACTACCTCGGGGCGGTACGGCGCTGGGTCCGGGAGGACCAGTACCGGGCGGACGCGCTCTTCTCGGTGGTCGACCTGCACGCCTTGACCGTCGAGCACGAGCCCGCGCGCGTGCGGCGGCTCAGCCGGCAGGCGGCGACGCTGCTGCTGGCGGCGGGGCTCGACCCGGAGCGGTGCACGCTCTTCGTGCAGAGCCACGTCGACGAACACGCCCGGCTGTCGTACCTGCTGGAGTGCACCGCAACCGACGGCGAGATGCGGCGCATGATCCAGTACCGCGAGAAGGCGGCGCGTGAACGCGGCAGGGGCGGCAGTGTGCGGCTGTCGTTGCTGACGTACCCGGTGCTGATGGCGGCGGACATCCTGGCGTACGCGACGGACGAGGTGCCGGTGGGCGACGACCAGGCGCAGCACGTCGAGCTGACGCGGGACCTCGCGGTGCGGTTCAACCAGCGGTACGGGCACACCTTCACCGTGCCGCGCGCGACCCGTCCGGTGGTGGCGGCACGGGTCATGGACCTGCAGGACCCGACGGCGAAGATGGGCAAGTCCGACGGCGGCGGGCCGGGCGTCGTCCACCTGCTCGACGAACCGGACGCGGTGCGCCGCAAGGTCATGCGGGCCGTCACCGACGGCGGACGGGACGTCGTCCACGATCCGGCGGGGAGGCCGGGGCTCGCCAACCTGCTGGAGGTGCTCGCCGCGTGCACCGGCGGGGGCGACCCGGCGGAGCTGGCGGCGGGGTACTCCTCGTACGGGGCGGTGAAGCGGGACGTCGCCGAGGCCGTGGTGGAGCTGCTGCGGCCGGTGCGGGAGCGGCACGCGGAGCTGGTGGCCGACCCGTCGTACGTGGGCGGGGTGCTGCGGGAGGGCGCGGCGCGGGCCCGGGCGGTCGCCCGCCCCGTCGTGGACCGGGCCTACCGGGCCGTGGGACTGCTGCCGCCCGTCTGACGGTCCGCGGTGGCGCGACCGGGTGGGGGCGGGGCGTGCGTCCCCACCCGGTGTCGGCGGGCGTCAGCCGTTGCCGGAGGCCAGTTCGCGGCTGCGGTCGCGGGCGGCCTCCAGGGCGGCGATGAGGGCGGCGCGTACGCCGTGGTTCTCCAGCTCGCGGATGGCGCTGATGGTGGTGCCGGCCGGGGAGGTGACGGCCTCGCGCAGTTTGACGGGGTGCTCGCCGCTGTCGCGGAGCATCACGGCGGCGCCGATGGCGGCCTGGACGATGAGGTCGTGGGCCTGGGCGCGGGGGAGGCCGAGGAGGATGCCGGCGTCGGTCATCGCCTCGACGAGGAAGTAGAAGTAGGCGGGGCCGGAGCCGGACAGGGCGGTCGCGGCGTCCTGCTGCGACTCGGGGACACGGAGGGTCTTGCCGACGCCGCCGAAGATCTCCTCGGTGTGGCTGAGGTGTCCGGCGGTGGCGTGGCTGCCGGCGGAGATGACCGACATCCCCTCGTCGACCAGGACGGGGGTGTTCGGCATGACGCGGACGACCGGGGTGCCGGCGGCGAGGCGCTCCTCGATGAACGCGGTGGTGATGCCGGCGGCGGCGCTGATGACGAGGCGGTCAGGGGTGACGTGGTGGGCGAGCTCGTCCAGGAGTCGGCCCATGTCCTGCGGCTTGACGGCGAGGATGAGGGTGTCGGCGCGCTTGGCGGCGTCGGCGTTGGAGACGGCCTCGACGCCGTAGCGGGTGCGGAGCTCCTCGGCGCGTTCGGGACGGCGGGCGGTGACGAGGAGGTGGGCGGCGGGCCAGCCCGCCCGGATCATGCCGCTGAGGAGCGCCTCGCCGATCTTTCCGGTGCCGAGGACCGCGACTGTCTGGGTCATTGCTCTGCTCACCTCGCCGTGGGGGGACGTGCCTGGCGTCATCCTCGCACCGGCGCGGGGGCGGCGGTGCCGCCGTCCGAAGGGCGGTACGGGTGGGGCGGGGTGTGGCGGGCGGCGGGGCGCTCGGCCGGGACGGGGGTGTCAGGGGCGGCGGCGGCGCTTGGTGCGGGCGCGGGCCGCCGGGTTGCCGGCCCGGGTGCCGCGGCGCTTCTCGTACCGGGCGCGGGCCGTCTCGTACTCGCCGCGCACGAGCTTCTCGCCGGGGGCCTCGACGAGGCAGCGCAGACCGTACGCGACGAGGGTGCCGACGAAGCCGATCGCCTTGAGGCTGCGCAGGGCCTCCTCGCGGGCCGGGTCGGCGGGGCGCCGGGTGAAGCCCGACCAGGTGCGCTGGAAGGCGATGGCGGTGCAGACGGCGAACATGGCGACGACCAGGCCGTTCGCGAAGCCGCCCACGCGCGCGATGGCCAGCCCCTCGTAGGCGAAGCGGAGGAGGAAGGCTCCCGCGACGGCCGCGGCGAGGGCGCCGACGGCGAGGCCGGCGCGCCGCGGCCCGTACCCGCCGTCGTGGTCGACCCAGGTCGTGCCGAAGAAGCGGAGGGGCTCGGGCCGCGGTCCGCCGGGCGTGCCCGGGGTGTCGGTGGGGTCGTCGCTCACGGGGCGATTATCCCCCCGCGCGCGCCGGGCGCCTCCGGCCCGGTCGGCGGGGCCGGTGGGCGGGGGGCCGGTGGGCGGGGGCTCGCACCGCGGGCGGGGGCTCGCTGCCGGGGGCGGGTGCCCGGCCGCGGCGGCGGGTGGGTGCTCAGCCGCAGCGGACGGCGACGTAGCCGTCGCTGCCGGTCCGCACGTAGGCGTCGGCGACGTACTGGCCGTTGCCGATGTTGTCCCAGATGCTGGAGGTGCCGTACGGGCCGGTGACGCGGGTGCCCGGCATCTGGCAGTTGATCGGGACGCTGACGCCCTCGGGCAGCATCTTCACGATGCCGTACTGGGTGCCCGGTCCGCTGCGGACGTTGAGCCGGACCCCCGGTGCCACCGGATAGCGCTTGACGGAGTGGGTCTCCATGCCGAAATCCCCCCTGGGAGACGCCCGCGGGACGCGGGGCGTGACTGTGGACCGGAGGCTAACAAGCCCCACCGCCGTCGCACGCATCATCGACTAGGCTCCGTGCGTCGCGCCGTGCGCCGGTCGTGCGCCGGTCGCGCGCCGCGCGTCCGAGCGAGCACACACGGGGGTGGATGATGCCGCCGCTGCGCAGCTCCGGTCCCGTACCGGAAGCGGAGCATCCGGAGTACGCCGGCAGGTACCGGCTCGGGGAGTGGCTGGGGTCCGGCGGCATGGGGGTCGTCCGGCTGGCGGCCTCGGACTCCGGGCTGCGCCTCGCGGTGAAGGTCGTGCACCGTGAACACGCGGCGGATCCCGAGTTCAGGGCGCGGTTCCGGCAGGAGGTCAGTGCCGCGCGGCGGGTGAGCGGGGCCTTCACGGCGCCCGTCGTGGACGCCGATCCGCAGGCGGCGCGCCCGTGGATGGCCACCTTGTACATCGACGGCCCGACGCTCTCGGAGCGGGTCAAGCGGAACGGGCCGTTGAACGCGGAGGAGCTGCGCAGGCTCGGGGCGGGCCTGGCGGAGGCGCTGCGCGACATCCACCGGGCGGGCGTCGTCCACCGCGATCTGAAGCCGAGCAACGTGCTCCTCGCGGCGGACGGACCGAAGGTCATCGACTTCGGGATCTCGCGGCCCACCGACAGCGACGTGCGCACCGAGACGGGGAAGCTCATCGGCACGCCGCCGTTCATGGCGCCGGAGCAGTTCCAGCGGCCCCGGGACGTCGGGCCGGCCGCGGACGTCTTCGCGATGGGCGCGGTGCTGGTGCACGCGGCGACCGGGCGGGGGCCCTTCGACTCGAACAGCCCGTACGTGGTGGCGTACCAGGTCGTGCACAACGAACCGGATCTGTGCGGGCGTGCCGCGCGAGTTGGCTCCGCTGCTGGTGCGCTGCCTGGCGAAGGACCCCGCCGACCGGCCCACGCCGGAGGAGGTGATGGGCGCGCTGCGGGTGCCGGGCGGCGACGTGCCGGCGGCCGGTGGCGACGGGGCCGGGTCCGCTGGAGCGCCGGGGCCGCGATCGGGGCCGGGGCCGGTAGCCGGCCGGGGCGGGTCCGTGGCGGGGGACGGTGACTCCCCGGCGGGACGGGACGCGCGCGTGCCGGCGCAGCGCGGGCCGGTGGACGACGCGGCCGGGGCGGATGGCGACGGCCGGGCGGCCCGTGCGGAGGCGGCCCGCGGGGGCGCGGCCCCCGGCGGCCGGGAGGGTGCGCGCGGGGGCGCCGTGCCGTGGGGGCGGCGCCGTCTGGTGTGGGGCGCCGCCGCGGTGGCGCTCGCGGCGGCCGTCGCCGGTGCGGTCCTCGCCCTGCCGGGCTTCGGCGAGCGGGGCGGCGCGCGTGACGGCGGGCCCGCCGTCGTCGCGGCGGGTTTCCGGCCCTGGGCGGCACCGCTGGGTACGGCGGGCGGGGGCGCGCGGCCGCCGGTGTGCGCCGCCGCGCGGGACGCGCTGTACTGCGCCGCGCCCGGGGTGAAGGCCGCCCGACTGGCCGTGGCCGACGGGGCGCGCGCCTGGTCGGTGCCCGCCGCTGGTGCCGCCGTGCCCGGACAGGGCGCCGCCGTGGTGCCCGCCGGCGGGCTGGTGCTCGTGGTGGGTGCGGGCGCGGAGGCCGGCGCCCGGCTGGAGGCGCTGGCCCCCGCGACCGGCGCCGTCCGGTGGCAGGCCGCGCTCGGCACGTACGCCCAGGTCGTACCGGGTGGCGACACGGTGCTGGCCGTCCACCCCGACGGGCGGGTGCGGGCGCTGGACGCCGCGACGGGCGCCGAGCGGTGGACGGGGCGTCCGGCGGCGCGCGGGGCGCAGTGGGTGGGCGGTCCGGACGGGCCGCTGTTCGCCGCGGAGGTCGCGGCCGACGGGGCGACCACCCTCGTCGCCGCCGTCGACCCCGCCGACGGCCGTGTGCTGTGGCGGGAGCGGCTGCGGGGTTCGCTGACACCCGTACAGGCGACGGGCCGGGGGCTCGTGCTGCTCTCCGCCGACGCGGATCTGTACACCGACGCGGTGGTACGCCTGACCGTCGCCGCCGGCACGCACACCGGTGCCGGTGCGGGTGCGGGTGCGGGTGGCGGCTCCGACGGCCGGGCGGCGCGGCGGGTGGTGACGCGGGTGGCCCTCGGCGGCCCCGTCGACCAGGCCCAGGCCGTGGCGGAGGGCGACACCGTGTACGTCGTCGGCTCGGGCGGGTCGCTCACGGCGGTCGACCTGGCCGCCGGGCGCGAGCGGTGGCGGCTGGGGACGGAAGCGGCCCGGGTGTCGCGGCCGGTCGTCGCGGACGGACGCGTCCTGCTGATGGCCGGGGACGGACGGCTGCTGGCGGTGGACGCCGCACGGGGCGTGCTGGTGGGGCAGACCGCGCCGCGGATGGCGGGCGGGGGACGGACGTTCGTGCCCTTACTGCCCGCGCCGGTCGTGGTCGACGGGAAGGTGTTCGCGGGAGCTCCGGACGGGGTGGTGTTCGCGGTCGACCCGGCCGGGTGGTGAGCGCGCCCCCGCCACTCCGGTGCGCCCGCGTCCCGTCCGGCCGGAGACGTTCCGGAGACGTCCCGCCGGCGGACGCACCCGCGCCATGCGCCCACGCCAGGCCCACGCCGCATGCGGCGCGCCCCGCACCGGCACGCCCGCCTCGCCGCATCGCCCCGCCACGCGCCCCACGCCCGCCCGCCCACCCGCAGGAGCCCGCCCACGGCCCCGGACGGACCCGACCCGACCCGCCCCGGGAGCCACCCGCCCCAGCCGCGGAGCGATCCGACCCGCCCACGACGGCCCCAACCCCGACCCGACGCCCCGCGGAACACCGCGGCCGCCGTCCCGCCGGGGTGGGCGGGACGGCGGCCGGGGCCGGGCGGGCGCGGGGCGCCGCGTCAGCCGAGCTTGTTCACGTCCCGGACCGCGCCGCGGTCGGCGCTGGTGGCCATCGCCGCGTACGCGCGCAGCGCCGCGGACACCTTGCGGGTGCGGTCCTTCGGCGCGTACACCCCGCCCAGCGCCTCACGGCGGACGGCGAGGGTCGCGTCGTCGACCAGGAGCTCGATCGCGCGGCTCGGAATGTCGATGCGGATGCGGTCGCCGTCCTCGACGAGGGCGATCGTGCCGCCGGACGCCGCCTCGGGCGAGGCGTGGCCGATGGACAGGCCGGACGTGCCGCCGGAGAACCGGCCGTCGGTGATCAGCGCGCACGTCTTGCCGAGGCCGCGGCCCTTGAGGAACGACGTCGGGTACAGCATCTCCTGCATCCCGGGGCCGCCCTTGGGGCCCTCGTAGCGGATGACGACGACGTCGCCGTCGCGGACCCGCTTGTTGAGGATCTTCTCGACGGCCTCCTCCTGCGACTCGCAGACGACCGCCGGGCCCTCGAAGGTCCAGATCGACTCGTCGACGCCGGCCGTCTTCACGACGCAGCCGTCCACCGCGAGGTTGCCCCGCAGGACCGCGAGGCCGCCGTCCTGGGAGTAGGCGTGCTCCGCGGAGCGGATGCAGCCGTTCTCCGCGTCGTCGTCCAGGGCCTCCCACCGCTCCGACTGGGAGAACGCCTCCGCCGAGCGGCGGCAGCCGGGCGCCGCGTGCCACATCTCGACCGCCTCGGCGGACGGGGAGCCGCCGCGGACGTCCCACGTCTTGAGCCAGTCCGCGAGGGAGGGGCTGTGGACGGCGTGGACGTCCTCGTTCAGCAGGCCGGCCCGGTGCAGCTCGCCCAGCAGGGCGGGGATGCCGCCCGCGCGGTGCACGTCCTCCATGTAGTACGTGCGGTCCTTGGCGACGTTCGGCGCGACCTTCGCCAGGCAGGGCACGCGGCGCGAGACGGCGTCGATCTCCTCCAGGCCGAAGGGGACGCCCGCCTCCTCGGCGGCGGCCAGCAGGTGCAGGATCGTGTTGGTGGAGCCGCCCATGGCGATGTCGAGCGCCATCGCGTTCTCGAAGGCGGCGAAGGTGGCGACGTTGCGCGGCAGGACGGAGGCGTCGTCCTGCTCGTAGTAGCGCTTCGTCAGCTCGACGACCGTGCGGCCCGCGTTCTCGTACAGGGCGCGGCGGGCCGTGTGGGTGGCGAGGACCGAGCCGTTGCCGGGGAGGGACAGGCCGATCGCCTCGGTCAGGCAGTTCATCGAGTTGGCGGTGAACATGCCGGAACACGAGCCGCAGGTCGGGCAGGCGTTCTCCTCGATGCGGAGGATGTCCTCGTCCGAGATCCGGTCGTTCACGGCGTCGGAGATCGCGTCGACCAGGTCGAGCGTGCGGACCGTGCCGTCGACCAGCGTGGCCCGGCCCGACTCCATGGGGCCGCCGGAGACGAAGACCGTGGGGATGTTCAGGCGCAGGGCCGCCATCAGCATGCCCGGGGTGATCTTGTCGCAGTTGGAGATGCAGATCAGCGCGTCGGCGCAGTGCGCCTCGACCATGTACTCGACGGAGTCGGCGATCAGGTCGCGGGAGGGCAGCGAGTACAGCATGCCGCCGTGGCCCATCGCGATGCCGTCGTCGACGGCGATGGTGTTGAACTCGCGCGGGATCGCCCCGGCCGCCTTGATCGCGTCGCTGACGATCCGGCCCACGGGCTGGAGGTGCGTGTGCCCGGGGACGAACTCCGTGAAGGAGTTGGCGACCGCGACGATGGGCTTGCGCCCGATGTCCTCGCCCGGTACACCGGAGGCGCGCATCAGGGCGCGGGCGCCCGCCATGTTGCGGCCGTGGGTGACTGTGCGGGACCTCAGTTCGGGCATCGTCGCTCGCTCCTCGTCGATGAGATCTGGCTCCTTCGAGCGTACGCCGCCACTCCAAGATCTGGACAGCCCGTCCGCATACCGGGACGCGAGGGTCGCCTGTCGGTCACTCCCGGCCCGGGGCACCGCCGGCCCGTCCCGGACATCGGGCGGGGCCGTGGTGGGTCACCCCCGGTCGGCGGCGACAGCGGGTTCACTCCTGCGGTGCCCGAGGCCGCCGACCCCGAGGAGGTGACCCGCCGCGGGCCCCGGCCCCGGCCCCGCCCACCGGCCTCCGGGCCCGCGGCGAGGAGTGCCGGCCGGTCGCGCTGTGCCGGTCAGGGGAGGCGGGCCGCCGACGCCAGGTGCAGCCGGGTGAAGGCCAGCGCCTCGGCGAGGTCGGCCTCGCGTTCGGCGGCGGACATCGCGCGCCGGGTGTTGACCTCGATGACGACGTGCCCGTCGAAGCGGGTACGGGCCAGGTGCTCCAGCAGCTCGGCGCACGGCTGCGTACCGCGCCCCGGCACGAGGTGCTCGTCCTTCGCGGAGCCCCGCCCGTCGGCGAGGTGGACGTGGCCGAGCCGGTCGCCCATCCGGGAGACCATCGCCATCGCGTCGGTGCGGGCGGTCGCCGTGTGGGAGAGGTCGACGGTGTAGTGGCGGTAGTCGTCCTTCGTGACGTCCCATTCGGGCGCGTAGGCGAGCATCTCGCGGTCGCGGTACCGCCAGGGGTACATGTTCTCGACGGCGAAGCGGACGTCCGTCTCGTTCGCCATCCGCCAGATCCCCTCGACGAAGTCGCGGGAGTACTGCCGCTGCCAGCGGAAGGGCGGGTGGACGACGACCGTCGACGCGCCGAGCTCCTCCGCCGCCGCCCTGGCGCGCTGGAGCTTGACCCACGGGTCGGTCGACCAGACCCGCTGGGTGATCAGCAGGCAGGGGGCGTGCACGGCGAGGACGGGCACCTGGTGGTAGTCGGAGAGCCGGCGCAGCGCCTGGAGGTCCTGGCTGACGGGGTCCGTCCACACCATGACCTCGACGCCGTCGTACCCGAGGCGGGCGGCCACCTCGAAGGCCGTGGCCGTCGACTCCGGGTAGACCGACGCCGTCGACAGGGCCACCTTCACCGGGGGCGGGAGCACCACCGCCCGCTCCGCCTGCTGCGCCACGTCTGCCAGATCTCCCACGAAGGACAGCGTACGGTCCCCTCCCGTCACTCGGGGAGGTGGTCGAGGCGGCGCAGGATGACGCCCTCGCGCAGCGCCCAGGGGCAGATCTCCAGTTCGTCGACCCCGAACAGGTCCATCGCGGCCTCCGCGACCAGCGCCCCCGCCAGCAGCTGGGCGGCCCGGCCCTCGGAGACGCCGGGCAGGCCGCGGCGCTGCTCGGTGGTCATGGAGGCGAGCTTCGGCACCCACGTCTCCAGTGACGTACGGCTCAGCACCCGCTGCACCTGCAGCCCCTCGCCGGAACCCGCGGCACCGGCGATCCGGGCGAGCTGCTTGAACGTCTTGGACGTGGCGACGACGTGGTCCGGCCTGCCGAGGCGGGCGAACTCGCCGACGGTCCGGGCTATCCGCGCCCGCACGTGCCGGCGCAGCGCCTTCACGTCGGCGGGGTCCGGCGGGTCGCCGGGCAGCCAGCCGGCGGTGAGCCGCCCGGCGCCGAGCGGGAGCGAGACCGCCGCGTCGGGCTCCTCGTCCATCCCGTACGCGATCTCCAGCGAGCCGCCGCCGATGTCGAGGAGCAGCAGCGTGCCGGCGGACCAGCCGAACCAGCGGCGGGCGGCGAGGAAGGTGAGGCGCGCCTCCTCCTCGCCGGTGAGGACTTGGAGCGTGACGCCGGTCTCCTCGTGCACGCGCGCGAGGACGGCGTCGGCGTTGGACGCGTCGCGGATCGCGGAGGTCGCGAAGGGGAGGACCGCCTCGCACCCCTTCTCCTCGGCGGTGTGCACGGCGTCCCCGACGACCGCGACGAGCCGGTCGATGCCGCGGGCGCCGATCGCACCGTCCGGGTCGAGCAGTTCGGCGAGGCGCAGCTCGACCTTGTGCGAGTGCGCGGGGCGCGGCCGGGCGCCCGGGTGGGCGTCCATCACCAGCAGGTGCACCGTGTTCGAACCGACGTCGAGGACTCCGAGTCTCATGCCCGAACGCTACTGCTCCCCCGTTCCGTCCTGCGCCTACGCTGGAGGGGTGCCAAAGACGAAGAAGGTCAAGCCGGGCGAAACCGGACCCGGCAAGAAGCGAGACGCCCGCGGGGCCGCCGCGGCGGACGTCCCGTACGAGGACGAGAAGGGCCTGGACTTCCCGCGCGCGTGGGTGGAGTTCCCCGACCCGGCGGACGAGGACCAGGTGTTCCGCTGCGACCTGACGTGGCTGACGTCGCGCTGGACGTGCATCTTCGGCAGCGGCTGCCAGGGCATCCGGGAGGGCCGGGCCGACGACGGGTGCTGCACGCTGGGCGCCCACTTCTCGGACGAGGACGACGAGCGGCGCGTCGCGGAGCACGTGGGGCGGCTGACGCCGGAGCTGTGGCAGTTCCACGACGTGGGCACCGAGTCGGGCTGGGTGCAGCTCGACGAGGACGGCGAGCGCCAGACGCGGCGCTGGAAGGGCTCGTGCGTCTTCCAGAACCGCCCCGGTTTCGCGGGCGGCACCGGGTGCGCGCTGCACATCCTGGCGCTGCGGGAGGGACGCGAGCCGCTGGAGACGAAGCCGGACGTGTGCTGGCAGCTGCCGGTGCGGCGCACGTACGACTGGATCGAGCGCCCGGACGACACGAAGGTGCTCCAGATCTCGATCGGCGAGTACGACCGCCGGGGCTGGGGCCCGGGCGGCCACGACCTGCACTGGTGGTGCACGTCGGCCACGTCGGCGCACGGCGCGGGCGACCCGGTGTACGTGACGTACCGGCCGGAGCTGACGGAGCTGATGGGCAAGGCGGCGTACGACGTGCTGGTGGGGCTGTGCGAGGCGCGGCTGGCGTCCGCGCTGCCGCTGATGGCGCCGCACCCGGCGGACCCCGTGCCGGCGCGGGCGCCGGGGCCGGGCACGGGCCCGGCGGGTCCGGGGCCCGTGGACCTGCCGTACCCGGTGCCGCGGGCGTGAGGAGCGGTTCGGTCCCGGCTCCGGCCTAGCCGGTGGGCTCCCCGCCCGGGGAGGGGGCGTCCGGGTCGCCGGGGGCCGGGGGCGGGGGCTCCGACGCGGGCGGCGGATCCGAGGACGGGGGTGGCTGCGTCGACGGGGGCGGCTGCGTCGCCGGCGGTTCGGTCGTCGACGGGGGCGGGCCGCCGGGCGGCGTGGACGGCTGCGTCGGCCGGGACGCCGGCGGCGCCGGGGGGCGTGGTTTCGCGGTGTGGGACGGCGGGCGTTTCGGCCCGTGCCCGTCGATGCCGACGACGGCGCCCGAGGGGTTGACGCCGACGCGCGCGCTCCAGGGCCCCTGCGGTTCGCGGGCGCGGTCGACGGAGACGAACACCCGCTCCGAGCGGCCAGGCTCCAGCGTGCCCGAGGTGCGGCTGGCGTACAGCCAGGGCGCGTCGCTCCACAGGGACCACGCGACGGGGCCGCCGCCGGACGCGGTGAGGGTGAGCATCGTCGTGTCGCCGTACGGCTGCGCGGCGACCGTGACGCGACCGGGTCCGTGACCGCCCGGGGCGGACGGGGACCCTGCCGTACCGGGACTGATGACCTCCACGGAGACGTCCGGCGCCTGGCTCGGGGTACGGAAGCGGGGGTCCGCCGCGCCGGTGCGGGCGTTGCCGGTGTTCTCGTAGTGGCGGTTGCCCGCGGGCTGGGCACCGGCCCCGTCGGCGGCGGTGACCGCCGGGTCGTCGCGTCCGTCGCCGATCGACACGTCCCCGCGGTAGGCGGCCCACAGGGCGAGGACGGGCGCCGCGATGACGGTGGCGACGACCGTGGTGGTCACCGCGCGGGCGCGCATCCGGTCCCGGCGCGCCGCGTGGTCCTTGGGGTCGAGGGGGAACCCGTCCCGCCCGAAGCGGGGGCCGGCGGAGCGGGTGCGCCGGACGTGCAGCATCGCCGCGCACGCCGCGGCGCGCGGCGCCGGTACGAGGGGGAGCGTCGCGGGCGTGACCGTGGAGCCGGGCCACGGGCCCGCGGCCTCGGCCCGCTCGGCGGCGCGGCGGCACAGCGGGCAGTCGTCGACGTGCCGCACCAGCTCGCGGCGGAGGGCCGCCGACAGCAGCACCTGGTGGTCGCCGGTGAGCCGGGCCACCGCCGAGCACGTGCCCGTCTCGACCACGGCGAGCGCGGCGCGGGTCCGCTCGACCTCGCAGGCCGCGGCGGACAGCAGCTCGCGGGCCGCCTGCGGGGCCATGCCGAGCACGGCGGCCACCTCCGGGGCGCCCAGCCGGTGGCGCACCGCGAGCTCCAGCGCCTCCCGCTGCTCCGGCGAGGTCCCGGCGGCCTCCGGCCAGGCGAGCGTGGCCAGCTCGCGGCGGCGCCGCTCGGCGGTCTCCTCGGACACGCGCGGCGCCTCCTCCGCGCCGGGCCGCCGAGCGGAGTGGGCGCCCTGGCGCCCGCGCCGCTGCTCGCCGAGCTCGCGCAGGCAGGACCAGCGGGCGAGGGCGTACAGCCAGGCACGGCGGCGCGACTCGTCCGCGGGCCCGCGCCCGTGCTGGCGCTCGGCGACGGCCAGCACCTCGCCGAGCACGGACGTCGCCGCGTCGTGGTCGCACAGGACGGAGAGGCAGTAGGTGAACAGACCGTCGACGTACGGCTCGTACCGCGCGGGCGGGCGCTGCGTGAGCGTCCCGGGACCGCTCCGGGGCGCACGGCGCTCCACCCGGTGTGCGCCGGTGGTGTACGTGGGGGGCTCCAGCCTGCTGCTCATCACCCGGCGACCGTAGGCGGCCACAGGCACACTCTCCGTACCCCTCCGGCTCTTTTAAGCCTTACGGGTGAACGTATCCCTCGAAAGGGGACAGTGGGATTTGCCAATGGCGCGTGACCCCCCTAACGCGGCCGTCCCGGGCGACGCCGGTGCGGACGGGGTTGTCAGTGGCGGCCGCTACGGTGTGGCGCATGGCTGCCCGTACGAAATCCACCAAGGACCGGCCGTCCTACCGCTGCACCGAGTGCGGATGGACGACGGCCAAATGGCTCGGCCGCTGCCCCGAGTGCCAGGCGTGGGGGACGGTGGAGGAGTACGGCGCGCCCGCCGTGCGCACGACGGCGGCCGGGCGGGTGTCGACGGCCGCGCTGCCCATCGGTCAGGTCGACGGCCGGCAGGCCGAGGCGCGCGGGACGGGGGTCGACGAGCTGGACCGGGTGCTCGGCGGGGGGCTGGTGCCGGGCGCGGTGGTGCTGCTCGCGGGCGAGCCCGGCGTCGGCAAGTCGACGCTGTTGCTGGACGTGGCCGCGAAGGCCGCGAGCGCCGAGCACCCGACCCTCTACGTGACGGGTGAGGAGTCGGCGAGCCAGGTGCGGCTGCGGGCGGACCGGATCGGGGCCGTCCACGACCACCTGTACCTGGCCGCCGAGACGGACCTGTCGGCGGTGCTGGGACACCTGGACGCGGTGAAGCCGTCCCTGTTGGTGCTGGACTCGGTGCAGACGGTGGCGTCCCCGGAGATCGACGGGGCGCCGGGCGGCATGGCGCAGGTGCGGGAGGTCGCCGGGGCGCTCATCCGGGCGTCCAAGGAGCGGGGCATGGCGACCCTGCTGGTCGGGCACGTCACGAAGGACGGTGCCATCGCGGGGCCCCGGCTGCTGGAGCACCTCGTGGACGTGGTGCTGCAGTTCGAGGGCGACCGGCACGCCCGGCTGCGGCTGGTGCGGGGCGTGAAGAACCGCTACGGGGCGACGGACGAGGTGGGCTGCTTCGAGCTGCACGACGAGGGCATCACGGGCCTCGCCGACCCCAGCGGGCTGTTTCTCACGCGCCGCGCCGAGCCCGTGCCCGGCACGTGCCTGACGGTGACGCTGGAGGGGCGGCGTCCGCTCGTGGCCGAGGTGCAGGCGCTGACGGTCGACTCCCAGATCCCCTCGCCCCGGCGGACGACGTCCGGTCTGGAGACCTCCCGGGTGTCGATGATGCTGGCGGTGCTGGAGCAGCGGGGGCGGATCAGCGCGCTGGGCAAGCGGGACATCTACAGCGCGACGGTCGGCGGCGTGCGGCTGTCCGAGCCCGCCGCGGACCTCGCCATCGCGCTGGCGCTGGCGTCGGCGGCCAGCGACACGCCGCTGCCGAAGAACCTCGTGGCGATCGGTGAGGTCGGCCTCGCCGGAGAGGTGCGGCGGGTGACGGGCGTGCAGCGGCGGCTCGCCGAGGCCCACCGGCTCGGCTTCACGCACGCCCTCGTGCCGTCCGACCCGGGGAAGGTGCCCGCGGGGATGCGGGTGCTGGAGGTGGCGGACATGGGTGAGGCGCTGAGCGTCCTGCCCCGCCGTCGCCGCGCCACCGCCCCGGCCCCGGGCGCGACCGAGGCCGACTGAGGCCGACTGAGGCCGACTGAGGCCGACCGAGGCCGACTGAGGCCGACTGAGGCCGACTGAGGCCGACTGAGGCCGAGCCCCCGCCGGGCCCCGCGGGCCGGGCGGGGGCTCGGGCGCCGTCCGGCTGAGGCCGGGCGCGGGCCGCGGGGCGGGCGCGACCGGTGGGGCGCGCTCGGCGGGGGTGACCGAGGCGCGGGCGGCGCTCCGACCGTCGCGAGCGGGCCGCGGACGCACCGCGGGTGGACCGCAGGCTTACCGCGGGTGGACCGCGGACGGACCGCGGGTGGACCGCAGGCTTACCGCGGGTGGACCGCGGGTGGGTCACTGCGGCGTGCCGCAGGGCATCATCGAGAGGGGTGGGGCCCGGGGTACGGGGGCCCTCCGTCCCGGGCGGATTCACGGCCGCAGCCCTCGGCCCGGTGGGGGTCGCTAGACTTTGGCCTGGTCTCGCCCACCCGTACGAGCCGGAGGAGTGCAGTGGCAGCCAACGACCGGGGAACACCCGGAAAGTCGGGCGGAGGCTCCGGCAACGAAGCGCTCATGCGCGCGTCGCTCAGCGCGGTCGCCCCGGGCACGGCGTTGAGGGACGGACTGGAGCGCATCCTCCGCGGCAACACGGGCGGTCTGATCGTCCTCGGCATGGACAAGACCGTCGAGTCGATGTGCACCGGCGGCTTCGTGCTGGACGTGGAGTTCACCGCGACCCGCCTGCGCGAGCTGTGCAAGCTCGACGGCGCGCTCATCCTCGACAAGGACAGCACCAAGATCCTGCGCGCGGGCGTCCAGCTGGTGCCCGACGCGTCGATCCACACCGAGGAGACCGGCACCCGGCACCGCACCGCGGACCGGGTGTCGAAGCAGTGCGGGTTCCCCGTGATCTCCGTGTCGCAGTCGATGCGGCTGATCGCCCTGTACGTCGACGGCGAGCGGCGCGTCCTGGAGGAGTCCGCGGCGATCCTGTCGCGCGCCAACCAGGCCCTCGCCACGCTGGAGCGGTACAAGCTGCGCCTGGACGAGGTCGCCGGCACGCTCTCCGCCCTGGAGATCGAGGACCTGGTGACCGTCCGGGACGTGACCGCCGTGGCGCAGCGGCTGGAGATGGTCCGCCGGATCGCCACCGAGATCGCCGAGTACGTGGTCGAGCTCGGCACCGACGGCCGCCTCCTCGCCCTCCAGCTGGACGAGCTGATCGCGGGCGTCGAGCCGGAGCGGGAGCTCGTCGTGCGGGACTACGTCCCCGAGCCGACCGCGAAGCGGTCCCGTACCGTCGCGGAGGCGCTCACCGAGCTGGACGCGCTGTCCCACGCCGAGCTGCTGGAGCTGCCCACCGTGGCCCGCGCGCTCGGTTACAGCGGATCGCCGGAGACCCTCGACTCGGCCGTGTCGCCGCGCGGCTACCGCCTCCTCGCGAAGGTGCCGCGCCTGCCCGGGGCGATCATCGAGCGGCTGGTGGAGCACTTCGGCGGACTGCAGAAGCTGCTCGCCGCGAGCGTCGACGACCTCCAGACCGTCGACGGCGTCGGCGAGGCGCGCGCCCGCAGCGTGCGGGAGGGCCTGTCGCGGCTGGCCGAGTCGTCGATCCTGGAGCGGTACGTCTGACCCGCCCGGCGAGCGGCGCGTCCGGCCCGCCCGGCGCCGTCCGTCAGTCCTTCGCCAGCGTGATGGAGGAGCGCAGCACGCCCTTCACGCCCGGCACGGTCGCCTCCGCGAGGTAGGTGCCGGGGCCCGCGACCCGGGGGGAGGGGGTGCCGCAGCGGGGCGCGCTGTGGCGGCGGTCCCACGCGACGGTGTACGTGGCGGTGCCGCCCGCGGGGACGGAGACGTAGGCGCGGCCGTCGCCCCGGAGGCAGTCGTCGGACGACCAGATCTCCTCGTCCTTCCCGTCGCTGATGGTCAGGACGGCCGTCGCCGGGCCCAGGTCGGTCTTGCAGCCGGTCGCCGACGTGTTGCGCGCGGTCAGCCGGAAGCGGGGCTCCTCGCCGGGGGCGTACGAGACCTTGGTGCTGCTGAGGGTGAGCTGGAGCGCGCCCGGGACGCAGTGGGGTAGCGGGGAGTCGGCGGGGACCAGCCGGGCCGAGCCCGTGGCACCGCCCTGTCCGCCGCCGGCGCCGCCCGCGGCCGCGCCGCCACCGGAACCCGCGCCGCCGGTACCCGTACCGCCCGGACCGCCCGCGCCGGAGGCCGTACCGCCGGAGCCGCCCGCGCCCGCCGTACCGCCGGAACCCGCCGTACCGCCGGTTCCGCCCGTGCCGCCGGAACCGCCGGTGTCGTCGCGGCCGCCCGGCGCGGCGCTGATGGCCGGGCCCGACGGTGAGGGTCCCGGCGTGATCGACGGGGCGGGCGAAGCACCGTTGGCACCGTCGCCGCCCTTGCCGCCGTCGCCGTCACCGGAGCTGACGAACCAGGCGACGAGCAGCGCGAGCAGCGCGACCACGCCCGCGAGGACCGCCCTCCGCCGCCAGTAGATGGAGGAGGGAAGCGGCCCGACCGGATTGCGCAGAGATCCCACGCGAAAACTGTACGAGAGATCGACGCCAACTCCCGCCCCACCCGCCGCTCCTGCGCCAAATTCTGCCGATGATCACACATCCGTGGGGTCGTTGGCGGCGATCGGCGGCGGTGCGTCGGGGGGAAGGCGCCGAACGAGCGGTTCCGGCGGCCGGGTACCGTCGCTCCTCATGAGTCAGGACCTCTATCGCTCCGTCACCGATTTCGCGCAGGACACCCCGCACTGGGTGCAGGTCTTCTTCGAGATCGGCACCGACGCCGGACTGCTGGTCTTCGGTGCGCTGTTCGTCGTCGCCTGGTGGCGGGTGCGCCCCGCCGACCCGCGGGCCGTGGCGGTCGCCGCGCTCGCCCCGGTCGCCACCGCCTTCGGCTACGTCGTCAGCGAGACCCTCAAGTCACTGGTGGACGAGGAGAGGCCGTGCCGGGCGGTGGTGGGCGCCGTCGCGTCGATCGCCGAGTGCCCCCCGTACGGGGACTGGTCGTTCCCGAGCAACCACTCCGCCATCGCCGGCGCCTCCGCGATGGCGCTCGCGCTGGCGTGGCGCCGCATCGCGTGGCTGACGGCGCCGTTGGCCGTGCTGATGGCGTTCTCCCGGGTCTTCGTGGGCGTGCACTACCCGCACGACGTGGCGGCGGGTCTCGTCGTGGGCGCGCTGGCCGTGGTCCTGTTCGTCCGGGTGCTGACGGGCCCGACCGCGCGACTGGTGGGGACGATGCGGACGAGCGGGTCGTCGGCGGCGCGGTGGCTCGCGGGCCCCGGTCCCGACGCCCGGGTCGGCGCGGTGGCGGCGGGCGCCGAGCGGTCGGGCACCGCCCACGGCGTGCCCGGCGGCGCCCTCCACGGCGGACCCGGCAGCGGCTTCCACGGCGACGCCCACGGTGACGCCCGGCCGGTGGTCCCCCAGCAGCGCGGACGACGCGGACGGCGCGAGGCGGCGCACCGGCGCGTCTCCTGAGGCGTACCGGGTGCCCGGGCCCGGAGGCGCGCCGGATGTGCGGGCGCCCGGACCTCGCCGAGGCGCACGGGGGTCCGGAGGCGCGACGGGCGTACCGGCCGCGCCGACTTCGCTGAGGCACACCGGGGGTCCGGGGCGTCCCGATCCCCTGCGGCGCACCGGCGTGTCCCCTGCGGCGCCCGGGGCCCTGGGGGTGCCCGGGGCCTTGGGGGTGCCCGGCGCCTTGGGGGTGCCCGGCGCCGCCCCGGGGTGTTCGGGGTCGCCCCGGCGCACCCGGCGATCTCCCGGGGCGTCCGGCGGCGCCGCGTCCGGGCCGTGGTCCGGGGTAACGCGGGAAACGACGGCGGGACGTGTCAGGATCGTCGTGCCATGACTGCGATCGAGACTCCCGAAGCGGCCCCCGCCCCCTCACCGGACCGACTCCACACCCCCGTCCTCGCGTGGTTCGACCAGCACGCCCGCGACCTGCCCTGGCGGCGCCCCGAAGCGGGCGCGTGGGGGGTGATGGTCAGCGAGTTCATGCTCCAGCAGACCCCGGTCAGCCGGGTCCTGCCGGTGTACGAGCAGTGGCTGGCGCGCTGGCCCCGCCCGGCCGCACTGGCGGCCGAGGCGCCCGGCGAGGCCGTCCGCGCCTGGGGGCGCCTGGGCTACCCGCGCCGGGCCCTGCGGCTGCACGGCGCGGCCGTCGCCATAACGGAACGGCACGGCGGTGACGTGCCGAGCGACCACGCGCAGCTGCTCGCCCTGCCCGGCATCGGGGAGTACACGGCGGCGGCGGTCGCCTCGTTCGCGTACGGGCAGCGCCACGCCGTCCTGGACACCAACGTCCGGCGCGTCATCGCCCGTGCGGTGTCGGGCGTCCAGTACCCGCCGAACGCCACGACCGCCGCCGAGCGCCGCATCGCGCGTGCCCTGCTCCCGGACGACGAGGCCCGGGCGGCCCGCTGGGCGGCGGCCTCGATGGAGCTCGGCGCACTGGTGTGCACGGCCCGCAACGAGGACTGCGGACGCTGCCCGATCGCCCGCGAGTGCGCCTGGCGGCTCGCCGGGAAGCCCGCCCACGAGGGCCCGGCGCGCCGCGGCCAGACGTACGCCGGTACCGACCGGCAGGTGCGCGGCAAGCTCCTCGCGGTGCTGCGCGAGGCGCACGGCCCCGTCCCGCAGGCCGCGTTGGACGCGGTCTGGCACGAGCCCGTGCAGCGGGCCCGCGCCCTGGACGGCCTGGTCGCGGACGGCCTCGTCGAGCCCCTCGACGGCGGACGCTACCGCCTCCCGTCGGCCTGACGGTCGGGGCCCGGCGGGGGTCTCCCCGCCCGGGCCCGGCGCCGCCCCGCTCCCCGCTCCCCTGGCCCCGTGCCCCCTCCCGGCGGCCCCGTCCCGTCCTCCGCGGGGCCCCGCCCTGCCCTTCCGGCGGCCCCGACTCGCCCTCCCGGCGGCCCCGAGCCCGTGGCCGCTCGGGGCCGCCGCGGCCGTACCGCTGCGCGTCCCCGTCCTCACACACCGCTGTCACACCACCGCTGTTACACAACCGATGGACAGCCGTGCGCCCGCCGCAGGGTGGATCGGACAGTGCCGTGACAAGCGCTCCGTAACTTCTCGTGGTGTCAGCGCGGGGAAGCCGGCCGGAGTGGCCGGCGGCGCTGCGGGACCACGGCTTGTCACGGGGAAACGGAGGCGGTTCGGGATGTCGCACGGCGAGGTGCTCGGATTCGAGGAGTACGTCCGCACACGGCAGGACGCCCTGCTGCGCAGCGCCCGGCGACTGGTGCCCGATCCGGTCGACGCCCAGGACCTGCTGCAGACCGCGCTGGCCCGTACGTACGGCCGCTGGGACGGCATAGCCGACAAGTCCCTCGCCGACGCCTACCTGCGCCGCGTCATGATCAACACGCGGACCGAGTGGTGGCGCGCCCGCAAGCTGGAGGAGGTGCCCACCGAGCAGCTCCCCGACGCGTCCGTCGACGACGCGACCGAGCAGCACGCGGACCGGGCCCTGCTCATGGACGTGCTGAAGGTGCTGGCGCCCAAGCAGCGCAGCGTCGTCGTCCTGCGGCACTGGGAGCAGATGAGCACCGAGGAGACCGCGGCCGCGCTCGGCATGTCGACCGGTACGGTGAAGAGCACACTGCACCGCGCGCTCGCCCGGCTCCGCCAGGAGCTGGAGAACCGGGACATCGACGCCCGCGCCCTCGACCGGCGCGCCCGGAGCGGGGTGCGCGGCGACGGGCGGGGTCAGGGACGGGAGCAGGAGCGGTGCGCGGCCTGAGCGGTAGACGCGGGAACGGCGGCCCGGCACGGGCCGCCGCCCCCGGCGCGGCGGCCCCGATGACGGCCGGGGCCGGGACGGCGGCCGGGGCGGGAGCGGGCACGGCGGCCGGGACGGCTGCCGAGGCCCGGACCGGGACGACGGCCGGGGCCGACAAGGGGACGACGGCCGGGAGCGGACGGGCGGCGGGGACGGCGGCGATGGCCGGCCTCGCCGCCGTCGGTCTGCTCGGGCTCCTCGCCGCCGGCTGCTCCACCGGGGGCACCGGCACCCGCGACGAGGGCGCGGCCCCCACGGAACAGGGCGGGCCCTCCGGCGCCGCGGCCCCCTCCCCCTCGGCCTCCTCGCCCTTCGAGCGGGTCGACGCGGTCGAGCTGCTGAAGAACGACCCGAAGGTCAGCGACCGGGTGAAGAAGGACCTCCGGCCCTGCGGCCCGGACGCGTACCCGGTCGACACCTCGTACGGCAACCTCACCGGAACCACCGCGGCCGACGTCGTCGTCAACGTACTGACGTGCGGCGACGCCGTCGGCGTAGGAACGTATGTGTACCGGAAGCGGGAGCAGAAGTTCGAGAACGTGTTCGCGTTGGAGGAGCCCGCCGTGTACTCGGCGATCGACCGGGGCGACCTCGTCGTGACCAAGCAGGTGTACGCGAAGGGCGATCCGATCGCGTATCCGTCCGGCGAGGAGGTGATCACCTACCGGTGGTCGTCGGACAGGTTCACGGAGCACTACGTGGTGCGCAACGAGTACAGCAAGGCCGTCGAGGGCGGGGACATCAGCGGTCCCGCGCCGACCGGCCCGGGTGAGGACTGAGGGCGCGGGAGGACGGGGTATGGCGGAGACGCGTGTGCTGTTCGTCGAGGACGACGACGTGATCCGGGAGGCCACGCAGCTGGCCCTGGAGCGGGACGGGTTCGCCGTGACGGCGATGCCCGACGGCCTGTCCGGGCTGGAGTCGTTCCGCGCGCGGCAGCCGGACATCGCGCTGCTGGACGTGATGCTCCCCGGGATGGACGGCGTCAGCCTGTGCCGCCGCATCCGCGACGAGTCGACGGTGCCGGTCATCATGCTGTCGGCGCGCGCCGACTCGATCGACGTGGTGCTGGGCCTGGAGGCGGGCGCGGACGACTACGTCACCAAGCCGTTCGACGGCGCGGTGCTGGTGGCCCGGATCCGGGCCGTGCTGCGGCGCTTCGGCCACGCCGGCGGTGCCGCCGGCGACGGCGGCGACCGGGGCGGGCCGGGCGAGCGCGGCCTGCTGCTCTTCGGCGACCTGGAGGTCGACACGGAGGGCATGGAGGTCCGCAAGGGCGGCGCGCCGGTCGCGCTGACGCCCACGGAGATGCGGCTGCTGCTGGAGTTCTCCTCCGCGCCGGGCACGGTCCTGTCGCGCGACAAGCTGCTGGAACGCGTCTGGGACTACGGCTGGGGCGGCGACACCCGCGTCGTGGACGTCCACGTGCAGCGGCTGCGGACGAAGATCGGACAGGACCGGATCGAGACGGTCCGCGGTTTCGGGTACAAGCTCCGGGCGTAGCCCCGCCGCGCCGGGCCCCGCCCCCGCACGGCTCCGCCGCGTACCGCAGCCCCCGTACCGCGCGGACGCACCGCCCGGGGACGCCTCCGCCGGCCCGTACCGCTCCTCCCCGACCCGCTCCGTACAGCTCCGCTCCGCACCTCCCCGCACAGAACAGGACGACGTCCGATGAAGCAGCCCGCACTGCGGACCGGTGTCCGATGGAAGATCTCCATCGCGATCGCCGCCGTGGGCGCCCTCATCACGGTCGCGCTGAGCCTGGTCGTCCACAACGCCGCCCGCGTGTCGATGCTCGACAACGCCCGCGAGGTCCAGATGGAGCGGCTGCTGTTCGCGCAGCGCGTGTACGAGGCGTCGAAGCCGAAGGAGCCGCGCTTCGGCACCAAGCTGAACGACCCGAGCCTGCCGCGCGAGCTGAAGCGGCTCGTGGACCGCAGGCACCGCGGCACCTACGTGCAGGAGCACGCGAGCGGCGCGCCCGACGTCTGGGCGGCCGTGCCGCTCGGCAACGGCGACGTGCTGTCGCTGCACACCCCGTTCGCGGACCGCAGCGCGACCGTCATGAAGCGGCTCGACGAGGCGCTCGTCGTCGGCTCGGTCTCCGTGGTGTTCGTCGGCTCGGCGCTCGGCGTGCTGATCGGCGGCCAGCTGTCCCGCCGGCTGCGCAAGGCGGCGACCGCGGCGGGGAAGGTCGCCCAGGGGAACACGGACGTGCGGGTGCGCGACGCGATCGGCGGCGTCGTCCGGGACGAGACGGACGAGCTGGCGCGGGCGGTGGACGCCCTGACGGACGCCCTGCACGAGCGGATCGAGGCGGAGCGCCGGGTCACCGCGGACATCGCGCACGAGTTGCGCACCCCCGTGACGGGGCTGCTGACGGCGGCGGAGCTGCTGCCGCCCGGCCGCCCGACGGAGCTGGTCAGGGACCGGGCGCGGGCGATGCGGACGCTGGTCGAGGACGTCCTGGAGGTGGCCCGGCTGGACAGCGCGTCGGAGCGGGCCGAGCTCCAGGAGATCACCCTCGGTGAGTTCGTCAGCCGGCGCGTGCGGGTGGTGAACCCGGACGCGGTGGTGCGGGTGGTGCACGAGTCGTGGGTGAACACCGACCCGCGCCGGCTGGAGCGCATCCTCGGGAACCTGCTGAGCAACGCCGCCAAGTACGGCAAGCCGCCGGTGGAGGTCACCGTCGAGGGGCGGGTGGTGCGGGTGCGCGACCACGGTCCGGGCTTCCCGGAGGCGCTGCTGCGCGAGGGGCCGAGCCGTTTCCGCACCGGCGCGAGCGACCGGGCGGGCGCCGGTCACGGTCTGGGCCTGACGATCGCGGCGGGTCAGGCGCGGGTCCTGGGGGCCCGGCTCACCTTCCGCAACGCGGCGCCGGAGGGCACCGCCCCGGGCGCGGGGGGTGCCATCGCGGTGCTGTGGCTGCCGGAGCACGCCCCCACCAACACGGGGAGCTTCCCCATGATGCAGTTCCCGCCGGACGAGACCTGAGCCGCCGCCCGGCGGGACGCCGGGAGGCGCCGCCCGTCAGGCGACGCCTCCCGTCAGGTGACCGTGTGGATCACGTGACCGCGTGGACCCACGGCCGCGTGGATCGGATGACCGCGTGCGTCAGATGACGACGCCCTCGGCGCGCAGGAACTTCGCCGGGTTCACGGAGGAGCCGTAGTCGGCGGTCGTACGGATCTCGAAGTGCAGGTGCGGGCCGGAGGAGTTGCCGGTGTTGCCGGAGCGGGCGATCTGCTGGCCGGTCTTCACCTTGGCGCCGACGTGCACGTTGATCTTCGACAGGTGCGCGTACTGCGAGTAGGTGCCGTTCGCGTGCTTGATCACGACGGCGTTGCCGTACGCGGGGCCGTCGCCGCCGCCGTTGGGGCCGGCCTTCACGACGACGCCGGAGTGGGTGGCCTTGACGGGGGTGCCGACGGGGACGGCGAAGTCCTGGCCGGAGTGCTTGTTCGTCCACATGGCGCCGCCCTGCGCGTAGCCGGCGGTGAGCTTGTAGCCGCTGACCGGCTTGACCCAGTCGACGGCCTTGGCGGCGGCGGCCTTCTTCGCCGCGGCCTTCTTGGCGGCCGCGGCCTTGGCGACGGCGGCCTTCTTCGCGGCCGCTGCCTTCGCCTGGGCGGCCTGCGCCTTCGCGGCCTGCGCGGCCTTCGCGACGGCGGCCTGGTGGGCGGCCTGGGCCTGGGCGGACGCCTGGGCCGCGACGGCGGTGGCGGTGTCCAGGGCGAGCGGGGCCCGTGCCTCGGCCGCGACGGCCGACGCACCGGCACCGAACACCATCGTGGCTCCCATGCCGGCGGCGGCGAGGGCGACGGCGGCGTTACGGGCGGGGTGCTTGGCGTGCGACATCGAGGGGAACCTCCGGGGCGGGGAACAAGGACCGACCCGGTGCGAGCGGCGCACCGGGCCTTCGGTCATCCTTGGTACCGGCTTCTCCCGGCATGTCCCAAACGCCCGTTCTACGACGTCCGGTCGTAGCGACGACGGTGTGACGCGCACACTTGACGCGGACGGAGAGGCCGCACCCCACCCAGGAAAATGCGGACAAAAGCCGCAAACAACCGCCATGTCCAAGGTCGGCGCCCCGCCCCACCCCGCCTGGTGGCCGCACCGACCCCGCCCGCCCCCACCACTCCACGCCGCGCCCCTCGCCAGGAGCCCGCATCGCGAGATCACTTCTGTCGCCGGATCACTATTCCCTCTAGTACGTCCGGTTTGCCCTGTGCGCATCGTCACGGGGAACCCGCTCCGCCTACTTCCTGAGGGGCCCTGGCTCCGGGATCCTCAGGTCGCATGAGACCCGTGACGCGCACCACGAAGACGCGCAAGTCCCTCGCCGCCCGGGGCACCGCCCTCGGCCTGGCCGCGCTCCTCACCTGGACCGTGCAGGGCCTGGCGGGAGAGCCGGCGGACGCCGGGCCGTCCGACACCGGCCTGAAGGGCGCCATCGACCGGATCCTCACCGACCCCCGCCTCGACGGGGCCGCCGCGGGCGTCGTCGTCGCCGACGCCGCCACCGGCGCCACGCTGTACCAGCGCGACGGCGGGGACCGCCTCATGCCGGCCTCCGCCACGAAGATCCCCACCTCGGCGGCGGCGATGGCGGTCCTCGGCCCCGACCACCGGTTCACCACGGAGGTGCTGGCCACCGGCCGCAGCCACCGCGGGACGCTCCACGGCGACCTGTACCTGCGCGGCACCGGCGACCCGACCACCCTCGCCGCCGACTACGACCGGCTCGCCGCGCGGGTCGCCGCCACGGGCGTCCGGCGCGTCACCGGCCGCCTCGTCGCGGACGACACCCGCTTCGACACCCACCGCCTGGGCCGCTCGTGGGCCGCGGACGACGAGTCGTCGTACTACTCCGCGCAGATCTCCCCGCTGACCCTCGCCCCGGACACCGACTACGACTCCGGCACCCTCATCGTCGAGGCGGCCGCCGCGGCCACCGCCGGGCGGCGCCCCGCGGTCACCCTGACACCGCGCACCGACTACGTGCGCGTCGACAACCGCGCCACGACCGTCGCCGCCGGCCGCCCCGACACGCTCGCCATCACCCGCGCCCACGGCACGAACACCCTCGTGATCACCGGTGAGATCCCCGTCGGGGCCTCCCCGACCAAGGAGTGGATCACCGTCGACGAGCCGACGGGGTACGCCACGGCGGTCTTCGCCGACGCGCTCGCCGCCCACGGCGTACGCGTCGACGGCCCCGTCCGGCTGGGCCTGCCCACGCCGACCGCGGCCCGGTCCCTGGCGGCGCACCGGTCGATGCCGCTGCGGGAGCTGCTGCTGCCCTTCATGAAGCTGTCGAACAACATGCACGCCGAGGCCCTCACCAAGGCCATGGGGTACGAGGTCTCCGGCAGCGGCAGCTGGGAGGCGGGCCTCGCCGCCATCGACGCGTACCTGGGGAAGGAGGGCGTCGACACCAGACGACTGCGCCAGGTCGACGGCTCGGGTCTGTCGCGGATGAACCTCTTCCCCGCCGCCCAACTGACCCGGCTCCTCCTCGCCGTGCAGGACGCCCCCTGGTTCGCCGACTGGTACGCCTCCCTGCCGGTGGCCTGCGCCCAGGACCGGGCCGTCGGCGGAACCCTGCGCAGCCGCATGTGCGGCACCCCGGCGGCACTCAACGCCCGCGCCAAGACCGGCACCCTGACCGGCGCCTCGGCCCTCGCCGGGTACGTCACTGACGCCGCCGGCCGCCGCCTGGTGTACGGCGTCGTGCTGAACAACCACCTGGCGTCGTCGGTGAAGAGCGTCGAGGACGCCGTGGTCGTCACGCTGGCCTCCTCCGACACGGCCGCGGGGACGATCCGGGCCGCCCGCGCCGACGACGCGGGGGCACGGCGGCAGGCCGATGCGGCGACGACCGGCCTGGAGTGCGCCTGGCGGAAGCCGCACGCCCTCTGCTGACCGCCGGCTCCGGGGGCCGGAGGGCCGCCGGACCGGGGACCAGGGCCGCCGGCGCCGAGGACCGAGCACCGCCGGCGCCGAGGACCGGAGGGTCTGCGGCCCGTGGGGCCCGGAGGGGGCCTGCGGGCACGAAAAGGGGCTGCCCCCTCGGACTGGAGATCCAGTCCGAGGGGGCAGCCCTCCCACCACTCGGCGCGACGGTGTCACGCCCCGGGTGTCACGCGTCCGGTGTCACGCGTCCTTGGAGAGGTTCGGGCCCGGTCCGCCGGCCGCCTCGATCGGCGGGGCGTCCGGCAGCGCCGACTTCTCCTCACCACGGAAGGTGAACTTCTTCTCCTCACCCTCGCCCTCGGTGTCCACGACCACGATGTGACCGGGGCGCAGCTCGCCGAAGAGGATCTTCTCCGACAGGATGTCCTCGATCTCGCGCTGGATCGTCCGGCGCAGCGGACGGGCGCCCAGCACGGGGTCGTAGCCCTTCTTCGCCAGGAGGATCTTCGCGTCACCGCTGAGCTCCAGGCCCATGTCGCGGTCCTTCAGGCGCTCGTCCACCTTGGCGATCATCAGGTCGACGATCTGGATGATGTCTTCCTGGCTGAGCTGGTGGAAGACGACGGTGTCGTCGACGCGGTTCAGGAACTCGGGGCGGAAGTGCTGCTTCAGCTCCTCGTTGACCTTCGCCTTCATCCGGTCGTAGCCGGTCTTGACGTCACCCTGGGCGGCGAAGCCCAGGTTGAAGCCCTTGGAGATGTCCCGCGTCCCGAGGTTGGTCGTCATGATGATGACGGTGTTCTTGAAGTCCACGACCCGGCCCTGGGAGTCGGTCAGGCGACCGTCCTCCAGGATCTGGAGCAGGGAGTTGAAGATGTCGGGGTGGGCCTTCTCGACCTCGTCGAACAGGACGACGGAGAACGGCTTGCGGCGGACCTTCTCGGTGAGCTGACCGCCCTCCTCGTACCCGACGTATCCGGGCGGGGAGCCGAAGAGGCGCGAGACGGTGTGCTTCTCGCTGAACTCCGACATGTCGAGGGAGATCATCGCGTCCTCGTCGCCGAAGAGGAACTCGGCGAGCGTCTTGGACAGCTCGGTCTTACCGACACCGGACGGGCCGGCGAAGATGAACGAGCCACCGGGGCGCTTCGGGTCCTTGAGGCCGGCCCGCGTACGGCGGATGGCCTGCGACAGGGCCTTGATGGCGTCCTTCTGGCCGATGACGCGCTTGTGGAGCTCGTCCTCCATGCGGAGCAGACGGGAGGACTCCTCCTCCGTCAGCTTGAAGACCGGGATGCCGGTGGCCGTCGCGAGGACCTCGGCGATCAGCTCGCCGTCGACCTCGGCGACGACGTCCATGTCGCCGGCCTTCCACTCCTTCTCCCGCTTGGCCTTCGCGGCCAGGAGCTGCTTCTCCTTGTCGCGGAGGGACGCGGCCTTCTCGAAGTCCTGCGCGTCGATCGCGGACTCCTTGTCCCGGCGGACGGAGGCGATCTTCTCGTCGAACTCGCGGAGGTCCGGCGGCGCGGTCATCCGGCGGATGCGCATCCGGGAACCGGCCTCGTCGATCAGGTCGATCGCCTTGTCCGGCAGGAAGCGGTCCGAGATGTACCGGTCGGCCAGCGTCGCGGCCTGGACGAGGGCCTCGTCCGTGATCGAGACGCGGTGGTGCGCCTCGTAACGGTCGCGCAGACCCTTCAGGATCTCGATGGTGTGCGGCAGGGACGGCTCCGCGACCTGGATGGGCTGGAAGCGGCGCTCCAGCGCGGCGTCCTTCTCCAGGTACTTGCGGTACTCGTCGAGCGTGGTGGCGCCGATGGTCTGGAGTTCACCGCGGGCCAGCATCGGCTTGAGGATGCTGGCGGCGTCGATCGCGCCCTCGGCGGCGCCCGCACCCACGAGGGTGTGGAGCTCGTCGATGAACAGGATGATGTCGCCGCGGGTGCGGATCTCCTTGAGGACCTTCTTCAGGCGCTCCTCGAAGTCACCGCGGTAGCGGGAGCCGGCGACGAGCGCGCCGAGGTCCAGCGTGTAGAGGTGCTTGTCCTTGAGGGTCTCGGGCACCTCGCCCTTGACGATGGCCTGCGCCAGGCCCTCGACGACCGCCGTCTTGCCGACGCCGGGCTCGCCGATGAGGACCGGGTTGTTCTTGGTCCGGCGGGACAGTACCTGCATGACCCGCTCGATCTCCTTCTCGCGCCCGATGACCGGGTCGAGCTTGGATTCGCGGGCGGCCTGCGTGAGGTTGCGGCCGAACTGGTCGAGGACCAGGGAGGTCGAGGGCGTGCCCTCGGCGGGACCGCCGGCGGTGGCCGCCTCCTTGCCCCCGGAGTAACCGGAGAGCAGCTGGATGACCTGCTGCCGCACCCGGTTGAGATCGGCGCCCAGCTTCACGAGGACCTGGGCGGCGACGCCCTCGCCCTCGCGGATCAGGCCGAGCAGGATGTGCTCGGTGCCGATGTAGTTGTGGCCGAGCTGGAGGGCCTCACGGAGCGACAGCTCCAGGACCTTCTTGGCACGGGGCGTGAAGGGGATGTGACCGGACGGGGCCTGCTGGCCCTGGCCGATGATCTCCTCCACCTGCTGGCGGACCGCCTCGAGCGAAATCCCGAGGCTCTCCAGGGCCTTAGCGGCGACACCCTCACCCTCGTGGATCAGGCCCAGGAGGATGTGCTCGGTGCCGATGTAGTTGTGGTTGAGCATCCGGGCTTCTTCCTGAGCCAGGACGACAACCCGCCGCGCGCGGTCGGTGAACCTCTCGAACATCGTTAATCGCTCCTCAGAGCGGTCAGGCAGTAAGGGGTCGGTCCCCTCCCTGTCCTTCCGCAGCTTAGTCCCGCAAGCGGGGACCGCTCATTCCAACTGCCGACACCCGTCGATGGCCTCCGGACCCGAACGCCGACAAATGCTCCAACCCGATGGTGCGAGACGATGTTCCCGCAGGCCAGGCAGATACCCGCACCGGCAGTACGCCGATGGCGAACGTGAGACGTCCGCGCCCGCGTGTCGCCCCTCCCCACAAGGGATGTCTTACCCGGAACCACCGACACTCCATGCGGCGCACCCCCTCCGCCTCAGCTACGGGCGAACACCCTTGCGCCGTCGAGTGCGCCCGCACGCCCCCCATCCGATCACGCACAGCGATCATGTCCCACCGTGCGTAACTTCCGTGGGGTGCCGGGAGTTCCCCGGGCATGACGCCCACCGTCCCTCCCCCGCGCACACCGCTCGACGGACGCCCCGTGGACGGGCCGCGCGTCGCCCGCTGGTACGCGGAGCGGCTGGGCTGGCCCGCGGTGGCGGGGCCGCCGGCCGGGCTGCTCGCCGGGGTCCGCTTCGACGTCCTGGACCTGCCGGCCGCCGCGGGGCTCGCCGTGGTCCGGCGCGTGGAGGGCGAGTGGCCCGTCGCCGTCGCCGGCGGGCGGGCCCGGATCCTGGTGGCGGCGGGGAGCGCGGAGGAGCTCCCCGGCCTCCTGGAGTGGCTGGAGTGGGGCGGCGTGGGCCTGGACCTGGCCGCCCGGGGGGTGGGCGGCCGGATGGCCGCCCCCGCTCCGCCGGGTTGGGAGGTGCCCGGCGCCGCCGGCTGGCTGCGGCCACCCGTGCCGGGGCGCGAAGTGGAGGCCACGCTCGCGGGGATCACGGGGGTCGCGGGGTTCTCGGGCGGTTCCGGGCTCGTACGGCTCGTCGCGGTGGCCGCGGCGGAGTGCCACCGGGCCCGACTGCTGGCCGCCCGTGCCCGCGACGGGGCCCGTGCCGGTGACGGCGGCCGGGACGGAGCCCACCCCGAGGGCCGGATCCAGGGCCGCGCCCCCGGCGCCGGTGCGCCCGGGGTCAGCGGTTGGCGTCCTCGTACGCCTGCTTGATCTCGGCCGGCACGCGACCGCGGTCGTTCACGTTGTAGCCGTTCTCCTTGGCCCAGGCGCGGATCTTCGCGGTGTCCTGGCTGCCGTTCGCCGCCGCGCGACCCTTGCCGCGGCCACCCGCGGTACGGCCACCGGTGCGCCGGCCGCTCTTGGTGTACGGCTCGAGCAGGGTGCGGAGCTTGTCCGCGTTGGCGGTGGTGAGGTCGATCTCGTAGGTCTTGCCGTCCAGAGCGAACGTCACCGTCTCGTCCGCCTCGCCGCCGTCGAGGTCGTCGACAAGAAGGACCTGAACCTTCTGTGCCACCGGATTTCCTTTCATCGAAAATGCAGTACGCGGAAAGGAAACCGCTTTTCTCTGGAAAACACAAACCCTCGGCACAGGTTCAGAACCGCGAGAACGCGGGAAACATACGCGATTCGGACATAGGGATCGTCCTGCGGGCAGGGTCACAGGTGCAGAAGCATGCGACTGTTACCCAAGGTGTTCGGCTTCACTCGTTCGAGACCGAGGAACTCGGCGACGCCCTCGTCATAGGAACGCAGCAGCTCGCTGTAGACATCTCCGTCCACGGGGGTCTCGCCGATCTCGACGAAGCCGTGCTTCGCGAAGAAGTCCACTTCGAAGGTGAGGCAGAATACCCGGCGCACCCCGAGCCAGCGGGCGGTGTGCAGCAACTTGTCCAGCACCTGATGGCCGACGCCCGCGCCCTTGAAGTCGGGGTCCACGGCGAGAGTGCGCACTTCGGCGAGATCTTCCCACATCACGTGGAGTGCGCCGCAACCCACGACCGTAGCGTCTTCGTCGCGTTCCGCTACCCAGAACTCCTGGATGTCCTCGTAAAGCGTCACGGTCGCTTTGTCGAGGAGGATGCCGCGCGTGACGAAGGGGTCGACGAGCCGGCGGACCGCGGCGACGTCCGCGGTCCTCGCCCGGCGGACGGTGACGGCTTTCGCGCGGGCATTCCCGGAGGGCTCCGGGGAGGGCGGGGTCGGGGCGGACGCGGATGACGTGGAGGACATGCCTGCGAACGCTATCGCTCCGCGCCGGGTGGCCGCTGGGCACCCTGGCCCCGTCCGGCGCCGTCGGTGTCGGGGCGACCGCCGGAGTCGGACCCTCCCCCGGGCCGGGCGTCCGCCGTACCGGGCGGCGCGGTGGCGGCGGGGGGCGGGGCGTCGGGCGGTGGAGCCGCGGTGGGGGCCGTGGCCGGTGCGGGGGGCGCGGCCGGTGCCGCAGCGGGGGCCGTGGCCGGCGCGTGGGGCGGAGGCGCCCCGGGAGACGGAGTTGCACCGGGGGGTGCGGCCGCCGTGGGGGGCGGGGCCGCCGTCGCGCCGGGCGGTGGGGTGCCGCCCCCGTCCCGGTCCACTTCCCCGCGCCACTCCGGGGCGTCCGGCACTGAGGAAGGTGTTCCGGCGTCGGTGGGAACGTTTTCCGGGGGTGCCGGCGATCCGGGCGGTGGTTGTCCGGCGTACCGGTTGGTGGATTCCGGCGCGTCCGGAGCGGTGGCGGTGTCCGATCCCGCCGGCGGCGGTGACGACTCGTCGCCGGGTGCGGGGTTCGTGTGCGGGGGCGTACGTGCGGGGATGTCCGGACCAATGCCTTCCGCCGGCGCATTCGACGGTTCTCCGCGCTCCGGCCCGGCGGCATTTCCCGCTGTTTCGCGTTCGGGGCGGGCGGAGCCTTCCGGCACTTCGCCCGCTCCTTCCGGGACGTCGCGCTGGACGATCCGGATCGCGTCGTTCAGCGCTTCCCGCTGCTCGGACGACATCATGCCGAAGAAGGCGACGAGCGCGGCTGCCGGGTTGTCGCTCTGGGACCACGCTTCGTTCATCAGTGCGGCCGAGTAGGCCGCGCGCGTGGAGACCGCCGTATATCGATAGGCCCGGCCGACGACTTCCCTCCGCACCCAGCCCTTCTGGTGGAGATTGTCCAGCACGGTCATGACCGTGGTGTAGGCGATGGACCGTTCCCGCTGCAGATCCTCCAGGACTTCCCGGACGGTGACCGGACGGTTCCATTGCCAGACGCGCGTCATGACGGCGTCTTCCAGCTCTCCCAAGGGACGGGGCACACCGCCACCATAGTGGGATTTCGCGGAAGGAACACCTATTGACGTGACAAAAAGGACGTACGACGCGGAACGCGTCGTACGTCCTCGAACGAGGCCCACCGGGGGCCGTCAGGAGGTCAGGCCTGGCCCGGCTCCGCCGAACCGTCGGCCTGGCGCACCGACTCGGCGCGCGCGAACGCCGCCTCGACGGCCGCGTCCTCCTTGGTCTTGTTCGGGCCGCCCTGGCTCTTGACGATCGTCACCACGACCGCGGTGAAGAAGACGGCCATCACCACGGGCGGAAGGAGCGCGGATACGTAGTCCATGGCATCCAGACTAGCTACCCCGCGACCCGTTTCTCCGACGGGGGCGGGGCGGGGCGCCGGCGCGGCGGGAAGACCTCGGACGGCTTGGGAACGGGGCGCTCGGCCGGTGTGGGGGACGACGGCTTGGGCGGCTGCGGCTTCCTCGGCCCGCCCTCCTCCTCGCTGCGGCCGCCCGGCAGGACGAAGAGCCGCGTGCGGGGGCCGGCGGGGGCGGGGATGGTCGCCGTCGTGGCCGCGGGTGGGCGCGGGCGGGCCGGCCGAGTGCGCGAGGAGCGCTCGGCGGGGGCCTCGCAGCGGGCGAGGAGCGCCGCCGCGGCGGGCGTGGCGCGCAGGCCGCGCAGGGCGGCGAGGTCCTCGGCGCGGGGGGCGTACCCGGCGGCCAGGGCGTCCCGGAGCAACTCCAGGTAGCCCGCGGCGGCGCCGGGGAGGGAGGCGCGGTAGCGGGCCAGGTCGGCCAGGACGAAGGCCCTCAGCCGGTCCCCCTCGCGGGCCGCCTCCTCCACGGCCGCGGAGAGGCGCAGGCAGTCCCGGACGTCCTGGCCGTCGAGCGGGGTCGGGTGCAGGGCGTGTCCCAGGGCGCGTCGCAGCACACGCAGCTCGTCTGCGCTGAACGCCAGGCCGCCTCGTGATCCGTATGGCGTGGGCATGTACTGACAATACGTGCTTATCGGACAAAGTTCGTGCAGGGTGCCGGGCGCGTTGCCGGGTGCCTGGCCGGACACGGCTCCGCCCGGCCGCCGTGTGGCGGCCGGGCGGGGTGGGGCGGCCGGGCGGGGTGGGGGCGTACGGCGGACGGATCGGCGGGGATCCGCGCCGGCGCGGCGTACGACGGCCGGGTGGTACGGCGGCTACAGGCGGGAGACGTTCCGCTCGTACACCAGGCGCAGACCGATCAGGGTCAGCCACGGCTCGTGCTCGTCGATCAGCTTCGCCTCTCCGAGCACCATCGGCGCCAGGCCGCCCGTGGCGATGACGGTGACGTCGGAGGGGTCGCCGTCCGGGCCGACCAGCTCCTGCCGCATGCGGGCGACGACGCCGTCGACCTGGCCCGCGAAGCCGTAGATGATGCCCGACTGCATCGCCTCGACGGTGTTCTTGCCGATGACGCCGCGCGGCCGCGTCACCTCGATCTTGCGCAGCTGCGCGCCGCGGACGCCCAGCGCCTCGACGGAGATCTCGATGCCGGGCGCGATCACCCCGCCCACGTACTCGCCGCGCGCGCTCACCGCGTCGAACGTCGTCGCCGTGCCGAAGTCGACGACGATCGCCGGGCCGCCGTACAGCTCGACCGCCGCCGCCGAGTTGATGATCCGGTCGGCGCCGACCTCCTTGGGGTTGTCCGTGAGGACGGGGACGCCCGTCTTGATGCCGGGCTCGACGAGGACCGCCGGGACGTCGCCGTAGTAGCGCCTGGTCACCTCGCGCAGCTCGTGCAGGACGGACGGGACCGTCGAGCAGATCGCGATGCCCCCGATGCCGTCGCCCAGTTCGTCGCCGAGCAGCGGGTGCATGCCCATCAGCCCCTGGAGCACCACGGCGAGCTCGTCGGCGGTGCGGCGCGCGTCCGTGGAGATCCGCCAGTGCTCGACGATCTCCTCGCCGTCGAAGAGGCCGAGGACGGTGTGGGTGTTGCCGACGTCGATGGTGAGCAGCATCGGTCAGCCCCGGGCCTCTCGCAGGTCCAGGCCGATGTCGAGGATCGGCGACGAGTGGGTGAGGGCGCCCACCGCGAGGTAGTCGACACCGGTCGCGGCGTACGCGGCGGCGTTCTCCAGGGTGAGCCGGCCCGACGACTCCAGGACGGCGCGGCCCGCGACGAGCGCGACGGCCTCCTCCGTCTCCAGCGGCGTGAAGTTGTCCAGCAGGATCAGGTCGGCGCCCGCGTCCAGGACCTCGCGGACCTGGTGCAGCGTGTCGACCTCGACCTCGATCGGCACGTCGGGGAACTGCTCCCGCACGGCCTTGAACGCCTCGGCCACGCCGCCCGCCGCCACCACGTGGTTGTCCTTCACCAGCGCGGCGTCCGACAGGGACATGCGGTGGTTGACGCCGCCGCCGCAGCGCACGGCGTACTTCTCCAGGGCACGCAGGCCCGGCGTGGTCTTGCGGGTGTCGCGGACCTCCGCCTTGTGGCCCTCCAGGGCGTCCGCCCACGCGCGCGTGGCGGTGGCGATGCCGGAGAGGCGGCACATGATGTTGAGGGCGCTGCGCTCACCGGTCAGCAGGTCGCGCGTGCGGGCGGTGACGGACAGCAGCTTCTGGCCCGCCTCGACCCGGTCGCCGTCGGCGACGTGCCGCTCCACCTCGAACTCGGCGGTGCACACGATGGAGAGCACCGCCTCCGCGACGTGGATGCCGGCGACCGTACCGGCCTCGCGCGCGGTGAAGTCCGCCGTGGCGACCGCGTCCTCGGGCACGGTCGCGACCGTCGTCACGTCCACACCGCCGTCCAGGTCCTCCTCCACCGCGCGGTACGCGACGTCCTCGACGAGCACGGGGTCGAGGCCCGCCTGGGCGAGGAGCGCGGCGAGCGCCGGGTCGAGCCCGCACTCGTACACCTCGTCGTCGCCCTCCGGGCCGGCCGCGCAGCCGCAGCCGTCGCCGCAGCCGCCTCCTGCCGCCTCCTGGGCCGACGCGGGCGCGCCGATCTGGATCAGGGGTACGTCCACGGGCTGCGGGCGTTCTTCGGGCGTGCTCATGCTTGCGGCTCCCTGCGGGCGGCGGCCTTGTCGGCGGGGTCGGGGGTGGTGGGCGTCGTGGTCCCGGGCGTGGCCGGGCCGGGGGTGCCGGGCGTCCGGGCGCCGGGGGTGGTCGGGGGGAGTTCCTGGGTGTCGGTCGTCCGGACGTCCAGGCTCCGGTCCGGGGCGAGGCGGACGACGAGGTGACGGCGCCAGGCCGTGTCGTCGCGGTCCGGGTGGTCCTCGCGCCAGTGGCAGCCGCGCGTCTCCTCGCGGCGGCGGGCGGCGGCGACCAGGACGCGGGCGACGCACAGGAGGTTGGTGGTCTCCCAGGACTCCACGCCGGGCTCGGCCGTCTTGTCCGCGCCGGTGCTCGTGCCGTCGGTGCCTTCGGTGCGGGTGGTGCTCGTGCCTTCGGTGCCGGTCGCGGCGGCCGTCGGTCCGCCGGCGGCCTCGGCGTACACGGCGTCCAGCTGCTCGGCCGCCTCGGCGAGGCTGGCGGCGGAACGCAGCACTCCGGCGCCGTGCGTCATGACGTGCTGGACACGGGCGCGGGCGGACGGGTCGAGGAGCGGCAGGACCCGCGGGGCCGGGTGCGGGGCCGGGGCGCCCGCCCGCGACGTCCCGGCCGCGGCGGCGATCTCGTCGGCGATGCGCTCGGCGAAGACCAGGCCCTCCAGGAGGGAGTTCGAGGCGAGCCGGTTGGCGCCGTGGACGCCGGTGCAGGCGACCTCCCCGCACGCGTACAGGCCCGGCACGGTGGTGCGGCCGCGCAGGTCGGTGCGGACGCCGCCGGAGGCGTAGTGGGCGGCCGGGGCGACGGGGATGGGTTCGGTGACCGGGTCGAAGCCGTGCGCGCGGCAGGCGGCGAGGATGGTCGGGAAGCGCGACTCCCACATCCGGGCACCGAAGTGGCGGGCGTCCAGGTACATGTGCGAGGCGCCCTGCTCGCGCATCCGGCGCATGATGCCCTTCGCGACGATGTCGCGCGGGGCCAGCTCGGCCAGCTCGTGCTGCCCGACCATGAACCGCACGCCGTCCGCGTCGACCAGGTGGGCGCCCTCGCCCCGTACCGCCTCGGAGACCAGCGGCTGCTGGCCCTCCGCCTCACGGCCGAGGAACAGGACGGTCGGGTGGAACTGGACGAACTCCAGGTCGCTGACCTCAGCGCCGGCCCGCAGTGCGAGCGCGACGCCGTCGCCCGTGGAGACGGCCGGGTTGGTGGTGGCGGAGAAGACCTGGCCCATGCCGCCGGTCGCGAGGACGACGGCCGGGGCGTGGACGGCGCCGACGCCGTCGTGCTGGCCCTCGCCCATGACGTGCAGGGTGACGCCGGCCGTCCGGCCGTCGGCGTCGGTGAGCAGGTCCAGGACCAGCGCGTTCTCGATGGTGCGGACGGCGCGCTCGCGGACCGCGTCGACCAGGGCGCGGGAGATCTCGGCGCCCGTCGCGTCCCCGCCCGCGTGGGCGATGCGGCGGCGGTGGTGGCCCCCCTCGCGGGTCAGCTCGATGGTGCCGGCGGGGTCCGTGTCGAACCGGGCGCCGGTCGCGATCAGGCGGCGCACGGCGTCGGGGCCCTCGGTGACCAGGGTGCGCACCGCGACCTCGTCGCAGAGCCCGGCGCCCGCGACGAGGGTGTCGTCCATGTGCTGGGCGGGGGTGTCCCCGTCCCCGAGCGCGGCGGCGATGCCGCCCTGCGCCCACCGGGTGGAGCCGTCGTCGAGCCGGGCCTTGGTGACGACGACCGTGCGGAGCCCGGCGGCCGTGCAGCGGAGGGCGGCGGTCAGGCCGGCGACGCCGGAGCCGACGACGACCACGTCGGCGTCGATGGCCCAGCCGGGCGCCGGGGCCTGCAGTCGTATGCCGGTCATGCGGGTGCTCCGAGGGTCAGGGGCAGGTTGTCGATCAGCCGGGTCGTACCGACCTTGGCGGCGACCAGGAGGACGGCCTCGCCCGTGTGGCCGTCGGGGACCTCGGTGAAGTCGGCCGGGTCCACCAGGGCGAGGTAGTCGAGGACGAGGGGCGGCTCGGCCTTGGCCGCCTCCTCCAGTACGGCGCCGGCCGCGGCGCGCACGGCGTCGGCGCCGCCGCCCGCGGCGTGCGCCGCCTGGGCGACGGCGTGCGTGTCGGCCGCGGCGCGGGACTCGCCGATCCTGGACAGCGCGTCGGCCCGGCTCTGCGACGCGGGCAGTGAGGCGGCGCGGGCGACCAGCGCCTGCTGGGCGGCGAGCCGGTCGCGCGCGGCGAACAGCGCGGCGGACAGGGCGAGCGCGGTGCGGCGGTCGCGGGGCGACAGGTAGCGGTTGCGGCTGGACAGCGCCAGTCCGTCGGCCTCGCGGACCGTCGGCACGCCGACGATCTCGACGCGGAAGTCGAGGTCCCGGACCATGCGGCGGATCAGGGCCAGCTGCTGGGCGTCCTTCTGCCCGAAGAACGCCACGTCGGGGCGGGTGAGGTGGAGCAGCTTGGCCACGACGGTCAGCATGCCGTCGAAGTGCCCGGGGCGTGAGGCGCCTTCCAGCCGCTGTCCCATGGGTCCCGCAGTGATGCGGACGTGCGGCTCGCCGCCGGGGTACACCTCGTCGACGGAGGGGGCGAACACCGCGTCCGCGCCCGCCTCCTCGGCGATCCGGACGTCGGCGTCGAGGGTCCGGGGGTAGCGGTCGAGGTCCTCGCCGGCGCCGAACTGCAGCGGGTTGACGAAGACGGTCACCACGACGAAGCCGGTGGGGCCGACGTGCTCGCGCGCCGTCCGCACCAGCGTGGCGTGCCCCTCGTGCAGGGCGCCCATCGTCATGACGACCGCGACGCGGGGGGCGGGGAGGTGGGTGGCGTCGATGGCCCGGGCGGCCGGGTCCGCCTGGCCGTGGGCGGCCGGCGGAGTCGGGGCCGGGGCTGCCGGGCCCGGGGGCATGGCGGGGGCGGGGGCGGCCGCCGGGGCGGGGGCGGCCGCCGGGGCGGGGGCGGGGCGGGCCGTGGGCGTCAGGGCGCCGTCACGGAGCCGGTCCAGCGCCTCGCGGGTGTGGACGAGCGCGACGCCCGGGCGCGCCGCGCCCGGCGCACCCCCGGGCGCCCGGGTGGCGGGGGTCGTCGGGCTCATCGGTCGTCGTCTCCTTCCGGGCCCCCGCTGTCGGGGCGTCCCTCGGTGGCCGGGCCCGTGGCGAGGACGCCGAGCAGGTCCTCGGCGAGCTCGGGCTTGAGCAGACCGTGCGCCAGGGCGCGGTCCGCGGTGGTGCGGGCCATGGCGAGGTAGCCGTCGACCGTGGCCGGCGCGTGCTTGCGCAGCTCCGCCACGTGCGCGGCCACCGTACCGGCGTCACCACGCGCGACCGGGCCGGTCAGGGCGGCGTCGCCGGACCGCAGCGCGTTGTCCAGGGCGGCGCCGAGCAGCGGGCCCAGCATCCGGTCCGGTGCCGCGACGCCCGCCTGGCGGAGCAGCTCCATCGACTGGGCCACCAGGGTGACCAGGTGGTTCGCCCCCAGGGCCAGGGCCGCGTGGTACAGCGGGCGCGCCGCCTCGGCGATCCACTCGGGCTCGCCGCCCATCTCGATGACCAGCGCCTCGGCGGCTAGACGCAGCTCCTCGGGGGCGGTGACCCCGAAGGAGCAGCCGGCGAGCCGCTGCACGTCCACGCTGGTGCCGGTGAACGTCATGGCGGGGTGCAGGGCGAGCGGCAGCGCGCCGGCCCGCCGGGCCGGGTCGAGCACGCCGACGCCGTATCGGCCGGAGGTGTGGACGAGGAGCTGCCCGGGTCGTACGGCGCCGGTCTCCGCCAGGCCCTGCACCAGGCCGGGGAGGGCGTCGTCGGGGACCGTGAGCAGCACCAGGTCGGCCCGCTCCATCACCTGCGCGGGCGGGACGACGGGCACGCCGGGGAGCAGCTCGGCTGCACGGCGCAGCGACGCGTCGGACACACCGGAGACGGCGACCGGGCGGTGTCCGGCGAGCTGCAGGGACGCGGCGAGGGCGGGCCCGACCCGGCCCGCGCCCACGACGCCCACGGCGAGTCGGGCGGGGCGGGGTTCCGCTGCTGATGGGTTCACGTGGCGACGGCCTTCCGTTCCAGTCCGCGGGGGGTACCGGACGATTTCTCGTCATGCTACGCCAGCGTTTCGCTGCCGCTTCCGCACTGTCCACAGGCCACAGCACCCGGTCCGATAATCGCGGGCGCTTGTGGACGACGCACCGGATGATCGGCGCATGGCTGATGTGATGACGGACGACGGCGAGAGCACGGAGCGGCAGAAGCCAGGAGGAGGAGAGGAGGGGCAGGAGCAGCGGCAACGACGGATCGCCGCGTGGCGAGGGGCCGATCGGGTGCTGGCCAGGGGGTCGGCGGAGGGGACGCCTGCGGAGTGGCTCCGGGTGCTGGCAGAAGAGGGGCCCTCGGTGTACGACCTGGAGGGAGCCGTCGATCTGTACGGGGACGGGGTGGTCGAGCATCTGGAGCGGCGGGTGGCGGAGCTGCTCGGGTTCCCGGCGGCGGCGTTCTTCCCCACCGGGACGATGGCGCAGCAGGTGGCGCTGCGGTGCTGGGCGGGACGCACGGGCAACCCCGTCGTGGCGCTGCACCCCCTGGCGCATCCGGAGGTGCACGAGCGGGGCGCGCTGGGGGCGGTCAGCGGGCTGCGGACGGTGCACCCGACGCGGGAGGGGCGGTTGCCGACGGCGGACGAGGTGCGCGGGGTGGAGGAGCCGTTCGGGACGTTGATGGTGGAGCTGCCGTTGCGGGACGCCGGGTTCGTCCTGCCGACCTGGGACGAGTTGGAGGAGGTGGTGGAGGCGGCCCGGGAGCGGGACGCCCTCGTGCACTTCGACGGGGCCCGCCTGTGGGAGACCACGGTGCACTTCGGGCGGGGGCTGCCGGAGATCGCGGAGCTGGCGGACAGCGTCTACGTGTCGTTCTACAAGTCGCTGGGTGGTCTGTCCGGTGCGGCGCTGGTGGGGCCGGAGTCGTTCGTGGAGGAGGCGCGGGCGTGGCGCCACCGCTACGGAGGCAGCGTCTTCCAGCAGCACCCGGCGGCAGTGGCCGCCCTGCTGGGCCTGGCGCGGGAGCTGCCGAGGCTGCCGTCGTACGTGGCGCACGCGGCGGTCGTCGCGGCGGGGCTGCGGAAGGGGTTCGAAGCGGCGGCCGTGCCGTGGTCCCGGGTGCACCCGGAAGTGCCGCACACGCACGAGTTCCAGGTGTGGCTGCCCTACGCGCCGGAGGTACTGACGGAGGCCGCCGTGCGGCAGGCGGAGGCGACGGGGCGGGTGTTGTTCCGCCGCTGGTTCGCGGGGAGCGCGGCCGGTCCGCCCGGTGTCGCGGTGACCGAGGTGACGGTCGCGGCACCGGGGCTGGAGTGGACGGCCGACGAGGTGGGAGAGGCGGTGGTGGACTTCATGGGGTACGTGCGTCAGGTGGAGCGGGAGGACTGAGCGGAAGGCGGTGCGGTGGGTCCGGGCCGGTCCGGGGTCACGGCCCGTGCCCACCGGCGCCGGAGCGCGCGGAAGGAAGGAGCGGGACGGCCTCCGGGCGGGGGCGGGTGGGGCGTGCCGTGCTGGGCGGCGCGATAGGTGTCGAGGAGGTACTGCTGCGTCACGTTCACGCGTCCAGGCTGGAGCGGCCCGAGCCGGGGTCGCGCGTCGATTGACGAGGGTCGTCAAGTGGCCGCCACTGCCCCGCGGCACCCCGCACCATGGGGGCGTGAGCGTGACCATTGACATCACCGGCCTGCCGTCCGAACGCGTCTCCTTCGATCTTTCACCGCTCGCCGAGCTCGGCGTCGCCCTGCACGCCCTGGCCGAGCCGGCGCACCACCCCGGCCTGCACGGCTGGGCCACGGCGACCTCGGCGGGGTTGAAGCCCGACCTCGCCGACCGGCTCCACGAGGCGAACTTCCTGTGGACGGCGACCATGTCCGACGTGTTCCTGCCGTACGCGGGAGTGCGCGGCGGGGACGGCCGGCCGGGGACGACGCTCGCGGAGGAGCTCGACCTGCTCGACCGGCTGGACGAGGAGCGGTTCGTCAGGGCGGCGCTGGAGTTCAACTGCTCCACGTACACCTCCGGGGATCCGGTACGGCCGGCCCGCGTCCTGGAGCTGGCCGCCAACCGGGGCCCTCGGCAGCTGGACTTCACCCGCCGGCTGCTGGACGACCCGAGTGGTGTCCGCGCGTGGCTGCGCCGGCTGTTCGAGGACTGCGACGAGGCGTTCTTCGCCGACACGTGGCGGCGGATCGGGCCGGGGCTCGTGGCCGACGCGCGGGAGAAGGGCGAGCTCCTGCGCCGCAGGGGCCTGTCGGAGGCACTGCGCGCGGTGTCCCCGGCGATCGCCCTGGAGGAGGACGGGGCGCGGCGCCGGATCCACGTGGACAAGCTGGCGCACGGGCGGACGACGGCCGTGGACCCGGAGGTCGGGCCGGGCGTGACGTTCGTGCCGACCAGCTTCGGCTGGCCGCATCTGCTGGTGCTGCACGCGCCGGGTTGGCGGCCCGTCGTGCAGTACCCGGTCGGGGCGCCCGCCATGCCGGGGCCCGCGTCGGTGGAGCTGCTCCAGCGGCGGATGGAGGCGCTGGCGCACCCCTTGCGGATGCGGCTGTGCCGGCAGCTGGCGCGCGGTTCGTACACGACGAGCGAGCTGGCCGACACGTACGGGATCACGCCGCCGGAGGTGTCCCGCCACCTGTCGGTTCTGAAGAAGGCGGAGCTGGTCGCGGTCCGCCGGAGGGGGCGGTACGTGCTGCACCAGCTCGACGTGGCGGCCGTCGCCCGGATCGGCAGCGACTTCCTGGAGGCGGTGCTGCGGTAGGGCATGGGGGCGGGGGTGGGTCGGGGGCGGACGGGCCGGGGGCGGGGGGAGGGGGTGGGGGCCGGGGCGGTCAGTCGAAGCGGATGTGGCGCAGGCCGACGCGGAGGCGGTGCAGCCGGTGGCGGAGCGGGCCGTACGTGTCGGGGAGCAGTCGTACGCCCGCCGAGGCGGCGATCTCCTCCGCGACCTGAGGGACAGTCATGCGGTCGGTGTGGAGGTGTCGGGCGAACTCGGGTCGGGCGAGGCGCGCCAGACAGTGGTCGAGTTTGGCCACGGCGAAGCTCTCCCTCTTCACGCCGCGTCCCAGTCCGCGTTCGGTCAGCCGCCGCAGGACCGTTTCGCGCCGGGCGAGGAGGGCGAAGTGGTGCACGTCGTGGCCGTCGGCGCGGAGTCGTCCGACGATCTCGGCGAAGTAGGCCGGTTCGACCAGGGTCATCGGTGCGATGACGGGGCCGCCGTCGTGGCGGCGCAGGACCAGGTCCAGTACCTCGTGCACGCCGTGCCGCCAGGCGGTCAGGTCCTGGAAGTCGCCGCGCAGCGGGCGGGGCGTCATGCGGTGCAGGCCGAAGCCGACCTCCTCCGGGTCGCACACGACGCTGCCCGGAAGGCGGCGGTGCAGTTCGTGGGCGGTCTGGGTCTTGCCGCCGCCGAAGGGCCCGTTGATCCACAGCAGCATCAGGGGAGCGTCCCGCCGCCCGCGCGGACCAGTCCGGTCTCGTAGGCGAGGACCACGACCTGGACGCGGTCGCGGAGCTCCAGCTTGGTGAGGATGCGGCCGACGTGGGTCTTCACGGTGGCCTCGGAGAGGACGAGGCGGGCGGCGATCTCGCCGTTCGACAGTCCCTGGGCGACGAGGAGCATGACCTCGCGCTCGCGGTCGGTGAGTCGTTCCAGGCCCTTGTGCTCCGGCCGGTGTGAGGTGCCGCTGCTGGGCAGCATCGGGGAGAACCGGTCCAGGAGCCGCCGGGTCGTGGAGGGGGCGACGACCGCGTCGCCGCTGTGGACGGCGCGGATCGCGGCGAGGAGGTCGCCGGGGGGCACGTCCTTCAGCATGAACCCGCTCGCGCCGGCCTTCAGCCCGGAGAAGGCGTACTCGTCCAGGTCGAAGGTGGTGAGGATGAGGACCCGGGGGGCGCCGGGTTCGGAGCAGATGCGGCGGGTGGCCTCCACGCCGTCGAGCTTCGGCATGCGGACGTCCATGAGCACGACGTCGACCGCCGTCGACCGCAGCACCTGCAGGGCCTCGACGCCGTCACCCGCCTCGGCCACGACCTCCATGTCCGGCTGCGCGGCCAGCACCATGCGGAAACCGGTGCGCAGCAGCACCTGGTCGTCCACGAGCATCAGTCGGATCGTCATTCTGCGGGTCCTCTTCCTGAGGGGGGATGTGGTGGCGGGGGCTACGGAGCGGTCGGAGGGGGCGGTCGGAGGGGGGCCGCCCGTGGGCGAGGAGATGCGGTCGGGCCCGTGGGCGAAGAGCCGTGGCCGGTGGTGGCGGGGGCCCGTGGTCGGGGCCGTGGGGGCTAGTGGGCGGGTTTCAGGGGGAGCAGGGCGCTGATGCGGAAGCCGCCGCCCGGCCGGGGCCCGGCGTCGAGCGTGCCGCCCACCATGCCGACCCGCTCCCGCATGCCGATGAGGCCGTGGCCCCGGCCGTCGGCGCCGCCGTCCACGTACATCTCCTGCGCGGCGCCCCGCCCGTCGTCCTCGACGAGCAGTCCGAGCCCGTCGTCGAAGTACGTCAGCCGCACGCTCGCCCCGACGTCCGGTCCGCCGTGCTTGCGGGTGTTGGTCAGCGCCTCCTGGACGATGCGGTACGCGGTGAGCTCGACGCCGCTGGGGAGCCGGCGCGGGGTGCCCTCGACCTTGAAGTCGACGGGCAGGCCGGCGGTGCGGACCTGTTCGACCAGGTCCTCGATCTGCTGGACGTCGGGCTGCGGCACGTACTCCCCCGCCTCCTCCGGCTCCCCCGTGCGGAGGATGCCGAGCAGTCGGCGCATCTCCGCCAGGGCCTGCCGGCCGGTGGACGAGATGGTCTCCAGCGCCTGCCGCGCCAGGTCGGGCGAGGTGTCGAGCACGTACGCGGCGCCGTCGGCCTGGACGACCATGACGGAGACGTTGTGCGCGACGACGTCGTGGAGCTCCCGGGCGATCCGGGCGCGCTCGGCGGCGACGGCGACCTTGGACTGGGCCTCCCGCTCCCGCTCCAGCCGGGCCGCGCGCTCCTCCAGCTGGGCGAGGTAGGCGCGGCGGGTGCGCATGGAGTCGCCGAGCACCCAGGCCAGCACGAACGGCACGGACATCACGACGGTGAAGAAGATCTGGCCGGCGACGGAGACGTTCTCCACGGGCCAGCGCACCTGGGAGATGGAGGCGGCGCACGCCCCGCCGACGAGTGCCAGGCGGGACGCCCAGCGGGGCCCGTCGTGGGCGGCGACGCTGTAGATGATGACGAGCATCGCGAAGTCCGCCGGGTTCGGCGGGAAGTCCAGCAGCAACTGGACGACGCCGAGGAGGACCGCCAGGAGCAGCATCTTCTCGGGCGCGCGGCGGCGCAGCGCGACGACCAGCCCGAAGGTGGCCACGACGAGCGCGCCGATCACGTCGTCGGGCCCTTCCGGGACCTGGGCCACCCACAGCAGGGAGAACCCGAAGAGCATCACCGCCCAGAAGCTGTCGACGCCCGTCGGGTGCCTGCGGAGGAAGTCGTAGAGGCGCTGCACGTAGCAAGCGTAGGGAAACGGGATAGGTGCATGGGTCAACCGGGAGTGCGATCCGGTGCGAAGGCTCCTACTCCCCAAGGTGGACACTGGGCCCGTGACGGACGAGACGGCTGAGCGCACTGGTGTGACCTGGGACGACCACTCCTGGCGTCGCTGGCGGGACGCGACGGAGGTCGCGCTGTACGGGCCGGGCGGCTTCTACCTCCGTCCCGAAGGGCCCGCGGGTCACTTCCGCACCTCCGTGCACGCCTCTCCGCTGTACGCGGCAGCCGTCGCCCGCCTGCTGGCGGAGGTCGCGGCGGGGCTGGGGGGCGAGGTTGCGTTCGTCGACGTGGGAGCGGGGCGGGGCGAGCTGGTGACGGCTGTGCTCGCGGCACTGCCGCCCGGGCTCCGTGTCCGCGCGTACGCGGTCGAGAAGGCCCCTCGCCCGCCCGGGCTGGATCCGCGCGTGGAGTGGGTGGCGCGGCCGCCTGCCGGGGTGCGGGGACTGCTCTTCGCGAACGAGTGGCTGGACAACGTCCCGGTCGACGTCGCGCAGGTGGATGACGACGGCACGCCCCGGTACGTGGAGGTGCGGCGGGACGGCACCGAACGGCTCGGCGCGCCGGTGGCCGGGGCGGACGCGGCGTGGCTCGCCCGTTGGTGGCCGTTGCGGGAGCCGGGTGGGCGCGCCGAGATCGGCCGCCCCCGCGACGAGGCGTGGGCGCGCGCGGCGGGCAGCCTGGCGGCCGGGCTGGCGGTCGCCGTGGACTACGCGCACACGGCGGCGACCCGTCCGCCGTTCGGCACGCTGACCGGGTTCCGCGAGGGCCGGGAGGTGGAGCCGGTACCGGACGGTTCGTGCGACATCACGGCGCACGTCGCCGTGGACGCCTGCGCGGCGGCGGCCGCGTCGCACCGCACCGGCGCGGGCCCCACCGGCGCGGCCCCCACCGACGCCCACGCCCACGCCACCGACACCGCCACCGCCACCGACACGCACAGCCGACGCGAGCCTCCCATCACCACGGGCCCCACCGGCGCGCCCGCCACTCCCGGCGCGTACACCCCCACCGACACCCACGCCACTCCCGACGCGTGCCGCACCCCGGGCCAGCCGCCCGGTGCGCGTGCCGCTTCCGTGCTGCCCGCCGGGCCCGTCGGGCTGCTCTCCCAGCGGGAGGCGCTGCACCGCCTCGGGGTGTCCGGCGAGCGGCCCCCGCCGGCGCTCGCCTCCCGCGACCCGGCCGCGTACGTCCGCGCCCTCGCCACGGCGGGCGAGGCCGCGGAGCTGACGGCGCGCGGCGGGCTCGGCGGGTTCACCTGGCTCCTCCAGCGGGCGCCCGCCGAGGGATACTGTCCGGCATGACGGAGACCACCCAGCACAGGGAGACCACGGTCGGCATCGGCGGTGCCGCGGAGAGCACCGACATGGTGCTCAACATCGGCCCCCAGCACCCCTCCACGCACGGTGTGCTCCGCCTCCGCCTGGTCCTCGACGGTGAGCTGATCCAGCACGCCGAGCCGGTGATCGGCTACATGCACCGCGGCGCCGAGAAGCTCTTCGAGGCCCGTGACTACCGGCAGATCATCATGCTGGCGAACCGGCACGACTGGCTGTCGGCCTTCGCCAACGAGCTGGGCGTCGTGATGGCCGTCGAGCGGATGCTCGGCATGGAGGTCCCCGAGCGGGCGGTGTGGACGCGCACGCTCCTCGCCGAGCTGAACCGGGTCCTCAACCACCTGATGTTCCTCGGCTCGTACCCCTTGGAGCTGGGCGGCATCACGCCGATCTTCCACGCCTTCCGTGAGCGGGAGGACCTCCAGCACGTCATGGAGGAGGTCTCCGGCGGCCGGATCCACTACATGTTCAACCGGGTCGGCGGGTTGAAGGAGGACCTGCCCGCGGGCTGGCTCGGCCGGGCGCGCCAGGCGGTGGCCGCCATCCGCTCCCGCATGGACGTGTACGACCGGCTGGTCCTCGGCAACGAGATCTTCCGGGGCCGTACCCGCGGCGTGGGCGTGCTGTCCCCGGAGGCCGTGCACGCGTACGGGGTGAGCGGGCCGATCGCCCGCGCCTCCGGGGTGGACTTCGACCTGCGGCGCGACGAGCCGTACCTGGCGTACGGGGAGCTGCAGGACGCGCTGAAGGTCGTCACCCGGCAGGAGGGTGACTGCCTGGCCCGGTTCGAGTGCCTGCTGGAGCAGACGCACAACGCGCTGGAGCTGGCCGACGCCTGTCTGGACCGGCTCGCGGAGCTGCCGCCGGGGCCCATCAACCAGCGCCTGCCGAAGGTCCTCAAGGCCCCCGAGGGCCACACGTACGCCTGGACGGAGAACCCCCTCGGCATCAACGGCTACTACCTGGTCTCCAAGGGCGAGAAGACCCCGTACCGGCTGAAGCTGCGCTCCGCCTCGTACAACAACATCCAGGTGCTGGCGGAGCTGCTCCCGGGGACGCTCGTCGCCGACATGGTGGCGATCCTCGGCTCGTTCTTCTTCGTCGTCGGCGACATCGACAAGTAGGCGCGGACGGCGGCGGCCGGGGAGGGATTCCTCCCCGGCCGCCGCCGTGTCGTCCGTGCCGCGCGGGGCGCCACCTGACGGCGCTGCCGCCTCCTGACGCCGCCTCACCCGATGGGTGATGCCTACGAGCTGACGGCGTCCCGCAGTTCGACCACGTCCAGCTGCTCGGTCTCGTCGTGCGCGGTCAGGTCGATGACCTGGCCGACGGCCTGCTCCGTGTCGCGCCGTCCGTCCGGCCGTTCGGCGGCGAGGGCCTCCGCGCCGACCACGTCCGCCAGGTCCTCCTGCTGGACGGCGGCCTCCAGCGCGGCCGAGGGCCCGCCGGCACCGCCCTGTCCCGCACCGCCCTGCCCGGTACCGGCCGCTCCGCTACCGGCCTGCCCCGTACCGGCCGCTCCCGTACCACCGGCCTGTCCCCCGGCGCCCTTCTGCGTGCCGAAGAAGTCGAAGCCGCCCTCCAGCCGGGGGGCCGGACGGCGCTGGGCGGCGTACGGGACGATGGCGGCCGCGGCGGACACGGGGCGCGTGGCCACCGGGGCCCGTTCGGGGGTGCCGGCGGTGGGGCGCGGCGCGGTCTCCGCGATCCGGCGGGCCTCCTGCGCGGCGGCGTTGCGCGTCAGCCGGCGCAGGGCCTGGGCGGCGCGCAGGTAGTCGGCCCCGGTCGGCGCGGAGGGCGAACCGGCGGGCGACGCCGAGGCCGCCAGGGACTCCGGGGAGCCGGACGCCGTGGACGCGGTGGACACCGTGGACGCGGCCTCCGGCCCCTGCGGACCGGAGGCGCCGGCGGCCGGGGTGCCCGCCGTGCCCGCCGCGGTTCCCAGGGCGAGTCGGCGGCGGCCCTCCAGGGCGCTGGCCCGCTCGGTCTCGGCGGTGGCGTACCGGCGGAGCAGTCCGGCGTGTTCGTTGCGCAGGCCCGCGAGTTCGACCCGCTTGGCGCGCAGCTTGGCGTCGAGCTTCGCGCGCAGGGCGCGGGACTCCTCCAGGTCCGCCTCCAGCTCGGCTATGCGCTCGTCGGTCTTCCACTGGTCGCTCGCGCGGGCGCGGGTCAGCTCGGCGACGCGGCGGCCCGCCGTGCGGTCCCAGGCCCGCATGAGGACGGCGCCCGTGACGGCGGCGGCCGCCGTGGCCGCGACGAGCAGGCGCAGCGCCAGCGGATCGGCCAGGAGCCAGGCGCCCGACGCGCAGAGGACGGACGCTCCGGCCACCGCGGAGGGCGGCAGAAGCCGGTGCAGGGGCGGGGAATGGCGGTGGCGTCCACGTGGCATGGCCTGAAATTTACCGTGCGTAGGCGTCGTTCGGGGTGTCGGCCCGGCAATGTTTCGCCGACGTGCTGCGGGCCGGGCCGACCGGCCGACTCGTGCGTACTCGGGAAGGCGTTCGCAGTTACCGGCGGAGCAACCCCTTCTCTCCCAGGTACTCCTTGGCGACATCCACCGGTTTCGCGCGCTCGGCGTCGACCTTGCGGTTCAACTCGGCCAGGTCGGCGGTGGTCAGCGTTTTGGTGATCTTGCCCAGTGCGGCGGCGATCTCCGGTGATCCGGCGTCCCGCGCATTGACGACGGGCAGGACGTTGTCGGCGTTCTGGAGCTTCTTGTCGTCCTCCAGGATCACCAGGCCGAAGGCGTCGAGCGTGGCGTCCGTCGTGGTGGTGAGGACCAGCTGGTCGACCCCGTCCTTCACCGCCTGCTTGGCCTGCGGGGTGCCCACGCCCTTGGGGTCGACACCCGTCACGTCGATCCCGTACCGGGACTTGAGCCCGGGTGCGCAGAACGGCCGTACGGTGCACTCGTCACCCGCCGCGATCTTCACCTTCACCTTCGACCGGCCGAGGTCGGAAAGCGTCCGCAGCTTGTTCTGCGCGGCGAATTCGCGGCTGACGGCGAAAGCGTTCTGATCGACCGCGCGGCCGGCCGGGAGGACCTTCAGTCCGCGCGGCCCGGCGAGCTTCTCCAGTGCGGCGACGGTGGCCGTGACATCGCTGGAGGCGACCGGCTTCTCCTGTGGCGCCTTCGGGCCGTTCACCTTCGCGTTGAGGAATTCCGCAAGCGTAGCCGCGTATTCCGGTACGACGTCGATCTCGCCCTTCTCCAGGGATGGCTGGTACAACTCGCGGTTCTCCACCGTCCTGATGGACGTGCGGTACCCGGCGTCGGCGAGGACCTGCGCGTACAGCTCCGCGAGGATCTGCGACTCGGTGAACCCGGCCGAGCCGACGACGACCGTGCCGCCGCTCGCCGCGCCGGAGGGCTCACCGGACCCCGCCGCACCGCCGCGCTCCTCCAGGCTGCTGCCGCCGCAGGCGGCCAGCCCCGCGGTCATGCCGAGCACGCCCAGGGCCGCCCCGGCCACGCGGATGGTTCTGCTCTTCACGATTCAGGTCTCCGTCCGTTTCCGTCCATGGCCCGCGAGCGCCCTGCCCGCCGCCGCCAGCACGCCCTCGACGAGCAGGGCGAGGGCGCCGACGAGCAGCGCCCCTGCGAACACCTGCGCGGTGTCGTACGTGTGGAAACCCGCGGTGATGATCCGTCCGAGGCCGCCCTCGCCCGCCATCGCGGCGAGCGTCGCCGTGGCGATCACCTGGACGGCGGCCAGCCGCAGGCCCGTCATCACCAGGGGGAGTGCCAGGGGCAGCTCGACCGTGCGGAAGAGCTGACCGCCCGACATGCCCATGCCGCGGGCCGCCTCGACCACCGACCGGTCCACCTCCCGCATCCCCAGATAGGTGTTGGTGAGCAGCGGCGGCACGGCGAAGAGCACCAGCGCGACGATCGTCGGCACGCCGCCCTGTCTGCCGAGGGGGGTCAGCGTCAACAGCACCAGCACCGCGAGCGTGGGGACCGCCCGGCCGACGTTGGAGACGTTCACGGCGAGCGCGCCGCCCTTGCCGACGTGCCCGAGCCAGAAGGCGGCCGGCAGGGCGATCAGGCAGGAGAGGGCCAGGCTGACCCCGCTGAACCACAGGTGCTCCCCCAGCCGGTGCCAGACTCCCGCCTCGCCCTGCCAGTTCGCCCCCGTCGCCAGCCACGCCCAGGCGTCGGCCACCACACCCATCGCTCAGTCCGCCTTCCGCACGGCATCACGCGCCACGGCGTCACGGGCCGCAGCATCACGCCCCACGGCGTCACGGGCCGCAGCAGAACCAGGTGACGCCAAGCCAGGTGACGCGGGGCCGGGTGACGCGGGGCCGGGTGACGCGCATCCCCGCGCGCGGGGCGCCCGTGTCCAGGGCGTCAGCAGCCGCTGGAGCGCCAGCAGCAGCGCGTCCGCGGTGACCGCCAGCAGGACGCAGAGCACCGAGGCGGTCAGCACCTGGGCCTTGAAGAAGCTCTTCAGTCCACTGGTGATCAGCGTGCCCAGACCGCCGTAGTCCACCAGCGCGCCCACGGTCGTCAGGGCGACCGTCGACACCGTCGCCATCCGCACGCCCGCCAGCACGGCGGGCAGCGCGAGCGGCAGCTCGACCTCCCACAGCAGCCGCCCCGGCCCGTACCCCATGCCGCGGGCCGCCTCACGCGTCTCCTCGGGCACCGCCGCCAGGCCGGCCAGGATGTTCCGCACGAGGATCGTCAGCGAGTACAGCACCAGACCGGTCACGACCAGCGCCGCCGACAGCCCGAAGAGCGGGAGCAGCAGGGAGAACATCGCCAGGGACGGGACCGCGTACAGCACGGTCGTCAGCCCGAGCACGGGCCCCGCGAAGGCGGGCCGGGCGCGCACCAGCAGCGCCAGCGGGAAGGCGACGGCGAGCCCGACGAGCACCGAGACGACCGTGATCCACACGTGCTGGACGGTCGCGTCCGTGAGCTCCTGGGCACGGGAGCTCACGTACTCCGGGCAGATCCACGCGTTCGCCGCGAGACATCCGCTCATCGCTCCCCCACCTCCCCGCCTCGATGTGGTGTTCGACCGCAAACGACCCTAACCCGCACCACCGACAATCACCGGAGAACCCGCCAAGAGGGCACCATGGGCCTCTGCGTCACCACACGCCACACAGCCCCACACGTCGCGGAACCGGCGTGTGACAGGGTCGGTACGTCACGAGGGGGAGCAGCAGTGATCCGGTTCGAGCACGTCACCAAGCGGTACCCGGACGGCACCACGGCCGTCGACGACCTGTCGTTCGAGGTGGCCGAGGGCGAGTTGGTCACCCTCGTCGGTCCGTCGGGCTGCGGCAAGACGACCACGATGAAGATGGTGAACCGGCTGGTCGAGCCCACCTCCGGACGGGTGCTCGTCGACGGCCGGGACGTCGCCACGACCGACCCGGTGGCCCTGCGGCGCGGCATCGGCTACGTCATCCAGCAGGTCGGCCTCTTCCCCCACCGCACGGTCCTGGAGAACACCGCGACCGTGCCGCGCCTCCTCGGGACCGGCCGCGCCGCGGCCCGCTCCCGCGCCGCGGAACTGCTCGACCTGGTCGGCCTCGACCCGCGCGCCTTCGGCGACCGGTACCCGGACCAGCTCTCCGGTGGCCAGCGCCAGCGCGTGGGCGTGGCGCGGGCGCTGGCGGCCGACCCGCCCGTCCTGCTGATGGACGAGCCGTTCGGCGCGGTCGACCCGGTCGTGCGGGAGCGCCTGCAGACGGAGTTCCTCAAGCTGCAGTCCCAGGTGCGCAAGACGGTCCTGTTCGTCACCCACGACCTGGAGGAGGCCGTACGGCTCGGCGACCGCATGGCCGTCTACGGACACGGGCGGATCGAGCAGTTCGACACGCCGGCCACGGTCCTCGGCGCCCCGGCCACCCCGTACGTCGCGGACTTCGTCGGCGCCGACCGGGCCCTGCGGCGGCTCGCGGTCACGCCGGTGGAGGAGGGCCACCTGGACCACCCGCCGGTCGTCCGGCTCGACGACCCCCTCCCGCGCGCGGGGCAGGGCCGTTGCGTGGTCCTGGACGCCGACGGCCGGCCGTACGGCTGGCTCCCCGCCGACCCGGAGACGGCCCCCGGGGCCGGCCCGGCCACGGTCCGCGAGCGGACGCGGCCCATGGACGCGCGCGTGCCGCTCGGCGGCTCGCTGAAGGAGGCGTTCTCGACGATGCTCCGGTACGACGCGGGCTGGGTCGCCGTCGTGGACCCGGCCGACGGCGGGCGCTACGCGGGGGTCATCACCCCGGACCGGCTCCACGAGGCCCTGCGCCGCTCGGTGGACGGCACGGCACCCCGCTGAACCGCGCCCGCGCCCACCCCCTCCCGAGCCGCTCGGGCCGCTCAGACCGCGCTGAGACGCCCACTCATCCACACCAGGGCGGGCGGTATCTCGCGGTTCCACGTGCCGAAGTTGTGGCCGCCGCTGTCCAGCGTGATCGACGACACGCGCGCGGGGGCCTTCACCTTCGCGATGAAGTCCCGCGTCCCCCTCAGGTTCCCCTCGCCCTGCCGTGACGTCGTCACGAGGAACGACGACGCCCCCTGCCGGACGTTGTCCAGGCTCCACAGCAGGTCGGCGCGGTTGCGCAGCTTCGCGTCCCCGCGGAAGAGGTCGCCGGTCGTGACGTCCTCGGCCGCCTTGTAGTAGGCGGACAGCCCGGCGCCCGCCGCGAACCGGTCCGGGTGGTGCAGCGCGATCTTCAGCGCGCAGTAGCCGCCGGTCGAGTTGCCGATGAAGCCCCAGTTGCGCGGCTTCGTGCCGACCCGGTACGTCCGCGAGATCGCCTCCGGCAGGTCCCGCGCGAAGAACGTCTCCGTCCGCGGCCCGCCCGGCACGTCGACGCACTCGGTGTCCCGCGGCGGCGCGACCGTCGGCCGCAGCATCACCAGGACCATCGGCTGCATCTTCCCCGCCTTGGCCTGGTCGTACGCGGTGCGCGGGTAGCGCAGTCCCTTGAGGAGGTTCTCCGCGGTGCCCGGGTAGCCGGTCAGCACGACGGCGGCCGGGAAGGTGCGGCGGGCGTGGGCGGGCTGGAAGTACTCCGGCGGCAGGTACACGTAGGCCGGGCTCTCGATGCCCGAGCGCGGCCCTTCCACGACGACCTTCTGTATCTGACCGCCCGTCGCCGGGTGGTGGCCGCCCGGCACGTCCATGCCGCGCTTCTCGACGACCCGGACGTCACGGCTGCCCGCCGAGTGGTCGACGACCACGCCCATCTCCTGCTCCTGGCCCAGCAGGTCCGCCCAGGAGCCGTAGAACAGGAAGTAGTTGTTCGCGGCCAGCCCCACCGCCGCGAAGAGCGACAGCTGGGTCACCAGGAGCAGGCCCACCCTGCCGAGCACCGCCTTCGGGCCCCGCCGCGCGAGCCGCGGCCACAGCCGGACCGTCAGGGCGAACAGCACCACGGCCACGAGGACGGCGAGCGCCAGGACTTTGTTACTGGTGAGACCCATGCGTCGTCCAAGCCTTCTTCTTCAGTCGAGCGGTCGAGATTTTCCGGGCCGCGAGTGAACCCCCCGGCCGGGCACGCCGTCCTAGAAGGCGCACATAGTCCGGTTGTCCGGCGCCGAGAAGCTCGGGCCGAAGGGACACGTCGATCTCTCGCGGAGCCACGGGAAGCCATGTCTGTGACGGTAGATGGGGATAAGTCGGGATCGGTTCCGGCTCGGGTACGCCGGGTCCTGCGCGGACCGCGTGCCGAGAAGGTGCCCTCGCTCGTCGGCGCGGCGTGCACCTTCATCGGCCTGATCGACATCGCCGCCGGGGTCTTCCCCCGCTTCCGGGCGAGCCGCTTCCACGACGTCGTGGAGGTGCTGCCCGGCACGCTGGGACCGCTGTCCGCCGCGCTGGCACTGAGCGTCGGCGTCCTCCTGCTGCTCCTCGCCCACGGACTCAAGCGCCACAAGCGGCGGGCCTGGCGGGCCGCGGTCGTCCTGCTCCCCGCGGGCGCCGTGGCGCAGTTCCTCTACCGCCACTCCGTCGTCGGCGTGCTGCTCTCCCTCGCGCTGCTGGCCCTGCTGCTGCGCCACCGCAAGGAGTTCGCCGCGCTGCCCGACCCGCGCAGCCGCTGGCGCGCCCTCGCCAACTTCGTCCTGATGGGCGCCGGCTCGATCGGCCTCGGCCTGGTCATCGTCAGCGCCCACCCGGGCAAGGTGGTCGGTGACCCCGGTCTGAGCGACCGCCTGGAACACGTCCTGCTGGGCCTGTTCGGCGTCGAGGGACCCGTCGCCTACGGCGGCAGCGTGTCGTGGACCGTCGGCTACTCGCTCGGCGCCCTCGGCCTGCTCACCGCCATCACCACCATCTACCTCGCCTTCCGCCCCGAGCACCCGGTCGCCCGGCTCACCGAGGACGACGAGGCGCGGCTGCGCGAGCTGCTCGCCCGGCACGGCGGACGTGACTCGCTCGGCCACTTCGCCCTCCGCCGCGACAAGGCGGTCGTCTTCTCGCCCAGCGGCAAGGCCGCCGTCACCTACCGCGTCGTCTCCGGCGTGATGCTCGCCAGCGGCGACCCGATCGGCGACGTCGAGGCGTGGCCCGGCGCGATCGAGCGGTTCATGGACGAGGCCAAGGCCCACTCCTGGACCCCCGCCGTCATGGGCTGCTCCGAGACCGGCGGCCAGGTCTGGACCCGCGAGACGGGCCTGGACGCCCTGGAGCTCGGGGACGAGGCGGTGGTGGACGTCCCGGATTTCTCCCTCTCCGGGCGCGCCATGCGGAACGTCCGCCAGATGGTCAAGCGCATCGAGCGCAACGGCTACGAGACGCGGGTCCGGCGTGTCCGTGACCTCTCCGACGGCGAGCTGGAGCGCATCCGCCTGGCCGCGGCGGCCTGGCGCGGCACGGACACCGAGCGGGGCTTCTCCATGGCCCTCGGCCGCATCGGCGACCCGGGCGACGGCGACGCCGTCATCGCCACCGCCCACAAGGCCGACGAGACCACCGACACCTCCCCCTACGGCGACCTGAAGGCGATCATCCACTTCGTGCCGTGGGGCCGGGACGGGATGTCGCTGGAGCTCATGCGGCGTGACCGCGCCGCCGACCCCGGCATGAACGAGCTGCTGATCGTCGCCGCCCTCCAGGCGGCCCCGCAGCTCGGCGTCGCACGGGTCTCCCTGAACTTCGCGATGTTCCGCTCCGCCCTGGCCCGCGGCGAGAAGCTGGGCGCGGGCCCGGTGCTGCGCCTCTGGCGCGGCCTGCTGGTCTTCCTGTCTCGCTGGTTCCAGATCGAGTCGCTGTACAAGTTCAACGCGAAGTTCCAGCCCCGCTGGGAGCCGCGCTTCGTCGTGTACCGCAGCAGCCGCGACCTGCCCCGCATCGGTTTCGCCGCCATGCAGGCCGAGGGCTTCGTGAACCTGACGCCGCCCCGCCCGTTCCGCCGCGCCGCGACCCGCACGGCCCGGCCCTGCGCCCACATCACGCCCACCACCGGCGAACAGGGCATGCGCGCGGCCTGACGGGCCGCGCCGGCATCCCGCCCGTCCGGCGGGCGGTCACCCCGGTCGCGGACGGCCGGGAGGGGTCGTACGGGGGGCGGCGCCCCCCAGGAGTCGGCGGAGGCGGGCGGGTGACTCCGCCGGGGCCCGAGCCCGCCGGCCCTGCGGAGGTGACCCCATGCGCCCCCCTACCCGCCCCACCGGCCCCGGAGAGACCACCCGCCGGACGGACCGGCACCGGCGCCGTCACGGACCCCGCCCCACCCGGCCCCGGGATCCCCGACGCCCCACCACCACGACGGGCCTGCACCGGCACGGCCCGGACCCCGCTGCCCCGACCCCACCGGGACGACACCCCCTAGGCTGGGTGCATGAGTACGTTGCGCGGACGGGGCACGGTCCAGGGCCTGCCGGAGTGGGACCGCTGTGCGGTCATGGGCGTGGTGAACGTGACGCCCGACTCCTTCTCCGACGGCGGGCGCTGGTTCGACACCACCGCCGCCGTCAAGCACGGCCTGGACCTGGTCGCCCAGGGCGCCGACCTGGTGGACGTCGGCGGCGAGTCGACCCGCCCCGGCGCCACCCGCGTCGACGAGGAAGAGGAGCTGCGGCGGGTCGTCCCGGTCGTGCGGGGCCTGGCCTCCGAGGGGGTCACCGTCTCCGTGGACACCATGCGCGCCTCGGTCGCCCACGCGGCGATCGAGGCCGGCGCCGCCCTGGTCAACGACGTCAGCGGCGGCCAGGCCGACCCCGGCATGATCCCGGCGGTCGCCGCCGCGGGGGCGCCGTTCGTGGTGATGCACTGGCGCGGCTTCAGCGACACGATGAACAGCCTCGCCGTGTACGACGACGTCGTCGCCGAGGTCGTCGCCGAGGTCCACGCGCGCGTGGAGGCCGTCGTGGCGGGCGGCATCGCCCCCGAACGGCTCATCGTCGACCCGGGGCTCGGTTTCGCCAAGCAGGCGGAGCACGACCTGGCCCTCGTCGCGCACCTGCGCGACCTGCGCGCCCTCGGCCGGCCCCTCCTCGTCGCCGCCTCCCGCAAGCGGTTCCTCGGCCGGGTGCTGGCCGGGGAGGGGCACGCCCCGCCGCCCGCCCGGGAGCGGGACGCCGCCACGGCCGCGGTCTCCGCGATCGCGGCGCACGAGGGCGCCTGGGCCGTCCGCGTCCACGAGGTGCGGGCGACGGCGGACGCGGTCCGCGTGGCCCGCGCCGTCGAGGGCGCCGCCTCGTGAGCGGCGGCGCGCGCACCGACACCGAGGCCGTCGAGCAGGCCAACACCGCCTTCTACGAGGCGATGGAGCGGGGCGACTTCGAGGAGATCGCCGACCTGTGGCTCGACGAGCGGCACGGCGACGTCTCGTGCGTCCACCCGGGCTGGCCGGTGCTGACCGGACGGGGCGAGGTGCTGCGCTCGTACGCCCTGATCATGGCGAACACCGAGTACATCCAGTTCTTCCTGACCGACGTGAAGGTCTCCGTCGTCGCCGACACGGCGCTGGTGACGTGTACGGAGAACATCCTCAGCGGCGGCCCCGCCGAGGACGGCGCGGAGCTGGGCCCGCTGGTGGGGCAGCTCGTCGTGGCCACGAACGTCTTCCGCCGCACCGCGGAGGGCTGGAAGGTCTGGTCCCACCACGGTTCGCCCGTCCTGGCGGAATCCGACGACGAGGAGGACGACGAGGGCGCGGTGTGAGCCCTCCGAGTGGGTAGGCGAGCGGGTGGGAACGCCGCCTGCGGGGCCGTGCGCGGACCGTGTCGGTGCCCGCGGGTAGATTCGTGGGGTGGCAACCGGACCGCCGCACCCGGCCGGCTGCCCGCCAGACCTACGACAGCAGGAGTGATTCGCGTGGATCGTGTCGCGTTGCGCGGCCTCAAGGCCCGCGGGCACCACGGCGTCTTCCCCCGGGAGCGGGAGGAGGGCCAGACGTTCATCGTGGACCTCGTCCTGGGCCTCGACACCCGCCCCGCCGCCGCGGACGACGACCTGGCCAAGACCGTCCACTACGGCATCGTCGCGGAAGAGGTCGTCGACGTGGTGCAGGGCGAGCCGGTCGACCTGATCGAGACACTGGCCGAGCGCATCGCCCAGCAGTGCCTGAAGCACCAGGGCGTCCAGGAGGTCGAGGTGTGCGTGCACAAGCCGGACGCCCCGATCACCGTGCCCTTCGACGACGTGACCATCACCATCACCCGGAGCCGTGTATGAACCGCACGCCCAGCGACCCGACGGTACAGCCGGTGCCCGCCTCCGTGACGGAGCAGGTCGACGCGGCCGACACCACGCTGACCAACCCGAGGAAGGCCGTGCTGTCCCTCGGGGGCAACCTCGGCAACCGCCTGGAGAACCTCCAGGGAGCCGTGGACGCCCTGGAGGACACGCCGGGTGTTCGGGTGAAGGCCGTGTCCCAGGTCTACGAGACGGAACCCTGGGGCGTCGAGCCGGACTCGCAGCCCCGCTACCTCAACGCGGTCGTCGTCGTGAAGACGACGCTGCCGCCGGCGTCCCTCCTGGAGCGGGCGCAGGCCGTGGAGGAGGCCTTCGACCGGGTCCGCACCCAGCGGTGGGGCGCCCGGACCATCGACGTGGACATCGTGGCGTACGCGGACGAGCTCTCCGACGACCCGACGCTCACCCTGCCGCACCCGCGCGCCCGTGAGCGGGCCTTCGTGCTCCGCCCGTGGCTGGACGTCGACCCGGACGCCCAGCTCCCCGGCGCGGGCCCGGTCGCCGAGCTCCTGGCGGGCCTCGGTCAGGAGGGCGTGGCCGTCCGGGACGACCTGGAACTCCGCCTGCCCGAGTGAGCGTTGTCCCCGGGGGAGGCCCGGCCGACCGGGCGGAACCCCCCGCACAGCACGCACCACACGCACAGCAGTCACGACACGCACGGCACTGACACAGGCGAAGGACACCGGTGAAGCAACTGCGGGTCAAGGTACTGGCCGGACTCTTCGTGGTGGCCGGAGTCCTGTCCTGGGGCGGCGCCCGGCTGTGGGACGCGCTCGGCACCCTGCCGAGCGTCCCGCTGGCCGCGCCGATCGTGCTCGGGGCCATCGCGGCCGTCCTCACGGCGACCGCGCTGTCCCTGCGGGCCCGGCTGAAGGCCCAGCGGGAGCGGCGCCCGGGCGCCAAGGGCGTCGAGCCGCTGATGGCGGCCCGCGCGGTCGTCTTCGGCCAGTCGAGCGCACTGGTCACCGCGGTCGTCAGCGGCATGTACGGCGGGGTGGGCGTCTTCCTGCTCGGCTCGCTGGACGTGCCGGCCCGCCGCGACCAGGCCATCTACGCCGGTTCCGCGGTGGTGGCCGGAATCGCGGTGATAGCGGCGGCGCTCTTCCTGGAGCGCGTCTGCCGGCTCCCCGAGGACGACGACCCGACGACCCCCACGGCCACCCCCGCATGACGCACGGCCGGCGCCGAAGCGCCGGCCGGACCGTGGGGGCGGGCCGTCGAGGACGAAGCGTCGATGACGGACCGTGGGGAGAGCGGTGTCAGCGCGCCATTATGAGGCTCATCGCCTCGGCCCGCGTCGACCCGTCCCGCAGCTGCCCGCGCACCGCGGACGTCGTGGTCTTCGCGCCCGGCTTGCGGATGCCGCGCACCGACATGCACATGTGCTCGGCCTCGATCACCACGATCGCGCCGCGTGCCTCCAGGATCCGCATCAGCGAGTCGGCGATCTGCGTCGTCAGCCGCTCCTGGACCTGCGGACGGCGCGCGTACACCTCGACCAGGCGGGCCAGCTTCGACAGGCCGGTGATCTTGCCGCTCTCGGCGGGGATGTAGCCGACGTGCGCCACGCCGTGGAACGGCAGCAGGTGGTGCTCGCACAGGCTGACGATCTCGATGTCCTTCACCAGGACCATCTCGTCGTGGCCGAGGTCGAACGTCGTCGTGAGCACGTCCTCGGGCTCCTGCCAGAGGCCGCTGAGGATCTCCCGGTAGGCGCGGGCGACCCGGGCCGGCGTCTCGCGCAGCCCCTCGCGGTCCGGGTCCTCGCCGACCGCAATGAGGAGTTCGCGTACGGCGCTCTCCGCGCGCTTCGCGTCGAACACGCCGATCGCGCTCTCGCCGTCCAGCGTCACCGGGTCGGTCATGGGTGCCTCGTTCCGTCTTGCCTGGAATACGCGAATGCCGCGCCTGGAGTACGCGAATGCCGCGCCCTCACAGGCTAAAACCTGGTGGGCGCGGCATCCATTCCGGGTCCGGGGCAGGGCCCCGTCAGGACTCGGGGCGCTCCTCGGGGGCCGGCTCGGCCGCCTTGGTGGTCTCGACGGTCGTGGTGGTCACCGCGGGGGCGGCGCCGTTGGTCAGCGCCAGCTCCTTCGGCGAGAGCACCGGCGGCCGCGTCGAGGGCGTACGCCGCGAGGAGCCGGTCCAGGCCGGGCGCGGCGGGCGCTTGACGATCGGCGCGAAGACCTCGGCGATCTCCTCCTTGCCGAGCGTCTCCCGCTCCAGCAGCTGGAGGACGAGGTTGTCGAGGACGTCGCGGTTCTCGACGAGGATCTCCCACGCCTCGTTGTGCGCCGTCTCGATGAGCTTCTTGACCTCCTCGTCGACCAGCGCGGCGACCTCCTCGGAGTAGTCGCGCTGGTGCGCCATCTCACGGCCGAGGAACGGCTCGGTGTTGTCACCACCGAACTTGATCGCGCCGAGGCGCTCGGTCATGCCGTACTGCGTGACCATCGCGCGGGCCGTGGCCGTGGCCTTCTCGATGTCGTTCGCGGCGCCGGTGGTCGGGTCGTGGAAGACCAGTTCCTCGGCGGCGCGCCCGCCCAGCATGTACGCGAGCTGGTCGAGCATCTCGTTGCGCGTGGTCGAGTACTTGTCCTCGTCCGGCAGGACCATCGTGTAACCGAGGGCCCGGCCGCGGGACAGGATGGTGATCTTGTGGACGGGGTCGGAGTTCGGGGAGGCCGCGGCGACGAGGGCGTGACCGGCCTCGTGGTACGCGGTGATCTTCTTCTCCTTGTCCGACATGATGCGGGTCCGCTTCTGCGGGCCCGCGACCACGCGGTCGATCGCCTCGTCCAGCATGTGGTTGTCGATGAGCTTGTTGTTGCTGCGCGCGGTGAGGAGCGCGGCTTCGTTCAGCACGTTCGACAGGTCGGCGCCGGTGAAGCCGGGCGTGCGGCGGGCGACGGCGGCGAGGTCGACGTCGGGCGCGACCGGCTTGCCCTTCTGGTGGACCTTGAGGATCTCCAGACGGCCCTGCATGTCCGGCCGGTCGACCGCGATCTGGCGGTCGAAGCGGCCCGGGCGCAGCAGCGCCGGGTCGAGGATGTCCGGCCGGTTGGTGGCGGCGATCAGGATGACGCCGCCCTTCACGTCGAAGCCGTCCATCTCGACGAGGAGCTGGTTGAGGGTCTGCTCGCGCTCGTCGTGGCCACCGCCGAGGCCCGCGCCGCGGTGGCGGCCGACCGCGTCGATCTCGTCGACGAAGACGATCGCCGGGGCGTTCGCCTTGGCCTGCTCGAAGAGGTCGCGGACGCGCGAGGCGCCGACGCCGACGAACATCTCGACGAAGTCGGAGCCGGAGATCGAGTAGAACGGCACGCCCGCCTCACCCGCGACGGCGCGGGCGAGCAGCGTCTTGCCGGTGCCGGGCGGGCCGTACAGCAGCACGCCCTTGGGGATCTTGGCGCCGACGGCCTGGAACTTCGCGGGCTCCTGGAGGAACTCCTTGATCTCGTGGAGCTCCTCGACGGCCTCGTCCGAGCCGGCGACGTCGGCGAACGTCGTCTTGGGGGTGTCCTTGGTGATCAGCTTGGCCTTGGACTTCCCGAAGTTCATGACGCGGGAGCCACCGCCCTGCATCTGGTTCATCAGGAAGAGGAAGACCAGGACGATCAGGACGAAGGGCAGCAGCGAGAGCAGCACGGAGACGAAGGCGCTCTGCTTCGTCGGCGAGATCGTGTAGCCGTCCTTGATCTCGTCGGCCTCGTACTTCTGCTGCAGCGTCGCGGCGAGGTCGGAACCCTGGGTCCCGATGTAGCTCGCCTGGATCTTGTCGCTGCCGTCGATCTTCTGGCCGTCCTTGAGGTCGACCTTGATCATTTGTTCGTCGCCGGTGGTCAGCTTGACCTGGTCGACCTGGTTCTTGGTGATCGCCTGAACGACCTTGCCGGTGTCCACCGTCTTGTAGCCGCCCGACGAGCCGACGACCTGCATCAACACGACCACGGCGAGGACGGCCAGCACGATCCACATGACCGGCCCACGGAAGTATCGCTTCACGTCCATCCATACGGAGCGATGACGCCCCGTCCCTCCTGCCCGTAGGTAAATGCTGCTGTGAGAGTGTGAGACTACGTGCTGGCTTCTGGGTCAGCACGGGTGCGGGATAAAAAGCTGTTCTTCGGACGGTACCCCAGCTTCGTCGCCCGTGGCCGCCTTCCCTTCCTCCAACGGCGGGAAGGCGGCCGGGGTTCCCGGGCCGCGGCGGCCCCGGCCGTTCAGCCCCCGTAGACGTGCGGGGCGAGCGTGCCGACGAACGGGAGGTTGCGGTACTTCTCCGCGTAGTCCAGCCCGTAGCCGACGACGAACTCGTTGGGGATGTCGAAGCCGATCCACCGTACGTCGATCGCCACCTTGGCGGCGTCCGGCTTGCGCAGCAGGGTGCAGACCTCCAGGGAGGCCGGCTCGCGCGAGCCGAGGTTGGACAGCAGCCAGGACAGGGTCAGTCCGGAGTCGATGATGTCCTCGACGATCAGGACGTGCTTGCCCTTGATGTCGGTGTCCAGGTCCTTGAGGATCCGGACGACGCCCGAGGACTGGGTGCCCGCCCCGTAGGAGGAGACGGCCATCCAGTCCATGGTGACAGGGGTGGACAGGGCGCGTGCCAGGTCCGCCATCACCATCACGGCGCCCTTGAGGACGCCGACGATGAGCAGGTCCTTGCCCGCGTACTCCTCGTCGATCTTCGCCGCCAGCTCGGCCAGCTTGGCGTCGATCTCTTCCTTGGTGATGAGTACCGACTTGAGGTCGGCACCCATGTCGTTCTGGTTCACCCGGGTCACTTTCGTTGCAGCCTGCGTCAGCCTGGATCGGCCTGGTCGGCCTCCTGGCCGACTCCTCGGCCCGTTTTCGGTCAGCCTTGCCGGATGACCAGTCTGCCACCCTGCCGCCGGGCGACGACGCGGCCGGGCAGATTGATGGCGCCCTGGCCCCGCCAGCCGGTGATGAGCCGGTCCAGTTCCTCGACGTGCCGGGCGAAGAGGGAGCCCGCCGGGGCGCCTTCGGCGATGGCCGCGCGGCGCAGGACGCGGCGGCGGACGGCGGGGGGCAGGGCGTACAGCTTGGCGCACTCCAGGAGGCCGGCGTCGTCGCGGACGGTGGCGTCGGCCTGGGCGGCCCAGGTGTCCAGGGCGTCGGCGTCGTCCCGGCAGAGCTGCGCGGTGCGGGCGAGGGCCTCCACGACGCCCTTGCCGAGCGACTTCTCCAGGGCGGGCAGGCCTTCGTGGCGCAGCCGGGACCGGGTGTAGGCCGGGTCGGCGTTCATCGGGTCGTCCCAGACCGGCAGCGACTGGACCAGGCAGGCCTTGCGGGCGGTCTGGCGGTCCAGCTGGAGGAAGGGGCGGCGGTAGCGGTCGGCGGAGCCGGAGACGGCGGCCATGCCGGACAGGGACCGGATGCCGGAGCCCCGGGCGAGGCCGAGGAGGACGGTCTCCGCCTGGTCGTCGCGGGTGTGGCCGAGCAGGACGGCCGCGGCGCCGAGCCGTTCGGCGGCCTCGTCCAGGGCGGCGTACCGGGCGTCGCGGGCGGCCGCCTCGGGGCCGCCGGCGCGGCCGACGGTGACGGCGACGGCCTCGACCGGGTCCAGCCGCAGCGCGGTGAGCCGGGAGGCGACCTCGGCGGCGCGGAGGTCGGAGCCGGTCTGGAGGCCGTGGTCGATGGTGATGCCGCCGGCGCGGACGGCCAGCTTGGGCGCCTCGAAGGCGAGGGCGGAGGCGAGCGCCATGGAGTCGGCGCCGCCGGAGCAGGCGACCAGGACGAGCGGGGGCCCGTCGGCGCGGGTTCGCGCGGGGCCGCCCACCGGGGGGGAGTCGGCGGTGTCGCGGGAGAGCTCGTTGAGTACGTCGTGGAGTACGCGGCGAACCGCCAGGCGTATCGCCGCGACCGCAGGATGGGGACCCATGTCCGGTGTCCTTCGTGTTTGGGGGTGCCTCGGTCGGAGTCTTAACGGTCGGAACGGGGGGTTCGGTCACTCAAGTCGTCACTCAGAGTGCGTCGATGGTGACAGAACACGGCCGATACCCGAGCATCGCACGCCTATCCCTGCCCCACGGTCCCTCGGATGGGTGAAAGGAGCGACGTTCGTCCGCCGACGGCCGGATCCGGGTTCTCACTCCCCCTTGCGATGCACCCGCGCGACCCAGTCCGCCGGTTTGGCGATCTCCGCCTTGGTGGGGAGGGTGTTCGGGGAGGTCCACACGCGGTTGAAACCGTCCATGCCGACCTCGTCGACGACGGCGCGGACGAACCGCTCGCCGTCGCGGTACTGGCGGAGCTTGGCGTCCAGCCCGAGGAGCTTGCGCAGCGCCTGGTCCAGGCGGGAGGCCCCGCGGGCACGGCGCTGCTGGAACTTCTCGCGGATCTCGGCGACCGACGGGACGACCTGCGGTCCGACACCGTCCATCACGTAGTCGGCGTGGCCTTCGAGGAGCGACATGACGGCCGTCAGACGGCCGAGGATCTCGCGCTGCTCGGGGCTCTGGACGAGCTCGACGAGCGAACGGCCACCCTCGTCCTCGTCGCCCTCGGGCCGGGCTCCGGTGAAGGCCTGGGCGGCCTCGCGGAGCCGTTCCAGCACGGTCATGGGGTCGACCTCGGTGGCACTGAGGAACGACTGGATCTCACCTCGGAGGTGGTCGCGCAGCCAGGGCACCGCGGTGAACTGGGTGCGGTGGGTCTCCTCGTGGAGGCTCACCCAGAGGCGGAAGTCGTGCGGGTCCACGCCCAGCTCCCGCTCGACGTGGACGATGTTCGGCGCGACGAGGAGCAGCCGGCCGCCGCCGTTCTCGCCGGCGGGGAACTCGCGGGTGGCGGGGGCGAAGGTCTCGTACTGGCCGAGGACGCGGGAGGCGAGGAACGACAGGAGCATGCCCAGCTCCACACCGGTCACCTTGCCGCCGACCGCGCCGAGGACGGCGCCCCCGGGGGTCGCGGAGCGGCGCTCCGACATCTTCGCCAGGAGGGGGCCGAGGAGCTCGCGGAAGCCGGCGACGTTGGCCCGGACCCAGCCGGCCCTGTCGACGACGAGGACGGGGGTGTCCTCGGGCTCGTGCCCCTCGGGGATCATGCGGGTGAACCCGCGGACGTGCTGCTCGGACGCCTTGGCGTGCCGCCGCAGCTCGGCGACGATCTCCCGGGCCTCCTCGCGGCTCACCTCGGGTCCGGGCCGCACCAATCGTGTCGCGGTCGCCACCGCGAGGTTCCAGTCGACCATCCCAGCAGAAGCAGCACCACCGATGCTCGTCATGCGTCAACCGTACGTGGTCCGCGCGGTGAGGGAGAGGCCGCGGACGCCCCGGGTCCACCGCGCACCCCCGCCGCCTGCCCGGTACCCGCCCCGGTCAGGGGACCGGGCCGCGAGCCTCCGGTCGGGGGACGACGGACGACGGACGCCGGGGTGACGGGGGCGGGGGCCGGGGGCGCCGGCGTGACGGGCGCGGGGCAGCGGGCGGCGGGGCGGCAGGCGCCGGGCGGCGGACGGCGGACGGCGGACGGCGGACGGCGGACGGCGAGGGAACCGGCGCGGAGGCAGCGGGCTTCGGCGCCGGGGGGCGGGTGCGGCCGCGAGCGCGGCGGGCGCGGGGGCGGCAGCGTCGGTGTGACGCGCGCCGGGATGACGGGCGCGGGGCGGGGGACGGCCTTGGTCACGGCCGTGATGAGGGGCTCCGTGACGGGCGGGCCCACGGGCGGGGCGCGTCGGACGCGCTGGAGCGGTACGGACGGCGGCGCGGGCCTGAGGCGGGGGCTCTACGGGCGGCGGGGCGCGGCTGGTGCCTGCGGCCGGGCGCGGGGCCGCACGAGCGGCGGGGGCGCGCCTCGTGCCGGGGAGGGCCTGAGGCCCGGGCATCCTGGCCGCCGACCTGGCGTACGCGGCCGTCGGCGCCGACGCCGACCGGGTCGCCGGACGGCTGGCCCCCGGGTGCCGGGGCCCCAGCCGGGCCGGGCGCCAGGCGTCGGGCCGTACGGGCGGCGGGCTGTACGGGCGGCGGGCCCGGCGTCCGAGACGCGCCCGTAGATCCCTGGGGACTGGCCCCCATGACCGGCGGGGTGGCGGTGGTCAGGGCCGTGGCGCGGGGTTCGGGGCGCCGGGCGCGGGGGCCGGGGTGGCGGCGGTCAGGGCCGTGGCGAGGGCGTCGAGGGCCGGCTGGGCCTCGTACGGCGACGGTGTGCGCGCGGCGAGGAAGGCGAAGGCGACGAGGCGGCCGTCGCCGGTCACGGCGGTGCCGGCGAGGGCGTTGACGCCGGTCAGGGTGCCCGTCTTGGCGCGGACGAGACCCGCACCGGGCGAGCCGGCGGCGTAGCGGCCCTCCAGGGTGCCGGTGAAGCCGCTGACCGGGAGGCCGGTGAGGACGGGGCGCAGGGCGGGGCGCGCGGGGTCGGCGGCCCGGGTGAGGAGGGTGGTGAGGAGGCGGGCGGAGAGGCGGTTGCGGCGGTCGAGGCCGCTGCCGTCCGCGAGGGCCGTCCCCTCCGTCGGGACGTCGAGGCGGTGGAGCTGGGCGCGGACGGCGCGGGCGGCGCCGTCGAAGCTCGCCGGATGGCGGGTGGCCCGCGCGGTGGCGCGGGCGAGTGCCTCGGCCAGGTCGTTGTCGCTGGCGGTCAGGGTGCGCTCGACGAGGGCCGGGAGCGGGGCCGACCGGGTCGTGGCGACCGGCTTCGCCGTCCGGGGCGCGCGGGCGGGGGCGGGCGGCCCCTGGACCCGTACGCCCTCCTCGGCCAGCAGGTCGGCGAAGAGCCGGGCCGTGCGGCCCGCCGGGTCCTGCGCGCGCGGCGCGGGGCCGGACGTCGAGCCGTCGAGGCGGGCGGCGTCCGTCATGAGGGCGGTGACCGGGGCGAGGTTGTCGTTGACGCCGATGGGGTGGCGGACCGGGCCCTGGTAGAGGGAGGTGTCGTAGGTGAGGGCGGGGGCGGCCGGCGCCTTCCGGGCGCGGAGCGCCTTCGCCGTGCCGACCGCCAGGTCCCGCAGGCGGCGCGCGTCGAGAGTGGGGTCGCCGCCGCCGACCAGCGTGACCGCCCGGCTGTCGGGCGTCGCCACCACCGTCGTGGTCAGGCGGTGGTCGGGTCCGAGCGCGGAGAGGGCGGCGGCCGCCGTGGCGATCTTGACGGTGGAGGCGGGGACCATGGGCACCGCCCCTCCCCGGTCGTACAGCCGGCGCCCGGTCGCCACGTCGACCACGGTGGCGGTCGGCGCGGTGCCGAGGCCCGGCGCGCGGAGCAGCGGATCGAGGATCCCGGCCAGGGCGGGGGGCGCGGTCCCGGCGCCGCGGGGCGCTGCGAGGGGGACGAGCACGGCCGGCGCGCTGGGCGCGGGGGCGGGAACCGTCCCGGGGCGGGTGGCAGCGGGGCCGTGCCCGGAGCCGGGACCGCGTCCGGAGCCGGGGGCCGCGCCGTGATGTGCGCCACCTGTGGCGGTGGGGGCGGACGCGCGGAGGCGTTCGGCCGTACGCTGACCCCCGTCCCAGGGGCCGGCGAGACCCGCCGCCGTGGCGGCCAGGGCCAGACCGGCGGCCGCGGAGCCTGCGGCCAGCCGCAGAACGTTCCGTTCCGGCACGGCTGACCAGCCCCTTTCGCGAGCACTCGGTTGCGTGAGGGACACTTAACCACTGAGCTGGGCCACGAGCACGGCACCCCGGTGATCACGGCGGTCCAGTGACCCGACATTGTGTTGATCTTGGAGGAGCCACCCGTGGAGTTCGACGTCTGCATCGAGATCCCGAAGGGTTCGCGGAACAAGTACGAGGTGGACCACGAGACCGGTCGCATCCGTCTCGACCGCCACCTGTTCACCTCGACCGTCTACCCGGCGGACTACGGGTTCGTCGAGGGCACCCTGGGTGAGGACGGCGACCCGCTGGACGCCCTGGTCATCCTGGACGAGCCGACCTTCCCGGGCGTGCTGGTCAAGTGCCGCGCGATCGGCATGTTCCGCATGACCGACGAGGCCGGCGGCGACGACAAGCTGCTGTGCGTCCCGGCGTCCGACCCGCGCATGGAGCACCTGCGCGACATCCACCACGTGTCGGAGTTCGACCGCCTGGAGATCCAGCACTTCTTCGAGGTCTACAAGGACCTGGAGCCCGGCAAGTCCGTCGAGGGCGCCGACTGGGTCGGCCGCGCCGAGGCCGAGGCCGAGATCGAGGCCTCGATCAAGCGCCTGGAGGCGCAGGGCGGCGCCCACTGAGGCAGCCCCCGCACCATCCGCCGACGGGCGGCGCGACCCCTGGGAACCGGGGGACGCGCCGCCCGTCGCGGCGTGTACGGCCCCGTTCCCCCGCGCCGCGTCCGGCACCGGTCGCGGCCCGCGGTGTGGAGACGCCGCTGACGTGCTCATACTGGGCGCACGGCGCAGGACACGGGTATCCCGCGAGTCATCCGGGGCAGGTGGGTCCCGGGAGGCGCAGCGGACGGGAGTGAGGGCAAGGGCAGTGGCGGAGCCGCACGGTCCGGAGGACGACCGCAAACCGCAGTCGGACGAGGCGCGCAGTGCCTTCACCCCGCCTCCCGGGGTGGAACCGCCGGTGCCGCTCGAGGAGGACCACCCGAGCTCCGAGTTCGCCGTTCCCGACTGGCTGACGACCGGGAACCCGGACGAGCCCGAGGGGTCGGCCTTCAGGCCGCCGTCGGCGTTCGACGCGCGCATGGCCCATCCGGCGTACACACCGGCGCCCGGCTCCCCGACGGTCCGGCTGTCGAAGGACGCGCCCTGGCAGGACCGCATGCGGACCATGCTGCGGATGCCGGTGAGCGAGCGGCCCCCGGCGGAGGCGGCGCAGCGGCACGAGGAGGGCGCCGGCCCGGCCGTACCGCGCGTGCTGGACCTGACGCTGCGCATCGGCGAGCTGCTGCTCGCGGGCGGCGAGGGCGCCGAGGACGTCGAGGCGGCGATGTACGCGATCTGCCGCGCGTACGGCCTGGACCGCTGCGAACCGACCGTCACCTTCACCCTGCTGTCGGTCACGTACCAGCCGTCGCTGGTGGACCACCCGGTGACGGCGAGCCGGATCGTGCGGCGGCGCGGTACGGACTACACGCGGCTGACGGCCGTCTACCAGCTGGTCACCGACATCTCCACGGAGGGCGTCGACGTCACGCTGGAAGAGGCGTACCGGCGGCTGGCGCTGATCCGCCGCAACCGGCACCCGTACCCCGGCTGGGCGCTCACCCTCGCGGCGGGCGGGCTCGCCGGGGCGGCCTCCGTGCTGCTGGGCGGTGGCGTCGCCGTCTTCCTGATCGCGGCCGCCGGGGCGATGCTGGGCGACCGGCTGGCGTGGCTGGCGGCGGGGCGCGGGCTGCCGGAGTTCTACCAGTTCGCGGTGGCCGCCGTGCCGCCCGCGGCGCTGGGCGTGACGGTGAGCCTGCTGCACGCGGGGCTGCGGCCGTCGGCGGTGATCACGGGTGGGCTGTTCGCGCTGATCCCGGGAAGAGCGCTGGTCGCGGCGGTGCAGGACGGTCTGACCGGCTTCTACATCACGGCGTCGGCGCGTCTGCTGGAGGTCGTGTACTTCTTCGTCGCGATCGTGGTGGGCGTGCTGACCACGCTGTACGTGGGCGTGCAGCTGGGCGCGAAGCTCAGCCCGGAGGGCACGGTGGTGCCCGTGGAGCGGCCCGTGGTCTCGATCCTCGCGGCGATGGCCCTCTCGATGACCTTCGCGATCCTGCTCCAGCAGCAACGTTCCACCGTGCTGCTGGCGATGCTGAACGGAGCGGTCGCGTGGGTGGTCTTCGGGGCCGTCGCGGTCACCGCGGAGGGCTCGGCGGTCCTGGCGACGTCGCTGGCGGCGGGGCTGGTGGGACTGTTCGGGCAGCTGATGGCGCGGTACGAGCGGACCACGTCGCTGCTGTACGTCACGGCGGCGATCGGGCCGCTGCTGCCGGGCTCCGCGATGTACTACGGGGTGCTGAACATCGCGCAGAACAACATCGACGCCGGTTTCGCCTCGCTGGCGCGCGCGGCGGCCCTGGCGCTGGCCATCGCGATCGGCGTGAACCTGGGTGGCGAGCTGGCGCGGATGTTCCTGCGGGCCCCGGGTTCCGCGGCCTCCCGCCGGGCGGCCAAGCGGACGAGGGGCTTCTGACGGCGCACCCCGCCCGGGACGCCGTCGCCGGCTCGTGCGGGCGGGGCGTGGGGCGGGGTGCGGGCGGTGCGGTGGTGCGCGGTGGCGGTTGCGCCGGTGCGGGGCCGGGGGTGAGCCCGCACCGGGGCTGGTCAGCGCCGGGGCGGGTCAGCGCCGGGCGTGGCGACCGCGCGGCGCGGGGGCCGCGGCGGGGTCGGCCGGTACCGCACCGGCCGTCAGGGACTCGGCCGCGGCCTTCTTCGCCTGGGAGCGGCCCCGCACGACCTCGAAGATGATCGGGACGACCGACAGCACCACGATCAGGATGAGGATCGCTTCGATGTTCGCCTTGATGAACCCGATCTGCCCGAGGAAGTACCCGGCCACGGTGACACCGGCGCCCCACATGACGGCGCCGACGACGTTGTACGAGATGAACGTGCGGTACTTCATCCGGCCGGCGCCCGCGACGATCGGCGCGAACGTCCGGATGATGGGCACGAAACGGGCCAGGACGATCGCCTTCGGGCCGTACTTCTCGACGAACTCGTGCGCCTTGTCCAGGTTCTCCTTCTTGAAGACCTTGGAGTTGGGGCGGCTGAAGAGCTTCGGTCCGAAGAACCGGCCGATGGCGTATCCCACCTGGTCGCCGGTGATGGCGGCGGCGACGATCAGCGTGCAGACGAGCCACAGCGGCTGCTGGATGTAGCTGCCCTCGGCGACCAGCAGGCCCGCCGTGAAGAGCAGGGAGTCGCCCGGGAGGAAGGCGAAGAGACCGGACTCGGCGAAGACGATGATCAGAATGCCGGGCAGGCCGTACTCGGAGATCAGGTAGTCCGGGCTGAGCCACTCCGGGCCTAGCGCAAGGGTCATCACGGGTTCCGGGCTCCTGGGTCGTTGGGCGGGGGACGGCTGCCCAAAAGTATCAACGGTCCCGGCGTGGTGGCGGTTCCACGGGCCGGCTCCGCGTGCGCGGTGGTCGATCCGCCCCGAAGCTGTGGCTATGAGCATCGACGATTACGGCGGTGGGCAGACCGCGCAGTCCGACGTGCTGGTCGTCACGACCAACGACGTCCCCGGTCACCGGGTCCAGCAGGTCATCGGCGAGGTCTTCGGGCTGACGGTACGGTCCCGGCACCTGGGGACCCAGGTCGGCGCCGGGCTGAAGTCCATGGTCGGCGGGGAGCTGAAGGGCCTGACCAAGACGCTGGTCGAGACGCGGAACCAGGCGATGGAACGGCTCGTGGAGCAGGCCCGCGCGCGGGGCGCCAACGCCGTCCTCGCCTTCCGCTTCGACGTGACGGAGGCGGCGGGCGCGGGGGCGGAGGTCTGCGCGTACGGCACGGCGGTCGTCCTCACGCGCGCGTAGCGGGCCGGGGCGGATGCGGGCCGGGCCGGACCCGGTGCCCGTCCCCGGCCCACCGGCCCGCGCCCGGCCCGCATCCGCCCCACCGGGCGCACCGGGCCCACCGGGCGCGTCACGTCATCGGTCCGGCCTCGGCCGGGCGCACGAGCCCACGTCCGGTCGGCTCCGCAAGCCCGCCCCCGGCGGGAACGGCGCCAACCGGACGACCGGATCCGCACGCCCCGCGCCGCGGCCGGTACCGGACCACGCGCGCCCGGCCGTGCCCGTCACGTCCGCCACGCGTGCCCGTCACGCCCCGCCGTGACCTCACGCCCCGCCGTGCCCGTCACGCGTAGCCGTGCCCGTCACGCGTGGCGGGCGGCGTTGGCGTGGATGGCGTCGCGCAGGTGCGCGGCCATCCCCGGCGCGACGGCCTCGTAGAAGGACGTGAAGCGCGGGTCGGCGACGTACAGGTCGCCGAGGCACCGGTGCATCTCGTGCGGGCACTCGTAGTACCAGCGGCAGATCTGCCGGCGGTGCTCCTCCGCGAGGTCCATCGCCCGCTCGTCGGTCGGCTCGCCGCCGTCCCGGAGCAGGGCGGCGTAGCGCGCGCCCCACTCCTTCGTCTCGTCCTGCATGCGCTGCCAGTCCGCCTTGGTGTAGCGGGCGGTGCGGCGCCGGGACTCGCGGTAGGCCTCGGTGTCGCCCCACCGCCGCTCGGTCTCCTCCTCGTACTGGTCGGGGTCGTGGTCCCCGAACACCTCGAACTTCTCCTCGGGGGTGAGGTTGATGCCCATCCGTCTGGCCTCCATGGCGTGTTCGACGGCCTCGGCCATCTTCTGCAGGTCGGCGATCCGGCTGGTCAGCAGGGAGTGCTGGCGCCGCAGGTGTTCCCGCGGGTCGGCGTCCGGATCGTCGAGCAGGGCCGTGACCTGGTCGAGCGGGAAGCCGAGCTCCCGGTAGAACAGGATCCGCTGCAGCCGGTCGAGGTCCTCGTCCTCGTAGCGCCGGTGCCCGGCGCGGCTGCGGCCGCTCGGGCAGAGCAGCCCGATCTCGTCGTAGTGGTGCAGGGTGCGCACCGTGACCCCGGCGAAACCGGCGACCTGTCCCACGGAGTAGCTCATCGCCCACCGCTCCTTCCTCGGTACGCCCACCAGCCTGGGACCTCACGCGGCGTGAGGTGCAAGCCCGTCGCCCGGAGCGGCCGCCGCGACGGTCCGCCGGAGGGTGTCAGCCCTGGTCGCCGGGGTGCGGGGTGCCCGTCGCGTACGGGTTCTCCTCGCCGTCGGCGAGGACGCCGACGAAGGGCCGGCCCTCGCCGGCGAAGGTGTACGCGCCGCCCTCGATCCGGGCGATGAGGCCGCGCGTCCAGGCGGCGCCCGCGTCGGCCTGGTGGAGCCACAGGTTCATGATCTCGCCGATGTGGCCCAGCTGCTCGGCGCCGCCCTCGGGCGTGTAGTACCCGGTGACGGCGGCCCGCCACTGCTCCAGCCCCTCGACCCGCCGGCGGAGCAGGTCGACGGCCTCGCCGCGGGACAGGTCGACGAGGAAGCCGAGGGCGGCGGTGAGGCTGTCGGGCTTCTGGTCGTGGGCGGTGAGCGCCTCGCGGAGCAGCGCGAAGTACTCCCGCGTGCCCTCGTCGGTGATCTCGTACTCGGTGCGGGGCGGGCCGCCGGCCGTGCTGGGGGCGGTCTCGTGGGCGCGCAGCAGTCCCTGCTTCGCCATCTGCTTCAGCGCGTGGTAGATCGACCCGGGCTTGGCGTTGGACCACTCGTGGGCGCCCCAGTACTCCAGGTCGTTGCGTACCTGGTAGCCGTGCGCGCGCCCGTGCTGGCGCACCGCGCCGAGCACCAGCAGCCGGATCGCCGACATCCGCTCCCTGCCCTTCGTCGCCCCGTGACGTCAATTTTGACTAGGGTACGGGCAGGGAGCGGCGGGCCGGACGGGACCCGCGCTACGCGTCCTCGCCCCGTCCGGACTCGCGGGCGATGAGCTCGAAGGACGTCATGCCGTCCAGGGACTCGCGGACGATGTCGGCGTGGCCGGCGTGCCGGCCGAACTCCTGCACCAGGTGCAGCCCGAGCCAGCGGACGGAGACCCGCCCGTCCTTGGGGAACCACGGCGCTTCGGGCAGCGGGAAGGTCTCGTCCAGGCTCGGCACGGAGCGGACGAACTCCTCCAGCTCCTTGACCACGCCGTCCCAGAAGGCGAGCACCTCGGGGACCGACTCCTCGTCGGTGAGCCGGAAGGCGTCGCCCCAGGTCTCCTGGGTGCGGGCCCGCTCGTTGGGCCGCTGCTGGGCGAGCCGGAGCCAGTTGAGCTCCACCTCCGCGCAGTGCTTGAGGAGTCCGGCGAGGGAGAGCTCGCTCGCCGAGGGGCGGCTCGTCGCCTGCTCCTCGGTCAGCCCCAGCACCGACCGGCGCAGGGCGGCGCGCTGCGCCTCGATGAAGGTGAGCAGCGCACCGCGCTCGTCGCCGTGCGCCTCGGCGGGGACAAGAGCAACCATGACGGAGGTCCGCCCTTCATCGGGATGTTCCCTGGACTGACACCCCGTACGGTACGGACGATCGCGGTCAGGTCCTGTCCTCTATGGGCCGGGACGGCGGTGCGGATCGCGCGGGATCGGCGGGCCGGGGGAACCGGCCCGCCGGACGGGGCGGGATGCGGGTGGGAGGTGAGGGGACGGGGCCTGACGTGGCCGTCAGAACGGGAAGCCGCTGCGCCCGTGCTGTACGGAGATCCACTTGTGGGTGGTGAACGCCTCCACGGTCGCCTCGCCGTTGAGCCGGCCGAGGCCGGAGTGCTTCTCGCCGCCGAAGGGGACGATCGGCTCGTCGTGGATGATGCCGTCGTTGACGTGCATCATCCCGGTGTGGACGCGCCGGGACAGGCGCACGCCGCGCTCCACGTCCCGCGTGTGGACGCCGCCGCTCAGCCCGTACGGGGTGTCGTTGGCGATGCGGACGGCCTCGTCCTCCCCGTCGAAGGGGATGAGGAGGGCGACCGGGCCGAAGATCTCCTGGGTGAGCACGGGGGCGTCGGCCGGGATGTCGGTGAGGACGGTCGGCGGGACGATGTTGCCCTCGGTGGTGCCGCGCACCAGCGCGGTGGCGCCGGCGGCGAGGGTCTGCTCCACGGCGGTGGTCACCGCCTCGGCCTGCGAGGAGTTGATCAGCGGGCCGATGTGGGTCCCGGGCTCGGCCGGGTCGCCGGTGCGCAGGGTGCGCACCTTGGCGACGAACTTCTCGGTGAACTCCTCCAGGACCGCCCGGTCGACGAGGACGCGGTTGGCGGCCATGCACGCCTGGCCCTGGTGGATGAAGCGGCTGAAGACGGCCGCGTCGACGGCGTAGTCGACGTCCGCGTCGTCGAGGACGATCAGCGCGCTGTTGCCGCCCAGTTCGAGGACGGCCCGCTTGAAGTTGGCCGCGCAGACGGTGGCGACGTGCCGGCCCACCCGGTCGGAGCCGGTGAAGGAGATGACCTTGGGGACCGGGTGCTCCAGGAGGGCGTCGCCGATCTCGGCGATGTCGGTGATGACGACGTTGAGGACGCCGGGCGGCAGCCCGGCGTCCTCGAAGACCTTGGCCAGCATGGTGCCGCCGAGTATGGGGGTGTTCTGGTGCGGCTTGAGCACCACCGCGTTGCCGAGGGCCAGGGCGGGGGCGACCGACTTCAGCGACAGCAGGAAGGGGAAGTTGAAGGGGCTGATGACGCCGACGACGCCGACGGGCAGCCGGTAGACGCGGTTCTCCTTGCCGTCGATCGGGGACGGCAGGATGCGCCCCTCGGGACGGAGGGCGAGGTGGATCGCCTCGCGCATGAACTCCCGGGCGAGGTGGAGCTCGAAGGCCGCCTTGCCGCGCGTCCCGCCGAGTTCGGCGATGATCGCCTCGATCAGCTCCTCCTCGCGGTCCTCGATGATCCGCAGGGCCCGCTCGAAGACGCCGCGCCGCGTGTACGGGTTGGTGTCGCCCCAGGCCACCTGCGCCCTCTCGGCGGCGCGGTACGCCTGGTCGACCTCGGCGACGGTGGCGACGGTTATGGAGGCGAGCTTCTCCTCGTTGTACGGGTTGAAGTCGATGATGTCCCACGAGCCGCCGCCGGCCCGCCACTCACCATCGATGTACTGCAGGGCCAGATCTGTGAAGTAGGACATGCCATCCCTTCCGAAGGCCGTGTGGCCCCACAGGGCCGCTACAGGGCGCTTGTGACGGGACGTCATCCTACGGGCGTACTAGATGAGTTGGAGTAGTCCCCTGAGCAGATCCCGACTCTCCTCGGGGCCGGGGCTGTCCGCGTGGAGCCGCTCCATGGCCCGCTCGTACTGCCCGACCTCCTCGCGCTTGTCGATGTACAGCGCGCCCGTCATCTGCTCCAGGTAGACGATGTCGGAGAGGTCCGACTCGGGGAACCGCAGCATGGTGAAGGCACCGCTCTCGCCGGCGTGGCCACCGAAGCTGAAGGGCATGACCTGGAGCGTGATGTTGGGGCGCTCGGACATCTCGATCAGGTGCTTCAGCTGGTCGCGCATGACGGCGCGGTCGCCGTAGGGGCGGCGCAGCGCGGCCTCGTCGAGAACGGCGTGAAATCGCGGCGCGCGCTCCGAGACGAGGACCTTCTGCCGCTCCAGGCGCAGGGCGACGCGGCGGTCGATCTCGGCTTCCGGCGCGCCGCGCATGCCGCGGGCGACGACGGCGTGCGCGTACGCCTCGGTCTGGAGCAGCCCGTGGATGAACTGCACCTCGTAGATGCGGATGAGCGACGCGGCGCCTTCGAGGCCGATGTACGTCTGGAACCACCCGGGCAGCACGTCGCCGTAACTGTGCCACCAGCCCGCGAGGTTGGCCTCGCGCACCAGCCCCAGGAGCGCCGCGCGCTCCGTCTCGTCGGTGACGCCGTAGAGCGTGAGGAGGTCCTCCACGTCCCTCGCCTTGAAGCTCACCCTGCCCAACTCCAGCCGGCTGATCTTGGATTCCGACGCCCTGATCGAGTAGCCGGCGGCCTCGCGGGTGATGCCGCGCGACTCGCGCAGCCTCCTCAGCTGTGAGCCCAGCAGGATGCGTCGCACCACGGAACCGCCGGATTCTGTCGCGGTCACGTCTCCAACCCTCCCCATCGCTGATGTGTACGACGGAGCACCCCCGAGCCCCGAAGAAGCGGATTCTGCCACCAAAACGCTTCACCCCGTACTCGAACGATTACAGATTGGCGAACGGTTCGGCCACGGCCGTCCACACGGCCCGGGGAAGATATGGCCAAGAACCATCACGGGGCCGGACAGGTCGGGCACGTGCACGTGCATCTGCCCTTGCATCACACCCTCCCTTTCGGAACCATGGACCTCGCGCACCTGCGTAGTCGTTCGTGTTGTAGCACCACAGCCGCGAATCCGGGGAGTGCCTCGCATGGGGACGAATGGATCGACCATGCTCGAGCCGTTGAGGCAGGGGCTTCCACCGATCGACGCCGCGTCCGTGTCGAGTTCCGCCTCCTGCGCCCTGCCGGCGCGGTACGAAGCGGTGCGCGGGGCCCGGCAGTTCACCAACACCACGCTGTCGCAGTGGAACCTGAGCGACCGGTTCGACGACGTCGCGCTCGTCGTCTCGGAGCTCGTCACGAACGCCCTGCGGCACGCGCTGCCCGCCGACACCCCGCGCGAGCACCCGCTCGACCCGCCCGTCCGGCTGCACCTGATGCGCTGGGCGGGACGACTGGTCTGCGCGGTCCGCGACCCCAGCCCGGACACGCCCGCGACCCGGTCGTCGGGCGAGGACTTCTCGGCGGAGTCGGGCCGCGGGCTGTTCCTGGTCGAGTCGTTCAGCGACAGCTGGGGGTGGCACCCGCTGGCGGGGGCCCTGCACGGGAAGGTCGTCTGGGCGCTGTTCCGCCTCACGGACGGGGCGTGAGGGAACGGCACCCGGGATGGGCGTCGGCCGAGGCCACGGGGGACTCGTCGCCGATGGGAAGGGGCTCCGCTCGGCGGGGCCCCTTCGCCCGTTCCGTCCGTGCCGTCCGTGCCGCCGGTACCGTCCCTGCGGTCCGTTCCCTCCGTGCCGCGTGCGGGCGTCCCGCTCCTCAGCCACCGACGAGGTGGTCGAATTCCCCGTCCTTCACGCCGAGCAGCAGCGCCTCGATCTCCGCCGGCGTGTAGACCAGGGCCGGACCGTCGGGGTGACGGGAGTTGCGCACCGCCACATTTCCGCCGGGCAGTTTGGCGAATTCCACGCAGGAACCCTGCGAGTTGCTGTGGCGGCTCTTCTGCCAGACGACCCCGTGAAGCTCTGTGGCCGCCATGCCGTTGTACACGTTCAACACGTGGTGCACAGGACGCTCCCCGAGTCACATGAGTTACATGAGTGAGTGATGTTGCAGGTGTCAACTATCCGGATCATAGCTGCGTTCAGCTCACGGATGCATGAGCAGATGCACGTGCACGGGGGGTGTTCCTCCGACTACGGAGACGCGAGAACGGCCTCCCGGGCTCCCTTCCGTTCGTAGGGATACGGAAAAGGAGGCCCTCCCCGTGCCTCGGGCACGGGAAAGGGCCTCCTTTTCGTCGTCCGACGGCGCGAAGGCACCGGACCGGCGGCCGGGCGGGCGGCTTCCGGCGGGCGCGCCGCGCAGGCGGCGACGGCTTCAGCGGGGTGACCGTCTCGGTGCGGACGGCCTCAGCGGGCGGACGAGGAGTACGGCAGCAGCGCCATCTCCCGCGCGTTCTTGATCGCGCGGGCGAGCTGCCGCTGCTGCTGCGCCGACACGCGCGTCACCCGCCGGCTGCGGATCTTGCCGCGGTCGGAGATGAACTTCCGCAGCAGGTCGGTGTCCTTGTAGTCGATGTACGTGATGCCGTCGCGGTCCAGGGGATTGGGGCGGGACCTCGCGGGCTTGCGGTCGGCCGGGCGGCGGGGCGGCATGGGTCAGACCTCCAGGAGGGTGTCGAAGCCGGACGGGAGCCGCTGCCAGGCCGCGCGGCCCGCGGCGTACTCCGCGTCGGTGAGCAGGCAGGAGTCGAGGAGCTCGGTGAGCCCCTCGCGGTCGAGGCCGGGCGAGGTGAAGACCAGGTGCTGGCACCGGTCCCCGTGCTCGGGGTCCCAGTCCAGCGCCGCCGCGGCCCGGCGCACGGGCGGGACCATCTCCCAGGCGGCGTCCGGCAGCGACGCCAGCCACGGCCCGGAGGGCTCGACGCACAGGGCGCCGCCCGCCGCGTCCCAGGCGAGCAGGGTGTCGGGCCGGTCGGCGAGCCAGAACCGGCCGCGGCTGCGGGCGGCGGCGCAGCAGAGGTCCTCCAGCGCCGCGTACAGCCGCTCCGGGTGGAACGGCCGGCGGCGGTGCCAGACGTACGTGGTGACCCCGTGCGCGTCCGCGTCCTGCGGCAGCAGGGCGCACGCCGGGTGCTGGGCGGCCGCGGCCGCCTCGACGTCGAAGCCCGCCAGCGCGGCGGCGGCCAGGTCACCGTCCGGCAGCGGCACCCGCAGCGCGGTCGGGTGGAGCTGGGCGAGCAGCGCGCGGTCCTCGTCGTCGGCCTCGGGGCCGTCGACGACGGCGAGCACGGGCGCGTACTCCAGCTGGCGCGCCCACGTGTCCGCGACAGTGCGCCGGTCCGTGGGCGCCGCCGCCAGCCCGGCGTCGGCCAGGTCGTCGCCGTTGCCCAGGCAGGGCAGCAGCAGAGCCGTGTCGACGGCCGTGATCACCGAGCCGACCGTCAGCCCGGCCGCCGTGACGACCTCGGCCATCGCCTTGGGCTCGACCGAGTCCCACAGCTCGACCACCGCGAGCCGCGTCAGTCCGGCGTCCGCCAGCCGCTCCAGCTCGGGCACCAGGTCCTCGCGCAGGGCGCAGCACGCGCAGTCGTCGACCAGCGGCGTCTCGTCCGTCGACAGGAGGCCGGTCGCGTCGCGGACGGTACGGACGACCGTGCCCTTCTCGGCGGCGGCGGTCAGGTCGTGGTGGAGTGCCACGCTGCCGGGCACGGTGGCGAGCAGCCGCTCGACCGCGGCGGTGCGGGCTTCGGCGTGCAGTCCGCCGACGAGGGCGACGGAGAGCATCAGCGCGCCTCGCGCCGGGCCTGGGAGCCGTACCGCTGCCGGAACTTCTCCACGCGCCCCGCGGTGTCCAGGACGCGCGCCTGGCCGGTGTGGAAGGGGTGGCTCGCGGAGGAGATCTCGACGTCGATGACGGGATAGGTGTTGCCGTCCTCCCATTCGACCGTCTTGTCACTGGTGGCGGTGGACCGGGTGAGGAAGGCGAAGCCGCCCGCCTTGTCACGGAAGACGACGGGCTCGTACGGGGGGTGGATGCCGGGCTTCACGGTGCTCAGCGCTCCTCTCGGAAGTCGACGTGCCGGCCGACGACCGGGTCGTACTTGCGCAGGGTCAGGCGGTCGGGGTCGTTGCGGCGGTTCTTGCGGGTCACGTAGGTGTAGCCGGTCCCGGCGGTGGACCGGAGCTTGACGACCGGGCGGAGTTCGTTGCGGGCCATGGGGGTAGAGTAGATGGAAATGGTTTCCATTACCAAGTAGGCTCCGAGAGAGGTAGGTCACCCTTGTCCGCCCACTGCCAGCTGACCGGCGCACAGCCGGGCTTCGGCAACCGCATCTCCCACTCGCACCGGCGTACGTCCCGGCGCTTCGACCCCAACGTCCAGCGCAAGCGCTACTGGTTGCCGAGCGAGGGCCGGTACGTCCGGCTCACCCTGTCCGCCCGCGCCATCAAGACCGTCGACACCATCGGGATCGAGGCCGCCGTGGCCCGCATCCGCGCCCGCGGGGTGAAGGTCTGATGGCGAAGAAGAGCAAGATCGCGCGCAACGAGCGGCGCAAGGCCGTCGTCGAGCGGTACGCGGCCCGCCGTGCCGAGCTGAAGGAGGTCATCCGGCGGCCCGGCACCCCGGAGGCCGAGCGGCTCGCCGCCCAGGCGGAACTGCGCCGCCAGCCGCGCGACGCCAGTGCGACCCGCGTCCGCAACCGGGACGGCGTGGACGGCCGTCCCCGCGGCCACCTGCGGAAGTTCGGCCTGTCACGGGTGCGCCTCCGGGAGCAGGCGCACGCCGGGTTCCTGCCCGGTGTGCGCAAGGCTTCCTGGTAGGGGCGGCTGGTAGCTTGGCGCGGTCTTGCCAACCGACATGGGGGAGTTGATCGTGCACAAGCTCGTACGGAACGGCGCGGCGGCCGCGACGGCGCTGGCCGCGGCCCTGGCGCTGACGGCCTGCGGCTCGGACGACGGGGACGGCGGCAAGGACGGGGGCGCCTCCGCCGCGCCGACCGCCGCCGCCCCGACGGGCGCGGCCGCGCAGGGCGTGTCCCTCGCCGCCGCGGAGGGCGCGTGGGTGGGCGCCACCGACGGCAAGCCCGTCACGCTGACGGTGAGCAAGGGCGGCCAGGCCGTCGTCATCAGCGAGGCCCACGTGTGCCAGGGCACCGCCAAGGAGGGGGCCGCGCTGACGCTGGCCCTCACCTGCAAGGACGGCGACACCACCCGCACGTCGGGCACCGTACGGTCCGCCGACGGCACGCAGCTGGTCGTCGCGTGGGACTCCGGCCGCACGGACACCCTGAGCAAGCCGGCCGCGGGCGTCCTGCCCTCCAACCTCCCGTCCATCCCGTCGTTCCCGTCCCTCCCGCCGCAGTCGTAACGGGCGGCCGGACGGCCGTCGCGGACGCGTGACGGCCGCGACGGTCGGGGGCGGGCCGCGGCCGACGCGGGCGGTCGCGGTCGTCGGCGGGGGGCGGCTGTTGCCGTCGGCGGCGGTCGCGGCCATCAGCGCCGGGCCTGGACCCTGGCCGTCAGGCCCCTGCGGCCGTCCGGCCCCCCGCGACCGTGGCGGCGTACCCGTGCCGCGCGGTCCGTCAGGGTGCCGCGCGGCCCGTGTCGGCCCGGTCCGCCGCGGCGGTCCCGTGGTCCCAGCCGGCCCGGTCCGTGGCACCGCGGACCCGGGTCGTCGTCGTCTCGGGGAACATGCGGTCCGCCCGGGCCGTGACCGCCACGTCCCGGGCCGCCAGGACCGGCAGCAGGGTCGGTTCCGCGGCCGTGACCCGGCGGGAGGTGGAGGCGAGCCGGTCGCCGAGCCGGTGCGCGTACGCCAGCAGGAACGACTGGCGGAACGTCTTCGTACGCTTGCGGCCGCCCGTCCGCTGTTCCGCCTCCGCCTTCACCATCGCCCCCGTCCCCTGCACGAGCAGCGAGGTGTACAGCAGCTCCACCGACTCCAGGTCGGGTGCGAAGCCGACGACGGTCGAGAAGCCGAACGCCTCGTTCCACACCGCCCGGCAACGGTTCGCCGACGCGACCGCGTCGAGCAGGATCGCCTTGGCCGTCTCGTACGGCGCGTCGACGCCGATCCGGATCGCGGCCGGCTCGTCGCCGGTGGGGGTACGGGCCGCGAGGGCCGCCTCGTCGAGGCTGTGGCGAGCCATCAGCTCCTGCGCCTTCGCGGTGAACGCCTCCGCCTCCTGCGGGTAGGCGGTCGCCTCCGCCTTGGCCAGCAGGGCCCGGATCCGGGCCGGCATGCGCGCCTCGCCCGCCACCGGTGCCGTCAGCGGGGCGGTACCGGGCGGCGGGGCGACCGGTTCGAGGGCGGGGAGCCGGACGAGCAGCCGGTACAGCTCCAGCACCGCCGTCGCGTACGAGAACCGATCGGCCCGCCACGGTTCCGCCTCCAGCGCGGCCAACTGCTCCCGCCACCTCGGCGGCAGGTGCGCGTAGCCGGCCGACTCCGCGCGGACGAGCCCGCCGGCCAGCCGCACGTGGTGCGCCTCCAGCTCCCGGCGGACCACGCGTTCCACATCGGCGGGCTGCCAGCCGCGCGCCCAGGCCCGGCGCAGCAGCTCCTCCCCGCGCCGCGCCAGCTCGGCGTCGGCGCCGGGGTCGGCGGCGAGGAGGGACGCGGAGGTGTCGAGGGCGGCGGTGTCCTCGGCGTACAGGACGGCGGCGAGGGCCCGCTCGACGGTCGACCCCGCGGCCCGGGGCGTCACGGTCGCCGCCGTTCGTCGTACGCGCGGCGGGCGTCGGCGATGGTCCCGCGGTGGGCGAGCGACCAGTCCACCAGCGCCCTGACCAACCCCGTCAGGTCGCGTCCGGTGGCGGTCAGCTCGTACTCGACCTGCGGCGGCACGGTCGGGTACACCGTCCGCGTCACGAGGCCGTCCCGCTCCAGGCGGCGCAGCGTCAGGGTGAGCATGCGCTGCGAGATCCCCGGGACGAGCCGCTGGAGTTCGGAGAAGCGCCGCACGCCCCCGGAGAGCTCGACGACGACGTGCACGGTCCACTTGTCGCCGAGCCGGTCCTGCACGTCGCGCACCCCGCAGTCCTCCGCACAGCTCAGCTCCGCGGGCTCCGCGGGCTCCGCGGAATCGGCGGGCTCGGGGCCGCCGACGGTTACCTCCGTGTGCCCCACGGACATGAAAGTGCCTCCTTACGCACGCGCCGCCACCACACCCACCATGGTCGCAGCGCACACGACCACGGAAGCGGGGGGCATTCCCATGCTGTTGATCACCGGTGTCTCGGGCGGCCTCGGCGGGCTCGCCGCCGGGCACGCGGCGGGCCGCGCGGACGTCCTGCTCGGCACCCGCTCGCCCGAGGACCGCCCCGGCGCCGACCCGGGCGCCCGTCGGGTGGACTTCGACGACCCGGCGTCGCTGCGGGACGCGTTCGCGGGCGTACGGACCCTGCTGCTCGTCTCGGCGGGGTACGGCGAGGACGACGTCGTCACCGCCCGCCACGGCGCCGCGATCGACGCCGCCGAACGGGCCGGCGTGCACCACGTCGTCTACACCAGCCTCTCCGGCGACGGCGACCACCTGCCGTACGCCCTCCCCCACCGCTGGACCGAACGGCGGCTGCGGGCGTCCAACCTGGCGTGGACGGTGCTCCGCAACGGCCTGTACGCCGAACTGCTCGCCCTGCTCGCCGCGCCGGACGCCGACGGGCGGATCACCGCGCCCCTCGGCGACGGTGCCGTGGCGGCGGTGGCGCGGGCGGACCTCGCCGAGGCGGCGTTCCGCGTGGCCGACGCCCCGGAGGCGCACGCGGGCCGGGTGTACGAGCTGGTCGGCGAGGTGCCGCTCGGCGGGGCCGACCTGGCGGCGGCCGTGTCGGGCACGTACGAGCCGGGCGGCCCCCTCGCCGTCGCCCGCGCCGGGATCGCCGCCTCGGGGGCCGCGCCGTTCCAGGTGCCGATGCTGACGGGTACCTACTCGGCGATCGCCCACGGCTTCCTGGACGGCACCGGGGTGGCCGGGGGCCATCTGCGCGGCCTGCTCGGCCGCGCACCGCGCGCGGCACTGGACGTGTACGCCCGCGCGGTGGGGTAGAGCTCCCCCGGCGGCAGCGGTCGGCGATCGGCACTCGGCGTCGGCAGTCGGCAATCAGCGGCGGGTGGCACGGAGGGGGCGGGCGGTGGGCGAGAACAAGCGGAGGATGGTCGCCGGGGAGTGGTTCCTGCCCGACGACCCGGAGCTGGCCGCGGACACCGAGCGGCGGGCAGCCCTGTGCGCCGCCTACAACGCCGTGCCGCCACCGCCCGCGGCGGAGCGGACCCGGATCCTCGGCGAGCTGCTCGGCGCGGTCGGCGAGGGCGTGCGGATCCGGCCGCCGTTCCACTGCGACTTCGGGTACCACGTCACCATCGGGCCGCGGACGTTCGTCGACTTCAACGCGGTCTTCCTGGACTGCGCGCCCATCACCGTCGGGGCCGACGTCCGGATCGGCCCGAACGTGCAGCTGCTGACGCCCACCCACGAGCTGGACACCGAGCGGCGGCGGGCCGGCTGGGAGCGGGCCGAGCCGGTCACCGTCGGCGACAACGTCTGGCTGGGCGGGGGCGTCATCGTCTGTCCGGGCGTGACGATCGGCGCCGACACGGTGGTCGGCGCCGGGTCGGTCGTCGTACGGGACCTGCCGGCCGGGGTGCTCGCGGTCGGCGACCCGGCCCGAGTGGTCCGCCGCCTCACGGCGTGACGCCCCCGGTGGCCCGGTACGGGTCGGGGCGGGACGCCTCGGAAGGCCCGGCACCGGCCAGGGCGGTACCGCCCCCGGGACCCGGCACCGGCTCACGGCGTGACGACGTCGGAGGCCCGGTAGGCCCACCGGGGGACGCCCGCCTCAGGGCGCGGCGCCCGCGCACGTGACACCCCTCCAAGGGCGACCCGCTCACGGAGGTGCCCCACCCGGGCGCGGCACCCCTCAGGGCGTGATCACCAGCTTGCCCCGGGCGTGCCCGGCCTCGCTGGTCTCCTGGGCCCGGGCCGCGTCCGCCAGCGGGAACGTCGCGGCGACCGGCAGGACGAGCCGGCCCTCCGCGGCGAGGCGGGCGTGCTCGGCGGTCCAGGCACGGACCTGCTCGGGCGGCGTGCCGCCCGCCGAGAACGGCACACCGTGCTCGGCGGCGTCGGCCGCGGCGATGGTGACGACCCGGTCGGCGGTGCCGCCGCGCAGTTCGACGGAGACGGGGAGCGTGCCGTGTCCGGCCGCGTCGAACACGGCGTCGACGCCCTGCGGGGCCGCCGCCCGTACGCGGTCGGCGAGCCCGTCCCCGTACGCGACGGGCACGGCGCCGAGCCGGCGCAGCAGCTCGTGGTTGGCGGGCGACGCGGTGCCGACCACCCGCGCGCCGAGCGCCACGGCCATCTGCACGGCGATCCGTCCGACGGCGCCGGCCGCGCCGTGCAGCAGCAGCGTCTCGCCGTCGCGCAGCCCGAGTTCGGCGAGGACGCGCCGGGCGGTCTCGCCCGCCACGGGGAGCGCGGCCGCCTCCGCGAAGGGGAGCCCGGCGGGCTTGGCGACGACGTCCCCGGCGATGGCGTACTCGGCGTACGCGCCGGTCCGGGTCCAGCCCATCACCTCGTCGCCCACCGCGAAGCCGTCGGCCCCCTCGCCCAGGGCGTCGACGACGCCGGCGAACTCCAGCCCCGGCACCGCGGGGAAGGTCGTCGGGTAGAACTCCTCCACCCAGCCCCGGCGGCGCTTGTGGTCGAGCGGGTTGACGCCGGCCGCGACCACCCTGACGCGTATCTCCCCGGGTCCCGGCTCCGGCCGGGGCACCCGGCCGAGCGACAGCACCTCCGGCCCCCCGAACTCGGTGTACACGATGGCCCGCATGTCGTTGTCGTCGGTCATGTCGTCTCCCCCTGGAGCGTCGTCGGTGTGTCGGTGGCCCCACCCTCCCGCCGGCCGCCGTCCGCCAGGGCCCGCCGGACGGCCAGTGACACCTGGCCGAAAGGCCGGCCCCGAAGAGATGCACAGCCCCTAGGCTCGGGCCATGGAACTGACCGGAACCGGGGCCGTGTCCGCGTTGACCGCCGCGTACGACGTCGTCCGCCAGCCGCTCGGGCGGATCCTGCCGCGGCTGTCCGCGGTCCTGGCGGAGCTGGTCCCCCACCGGGCCGCCGCGGAGCTGTCCACGCACTGCGCGCACTCACCGCTCAAGATCCACGGCGACCTGGGCCCGCGGGTCACCGACGCGGACCTGGCGCCCCTGCTGGCCTCGGGCGTCCCCGGCCTGCCCTGGCAGGGCACGCTGACCCTGGACGGCGCCGAGTGGCCCGTCCTGGCCGTCACCAGCCACGCGACACCGAGGGGCGCGGTCCTGCTGCTCGTACGCCATGAGGCGACTGCGCTCGGCGACGACGTGCTCGCCGTGGTGCAGGGGCTGTGGGACCTGGTGACCTGTCACTTCGACCGGTTCGCCACCGAGGCGGTGCCGGGGTCGCTGGCCCGTTCGCGGGCCGCCGCGGCGGCGAGGGCCCGGGTGATGGCGGAGCTGGGCGAGGCGCACTCCGCGACGCTGACCGGCATCCTCGGCGTGCTGCGCGGCCGGGGCCTCGACGACGCCGCCGCGCGGGCCGCCGCGACCGACCTGGCCGTGGACGGGCTGGTGGAGCTGCGGGCGCGGGCGGAACGGGACCGGGAGATCGCGGAGGAGCAGGCGGACCGGGCGTTCGACCGGCTCGCCAAGGAGCTGCGCCCGCTGGTGCGGCACACACCGGTCCGCCTGGAGTTCGGCGCGCCCGACTCGACGCGGTCGCTCGCCGCCGACGTGGCGCACACCGCGCGCGCGGTGGTGCGGGCGGTGCTGCTGACGGTCCTGGAGCAGGCACCACTGGGCCGCGTGCACGTGGGCTGGCAGCTGACGGCGGACGAACTGCGGGCCTCGGTGCGGGACGACGGGCCGGGCACGCTGACGGACTGCGCCCTGACCCCCGCGCGCGTCGTGGAGCGGTTGGAGGTGCTCCAGGGACGGCTCGACGTGGACGCCGTCCCCGGCTGGGGGACCACGGTCACGGCGTCGATCCCGCTGCGGGCCGCTCGTGAACCGGCGTCCGACCCGCTGACGGTCCTCGGCGAGCGGGAACTGGAGGTGCTGACGCGCCTCGCGCGGGGGCTGCGCAACCGGTCCATCGCGCAGGAGCTGCACATCAGCGAGTCGACGGTGAAGTTCCACGTCGCGAACATCCTGACGAAGCTGGGCGTCGCCTCACGGGGCGAGGCGGCGGCCCTCTTCCACGCGGCGGCCTGACCCGCCCGGGACGACACGGCACCCAACACGACCCGCCCGGCCGTCCGAGCGCCGACGCGCCCGGCGTCCGACGCGGCACCTGCGGGTGGGCGGCGCGACCCGCCCAGACGGGCGGCGCGACACGGAGACGTGACCCACCAGGCAGCGACGTGACCGGCGCGCGGGCGGTGTCCGGGGGCGGGCGGCGCGGGGACGGGGGATTGTCAGTGCCGGGTGCGAGACTCGCACCCGTGAACGAGCGGTGGGCGCTGGACGCGGTCGAGGGCGGCGGGGCGAGGCTCGTCCCCCTCGACCGCGACGGCCTGCCCGCCGGCCCCGTCACCACCGAACCGGACCTGGTGGCGGCGGTGCGGTCGCGGCCGGAGGTCGGCCGGTGGGTGTGGCGGTCCACGGCCGGCCTCCATCCGCGGCTCCTCGCGGCGGGCGTGCGCGTCGAGCGGTGCTACGACGTGGAGGCGGCCGAGCAGCTCCTCCTCGGCCACGAGGGGCGGCTCGGCGAACCGCGGTCGGCGGCGGCCGCCTGGGCGCGGCTGCACGACCGGCCGGTGCCGCCCGACCCGCCGGCGCGCGCCGCCGAGCCGGGCGCGCAGTCGTCGCTCTTCGACGCGGGCCCGACGGGACCGGAGCTGCCCTTCACGGCGCTGCTGGAGGTGTACGCGGACCAGGAGCGCAGACACGGCGCCGCCGAGCACCCGGACCGCATGCGGCTGCTGACCGCGGCCGAGTCCGCCGGCACCCTGGTGGCCGTCGAGATGCACCGTGCGGGTCTGCCCTGGCGGGCGGACGTCCACCGCGCGCTCCTGCGGGACCTGCTCGGCGAGCGGTACGCGGGCGGGGGCGAGCCGCGCCGGCTGGCCGAGCTGGCGGACGAGGTGTCGGAGGCGTTCGGCCGGCGGGTGCGGCCCGACCTGCCGGCGGACGTGGTCAGGGCCTTCGCCGAGGCGGGGATCCGCGTGCGGTCGACGCGCCGCTGGGAGTTGGCGAAGGTCGACCACCCGGCGGTCGAACCGCTCCTGGCGTACAAGAAGCTGTACCGGATCTGGACGGCGCACGGCTGGAGCTGGCTCCAGGACTGGGTGCGGGACGGCCGGTTCCGTCCGGAGTACGTGCCGGGCGGCACGGTCAGCGGCCGGTGGACGACGAACGGCGGCGGCGCCCTGCAGATCCCGAAGGTCATACGGCAGGCCGTCGTCGCCGACGAGGGGTGGCGGCTCGTCGTCGCGGACGCCGACCAGCTGGAGCCGCGGGTCCTGGCGGCGATCTCCCGCGACCCGGGCCTGATGGAGGTGGCGGGTCACGCCGACGACCTGTACACGCGCCTGTCCGACCGGGCGTTCCCGGCCGGTCGTGACCAGGCGAAGCTGGCGCTGCTCGGCGCGATCTACGGTCAGACGAGCGGTGACGGGCTGAAGAACCTCGCGGCGCTCAGGCGCCGCTATCCGCGCGCGGTGGCGTACGTCGACGACGCGGCACGGGCGGGCGAGGAGGGCCGGCTGGTGCGCACCTGGCTGGGCCGGACGAGCCCGCGGGCCGGGGCGGAGGGCGAGGCGGAGGAGGCCGGCATCCCGCAGGAGGACGAGCGGGCGACCGGCGGCACGGGCGCGGACGCCCGCGCCCGTGGCCGGTTCACCCGGAACTTCGTCGTGCAGGGCAGCGCAGCCGACTGGGCGCTGGTGATGCTCGCCGCGCTGCGCCGCGCCACCGCGGGGATGCGCGCGGAGCTGGTCTTCTTCCAGCACGACGAGGTGATCGTGCACTGTCCGGCCGAGGAGGCCGACGTGGTCGCGGGGGCGATCCGCGAGGCCGGCGACCTCGCCGGGCGGATCACCTTCGGGGACACGCCGGTGCGGTTCCCCTTCACGACGGCGACGGTGGAGCGGTACTCGGACGCCAAGTGACCGCCCCTGCCCCCGCCTGGGCCTGGGCGGGGACGGGGGCGGGCGGACAGGGCCGAACCAGGAGCCGGGAGCGGGACCCGTGCCTTCCGGGGCACGGGTCCCGCTCACCAGGGCCGTGACAGGGCTGCGGCCCCCACCCGTGCGGCGGGGGCGCCGGATCCACAGCCGGTCCCGCGGGCCCCCGCCGGCGAGGATCAGGGGCGGGCCGGGGCCCCGACCGGATGAACCGGGGCGGATCAGCCAGGGACCCGACCGTGGCACCCGGGGCGGTACCGCCAAGGGTCCACGACGGGCCCGGGGACGCGCCCGACGCCCGGGGCGGGCCGCCACAGCCGTCGTCCGGGCCCCGAGGACGAGCCCGTGAGCGCCCTGACCAGGAGGGCCCCGACGCGAGCCGGCCGGGCGGGCCGCCCGAGGCCCCGGCCCGCCCGGTCAGGGCCGGGCGCGAGACCAGCCCCCGGCCCCGACCCCCGCGGCCCGACCGCTCACCGCGTGGCTACTTCTGCAGCTCCAGCCACTTCGGGCTGGTGGCGAGGGCCTTCAGCTGCGCGGTCGACAGCGCGGGTTCGGCGCGGGTGGCCGCCTCGTGCTGGGCGCCGGCGTTGAACGCCGAGACGACGACGCGGTACCCGTCGGGCCGGAGCGTGTCGACGGTCCACATGACGACGCCCTCGCCGCCCTTCTCGCCGGGCCGCTTCTGCACGGCGACCTTGGTGCCGTCCGGAAGGGTCTCGTAGGAGCCCGCCGGGAACAGCTCGCCGGCGACGTCGCCCATGTCGGGCTGGGCGTTGACCTGGACGAGGCTGCGGCCCGCCCCGTCGTCGACGACGGCGTGAGCGAACCCGTCGTCGCCTCCGTCGGCCGTGACGGTGAGCCCCTCGGGCAGCAGCGACAGCAGGGTGGGCCGTACGGCCGTCCCGTCGAAGGAACCGCCCGCGTCGGCCCCGGGGTCGGACGGGTCGGTGGAGGGCTCGGCCTCGACCGGCTTCGGGACGGCGCGCAGCACGGGCGCCCATGCCGGGTGGGTGACGATCCGCTTCAGCTGGGCGGGGGTGAACGGCGGGTCGACGCGCGTGACGGCGGCGCCCTTCTGCGCGGGCGCGTTCCACGTGCCGAGGTCGGTGACGAGCCCGTCCGGGTGGAGCACGGTGGCGCGCCAGTGCTTCGTCTCCTCACGCCGGTCGGGGTACTCGTGCCCCTGGAAGACGACCAGGCGGGCGCCGCCCGGCAGTTCCTCGGCGGTGCAGGCGTCGTAGTCGACGAACGCCTTGTCGGGGCACTCGGAGAACCCCTTGTCGTCCGGGTCCACCCGGAAGAAGCCGATGCCGACGGCGGCTGCGCCGCGGCCGTCGTCGTAGACGCCGGCCGCCATCGGGCCCCTCTCGTCGGCGGTGCCCCGGGACTCGGCGTCCCGCAGTTCGCCGCCCGGGGGCAGGACCCGGCGGAAGGTCGCGAGGACGTCCGCGGCGGGGACCGCGCCGGTCGCGGCGGAAGGCTTCGGCACGACGGAGGGCCTCGGGGCCGTGGGCGGCGCGGCGACGGTCGCGTCGGTGCCGCCCCGGTATCCGTCGAGCGCTCCCGTCGCGTACGCGCCGCCGGCTCCGACGAGCGCGAGCGTCAGCACGCTCCCGGCAACCGCGGCGGCGCGCCGCCGCGCCACCCGGCGGCGACCGCGCCGCACCCCTCCGGCCACCAGGTCGTCTCCGCCGCCCGGCGCGAAGCCGTCGCCGGTGCGGCGCAGGACGACGGCGAGATCGTCCTCGAACTGCGAGGTGTGTTCTTCGTCGGGCATGTGAACCACCAACTCCGTCCATGGGGTCTGCGTGTCCGGACGACGGACGGCGCGCGGTCAGGGTGCGGCGTACTCGGCGATGCCGCCGCCCAGCCGCTCGCGGAGCCGGGCGAGCGCGCGCACCGAGCGGGTGCGCACGGCGGCGGAGCTGACCCGCATGACCTGGGCGGTCTCCTCGATGCTGCGGTCCTCCCAGTAACGCAGCACGACCACCGCCCGGTCCTTCGGCGCCAGCCCGGCCAGCGCGTCCAGCAGCGCGACCCGGAGCGCGGGGTCGTCCCCGGGCGGGGCGGCCCGCGCGGTGTCGGGCAGTTCGCCGAGGGGACGCTCGGCGGCCGACCGGCGCCGCCGGTGACTCAGGAAGGCCCGCACCAGGACCGTCTGGGCGTACGCGGCGGGGTTGTCGATCCGCGCCGCCCGTCCGAGGAGGCCGGTCCGCCCCCACAGGGCGTACATCCGGCCCAGCGTCTCCTGCACCAGGTCCTCGGCGAGGTGGGTGTCGCCGCTGGTGAGCAGACAGGCCGAGCGGAAGAGGTGCCCGGACCGTCCGGTGGCGAACTCCAGGAACTCGTCCGTGCGGACCTCGTCCATGCCCTCCCCCTCGCACCGCTGTCGTCGTCCACCCCACTGACGCCGCGACCCCCGGAGAATGTTTCATCTCCGGGGGTCGGCCGCGGGCGGCGGGGGCGGCCGGGGGCGGCCGGGGGCGGCACGCGCGTGGGCGGGCCCCGCACCCGTGGATTCGGATGCGGGGCCCGCCCATGTGCTCAGCGGCGTGGACGACCTCAGTCGACGGCCACGGAACCGTTCTCGGAGATGACGTTCTCCAGGATGTGCGACAGGGCGCTGTCACCCTTGACCGCGGTGGAGTTCTCCACGCACTGCTGGTTCTGCGTGTCGTTGAGGATGTCCTGAACGCCCACGTTGACCAGGGCCACGATGTTCTGGATGTCCGCCTCGATCGGGATGCCGAAGCAGGGCTTGTTCAGGGTGCCCTGGATGAGGCCCACCTGCGGGCTCATGTACCCACCGGTGACGGTGTTCCCGTACGTCTGCTTGGAGAAGTTGCCGTTCTGCGTGTCCACACCGTGGTCGCCCACGGCGGCGGCCATCGGCGCGCCCGCACCCAGGACGGCCGCTGCGACACCGGCGCCAGCCAGAACCTTCTTGATCATGTCGATCCTTCTCTCGAAAGACCCGGCGTCCGGGTCGTCCAGCCGCACCCGCAGGTGGGGCACATGGTTGAAAAGTGGAGCAACGGCCGCGGAGCGGCCACGAGGGGCCGGCCCGCGCGGGCGCTTCATCCGCGCGGGCCGGTCGCTGCGCGCCGTCAGTCGACGGAGGCGGCACCGTTCTCGGAGAGGACGTTCTCCAGGATGTGCGACAGGGCGCTGTCACCCTTGACCGCGGTGGAGTTCTCCGCGCACTGCTGGTTCTGCGTGTCGTTGAGGATGTCCTGAACGCCCACGTTGACCAGGGCCACGATGTTCTGGATGTCCGCCTGGACCGGCAGGCCCACGCACGGCTTGTTGAACGAGCCCTGGATGAGCCCGATCTGCGGGCTCATGTACCCACCGGTCGTGGTGTTGCCGTACGTCTGCGAGGCGAAGTTGCCATTCTGGGTGTCAACGCCGTGGTCGCCGACGGCGGCGGCCATCGGCGCGCCGGCACCGAGGACGGCCGCGGCGACGCCGGCCGTAGCCAGAGCCTTCTTGATCATTGCGTGATCCTTCTCGTCGAGAGACCCGGTTCCGGGCCGCTCTGCCCAACAGCGCCGCGCTGTTTAGGTTGCGGGAGGTCACCCGAAGAGCTCAATCAACGAAAAAAGGCTCAGAATACTAATGACAATAGGCCCCGGTCAGACCGCCCCCGGGGGTGGCCGAGTAAACACGTGTCTGGTTCGCCGGGGGCGGGGTACCCGCAATCCATGAACGCTTCCCTGACGCACGGCGCGGAATTGGCCGCGAAGGACCACATCGTGGGGATCGGCCCTCTGGTGGCGGGCATCCTCGTCGTCTGCTTCCTCATCGGCGCGTTCCTGCTGGGGCGCCGCATCATGCTGAGGGAGCCGGCGCCCCCGACCCCGGACGAGCAGCCGCACCGGCCTGCCGACGCCGGACTGCCGGGCGAGGTGGAGGGCCACCGCAGGCCCTCCGAGGTGCCGCAGAGCGAGGACCGGCTGATGCCCTACGAGCTGGGGCGCAGCAACACCGAACCGGACACGTCCCCGCAGACGGAGAACGACCGCAAGTGGGGCGGCGCGCCCAGCGGCGGCTTCGGCAGCGGCGGCCCCACCACGGGTGGGTGACCCACCCCGACCGCGCGGTTCCCGGGCCCTTCCCCTCCGGCCCGGGAACCGCCCTTCGCACGCAGCCGTCGCCCTCGAGCACCGGTGGCCACCCGCCCCCGGTGCTCACTCGTGTGCGGCCGGCCGGCGGCGGGGGCACGCGGGGTCCGCGCCCGCTCGCCGCTGGTACGCGCAGGGCACGGACCCCCACCACCGGTGTACCCGTGAGCTGCAGGCCGCCGGCCGTCACCACCCGGCCGGACCCCGCCTCCCGCCGTACGGCCGTGAGGCGGCCGGGGTGACGGGTGGGGCACCCGACGCCGGTGGGTGGGGCGGGGCCGCGGCGGGTCACCTCCTCGGGGCACCCCCACGCCCCCCACGGCCCCACCACGGCGCCTCCGCGTCCCCGCGCCGGCGGTTCCCCGACATCCCCCGTGTCCGGCGGACCGCTGTGACATGATGCGAGGGCCTCGCCACGCACGGTGAACGGAAGGGTGGGCATGGCTTCAGGCGCCGGGAAGTGGGAGCGGGTGCCGCTCGCTCCGCAGGCCGGGTACGGCCGCGCCGCCACCCCGGCCGCCTCACCACGCGGCGCCTCCGAGGCGGCCCCCGTCTTCGCGGCGCTCGCCCGGGAATGGCGGGCGCAGGGGCGGGTCGTCCCCGGTGCACGGGACCCCGAGTGGGACGTCCTGGTGCGCCGCCCGGTCTGGCCCCGGCGCTGATTCCGCCGCCGCGCGACCCCCGCGACAGGTCCGCCGCGCCCGTGCCGCACCCGGAGCAGCCCCCGTAGTCCCGTCCGGTGTCGGCCGGTTGGCGTTCGAGTGATTCCGAACCGGCGACTGTTTGAGCGGTGTCTTTTCGGTTGCCTATTCGTTGTGGTATTTGCGGCGGCAGCCGGGCCTCCGGGCTCGTGGGTCACGAAATCCGTGGCAAGACTTCCGCTGTGGAAAGGAAGCCGATAAATGAAGTGCAAGAAGGCGGCTGTGGCCGTTGCCGGTCTGTTCATGGCGGTCGGTGCCGCCGCTCCGGCGGCCGCCGACGCGGAGGCCAACGGTGCCGCGGTGGGCTCCCCGGGCGTTCTCTCCGGCAACGTCGTCCAGATTCCGGTGCACGTGCCGATCAACATCTGCGGCAACACCGTGAACATCATCGCCCTGCTGAACCCCGCGTTCGGCAACGTCTGCATCAACGACTGACCCGTCACGGCGCGGTGGAGGCCGGTCACGGAGGACGCTCCGTGACCGGCCTTTCCGGTGTCCGGGGGCGCCGGGGCGTCAGCCCGGGGTCGTGACGGTGCCGCCCGCGTCGCGGGACGCGCCCGCCGGGCGTGGGCGCGCAGCGGGCACCGCCCCGGGCCGCGGGCTCCGCAGCCGCCGCTCGACGCCCCGCACGAGCCGCTCCGCGGTGTAGCCGGCGCCGTACACGAAGCGCATCGCCGGGCCGTACGCGGGGGCGGTGACCAGTCCCGCCAGGAACAGGCCCGGGTGCGACGCCTCGAAGCGGCCGGTCACCTCGGGGGCGCCGCCGGGGCCGACGGCCCGCAGCTCCTCGCGCACCTGGGGGCACAGCGGATCGAGCCGGTCCAGCCGGGGCGCGAAGCCGGTCGCGGCGACAACGTGGTCGGTCTCCACCTCCGTCACGGGGGCGCCCGGCCCGGCGCCGGCGAGGGTGAGCAGCAGGCGACCGTCGCCGGCCGGGCGCGCGGCCACCACGGACCTGCCGAGCCGTACGTCGGGCACCGCCTCGAAGCGGTGTCGCAGCCACCAGGCGCCCGCCGGGCCGAGCGCGGTGGCGAAGAGCCGTTCGCGGGTCGGGCCGGGCAGCCGGCGGAAGGCGCCGGGGGTACGCGCGTACAGGAGGTTCCGCCAGCCGCAGCCGAGGCCGGTGTGGGGCGCCCGGGCGGCCTCCCAGGCGCCGCGGCGCAGCGACGGCGGCACGCCGTTCCAGACGAGCCGCGGGGCACGGGCCACCACGCGCGCGTGGGCGCCCGCCTCCGTGAGCAGCACGGCGGTCTCCAGGGCGGCCTGGCCGGCGCCCACGACGGTCACGTCCCGGCCGGCGAACCGGGCGGGGTCGGGAAGGTCACTGCTGTGCGTCACGTGGTACGGGGCGAACGGGCGGAGCGCGGGGGGCACGTCGAGGAACGGCGTGCCGCCCAGCGCGAGCGCCACCGTGTGGGTGCCGGTCTCCTGCCCGTCCTCGGTCGCGACGGTGAAGCCGCCGTGCGGGCGCGGCCGGACGGCCACCACGGTGCGCGGGTCCACGTCCGGCACGGCCTGTCGGGCGAACCACTCGCCGTACGCGGCGAAGAACCCGACCGGCAGGGGGACGCCGTGCTCGACCCGGACCCCGCGGGTCGCGGCGTAGGCGGCGAGGCCGTGGGCGCCGGCCGGGTCCGAGAGGTCGGACGCCCACGGTTCCGACTTCAGCAGCATGCCGGGCGGCATGGCGTGCCAGGAGCGCATAACCCGGCCGAAGACGCGCACGTCCAGGCCACGGGCCGCCGCGTGGGCGGCCACCGAGAGGCCGTACGGGCCGGCGCCCACGATCACCAGGTCGTCGTCGTGCATGGGTCCCACCACTTTCGTCATCGTCGGGGGGAGGAGGGGGACGGGGAGGGCGACAGGGGCCGGGGAGGGGTCGGGGGCCCCGGGGCCGGCCCGTGAAGGGCCGGGGAGGGGGCTGTCGCGGGCGCGGGGCGGGGTGCCGGGTCCGCGGGGCGGCGGGCGGTCCCGGCGCTCCAGGCGCGGCGCGGGGCGGACACGGCGCGGCGGACCAGGTGGGCCGTCCAGGACCGGGCCATGGCGACGGCCGGTGCCGGGTCGTCCGCCGCGTACCAGGCCGTCTCCACGCCGCCTGACGGGCCGTACGCGCGCGGGCGGCGCCGCGGCGAGGCGAGGACGGAGAGGGCCGCGTGGTTCTCCACGACGTACCTGCGGCCGTGGGCGCGGCCCAGGGCGGGGACCGGACGCCCCGTCAGGTCGAGGTGGAGGGCGCGGACGACGTCCGTTCCCCACGCGTCGGTGAAGAGCCGGAACTGCGCTCCGGGGCGCGGGTTGAAGTCCAGCAGGTGGTACCGGCCCGTCGCCGGGTCCCGGCGGAAGTCGAGGTCCGCGATCCCCCGGTACCCCAGGGCGGCCAGCAGGTCGCGGGCCAGGCGTTCGACGGCCGGGTTCGGCGCCCACTCCCCCACGGCCGTCAGGCCGGTGCCGTCGGGCCAGGAACGGACCTTCCGGCCGGTCGCCGCGACGGCGCAGGACCCGGCGCCGTCGCGGTACGCGTGGAAGAACCAGTCGCCGTCCCGGCTCGGCGGCAGGTACCGCTGGAGCAGCAGCGGGCTGCCGGCCTCCGCGGCGCGGGCGTACAGCTCGCGCACCCGGTCCGGGGTGCGGGCCAGGACGGTGCTGCGCAGCCCGCGGCCTGCGGGCAGCAGCCAGGGGCGGCTCCACTTGGCGACGACCGGGCTCCCCAGGGCGGCGGCCATGGCGACCGCCTCGTCGGCGTCGGTGGGGACGAGGGTGCGCGGGTGGGGGACGCCGAGGCGCAGGCAGGTGGCCGCAAGCAGGGCCTTGTCGGCGACGAGGGCGGGCGTCCCCGGTGGCTGGGCCGGGAGGAGGAAACGCCCGGCTGGCCCGACCGGGCCGCCTGGTTCGCGCCGCAGCTCGTCCAGCGCGACGGCGGTCAGCTCGTCGAGGGCGAGGAGGACGGCGGGGGCCCCGGCGAGCGCGTCCGCGACCCGCACCAGGGTGGCGCGCACCTCCGCCGCACCCCCGGCTCCGCCCGCGCTCCCGTCGCCGTCCGGCGGGCCGGGATGGCAGCGCCGTACGTGGCGCGACCGGGCGACCGGGCCCGCCGGGCCGCCGGTGACCACGTGGACCGGGACGCCGACCCGGCCGAGGGAGCGGGCGGCGCCGAGCGTGCCGTGGTGGAAGGGGTTCCGGTCGAACCGCAGCAGCACGGCGGCGACGCTGGTGTCGAAGAGCGGCACGGGCTGTCCTCGTCTCGATGCCCCGACTGGGCGAGGGCTTCCACTGATGGCGTACGGAGCGGCGGGACCGGGTTCCCGGCCGGGCCGCCGCGCTTACGTTGGGTCCAGGTGAACAGGTCGAACGAAGTGACAGGTCGGACGGCTGAGTGACGGAGTGCGGCGCCTTGTGAAGGAGTGCGGATGACCGTCCGGAACGGAAAGACGACGAGCACCTGGGTGGGCGCGTGCGTCGCCGCGCTGCTGCTCCCCGCGGCGGTGCTGCCCGCACCGGCCCGCGCGGCGGACGGACCCGCCGGGCCCGACCCGGTGGCGACCGGGGAGACGGCGCTCGGCGCGTACCTCCACTACGGGACCTCGGGCGTGAGCCGCATGACGGAGCTGCAGCAGTGGCTGGGCGGTACCGAGCTGCGCGCCGGCCACACCTACCTGCCGGGCGACAGGTGGTCCAACATCGCCGGCCGGCCGGGGTTCCTCGACGCCTGGGCCGAGTGGCGGCGGGCCCGGGAGGACCGGCTGTTCGTGCTCAACGTGCCGATGCTGGAGCGCAACGAGAACCGGCTGCCGGACGCGGTCGTCGCGCGGCTTCTGCGGCACGGCGCGGAGGGCCGGTTCGACCACCACTTCCGGGCGCTCGCCGAGCGGCTCGTGGGTCTCGGCGTGCCGGACACCGTCATCGTCCTCGGCTGGGAGATGAACGGCTCCACGTACAGCCACCGGTGCGGGCCGGACCCGGACGCGTGGAAGAGGTACTGGAAACGCATCGTCACCGCCATGCGTGAGGTTCCCGGTCAGGAATTCCGATTCGACTTCGCGCCCAATCGGGGCCGGGACGCCATTCCCTGGACCGCGTGTTATCCGGGCGACGACGTCGTGGACATCGTGGGAATGGACTCCTACGACCAACCGCCGGGCCGGACCTTCGACGAGCAGGCGAACGAACCGTACGGGCTGCGAGACCACGTGGAATTCGCCGCGGCCCGCGGGAAGCCTATCTCCTATCCCGAGTGGGGGCTGTTCAGAAACGGCGACAATCCCGAATACATGCGGCGGATGCTCGCGTGGATGCGGGAGCACAAACCGCTGTACCACTCCATCAGCGACTACTGCCCGCACGGCGTGTGGCAGTGCGCGGGGAACCCGGAGTCATCGGCGGTTTTCCGCTCGGCGCTCTTCGGGCTGGAGCCGGTACCGGCACGGCTGCCGGAGCCGGGCGAGCCGGAGCCTGGCGAGCCGGAGCCTGGTGGGCCGGGCGGGGCCGACGGGCCGGGGGAGGTCGGCGGGGAGCCCCCGGCCGGGCCCGGGCAACCCGACGAGCCGGTCGAGCCGGTCGAGCCGGTGGAGCCCGGCGGGCCTGCGGATCCTGTGGAGTCCGCTGGGTCGGCGGAGCCTGCCGAGTCCGATGAGCCGGGCGGGCCAGTCGGGTCGGGGGACGCGGTCGGGTCGGGCGGGTCGGGCGGGTCGGGGGACGCGGTCGGGTCGGGCGGGTCGGGAGGGTCTGGCGGGTCGGGCGGGTTCGAGGTGCCGGGGGAGCCGGGCCGAGCGGGCGAGGCGCGGTGCCCGTCCGGCGGGCTCCCCCGGTGGATCAGGAAGTGGTTCGACCCCGAGCCGTGCGCCCCGTAGGGGCCGCCGCGGGCCCGCCGGCGAGGCGGTGCCGCAGGGCGCGCGCCCATGCCCGGTCCCGCAGGCGGTCCGCGGCCCGGCCGCGACCGCCGACGTACGCCGCCCGCAGCCACAGCAGCGGGGCCGCCCTGCGGCGGGCCAGCAGCAGCCGTCCGTTGCGCACGGCGTCGGGACGCCAATGGTGCTTGTACGGCTCGTCGCCGCGCAGCAGGCTCAGCGTCGTGCGGTCGGTGCCGTCGCCGAGCCGGGCGCTGTTGCGCAGCAGCAGCGTCGCGAGGTCCACCTTGAGGGAGCGCAGCATCGGGTCGGCGCCGTACAGATAGCCCCCGGAGATCCGCGGCGACAACAGGGTCAGGTCCACGGCGACCACCTCGTCACCGAGCAGGAACTCCGTCACGCAGGCGTGCCCCGACCCCGCCATGCCCCGTACCGCCCGGCCCAGGTGCTCCGCGAAGCGGGACGTGAGGTGTTCGGCCGTCACGCCGCGGCCGACCCACTGGCGGCGGTGCAGGTCCAGCAGGTGGTCCAGGGCTCCAGGGACCTCGTCCGCGGGGACGTGTCGTGCCGTGATGCCCTCCCGGTCGATCCTGCGGAGCTTCGCCCGGGCCCGCTGGGCCCGGGCGGACGGCAGCCGGCGCACCAGGTCGTCGACGGGTACGCAGGGCAGCTCCAGGCACGTGGAGTCCGGGTACCGCCTGCGGGGCCCGGGCCAGGGGGCCAGGAGCCGCTCCGCGGCGGCCCCGGGGCGCACCTCCCGCAGGTCCACGACGGCGCCCCGGGTCAGCTCGGGGAGGTCGGCCAGCGCGGCGGCCAGCGCCGGCAGCGCGCCGGGACAGCCCTCGTCGACGAGGACGTCGCCGTAGTCGGTGAGGTCGCCGCCCAGGAACGCCACGGTCGGCGCGCGACCGGGCGTGAGCCACAGGGGCGCGGCCGCGACGAGCCGCCCGTCGGTGACGCGGCGCACGAGGACGACCCGCAGCCGCCCCGGCACGCCGTAGGACAGCCACCAGGAGTGCAGCCAGGCGTGCGTCTGGAACGGGGTGACGGTGGCACAGCGGTCGTACAGGTCCGCCCAGTCGGTGGCGAGGGCGCCGAAGTGCTCGTCCTCCCGGCAGACGGTGGACGCGACGGCGACCGGGCCGGAGGACGCCGCCGCGGCCACCCCGGAGTTCCCGGCCGTCGCCGTGGAGGTGGGCGCGGTGGTGCTCGTCGTGCTCACACGGCCTCCGGCTGCGGTGCGGCGGCCGCGGCGGCCGCGGCGGTGCCGGAGCGCGGGCCGGGGCCGGGCACGGCGGCGGTGGCCGGGGCCGTACCGGCGGCCGGGGCCGTACCGGCGGCCGGGGCCGCGCCCGTGGTCGCAGCCGCACCGGCGGCCGGGGTGACGCCCGTGGCCGGGGCCGCGGTCGCCTCGGCCGGAGGTCGGCCGGCGGCCGTGCGGCGGGGGCGTACCAGCAGCGCCAGCCCGCCCAGGAGCCCGCCCGCGCTGCCACCGACGAGGACGGCGAGCGGCGCCGACGGCGAGACGGGCGCGGTCGGCTTGGTCGCGCGGGCGAACTGGACGACGTTCACGTGCGTACCGGCGCGGGCGTGCGCGCCCTTCTGCACCAGGGCCCTGGCCACGCCGTCCGCCATGGCGGCGGCCGTCCCGGCCCGCTCCGACCGGGCGGTGACGGAGATCATCGGCGCGTCGGGCGAGGTGGCCGCGGTGACGTTCGCGCGCAGCTCCCCCGGTGTCACGCGGGCCCACACGGCGGCGTCGCCGGCGACGGCGACGTCCGTGGCGACCCGCCCGTACGCCTGCGCCAGGCCCATCGCCCCGGCCGGGTCGGACCGCTCCTCGGGGACGACCACGACGTAGCTGGTGGCCGCGTACTCGGGCGTGGCGAGCAGCCCGTACGCGCCGCCGGCCGCGGCGCCGGCCAGCACCGCCGCCGGCACGGTCCAGACGCGGCCGGGGCGCGGCGCGCGGGCGGAGGCCCGGCGGGCGAGCCGGACGAGCCGGCGCACTCCGGGGATGGTTCGCGGGGTCATCGGTCACTCGTTTCTCGGTAGAGGGCCATCAACTGCCGGGCGGTACGGGCGATGTCGTACCGGTACGCCGCCGGCGGCACCGGGCCGCGCGCGGTGCCCGCCCCGTGGGCGGCGCGGGTCGCACGCACGGCGGCGGCCACGTCGGCGACGGTGCCGCCGATGCGGAGGGCCGTGGGCGCCTCCTCGGGCGGCAGGTCGTCGAGGGCGGGGCAGGCCACGTAGCGGACGGGCAGCCCGGCGGCCAGCGCCTCGACGACCGCGAGCCCGAACGCCTCTTCGGCGGACGGGGACACGAAGACGTCCATCGCGGAGAGCAGGGCCGGCAGGTCGCGGGTGACGGCGCCCGCCCACACCACCCGGTCGTCGACCCCGGACGCGCCTGCCAGCCGCTCCAGCCGGGTCCGCTGGCCGCCGTCACCGACGAGGAGGAGCCGTACGTCCGGCGGCAGTTCGGCCAGGGCGCGGACCAGGACGTCGAACCGCTTGCCCGGGACGAGACGCCCCACTCCGCCGACGACGTACGCGTCCGGCGGGATGCCGAGCCGCCGCCGGGCGGTGGCGCGGGCCCGTTCGTCGTGGGCGAGGGCGGCGGCGTCGACGCCGTTGGGGACGACGTGGATGCGGTGCGGCCGGACGCCCCAGTCCGCGAGCCGCCGGGCCACGGTGTCGGAGACGGCGACGGTGGCGGAGCCGAGCCGTTCGGTGGCCAGGTACAGGGCGCGGGCGCCGGTGCTGAGGGGGCGCCCCTCGATCTGCGCGGTGCCCAGCGAGTGCTCGGTCGCGACGACGTGCCGCACCCCGGCGAGGCGCGCGGCGATCCGCCCGTACACGCACGCCCGGTAGAGGTGGGTGTGCACGACGTCGTAGCGGCCGCGGCGGATGAGCCGGACGAGCCGGGGCAGCGCGGACAGGTCGCGGTTGCCGCGCATGCCGAGGTGGACGACGGGGACGCCGTCGGCGCGCAGGGCGGCGGCGACGGGGCCGGGGTCCGTGAGGGTGACGACGCCGCTGTGGACGGGGAGGTGGCGCAGGAGGAGCCGCAGTTGCTGTTCGGCGCCGCCGATGCCGAGGCCGGTGATGACGTGCAGGACCCTCATGACGCACGCGTCCGGACGGCCCGCAGGTCGACGGGGGCGGGTTCGGCGGCGGCCGGGGCGGTCGGAGCCGATGCGGTGGGGGCCGGGGCCCCGGTGGGAGCCCGCTCCCCGGCCGCGGGCGGCGTCCCGAAGGAGGGTGGTTCCACCGCGGCGGCGGGTCCCCTGGTGGCGGGCGGCCGGGCCGGGGCAGGGCGCCCGGTGGCGGCCGTCGGCTCCTCGGCGGTGGGGAGGCCCGCGGGGGCGCGGCGGCGCAGGGCGTGCAGCCGGTGCTTGGCGTGCAGCCGGAGCCCGGTGTCACGCTGCCCGACGTGGACGCGCGGCAGGGCGTACGGGCCGCTCAGGGCACCCGGGTCGATGGCGCAGGCGTACGCGTAGCCCGCGTCCCGCGCGGCGGCGGCGACGCGCGCGTCGACGTGCCCGTACGGGTAGCAGAAGCCGGCCGGCGCCTCGCCGGTGAACACCCGAAGCAGCTCCCTGCTGCCGTGCAGTTCCTCGCGCAGGGTGGGGTCGTCGGCGGACGTCAGGGAGACGTGCCACAGCCCGTGCGAGGCGACCTCCATGCCGGCGTCGGCGCAGCGGCGCAGTCCGTCGGCGGTGAGGAGCGGTTTGCGCGGGCCGCGCTCGTCCCACGCGTTGTCACCGCCGAGGCGGCCGGGGAGGGCGAAGACGGTGGCGGTGCAGTCGTGGCGGCGCAGCAGCGGCACGGCCGCGTGCAGGAAGTCGGCGTACCCGTCGTCGAAGGTCAGCCCGACCAGGCCGGCCGCGGTGCCGCGGGCCGTGGCCGCGAGGAGCTCGCGCACGGCGACCCCGCGCAGGCCGCGGGCCCGCAGCCAGCGCAGCTGGGCGTCGAGCCGGGCGGGGGTGACGGTGACGCGGTACGGGTCATCCCGGTCGTCGTCGACCGAGTGGTACATCGCGATCCAGGGGGGCGGGGTCCGACGGAACATGGTGCTGCCTTCGCGGGAGGGGGCTGCGCGGTGCGGTGCCGCGCCGGAGGGGGACGTGCAGCGCGGCGCGCGCCAGGCCGGGCACGAGCGGCGCGCGCAGCGCGTGGGCGGCGGCGGGGAAGACGGTGAGGACGGCGGCGGCCGCCAGGGCCGCGCCTGCGAGGGGGGCGTCGGGCCAGGAGGCGCAGACCCGGGCGGCGACGGCGGCGACGGCGGCCGCGGCCGTGAGCCGGGCGAGACCGGTGGCGACGCCGGGGGCGTGGAGCGGTACGTTCCGGCGGCTCGCCCCGGCGAGGAGGAGGGCGGCGGTGAGGGTGATGCCCGCGGCGTTGGCCAGGGCGATGCCGGGGGCGCCCCAGTGGTCGGCCCACAGGGCGCCGAGGGCGGTGTTGGCGGCGATGCCGAGGAGCATGGCGCCGGCCGGGAACCACAGGGGCCGGGACGCGGCGAAGTAGCAGCGCACGAGGGCGCCGACGAGGGTGTGGCCGAGCAGGCCGAGGGCGTACACGCGCATGACGGCGGCGGTGGCGGCGGTGTCGGCCGCGTCGAACGCGCCGCGCTGGAACAGCAGGTGCACGATCTGCGGGGCGGCCGCGGCGACGGTCGCGGCGCCGGCCAGGACGAGGGCCCCCGCCAGCAGCAGGTCGCGTTCGGCGCGGCGCCGGGCGGTGTCCCCGTCCCCGGCGGCGACGGCGCGGGCGACGACGGGGAAGCTGACGGTGCACAGCATCAGCGACAACACCATCGGCAGTTGTGCGACCTTCTGGGCGTAGTTGAGGTGCGAGATCGCCCCGGCGGGCAGCGGCGCGGCGAGGAAGCGTTCGACGAGGACCTGGCACTGGCGGCTGACGGCGAAGACGACGACCGGCAGGACCAGCGCGAGGGCCACGCCCGCGGCCGCCCCGCCCCCGCCGCCCAGTGACCGCGCGGCCGCCCGCACCCGTGCCACCGCCCGTCCCGGCCGCGGGGAACCACCGGCACGCGGCCGGCCGCCGGTGCCCGCCCGGCCACCGGCACGCGTCCGGCTGCGGGAGCGCGGGCGCCCCGGGCCATCGGTACGGCCGGCTCGCAGCCGCCGTACCAGCGCGGGCGCCTGGACGAGCGCCATGAGCGCCCCGCCCGCCGCGACACCGAGGGCCGCCGCCCGGACACCGAGGGCCGGGCCCAGCAGCAGGACGGCGGCGATGATGCCGGCGTTGTGGACGACGTAGATCCCGGCGGGGGCGAGGAACCGGCCGTGCGCCCGCAGCGCGGCGCTGACGTACCCGGCGAGCGCGAACGACAGGACACAGGTGGCCGTGAGCCGGGTGCAGTCGACGGCGAGCCGCTGCTCCGGCAGGCCGGGAGCCAGCAGCGGTACGAGCAGGGGCGCCGCGGCGGCGACCAGCGCGGCGCCCCCGGCGGCGGCGAGGGCCGTCCCGGGGAGCGTCGCGCGGACCAGGCCCAGCACCGGGTCGGGGCCGGTGGTGGCGGCCCGCCGGGCGAGGGCGCGGCTGAACGCCGGGACGAGGAGCAGCGCCATGGCGTCCTCGATGAGGAGCGTCGCGGCGAACTCGGGAACGGTCCACGCGATGAGGAACGCGTCGGTGTCCGGCCCCGCGCCGAAGGCGTGGGCGAGCAACTGGTCGCGTACGAGGCCGAGCAGCGCCCCGGCCGCGGTGAGCCCGGCGGTGAGGAGGGCGGCACGGGCGAGGAACCGACCGGACGGCACCCACGCCGCCCCGCCCGCCCCGGGCTCCCGCCCGCCGGGACCACCGGACGCGCCGGAACCACCAGGCACTCCCGCCGCGCCGGCCACCGAGGGCGTACCCGCCCCCAGGGGGCCACCGACCGCCACCGGGCCACCGGCCGCCGCGGGGGCACCCGCCGTCGCAGGCCCGCCGCCCGGGGCACCCCGCGCGCCGGTCTCCGTCGGCGCGGCGGGCCGTTCGGCGGCCTGCCCCGGCCGAGCGCCGCTAGGCACGGGCGTCCCCCGGCGGCACGTCCGGCCCCGCCAGCGCCCACCAGGCGGCCACACCCAGGACGACGGCGGTCAGGACGGTCGACGGGCCCCCGATGTCGGCGTACAGGAAGTCGACGAGCTGCCAGCCGAGGAGCCCCGTGGCGACGAGCGCGCAGTCCAGGTGGCGCCCCGTACGGCGGGCGGCGTGCAGGCGGCGGCAGGCGCACACGAGGAGGGCCAGCCAGCCGCCCACGACCGCCAGGAGGCCCAGCAGGCCCTGCTCGCCGAGGATCAGCAGGTACATGTTGTGCGGGGAGAGCAGCGGCTGCCGCCGGAACCCGGCACCGGCACCGGCGGTGTCGCTGCCGGACGACAGGGCGAGGGAGGCATGGCCGTCCCGGTAGTGCGGGAAGCCCTTGAGGCCGACACCGGTGAGGGGCCGTTCCCGCCACATCCCGGCGGCCGCGGCCCACAGGGTGTACCGGTCGGTGACCGACCGGTCCGGCGCGGCGGCGACCTGCGTGATGCTCGCGACGCGTTCCTGGACCATGGCGGAGCCGACACCGAGCCCGCCGACGAGGACCACGCCCAGCGCCCCGGTCACGAGGGCCGCCGCCAGCACCCGCCGCACCCCGGTCAGGGCGAGTTGCGCCCCGCAGGCGAGGACGGTCGCGATCCACGCGCCCCGGCTGAACGACAGCACCAGCGGTACGACGAGCAGCGCGGCGCAGACCAGGGCGGCGGCCCGGGACCGGCCGCGCAGCGGCGCGCCGAGCGCGAGGCCGACGGCGGCGACGATGCCGTACGAGACGACGGTCGCCATGCCCATCACGTCACTCGCGCCGAACGTCCCGACGGCCCGCACGTCCTCGCCCATGTACGAGGCGCCCGTCCCGGTGGCGTACTGCACGACACCGACGGCGCCCTGGACGAGGGCGAGACCGACGAGGGCCCGGGCGACGGTGACCAGGTCGCGCCGGTCGCGCAGGGTCAGCACCACGGCGGCGGGGACGAGGACGAAGACCTGGAGGTGGCGGACGACTCCGGGCAGGCCGGCCACCGGGTCGTGGGAGGCGACGGCGGCGACGCAGATCCCGATGACGGGCAGGCCGAGCACGACGGCGGCGAGCCGCGTCAGGGGGCGTACGCGCGCGCGGGCCAGGCGTACCGCGCACCACACGACGAGCAGACCGGAGGCCGCGTCGGCGGCGGTGGCACCGCCCGGGCCGGAGCCGTCGGCTCCGGTCGGGGCGGCGAGCAGGGTGACGACCGCAAGCAGCGGCGCCAGGTGCGCCCACCCTCCGCGCGGCGCCGTACGGGCGGCGCGCACCAGCCGGTCGAGCGCGGCGGGACGGGCCCCAGGCGGCCGGGTGCGGGGCCCGTACGCGTCGGACGCGGCCCCGTCCGAGCCGGACCGGTCCGCGGGCCCCCGGTCCGCGGGCCCCCGGAACACGACGCCCGCGCCGGACCCGCCCGCGGCGGGCGCAGGCGCGGACGCGGGCGCGGGCGCAGGCGCGGGCGCCGTCATCAGCTGCCCGCCGGGCGGATCAGCGTGGCGGCGGTGCGCAGGAGGATGCGCACGTCCTGCCCGAGCGACCAGTGGTCGATGTAGTGGTTGTCGAAGCGGCACCGGTCCTCGATGGAGGTGTCGCCGCGCAGCCCGTGCACCTGCGCCAGCCCGGTCAGGCCGGCCGGCATGCGGTGACGGGCCGCGTAGTCGCCGTGGAGGCGGCTGAACCGGTCGACGAAGTAGGGGCGTTCGGGACGCGGCCCCACGAGGCTCATGTCGCCCCGCAGCACGTTCCACAGCTGCGGCAGCTCGTCGAGCGAGGTGCGGCGGAGGAACGAGCCGACGGTGCCGAGCCGTTCGTCGTGGGCGACGCTCCAGCGGGTGGCGGCCTCGTGCGCGTCCGCGGGACGCAGCGTGCGGAACTTCAGCAGGGTGAAGAGCCGGCCGCCCTCGCCGACGCGCTCCTGACGGAAGAGGATCCCGGGCCCGTCGGCGAGGCGTACCACGGCGGCGCACAGCAGCAGGACGGGGGCGGCGGCCAGCAGCAGGAGTCCGGCGCCCGCCACGTCCAGGGCCCGCTTGGCGGCCCGCCCCGGGCGCGGCCCGGGGGCCTCCAGGAGGCGGAAGGCGTACCCCCACAGGTGCCGCCCCATGGGGTCGGGCGCCGCTCCGGGAAAACGGGCCCCCACGCGCGCGGGGGGCCCGACGAGCCAGGTGGCACACCCGTGCCGGCGCAGGAGGGCCAGCTGTTCGGCGCGCGGCGCGCCCTCGTCGCCGGGGACGAACAGGGCGTCCTGGACGCCGTTTTGGATGACGGCCCGCTGGACGTCCTCCGGGGCGGCCAGCAGCGGCAGCGCCGGCCCCGTCGGCGCCTCGGCGCCCGCCGGCTGCGGGATGTCCTGCGCCGGGCCGACGAGCCCGACCGGTCGGACGCCGTACTCGGGGTGCTGCAGCAGCAGTGCGGCCAGGCGCTGCGCGGCCGGCACCGCGCCCACGACGAGCGCGGCGCACGGCTGGTCGCGGGCGACGCGGCGGCGCCGGTGGTGGACGGCCGCCCGGCCGGCGGCGACGACCGCCAGGTGCAGGGCGTACGCGCCGGCCAGCGTGCCCGGCACGAGGGCCTGCTCCGGTGACCGGGCGGCGAGCAGCGCGGCCACCGCGCACCAGGCGACGGCCAACCGTCCGGCGAGCACGGGCAGTTCGTCGAGGAGGCCGGCGTACCGCCCGGCGCGCACGGCGCCGAGCGCGGTCGGCCGGTACAGGCCCGCACACGCGTGCAGGGCGACTGCGCACGCGGTCAGCTGGAGCAGCAGCGCGGCGGACCGCTGCCCGGGCGTGAGGACGGTCGCCGCGGGCAGCACGGCGGCGCACTCCACGGCCACGAGCGCGGCGACGAACGGCGCCTGCGGGACCGGGCGGGGCCGCGGCGCGGTGGTCCGCCCGCGGGCGCCGCGCTGCGGAGCGAGGGCGAGGCCCCCGGCGGCGGGAGCGGGGGCGGCCCGGGTGGTGTGGGCACCGGAGGTGCTGGTGCTTTCCGTGGTCACTGGGGGATCGGCTCTCTGAGCTCGCGGTGGCGCGGGGCGGCGGCCACCTCGCGGTACACGTCGGCGATGGCGGCGCCCGCCCGGCGTACGTCGAAGCGGGTGAGGACGTGCTGGTGCGCCTGGCGCCCGAGGGTCTGCCGGAGGATCGGCCGCTGGAGCAGCCGGACGAGCGCCGCCGCCAGCGCCCGCGCGTCCCCGGGCGGCACGAGGCAGTGGGCGGCCTGGCCCGGCGGGAGGCTCTCGCGGGCGCCGTCGACGTCCGTGAGGAGGACCGGCCGGCCGGACGCCATGGCCTCCAGCGGGGCGAGCGCCATGCCCTCCCAGCGGGACGGCAGGACGACGAGGTCGGCGGCCCGGTACCAGGGCCGGACGTCCGCCACCGCCCCGGCGAGGACGACGGACGGCGGCGCCGCGGCGCGCAGCGCCCCGGCGGCGGGGCCGTCGCCGACGAGGACCAGCCGGGCGCCCGGTACGCGCGCGGTGACGGCGTCCCAGGCACGCAACAGGACGTCCTGCCCCTTCTGTCGGCACAGCCGCCCCACGCACACGACGACGGGCGCGGCCGGTGGGGTGCCCGGGACGAGCACCGTGCGGGCGGCGGCCCGTTCGGCGCTCGTCGGGTAGGGGCCGAACCGGGTGGTGTCGACGCCGTTGTGGACGACCGTCCAGGCGGCGCGCACGCCGGCGCGCTCGCCCCGGCGGCGTTCGGCCTCGCTGACGCAGATCACGCGGTCGGTCCAGCGGGCGGCCCACCGCTCCCAGCACTGGGCCAGCGTGGCGGCCGCCCCGTCGACGGCCTCGAAGGACCAGGCGTGCGGCTGGTAGACGGTCGGCACCTGACCGCGTACGGCGATGCGGGCGGCGAGTCCGGCCTTGGCGCTGTGCGCGTGGACGAGGTGCGGCCCCACCCGTTCGACGAGTTCGGCGACGCCGCGGCTCTCCGCGAGGACGTGCCGTCCCGGTTCGCGGGTGGCCGGCCAGGCGTGGAGCTCGGCACCGCGCGCGAGGACGGCGGTGGCGAGCGGGGTGCCGGGCGGGCAGGCGACGGCGACGCGCATGCCCTGCGCCACGTGGGCGCCGACCACGTCGGCGACGACCCGGGCGACCCCGCCGTCCCCGGGCTGGACGACGTGCAGTGCGGTGAGGGGAGGACGCACGCTTGCCCCTTTCTGACGAAGCGGTGGCGGGGTGGGAGGGATCAGCCGGGGGCGTCGGCCTCCAGGAACAGCGCGCCGAGCCACACGTAGTCGCCGGCCGTGCCGACCCGCACGGAGACGTCGTCGGCACCGCCGACGAGCGCCGCGTCGAGGTCGAGGACGTCGGAGTCGTAGCCGAGGGTGTTGCGGTGGGCGGGCTCGCGGCGGATCCGCTCGGCGCCGGAGTCCGTGACGGTGGAGTTCAGGACGTCGTCCCGGGCGTTCGCGGAATCGTGCAGGGCCACCGGGCGGCCGGCGCGCGGAGTGAAGGCGAGGGAATCGCCCGCCATGCCGCGGTCACCGTCGTAGGCGACGATCCCGAGGCGTCCCGAACCACCCACGGGAATGCGCATGCGGCCGAGCTCCACGTCCACGGAACGCCGGTTGCGGGTGAGCGTCTCGAATCCGTCCCAGAGGGCGAGGTGGCGCAGCGGGGCGCCCTTCTTCGCGTACGCCACGACGAGCGTCCACCCACCCCAGGCGCCCACTCCCGAACGGCCCATGGCGACGTTGATCTGGGCGACGGTGTACATGCCGGGGCCGGAGTCCCGGACGAGTTCCGTGAGGTCCGCGGTGGCGTGGAAGGCGTCGGCCCCGTCGGCCGTGCGGTGGCCGATGACGGAGTCGGCGAGGACGGCCTTGTAGGCGCCGCCGGGTTCCGCGACGAGGACCCGCCCGTTGTCCTCCGGCGGCTTCTGCTCGCCCACGCGGAGGTTGCCGCCCCAGTACAGCCGGGCGTAGGTGACCTGGGCGTCCTTCGGCAGGGCGAGCTCCGCGCGGCTGGAGTTGAAGGTGTTCGGGTCGTCGTCCACGTCCGTGTAGAACATGTCGAACGCGTGGTTCGCGGCGGCGCCCTTCCCGCCCCGCGCGGACAGGCAGGGGAGGTCGGCGGCACGGTCGTTCCCGGTGGCTTCCCGGCAGGTGATCGCCGAATTCGCGGCGCGCGCCAGACCGCCGTGCTGGACGGCGTGGTACCGCTGGGCGAACGGAATGCGCTGCTGCTCCTTCACGCGGGGCGCGGCGGTGGCGGGGAGTACGGCTGACAGGGCGGCACAGGAAAGGACGCAGACCAGCCCGCGCCGCACGGCGGGCACCACTGGATTCCGCATAGGGGTTCTCCGCGTTGAGGAGTGACGAAACGGATCCCACCGGGATGAATCGACGCAACAGCACGCACGTTATAACCCCATGAGCAAAACACGAAGCATTGAGAACATACGGGGAGCAACACGACCGTTTATCTGACACGTTCGTCATCGATCCGGTCACTCCGTGGCACTCCACGGCATCTCTCGGCACCACGCCGTGCCCCTCGGCGGCGCGGTACGCGGCACCGCGCGGCACACATCCCGGCACCACGCCCCCGGCCCGGCACGTCCGCGTCACCCGTTCGGTGGCGGAACCACGGGGGCGCTCGTGCGTTGTCCATGCAGCCGGCCGCGTCGGCCGCACCGCCTCACCCCGAAACCTAGGAGTTCTCCACCATGTCCCGTATCGCGAAGGCTGCCGTCCTGACCTCCGCCGTAGCCGCGTCCGTGGCGGGTGCCGCCGGCGTCGCGAACGCCGACGCCGACGCGCACGCCGCGGCCGTGGGCTCCCCCGGCGTCATCTCGGGCAACGTCGTCCAGGTGCCGATCCACATCCCGATCAACCTCTGCGGCAACACCATCGACATCATCGGCCTGCTGAACCCGACCTTCGGCAACGTCTGCATCAACGACTGACGACCGCGCCGGGATCTCCCCCACGCGACGGCGCCGCCCCGTGATCCTTGCCGGGGCGGCGCCGCCGTGTGTCCGGCCACCCTCTTGGCGGCGTGCCCACGCCGACCGCCACGACCGGTACGGCGGCACGTCACGGCAGCTCAGGGGCGGTGCGTTCACCCGAGGGACGCAGTCACCCTCCGTGTCGCACGCGCTTGCGGGCGCCCGACGGGCGGCGCACGGTGAGGACACCAGTCCGCCGTCCCACCCGGAAGGAAGAACTCGCGCATGCGCCTCCTGACCTCCCGCCGCGTCGCGCTCGCCGCCGTCTGCGTCGCGCTCACCCTCGGCACCGCGGGCCCCGCCCTGGCCGACGCACCGCGGACCCCCCCGGCCGCGCCCACCACCGCCGCCGCCGACACCGACGCCACGGACGACGCCACCGCCGCCGTGCAGGCGGCGGTGGACGAGCTGATCGCCTCCATGACCAAGGACCAGGCGACGACCGGCATGCCCGAGAACCTCCCGGAGTCGGTGCAGAAGCTCATCGACGCCGTCCTCGGCACCGTCGGCGGGCTCACGGGCGTCTCGATGCCCGACCTCCCCGTCGACGTGCCGAGCACGCCGCTCCCCCAGGCCCCCGGCACCGGCACGCCCGCGACCCAGGACCCCGCCACGGGTGCCACGACACCGGGGATCGCCATGCCGGAGATCACCGTCCCCGAGGTCGTGCGGCCGGACGTCCCGATCACGGGCGTCTCCAGCGACTGGTTCCCGGACGCGGACTTCTTCTCCCCGCAGGCGCCGGTCACGCTCCCCCAGCCCGTGGCCGCCACCACGACCGGCTAGCGGTGGGTACGCGCCCGGGCGCGACGCCGTACCGGGCCGGGTCCCGTTCCGCCGAGGCGGCACGGGACCCGGCCCTCCGTTTCGTTCCACGTCCTTTCACACTGGTCGGAGTATCGGACTGCCGGACTTCATTCGGGTGCAGTGGCGAGAAATAACCGCCGACGGAGTTTCCGGCGCGCCGGGGACTCGTTACAGAGGGCAGAGAGCGCCGACCCGCCCGGTCAAGTACCGATTCGGCGGCGCGAGTTGCCACGCACGACGCCTTTCCAGGAAGGACTCACCCGATGAAGCCCACGAAGGTTGCCGCGGTCGTCGCCGGCTCCGTGATGGCGATGGGCATGGCCGCCCCCGCCTTCGCCGCCGACACCCTCACGCCCTCCAGCCTCAACGGGGCGGTCGACACGCTGGGCAAGCGGGGTCTGGCCGAGGCGGTTCCCTCCGGCGGCGTCGACAAGGTGGCCGACAACAAGGTCGTCGGCAAGGTCGCCGACACGGCCGGCGGCCTGGACGCCGCCGACAAGGCCGCACCGCTGCTGGGCGGTCTGCCGCTCGGCAAGTGACATACGGGAACGGGGGGCCTGACGGGGACGACGCGTTTCCCGCCCGGCCCCCCGTTCCCGCGTTCCGGGCACTACTGCAAGCAGGCGAATTCCGCGCCGTTCCGCGGCGGTGCTCGTTACCACCACGCAGAAACGAATTCCAGTTCAGACGTCCGGGAAGGCGTACGCAGAAGATGAACGTGAAGTCTCAGGTCGGTGCGGGGATCCTCGCCACGTGCCTCGCCTCGGCGGCCGCCGCGGCACTGGCCAGCCCCGCGGCCGCCGCGGAGGCGCCGGTGGATGTCCCGCTGCAGTCCCTGGGCGGCGTCCTCCCCGTCACCCCGCCGACCGTCAGCACCGGCGTGCCGCTGCTCACGCCCGGCATGCCGGAGGGCCTGGGCCACGTCGGCGAGGGCGGCCTCCCGGAGCTCACCCTGCTGCCGCGCACCCCGATCGGCAGCGAGTTCCCCGAGACCCGCGTCGAGGCGCCGATGCCGAGCCTCCTCGGCGGCCGCCCGCTCGGTACGGCCCTGCTGACCTCGCCGCGGTCGGACGTGGAGACGTCCACGCCGGGCGCTTCCCTCGGTGAGCCGCTCTCCCTGCCACGGGGAGGGGCTCTGGGCCTGCCGGGCGTCCAGCTGCCGAAGGCGGCCCTCCTCACCCCCACCCTCTCCGGCGGTCTGCAGTCCGACCTCGGACTGTCCCCGCAGGAGGGGTGACACGCCGGAGGGCGCGGGTGAAGAAAGCGTTCTTCCCGCCACCCGTCCGGCCGCCGCTCGTTACACCCCACGGCTTGTCGCATGGTCACCGGCCCGCGGAGCCCCGCCGGGCCCCGACGCATCCAGCGTCGGTGCCCCGGGGACCGCGGGCCTCAGCATGCCCCCGCCGGTCCACCCGTGCTCCCCGCCCACCCCTTACGGTACGCAGAGCAATCAAGCCGTTACCATACGTGAGAATCCGCGTTGAAGCGGGGTGACGCCCGCTGGTCCGCGGTCGCGTTCCCATCGACAAGGAGTTCCTGAATGTCTCGCATCGCGAAGGCTGCCGTCATCATCGCCGGCACGGGCGCTGTCGTCCTGAGCGGGGCCGGCATGGCCCTCGCCGACGCGGAGGCCAACGCCGCCGCCGTCAACTCGCCCGGCGTCCTGTCGGGCAACGTCCTCCAGGTGCCGATCCACATCCCGGTCAACATCTGCGGCAACACCATCAACGTCGTCGGTCTCCTCAACCCCGCGTTCGGCAACGTCTGCATCAACAACGGCGGCAAGGACCACAAGGAGAAGAGCGACGACGGCAAGGGCGGCCACCACGGCGGCCACCACAACGACGGCAAGGGCGAGAACGGCTACGGCAGCTGACGCTCCCGTCCCCTCCTGCTCCCCGTGCTGCCCCCCGGCACGGAAGTGGGGGGGGGGGGCGCCCCCCCCGGCCCCCCCCCCCCCCCCCCCCCCCCCCCCCGCGGCCGGCCCGCCCCCCCCCCCCCCCCCCGCCCCCCCCCCCCCCCCCCCCCCCCCCCCCCCCCCCCCCCGGGGGGTCCGGAGTTTATTGTATTTGCCTGGTTACACACCGGCCCCGTGTGGGCCAGTGGGGCGTGACGGGGTCATTCCGTGGCCCCCGGCACACCGCCGGGGGCCACTTCCGTACCCGCCACCCGGGTCCGGGTCCGGGTCCGGACCGGACCGGGCCGGACCGGTCAGGCGTACCGGTACAGGCGGCTGTGGTCGGCCAGCTGGGCCGGCGTCACGTCCCAGGGGGGCATCGGCTCGTGCCGCGCCACGACCCGCCCGTGCTGTGCCGACCCGCGCGGCGGCGGGGCGGCGGGCAGGTAACGGGCGCCCGGGTTGCGGCGCTGCCAGCGCGACCAGACGGCGTCCACGAACGCGTGGTGCAGCCAGAACACCGGGTCGTTGACCGACGCCGCGCCCAGCATGAGTCCGCCCACCCAGCGGTGCACGCGGTTGTGGTTGCGCAGCCGGGCGCTGCCGCGACCCGGCACCCACCCCTCCAACCGGTTGCGGAAGCCACCGGGGCTGGTGGAGTCCCAGGGCGCCGCGTCGTACACGGTCTCCCGCGTCGCCCACGCCAACTCGTCGCGCGTGGGCAGCTCGACGGGATCCTTGGGGTGGCCGAAGTCGCGCGTGAGGAACCGGTCCTCGGTGACGCCGACGTTGATGGTCCAGTCGCCCGTGGCGTACGCGAAGGGGCCGGTCGTGACGCGGAGGTCGCCGCGCCGGCCGTTGCCGCCGAGGAAGTCCTCGCCCCACGGCTGGCCCACCGGGCTGCGGTCGTGGGTCCAGTCCCAGTACGGCACGGTCACGCCCGCGTCGACCTCCTGCAGGGCCCGCTCGAACTCCAGCAGGTACTGGCGGTGCCACGGCAGGAACGACGGCGCCATGTGCGCGGTCCGCAGCCCGCTCTCGCCGTCCGCGCCGTAGTACGCGATGTGCGTGCGGACGAAGTCGTCGTACCGGCCGGCACGCTTCAGCTCCAGCACCGCGGCGACGAACCGGCGCCGCTCGGCCGCGCTCAGGTCGCGCTGGTTCTTACGCGTGTGCGCCATGGCCGCCCCCTTCCCGGCGCAGCGCCGCGCCGTGTCCGACGGACCGGGCCAGCCGCGCCCCGCCCAGCTCGTCGACGGCGGCGCGGGTCGCGGCGAGGGGCGTCGGGTACGTCTCGTAGTGGTTCACCAGGGTGAGGTAGCCGCCGCCCGCGCAGCGCATCAGGTGCAGCGGCCGCCCGTCGACGAGCACTTCGAACTCCGGTACGGCCGCCGTGACGGGCCTGCCCTGGATGCGGCGGCCCCGGTACGTCTCGTCGAAGGCGCCGTGCACGGGCCGCCGGGCGCCGGGGGCCGGCGCGCGCCCGGGCCCCGAGCCGCCGGTCCGCGGCCCGCCGGGGCCGTCCTGCGGGATGGTGGCGACACGCGCGAGCGCGCCACCCGTGAACGACGCGACGGCCGCGGTGAACAGGGCGCGCAGGACGCCCCGGCGCACCGGTCCCCCGCGCTGTGGTCCGCGGAGCTGTGCTCCGCGGCGCAGGGGCCCTCGCCGCCGGAGACGGGCGGCGAGGGGTGGCTGCGGGCTCTTGGCGATCATGGGCGATCTCCCGTACGGCTCGTGCGGGCGGTGGACTCCCTCCCCCGGGGGACAACGACGCCACCCGCGAACCGTTCCGAGTGCGGGAGCCCCAACCCCCCACACGTCAAGGTGAATCGAGCCGAACGGGTATCGGCCGAACGGGTGGATTGTGCCGGGAGTGAGCTCATTCGTCCCACTAGTATCCGGCGCCATGACCTCTTCCCCCGCCGTGACCCCGGACAGGCAGCGTTCCCCCCTGGGGACGCTCACCGTCATCCCCTGGTGCAGCGAGCCGACCGATGACGACCCGGGTGAGCCGATGCTCATGGTGTACTCGCTCGGCGACGGGCGGGACGGCCCGGAGGCCGGTGAGGAGGCGATGCGGGCGCAGCTGAAGCGGCTGGGCCTGTCGATCGGCGAGCGCCTCGTGGACCTCGGCCGGGACAGCCGGATCGCCATCACCCTGCTGGTGGAGGCCGAGCAGGCCGTCCTGACACTGCCGTTCATGAAGGTGCAGTGCCCGGTACCGCCGGAGTGGCAGCGCGCCGCGCACACCAAGGGCCAGGTCTACCTGATCTTCGCGGTGCGCCCGTGGCCGGAGGCGGTGCCGGGCGTCGAGGTGTCGGAGGAGCGGCTGCGCGCCTTCGTGACCGGTGACGGGCTCCTGGAGGGCAGCGCCCACTGCCTCGCCCCCGTGCTGCGGGTGCGGACCTGACGCCGAGAGGACCGGTGAGCGCCGTGGCGACCACGCGCGACACGAACACGGGGTCCGTCCCCGCCCCCTCCCCCGCCCCGGACGGCGCTCCCGGCGCCCCCACCGGCCGGGCGACCGTCCGCGCCTCCCGCCGCAGCACCGGCCCCGGCCCGGCCGCCGGGCCGCCTGACGCGGACGGGGCGACGGGGGCGGGACGGGCGTTCGGCTGGCTGCTGGTGGTGACGGGCGCGGCGGGGGTGCTCGCCGCCTGGGTCATCACCCTCGACAAGTTCCGGCTCCTGGAGGACCCGGACTACACGCCGGGGTGCAGCCTGAACCCCGTCGTGTCGTGCGGCAGCGTCATGAAGAGCGCGCAGGCCGCGGTCTTCGGATTCCCCAACCCGCTGCTGGGCCTGGTCACGTACGGCATGGTCGTCGCGGTCGGCGCCGGCCTGCTCGCCGGGGCCCGTCACCGGCGCTGGTTCTGGCTGGGGCTGCAGGCCGGGACGCTGTTCGGCGTCGGTTTCTGCGCGTGGCTCGCGCAGCAGTCCCTGTACGTCATCAACGCCCTGTGCCTGTGGTGCTGCCTGGCCTGGGTGGCGACGGCCGTCATGTTCTGGACCGTCACCGCCTACAACGTCGGCCGCGGCCACCTGCCCGCCCCGCGGGGGGTACGGCGCTTCCTCGGCGAGTTCCCGTGGATCCCCCCGGTGCTGCACCTCGGCGTCGTGGGGATGCTGGTGCTGACGCGCTGGTGGGACTTCTGGACCGGCTGACGGCCCCGGCGGGACGAGGTGCGCGAAGCGGGTTGTGGGACCACTCGGCGTGTTGGGATGCTTCCGTCCATGCCGACCGGCCCCCTGTCTGACCACGCCTCGCTCCTCGGGGAGGTGCGGGCCGTACGGCGCGCGGGCCTCGTCCGCCTCCGCGAGCTGGACCTGCCCGCCCTCTCCCGCGCCGCCGCCGCCTTCGACCGCGGCCCCGGCACCACCCCGGTGGAACGGCTGTTGCGCGCCGCGGTGTCCCGGCTTGACGCGGGGACGCTGCGGGACGCCGCCGCCTACGCCCTGGGCCTCGCCCAGGGCACCCGCGACTGGCCCGCCGCCGACCGGCGGCGCAGGGCCGCCGAGGTCTACGGCGTGAGCGTCGAACGGTTCCGCAAGCACCACGAACCCCTGGCGCTCGGTCAGGTCGCCGAGCAGATCGCGGCCGTGGCCGCCGAACGGGCCCCGGCCGCCGCGCCGATCACGCACCCCGGGGCCACCCACCGCGTCCTGGCGGCGGCGGGTGGGCACCGGATCACGCTGCACGTCCACCCGGTGGACCTGCTCAACGACGTCGACGTCGTCGTGTCGCCGGCCAACGTGTGGCTCGCGCTGCCCGAGCCGTACAAGTCGTCCGTCCCCGCGTCGCTGCGGCGCGCCGGCGCGGTGCGCGGCCCGACCGGGGAGCTCGTCGAGGACCTGGTCCACGACGGGTTGCGGGCCTGGGCCACCCGGCACGGCGCCGCCGGCCGACCGGTCCAGCCGGCGACCGTCGCGCCCACGGAGGCGGGCGCGCTCGCCGCGCAGGGGGTCCGCCGGATCTACCACGCGGCGGTGGCCGTGCCGCGGGCGGGCACCAACGACTACGACGTCCTGCCCGCCGACGTGACCCGTGCGGTGACCCGGGTCTTCGCCCTGCTCCGGGAGGAGTCCGCGTGCTTCGACCCGCCGCTCCGGTCACTGTGCCTGCCCCTGCTCGGGGCCGGGCGGGGCGGACTGACCGCCGCGACCAGCGCCGCCGCCGTCTGGGCGGCCGTCGGGGCGGAACTGGCGCGCGGTGCCCCGTGGGAGGTGCACCTGGTGGTGCTGGAGCCGGCCGACGCCGACGCGCTGGCGCGTGTGGTGGAGGGGGTGGCGGGGCGTGCGTGGTGAGCTGCCGGTGGGGCCGGTGGGCGGCCGGGTGGGGCGGGACGTGAACGGTCGGCTGCCGGCCGGGCCGCCGCAGGGGGTGCGGCATGAGCGGTGAGGAGCACCGGTCCACCGATCCGTACGAGGTGCTGGCGCGGGCGGCCGCCGAGTGGGACGACCTGGAGCGCCGGCTCGACGCCGCCGACCGGGCACGACTGGGCGACGCGCTGCGGGGCCTGCGTGAGGGGCCCCGGCCGTGGGACGCGGCCCGCGACGCGGTGCGCGTACTGGCCGCCGCGCTGCCGGGCGGGGCGGGGGCGCGGTTCGTCGCCCCGACGGTGCCGGACGAGCCGCCGGTGCTGGGCCGGCCTCCTGTGGAGGGCGGTTCCGGGGCGCCGGGGGGCTCCCCTGTGGAGGGCGGTCCGGGGGCACCGGGGGCCGGGACGGGGACGCCGTACTCCGCCTCGTACGCCGGGTTCCGTGCCGTGGACCTCGCCGCGCTGGTGCTCGACGGCACGCGGATGGTCGGTCCCGTGCTCGGGCCGGTGCGCGACCGGCTGCTGGCGGTGCCCGCGCTGTCGGAGGACGCGGTGCGGGAGCGGGGCGGTGACCCTTACGGGCCCGGGCTGGTCCGGCTGCGCGGGGCGGGGGGCGCGGTGCGGCTGCCGCGCTTCCAGTTCGCCGGGGACGCGCTGCCCTGGCCGGTGGTGCTGGAGGTCAACCGCCTGCTGGACGCCGACGACGACCCGTGGGCCGCCGCCGACTGGTGGCTCTCCCGCAACGCCTGGCTCGCCGCACCGCCCGCCGCGCTGCTCGGCACCGGTCGGGACGGCACGCTCGTGGACGCCGCCCGTGCCCTCGTGGACGGGGGGTGAGGGCCGTGCCCAACACGCCGCCGCCCGCCGCGCCCCCCGGTACGCCCGTGAAGGCCACGCTCCCCGCGGGCACTCCGCTGTTCCGGGTGCACCGGTCGGAGTGGTCCGCCACCTCCTTCAACCCCGTCCCCGCCGACCGGTTGTGGGGCGGTGGCCGGTTCGACGCGACCGAGGACGACCCGTACCGCTTCCTGTACGCCGGTGCCACGGCCGCCGCAGCGGTGTGCGAGTCGTTCCTGCGGTCGGTGCCGTGCGCCGAGCCGGGGCCCCGGATCGTGCCGCGCGCCGCGGTGCGCGGCCGGCGGCTGGCGTTCCTGCGGCTCGCCGTGGACGTGGACGTCGTGTCGCTGATGTCCGGGCGGGACCTGGCGGCGGTCGCGCAGGACTCCTGGCTGGTCCAGGCGGAGGCGCACGAGTACGCCTTCACGCGCGCGTGGGGGCACTGGATCCGGCGCCACACCGACCCGTGGGCGCGGGGCTTCGTGTGGCCGTCGAAGCGGGAGCCCGCCGACCGGGTCACGGTCCTCTTCGGCGACCGCTGCCCGCCCGGGGTGGTCGAGGAGACCGGCACGCCCGCGGTGGACCTCGCCGCGCGGGACGGTGAGGAGTGGCTGAACGGTCTCCTCGCCCCGTACAACGCCCGGGTCGGCGGCCCCCGCTGAACCGTGCCGGCGGCGGGCGGCCGGGGCGGCGCCGGGAGCGGGCACGGGCGACGGGAGCGGGCGCCGGCGACGGGCGCCCGGCCCGCGGATGCCGCCGGGGGACGGGGCCGGGCCCGCCGCCGGGCGGGCCGGGCCTCAGGCGCCCCGGCCGGAGGACCGTGGGACGACCGTGCGGACGGGGACGGTGGTCGTCCACCACTGGCCGGGCGCCGGGCGCCGGGACGGCCCGGTGTCGCGCGCACCACCGGTGCCGCCGGAACCGCCTCCGCCGGTCCCTGCGAGGTGGAGGACGCCGTCGGCGGGCGGGCCGGAGGGCGCGTCGCGGGCGTCGGCGTACGGGTCCCACGGGGGCAGGTGGAAGGGCGCGGTGTTGAGCTCCCCCTCCGCGACGATCAGCTTGAACCAGTCGCGGACCTCGGCGCCCGGGCGCTCGGGGCGGGTCGGCGGGAGGGACAGTTCGACCGGGTCGCCGTCGAAGACGTGGGCCGTGCCATGGGGGCCGATGAAGTGCCCCTCGTACAGGCCGGTGTGCGCCGCGTGGCTGTCGGTCAGGTCGACGAGCACCGCCCACAGCGGGCGGGGCCCGCGGTTGTGGATGCGGATCGCGACCTCGGGGCGGTGCCAGGCGCCCGGGCGGCCGGCGTAGTGCAGGACGAGCTCGCCGGCCGCGTCCGGGGTGAGGGCGGGCGCGTACCGGCCCGGCGTCCACGGGCTGACCTCGACACGGACGAGGCCGGCGAGGGGCGACGCCGGGTTGTCCAGGGCGTGCAGCTGGTGCCAGCGGGCGAGGTGGACGAGGCAGCGGGCGACCCGCCGGGCGTCGGCCGGGCCGGTCAGGGGCAGGGCGGCCACCACGGGCGTGCCGTCACGGCGCAGGACCCGCGCCTCGCCCCCTCCGGTGACGACGCGGCGCAGTCCGTCGGGTTGGGCCGCGGCGCCCGTGTGGAGGAGCGGGGACGGTCCGCCCCCCGGGCCGGCGGTGGCCAGCGCGGCGGCGACCACGGCCGCGTCGGGGCCCTCCAGCCGTACGGCGAGCGGCGGCAGGGCGAGGGAGGAGGGGACCACGGGGTAGGCGCGGGTGCGATCCGGGTGCCAGCCGTCGGGGGTCACGAGCGTACGGAGGGCCTGCACGTGCCGCGCCCGGACGACGGGACCGCCGCCGGTACCGGTGAGGCCACGGCCGGTGAGGCCGCCGCCGGTACCGGTTGCGCCACGGCCGGTGGAGGTGCCGCCGTGGCCGGTGGACGTGGCATCGCCCGTCACGGTGAACGCGGTGGCGACGGCGGTGTCCGTGCCCTCGCGCAGTCCGTGCGCGCCGCCGCAGTCAACCTCCCAGCCGTCCGTGCCGTACCGCAGCAGGTGGGGGCCGGGCGGGCGGACCAGTCCGCCCAGCACCGGCGCGTCCGCCGGGCCGCCGGGTTCGGCGGGGGCGAGGACGGGGTGCTGGCGCCGCTCGTCGCGCTGTACGCGCGCGTTGGCGGCGGCCAGGACCTCGCGGTACGTGGCTGCGGGCGGCGCCGCCCGCAGCGCGCCCAGCAGGGCGCGGGTGAAGACGCCGTGGCGGCGCCCGGCGAAGTCCCGTTCGTACGCGCGCTGGTCCAGCCTGCTGCCGGCGAGCAGGACGTGCCGGGGCGCCGCGGGGCCGGCGGTGTCGCGGGCGACCGGGGCGGCGGGGGGTGCGGGGGCGGGCTGCCGCGTCCACTCGGGCAGCGGGGGCGCGTACCGGGCGACGGCGTCCGGTTCGCCCTCGGGGTCGCGCGTGGCGCCGCCGGAGTAGCAGCAGTCGAGGACGGCGACGACGTGCGCGCCGCGCGAGGCCACCGCGTCGAGCAGCGCGCCGAGCCGCTTGTCGGGGAGGGGGCCGTCCGCGCAGACGAGGGCCTGGCACCGGCCGGTCGCCTCGACGAGGCGCTCTTGCGGGGTGATCGCCGCGTACTCGGTGCCGTGGCCGGAGAACCACAGGAGGGCCGTGTCGCCGGGGCCCGCCTGCCCCAGGTGCCCGGTGACGGCCGCGGTGACCGCGGCGATCGTCGCCGTACGGTCCGTCAGGATCCGTACCGATGGCGGGGCGCCCAGCCGCTCCACCAGCCAGCGGTGGCCGGCCTCGATGTCGTTGAGGCAGCCGGAGAGCCTCGGCCACCGGCCGGCCGGGTAGTCGTCGATGCCCACGAAGAGGGCGTACACCGTCGCCATGCCCGGAGTCTCGCAGGCCGGGTGGCGCCTTCCGGGTCGTTTCCCGGTACTCCTCCGGGCACGTGCGGGGCGCGGGCCGGACGGGACCCGGCGGGTGGGCGTGGCGTGCGGGGAGCCGGCTGGGGGGCCAAAGGGCCGAGGGCCGAGGGCCGAGGGCTGAGGAGCCAGGGGCCGAAGGGCCAAGGGGCCGTGCGGACGAGGTCGGGGCCGGGGGCCGGGGAGGTCCGTCGGCGGGCGGTTCAGCGTGCGGCGGCGCGCGGCGCGGTGGTGTCGACGGCCATGGTGACGGCGAGCCCGCCCAGCACGGCGCCCATGGCGTAGCGCTGGGTGCGCAGCCATGCCGGGTGGCGGGCGAGGAAGACGGCGACGCCCCCCGCGGCCGCCACGATCACCGCGTTGACCCCGAGGCTCACGACGATCTGCACCGAACCGAGGACGAGCCCCTGGGCGAGGACGTGCCCCTCCTCGATGTCGACGAACTGCGGGATCAACGACAGGTACATGATGGCGATCTTCGGGTTGAGCAGGCTCGTCATCAGTCCCATCGCGAACAGCCGGCGGGGCGGGTCCGGCGGTACGTCCCGTGGCGTGAACACCGACACGCCACCGGGCCTGAGCGCGCACCAGGCGAGCCAGCCGAGGTAGGCGGCGCCGGCCAGCTTCACGGCGAGGTACAGCTGCGGCACGGCGGTGAACAGCACCGACAGGCCGAGGTTGGTGGCGACCAGGTACACGAGGAAGCCGACCGCGACACCGCCGAGCGAGACGATCCCCGCGCGGCGGCCCTGGGTGAGGGAGCGGGAGACGAGGTAGATCATGTTCGGCCCGGGCGTCAGCACCATCCCGAGCGCGATGACGAAGACCCCAGCCAGGGCGCTGCCCTCCACCATCGACGCCGTCCTCCCGTGTCGCCCGCCGTTCCCGCATCGGACTCCGAGCATATTGACGTCGCTTCACTCGGTGCAATAGAAACATTGCTCTCGGTGCAATCCAAGCAGCATGACAGGAGCGGGAGTTGAGGGACTACCAACGGGTGGCGGACGCCGTGGCCGGGGAGATCGCGGCCGGACGCCTGCGCCCCGGGGACCGGCTGCCGCCGCAGCGGCGCTTCGCCCGGGACCACGGCATCGCCGGCTCCACGGCCGCCCGGGTCTACCGCGAACTGGCCCGGCGCGGCCTGACCGTCGGCGAGGTGGGCCGCGGCACGTTCGTCCGCGCCACCGAGGGACCGGCCGCGGGCCCCGCCCTGAGCGACGACCCGGCGGGGCAGCGGGTGAACCTGGAGCTCAACCACCCCGTCGTACCGGAGCAGGCCGCCCTGCTCGCCGAGGGCCTGGGCGGGCTCCTGCGCGCCGACGTGCTGGACGCGGCGCTGCGGCCGGTCGGCCCGGCGGGCACGCCCCGGGCGCGTGCGGCCGCGGCGGCGCTGCTCGCCCGCGCCGGTTGGCGGCCGCGCCCCGAGCGGGTGCTCTTCGCCGGCAACGGCCGGCAGGCCATCTCGGCCGCCGTCGCCGCGCTGGTACCGCCCGGGGGGCGGCTGGGCGCCGAGGAGTTCACGTACCCGGTGCTGAAGTCGATCGCCGGCCGCCTCGGCGTCACCGTCGTGCCACTGGCCGTGGACGGGGACGGAGTACGGCCCGACGCGGTCGCCGCAGCCCACCGCACCGCCCGGCTGCACGCGGTCTACGTCCAGCCCACGCTGCACAACCCCCTCTCCCTCACCATGCCTCCCGCACGCCGCGCCGAACTCGCCGCGACCCTGCGGCACCTGGACCTCACCGCGGTCGAGGACGCCGTCTGGGCGTTCCTGGACCGGGACACGCCCCCGCTCGCCGCGCTGGCACCGGAGCGGACGGTGCTCGTGGACAGCCTGTCGAAGCGGGTCGCGCCCGGACTGACCACCGGGTTCGCCGTGGTGCCCGACGCGCTGGTGGCCGCCGTCGAGGCGGCCGTCCGCTCCGGCGGCTGGACACCCTCCGGCTTCGCCCTGGAGGCGGCGGCCCGCTGGCAGTCGGACGGCCGTCTGGACGCCCTCGTCGAGGCCAAGCGCGAGGAGGTCGCACGCCGCCAGGACCTCGCCCGCCGCCACCTCGCGGGCTTCGCCCTGCGCACCGACCCGCGGTCCTGCTTCTGCTGGTGGGAGCTGCCGCCGGCGTGGCGGGCGGACCTCTTCGTGGCCGCGGCGGCCCGGCGCGGCATCGCCGTGACCCCGGCGTCCGCCTTCGTCTCCGACCCGCGCCGCACGCCGGACGCGGTCCGCCTGGGCCTGGCCTCGCCCCCGCCCGACACCCTGGCGCGAGCCCTCACCACCCTCGCCGGCCTCGCCCGCACGACCCCGGAGGACCACGTCCCGTCCTGACAGACCCCACCACCGGGGGCCGGAGGTCCACGGGGATCCCCCCTCACCACGAGACCGCGGCTCAGACCGGAGTTCGTACGGCGGTGGACGGCTACGCACGATTCGCCTTCCGAGACCACGCCCGAGACCGCCGAACGCCTCCACCGGCTCGGCGCCACGTTCATCACCGTGGCGGGCGGGGCGGCAACCCTTCGCGGTCCTCGACGGTCTGACGGACGGCTTGGCATGAGGACGGCGAAGGGATCCGGTCGTGCGGGGAAGACGATGGAGACGGGCACTGCTGGCCGTGGGTGTGAGTGTGCTTGCCGTGCCGGCGGGGTGCTGGTCCTCGTGTTCGCCCGGTGGGTGGGACACCAGGGGATCCCGGCTGGACCCCCCTACGGCCCTTGCCGACTTCCGCATCACCGGGCGGTACAAGGGCTCGTACGTCGGAGTGGTGGAATGCGCCGGCGAGCACGCGGACGCGGACTGCCCGAAGGACCCGTCGAACGTGACGCGTCCCGGTATCACGCCCGAGGACGCCGACAGGATCGTCGGGAATGCCACCGGGACGGGTGCCAACTACGAACGGCGGAGCGAATTCCCCGAAGCGCAGAACAGGCTTGTCGTCAGGGCCCTGCACGGTGAGGTCCCCGACCCCGAGGGGGCGGCCCGACGCATGATGCGGTCGATCGAGCGGAACGAACAGGTCCCTTTCCAGGTGGGCCCGCACACGGAATGGGTAGGGCCCGCCCGGTACTCCCGGGTCGAGGGCACCCCCGGTACTGCGCTGATCTGCCGGGACAGCCGCTACAGCGAGGTTGTGGGGGTGGAGATCGTGTCATCCCGGCAGGCGACCTGCGTCTGGGCGGATCGAAGTACGGTGGCCGCGATCAAGGGCTACGACATAACGCCCGACGAGCTGGTGGACCTCGTCGCCGAATTCCACCGCACCGCACGTGCACGCGGATGAGGGAACTGCTCGAAACGGCCGGGATCAGTGACCGTCGTCCGTCCGACGGGAGCCGCCACACACCGCCGGCGTGATCCTGGACGAGCTGGGGGTGCACGTGCCGACCACCACGGAGATCCTCCGGTACACGCAGACAGCCGGACCCGTCGCTACGTGAAGGGCGGGCCCCTGTCGGAGGACACGTGGCGGCGAGCCGCGGGCCTCTTCCCTCCCCGCGGCAGCCGGGCCGTCCGAGGCCGGAACCGGGACCAAGGACAGCCGCGTCGAGCGGGCGCGGCGACGGCGATGCGTCGTGTGAACGAGAAAGCCCAGGTCAGACGGATCTGACCTGGGCTTTCGACTGAGCCGCCTTCGGGATTCGAACCCGAGACCTACGCATTACGAGTGCGTTGCTCTGGCCAACTGAGCTAAGGCGGCACACCGCGACGGACCCCTGGGGGTGCGGCAGCGAGCACAAGTCTACACAGGTGGAGAGGGTGCTCGTGCACGCCTGTTCCCGGGGCGCCCGGGGCCCGGGGCCTCAGCGGCAGCGCTTCCCGGGGGGCGGTGGGGTGCCCTGCAGGAGGTAGGTGTTGATCGCGGTGTCCACGCAGTCGCTGCCCCGGCCGTACGCGGTGTGGCCGTCGCCGTCGTACGTCAGGAGGGTGCCGGAGGAGAGTTGCGCGGCGAGGGAGCGCGCCCAGACGTAGGGCGTGGCCGGGTCGCGGGTGGTGCCGACGACGACGATCGGGGCCGCGCCTTCGGCCGTGATGCGGTGTGCGGTGCCGGTGGCCTCGACCGGCCAGTACGCGCAGCCCAGGGACGCCCACGCCAGTCCGCGCCCGAAGACGGGCGACGCCTTCTCGAACGACGGCACGGCGGCGGCCACCGCGGCGGGGGTGGTGAAGGCGGGGGGCTGGTCGAGGCAGTTGACCGCGGCGTTGGCGGCCATGAGGTTGGAGTAGTCGCCGTCGGCCTCGCGCTCGTAGTAGCTGTCGGCGAGGGCGAGCAGGCCGGCGCCTTGGCCGTCCATCGCCCGGGTGAGCGCCCCGCGGAGCTGTGGCCAGGCGGCCTCGTCGTACATGGCGGTGATCACGCCGATCGTGGCGAGGGCCTCGCCGAGGGTGCGCCGTGGTTCGCCGGTCGGCACGGGCTTGCGGTCCAGTGCGGCGAGGAACGCCTTCATGCGGGCCGTGGCGTCCTGCACGGAGGCGTTGCCGAGGGGGCAGTCCGCCTGCCCGACGCAGTCGGCGGCGAAGGAGCGGAACGCCGTGTCGAAGCCGGCCGTCTGGTCGCGGTTCGTCTCGCGGGCCGTGCGGGAGGGGTCCATGGCGCCGTCGAGGACGAGGCGGCCGGTGCGTTCGGGGAACAGTTCCGCGTAGGTGGCGCCGAGGAACGTGCCGTACGAGGCGCCGACGTAGTTGAGCTTCGCGTCGCCGAGGGCGGCCCGGACGATGTCCATGTCGCGGGCCGCCTCGACGGTGGAGACGTGCGGCAGGACGCGGGCGGAGCGCTCGGCGCAGGCCGCGGCGAACTTCTTGTACGCGGCGGTCAGCCTGTCGGTCTCGCGCCGGTCGTCGGGGGTCTGGTCGACCTGCGTGTAGGCGTCCATGGCGGGCCCGTCGAGGCAGCGGACGGGTGCGCTGCGGGCGACGCCGCGCGGGTCGACGGCGACCATGTCGTAGCGGGCGCGGACGGGGGCGGGGTAGCCGATGCCGGCGTACGCCTGGAGGTAGTCGACGGCGGAGCCGCCGGGGCCGCCCGGGTTGACCAGCAGCGAACCGATCCGCTTGCCCGGGCCGGTCGCCTTCGTGCGGGCCACCGCCAGCTTCACCTGGCCGTCGCCGGGGCGGGCGTAGTCGAGGGGCGCCTTCAGCGTGGCGCACTGGAAGTCGGGCACCCCGCAGTCGCGCCAGGCGGGCCGCTGGGCGTAGTAGGGGCGGAGTGCGGCCGTGGCCGAGGCGGACAGGGCCGCGGGCCCGGCGGCGTGCGACACCGGCTCTGCCGTGGGGGCGCCCCCGCCGGCGCAGCCCGCCGCGAGGAGCAGGGCGAGGGCGGCGGCCGGCGCGGGGGTACGGAACAGTCGGCGGGGATCCATCCACCGGAGCGTAGCCGTACGGTGACGGTCGGTCATACGGGTGACGCGAGGGGCGCCACCCGGACGGGCTAACCCCCGGCTAACCGGCGCGCAACGCCATCATCATGGCCTCCACCGCGAGGAGTGGCGCGACGTTGCGGTCGAGCGCCTCGCGGCAGGCGAGGACGGCCTCCATGCGCCGCAGCGTGGACTCCGGGGTGCTGCCGCGGGCGATCCGGTCGAGGGCGTCGCGCACGTCCTCGTTGGACAGGGCGGTGGTGGTGCCGAGCTGGAGCGCGAGGACGTCACGGTAGAAGCCGGTCAGATCGCTGAGGGCGAGGTCGAGGGTGTCGCGCTGCGTGCGGGTCCTGCGGCGCTTCTGGCGGTCTTCCAGCTCCTTCATCGCGCCGGCGGTGCCGCGGGGCATGCGGCTGCCCTGACCGCCGCCGAGGGCGGTCTTCAGCTCCTCCGTCTCCTTGACGTCGGTCTCCTCCGCGAGTTCCTTGGCGTCCTCGCCGGCGGCGTCGACCAGCTCCTGCGCGGCCTTCAGGCAGCCTCCGACGTCCTGGACGCGGAGCGGCACGGTGAGGACGGCGGTGCGGCGGGCGCGGGCCCGCTCGTCGGTGGCGAGGCGGCGCGCCCGGTCGATGTGGCCCTGCGTGGCACGGGCGGCGAACGCCGCCGCGGCGGGCTCGACGCCGTCGCGCCGGACGAGGACGTCGGCGACGGCGTCGACCGGCGGCGTGCGCAGCGTCAGGTGGCGGCAGCGGGAGCGGATGGTCGGCAGCACGTCCTCCAGGGACGGCGCGCACAGCAGCCAGACCGTCCGGGGCGCGGGCTCCTCGACGGCCTTCAGCAGGACGTTCCCCGCGCCTTCGGTGAGACGGTCGGCGTCCTCCAGGACGATGACCTGCCAGCGGCCGACCGCCGGGGAGAGCTGCGCCCGGCGCACCAGCTCGCGGGTCTCCTTGACGCCGATGGACAGCAGGTCCGTCCGCACGACCTCGACGTCGGCGTGCGTCCCGACGAGTGCCGTGTGACAGCCGTCGCAGAAGCCGCAACCGGGCTCGCCGCCGAGCGTCCGGTCCGGGCTGACGCACTGGAGCGCGGCGGCGAAGGCCCGGGCGGCGGTGTCGCGGCCGGCGCCGGGCGGGCCGGTGAACAGCCAGGCGTGCGTCATCTTCGACTTGGTCGCGTCGAGCGGCTGGACGCCCTGCGCGTCGGCGGTGACCAGGGCGTCGGCGTCCCGCGCGGCGGCGGCGAGCTGCGCCTGCACACGGTCCTGGCCGACGAGGTCGTCCCATACGGGCACGGGGCACCACCTTCGTGGGGTCGGGGATCCCGCGCGTCGCGGGTCCTGGTCTGACGGTCCTGGTGTGGCGGGTCCCGTGGGGCGGGGCCCGTTGTGGCGGGTCCCGTGGGGCGGGGCCCGTTGTGGCGGGTCGCGGCTCCCTCGGGCGCCGGTGCCGGGCCGGGACCCCGTCGGATGCCGGTGTCGGTGCCGGACCGGGGCTCCGGATCCGGGCGTCGCGGCCCGCCTGGGGTCGCGGCTCCGGGCACCCGGGGCCGGGGCTCCGGGCCCGGGTGCCCGACGGCTCGGTGCACGGTGCTCGGGGCTTGAGGTCCGGACCCGGGCCCGGTGGCGGTACGGACTCCCGGTCGTGGGCGGTCAGCCCCTCGCGCCTCCATTGTGGCGGAGGGGTGTGACAACGCCCGCCTCAGCGGCGGCCGCCGCGACGACCGCCCGACCGACCGCCGTCGTCGCCGTCGTCCGGGCGGCCGAGCAGTTCGTCGGCGAGGGAGGGCAGGTCGTCGAGCGGGGTCTCCTCGGCCCAGTCGGGCCGACGGCGTGCGGCCCTGCCGTCCGGGTCGACCTGCGGGATCTCCCGCGTGCGGTCGTTCGCGCCGGGCGGCTCGGCGGCGGCACCCGGCCGGGCCTCGTCACGGAAGAAGCCCGGCGGTACGCGGTCGTCCGGCCGCTCGTCGCGTACGGGCGGCAGGACCGCCGTGTCGGCGAGGTCGACGGGCAGGCGGGCGGGCTCGTCCTTGCGCATGTCGATGCGCTGCGTCTCCTCCTCCGGCCGGAGCGGGACGGGGTCGTCCTTGCGCATGTCGATGCGCTGCGTCCGCTCCTCGGGCCCGGGGACGGCCGGGTCGGCGGCCGGCCCCGCGGCGGCACCGGCGGCGGGTCCGTCGTCCTTGCGGAGGTCGATGCGGGGCGTCGGCACGGTCTGGGTGATCTCGTCCGGCCGGACCACCGGCGTCGGCACCGTCACGTCGTGCGGTGACACCGCGGGCTTGGCGGCAGCGGCGGCAGCCGCCGCTGCGGCCGCGGCGGCGGCTGCCGCGGCGGCCTCCTCCGCCGCCTGACGGCGGGCCTCCTCGGCGCGCAGCAGCGCTTCTTCGGCCTTGCGCTGCTTCTCCCGGCGACGCTCCTCGGCCTCGGCGCGCAGCCGCGCCTCCTCCTCGGCCCGCAGGCGCAGGCGCTCCTGCTCCTCGAACCGGGCCTTCTCCTCGGCCTCGCGCCGACGGCGCTCCTCCTCGGCGAGCCGCCGTGCCTCGGCCGCGCGCTGACGGGCCTCCTCGGCCTGCCGCTCGGCCTCGCGGCGGCGGGCCTCCTCCTCCTCGCGGCGCTTGCGCTCCTCCTCCTCGGCGCGCAGCCGGGCGAGCTGCTCCTGGCGCTCGCGCTCCAGGCGCTCCTCCTCGGCCTTGCGCCGCGCCTCCTCCTCGGCCCGGCGGCGGGCCTCCTCCTCGGCGGCCCGGCGCGCCTCCTCCCGGGCCTTCACCTCGGCCTCGGACAGCGGCAGGACCCGGTCGAGGCGGTGACGGATGACGGTGGTGACGGCCTCGGGCTCCTGGCCGGCGTCCACGACGAGGTACCGGGCGGGGTCGGCGGCGGCGAGGGCGAGGAACCCGGACCGTACGCGCGCGTGGAACTCGGCGGGCTCGGACTCCAGCCGGTCCGGGGCCTCCGTGAACCGCTCGCGGGCGGTCTCCGGCACCACGTCCAGCAGCACCGTCAGGTGCGGTACGAGGCCGCCGGTGGCCCAGCGGGAGATGCGGGCGATCTCCGTCGGCGACAGGTCCCGGCCGGCGCCCTGGTACGCGACGGACGAGTCGATGTACCGGTCGGAGATGACGACCGCACCGCGCTCCAGGGCCGGGCGGACCAGCGAGTCGACGTGCTCGGCGCGGTCGGCGGCGTACAGCAGGGCCTCCGCGCGGTTCGACAGGCCGGCGGACGACACGTCGAGGAGGATCGAGCGCAGCCGCTTGCCGATGGGCGTGGCGCCCGGCTCGCGGGTGACGACCACCTCGTGGCCCTTCGCCCTGATCCACTCCGCGAGGGCCGTCACCTGCGTGGACTTGCCGGCGCCGTCACCGCCCTCGACGGCGATGAAGAACCCGGTCGCGGCCGGGGCCTGGGCCGGGTCCGCGCCGCGCAGCGCGTCGCGCAGGTCCCGGCGGAGCGGTACGCCGGACCGGTCGTCGGTCTTGGCGAGGACGAGCGCGGCTACGGGCAGCAGCAGCGCGCCGACCAGCATGAGGGCGAACGCGGCGCCGCCGTGCGCGAAGACGGCGCCGTCCCCGGCCAGCCGGTGCGGGCCGACGGCGGCGGCGAACAGCGGCGCGGCGAGCGCGCCGAGCGCGATGGCGACGCGGACGACGGCCTGGAGGTGCTCGGTGAGGCGGGGGCGCCGCGGCTCCTCGATCTCCTGGTCGATCAGGGTGTGACCGGTGTTCGCGGCGACACCGGCCGAGAAGCCGGCGGCCACCGCGAGGAAGAGGACGGTCGCGGTGTCCGGGACGAGCCCCATGGCGAGCAGCGCGACACCGGTGACGGCGGTCGCGAGGGCGAGGAGCCGGCGGCGGGACAGGGCGGGCAGGACCGCGCGGGCGCCACGGATGCCCAGGCCGGTGCCACCGGTGAGGGCGAGGACGAGCAGGGCGTACGTGACGGGGCCGCCGCTCAGCTCGGCGGCGTGCAGGACGGCGACGGCCGACGCGGAGGCGATGGCTCCGGCGACCGCGGCACAGGCAAGGACGAGCAGCGGTATGGCGCCGGTGCGGCCCTTCTCCGGGCGCGGACCGGAACCCTTCTCCGAGCCGGAACCAGAGGCGGAGGTGGCGCCCGCGGCTGCGGAGCCGGAGGCGGCCGGGCGGCGCAGGCCCTCCAGCGGGGAGCGGGGGCGCGGCGACTGGCCGTCGGGCAGTTGGAGGGAGGAGAGGATCGCCAGGGAGGCGGCGAAGAGGCCGGCGGCCGTAAACGCGCCGAGGGCCGCCTGGTGTTCGGAGAACCAGTCGACGCCGAAGGCGAGCAGCTTCCCGACCAGCGTCGCGAGCAGCAGCACCGCCGCCGCGGCCGGGATGGTGGCGAAGGCGGTGCGCAGCGAGAGCCGGCGCAGGGAGCCGAGGTGGTCGGGGAGCGGCCGGACGGCGGCGCCCTCCAGGGGCGGGGCGGGCAGCAGGGTGGGTGCCGCGCTGTCCTTGGCGATCGTCCAGAACCGCTCGGCGGCGCCCGCCAGGAAGGCCGTGACCAGGAGGAGCGTGACGGCGTGCGCGGGGGTCCAGATGATCCAGAGGGGGGCCACGACGAGCAGGGCGACCCGTACGCCGTCGGCCGCGACCATGGTCCAGCGGCGGTCGAGGGGGCCGCTCGCGGCGACCAGCCCGCTCATGGGGCCGAGCAGGACGGCCCCGAGGAGCAGCGTCGACACGGCACGGGCGGCGAACACGGCGGTGACCGCGAAGGCGGCGCCGCGGACGCCGCCGCCGAACGTCTCCGCCGTCACGGCCGCCCGCACACTCAGCAGGACCAGGACGAGCAGGGCCAGCGCGTCTCCGGTGCCGCCGATGAGCGAGGCGCTCCACAACCGGCGCAGCGGCTGACTGCGCAGCAGCGCGCGGACGGCTCGCTCGCGGGAGTCCGCGGCGAGTGCGGCGTCGGTGGCTTCGGCGTCTGAGGTGGGGCCCAGGACCGTTGGCTGCTCGGCTCGCGTCATCCCCTCAGCCTATCCGCCCATGCCGACACTCAGTCTTCCCCGCCCGAACACACGACCGGGACCGGAAGCCGGGCCTCCGGCTCGGCGACCCGGAGGGCGGGCCGACCGTCCGGCGGCTGGCGGGTCGGGCGGCGGGACGGACGGCGGATCGGCTCGCGGGCCGCACTACGGACGGTGCGGCGGGCCGCGAGGCAGGTCCGGCAGCGGGCCGCCGTACAGCAGCGTGCCCACCCGGGCCCACCGGCGCCAAGCGGCGAGGTGGGCCCGGGTGGGCACGGGGCGCGGGACGCCTACGCGTCGGGCGCGGCGGACTCCGCCGCCGTCTTCCTCGCCGTCGTCTTCTTCGCCGCCGCCTTCTTCGCCGTGGCCGTCCCGGCCGCCGTCGACGCCGTGGCGGTCGCCTTCTTGGCGGTGGTCTTCTTCGCCGCCGTCTTCGCCGTGGTCGTCTTCTTGGCCGCGGTCTTCTTCGCCGTCGTCTTCTTGGCCGCCGTCTTCTTGGCGGTCTTCTTCGCCGGCGCCTTGGCGCGCTTCTCGGCGAGCAGCTCGAAGCCGCGCTCCGGAGTGATCGTCTCCACGCTGTCGCCGCTGCGGAGCGTCGCGTTCGTCTCGCCGTCCGTCACGTACGGGCCGAAGCGGCCGTCCTTGACGACGACGGGGCGCTCGCTCACCGGGTCGTTGCCCAGTTCCTTCAGCGGCGGCTTGGCCGCCGCACGACCGCGCGCCTTGGGCTGGGCGTAGATCGCGAGGGCCTCGTCCAGGGTGATGGTGAAGAGCTGGTCCTCGCTCTCCAGGGACCGCGAGTCCGTGCCCTTCTTCAGGTACGGGCCGTAGCGACCGTTCTGCGCGGTGATCTCCACGCCTTCGGCGTCGGTGCCGACGACGCGCGGCAGCGACATCAGCTTGAGCGCGTCGTCCAGGGTCACCGTGTCGAGCGCCATCGACTTGAAGAGGGAGGCCGTGCGCGGCTTCACCGCGTTCTTGCCGGTCTTCGGGGTGCCCTCGGGGAGGATCTCCGTGACGTACGGGCCGTAGCGGCCGTCCTTCGCGACGATCATGTGCCCGGTCGCCGGGTCGTTGCCCAGCTCGAACTCGCCGCTGGGCTTCGCCAGCAGCTCCTCCGCGTGCTCCACGGTGAGCTCGTCGGGGGCGAGGTCGTCGGGGACGTCGGCCCGCTGGTGGCCCTCCTCGTCCTTCGTTCCGCGCTCGATGTAGGGGCCGTAGCGGCCGACGCGCAGCACGATGCCGTCGCCGACCGGGAAGGAGGAGATCTCCCGGGCGTCGATGGCGCCGAGGTCCGTGACCAGCTCCTTCAGACCGCCGAGGTGGTCGCCGTCGCCGTTGCCCGCGTCGGCGGCCGCGCCGCCCTGGGCGAACCCGCCGCCGGGCACCGTCTCACCGAAGTAGAAGCGCTTCAGCCACGGCACGGCCTGCGCCTCGCCGCGGGCGATCCGGTCGAGGTCGTCCTCCATCTTCGCGGTGAAGTCGTAGTCGACGAGCCGGCCGAAGTGCTTCTCCAGCAGGTTGACGACGGCGAAGGAGAGGAAGGACGGGACGAGCGCCGTGCCCTTCTTGAAGACGTAGCCGCGCTCCAGGATCGTGCCGAGGATCGACGCGTACGTCGAGGGGCGGCCGATCTCGCGCTCCTCCAGCTCCTTGACCAGCGACGCCTCGGTGTAGCGGGCGGGCGGCTTGGTGGCGTGGCCGTCGGCCGTGATCTCCTCGGCGGTCAGGGCGTCGCCCTCGGTGACCTGCGGGAGGCGGCGCTCGCGGTCGTCCAGCTCGGCGTTCGGATCGTCGGCGCCCTCGACGTACGCCTTCATGAAGCCGTGGAAGGTGATCGTCTTGCCGGAGGCGCTGAACTCGGCGTCCCGGCCGTCGGAGGACCTGCCACCGATCCGGACGGTGACGGAGTTGCCGACGGCGTCCTTCATCTGGGAGGCGACGGTCCGCTTCCAGATCAGCTCGTACAGCCGGAACTGGTCGCCGGTCAGCCCGGTCTCGGCGGGCGTGCGGAAGCGGTCGCCGGAGGGGCGGATCGCCTCGTGCGCCTCCTGCGCGTTCTTCACCTTGCCCGCGTACGTCCGGGGCGCGGACGGCAGGTAGTCGGCGCCGTACAACTGCGTGACCTGCGCGCGGGCCGCGGCGACGGCCGTCTCGGACAGCGTGGTGGAGTCCGTGCGCATGTAGGTGATGAAGCCGTTCTCGTACAGCTTCTGTGCGACCTGCATCGTCGCCTTCGCGCCGAAGCCGAGCTTGCGGCTCGCCTCCTGCTGGAGGGTCGTGGTGCGGAACGGCGCGTACGGGGAGCGGCGGTAGGGCTTGGACTCGACCGAGCGGACGCTGAACGCCGCGTCGGCGAGCCCGGCGGCCAGGGCGCGGGCGTTCGCCTCGTCGAGGTGCAGCACCTGGTCGCCCTTGAGGCGGCCGTCGGAGCCGAAGTCACGGCCCTGGGCGACGCGCCGGCCGTCGACCGAGGCCAGGCGGGCGGTGAGCGTCGAGGGGTCGGAGACGTCACCGGGGCGGCCGGTACCGAAGGTGCCGGTGAGGTCCCAGTACTGGGCGGAGCGGAACGCGATGCGCTCGCGCTCCCGCTCGACGACGAGCCGGGTGGCGACGGACTGCACGCGGCCGGCGGACAGCCGGGGCATGACCTTCTTCCACAGGACCGGCGAGACCTCGTAGCCGTACAGCCGGTCCAGGATCCTGCGGGTCTCCTGGGCGTCGACCATGCGCTTGTTCAGCTCGCGCGGATTGGCGACGGCCTGCTGGATCGCGTCCTTGGTGATCTCGTGGAAGACCATCCGGTGGACGGGGACCTTGGGCTTGAGGACCTCCAGGAGGTGCCACGCGATGGCCTCGCCCTCGCGGTCCTCATCGGTGGCCAGGTAGAGCTCGTCCGACTCGGCGAGCTGCTCCTTCAACTTCCTGACCTGGGCTTTTTTATCGGCATTGACGACGTAGATCGGCTGGAAGTCGTGTTCGACGTCCACGCCGAGGCGGCGCACCTCGCCGGTGTACTTCTCCGGCACCTCGGCGGCGCCGTTGGGGAGGTCGCGGATGTGCCCGACGCTCGCCTCGACTACGTAGCCGGGGCCGAGGTAGCTCTTGATCGTCTTCGCCTTGGCAGGCGACTCGACGATGACGAGTCGGCGGCCGCCCTGTGCGGTCTCGCGTGTCGGGGACAACTCTTCGCTCTTCTCTCCGGTCGGCGCTCGGTGGCATGTGCGGCGCGGCGCGGGACCCGCCTGGGTCGCACCACGGGCACTGCGGGCACTGCGCCACGGCTGTGGCGCTGCTGTCGCTGCGGAGTGTGACGGTACAACCCGCCCCCGTGTCAAACGGCAAAAGACCGCAACGGCCACTCGAACGGTAACCCGAGTTCTGGCATTCCTGCCGCCCGGACTCCCCTCATAACGCGGAGGCCCCCGTTCCGGCTGGTCGCGCCCGGCGGCCGGCGGCGGGGCGGGGCCCGGCCGCTCCGCGGGTCCTCCCGGCCCAGAGGCGGGGGCCGGCCCGCGGCGGCTGCGGCCCTGGTCCGGGCGGCTCCGGACGCTCCGGACGGCCGCCTGTGGGCGTCCGGAGCGCCGCCGGCGACCGGCGGGTCGCGGGGTGGTGGCCGGCGCGGCCGCTCAGATACGACCGAAACACCACACTCCGAGCGCGAGGAACGCGGCGCCGGACACGGTCGCGAAGGCGACGGCTGTGGCCGGGCTCACTCCGTGGGCCACCGGCGCGCGGTGCGTCACCCGAGCCGCCGTCCACACCAGCAGCCCCGCGCCGAAGACCGTGAACGCCGCGCCGGCGAAGATGGCCGGTCCGCTCTCCATGCCGTACCCCGTTCCGTCCGTACGCGCGTACGGATCCTCCGTCGACGGCCACCTGCGGCGGAGACCCGGCAGCTGCGGCTCGGTCGCGTCGTGGTGGCGGGGATGCGGGTATCCCCGGGGGTGAGGCTGACACCTCCGGACGTCGGGGGCGCGAATCACGGGTGAACGGCACGGGACCTGGGGCCACCGTTCACCCACCCGGCGCCGCACGCACCGCACGTCCGGCCGGCGCCGCCGCCAGGCACCGACACAGAGCCTGGGGGCAAGGCCTGGGGGGGTGGGGGGCCCGGGGGTGGGGGGCCCGGGGGTGGGGGGCCCGGGGGTGGGGGGCCTGGGGGTGGTGGGGCCTGGGGGTGGTGGGGTCCTTGGGGGGCCGGACGTCAGGCCCTGCGGGGGAGCCACGGGGGGCCTTGGGGTCGGGCCACGAGGCGAGGCCCTGAGGTCGGGCCCCGAGGCCGGTCCCGGGCGGGCTGGTTGGCTGGCTGGCTGGCTGGCTGGCTGGCTGGCTGGCTGGCTGGCTGGCTGGCTGGCTGGCTGGCTGGCTGGCTGGCTGGCTGGCTGGCTGGCTGGCTGACGGAACGCCCGGCCGTGGGGTCGAGCCACGGGGTCGGGGCCCTGGGAGTCGGACCCCGACGCCGGTCCTGGGCGGGCGGACGACGGAGCACCCGGCCCCAGGGTCGAGCCACGGGGCCTGGGGCCAGGCTCCGAGGCCCCCCGGGGCGGGCGGACGGACCACGGAACGCCCGGCCCTGGGCCGCGTCCTCCCCCGCCGCCTCCCGGCGGCGCGCGTCACGCCGGTACGCGGCCCCCGCACCCGCCCGGCACCGTCAGGACCTCGGGCCGCCCTGCCGTCCCCCGTACGACCGTGTCGCAGCGCCGGTCAGGCCGGCGCTGACTCGTGTCCGGCGGGCTCCAGGAAGCCCTCCTCCACGAGGAGGCGGAGCGCCTTCGGGGTCCGGTCGCGGAGGACGACCGGGTCCTCCCCCATGAGCTGGGCGATGGCGTCCAGGATGCGTCCGGCGCTGAGCGACCCGTCGCAGACGCCCGCGAAGCCCGCACCGACCGTGTCGACCTTGGTCGCCCGCCGCATGCCGCGGTTCTGCCGGAGGATGACGTGCTCGGGGTCCTCCGCGCCCGGCAGGCCGACCTGCTCCTGCACCACCTCGGGGGCGAGCACGAAACGGTCGGCGAGCAGGGCCGCGTCGTCGCGTGTCCGCAGGTAGTCCTGGCGGGCGAAGTGGGCGCGCACGGTCTCGCCGAGCGGCTGCTCGACGGGGTGCGGCCACTCCTCGACGACGACGGACGGCTCGCCCGCAGCGGTCCTGCGCAGGGTGATCCAGCCGAACCCCACGGCCCTGGTGCCACTCGCCTCGAACGCGTCGAGCCACGCCTCGTACCGCGCCGCGTACTCCTCCGGCGTCTCGCGGTGGTCCCCGGCGTCGCGCAGCCACAACTCCGCGTACTGCGTGACGTCCTGGACCTCGCGCTGCACGATCCAGGCGTCGCACCCGGCCGGCACCCAGGAGCGGACGCGTTCCTGCCACTCCTCCCCCTGGACGTGCTGCCAGTTGGCGAGGAAGTGGGCGTAACCGCCGTCGTTGAGGCGTTCCCCCGCCTGGCGGACGAGCGTGCGGCACAGGTCGTCGCCGCCCATCCCGCCGTCCCGGTAGGTGAGTCGGGCACCGGGGGAGATGACGAACGGCGGGTTCGACACGATGAGGTCGTACGTCTCCGCCGCAACCGGCTCGAAGAGCGAGCCCGCCTTCAGGTCGACCTCCGGGGCAGCGGAGAGCGCAAGGGTCAGCCGGGTGAACTCCAGTGCGCGCGGGTTGAGATCGGTCGCCGTCACACGCGTGGCGTGCTGCGTGGCGTGCAGTGCCTGGATGCCGGAGCCGGTGCCGAGGTCGAGCGCGGAGGCGACCGGCGTACGGACGGTGAGCCCGGCGAGCGTGGTGGAGGCACCGCCCACGCCGAGGACGACGCCCTCGCCCTTGCCGCCGGCCCCGCTCGCGCCGCCCACGGCGCAGCCGAGGTCGGAGACGATGAACCAGTCCTGACCTTCCGGTCCAGCGTACGGCCGGACGTCCACCACGGCCCGGACGTCGTCGCCGTCCCGTATCACCCAGCCGTCGGCGAGCGCCTCGTCCAACGGGAGGGCCTCGCCGGCCCGCTCGTACGGCACGGGGCGCTGGAGGAGGAACAGCCGCACGAGCGTGTCCAGGACCCCGTCCCCGCGGGTGGCGCGCAGGGCGGGCACCGTCTCGCTGCGGGCGAGGGCGGCGTAGGCGGTGGCCCCGAGCCGGTCGAGCAGCCCGTCGGCGGTGAAGTCGGCGGCCAGGAAGGCGGTGCGCAGACGGGAGGCGCGGTCCGGCACCGGGAGGCTGGTGGTCAGGCTGGTCGTACTCACATGCTCATTGTGAGGGGCGCCACGGACAAAGACGAACGGCCCGGCTTCCCTGTGGAAAACCGGGCCGGACGGGTGCGCCGCGTACCGCTGTTCGGACGCGGGCGTCCCTCTCGCGTGCCGCTACTCGGACGCGCCGCTCGCTGTCGTCGAGGGCTTGGCGGACGCCGACGAGGGCTTCGCGGACGCGGCCGGTGACGGGGTCGTGCCGCCACCGGAGGGTGCCGTGGACGGGGACGCCGACGTGCCCGCGCCGGGCTTGGCGGCCGGGCCGCTCGTCTTCGTCGGCGCGACGGACGTCTTCGGCTTCTGGCAGCCCGGCTGCTTGGCCATGGCCTGGCCCAGTTCGCCCGACTGGAGCTTGGCCAGCGCGTCCTGGTCCATCTTCTCGATCCGCTTCAGCCCGTCGGCGACGCCCTGGAGGCCGTCGGCGAACTTCTGCTGGTCCTTCGGGTCGAGGGCGGAGACGCGCTTCTTCAGGTCCTCGTAGGCCGCCGCGGTGGAGTTGAGCTCCTTCACGGCGTCCTGCTGGAGCTTCTCACCGTTCTCGACGGGCGGGACGCCCGCGTCCTGGACCGCCTTGGCGAGCGCCCGGTCCGTGTCGGCGATGTCCTGGAACGCCTTCGAGTCGGCCGCCTGGACGTCGGCGGGCTTGCCGTCGGCCGCCGTCGAGATGATGGTCTGCTGGGCGTCGGCCCGCTTCTGGATCTGCGGCTTGGCCTGGTCGCAGAACGTCTTGGCCCAGGCGTCCACCTTGCCGCGGTCGTCGTCACCGTCGTCGCTGCAGCCCGACAGCACCAGTACGAGCACCGCACCGCTGGACAGCGCGGCTACAAGCTTCTTGTTCACCGGATTGGTCCCTTCCAAGGCTCTCGGCCCCGGAACATACACGCCAAGTGGGCGACATCCGCGTGTCGTACGACCGCTACATACCATTTGTAGCCGTTTGCACCAAGAGAGAGAAGGCTCACCGTGACGGGCCGGCGCCCGGTGCCGGGGCTCGTCGCACCCCGGGCACCGGGCGCCTGACCTGGTGTCGCACCGTGGGCACGACGCCGTCAGCGGGCGGGCGTCACCTCGTCCGGCGGGTTCGCGACACGCCGGGGCGTGTCCTCGTCGTCGCCCCCGGCCACGGAGCGGCGCTTCGACGCGTACACCGCCGCGATGATCACGAGGATCGCCACCGTCGCGATCACGGCCCGCACTGCCGGGCTGGCGTCCGCCCCGTGGCCGAACTGCACGATGGCGGGCGCGATGAGCAGCGCCACGAGGTTCATGACCTTCAGGAGCGGGTTGATCGCCGGCCCCGCCGTGTCCTTGAAGGGGTCGCCGACCGTGTCGCCGATGACCGTCGCGGCGTGCGCCTCGCTGCCCTTGCCGCCGTGGTGCCCGTCCTCGACGAGCTTCTTGGCGTTGTCCCAGGCACCGCCCGCGTTCGCCAGGAAGACGGCCATCAACAGGCCCGTACCGATCGCACCGGCGAGGTACGCGCCGAGCGCCCCGACGCCCAGGGTGAAGCCGACCGCGATGGGTGCCATCACGGCGAGCAGGCCCGGGGTCGCCAGTTCTCGCAGCGCGTCCTTGGTGCAGATGTCCACGACCCGCCCGTACTCCGGCTTCTCGGAGTAGTCCATGATCCCCGGGTGCTCGCGGAACTGGCGCCGCACCTCGTAGACGACCGCTCCGGCCGACCGCGAGACGGCGTTGATCGCCAGACCGGAGAAGAGGAAGACGACCGCGGCGCCCAGGATGAGGCCCACGAGGTTGTTGGGCTGCGAGATGTCCATGCTGAGCGTCAGCTCGGTCGCCCGGGCCCCGACGTCGGCGACGGCGGTGGCGATGGCGTCCCGGTACGACCCGAACAGCGCCGCGGCGGCCAGCACCGCCGTGGCGATCGCGATGCCCTTGGTGATGGCCTTGGTGGTGTTGCCGACGGCGTCGAGGTCGGTGAGGACCTGCGCGCCGGCGCCCTGGACGTCGCCGGACATCTCCGCGATGCCCTGCGCGTTGTCGGAGACGGGCCCGAAGGTGTCCATCGCGACGATCACGCCGACCGTGGTGAGCAGCCCGGTGCCGGCGAGCGCCACGGCGAACAGCGCCAGCATGATCGACGTACCGCCGAGGAGGAACGCCCCGTAGACGGAGAGGCCGATGAGCAGCGCCGTGTAGACGGCCGACTCCAGACCGATGGAGACGCCCGCGAGGATCACGGTGGCGGGGCCGGTCAGCGCCGACTTGCCGATGTCCCTCACGGGCCGCCTGTCGGTCTCGGTGAAGTACCCGGTGAGCTGCTGGATCAGCGCGGCCAGGACGATGCCGATCGCGACGGCGGCCAGCGCCAGCAGCCGCGGGTCGCCGTCGTGGGCCTGGACGGCGGCGTCGGTGACGCCCTTCAGCTCCGCGAAGGAGGAGGGCAGGTAGACGAAGGCGGCGACGGCGACCAGGACGAGGGAGATCACCGCGGAGGCGAAGAACCCGCGGTTGATCGCCGACATCCCACTGCGGTCGGCGCGCCGCGGCGCGACCGCAAACACGCCGATCATCGCGGTGACGACACCGATCGCCGGCACGATCAGCGGGAAGACGAGGCCCAGGTCGCCGAAGGCGGCCTTGCCGAGGATCAGCGCGGCGACGAGCGTGACGGCGTAGGACTCGAAGAGGTCGGCGGCCATGCCCGCGCAGTCGCCGACGTTGTCCCCGACGTTGTCGGCGATGGTGGCGGCGTTGCGCGGGTCGTCCTCGGGGATGCCCTGCTCGACCTTGCCGACGAGGTCGGCGCCGACATCGGCCGCCTTGGTGAAGATGCCGCCGCCGACACGCATGAACATGGCGATCAGGGCGGCGCCGAGGCCGAAGCCCTCCAGGACCTTGGGCGCGTCGGCCGCGTAGACGAGAACGACGCAGGAGGCGCCGAGGAGGCCGAGGCCGACGGTGAACATGCCGACGACGCCGCCCGTACGGAAAGCGATCTTCATGGCCTTGTGCGAGACGGCCGTCAGATCCTTTTCCGGCTCGCCCGGCGCGGGGGTCGCCTCACGCGCCGCAGCCGCCACCCGCACATTGGCGCGGACCGCGAGGCGCATGCCGATGTATCCGGTGACGGCGGAGAAAAGGGCGCCGACGAGGAAGAACAGGGAGCGCCCCGCCCGCTGCGACCAGTCGTCCGCCGGAAGGAGGAACAGGAGGAAGAACACGACGACCGCGAAGATCCCCACGGTCCTCAATTGCCGAGCCAGATAGGCGTTCGCGCCCTCCTGGACCGCGGCGGCGATCTTCTTCATGGATTCGGTGCCCTCGCCGGCGGCCAGCACCTGCCGGACCAGCAGCTGGGCGACGATCAGGGCGAGCAGCGCCACGGCCGCGATCACGATCACGATGGTCCGGTTCCCATCGGTGAGAACCGCGGCGGCGAGAGAGATCGAGTCGTAGGACTGCTGTGGGTCGAAGAGCCCCGCCATTCGTCCTCCTTGACGTCAGAACTCAAGATGTGGACGGATTGTAGGGAGCGGAACCCGATCAAAACAGGGCGCCGAAGAACAGAATTGTCCGGGGCTCGCCCGTCGGCAAATGATCGAGTCCGAAAATCCACCCGGACGCAGTAATGGGGCGGGGGTGTGGAAAGTGGATCGCGGGGAGCGGGGCAAGGAAAAAGGCCCTGCTCAGCAGGGCCTGGGGAGGGGGTTTCCGGTGCGCCGGAAGGGTCAGGAGGGTTCCACCGAACCCGGCCGGGGCCAGCTCATCCGAATGAGTCCACCGTGTTCGCCGGCGGAGACCTCGACGTCGTCCACGAGCCCGCTGATCACGGCGAGGCCCATCTGGTCCTCGCCCTCCGCGTCGTCGAAGTCCTGCGTGGGCGCGCCCTCGCGCGAGCCGGGCACTCCGGCGGCGTCGGCCGCGGCGACCCCGGCACCGGGGACCTCGTCGCCGACCTCGATGGAGAACGCCTTCTCCTCCTCGTTCAGGAGGACGCGCACGGGAGCCTCGACGCCGTTGCTGCGGTGCAGGCCGACGGCGCGCGAGCACGCCTCGCCGACGGCGAGCCGGACCTCGTCCAGCACGGCTTCGTCGACCCCGGCCCGACGCGCCACGGCGGCCGCCACCAACCGGGCGGTCCTGACGTGCTCGGGCTGGGCGCTGAAGCGGAGTTCAACGGTGGCCATGCGGTCCCCCTCGGGCGTACGAGCGTGCGTCTCAGGGACCCCGCCGGGCCGGCTGCCCGGCATCCCTGCCGTTCCTCCGGATGCCCCGGGACCACCCGGTCCATCCCCACCGGCCGAGACTCGTCGGCCGAGCTCTGACCCCGCGTCGGGCGTTTCCCCGCCCCCGTCCGGGGCCGACCCGCCGGCCCCGGGCGCCCGCACCTCGGGTGCGCGTCCCTTGGCGGGCGCGCCTGCGGGCCTGCGCGCCCCGGGCAGGGCGTGCGCACCCGGCGGGCACCGGGCGTGGCGGGTACGGACGGGGCCCTCGCGGGTCCCGCGCCGTGTCACCCTCGCCGGGCCTACGGCTTGTCCTACCCGCGCGGAAGCGCTGCCTCACGGCCGCGCCGACGCGTGGCCGTAACGCCTCCCCGGCGCCCGACCGAAGCCCGCGCCCGGTCCGGCCCGGAACCACAGCCGCAGCTGTGGCCGTGCCGCAGCCGCACCCCCGTGGCGGAGGTACGTGCCGGCCCGGGGCGAGCCAGAGGGCCGGCGCCGGGAATCAGGCGCCGATGCCGTACGAGCCCCGCCTTGCGGCGGTCGGCACCGGGCGGTGACCCTGCCCCGGCGACGACCGGGGCGGGACCTGCCGTCAGGGCGTCAGTCGGTGGCGGCGACGGCCTCGTCGACCGTCGTGTGGATCGGGAACACCTTCGTCAGACCGGTGATCCGAAAGATCTTCAAAATGCGCTCCTGGTTGCAGACGAGGCGCAACGAACCCTCATGGGCACGCACCCGCTTCAGGCCGCCCACGAGGACGCCGAGGCCGGTCGAGTCCAGGAAGTCCACGCCCTCCATGTCGACGACCAGGTGGTAGCTGCCGTCGTTCACCAACTCGACCAACTGCTCGCGCAGCTTGGGCGCGGTATACACATCAATCTCGCCACCGACCTCGACGACCGTACGGTCGCCACCAGGGCCGGACACATTGCGAGTCGACAGGGACAGGTCCACGGATCCTCCAGCACCTTGCTATCGAGCGGTCGCCCCCGGGTCTCCCCAGCGGAGCCAGGAGGCGGATCGCCAGCCGCGATGGCATTCAATCACTTACCAGCAGCCATGCACGACGCCTTGGGAGCATTGTCCGTCACGCCGGTGACACACTCGGTGTCGATGGCCAGGAATCACCGCCCCAGTCGTCCTCCCGAGAACGGGGACGCCCGCCCCTCTCCCGGAACGGTCCTCGACCGGCTCACCGCGAGGGCGAACCGGGCTGCGCGCATCACTCATACGGAGCACCTGCCCCCGAGGGAGGGACGCCATGCCGTGTGGCCCGACCGCATCCGCCCGGAAGTGATCAACGCCATTCACCTGGCCGGTGTCGACCATCCGTGGGCGCACCAGGCGGTGGCCGCCGAGCACGCCCTGGACGGCGAGTCGGTCGTGATCGCCACGGGCACGGCGTCCGGCAAGTCCCTCGCATACCTCGCTCCGGTCCTGTCCGCGCTCCTGGACGGCTCGGAGGCGGCGAACGGCCGGGGCGCCACCGCCCTGTACCTCTCCCCGACCAAGGCGCTCGCCGCCGACCAGCGGCGCGCCGTGAAGGCGCTCGCCGCCCCGCTCGGCACCCGCGTCCGGCCGGCCGTGTACGACGGCGACACACCGGTCGAGGAACGCGAGTGGGTCCGCCAGTACGCCAACTACGTCCTGACCAACCCCGACATGCTGCACCGGGGCATACTCCCGTCCCACCCCCGCTGGTCCTCCTTCCTGCGCGCCCTGCGTTACGTCGTCATCGACGAATGCCACACCTACCGCGGTGTCTTCGGTTCGCACGTCGCGCAGGTCCTGCGCCGTCTGCGCCGCCTGTGCGCCCGCTACGGCTCCGAGCCGGTCTTCCTCCTCGCCTCCGCCACCGCCGCCGAACCCGCCGCCGCCGCATGCCGCCTCACCGGCCTTCCGGTGCGGGAGGTCGCCGACGACGCCTCCCCGCGGGGCGAGCTCGTCTTCGCCCTGTGGGAGCCACCGTTGACCGAGCTCCGGGGCGAGCACGGCGCGCCGGTACGCCGCACCGCCACCGCGGAGACCGCCGACCTGCTGACCGACCTGACCGTGCAGGGCGTGCGCTCGGTGGCGTTCGTCCGGTCGCGGCGGGGCGCCGAACTGATCTCGGTGATCGCCCAGGAGCGGCTCGCCGAAGTGGACCGCTCCCTCGCCCGCCGGGTCGCCGCCTATCGGGGCGGCTACCTGCCCGAGGAGCGGCGCGCCCTGGAACAGGCGCTCCACTCCGGCGAACTCCTCGGTCTGGCCGCGACCACCGCCCTGGAGCTCGGCATCGACGTCTCCGGCCTGGACGCGGTCCTCATCGCCGGCTACCCCGGAACGCGTGCGTCCCTGTGGCAGCAGGCCGGGCGCGCCGGACGGTCCGGCGAGGGCGCCCTGGCCGTGCTCGTCGCCCGTGACGACCCGCTCGACACCTATCTCGTCCACCATCCGGAGGCCCTGTTCCGACAACCGGTGGAGTCGACCGTCCTCGACCCGGACAACCCGTACGTGCTCGCCCCCCATCTGTGCGCGGCGGCGGCGGAGGTCCCGCTGACCGACGGCGACCTGGAACTGTTCGGACCGTCCGCCCCCGGCCTGCTGCCCCAGCTGGAGGGCGCCGGTCTGCTGCGCCGCCGGGCGTCCGGCTGGTACTGGACCCGCCGTGAGCGGGCGGCCGACCTCGCCGACATCCGGGGCGCGGGCGGCACCCCCGTGCGGATCGTGGAAGCCGGTACCGGCCGCCTCCTCGGCACCGTCGACGCGGCGGCCGCCCACACCACCGTCCACGAGGGCGCCGTCCACCTCCACCAGGGCCGCACGTACCTCGTGCGGCACCTCGACCTGAAGGACTCGGTCGCGCTCGTCGAGGAGGCCGATCCCCCGTACTCCACCACCGCCCGCGACACCACCTCCATCTCCGTCCTGGGGACCGACACCCAGCTCCCGTGGGGTGACGGCCGGCTCTGCTACGGCTCCGTCGAGGTCACCAACCAGGTGGTCTCCTTCCTCCGCCGTCGGGTCATCACCGGCGAGGTGCTCGGTGAGACGAAGCTCGACCTCCCGCCGCGCACCCTGCGCACCCGGGCCGTGTGGTGGACGGTCACCGAGGATCAGCTCGACGCGGCCCGCGTGAACCCCGAGCAGCTCGGCGGGGCCCTGCACGCTGCCGAGCACGCCTCGATCGGCCTGCTGCCGCTCTTCGCCACGTGCGACCGCTGGGACATCGGGGGTGTCTCGGTCCCCCTGCACCCGGACACGCTGCTGCCCACGGTCTTCGTGTACGACGGGCATCCGGGCGGGGCCGGCTTCGCCGAGCGTGCCTTCCACACCGCCCGGGCGTGGCTCGGCGCGACCCGCGAGGCGATCGCGTCCTGCGAGTGCGAGGCGGGCTGCCCGTCCTGCATCCAGTCACCCAAGTGCGGCAACGGCAACGAACCCCTCCACAAGCGCGGTGCGGTGCGTCTGCTCACCGAGCTGCTGCGGGCCGCCCCGGAGGACCCGCCGAATCAGGCGGCTCCCCCGGAGGACCAGCCCGATCCCGAGCACTCGCCGAGCCCAGTGGGTCCACCGAGACCGTCGAGCCCGTCGAACGAGGAGAGGCCACCAGGCCCGGCCACGCCTCCGGAGGGCCGGCCCGGGACCTGATCTCCGGTGCGTACGGGCCGAACCGCGCTCGGGCCGTCACCTCGGCGATCTCGCCGCGCACCTCGCACCGCAGCACTTCGGCGCGCTGCGCGCGGGCGACCCGCACGGCCACGCGACACGCCTCGTCGGCGCCCCGCGACGCCCGGTCGGCCGCTGCGAGGGCCGCCAGATCAGCGGCTCCGCCGGCCCGGTGCCGGGCGGCCACGGCCTGGCCCAGCGCCAGTACCGCCGCGAAGACGACGCACAGCGCTCCCGCCACCAGGGCCGCCCACACACTGGCGGAACCCCGGTCGCCACCACGGGTCAGTGCGGCACGCTCCGGGTGGGAGCGGCCGTCACGGGGCCGGCCAGCGTGTCCTCCGCCAAGGCGGCCGCCTCGGCGCGGAGGGTCATCGCCCAGGAGGCCGGACCGGGCGCAGGGGCCTCCACCCGCACCCGCCAGAGCTCCCCGTCCCGTTGCAGCACCACGTCCGCCCCCTGTGGAGCCGAGGCGCGGGCGGTTGCCAGCACCGACTGTTCCGGCTCCGACCGGGCCGCCGCCCGGGCACCCGCGCGGGCCGCGTCCACGCACTGGATCTGCGCGGCCCCCGCGACGATCCCCCACAGCAGGGTCAGGGTGAAGACGACCAGGGCGGGCATGGCCAGAGCCGCCTCGGCCGTCACGGAACCCCGGTCCGTGCCCGTCCCGACAGGACCGGCGCGCCTCGGGGCTGGGGGCCCCGGACGTGCGGGTTCCGGGCCGGATCCCGACGGAGCGTCCACCGGAAGGTCCGGCCGCGACGCGTTGTCCGCCGGAAGCGCGGGTCCCGACGGGAGGGGGCTCAGAAGGGCGCATCGAGGGCCCTCTCGATTACCGACCGCAGCCCGGCCGAGACGGCGCCGCTCGTGACGACCTTGTACAGCACGGCCGCGAAGGCGCACGCGGCGATGGTCCCCATCGCGTACTCGGCCGTGCTCATGCCCGCGTCCCCACGGGCGCCGGCCCGGACGGCCGACCAGCGCCGCCTCGTCCACTCGGTCCATTTCGTCCGCTCCGTCATTCGTCGCCACACGGCGATCTCCCTTCGTCCGTCGTCGTCATGCCCGCACCGGCACCGGTGCGGAGCGGGTGCCTCACAGGAGGCGTCCGGCGAGCCCGATGACGACCGGTGCGACACCGACCGCCAGGAAGGCGGGCAGGAAGCACAGGCCCACCGGGGCCGTGATCAGTACCTGGGTGCGCCGAGCGCGGGCCGCCGCGGCCCGCGCCCGGTCGGCCCGCAGTCCGGCGGCGAGGCGCGAGACCGGTCCGGCCGCCGGGGCGCCCGTCGCCGCGGCGCGCTCCAGGCAGCGGGCCAGCGGCCGGGCCCCCGGCACGTCACCGATCCGGCTCCACGCCTCGCCCGGGTCGCCGCCCAGTGCCAGTTCGGCGGCTGTCCGTCCGAGGCGTTCGCCGAGGGGGCCGCCCATCGAGCGGCTCACCGCTTCGGCGGCTTCGCGGGGTCCTGCGCCGGCCGACAGGCAGGCGGCCAGCAGTTCCGCCGCCAGCGGCAGCCGGTGCGCCGCTTCCACGTCGTCGGTGGCCGGGCGTGGCCGCTGCTGCCATCGGTGGACGCCAAAGGCCGCGGCAGCCCCGAACGCGCAGCCCGTGACCCCTCCGACCAGCGCCCATCCGGTGGCGAGGGCCGCCACCGGGGCCATCCATGGGGGGCGGGCCTGCCGGGCGCGTCCGGCGGGCCACCGCGCTGCGCGGGGTCTCGCGGGGCGTGTCGGCACCAGGACGGCCAGCCGTCGGCGGGCCCGCACGGTGCGTCGGGCTCGGGTCACCACCCACGCGGCGCACAGAGCACTGCCCAGGAGCGCCACGGTTGTCCACAGGCGGTGGACAACCTCCGCGACGTCGGCCCTCACGGTTCCTCACCCGCCTCGACGATGCGCCGGGCCCACCACAGGCCGACCGCTTCGAGCGCACCACCCGTCAGGAGGCAGGCCCAGCCCGCCGGGGTGTGCAGGAGGACCCGCAGTGGCTGGGCTCCGAGCGCGGCGCCCATGGCGAGGGCGGCCACGGGCAGCAGCGCGAGCAGGACGACGGTCGCCCAGGCACCGGACAGTTCCGCCCGGAGGCGTTCCCGTTGCTCCCGCTGGTCGCGCAGTGCGGCCTCCAGCCGGTCGAGCCCGGCGGCCAGCCCTGCGCCGCCGTCCACCGCCACCTGCCAGCACGCCGCGAGTCCGGCCAGCCCCTCCGCCCCGTCCGCGTCAGCCGCCCGTCTCAGCGCGTCCGGTACGTCGCCGCCGAACCGTGCGGCGGCCAGCACGGCCGCCTCCTGCGCGCCCGACTCCCCGGTATTCCGGGCCGCGGACAACAGGGCCTGTGCGGGCTGACAGCCGGCGCGCAGTTCTGCCGCGACGGCGGCACACAGCGCGATCACTCCGTCAGTACGCCGGTCGCGCTCCTTGGCGCGCGCCCTCGCCCGGAGTCGCCGCCGTACGAGCGGGACCGCGGCGGCACCGGCCGGCAGAGGCAGCGGCGACCCGCCCAGCAGGGCGAGCACCGCCGCGGCGGGGAGGCACAACCACTCCGGCCCCGGCCGCGACCATGGCCTCCCGATCGGCCACCGACGCGCAGCCGTGGGTTCCGTGGCGCACGCGCCACCGGGGAACAGCAGCCTGCCGCGCCGCGCGCCGCGGCTGTGCCCCGCCTGGAGCCACACCGCCGTGCCCAGGCACAGCGCCGCCGCGTACACGGGGGCGGCCGTCACCACCGCGCACCTCCGATCAGTGCGCGCAACCGCTCCCAACCCCGCTCCTCGACGAACCCTGCCGGCGCCCACCGCAGAGCGGGTACCGTCACGACCAGTCCGTCGGCGCCGCGCCGGAGAACGTGGACCTCGGCGACGCGCCGCTGCCCGCCCGGCTCCCGGACGAGGTGTACGACGGCAGACAGTCCGGCGGCCAGCTGGCTGTGCAGGGCGGCCCGGTCCAGCCCGGCGGTCGTCCCGAGGGCCTCCAGACGGGCGGGTACGTCTCCGGCCGTGTTGGCGTGCACAGTGCCGCAGCCGCCCTCGTGGCCGGTGTTGAGGGCGGCGAGGAGGTCGGCCACTTCGGCTCCCCGCACCTCGCCCACGACGAGCCGGTCCGGTCGCATCCGCAGTGCCTGGCGCACCAGGTCCCGCAGCGTCACCAGTCCGGCCCCCTCCTGGTTCGGTGGTCGCGCCTCCAGCCTGACCACGTGGGGGTGGTCGGGGCGCAACTCCGACGAGTCCTCGGCCAGGACGATCCGCTCGCGCTCTCCCACGAGGCTCAGCAATGCCGCCAGCAGCGTCGTCTTGCCGGTGCCCGTGCCGCCGCTGACGAGGTAGGAGACCCGGTTCTCCACGAGCGCCCGCAGCAGGTGGTCACCGCCCGGCGGTACCGTCCCGGCACAGGTGAGCTCGGCGAGCGAGAAGGCGCGCGGCCGTACGGCGCGCAGTGACAGGCACGTCGAGCCGACGGCGACCGGCGGCAGCACGGCGTGCATGCGGGTGCCGTCCGGCAACCGGGCGTCGACCCAAGGGCGGGCGTCGTCGAGCCGTCGTCCGGCGACGGCCGCTAGGCGTTGGGCGAGCCGGCGCACGGCCGCCGCGTCGGAGAAGGAGACGCCGGAGAGTTCGAGTCCGTCGCCGCGGTCCACCCACACCCGGTCGGGTGCGGACACCAGCACGTCGGTCACAGCCGGGTCGGCGAGGAGGGGTTCCAGGGGTCCCGTGCCCACCAGCTCGCAGCGCAGCTCCTCGGCGGCCCCGAGCACTTGTGCGTCACCGAGGAGCCTGCCCTGGGCCCGCAGTGCCGCCGCCACACCAGCCGGTGTCGGTTCCGTGCCGCTCGCGGCCAGCCGCTGCCGGACCGCTTCCAACAGCCCCGCCGTCACGCCCGGGCCTCCCCGGCGAACGCGCGGTCCCAGAAGGCGGCGCAGAACCGGCCGAGCGGGCCGGAGGCGCTGGCCCCCGGCGGGGCGCCCCCGTCCAGTGAGGCGAGGAGGCGCGGTTCGACGGGCACTTCCCCGGCGAGCGGCAGGTCGAGGACGCGGGCGATCCACGCCTCGTCGACCCCGGCTGCGTACGGGCCGCGCACGACCAACCGCAGGTCGTCGAGGACCATGCCGGCCATGGCCGCCACCCGTTTGGCCGCGGCGACCGCCCTCAGCTCACCGGGCACGACGAGCAGGCCCATGTCGAGCTGGGCGAGCGCCTCGACCGTGGCGTCGTCGACCCGGCGGGGCAGGTCGACCACCACGACGCCGCCACATCTGCGCGCCGCCGCGAGGACGGAGCGCATGGCCTCGGGCGGGACCGCGACGGTGTCGCCGCGGTCCCAGCTGAGGAGCCGCAGTCCGTGCAGTGACGGCAGCGACTCCTCCAGTGCGGCTCCGGCGACCCGCCCCTGCGAGGCGGCGAAATCCGGCCACCGGAGTCCTCGCTCGCGCTCGCCGCCGAGGAGGACGTCGAGCCCACCGCCGAGCGGGTCGCCGTCGACGAGCATCGTCCGGCGCCCGCCCCGGGCTGCGGCGACGGCCAGCGCGCACGCCAGGGTGGAAGCCCCCGCGCCGCCCCGGCCACCGATGACGCCGACCGTCAGGGCCTGCCGTCCGACCCCTTCCACGACGTCGGCGATCCGGTCGACGAGCCAGCTTTCCGCGTCCGGCAGGCGCAGGACGCTGTCCGCCCCGATCTCCACGGCTCGCCGCCACACGTCCGGGTCGTCCTGGTCCCGTCCGACGAGGAGCACTCCCCGTCTGCGCGCGGCGCCCCGGCAGCGTGCCGCCGCGTCGTCGCCGACGAGGACGAGCGGCGCGGCGTCCCATACCGCCCTGCGTTCCGGAGGCCCGTGGTGTACCTCCGCCTGGGCGCCGGCTGCGGCGCACAGTCTCAGCAGGTCGTCGAGGAGCTCGGCGTCCTCGGTCACGATCAGCGGTTCGGCCCGGCGCCCCGCGCCGGTCGCTGCCCGATCGTGTGTCGTGGGTCCCGTCATGGTCTGTGCGCCCCCTCGTCTTCCCCCGCGCCTGTCCGGCGCCGTGTCCTCGCCGCGCCCCGCGTGTCTGAACGCGGCCGCTGCGGCGTCGATCGGCGCGCGTCGGCGCCGGCTCGTGTGCCGCGTCGGCACGACGGGAGATCGGTGATTCCCAGGTCGCGGCTTCGCGGTCGGATTCACCGTGGCGCGCTTCGGGAAATAATGTGGATCTTGCTTGAAAACTGTGGACAAGCCCCCGCTTGTGAATATCCCGGTCGCCCATACCAGCGACTTCCACTGAGCAGCGATTCAGCTACCCTGAGTGACGAAGAGGGGCCGGCTCAGTCCGATGCCGTCTGGCGGCGAAGGGAGTGAAGACGGATGAGAACGCGGGGGGTCGACACGCGAAAACCCCTCCGGACATGCGACGACCCCCGCCGGGGGGGAGAGCGGGGGTCGTCTTCTCCGGCCGACTCGGGGGGGGAGGAGCCGGTCCGGGGTAGCACGGTCGCGAACGATCCGTGACTTCCATGGTGTACCCGAGAGCCTTCTCAGGCAAACCCACACGCCCCAGCGTACGCCGAATGGCGGGCACCTATGCTCGGGCTCGTGGAAAACCACTCCTTGCCCCGCGCCGCAGCCTTCTTCGACCTGGACAAGACGGTCATTGCCAAGTCGTCGACGTTGACCTTCAGCCGGTCCTTCTACCAAGGAGGACTGATCAACCGCCGTGCCGCCCTGCGCACCGCGTACACCCAGTTCGTCTTCCTCGCGGGCGGCGCCGACCACGACCAGATGGAGCGCATGCGCGCGTACCTCTCCAGGCTCTGCAAGGGATGGAACGTGCAGCAGGTCAAGGATCTGGTCGCGCAGACGCTGCACGAGCTGATCGACCCGATCATCTACGACGAGGCCGCCTCACTCATCGAGGAGCACCACGCCGCCGGCCGGGACGTGGTGATCGTCTCGACCTCCGGCGCCGAGGTCGTGGAGCCGATCGGCGAGCTGCTCGGCGCGGACCGCGTCGTCGCGACGCGGATGGTCGTCGGCGAGGACGGCTGCTTCACGGGGGAAGTGGAGTACTACGCGTACGGACCGACCAAGGCGGAGGCCGTCCGGGAACTGGCCGCCTCGGAGGGGTACGACCTGTCCCGGTGCTGGGCGTACAGCGACTCGGCCACGGACCTGCCGATGCTGGAGGCCGTGGGGCATCCGCACGCGGTCAACCCCGACCGCGCGTTGCGCCGGGAGGCCGTGGCACGAGAATGGCCGATTCTCGTCTTCAACCGCCCTGTGCGCCTCAAGCAGCGGCTGCCCGCGTTCCGGATGCCGCCACGCCCCGCCCTGGTCGTGGCCGCGGCGATCGGCGCGGCCGCCGCGACGGCCGGGTTCGTCTGGTATGCAAGCCGGCGCCGCCAGACGGCCGCCCCGCGGACGGTCACGACGACCACCGCGACGGCGGCGACCGCGTCGGTCACCAGGACCGGATTCGCCCCTGTTTGAAGGGAAAAGTAAAGAACTCCGGTCAGGGCTTCCCCAACGCGGGTCTCGGGAGTACAAAGGAATTACGGCCCGCGAGACCAAGGCATCCGAGAGGATCACCTGTTGAGCAAGAAGGCCCCACGGACCGAACGCACCGAGGCCGAGCACCCACGCGACGTCGACCCGTCGATTACGGGCCAGCCACACCAGGCGTAGGGCAGAGTTCCCCGCCTGATGGGCACATTTCGAGGACGCATGGTAACTCGGCGGAGGTGCCAGCGGCGGTACCGGATCCGGTACCGCCGCAACCCTGTGTGGAGACCTGGCCCGGGCCTGGTCAGCGGGAGTCGACCCGTCCCGGCCGAGCTCCGGCCCGACGGACGCCCCGTCCCGCCCGACCCACCGGAGAGCCGTGTCCCACCCGGTCCCGACGGGGAAGCGCGCCCTGCCCGGGTCGACGGAGACCGTGTCAGGCGGCGCCGCGCTGGAGGGCCTCGCAGACCGCCGTCGACTCGCGGACGCCGAGCTCCACCGCCCGCCCGCAGTGGGAGATCCAGCGCGCCATACCCTCCGGCGTGCCGGACAGATAGCCCTCGAAGGCCGCGGCGTACACGGCGCGCCCCAGCTCGGCATGGCCCACCTCGGCCGGGCAGATCGCCTTCGGGTCGAGGCCGCTGCCGACGAGCACGAGACGCTCGGCCGCCCGGGCCACCAGACCGCTGTACGTGGTGAAGGGCCGCAGCGCCAGCAGCTCCCCGTGCACGATGGAGGCCGTGACGAGGGCCGGCGCCGAGCTGCCGGCGACAATCAGGTCGGAGAGGCCGTCCAGTCGGGCGGCGACCTCTTCCGCGTCGGGCAGCGGTGCCTCGATCAACGGCTCGTCAACCGCTTCGCCCCGCTGCCTGGGCCGCCCGACGGAGTCGGCGGACTCGCCCGCCGCCACCAGGTGCAGTCGCGCCAGGACGCGCAGGGGCGACTGCCGCCAGATGGACAGCAGCTGGCCCACTTCGACACCGAGCCGCAGGGCCGCACCGACGGTCCGGGCCTCGGCGTCCGCGCTGAAGTCGCTGCGTCGGCGGACCTCCTCCAACGCCCAGTCGGCGCCCGCGAGAGCAGCCGAACCGCGCGCGCCGCGCAGTGCCGCCTCCGAGGAGATCTCGTTGCTGCGACGCCGCATCACACGGTGGCCGTAGACCCGGTCGACGGCCTGGCGCACGGAGTCGACCGCCTCGGGGACGCCCGGCAGGGCGGCGAGGGCGGCCAGAGGGTCGGCGGCATGCGTACTCATAAGGAGCGAGGCTAACGCGCACCCGCGTCACTGCCCCACTCCGAGTGGCGTTACTCATACGGATCGCCGACGCGGCGCGATCGACCCACTACCCTAGGTGAACATGAAGATCGCTTTCGTTGGTAAGGGCGGCAGCGGCAAGACGACGCTGTCCTCGCTCTTCATCCGCCACCTGGCAAACGCCGCGGCCCCCGTGGTCGCGGTGGACGCCGACATCAACCAGCACCTGGGCCCCGCGCTCGGCCTCGACGAGGACGAGGCCGCCGCGCTGCCCGCGATGGGGGCGCACCTGCCGTCGATCAAGCAGTACCTCCGGGGCAGCAACCCCCGGATCGCCTCCGTCGACGCGATGATCAAAACGACCCCGCCTGGCGAGGGTTCCCGGCTGCTGCGCATCCGCGAGGACAACCCCGTCCACGAGACGTGCGCACGTCCGCTGCGGCTGGACGGCGGCGAGGTGAGGCTCATGGTGACGGGGACGTTCACCGAGGCCGACCTCGGGGTGGCCTGCTACCACTCGAAGGTCGGCGCGGTGGAGTTGTACCTGAACCACCTCGTCGACGGGCCGGACGAGTACGTGGTGGTCGACATGACGGCGGGCTCCGACTCGTTCGCCTCCGGCCTGTTCACCCGTTTCGACATGACGTTCCTGGTGGCCGAGCCGACCCGCAGGGGCGTCTCCGTCTACCGCCAGTACAAGGAGTACGCGCGGGACTTCGGCGTCGCCCTGCGGGTCGTCGGGAACAAGGTGCAGAGCCGGGACGACGTCGACTTCCTGCGCGACGAGGTCGGCGACGACCTGCTGGTGACGGTGGGGCACTCCGACTGGGTGCGCGCCATGGAGAAGGGGCGGGCCGGCCCCTTCGACGCGCTGGAGCCGGAGAACCGGGCGGCCCTGCGCGCCCTGCGGGAGGCCGCCGACGCCACGTACGCCCACCGCGACTGGGACCGGTACACCCGCCAGATGGTGCACTTCCACCTCAGGAACGCGGAGAGCTGGGGCAACGCCAAGACGGGCGCCGATCTTGCGGCGCAGGTCGATCCGGACTTCGTCCTGTCGGAAGCGGCATCCCGTCCCGCGGCGTTGCCCCAGTCCGTCTAGCCGTCGCGACGGGCGCCGGACACCGCCGACACGCGGGCCGGGGCGTCGGCCCCGGATCCGCCGCGGGCCGACGCCGGCGTCGGGGACGCGCTCGCGGGCCGTGCGGTGAGGAAACGGGCCCAGCCCTCGGCCGGGGCCTGCCCGACCTTCAGCGTCCGGAGCTTGGCGAGGACGGTCGGGTCCTGCACGTCGAGCCAGTCGGCGAGCTGTCGGAACGACACGCAGCGCACCTCGGGCTTGGTGCAGACGTGAGCAATCGTTTCTTCAATGGCGCGCATGTACGTGCCGCCGTTCCAGGACTCGAAGTGGTTGCCGATGATCAGCGGCGCGCGGTTGCCCTGGTAGGAGCGGTTGAATGCCTGGATCAACCCGTCCCGCATCTGGTTGCCCCAGTAGCGGTGCATGGAGGGGTCGCCCTTGCTGGTCCCGGACTGGTTGACCATGAAGTTGTAGTCCATGGAGAGCGTCTCGAAGTCCCGTCCGGGGACGGGCACGAGCTGCATGGACAGGTCCCACAGCTTCCCGTCCTTCTTGGGCCACACCTGGTCGTTGACGCCGCTGGTGTCGTAGCGCCAGCCGAGTTGGCTCGCGGCCTTCTTGAAGTTCTCACGGCCTTCGAGGCAGGGGGTGCGGGCGCCGATGAGCTCCTTGTCGTAGTCGAAGGGCAGCGGTTTCTCACCGGCGAGCCCGGCGTTCGTCCGCCAGTTCTTCACGAAGGACTTGGCCTGCTGGATCTCGCTCTTCCAGTCCTCGACGGACCAGGTCCCGACGCCGCGCTCGGGGCCGCAGAAGTGGCCGTTGAAGTGCGTGCCGACCTCGTTGCCCTCCAGCCAGGCGGCGCGCAGCTCGCGGACGGTGTCGCGGATCCCCTCCGTGTCGTTGAAGCCGATGTCCGAGCGGCCCGGGGCGTGGCCCGGCGGGTTGTAGAGCGTGGACTTCCCCTCCGGCAGCAGGTAGACCCCGCTGAGGAAGTACGTCATCGTCGCGCCGTGCTCCTTGCCGACACGGCGGAAGTGGGAGAAGAGCTTCTGGCTGTCCTCACCGGCCCCGTCCCAGGAGAAGACGACGAACTGCGGGGGCCGGCTGCCGGACTGAAGCCGCTGCGGCTTGGCCAGCCCGGGCTGGGCGCCGGTGTACGCCGTGGAGCCGTCGCCGATCAGCCGGACGGGGTTCTTCGGAGGGGCGCCGGCCTTCTCGGGGCCCCCCGCTCCGGGGCCGGGGGCGGGGTCGCCGGAGCCTCCGCATCCCGCCAGCCCGGCGACCAGCGCCGCCGCGACGGCACCGACGGTGATCCTCTTCCTGACAGCCGTCATCGGCCCACCCTTCTGTGCTTCCGGGTTGTGTGCGAGCGCCGTCAACGTCGCATCACGATCCGTAAGCGGGCGGCACGACGAGCCGCGATAGAACGATTAATCACCTCTGCGGGTGATTCACTGCCCCATTTGCCGGGAAAGTAATGCCTCAATCTTTACTCTGCATTACGATCCATTTACCGAGAGTTGGCAATCTCTCGATTCGACCCTCGTTTGTCGGCACTTTCCCCGGCGGTCGGGCCAGCGTCCCGGTGCCCGGACGATGCCGATGTCACACATCGTGACGCAGCGACCACACTCTTCAGAGGAGGCGGGACCATGAGCTCTTGCACGCCCCAGCGCACGGACGACCCCGGCCCCGCCGACGGGACCCGGCGCTTCCCCCGGGAGCACAGTCCACCACCGGGCGGGCGGCGCTTCCGGGTGGCGGGGTGCGACGTGTCCGCCTCGATCGCCGTCTTCCTGATCGCACTGCCCCTCTCACTCGGCATCGCCCTGGCCACGGGAGCCCCCCTGCAGGCCGGCCTCGTGGCCGCAGCGATCGGCGGCATCGTCGTCGGACTCCTGGGCGGGGCCCCCCTCCAGGTGAGCGGACCCGCCGCCGGACTGACCGTGGTGACGGCCGAGCTGATCCAGCGTTACGGCTGGCGGACCACCTGCGCCATCACCGCCCTCGCCGGCCTCACCCAACTCGCCTTGTCGACGCTGCGCGTGGCGCGGTCGGCACTCGCCGTCTCCCCCGCCATCGTGCACGGGATGCTCGCCGGCATCGGCGTGACGATCGCCCTGGCCCAGCTGCACATCGTCCTCGGGGGCACGCCGCAGAGCTCGGCCGTGGACAACGTCCTGGGGCTGCCGGGGCAGCTCGCCGACCCGCACCTCGCCGCCCTGTCGGTGAGCGCCCTCACGATCGTCGTCCTGCTCCTGTGGCCGCGGCTGCCCGGGCGGGGCGGACGGATCGCCCGGAAGGTGCCCGCCGCGCTGGCCTCGGTCGCCGCGGCCAGCGCGCTGGCCCTGACCGCCGGACTCGGCGTACCCCGGGTGGATCTGCCGTCCTGGAGCAGCCACGCCCTCCCGGGCATCCCGGACGGCCCTGTCCTCGGCGTCCTCGCGGGCGTCCTGACCATCACGCTGGTCACCAGCGTGCAGTCGTTGCTGTCGGCCGTGGCGGTCGACAAGCTGGTCGCGGCGCGCAAGAACCCCACGGCACGGGTGCCCCGCTCGGATCTCGACCGCGAGCTGGCGGGCCAGGGTGCGGCCAACATCGTCTCCGGGGCCCTGGGCGGGCTGCCCGTGGCGGGCGTGGCCGTGCGGAGCGTGGCCAACGTGTCGGCGGGCGCCGTCAGCCGCAACTCCACCGTCATGCACGGCGTGTGGGTCCTGCTCGCCGCGTTCCTGCTCGTACCGGTGCTGGACCTGATCCCGCTGCCCGCGCTGGCCGCGCTGGTCATGGCGGTCGGCATCCAGATGGTCAGCATCACCCACATCCGCAGCGTCACCCGGCACCGGGAGATGCTGGTGTACGCGGCGACCGTGACGGGGGTCGTCCTGGTCGGGATCCTCCAGGGTGTCGCCCTCGGCATCCTGGTGGCGACCGGGGTGGCCCTCCACCGGCTGGCGAGGACGCGGATCACCCGGGAGCAGCGGGACGGTACGGAGCACGTGCGGGTACGGGGCCAGTTGACTTTCCTGGCCGTGCCCCGGCTGAGCCGGACGCTGCACCAGATCCCGGGCGACGCGCGGGTCCTCATCGAACTGGACGGGTCCTTCATGGACCACGCCGCCTACGAGACACTGCACGACTGGCAGATGTCGCACCTCGCGCACGGCGGGGAGGTGGAGCTGACAGGCCGCGCCGGGACGCGCATCGCGGAGCCGGCGGCGGGCACGCACACGTGCTGCCGGCCCTGGACCCCCTGGCGCAACCATCACTGCGGCGGGCACCCGGCGGAGCGCGGCCGGACGACGGGGCACCAGCTGGCGCGCGGGCTCAGCTCGTTCCAGCGCAACACCGCGCCGCACGTGCGGGACGAGCTCGCGCGGCTGGCCCGCGAGGGGCAGAGTCCCTCGCAGCTCTTCCTCACCTGCGCGGACTCCCGCCTGGTGACCAGCATGATCACCGCGAGTGGGCCAGGCGACCTGTTCACCGTGCGGAACGTCGGCAACCTCGTGCCGCTGCCCGGCGCGGAGAGCGGTGACGACTCGGTCGCCGCCGCGATCGAGTACGCCGTGGACGTGCTGCAGGTCCGGTCGGTCACCGTGTGCGGGCACTCCGGTTGCGGTGCCATGCAGGCCCTGCTGAGCGCCGTCCCGGACACCACGCTCGACACCCCGTCAGGCACCCGGGAGCCACAGACGCCGTTGGGGCGGTGGCTGCGGCACGGGCAGCCGAGCCTGGAGCGGGGGCGAAGCGGGGGCCGGTCACGGCCACGCCTGTCGGGGCGGCTCCCGGCCGACGCGGTGGAGCAACTGTGTCTGACCAATGTGGTGCAGCAGCTGGAGCACCTGAAGCGGCACGACGCGGTGGCCCGGCGTCTCGCCGACGGGTCGTTGCAGCTCCAGGGGATGTACTTCCACGTCGGCGAGGCGCAGGCGTACCTGCTGAGACGGGACGGCGCGGGGGACGTCTTCCACCCCGTGTCGCCCCTCGACGGGAAGCGGTCCGACGGAGGCCCGTCCGACGGGAGCCCGTCCCGACACGCCGAGGCCAGGGCCTGACGGTAGAGCGGGCACCCAACGGGAGGGGTGTGGTCCCACCGGAGGGGGCCTGACCCCTGGTGCAGGGGGCGGGTGCCCGTAACAGGGTCCCGTCTCGGCGAGTGCGGGCTCCGGCCGCACGGGGCGAGCCGCGTGCGGGCCCCTGCCGCACGGGCGGGCCGCTGCGGCAGGGGGCAGGCTCCCGCCGCAGCAGGCGAGCCCCCGACCGCAGTGAGCGCCGGCTCCGGCCGCAGAGGGGCGGGCTGCCCTCTCATGGAGCGGGCTCCCGCCCCAGGGGGCGGCCCCCGGAGGAAGGAGCGCCGTCCGGCACCCCACGCGGGCGCCGATGTCCGCACGGGCACGCAGGGACTGGGGCCGCGCGCGCCGGTTCGTCGGCTGGGGGCCGGCCGCCCCCCGGGGAAGACCGGCGGGCCGACGGAAGGCCGGCCGCCCGGGGGGGAAGGCCGGTCGCCCGGGGAAGGCCGACGCACCACGGGTCTCCCGGCGACGTGGCGCCGCTTGCTTCTCCTCCGAGGCCGCCGGTGAACCGGGGGCCGTGCGGCGCCGTGGTGGTGGGTGGCCCCGTCGCCCGGTGCCCCGGCCCGGTGCGTTCGGGAGCCTGCGGGGGAAGGGGTCACAAGACCGCACCGTCCGTCCGCCCGCCCCCTGCTCACCATCGGCCGCAGAGGTCTAAACCAATCCCCGGGAAACCCTTGTCACCCGGGCACCGGACTGGTGAGCTATGGGCCGGGACACATCGGACGCCCTGGGAATGGGAGATGTCGTGAGCAACGAGAGCCTGGCCAACCTGTTGAAGGAGGAGCGGAGGTTCGCCCCGCCCGCCGAGCTGGCCGCGCAGGCCAACGTGACGGCGGCGGCGTACGAGCAGGCGGGGGCGGACCGGCTCGGCTTCTGGGCCGAGCAGGCACGCCGGCTCAGCTGGGCCACCGAGCCCACCGAGACGCTCGACTGGTCGAACCCGCCGTTCGCCAAGTGGTTCGCCGACGGCACGCTCAACGTCGCGTACAACTGCGTCGACCGCCACGTGGAGGCCGGTCTCGGTGACCGCGTCGCCCTGCACTTCGAGGGCGAGCCGGGGGACAGCCGGGCGATCACCTACGCGGAGCTCAAGGACGAGGTGAGCCGCGCCGCCCACGCGCTGACCGAGCTCGGCGTCCGCAAGGGCGACCGTGTCGCCGTCTACATGCCGATGATCCCCGAGGCGGCCGTCGCGATGCTGGCGTGCGCCCGGATCGGTGCGGCGCACTCCGTGGTGTTCGGCGGCTTCTCGGCGGACGCCATCGCCGCCCGCATCCAGGACGCCGACGCCAAGCTGGTCATCACCGCGGACGGCGGGTACCGGCGCGGCAAGCCGTCCGCCCTCAAGCCGGCCGTCGACGAGGCGCTGACCCGGGTGGAGGGCGTCGAGCGGGTCCTCGTCGTGCGCCGCACCGGGCAGGACGTGGCCTGGACGGAGGGCCGTGACGTCTGGTGGGACGAGATCGTCCAGCGGCAGAGCGCGGACCACACGCCCGAGGCGTTCGATGCCGAGCACCCGCTGTTCATCCTGTACACCTCCGGCACGACGGGGAAGCCGAAGGGCATCCTGCACACCTCGGGCGGTTACCTCACGCAGGCGGCGTACACGCACCACGCGGTCTTCGACCTGAAGCCGGAGACGGACGTCTACTGGTGCACGGCAGACATCGGCTGGGTCACCGGCCACTCGTACATCGTCTACGGCCCGCTCGCCAACGGGGCGACGCAGGTCATGTACGAGGGCACCCCGGACACCCCGCACCAGGGACGGTTCTGGGAGATCGTGCAGAAGTACGGCGTCACGATCCTCTACACGGCGCCGACCGCCATCCGCACGTTCATGAAGTGGGGCGACGACATCCCCGCCAAGTTCGACCTGTCCAGCCTGCGCGTCCTGGGCTCGGTGGGCGAGCCGATCAACCCGGAGGCGTGGATCTGGTACCGGGAGCACATCGGCGGCGGCCGCTGCCCGATCGTCGACACCTGGTGGCAGACCGAGACCGGCGCGATGATGATCTCCCCGCTGCCCGGCGTGACGGAGACGAAGCCCGGTTCCGCGCAGCGCGCGCTGCCCGGCATCGCGGCGACGGTCGTGGACGACGAGGCGAACGAGGTCCCCGACGGCGGTGGCGGCTACCTGGTCCTGACCGGGCCCTGGCCGTCGATGCTGCGCACCATCTGGGGCGACGACCAGCGCTTCATCGACACGTACTGGTCGCGTTTCGAGGGGCGGTACTTCGCGGGCGACGGCGCCAAGAAGGACGACGACGGCGACATCTGGCTGCTCGGCCGCGTCGACGACGTGATGCTGGTGTCCGGCCACAACATCTCCACCACCGAGGTCGAGTCGGCACTCGTCTCGCACCCGAAGGTCGCCGAGGCGGCCGTCGTCGGCGCGGCCGACCAGACGACGGGGCAGGCCATCGTGGCGTTCGTGATTCTGCGGGGCACGGCGGCCGCCGAGGCGGAGACGGGCGGCGACGATCTCGTCGCGGAGCTGCGCAACCACGTGGGTGCCACACTCGGCCCGATCGCCAAGCCCCAGCGCATCCTGCCGGTCGCGGAACTGCCCAAGACCCGCTCCGGCAAGATCATGCGCCGTCTGCTGCGTGACGTCGCGGAGAACCGCCAGCTGGGTGACGTCACGACGCTCACGGACTCGTCCGTCATGGACCTGATCCAGGCCAAGCTGCCCGCCGCCCCGAGCGAGGACTGACCCGGACGGCACGGAGACCCCGGGAGGACACCCGGCGCACCGTCGCCGGGTGTCCTTTTTGCACTTAAGGTGAGGATCATCGGATAAGTTCCGGCAGCCTCCCTGTAGGGTGGCCGTCGCATCGGAGATGCGACAAAGATCAACAAGAATCGAATGGGGCGCCGGGAAGTCTGGTCGGCACGTGTTTGCCATGTCCGCCCACCCCCGGAGGTCCCCGCACCGTGGCCGCGCCCGAGAAGCCCAACCCCACCGGTAACACCGGCACCACCAACACCACCGCCTCCGCCACGCGCCGGTTCCTCGACCGGCTGCCGCTCCCCGAGCGGACGTTCGTGGCCGACGCGCTGCGCGCCGAGACCGTCGGCGGCGTCCTCCTCCTGGTGGCCGCCATCGCCGCACTCGTCTGGGCGAACTCCCCCTTCAGCGCCGCCTACGAGACCGCCCGCGAGTTCCACATAGGGCCGGCGTCGCTGGGGCTGGACCTCTCCCTCCAGCACTGGGCCGCCGACGGACTGTTGGCGATCTTCTTCTTCGTCGCGGGCATCGAACTCAAGCGCGAGCTCGTCGCCGGCGAGCTGCGCGACCCCCGCGCCGCGGCGCTCCCCGTCGTCGCCGCGCTCTGCGGGATGATCGCGCCGGCCCTCGTCTACGTCGTGGTCAACGTCCTGGGCGACGGCTCGCTGGGCGGCTGGGCCGTCCCCACCGCCACCGACATCGCCTTCGCGCTCGCCGTGCTGGCCGTCATCGGCACGTCGCTGCCGTCCGCGCTGCGCGCCTTCCTCCTCACGCTCGCCGTCGTCGACGACCTCTTCGCCATCCTGATCATCGCGGTCTTCTTCACCGGCGACCTGAACTTCGCGGCGCTCGGCGGCGCCGTCGCCGGGCTCGTCCTCTTCTGGTTCCTGCTGCGCTCGAACGTCCGCGGCTGGTACGTGTACGTGCCGCTGGCCCTGGTGATCTGGGCCCTCATGTACAACAGCGGCATCCACGCCACCATCGCCGGCGTCGCCATGGGCCTGATGCTGCGCTGCACGCGCCGCGAGGGCGAGGAGCACTCCCCCGGCGAGCACATCGAGCACCTGGTGCGTCCGCTGTCGGCCGGTTTCGCGGTGCCGGTGTTCGCCCTGTTCTCCGCCGGTGTGGCGGTGTCCGGAGGCGCCCTCGGCGACGTGTTCACCCGACCCGAGACGCTGGGCGTCGTCCTCGGCCTGGTGGTGGGCAAGACGGTCGGCATCTTCGGTGGCACCTGGCTGACCGCCCGCTTCACCCGGGCCGAGCTGAACGAGGACCTCGCCTGGGCCGACCTCTTCGCCGTGGCCTCCCTCGCCGGCATCGGCTTCACCGTCTCGCTACTCATCGGCGAGCTGGCGTTCGAGGGTGACGCCGCGCTCACCGACGAGGTGAAGGCCGCGGTCCTCATCGGCTCCCTGATCGCCGCGGTGCTCGCGTCCGTCCTGCTCAAGCTCCGCGTCCGCCGGTACCGGGACCTGGTCGAGGCGGAGGAGCGCGACGAGGACCTCAGCGGCATCCCCGACGTGTACGAGGTGGACGACCCGGAGCACCACCTGCGCCTGGCGGCCATCTACGAGCGGAAGGCCGCGGAACACCGCCGCCGGGCCGAAGAAGCGGGGGCACCGCGCGGGAACGGCGACCGTCCGGCATGATCTGAGGTCGGACCGTACAGGAGAGAGGGAGCGACACGATGAGCGACCCCGCCGGGAGGACCGGTATCGCCGGGAACGACGCAGAGCACAGCCTCGGCCGGCTGGTCGCCTCCGCGACCGCCGAGATGTCGGCGCTCGTGCACGACGAGATCGCCCTGGCCAAGGCCCAGCTGCGGCAGGACGTCAAGCGCGGCGCCGTCAGCGGCCTGGGCTTCTCGGCTGCCGGGCTGGTACTGATCTTCTCGCTGCCGATGCTGAGCTTCGCGCTGGCGTACGGCTTCCACGCCTGGACGGACTGGCACCTGTCCCTCTGCTTCCTGCTGTCCTTCGGCGTGAACGTCGTGATCGCCGCCCTGCTGGCGCTGGTCGGCGCCGCCTTCGCGAAGAAGGCCAAGCGCGGCAAGGGCCCCCAGAAGACCGCCGCGTCCATGAAGCGGACCGCCGCCGTGCTCCAGAACGTCAAGCCGCACCCGCGGACCGCTCCCCCCGTGGTCCAGGAGAAGTCCGCGGCTGTGGCACGCTCGTCCGCATGACGGTCCCTGACAGCAGTAGCGGTACCCCCGACCCCGGCCCCGTACGGATCGACGGCCCCTGGACCCACCGTCACGTCGCCGCGAACGGGGCCCGATTCCACATCGCGGAGCTGGGCGACGGCCCGCTCGTGCTGCTCCTGCACGGCTTCCCGCAGTTCTGGTGGACGTGGCGGCACCAGATGACCGCGCTCGCCGACGCCGGGTTCCGGGCCGTGGCCATGGACCTGCGGGGCGTCGGCGGCAGCGACCGCACGCCCCGCGGCTACGACCCGGCGAACCTCGCGCTCGACATCACGGGCGTCGTGCGGTCCCTGGGCGAGCCCGACGCGGCGCTCGTCGGCCACGACCTGGGCGGGTACCTGGCGTGGACGGCCGCGGTGATGCGCCCCAAGCTGGTGCGCCGCCTGGTCGTCTCGTCGATGCCGCACCCGCGGCGGTGGCGCTCCGCGATGCTCTCGGACCCCGCGCAGACCCGCGCCGGGTCGTACGTGTGGGGCTTCCAGCGGCCGTGGCTGCCCGAGCGGCGCCTCGCCGCGGACGACGCGGCGCACGTCGGGGAGCTGATCCGGGACTGGTCCGGCGCCCGCGTGCCGGACGACGCGACGATCGACGTGTACCGGCGGGCGATGACGATCCCGTCGACGGCGCACTGCTCGATCGAGCCGTACCGCTGGATGGTCCGTTCGCTGGCGCGCCCTGACGGTCTGCAGTTCAACCGGCGCATGAAGCGACCCGTGCGGGTGCCGACGCTGCACCTGCACGGCTCCGCCGATCCGGTGATGCGCACCCGCAGCGCGGCGGGGTCGGGCGAGTACGTCGAGGCCCCGTACCGCTGGCGGCTGTTCGACGGTCTCGGCCATTTCCCGCACGAGGAGGACCCGTTGGCCTTCTCGTCGGAACTCGTCAACTGGCTCAAGGACCCCGAACCGGACCGCTGAGCTCCGCAGGCCCGCGGGCCGTGCGGCCGGTCCGCCCGCCGGAAGCCACGGAAGACGCCCGGAAACGGTCGTCCTACGATCGGCCAAATGCCTGGCGCATAGGCCAATTGGCCGTCCGCCAGGCGGTTACCGACCATGGGCCCCGGGCACACGTCGGGGTATGGGCTGGACGCACGACCATGTTGACGCCGCACGCAACCGCCGCTCGGCCACGGCGCCGCCTCCCGAGAGGGCCGGCGGCCCCCGGGACGTGGCACTGGACGCTCGTCTCGGCATCCCGCACATCCTGCGCCGCCGGGCCCGCTGGGTCTCCGCGCGGCTGCGCCACCAGCGCGACTGACGGCACCGCGCCGGCCCGGCTGGGGTATCGGTTACCCGCTACGGGCGCGCGCATACGGGCCCGGCCGCGCTACC
>NZ_JBIBSF010000003.1:164845-169746 GCF_043077165.1 Streptomyces kanasensis
CCCGGCTACCGGCTACCGGCTACCGGCTACCGGCTACCGGCTACCGGCTACCGGCTACCGGCTACCGGCTACCGGCTACCGGCTACCGGCTACCGGCTACCGGCGGGAAACGCCTGACGGCGTCCTGCGTGGCGGCACCCGGTCGGGTACCGCCACGCGGGACGCCGTCAAGGCTTCCCTTTCAGGGCACCGTGGTCAGAGCGCGCACCCCTGGCTGTCGACCTGCTGGTTGGCGCTGAGGCCGAGCGTGATGTCCTCGCGGATCTCGTCGACGGTCAGCGCGTACCCCGTGTTGGCGTCGTCCAGGGACCGCGCGAAGATCACGCCGTAGACCTTGCCGTCCGACGTGAGCAGGGGCCCGCCGGAGTTGCCCTGACGGACCGTCGCGAACAGTGAGTACACGTCACGCCGGACCTCGCCGCGGTGGTAGATGTCGGGCCCGTCGGCGTTGATGCGGCCCCGGACGCGTGCCGAGCGGACGTCGTACGCGCCGTTCTCCGGGAAGCCCGCGACGATCGCGTCGTCGCCGCTGCGGGCGTCGGCCCCGGTGAACTCCAGCGGCGCGGCCTCGAGGTCCGGCACGTCCAGGACGGCGATGTCGCGCTGCCAGTCGTACAGGACGACCGTCGCGTCATAGAGCCTGCCCTCGCCGCCTATCTGGACGGTCGGCTCGTCGACACCGCCCACCACGTGGGCGTTGGTCATGACGCGGCGCTCGCCGAAGACGAAGCCGGTGCCCTCCAGGACCTTGCCGCAGCTGCGGGCCGTGCCGACGACCTTCACGATGGAGTCCTTGGCGCGGGCGGCGACGGGGCTGTTCACCAGCGCCGGGTCCGGCGGGCGGACCTCGGTGATCGGCTCGTTCGCGAACGGGTTGAAGACCTGCGGGAAGCCGTTCTGCGCCAAGACCGCCGAGAAGTCCTTGAAGAGCGTCGATCCCTGGGCGGGCATGACCCGGGAGACCCCCAGGAGCACCTTGGAGCTGCGGACCTCCTTGCCGAAGGGCAGGGGCGTCTGGGCCAGGGCCGCGCCGATGAGCCAGGCGACGAGCAGCATCGCCACCACGTTGACCAGGGCGCCGCCCGTCGCGTCGAGGGCGCGGGCGGGTGACCAGGTGATGTGGCGGCGGAGCTTGTTGCCGAGGTGGGTGGTGAGGGTCTGCCCCACGGAGGCGAAGACCAGGACGATCGCGATGGCGATGATGGCGGCGGTCGTGGAGACCTCCGCGTCGCCCGTGAGCGGCCCCCACACGAGCGGCAACAGGTAGACGGCGACGACTCCGCCGCCGAGGAAACCGATCACCGACAGGATGCCGACCACGAAGCCCTGTCGGTACCCGACGATCGCGAACCACACGGCGGCGACCAGCAGCAGGATGTCCAGCACGTTCACCGTCATTAGCCTCGCAGATTCGTCTCCGGTCGCCCCGTACGGCCGCGGAGCCAGCAGTCAGCCTGTCATGCACGCCAGTCGAGCGGGACCTGCCTCCCCCGGTCCCAGGGCTCCTCCCAGCCGGCGAAGTGCAGGATCCGGTCGATCAGCCCCGCGGTGAAACCCCACACCAGGGCGGATTGGACCAGAAACGCCGGACCCCGGTAGCCGCTGGGGTGGATGGCCATCGCCCGGTTGGACGCGTCCGTGAGATCCGCCACGGGCACCGTGAAGACCCGCGCGGTCTCGGCCGGGTCCACGGCACCGACCGGGCTCGGTTCCCTCCACCACCCGAGTACGGGCGTGACGACGAAGCCGCTCACCGGGATGAAGAGCCGGGGCAGCGCGGAGAAGACCTGGACGCCGGCGGGGTCGAGGCCGGTCTCCTCCTGCGCCTCGCGCAGCGCGGCGCGCAGCGGCCCCAGCGACTCCGGGTCGCCGTCCTCCGGGTCGAGGGCGCCGCCGGGGAAGGAGGGCTGGCCGGCGTGGGCGCGCAGGCTGCTCGACCGCTCCATGAGCAGCAGCTCCGGGCCGCGCTCCCCCTCACCGAACAGGATCAGCACGGCGGCCTGCCGACCGCCCTGCGGGGGTGGGAGGAACCGGCTGAGCTGCTCGGGCGCGATCGTGTGCGCCGCCTTGGCGACGGGCTCCAGCCACCCGGGCAGCCCGTCGACGCTGACGGTGACGTGCGGGGGGACGGTTGAGGCGCCCGAGGGGCTGTGGGTGCCGGAGGCGCCGGGAGTGTGGGTTCCTGTGTCACCGGGGGTGCCGGGGGCGCGGGCGGTGCGGGCGGCGTCCGGGACCCCCACGGCCTCGTGGACGCCCGGGGCACCCACGGCACCCCGGGCCGCCGGGGTCTCGGCAGTCTCGGGAAGCTCCGGGGCTTCCGGGGACTGCGGGGCCTCCGGGGTCTCGGCAGGCTCCGGGGTCTCGGGGACCTTCGAAGCCTCGGATGCGGTCGCCCGGCCGTCAGCCGGGACGTGCGGGACCTGCGGGTCACCTGGGACGTGCGCGGCCTCCGGGGCGTGCGCGACGTCCGAAGCGGCCCCCCGCGCACCGGCCGGGGCACCACCCGGCGCCTGGCCGGCCTGGCGCCCGGGCGCCACCGCCCCGTCCGGCGCCACCGCGCCGTCGCCGCCGTGACCACGGCCGCCCTCGCGGTCCGGGCCGCCGTCCCCGCCGTCGTACGTGTCGTGCTCCGCGCGCGTCACATGCACCCCCGACTCACCCAACGCATTCCCGCCACTCGATCGTTCCGCCCGTCTCCGCCGCTCAGGCCCCGGTGGTGCCGGCCGCGCCGGCACCGGGGTCACCCTCGGGATCGGCCGTGGCCAGGGGCGCGGCGGGACGGCCCGGGTAGTCCGGGGGCGGGGCCAGACGCTGGCCGGGGTAGCCGCCCTTCTCGTACTTGAGAAGCTTCTTCGCCTTCTCCGGGTCGGTCTCCCCCTCGCCGTACGCCGGGCACAGCGGCGCGATGGGGCAGGCGCCGCAGGCGGGCTTGCGGGCGTGGCAGATGCGGCGGCCGTGGAAGATCACCCGGTGCGACAGCATCGTCCAGTCGGACTTGGGGAAGAGGGCGCAGACCTCCGCCTCCACCTTCTCGGGGTCCTCCTCGGCGGTCCACTTCCAGCGGCGGACGAGCCGTCCGAAGTGCGTGTCCACGGTGACACCGGGGACGCCGAAGGCGTTGCCGAGGACCACGTTGGCCGTCTTGCGGCCCACACCGGGGAGGGTCACCAGGTCGGCGAGGCGGCCGGGGACCTCGCCGCCGAAGTCGTCCCTCAGGGCCGTGGACAGGCCGATGAGGGACCGGGCCTTCGCCCGGAAGAACCCGGTCGGGCGGATGACCTCCTCCAGCTCCTCCGGCACCGCCGCCGCCAGGTCCTCGGGGGTGGGGTACCTCGCGAAGAGGGCGGGCGTCGTCTGGTTCACCCGCAGGTCGGTGGTCTGGGCGGAGAGGACCGTGGCGACCAGGAGCTCGAAGGGGTTGCGGAAGTCGAGCTCCGGGTGCGCGTACGGGTACACCTCGGCGAGCTCGCGGTTGATCCGCCGGGCGCGGCGGACCAGGGCGGTGCGGGATTCCGGGGCAGACGCCTTCTTTGTCCCTTTTGGTCGCTTCTGGGCATTTTTCTTTGCTGCGCTGGACACTTGTTCGCCCACAGCGGAATTCTGCTCCCCGGCCACTCTTCCAGCCCCCTCGGTGTGCGCTCTCACCGGCGAATCGGACACCCGGCCAGCCTAAGCGCCGGGGCCGACATCCGCCCTGAGCACAGGGGATCACGACCCAATCGGGGCCCTGCCGCACGGACACGCACACCGGTACGTCAAACTTGTTGTGATTGATCGCACGACAATGAACCTGCGGGGGCCGACCCTCCGGGGGTGCCGCGTCGAGCAGCGTCCCCCGGAAGAGCACCGCCCCGTCCGGCATCATGGGGACCAACGTCCTGAGCAGGTCGACATAGGAGAGAACTCGTGGACGACGTTCTGCGGCGCGCCCCGCTCTTCGCGGCGCTCGATGACGAGCAGGCCGCGGAGCTCCGCGCCTCGATGAGTGAGGTGACGCTCGCCCGCGGCGACGCCCTCTTCCACGAGGGCGACCCGGGCGACCGGCTCTACGTGGTGACCGAAGGCAAGGTCAAGCTCCACCGCACGTCCCCCGACGGCCGCGAGAACATGCTCGCCGTCCTCGGCCCGGGCGAACTCATCGGTGAGCTGTCCCTGTTCGACCCGGGCCCGCGTACGGCCACGGCGACCGCGCTGACCGAGGTCAAGCTGCTCGGCCTGGGCCACGGTGACCTCCAGCCCTGGCTGAACGCCCGCCCCGAGGTGGCCTCGGCGCTGCTGCGCGCCGTCGCCCGGCGCCTGCGCAAGACCAACGACCAGATGTCCGACCTGGTCTTCTCCGACGTGCCGGGCCGTGTCGCCCGCGCGCTCCTCGACCTGTCGCGCCGCTTCGGCGTCCAGTCGGAGGAGGGCATCCACGTCGTGCACGACCTCACGCAGGAGGAGCTGGCCCAGCTCGTCGGCGCGTCGCGCGAGACGGTCAACAAGGCGCTGGCCGACTTCGCGGGCCGCGGCTGGCTGCGCTTGGAGGCGCGCGCCGTCATCCTGCTGGACGTGGAGCGCCTGGCGAAGCGCTCGCGCTGACTCCCGGAGCACACCGGAGGGCCGTCCCGCGACACCGCGGGGCGGCCCTCCGGCGTACACCGTCCGCCGTCGGCCATCGGTGTACGCCCTCCACCGTCGCCGGTCGTACCCCCGGCCCCCGGGCCGCTGCCCCCCCCAGCCGTCGTCCCGGGCCGCCGAGCCCCGGCCGTCGACCCGGGCCGTCTCCCCGGGCCCTACCCCGGCCGGGGGGGGGCCCCCCCCCCCCCGCGGCGCCGGGGGCCCGCGGCGGGGAGGGCGGGATTGGATGAGCTGAAAGAACGGGTGTGGTTCCGCCCCCCCGGCCGCGCGGGCGTCAAGGC
>NZ_JBIBSF010000003.1:169756-179541 GCF_043077165.1 Streptomyces kanasensis
GGGAGGACCCCCGGGCCCCGGGCCCGCGGCCCCCCCCACCGGTGGGCCCGGGCGGCGCCCCCCGCGCGGGGCCCGGGGCCCCCCCCCCCGGGCCCCCCCCGGGCGGGCGCCCCCCCCCCGCCGGCCCGGGGGCGCGCCGGCCGGACGGGTCAGCCCTTCTTGCCGTCCACGATCACCGGTGTGCCGCTCCCGCCGCCGCACGGCACGGCGTAGACCGGGTTCTTGGCCGCGGCGTCCCGGTAGGCGTCGATGCACTGGTTCATGAGGACCTTGTCGGTGAGCGAGTTGTTGAGGATCTTGTTCGCCCGGGCGATGCCCTCGGCCTCGATGCGGCGCCGCTCGGACTCCGCCGTCGCCGTGCGGGCGGCCTCCTGGGCCCGCTCGGTGGCCTGCTGCTGCTGGATCTTGCGGTCGATCTGGTCCTGGAGCTGGTCCGACGGCTTCACGTTCCGCAGGTTGACGGTCGTCACGTCGATACCGCGCGGCGCCAGCCGCTCCTTGATCAGCACACCGATCTCGGCGTTGATCTTCTCGCGGGCGGAGGTGTAGCCCTCCTCGCTGGTGTAGCGGGCGAAGACGTTGCGGACGATCTCCCGGCTGTCCGGGAAGACCAGCCGCTGCTGGATGGACGCCTCGTTGCCGGCGAGCCGGTACAGCTCCACGGCCTTCGACGGCTTGACCGCCCACTTCACGGTCAGCTCCGCGTACATCACGCCGCCCTGCGTGGAGCGGACCTCGACGACGTCCTTGTCGGAGAGGTTCAGGTCGACCGGGCGCGTGGAGAAGCTCGTCACGTGGGTGAACGGCGAGACGACGTTCACGCCCGGGTGCATCGGCGTACCGACCTTGCCGAACGTCACCGGCACGCCGACCTCGTACGCGCTGACGATGTGCAGACAGCTGGCCAGCCCCGCGCACAGGGCCGCCAGCAGCGCACCCACCGCGCCCAGCCGGAAGGCCGGGCGTTCCTGGGCGCGCCCGACGAAGAACAGCACCACCGCGGCGACGAGCAGCAGGATGGACAGGACGAACACGTGGGCCCCCCGGGGTCCGGACTACGGATGTAAAGGGAGCGTAAAGCACGGCGTGTCGGCTGTACTCGGGCGGGCTGTTGCGGATTCGTACCGACTTCGCGACGCAGGGCCGTCGTGACGCCGCGGCACGGTGCGCTCTACCGGCTACCGCCCGGGCGTCCGTCGTACCGCGGACCGCCCGGGCGTCGTGCCGCCGCGACGGCAGGGCGTCAGATCAGGCCGTGCTCGGAGAGGTACTCCAGTTGCGCCCGCACGGACAGCTCCGCCGCGGGCCACAGGGACCGGTCGACGTCGGCGTAGACGTGCGCCACGACCTCGGCCGGGGTCGTGTAGCCGTCCTCGACGGCCGTCTCGACCTGGGCGAGCCGGCTGGCCCGGTGCGCGAGGTAGAACTCCACGGCGCCCTGGGCGTCGTCGAGGACCGGGCCGTGGCCGGGGAGCACCGTGTGCACGCCGTCGTCGACCGTCAGGGAGCGCAGCCGCCGCAGCGAGTCGAGGTAGTCGCCGAGCCGTCCGTCCGGATGGGCCACGAGGGTCGTGCCGCGGCCGAGGACGGTGTCCCCGGTCAGCACCGCGCGGTCGGCCGGCAGGTGGAAGCTGAGCGAGTCCCCGGTGTGGCCGGGTGTCGCCACCACCCGCAGCTCCAGCCCGCCGACGGCGACGACCTGCCCGGCGGACAGCCCCTCGTCACCGAGGCGCAGCGCCGGGTCCAGGGCGCGTACGGAGGTCCGCGTCAGTTCGGCGAAGCGGGCGGCGCCCTCGGCATGGTCGGGGTGCCCGTGGGTGAGCAGGGTCAGCGCGACGCGCTTGCCGAGGCTCTCGGCGGTGTCGCGCACGGCGCGGAGGTGGCCCTCGTCGAGGGGGCCGGGGTCCACGACGACCGCGAGCGGGGAGTCGGGCTCGGAGAGGATCCAGGTGTTGGTGCCGTCCAGGGTCATCGCGGACGGGTTCGGCGCGAGGACGTTCACGGCGCGGTCGGTGGCGGGACCGGAGACCACGGCTCCGCGCGGCTGGCCCGGGAGGGCGGCGGCGTCGGTCACAGGTCACCTCCGGCGCCCGGCCCGGGCACCTGCCGGGTGAACTCGTCGTGGCCGGGCCAGCTCAGCACCACCTCGTCACCTTCCAGTCTGGCGCGCGCCAGCACCGGCGTCAGGTCCTGGCCGCGTGCCGCGTCCAGGGCGGCGAGCGGCGAGTCGTACGGCGCGAGGCTGCGCAGCGTCGCGATGGTGGGCGGCATCATCAGCAGGTCGCCCCGGTCGTACCCGGCCGCCGCGTCCGCCGGGCGGATCCAGACGGTCCGGTCGGCCTCGGTGGAGGCGTTGCGGGTGCGCTGGCCGGTGGGGAGGGCGGCGACGAAGAACCACGTGTCGTACCGGCGCGGCTCGAACTCCGGCGTGATCCAGCGCGCCCAGGCGCCCAGCAGGTCGGAGCGCAGGACGAGGTCGCGCCCGTCGAGGAACTCCGCGAACGACAGCTCCCGCGCCACCAGCGCCGCCCGGGCCGCCTCCCAGTCGTCGCCGGTGGTGTCGCCGACGACCGTGTCGGGCGTGGACCCCGCGAGCAGGACCCCGGCCTCCTCGTACGTCTCCCGCACGGCCGCGCAGACGACAGCCTGGGCCTCGGCGGCCGTGGCGACGCCGAGACGGGCGGCCCACTCGGCGGGGCTCGGGCCGGCCCAGCGGACGGGGTGCTCGTCGCGCGGGTCCACGGAGCCGCCGGGGTAGGCGTACGCGCCGCCCGCGAAGGCCATGGAGGCGCGGCGGCGCAGCATGTGCACCTCGATGGCGGCGGCCCCACCGGCTTCGCGCAGCAGCAGCACGGTGGCGGCGCGGCGGGGCGCCACGGCCGTCAGCTCACCGGCCGCGAGGGCGCGGATGCGGTCGGGCCATTCCGGTGGGTACCACTGACCATTCGGCATGGCCGGAGCCTATGACGATCTGTCCGGATGTTCGAGGGCCCACCGGTCCCCGGCCCCGGCCGGCCACGGCCCGGCCCCGCGGACCGGGGCGGTCGCCGGGCCGATCCGGGCCCGCGGACCGGGTGGAGGCCGGTCACCAGCCGGGCCGCCGGGCGGAGAGCCCGCGGACCGAAGCCGGCCCTACGGACCCAAGCCGCCCTCCCGGACCGAAGCCGGATCCACCGACCCGTCATCGGGTCCGGGGCCGGGCTCACGGACCCGGTACCGGGCCCGCGGACCGAAGCCGGAGCCGGGCCGGCGGACCGGATCCGGGGCCGCCGCGCGGCCCGACGGCGACGACCGCGAGGGGCCCGGGCGGGGTTCAGTCCTCCGGCAGGAGCTCCACCTGGAACTCGACCTCGACGGGCGCGTCCAGCGGCAGGACCGCCACGCCCACCGCGCTGCGCGCGTGGACGCCGCGGTCGCCGAGGACGTCGCCGAGCAGCTCGCTGGCACCGTTCAGCACGGCCGGCTGGCCGGTGAAGTCGGGTGCCGAGGCGACGAAGCCGACGACCTTCACGACCCGCGCGATGCGGTCGAGGTCGCCCGCCACGGACTTCACCGCGGCGAGGGCGTTCAGCGCGCAGACGCGGGCCAGGTCCTTGGCCTCCTCCGGCGTGACCTCGGCGCCCACCTTGCCGGTGACCGGAAGCTTCCCGTCCACCATGGGCAGCTGGCCCGCGGTGTACACGTACACGCCGGACCGGACGGCCGGCTGGTACGCGGCCAGCGGCGGCACGACCTGCGGCAGCGTCAGGCCGCGCTCGGCGAGCGCGGCCTCGACGCGCCCGGTCACGGCTTCTCCCGCTTCAGGTACGCCACGAGCTGCTCGGGGTTGTTCGGGCCGGGGACGACCTGGACGAGCTCCCAGCCGTCCTCGCCCCAGGTGTCCAGGATCTGCTTGGTCGCGTGCACGAGAAGGGGCACGGTCGCGTATTCCCACTTGGTCATGGGGCCGACTGTATCCGCTCGCCGGCGCCGCCCCGGGGCAGCCTCCTGCGTGGGCTCCCACGGCACTCGTTACGCTCGCTGTGTGAGCAGGCTCCAGGTCGTCAGCGGCAAGGGTGGTACCGGTAAGACGACGGTCGCCGCCGCCCTCGCGCTCGCCCTCGCGGCGGAGGGCAAGCGGACCCTCCTCGTGGAGGTCGAAGGCAGACAGGGCATCGCACAGCTCTTCGAGACGGAGGCGCTCCCGTACGAGGAGCGCAAGATCGCCGTCGCACCGGGCGGCGGGGAGGTGTACGCCCTCGCCATCGACGCAGAAAGGGCGCTGCTCGACTACCTCCAGATGTTCTACAAACTGGGGGCCGCCGGCCGCGCCCTGAAGAAGCTCGGGGCGATCGACTTCGCGACGACGGTGGCCCCGGGCGTCCGGGACGTCCTCCTCACCGGCAAGGCGTGCGAGGCGGTGCGCCGCAAGGACCGCGAGGGGCGCTTCGTCTACGACCACGTCGTCATGGACGCCCCGCCGACCGGCCGCGTGACGCGCTTCCTGAACGTGAACGACGAGGTGGCGGGGCTGGCCCGGATGGGCCCGATCCACCACCAGGCGCAGGCGGTGATGCGGGTCATCAAGTCCCCGCAGACGGCCGTCCACCTGGTGACCCTCCTGGAGGAGATGCCGGTGCAGGAGACCGCCGACGGCATCGCCGAGCTGCGCGCCGCGGAGCTGCCGGTCGGCGACGTCTTCGTGAACATGGTGCGCCCGCGCCTCCTCGACGAGGACGCGGTACGGGCCGCCGCCGGCGACCACCGCGAGGGCGTCGCCCGGGCCCTGGCGGCGGCCGGGGTGGCCCACCCGGAGGAGCTGGTCGGGCCGCTGCTCGGCCAGGCCGCGGAGCACGCCCAGCGGGTCGGGCTCGAACGGGAGCAGCGCGAGGTGCTGGCGAAGCAGCAGGTACCGACGCACGAACTGCCGCTGCTCGGCGAGGGCGTGGACCTCGCGGGGTTGTACCACCTGGCGAAGGAACTGCGGAGGAACCTCGGGGTGAGCGCATGACGGCCGCCGGATCCACACCGAAACCGACACCGGCCGGAACGTCGGTGCCGACCACGGCGCCGGCACCGGCCGGGGCCTCGTCCGCGGCGCCGGCCACGGAACCGACCCCGACCCCGACCCCGCCGGCGCCCGCGCACCGGCGACTGGAGGTCGACCGGCTGCTGGACGACCCCGCGACCCGCATCGTCGTGTGCTGCGGCGCCGGCGGTGTCGGGAAGACGACGACGGCGGCGGCGCTGGGGCTGCGCGCGGCCGAGCGGGGCCGCAGGGTGGTCGTGCTGACCATCGACCCCGCGCGGCGGCTGGCGCAGTCGATGGGCATCGAGGAGCTGGACAACGTCCCCCGCCGGGTGGCGGGCGTCGGGACGGACGCCGGCGGCGAGCTGTACGCCATGATGCTGGACATGAAGCGCACCTTCGACGAGATCGTCGAAGCGCACGCGGACGCGGAGCGTGCCCGCGCGATCCTGGCGAACCCCTTCTACCAGTCCCTGTCGGCCGGCTTCGCGGGCACGCAGGAGTACATGGCGATGGAGAAGCTGGGCCAGCTGCGGGCGCGCGACGAGTGGGACCTGATCGTGGTGGACACGCCGCCGTCCCGGTCGGCGCTGGACTTCCTCGACGCGCCGCGGCGGCTCGGGTCGTTCCTGGACGGCAAGCTCATCAAGGCGCTGATGGCGCCGGCGCGGGTGGGCGGCCGGGCGGGCATGAAGTTCCTCAACGTCGGCATGTCGATGATGACGGGGACGCTGGGCAAGCTGCTGGGCGGTCAGCTGCTGCGGGACGTGCAGACGTTCGTGGCGGCGATGGACACGATGTTCGGCGGGTTCCGCACGCGCGCGGACGCCACGTACCGGCTCCTCCAGGCGCCCGGGACGGCGTTCCTGGTGGTCGCCGCGCCCGAACGGGACGCACTGCGGGAGGCGGCGTACTTCGTGGAGCGGCTGGCCGCGGACGACATGCCCCTGGAGGGGCTCGTGCTGAACCGGGTGCACGGCAGCGGGGCCGCCCGGCTCTCCGCGGAGCGGGCCCTCGCCGCCGCGGAAAATCTTGACGGGGGCCGCATTGTGGATCAGGGGGGCGGGCAGACTCGTCTCGGTGGCCCGACGGCCACCTCCCCCGAGGCCCCCGCACCCGAACCGACACCCGGCGTTCCGCCTGCCGTGGCGGAGTTGACGTCCGGGCTCCTGCGCCTGCACGCGGAGCGAATGCAGGTGGTCGCGCGTGAGCAGCGGACACGCGACCGCTTCACCTCGCTCCACCCGGACGTGCCCGTGGCCGAGGTGGCCGCCCTGCCCGGTGACGTCCACGACCTCGCCGGTCTGCGCGCCGTCGGCGACCGCCTCGCGACGCAGGGCCCGGCGTCCGGCGACACGCCGGTCGACACGACCATCTGACGCACCGGCAGCACCCCGAGTCGCAGGGGGACGACCGGGCGGTCCGGTGCCACGACGGCACGGCGGCGACCGGGTGGGTCCGACGGTACGAAGACGCACGACGGCGTGGCGGCCGCACGACGGCGGTCGCAGCCGCACGACGGCGGTGGCAGCCGCACGACGGCGTGGAGTGGGCGCGCGGCGTGGGCGGAGCGGCGTGGCGACGCGGCTCAGCCGACCGCCGCGTACGTCTCGTAGGTCTCGTCGTCGTCCAGTGCGACGGGCAGGATGCCCGCGCTGCGCTCGTACTCCGTGCGCGCGGTCTCCAGGAGCCGCCGCCACGACGTGACGGTCGGCCGGCGGCGCAGCAGGGCGCGGCGCTCGCGCTCCGTCATGCCGCCCCACACGCCGAACTCGACGCGGTTGTCCAGCGCGTCGGCCAGGCACTCGGTCCGCACCGGACACCCGGTGCACACCGCCTTGGCCCTGTTCTGCGCCGCTCCTTGTACGAACAGTTCATCCGGATCCGTAGTGCGGCAGGCCGCCTGCGCACTCCAGTCAGCTACCCAGCCCATGCCGGCGCCGTCCTCTCCCGAATCGAGGCTCCCCCACGGCGGCAGCGGCATATTCACCGCTGCCAGTTGAGGACGTTACGGAAGGTGGGGACGGCGCAACACCCCCTTCGGGCCCAATCTTGAATGGCCCGAACGGACTATGCGTCAGCAGCAGATCACCCAGGGGAGTGAGCGATAGACATACAAGATGAAATTCTTGAATCAGGGCATTTCCCCCACGCCGCGCCGGGCACAACCTGACACACATCACGAAAACGGGCAGCGATCGACGCGGGTGCCGAACGAGGGGGGTGGGCTCGGGCGTAGTACCAGGGGGTGGCGCCGTGCACGTGCGGAGGGGAGTGCGGGGGGTGCGGAGAGGATGCCCTGACCGCGTCACGCGACGGCTGTGACGGTTGTGACCAGCTTAGGCCAAGGCATATACACGTGTCCGGCGATTGAGAACGTAGGCTTCGTCCATGCCACAGAACCGCTCGGGCGGGGGTCTGACCGCGACCCAGCAGGCCGCCAAGTTCCTCGGTGTCAGCGTGCTCTCCGGAGTCGTCCTCGCCGGCATCGCCATGCCCGCGGCGGGTGCCCTGGGCCTCGCGGCCAAGGGGACGGTCCAGGGGTTCGACGAGATCCCGGCCAACATGAAGAGGCCACCGCTGAGCCAGCGCACCCAGATCCTCGACTCCGAGGGCGGGCTCATCGCGACCGTCTACTCGCGCGACCGCAAGGTGGTCCCGCTCGAGGACATCTCGCCGTACATGCAGAAGGCGATCGTCGCGATCGAGGACTCGCGCTTCTACGAACACGGCGCCGTCGACCTGAAGGGCGTCCTGCGCGCGGTCAACCGCAACGCCCAGGAGGGCGGGGTCGCCCAGGGCGCCTCCACCCTGACCCAGCAGTACGTCAAGAACGTCTTCGTCGAGGAGGCCGGCGACGACCGCGACAAGTTCGCGCAGGCCACCCAGCAGACCCTGGGCCGCAAGATCCAGGAGCTGAAGTACGCGATCCAGGTGGAGAAGGAGCTCGGGAAGAAGACGATCCTCGAGAACTACCTCAACATCACCTTCTTCGGGCAGCAGGCGTACGGCATCGAGTCCGCCTCGCAGCGCTACTTCTCCAAGCGCGCCAAGGACCTCACCCTGGGCGAGGCGGCCATGCTCGCCGGCCTCGTCCAGTCGCCGAGCCGGTACGACCCGGTCAACGACGCGCAGGAGGCCACCAAGCGCCGCAACACCGTCCTGGAGCGCATGGCCACCGTCGGCGACATCAGCCGCGCGGAGGCCGATCGGGCGAAGGCCGAGCCGATCAAGCTGAACGTGACCCGGCCGAAGAACGGCTGCATCACCGCCCGCGACGGCGCCGGCTTCTTCTGCGACTACGTCCGCGAGGTCTTCCTCTCGAACCCGGTCTTCGGCAAGTCCCGCGAGGAGCGCGCCAAGGTCTGGAACCGCGGCGGCCTCACCATCCGCACCACGCTCGACCCGCAGGCGCAGAAGTCCGCCCAGGACTCGATCAGGGAGCACGTCAACCAGGACGACAAGGTCGCCACGGCCATCACCATGGTCCAGCCCGGCACCGGCAAGATCCTGGCGATGGGCCAGTCCAAGCCCTACGGCTTCGACAAGGACGAGACCCAGATCAACTACTCGGTCAACAAGGGCATGGGCGGCTCCAACTACGGCTTCCCGACCGGTTCGACCTTCAAGCCGTTCGTCGCGGCGGCCGCCCTGGAGCAGGGCAAGCCGGCGTGGCAGGTCTACCCGTCGCCGTTCAAGATGCCGTACCCGGACTCGGTGCAGTCGTGCAGCGGCACGCCCTGGCGGAACGTCGGCGGCGACACCGTCGAGAACGAGAACGAGTCGGAGGTCGGCCCGTACGACCTCCGGGACGCCATGGCGAAGTCGGTCAACACCTACTTCGTGCAGATGCTCGGCGAGATCGGCATGTGCCCGGTCGTGGAGATGACCGACAAGCTGGGCGTCGTCATGGGCGACGACAAGAAGCTGCCCGAGAAGCCGTCCGCGCTGACCCTGGGCTCCCAGGGCATGTCGCCGCTGACCATGGCGGGCGCGTACGCGACCTTCGCCAACCGCGGCACGTACTGCACCCCGACGGCCATCGAGTCGATCAGGACCACCGAGGGCAAGAACCTGCGGGTGCCGCGCTCCAAGTGCCAGCGCGCCATGAGCGAGCGCACCGCCGACACCATCAACACCCTGCTGCGCGGCGTGATCGACTCCGGTACGGGCCAGGAGGCCGGCCTGGAGTCGCGTGACAGCGCCGGCAAGACCGGTACGACGGACAGCCGGCGCAACGCCTGGTTCGTGGGCTACACGCCGAACCTCTCCGGCGCCGTCTGGGTGGGCAGCCCCACCCAGGAGGTGAAGATGGAGTACATCACCATCGGCGGCCGGTACCACGACAAGGTCTTCGGCGGCCGGGTCCCCGGCCCGATCTGGAAGGACGCCGTGGCGGGCGCCCTGGAGGGCCACCCCGCGCCTGACTTCGCCAGCGTCCCGATCAGCGGCCCGCAGCCGCCCCAGGTCCCGGGCAAGCCCGGCGACGACAAGCCGGGACGCACGGGCGGCGGCGGCAACGAGCCCTTCCCCGGCATCTCCTTCCCGTCGGACCTGCTGAGCGGCGGGAACGGGAACGGGAACGGCAATGGCAACGGGAACGGGAACGGCCGCCCGGGTGGCGGCGGCGACCGCTGACCGACCGACGTGGGGGGGGGGGGGCCCCCCCCCCGGGGGGGGCCCCCCCCCCCCCCCCCCCGCCCCCCCCCCGGCCCCCCCCCCCCCCGCCGGCGGGGGGGGCGCGGGCCGCCCCCCCCCCCCCCCCCGCCGGCGGCCC
>NZ_JBIBSF010000003.1:179551-272656 GCF_043077165.1 Streptomyces kanasensis
GGGGCGGTGTGCACGTCGGCGGGGCCCCCCGGGGGGGGGGGGCCGGGGGGGGGGGGGGGGGGCGGCCCCCCCCCCCGGCCGGGGGGGGGGGGGCCCCCCCCCCGGGGGGGCCCCCCCCCCCCCCCCACGTCCCGGCGCACACACGCGGGCCGCGAGCCGCGCGTCCGGCAAGGGGCCGCGCGTCCCGGCGCTCACCCCCCGGCGCACGGCGGCACGGCCGCGGGCCCTGGTCCGCATGTACCGGGCCACAGGCCCTGAGCCCGCCGGCCGGAGCGCCCGGAGCCCTGAACCCGCAGGCTGGGAACCCGGAGCCCTGAGCCCCTGAGCCCTGAGCCCACGAGGCCGCAGCGCCCTCAGCCCAGGCCCGCGGTGGAGCCCCTCAGCCGGCGAGGAGCTGCTTGACCACCGTGGCCACCCGGCCGCCCTCGGCCCGGCCCGCCACCTTCGGGTTCACGATCTTCATCACGGCGCCCATTGCCCGCGGCCCCTCGGCCCCACCGGCCCTGGCCTCCTCGACGGCCTGCGCGACGATCTCCCGCAGCTCCTCGTCCGTCAGTTGCGCGGGCAGGTACGCGTCGAGGACGACCCCCTCCGCCTGCTCCCGCTCGGCCTGCTCGGCACGACCGCCCGCGGTGAACGCCTCGGCCGCCTCACGGCGCTTCTTCGCCTCCTTGGCGATCACCTTCTGCACCTCGTCGTCGGAGAGTTCGCGCGCCTGCTTGCCCGCGACCTCCTCCTTCGTGATGGCGGCGAGCGTCAGCCGGAGGGTCGAGGAGCGGAGCTCGTCACGCGCCCTGATCGCCTCCGTGAGGTCTTCCTGCAACTTGGACTTGAGCGTGGTCATGCGGCAAGCATGACAGGTGCGCTCCCGCGCCCGCCCGCCCATTTCCCGGGCGTCGCGACCCCTCCCCCGGTCTGCGACCATGGACCCATGCGCGCGCGATACGGAGTACCCCTCGGCATCACTGCACTGGGCGCGGCCGGCGTGGCCTACGCCGCCGGTTTCGAAGCCCGCTCCTTCCGGCTCCGACGGGTGTCCGTCCCCGTACTGCCGCGCGGCGCGAACCCGTTGAGGGTCCTCCAGGTCTCCGACATCCACATGGTGGGCGGCCAACGCAAGAAGCAGCGCTGGCTCCGGTCCCTGGCCGGGCTGCGCCCCGACTTCGTCGTCAACACCGGGGACAACCTCTCCGACCCGGACGGCGTGCCGGAGCTCCTGGACGCCCTCGGGCCGCTGATGGACTTCCCCGGCGTGTACGTCTTCGGCTCCAACGACTACTACGGTCCCAAGCTCCGCAACCCGGCCCGCTACCTCTTCGAGAAGCTCCAGGGCCGCCACGGCCTCAACGGCAACCCGCCGGCGGTCGGCGCCGTCCACAACCCGTGGGAGGGCATCCGCGACGCCTTCGACGCGGCGGGCTGGCTGGACCTGACCAACGCGCGCGGCCGGCTGAAGGTGGAGGGCCTGGAGCTCGCGTTCACCGGCCTGGACGACCCGCACATCAAGCGGGACCGGTACGAGAAGGTCGCGGGCGGCCCGGAAGCGGACGCCGACCTCTCCGTGGGCGTCGTCCACGCCCCGTACCTGCGCTCCCTGGACGCCTTCACCGCCGACGGCTACCCGCTGGTACTCGCCGGCCACACCCACGGCGGCCAGCTGTGCGTCCCCTTCTACGGGGCGCTCGTCACCAACTGCGACATCGACACGGACCGCGCGAAGGGCCTCTCCACCCACCGCGCCGGCGGCCGCACGGCCCACCTCCACGTCTCGGCGGGCTGCGGCACCAACCGCTACACCCCGGTCCGCTTCGCCTGCCCCCCGGAGGCGACCCTGCTGACCCTGACCCCCCGCGACTGACCCCCGCACCACCGCCCGCCGGCCCCGCCGAAACCGGATTTCGTCTCCGGGCGCCGGTGGGCTAAAGTAAACGACGTCGCCAGGACACCGGCGACATCGGGGTGTAGCGCAGCTTGGCAGCGCGCTTCGTTCGGGACGAAGAGGTCGTGGGTTCAAATCCCGCCACCCCGACAGCTGAAACACCAGGTCAGGGGCCTGATCCGCGAGAGCGGGTCAGGCCCCTGAGTGGTCTTGTGGGTCAGGGCCGGGGCTTGACTGCAGCGGGCGCGACCGGGGACGGGGTCGTGCTGTCGCGTCAGATGGCGTCCGGCTGCTTGCGGTTCCCCGTCGCCCCTCCGACCGGTCAGCCGGGCCGCCACCATCGCCAGCCAGCACAGGCCGAGGCCGGCTCCGGCGGTGAACGCGAGGACGGAGGCGGCGGACGCCGGGAAGCCGGCGAGGACGGCGATCGGGACGAGGCGGGAGGCCACGGCCCAGGCGCGGTGGCCCCGGGCGGCGAGGGGGCTGGCCAGCACGACGGAGGCGGCGCACAGCGCGAGGTAGCCGATCATGCCGGCAGCCATGTGGACGGTGCCGTGCCCGCTCAGTGAGGCGGCCTGCGGCGCGCCCTCGGGGAAGCCGGCCGCGGGGTCGGCGGGGAACGCCGCGGCGGCCAGGAAGGACGCGCCGAACACGGCGATCAGGATCGGCCCCGAGACCCCGCCGAGCCGGCCGGTCCTGTCGGTCCCGCCGAGCCGGCTCGTCCCGCCGAGCCCGACAGCCCCGTCAGCCCCGTCAGCCCCGACGGCCCGGCCAGGCCTGTCGGTCCCGTCTCTTCCGTCGGTTCCGTCGGTTCCGTCGGTTCCGTCGCGTGCAGGCCGGCCGCGCCGGCAAGCAGCAGTGACCCCGTGAGCAGGAAGTTCAGTGTCTGGATCCACCCCGGGCCGCCCAGGGCCAGCTGGCTGAGCGCGTGGCGGGTGAAGTCGAAACCGTCGCGGGTGAGCCCCTGGACGACGCCCGCCCCGAGGAACAGCGGCCCGGCGACGACCGCGCCGGCCGTGAGCCCGCGCGGGGCAGCCGGGCGGCAGGCGGGCGCGGCGGTGGGACGGGCGCTGAGCGTCTGGGTCATGACGGGCCTTCCTCATCGGAGTCTCGCCGTACATGACCGGCGGTGACCGGTGGAGTCACCGCTCCGGCCGGTGTGAACTGGACCACGCCGGCATGGGGTGGCCCGGCCTCGGGGTGTCCGATCGGTGGCCGGTCCGCTACGGGGTCGGCCGCCCGATCGTGGGGCGCGCCCGCCCGGGAGTGTCTGGGGCCGCGGGACGGCGGGCAGGCGGGGGTGATGGGCGATGACGTGTTGGGCGGGATCATGCGGGCCGCGCAGGGAGTGCTGGTCGACTTCGACGGACCGCTGTGCGATGTCTTCGGCGGGCGGTCGGCGGCGGTCGCCAAGCGGCTGGTGGAGGTCGTCGCCCGGCGGGACCCCGCGCTCGCGGCGGAGCTGGCGGGGGTCGGGGACCCGGTGGAGGTCGTGCGGCGGGTGCACGCGGAGGACGCCGGGCTCGGCTGCGAGGTGGAGGAGGCGCTCACCGCGGCCGAGGTCGCGGCCGTGGAGGTCGCGGGTGATCCGACGCCGGGAGCGGTCGCCGTGCTGGAGGGGGCCCGGGACGCGGGGCGGCGGATCGCGGTCGTGGGCGACACCTCCGCCGCGTGCATGCGGGCCTTCCTCGACCGGCACGGGTTGTCGTCGTACGTGCTGCACGTCGTGGGCCGGCCGGAGCGGCAGCCGGAGCTCACGAAGCCGAACCCGTACCCGCTCATCACGGCCGCTGAGCAGCTCGGCCTGGACGTGACCCTGTGCGCGCTGATCGGCGACTCCGTCACGGACGTCCGGGCCGCGCACGCGGTCGGCGCGGTCGCGGTCGGGTTCGCGGACGGGCCGGGTCGGCGGCAGGCGCTCGTCGACGCCGGGGCGGAGGCCGTCGTCGGGGAGATGCGGGTCATCGCGGAGGCCATGCCCGACCCGTCCGACTAGGGGGCCGAGGCGGTGCCGGCGCCCGGACAGCGTCTCCGGGCAGCCGCACCGGGCAGGGGGCCGTCGCCCGGATGGGGGGCTCCGGGTCGCCGGACGGTGGCTCACGCCGCAGGCTGCTCGTACACGCGACCGGACCGGTACGACGAGAGGGCACGGCGATGAGCGACTCAGCGGGTCACCGGCACGATCCGGCTCCGGGGCACCCCCGCGCCCGGCACCAGGGCGGTGCCTCGGCGGCGTCCGGGGGCGCCTGGGCGTCCGCGGGGACGATGTTCGCCGGGGTGCTCCTGCTCGTCCAAGGGGTGCTCGGGATGCTGCAGGGCATCGTGGGCATCGCCGAGGACGACGTGTACGGGGTCATCGGCAACTACGTCTTCAAGTTCAACACCACCGCGTGGGGCTGGATCCACCTCGTCCTCGGGTTGCTCCTCGCGGTGATCGGCTGGGGCATCCTGCGTGGGGCTTCCTGGGCCAGGGTGGCTGGTGTGGCGCTCGCCTCGCTGGCCGTGATCGTCAACTTCGTCTGGCTGCCCTACCAGCCGGTCTGGGGCTTCATCAGCATCGCGATCGGGGTGTTCGTCATCTGGGCGCTGTGCTCGACGGACCGGGTACCCGGCACTCGCTGAACCGCGCTGATGGCGGGCCTGTGGACAGGTTGTCCACAGGCCCGACGGGATGTCGGCCGGACGGTCCATGATGGACGGCATGACTGAGCCGAGCGACGTACCGACGAATCAGACCCCGCCCGCCGGCGGGCCCGACGTGCCGGACTGGGAGAAGCGGTTCCGCGCGCCGCGGGTCTCCCTGCCGGAATGGGCGTTCGACGCGCCGCACCGGGCTCTCTTCGTGTCGAACGCGACCGGGACGTACGAGCTGTACGCCTGGGATCGGGAGACCGGCGGGCAGCGGCAGGTGACGGACCGGCCGAACGGCACGACGGACGGCGTCCTCTCCCCGGACGGCGAGTGGATCTGGTGGTTCGCCGACACCGACGGCGACGAGTTCGGGGTGTGGATGCGGCAGCCGTTCGCCGGCGGGGCGGACGAGCCGGCCGTGCCCGGGCTGGCGCCGTCGTATCCGGCGGGCCTGGCCGTCGGGCGGGACGGGACCACGGTCGTCGGCCGGTCCACGGAGGAGGAGGGCACCACCCTCCACGTGGTCCGCCCCGGGCAGGAGCCCGTGGAGATCTACCGGCACCGCGAGTCCGCCGGCGTCGGCGACCTGTCGCACGACGGGACGCTGGTCGCCATGGAGCACACCGAGCACGGCGACGCGACGCACGCGGCGCTGCGCGTGGTGCGGCTCGCCGACGCCGCCGGCGCCTCGGGCGCCCCGTCCGTGACGCAGGTGGCGGAGCTGGACGACACCAAGGGCGGTACGCAGCCGCTGGGCCTGGCGGTGCTCGGCTTCGCGCCGGTCGACGGGGACACCCGGCTGCTCGTGGGGCACCAGCGGCGCGGCCGGTGGGAGCCGATGGTCTGGGACGTGGCGTCCGGGGTGGAGACGGACCTGGACCTGGACCTGCCGGGCGACGTGAGCGCCGAGTGGTATCCGGACGGGTCGGGACTGCTCGTCGTCCACAGCTTCGAGGCGCGCAGCGACCTGTGGCGGTACGACCTGGCGACGCGCCGGCTGACACGGGTCGACACCCCGCCCGGTTCCGTGTCGGACGCGACGGCCCGTCCGGACGGCGAGGTCGAGTACCTGTGGTCGTCGGCCGCGACGCCGCCGGAGGTGAGGTCGACGTCGGGTGCGGTCGTGCTGGACCCGCCCGGGATGCGGGCGCCCGGGTCCGTGGCCGTGGAGGACGTGTGGGTGGAGGGCCCCGGTGGCCGCGTCCACGCGCTGGTCCACCGGCCGGCGGGGGTGGCCGGCCCGCTGCCGACGGTGTTCGACGTCCACGGCGGCCCCACCTGGCACTACAGCGACGCGTTCGCCGCGGGTCCCGCCGCGTGGGTGGACCACGGGTACGCGGTGGTCCGGGTCAACTACCGCGGCTCCACCGGCTACGGCCGGGAGTGGACGGACGCGCTCCGGCACCGGGTCGGGCTGATCGAGCTGGAGGACATCGCGGCGGTCCGGGAGTGGGCCGTCTCGTCGGGTCTCGCCGACCCGGAGCGGCTGGTGCTCGCCGGTGGTTCGTGGGGCGGCTACCTGACCCTGCTGGGTCTGGGCACGCAGCCCGACGCGTGGGCGGTGGGCATCGCCGACGTGCCGGTCGCCGACTACGTCACGGCGTACCACGACCAGATGGAGGCATTGCGGCCGCTCGACCGGACCCTCTTCGGCGGCTCCCCGGAGGAGGTGCCCGAGCGGTGGGCGGCGTCGAACCCGCTGAGTTACGTGGACGCGGTGCGGGCGCCCGTGTACATCGCGGCGGGTGTCAACGACCCGCGCTGCCCGATCCGGCAGGTGGAGAACTACGTGGACCGGCTCGCGGCCCGCGGCGCGGTCCACGAGGTGTACCGGTACGAGGCGGGACACGGCTCGCTGGTGGTGGAGGAACGGATCAAGCAGCTGCGCCAGGAGATCGAGTTCGCGGCCCGGCACCTGGCCACCGTGAGCGGGACCCGGCCGGACGGGGGGTGAGGTCGTTCCGTACCGTGGAGGGGTGTACCGGTTCCTGACGACCCCCCGCTGGTGGGGGATCAACGTCTTCGTGCTGCTGGCGATCCCGTTCTGCTTGTTCATGGGGATCTGGCAGCTGGGCAGGTTCGAGGACCGCGTCGACTCGCACCAGGAGGCCGAGAAGCGCCCGGCCGTCCAGGCGGCCGAGGCGCCGGCGCCGCTGGCGGAGTTGCTGCCGGTGGACAAGGAGACGTCGGGACGCCAGGCCGTGGTCAGCGGCCGGTACGGGAAGCAGTTCCTCGTGCCGGGGCGCGAGCTGGACGGCAGGACCGGTTCCTACGTGCTGACGCTGCTGCACACCTCCGAGGACAAGGCCCTGCCGGTGGTCCGGGGCTGGCTGCCGAAGGGTGCCGCCGCCCCGGCGCCGCCCGTCGGCGAGGTCACTGTGACCGGGGCGCTGCAGGCGTCGGAGAGCCCCGGTTCGAAGGGCGTCCACGCGGCGGGCGGGCTGCCGGAGGGCCAGCTCGGCATCATCAGCGCGGCGTCCCTCGTCAACCTGGTGCCGGACGAGGTGTACGACGCGTGGGTGACCCTCGCACGCTCCCCGGCCGGTCTCACCCCGGTGCCCGCGGCGGCGGCCACGGGCACGGGGCTGGACATCAAGGCGTTCCAGAACCTCGGCTACACGGGTGAGTGGTTCGTGTTCGCGGGGTTCGTGCTGTTCATGTGGTTCCGCCTCGTCCGCCGCGAGGCGGAGGCGGAACGTGACCGCGCGCTCGGCCTGGAACCGGAGAGCCAGGGCATCGGCTGATCCCACCCGAGCCCGAGCTCAGGGCGGGCGTCGGGTCGCCCGAGCCGGGCGGGCATGGGGCCGGCCGGGGCGCTGGCGGGCGTTGCGCTGGCCGGGACGCGGACGGGCGTCGGGTCGGCGGGGGCGCGGGGCATCGAGCCGGCCGGAACGCGGATCGGGGTTGGTCGGCCGGGACGCGGACGGGCGTTGAGCCGGCCGCGGCACGCATGGGCGTCGAGCCCGCCGCGGCGCGGAGGGGCGCACAGCCCGCCGCGGCGTGGATGGGCGTCGAGCCGGCCGCGGCGTGGATGGGCATCGAGCCGGCCGCGGCGTGGATGGGGCCGGCGTCGTTCGGGCGGGCCTGGGACGGGCTTCGGGCGTCGCCGGGCTCGGCCGGGCCTCGGAGCGGTGGGCGGCAGCGTCGGCCGGGGGTTGTAGGGGCGTTCCGACGGCTGCGGGCGGGGGGATGGGGCTGGGGCCTCGGTGCGACCGGGGCGGGGGTAGGCGCCGCTGGGTGCGGGCCCACCCGTCCGTCCTGGGGGTTACTGGGCCGGGAGGAGGCCGGTGCGGTAGATCGTGCCGGTGCAGGCGTCGGGGACGGTCGCCTCCGCCGTGGGGCCGCCCACGTCCGGGGTGTGCGTGACGCTCACGCTGCCGTCGGCCTTCCCCCCTTCGGAGACGAGCTGGGGCTCGGTGGCCGCGCCGGCGCCCGACTCCGCGGCGCCGCCCTCGGCCGCGCCCGCCCCGGTGCCACCGGTCGTGGGGGTGGGCTCCGTGGTCGGGGACGGGGTGGGGTCGGGCGTGTTCCCGCCGTCCGTGGGGCAGGTCTCGGCCGGCACCCAGGCGAACTTCACGTCGTACGCCGCCGACGGCTTCAGGGTCAGGTGGCTGACCGACGCGGAGGGGTCGGGCAGGCCGCCCACCGCGTCACCGGACGTGTGGGTGACGACGCTGATGCGGTTCTGGTCGGCGGCGCCGTTCGCGCGGAAACCGACCGTGCCCACGCCGTCGACGACGCAGTCGGTGCTGGAGACGTTGGCGATGCGGAAGGTGCCGTACACCGTGCCGTCGGAGTCGGGGGACCCCGCGTCGGCGGAGATCACGCCGAGTTGGCCCGGGTCACAGACCGGGAGGCTCGCCGTGGCGGACGTGGACGGGTCCGCGGTGCCGTCGGTGCCGTCGGTCGCGCCGCTGGAGGCCGCCCGTGGCTTCTCCTTCGGGTCCTTGCCGCCCTTGCCCTTGCTCGCGGGCGCGCCCGAGGGGCTGCCGGCGGTCTCCTCGCCGGTCGTGCCCTTGATGGCGTCCCCGGTGCCGCCCTGGACCTGCTCGCCGTGGCCGGCGTTGACGGGGTTGGCGTCGGAGGCGCTGTCGGACGCGGCGACGTGGACGAAGGCGGGGACACCCGTGCCGAGCAGGATCACCGCGGCGGCCGCGCCGACCATGGCCTGGCGCTTGCGTGCGCGTCGGGCGGGGACCGCCCTGCGGAGGTGGTCCAGCACGTCGTCCGAGGGCCGGATGTCGCCCACGGCGGTGTGCAGCATGCGCCGCAGCGCCAGCTCGTCGACCAGCAGGCCGTCCGCGTCGGCGTCCGTGTCCGGGGCGCCGAGGCCGGCCCCGGTCGCGCCGGCGGTGCCCGTGGCGCCCGTGGCGGTGGTGTTTCTGCCCGGGGCGTCCGCACCCGTGCCGTCGGTGCCGGCGGCTTCGGGGCCGCTCGTCTCCGGGCCACCGGTGTCCGGGCCACTGGTGTCCGGGCCGCTGGTATCCCGGGTGTGCGTTTCGGAGGAGTCCTGTCCGGCGGCGTGCAGATCGCCGTCGTGCCCGTTGTTCACAGTTCCGTTCCCAGTCCGGTCGTCCGACGGCCCGTCCGGCCCGTTGTGCTCGTGGCTGTCCGCGCGGTCGCTCATGCCGTGGCCCCCATGGTGACGCGCAGGGCGGCGATGCCGCGGGAGCCGTACGCCTTCACCGACCCGAGCGATATGCCCAGGGTCTCGGCGACTTGCGCCTCCGTCATGTCGGCGAAGTACCGCAGCACCAGCACTTCGCGCTGACGGCGCTGGAGCCCGCGCATCGCCTTGATCAGCGCGTCGCGCTCCAGCTGGTCGTACGCGCCCTCCTCCGCGCTCGCCATGTCGGGCATCGGCTTGGAGAGCAGCTTCAGCCCGAGTATTCGGCGGCGCAGGGCGGAGCGGGAGAGGTTGACGACGGTCTGGCGCAGATACGCCAGGGTCTTCTCGGGGTCGCGGACCCGGCGCCGCGCGGAGTGGACCCGGATGAACGCCTCCTGGACGACGTCCTCGCAGGAGGCGGTGTCGTCGAGGAGGAGCGCGGCGAGCCCCAGCAGCGACCGGTAGTGGGCGCGGTAGGTCTCGGTGAGGTGGTCGACGGTGGTGCCCGCGGTCGTCGCGGCCCCGGTGTCGGTCTCGGCTCCGGCGCCCTCACGCGGGAACGGTACGCCGGCACGGCGCGTGGCGGGCATGGGCGCGATCACCGGCATGCCGCCGCCGCGCCGACGGTCGCGCGCAGCCCGCTGAGGCGGTCGTACGAGCGGAAGGACCGCCGTGCCACCGCGAAGGGGGCCCGCTGATGTGATGTCGAGAACCTCTGCCACGCCAGTTGGACACGTCGACCCCCGTCAGGGTTGTACGCGCACGGCTCCGCCTTCGACGGTGCGTCGTTCGCCCTCATGCGTATCCGCTTTCCCCTAAGCCCCGTTCACGCGGTCGCGCCGTGGGGCGACCGCGTTCGGACGCTGCCGCCACCCACCGCCGGCCGTGGGGGAGGAAGCGTCGTCGGACATGCCAGCGCCCCAGTTCCAGCGGTACGGACCGAAGACCTTTGCGCAGGGCGTTCACAGATCCTACAAAGGCGGGGCCGGGCGCACACCGGGTATCCGCGGTCAGACCGGCGCCGCGCGTCCGGCGGCCAGTTCGGCGGCGATGCCCTCCGCGATCTGCGCGGTGTTCAGCGCGGTCCCCTTGCGGAGGTTGTCACCGCACACGAAGAACTCCAGGGCCCGTTCGTCGTCCGGGTGCCGGCGCACCCGGCCCACCCATGTGGGGTCGGTGCCGACGACGTCGGCGGGGGTGGGGAAGTCGCCGGTCGCGGGGTCGTCGTAGAGGACGACGCCCGGCGAGGTGGCGAGGATCTCATGGGCGCGCGCGACGGTGACCGCCCGTTCGAACCGCGCGTGCACGGCGACGGAGTGGGCGGTGACGACGGGGACGTGGACGCAGGTGGCGGCGACCCGCAGGGCGGGAAGGCCGAGGATCCTGCGCGTCTCGGCCCGTACGCGCAGCTCCTCGGAGGACCAGCCGTCCTCCTCGCAGGTACCGGACCAGGGGACGACGTTGAGGGCGAGCGGTGCCGCGAAGGGACCCGCGTCGTCGCCGACGGCCCTGCGGACGTCGCCGGGTGCGGCGCCCAGCCCGGTGCCGGCGACGGCAGCCAGCTGCCCGCGCAGTGCGTCGACCCCGGCCTGGCCGGCGCCGCTCGCCGCCTGGTACGCGGAGACGACCAGCTCGTCGAGGCCGAACTCGGCGTGGAGCGTCCCGACGGCGACGATCAGCGCGAGCGTGGTGCAGCCGGGGCTCGCGACGATGCCGCGCGGCCGGAGCCGGGCGGCGTGCGGGTTGACCTCGGGGACGACGAGCGGCACGTCGGGGTCGGTACGGAACGCCGGGGAGGCGTCGACGACGACGGTGCCCTGGGCGGCGGCGATCGGCGCCCAGCGGGCGGCGACCTCCTCCGGGGCCAGGAACACGGCGACGTCGGCGCCCCTGAGCGTCTCCTCGCAGAGCGCGAGGACCTCCGTCTCCGCCCCCCGTACGACCTGCTTGCGACCGACGGGGCCTGCCGTCCCGCCCCTGGCCGCCCCGCCACTGGCCGTCCCGCCACCGGCCGTCCCCCCGCCGGTGGCGGGGGGAGGCGCGAGCAGGCGTATCTCGCCCCAGACGTCGGCGCGCTGCGACAGGATCTGGAGCATCACCGCACCGGCCGCTCCGGTCGCGCCGACGACCGCGAGCGCCGGCTTCCGGCTCGTCACGGCGTCACGGCCGCACGGGTTCGCGAGGTCCGGGTCCGTGCCGTCAGCGGCCCGTGCCGCCGTAGACGACGGCCTCGGCGGACTCGCTGTCCAGACCGAAGGCGGTGTGGACGGCGCGGACCGCCTCGTTGACGTCGTCGGCGCGGGTGACGACCGAGATGCGGATCTCGGAGGTGGAGATCAGCTCGATGTTCACGCCGGCGTCGGACAGTGCCTCGAAGAAGGAGGCGGTGACGCCCGGGTTGGTCTTCATGCCCGCGCCGACGAGGGAGATCTTGCCGATCTGGTCGTCGTAGCGGAGGGACTCGAAGCCGATGGCGCCCTTCTGCTTCTCCAGGGCGTCGATGGCCTTGCGGCCCTCGGTCTTGGGAAGCGTGAAGGAGATGTCCGTCAGACCGGTGGACGCCGCGGAGACGTTCTGGACCACCATGTCGATGTTGATCTCGGCGTCCGCGATGGTGCGGAAGATCGCGGCGGCCTCGCCCGGCTTGTCGGGCACGCCGACGACGGTGATCTTCGCCTCGGAGGTGTCGTGGGCGACACCGGAGATGATGGCCTGCTCCACCTTGCGGTCCCCTCGCGGTTCGTTGCTGACCCACGTGCCCTGGAGCCCCGAGAAGGACGAGCGGACGTGGATCGGGATGTTGTAACGGCGTGCGTACTCGACGCAGCGGTGCAGCAGCACCTTGGAGCCGGAGCTGGCGAGCTCCAGCATGTCCTCGAAGGAGATCCAGTCGATCTTCCGGGCCTTCTTCACGACCCGGGGGTCGGCGGTGAAGACGCCGTCGACGTCGGTGTAGATCTCGCAGACCTCGGCGTCCAGGGCGGCGGCGAGGGCCACGGCCGTGGTGTCGGAGCCGCCGCGGCCGAGGGTGGTGATGTCCTTCTTGTCCTGGGAGACGCCCTGGAAGCCCGCGACGATGGCGATGTTGCCCTCGTCCAGTGCGGTGCGGATCCGGCCCGGCGTGACATCGATGATGCGCGCTTTGTTGTGGACCGAGTCGGTGATGACGCCTGCCTGGCTGCCCGTGAACGACTGGGCCTCGTGGCCCAGGTTCTTGATCGCCATGGCCAGCAGCGCCATGGAGATCCGCTCTCCGGCGGTCAGCAGCATGTCGAACTCACGCCCGGCAGGGATCGGGGATACCTGCTCGGCGAGATCGATCAACTCGTCCGTCGTGTCGCCCATCGCGGATACCACGACGACCACCTGGTGGCCGTTCTTCTTGGCATCGACGATTCGCTTGGCGACGCGCTTGATGCCCTCGGCATCGGCAACGGAGGAGCCTCCGTACTTCTGCACGACAAGGCCCACGTGCGCTCCTCGCTCAGTCCGTTTGCGGTCAGCTCAGTCTAACGAGCGACCGGAGAACGCCTCCGTGGTGCCACATCCTGAGATGTCCCGCTCAGGTGGTGATCATCCGTGTCGGACGGGGACGCTGTCCGGTCGCTCCGAGCCGGTACCTGCCCGCCGTCCCGCCCGGTACGCGGAATGTGGGGCGGGTCACGTCGGGGACGCTGCCGCGTGGCCGTCGGTGGAGACCGGTTCAGCCGCGGGGGGGCGACCGGGCCGTACGGGGTCGGGACGGGAGCGGCCACCCGGCCGTACGGGGCCGGGGCGGGAGGGGCGGCCCGACCGTACGGGGCCGGGGCCGGGAGCGGCGGTCCGGGGCCGCCGGGGTGGGGCCGCCCGGGCGGCCCCACGCGGACCTGACGGACCCGACGGTCAGCGCGGACCCCACGGACCCCACGGACCCGACGAACCCCACGGACCCCACGGACCCGGCGGACCCCACGGACCCGGCGCGTGGACGAGCCGCGCGGCCGGGTCCGGAACGTCGGGGGCTACTTCCGGGAGGGGGAGTGCAGGCCCAGGGGCCCGGCGATCTCCTGCACCATGACGCGGCCGGCCTCCTCGGCGAGGTCGTCGTCGGGCAGGTCCTCGTCCGTGTCGAGGCCGTCCAGGGCCTCCAGGGGCTGGTCGAGGCGGACGTGCGAGACGAGGGACTGCAGGGCGCGGAGGGTGGCGGAGGCGGTGGGGCCCCAGTTGGAGAAGTACGAGAACTGCCACCACCACAGCGCCTCGGAGGTGCGGCCCGCCCGGTAGTGGGCCAGGCCGTGGCGCAGGTCGGTGATGATGTCGGCGAGGTTGTCCGAGATCCGGCACGGGACCGGCGCCTTGCGCGGCTCGTACGGGTCGAAGACCTCCGAGAAGACGTCCACCGGGTCCAGCAGCTCGGCGAAGCGCAGGCGCAGCTCGTCCACGTCCACGTCGGGACCCGTGTCCGGTTCGTACCGCTCGTCGGGGACGATGTCCTCGTGCGCGCCCAGCCGGCCGCCGGCGAGGAGCAGCTGCGAGACCTCCAGCAGCAGGAAGGGAACGGCGCTGTCGGGCTCGTCGCCCTTCGCCACTTCCGTGGTGGCCACGATGAAGGACTCGATGGAGTCGGCGACCTGGACCGCGAAGCTGTCCGGGTCGAGCGAGTGGGCGTGGAGCGTGGCGTCAGACATCGAGGAGTCTTCTCCCTTCGAACGCGCGACCGAGCGTGACCTCGTCGGCGTATTCCAGGTCTCCGCCAACGGGCAGTCCGCTGGCGAGGCGCGTGACCTTCAGGCCCATGGGCTTGACCATCCGCGCGAGGTACGTCGCGGTGGCCTCCCCCTCCAGGTTGGGGTCGGTCGCCAGGATCAGCTCGGTGACCGTGCCGTCCGCCAGGCGGGCCAGCAGCTCCCTGATCCGCAGGTCGTCCGGGCCCACGCCCTCGATCGGGCTGATCGCCCCACCGAGCACGTGGTACCGGCCCCGGAACTCGCGCGTCCGCTCGATCGCGACGACGTCCTTGGGCTCCTCGACCACGCAGATGACCGCGTCGTCCCGGCGGGCGTCACGGCAGATGCCGCACCGCTCCTCCTGGGCGACGTTGCCGCACACCGCGCAGAACCGGACCTTCTCCTTGACCTCCAGCAGGGCGTGCGCCAGCCGCCGTACGTCGGTCGGCTCCGCCTGCAGGATGTGGAAGGCGATCCGCTGCGCGCTCTTGGGACCGACACCGGGCAGTCTGCCCAGCTCGTCGATGAGGTCCTGGACCACGCCTTCGTACAACGGAACGCCTCTCCGGGAGTGCAGTCTTGGTCTTACGGTAGTTGCTGGGGGTGCGCCGCAGAAGCCTCGGCGTGGGTGACACCGTCGGGAAACGCGGCACGGGGGTGCCCACGGGGCGCCCGACGCCGGAGGGCGCCGGGCGGATCGGCCCCGACCGCCCCGCAGCCCGTCGGATCCGCTCGCGGCGGGCGGACCCGAAAGGACCGGGCGGAACCGAGCGGACCGGGCGCAAGCGAGGGGAACCGGGTCGGGGGGCTCGGACCGGTCGGTACCCCTCGCCCACACGCGGTACCGCTGCGCCGGCGGCGGGCCGGAGGGTCAGAAGGGCAGGCCCGGCATGCCGCCCAGGCCCTGCGCGAGCGGGCCGAGCTTCTCCTGCTGGAGCTGGTGCGCGTTCTCGTTCGCCGCGTGCACGGCCGCCACGACCAGGTCGGCGAGGGTCTCGGTGTCGTCCGGGTCGACCGCCTTCGGGTCGATGACCAGGGCCCGCAGTTCACCGGAGCCCGTGACCGTGGCCTTCACGAGGCCGCCGCCCGCCTGGCCCTCGACCTCCGTGCGGGCCAGCTCCTCCTGCGCCTGGGCGAGGTCCTGCTGCATCTTCTGGGCCTGCTGGAGCAGCTGCTGCATGTTGGGCTGGCCACCACCGGGGATCACGGTCACTCCTGCGCGTCGACGAGGTCATCGGTCACGGTCGAGCCTACGTGGTCGCCGCTCGGCACGCCCCACGCACACCGCTGCACTCTTTGGAGTGAACGCCTGGCGCGCCCCCTACCTGATCACGCCGCTCATGCGGGCGGAAATCCACGGATGTCGCCTCCAGGGACCACCATTCGGCGGTAGGAAGGGCTCCGCGCGGCGCACACCCCGGGCGCCACCGACCAGGCCGTACCCGACCGGTACCGCCGGCCCCACCACCAGCCACGACAGCCCTGCCATGCCCGCGCCCGACCCGTCCGCCACCTGCCACGCCCGCCCCGCCCTGCCCGCCCCCGCCGCCGGTCCTCTCCGTGCCCCCGTCCGTCCTCGCCATCCCCCCCGCCCCGTCCCCCGTCCCACCCGGCTCGTCACCGCACCGCCGCCGCCCCGCCGACTCCCCCCGTCCACCCGCCACGCAGGCCACGGAACGTCCGTCACCGCACGTCACGCATTGTCACGCAGAGCGCAGAGGAGTGCCCCGGTGAGCCAGCCGGAGATGCAGCCCGGGGGGCCCGCCCGGGGCGAGGACCTGACGGGACGGCCGTTCCCGCTCGGCGACTGGGGCGAGCCGGCCGAGCGGCTGGACGAGCTGTACCGGTGGGTCGAGGGCAACGCCCTGCGCACCGCCGACTGGTACCTCGCCGACCGGACGTGGAAGCGCCGCAGCGCCCGCGCGCTGCGGGCCGGTACGGCGCTGGGCGCCGTACTCGGGGCCGCGCTGCCCCTCCTGGACCTCACGGGCGCCCTGGACGGCGCCGCCGGCTGGGGGTACCTCTCCCTGCTGCTCGCCGCGGCCTGCATGGCGTGCGACCGGTACTTCGGGCTGACCTCCGGCTGGATGCGGGACGTGGCCACCGCCCAGGCCGTGCAGCGGCGCCTGGCGACCCTCCAGTTCGACTGGGCGTCGGAGAGCGTGCGGGAGGTGCTGGGGCCCACCGAGGGGACGGCGGGCGAGGCGGCGGAGCGCTGCCTCGGGGTGCTGCGGCGGTTCACCGACGACGTGACGGAACTGGTGCGCGCCGAGACGGCCGACTGGATGGTGGAGTTCCGGGCCGGGCCGGCGCCGCTCGTCACGCAGTCGCTGGGCGCGGCGGCGCACGCGCGCCCCGACGGCGGCGGGGCGCAGCCGCAGGGCGGCCGCTTCCTGCTGCCCCCGGCCACCCGTCCCAACATGCCGCGCCAGCGGCCCCCGGAGCCACGCTGACGCCTGCCGCTCCCGGGCCCCCTGCCGCTCCCGGCCGCCTTCCGTCCCCGGCCCCCTCCGGACGCCTCCTGGGGGCTCCCTGGGGCTGCCGGGGCGCCCCGGGGCTCCGAGCGGCTCCCCCGGGACGCGCGGCGGGCCGGCGGCGGCGCCCGGGACGCGCGTCAGCTGAAGATGATCATGGAGCCCTGGGCGAGGCTCCGCGTCGCCGCCGCGTGCAGCCCCAGCCACACGTGCCGCTCCCGGGCGAAGGGGCTGTCGTCGTACGGGATCGGCGCGGCCGGTTCCTCCAGCGACGTGGGGTGCCGCGGCGGCTCCGGCGCGGCCGGCGGGTTCCCCGGGTCGATGCCGATCGACGGGGCGACGTGCTCCAGCTCCCGCAGCAGCCCCTGCGCCGAGCCGAGCGGTCCGCCCCCGGACAGCAGCTCCTCCGTCGACAGCGGCGTCGGGAAGTCCACGGGCACGTAGGCACCCGCGTGGTCGTAGTGCCAGACCAGGTGCGACTGCTGGGCCGTCGCCTCGAACATCTCCAGCAGTTGCTCGTAGTCCCCGCCCAGTTCGTCGACGGGCGTCACGGCGAGGCCGCAGACCTGGAGCAGGTACGCCCGGCGCAGGAAGTGCAGGGCGTCGTAGTCGAACCCGGCGACCGGCGCGACGTCACCCGACAGGCCGGGCATGTACGCGAAGACCGGCACGGCCGGCATCCCGGCGCCGGTCAACGCCCGGTCGTAGGCGGCGATCTCCTCGGCGAACGGGTTGTCAGGGCTGTGGCACAACACGTCGACCAGGGGGACCAGCCACAGGTCACAGGCCAAGGTTGACTCGCTCTCGGGTCATCGGGGCAACGGATCGTTCGGAGCAACGGCTCGTTCGGGTCATCGGGCGTCCGGGGCGACGGGCGGTGGACAGTGGGCGACGGGCGACGGGCGACGGGCGACGGGTCGTTGCGGAGGTCCGGCACAGACTAGTCCGGCGCCGTCGGGTCCCGGCGTTCGGGCAGAGTGATACCCGGTGGCACCGCCCGCGAAGCCGGGCGGCCCGCGCGCCGGGGGGAACGCGGTGGTCGCGCGGGGAGTTGACCCGGCATGGCGATCATTCACCGGACGACGATGGAACCGACCAAGCTGGAGCTCCTGGCCGGCTGGCTGCCCGCGCAGCCGTGGTACGACGGCACGGGCGGGGAGCCGCGGCTCGACCGGATCGGCGGGTGGCGGCTGGACGACCCGGAGGGGGCGGTGGGCATCGAGTTCATGGTGGTCGGCGACACCTCCGGGGACGCGCCCCGCTCGTACCACGTGCCGCTCACCTACCGGGGCGCGCCGCTCGCCGGGGCCGAGGCCGCCCTCGTCGGGACGACCGAGCACGGGGTGCTGGGCACGCGCTGGGTGTACGACGGTGCCCACGATCCGGTGCTCCTCGCGCAGGTGCGGGCGTTCCTGCGGGGCGACGCCGCACCGCAGGCCCAGAGCGAGAGCGACACCCCCGACCCGACGGTCACCGCCCGGCTGGCGGAGGGCGCCGACCCGGACGCGGCGGCGCTCGTCGTGGTCCGCGTCCCGGGCCAGGAAGTCGCCGCCGGCGCGCTCGGCGAGGTGACCGCGCCCTGGAGCCGCGCGGACGGCGAGTCGAGCCGGGCGCCGTACTTCGTCCTGCGCGACCCCTCCGGTACGGCGTAGCGCATCGGCCTGGTCGCGGCGTGACGTGAGGGTGCGTCAGGTGACGTGAGGGCGTCCGCCGGGTCAGGCCGCGTACGGGCGCTGCGGGGCCGTGCGCCGGCACTGCAGCCGATGCGCGGGCACATCAGGGCCGGGGGGCCGCGTCAGGCCGGGTGGGGGCAAGCACGTCCAGGTGAGTGAGGGCGCGTCAGTCCGGGTGAGGGCGGGCACCCCGGGCCGGGTGGCACGTCAGGCGGGTGGGGCGGGGCGCGGGGCCGGGAGGCGTTCCAGGTGGTCCGCCCAGCGCAGGGCGTGGGCGTTGTACGCGTCCAGGACGGCGCCGACCCGCGCCGGCGCCCCGGTGGCGACCGCGTCGACGAGCTCCTCGTGGCCGCTCCACAGCCAGTCCCCGGGGCGCGGGTCGGCGCGCAGGTGCGGCACGGCGAAGACCCACGCCTGGACGCGCAGCCGGTGGAGGAAGTCGGCGATGTAGTGGTTGGCGACGAGGCCGCCCAGCTCCCGCCAGAAGCGGACGTCGTAGCCGATCAGGATGTCGAGGTCGCCGGCGCGGGCGGCGCGGGCGGCGGCCTCGGCCCGACGGCGCACCGGCCCGAGCGCCTCCGCCGGCAGGCAGGACCGCGTCGCCGCGCCGGGCGAGGGCGCGGCCGCGGCGACGGGCGCGGCCGCCGCGCCGGACGGGGCTGGGGCGATCGTCCCCGCGCCGGGCGCGGCCGGGGTCGTCGGCACCGTGCCGGACGGGGTCACGGCCGCCGTCGCGGCGCCGGTCGCGGCCGCGCGGGGACCGCCCCGGTGCGCCGCGTGCCGGGGGTCGCGCCGCAGGACGCCGTCCACGACCAGGGCGCGGGCCTCCACCATGCCGCGGTAGTCGCCGACCGTGAACTGGTGCACGCGGAAACCCTTGTGCTGGTCGGAGTCGAGCAGTCCCTGCGCCGACAGGTCGACCAGCGCCTCCCGCACGGGCGTCGCGGAGACCCCGTACTGCTCGGCGATCTGTTTGACGGTGAACTCCCTGCCCGGCTGGAGACGTCCGGCGAGCACCTCGTCACGCAACGCGTCCGCGATCTGCTGGCGCAGCGTGCTGCGGGTGACAGGTCCGCTCGCGGGCATGGGCAGGTCCCCTCCGTCCGGTTTCGGACACCTTAAGCCAGTCGGAGGGGGTCACCCGTAGGGGTTCGGCGAGGGGGACGTCACACCGGCGGGCCGCACGGGTGGGGCGCCGACGGGTCACCCCGTGTGCTCGTCCGCCACGCACAGCGCCGCGTCGAGCACCGCGAGACCCTCCTTCGCCTCGGCGTCGGTCAGGGTGCAGGCGGGGACGACGTGCGTCCGGTTCATGGCGACGAAGGGCCACAGGCCCCGCTCCCGGCAGGCGGCGGTGAACGCGGCCATCGGCGCGTTCGCCTCCCCGACCGCGCCGTACGGCACGAGCGGCTCGCGCGTCCGGCGGTCCCGTACGAGCTCCAGGGCCCAGAAGGCGCCGAGACCCCGCACCTCGCCCACCGACGGGTGGCGCTCGGCGAGCTCCCGCAGCCCCGGGCCGAGGACCTCGGCGCCCAGCCGGTCGGCGGCCTCCACCACGCCCTCCTCCGCCATGGCCCGGATCGTCGCCACGGCCGCCGCGCAGGCCAGCGGGTGCCCGGAGTACGTCAGTCCGCCCGGGTAGGGGCGCCGCTCGAAGGTCGCGGCGATCTCCGGGCCGATGGCGACGCCGCCCAGCGGCACGTATCCGGAGTTGACCCCCTTGGCGAAGGTGAGCAGGTCGGGGACGACGTCGTAGTGCTCGGCGGCGAACCAGCGGCCGGTGCGCCCGAAGCCCGCCATGACCTCGTCCAGGATGAGGACGATGCCGTGCCGGTCGCAGAGCTCCCGCACGCCGGCGAGGTAGCCGGGTGGCGGGGGCATGATGCCGGCCGTGCCGGGGACCGTCTCCAGGACGATCGCCGCGACGGTACCGGGCCCCTCGAAGACGATCGTGTCCTCCAGGTGCGCCAGGGCGCGCTCGCACTCCTGCGCCTCGTCCGCGGAGTGGAACGGCGACCGGTAGAGGAAGGGGGCCCAGAAGTGGACCACCCCGGCGGCGCCGCTGTCCGAGGGCCAGCGGCGGGGGTCGCCGGTCAGGTGGATCGCCGTGGCGGTGGCGCCGTGGTACGAGCGGTACGCGCTGAGGACCTTGTGCCGGCCGGTGTGCAGCCGCGCCATGCGCACGGCGTTCTCGACGGCCTCCGCGCCGCCGTTGGTGAAGAAGATCCGGTCGAGGTCGCCGGGCGTGCGCTCGGCTATCAGCCGGGCGGCTTCGGAGCGCACGTCGACGGCGAAGCCCGGCGCGAAGGTCGCGAGCCGGCCGGCCTGCTCCTGCACGGCGGCGACGACCTTCGGGTGCTGGTAGCCGATGTTGCTGAAGACGAGGCCGCTCGTGAAGTCGAGGAAGCGGTTGCCGTCGTAGTCCCAGAAGTACGCACCCCGGGCGCCGGCGACGGCCAGCGGGTCGATCAGCGCCTGGGCGGACCAGGAGTGGAACACGTGCGCGCGGTCGGCGGCCTTGACGGCCGCGCCCTTCCGCGGGTCGGGATGAGGGGTCATGCGGGTGAGCGTAGGGAGGGCGGACCGCGCCGGGACATGGCCACCTTGTCGGGAACGGCGCCCGCCCGGGTCGGCAGGGTGTCGCGTCCGGGGGCGGCGGCGGGCCGCGCGGGGCGACATCGCGAGAGCAAGCATTGACAGCATGCTGCCCTGATGACAGCCTACTGTCAGCAGGTGGACCCCGCCACGGCACGCCCCAGGAGGTCGTCATGACCGGCACCACCACATCCCCGCGGACCGTGCACCTCGCCGTGTACGACACGCTCGCCGACTGGGAGACCGGGCACGCGACGGCGTGGTTGGTCCGCGGCGGCCTCACCGTCCGCACGGTCGGCCCGACGACCCGCCCGGTCACCACGCTCGGCGGGCTGCGCGTCACCCCGGACCTCGCCCTCTCCGACCTGCGCCCCGACGACAGCGCCCTGCTGGTACTGCCCGGCGCCGACCTGTGGGACGGGGACGCGGAGCGGCTCGCGCCGTTCGCCGCCGCCGCCCGCACCTTCCTCGACGCGGGCGTACCGGTCGCGGCGATCTGCGGGGCCACGGCCGGGCTGGCCCGCGCCGGTCTCCTCGACGACCGCCCCCACACCAGCTCGGCCGCCGGCTACCTGGCCGCGACCGGCTACCGCGGCGCCGCCCACTACACGGAGGCGGACGCCGTGACGGCCGGCGACCTGATCACCGCCGGGTCGACCGAGCCCGTCGCGTTCGCCCGCGAGGTGCTGGGCCGGCTCGGGGTCTTCGAGGGCGAGCTCCTCGACGCCTGGTACCGGCTGTTCCACGACTCGGACCCGGCCGCGTACGAGGTCCTCGCGGCGGCGGAGGGCACGGACGCGTGAGCCCGGACCGCGATGCCGACCACCGTGCCGAGCAGGCCCTGCTGAGCCGTACCGCGCTCGGCGTCTTCCGCCTCAACGGCCAGTTCCTCGCCGTCTCCGAGGAGCTGGCCCGCCCCGCCGGAATCACCGCCGCGTGGTGGCAGGTCCTCGGGGCCGTCCTGCGCGAGCCGCTGCCGGTCTCGGGGATCGCCCGCACGATGGGCATCACCCGCCAGAGCGTCCAGCGCGTCGCCGACCTGCTCGTGGAGCGGGGACTCGCCGTGTACGCGCCGAACCCGGCCCACCGCCGCGCCAAGCTGCTGCGGCCCACCGAGGAGGGGCGCGCCGCCGTCGCCCGCGTCGATCCGGGCCACGCCGACCTGGCGGCCCGGCTGGCGGCCGAGCTCGGGGAGGAGGCGTTCGCCGAGACCGCGCGCGTACTGGAGCGCCTGTCCCGGGCGATGGACACGGTCACCGGGCAGCGCGGCGCCAACGGGCCCGTGGGGTAGGGTCGTCCGGGTCGATCGCCGGGACGCGCACGAGCACGCGCCGCGGGCGGACGGCACGGGTCGGGCCGCGGACGCCGGACCGACGACCGCGGAACGAGGAGGTGGGACCCATCAACGCCAGGCAAGGCAGGGCGCTCCCCTCCCACGGCGGTACGGCGATCACGCCGCGGCCGTAGAAGCACCGCCGGGAGCACCCGCGTACGCGGTTCCCGAAAGGCTCTCCCCGTGCCCGTTCCCCACGACATCGTCACCACCCTCCGCGCCGCCGGGTGCGTCTTCGCCGAGGACGAGGCGGAGCTGCTGCTCGCCTCCGCCCGCTCCCCCGCCGACCTCGACGCGATGGTCGCCCGCCGCGTCCTCGGCCACCCCCTCGAACACGTCCTCGGCTGGGCGTGCTTCGGCGGCGTCCGCGTCGCCGTGGACGCGGGGGTGTTCGTGCCGCGCCGCCGCACCGAGTTCCTCGTCGAGCGGGCCACCGCGCTGGCCCCGCGCGGCGGCCGCGCCGTCGTCGTCGACCTGTGCTGCGGTACCGGCGCGCTGGGCGCCGCCCTCGTCACCGCCCTGGACGGCGGCGCCGCCGAACTGCACGCCGCCGACATCGACCCGGCCGCCGTGCGCTGCGCCCGCCGCAACGTCGCGCCGCTCGGCGGCCTCGTCCACGAGGGCGACCTGTACGCGGCCCTGCCGGCGGGGCTCCGCGGCCGCGTCGACGTGCTGCTGGCCAACGTCCCGTACGTACCGACCGGCGAGGTCGGCCTCCTGCCGCAGGAGGCCCGCCTCCACGAGGCGCTGGTCGCCCTCGACGGCGGGGCGGACGGCCTCGACGTCCTGCGGCGCGTCGCGGCCGGGGCGGGGCGGTGGCTCGCGCCCTCGGGCGTCCTGCTGTCCGAGACGAGCGGGCGGCAGGCGGACGCCGCCGCCCGGGTCCTGGCCGACGCGGGGCTCACGGCGCGCGTCGAGACGGACGAGGAGCTGTACGCCACGGTGGTGACCGGCACCCGCACCGACTGAACGACGCGGCGCGGCGCGGCGCCGCGCAGGCCCTGCCGGGCGCGGCGGGGCGAGGCGGGGCGGGGCAGTCGGGCCCGGCGGCGGCGGACCCGCCCCGACCCCGGCCCCGCGGGCGCGGGCGGCGGCGGCGCCGCGGGCGCGGGCCGGTCGGCGTGCCAGGCGGGGGCGGGGGCTTCGGGGTCGCCCGGGCGTGACCGCGCGCGGCGCCGTTGTGCGACGATGCGGGCCCGGCCCGGCGGCCCCGTCGATCCGCGGGCCCCGTCCAGCCGTTGACAGGAGGTCGGTCATGACAGTCACCGAGCGGTGGTCCGCGGCGGCCCGTTCGGGGCGGCGGTGAGAACCGTGATCGCCGGCCGGCTGGTGGAGCTGCCGGGCACCATCGCCGCGATCCGCGCGGCCCTGGACGAGGACCGGGTGCGTGAGTTCGACGCGGAGATCCCGCACGTACCGGTGGCGGACCTGCCGGTGACGCTGGCCCGCTGGGCGCTGTCCACGACGGACGCGGACCGGGAGGACGCCGAGCTGTTCGAGCGGCTGGCGCGCGGCGAGGATGTACGGGAGTGACCGGCTACCGGCTCCAGTACGCGCCCCCGGCGGATCTCGCGCTGGACTCCATGGACCCGTCCCTGCGCGCCCGCTTCGACGCGGGGATGCGCGCCTCGCTCGTCCCCGACCCGTACGGGCAGGGCTCCGCGCCGATGGGCAGCGACGAGGACCGGCGGGAGGCGACGGTGGCGGGCGTGGTGATCCGGTACTACGTGAGCCGGAGCGTCCTGACGGTCACCGTGGTCCGCGTCGTCTTCCTCTGAGCGGCCCGCGTCCCTGTCAGGCCCGCGGCCGGGGAACCCGCCGGCCGACCTGACGGAACGTCAGGTCTGGTGCCGGCGAAAGCGGTTGCCCTCCGGTCGGCGGCACCGGTTGGCTGCGGGGATGAGCGAACTGCGTTTCGAGCGGGTGGACGGCGCATCGGGCGCCGAGGACTGGCGGCACGTCCACAACGAGATCATTCCGACGCACCTCCTGTCCCCGCGGGACGTCCGCGAGCGCGCCGGCCGCCACCACCTGGAGGTCGCGTACCTCGGCGACGCCGTCGTCGGGTGCAGCACCGTACGGCCGCCGACGGCCGAGCTGCCGGACACGGCGACGGTGATCGCCCGCGTGCTCCCTCCGTACCGGCGCCGGGGGTACGGCGGGGAGTTGTACGCGCGCGGGGTGGCGGTGGCCCGGGAGGCGGGGGCGGTGACGCTGGAGACGGTGGTGCTGGCGTCCAACGACGACGGCCTGCGCTTCGCCCTGGGGCACGGCTTCACCGAGGTCGAGCGGTACCTGCTGGACGGCGACACCATCCCCTGGATCGACCTGCGGCTGGGCTGAACCGCCGCGCCGCACGACGCCCCCCGCGAGCCGCCCCCAAAAGGGATGCGGTCGACCGGGGGGCGCGCTACTGTGTGACCCGTGAGCGAGACGAGACGTCTCGTCTAGTATCCAAGGGGGCAGCATGCACCAGCATCACGTCGACGTCGCACCCGGCATCCGCCTGTGGGTGGAGGAGCGGGGCCCCGCGGACGCCCCGCCGCTGCTGCTGATCATGGGCGCACAGGCGTCGGGCCTCGGCTGGCCCGACGAACTGGTGGACGCGCTCGCCGAGCACCACCGGGTGATCCGCTACGACCACCGCGACACCGGCCGGTCGTCCTGGGCGTACGAGGAGCGGCCCTACGCCATCACCGACCTCGCCGACGACGCGCTCGCCGTGCTCGACGCGCTCGCCGTCCGGCGGGCCCACGTCGTCGGCATGTCCCTGGGCGGCATGCTGACCCAACTCCTCCTGGCCGACCACCCGGACCGGCTGCTCAGCGCCACGCTCATCGGCACCAGCGCACTCAGCACCGCGCCGTACGTCCACCCGGACGGCACCACCACGCCACCCGAGGAGCTGCCGGGCATCGACCCGAGGATCCTCGACATGTGGGCGAACCGCCCCACGGACCTGGACCCGGAGCAGGAGCTGGAGTGGCGGACCGAGCACTGGCGGCTGCTGAACGGCGACGGGATCCCGTTCGACGCCGGGGCGGCCCGCGCCCTGGAGCGCAGGATCGCCGAGCACACCGGTCACACCCGGATCAGCACGGCGCACGGCCAGGCGGACCACTCGGGCATGCTGCGCACCGACGAGCTGGCGCGGAACGAGGTGCCGACCCTCGTCGTCTCCGGCCCGGCCGAGCCGGTCTTCCCGCCGCCGCACGCCCGGCACCTGGCGCAGGTGATCCGGGGCGCGTCGCTGGTGGAGGTCCCCGGCATGGGGCACGCGCTGCCCCGCCAGGTCCTGGAGCCGCTGGCCGAGGCGATCCTCGCGCACACGGGGGCGTGAGGCCGGCGCCCCCGCGCGTCCCGCCCGGGCCCGCACGCGCGGAGGGCGGCCACCTCACACGGTGGCCGCCCCCGGTCCCGGGGCCCGGGGCCCGGGGCCCCTTGTCAGCAGTACAGGTTGGCGCCCGGCGCGACGCCGAGGATCTGCGTGAACTGCTGGTACTTGCCCACCCGGCTCTGGACCTGCGCCGGGTTGCGCCCGTCGCACTCCAGGGCGCCGTTGATGGAGCGGATGGTCTGGCCGAAGCCGGCACCGGTCACCATGGCGTTGTGGCCCGTCATGGTGCCGGGGCCGTTCTGGGTGTTCCAGTACCAGAGGGCGGTCTTCCAGGCGACCGCGGACTCGCGCTCGACGCGGTGGGGGTTGTTGAGCAGGTCGATGCCCAGGGCGTCACCGGCCGCCTTGTAGTTGAAGTTCCAGCTGAGCTGGATCGGGCCGCGGCCGTAGTACGCGGCCTGACCGGCCGGGCAGCCGTAGGGCTGGTTCCGGTCGCAGTAGTGGGGGTAGTTCGCGGTGTTCTGCTCCACGATGTGGACGAGGCCGCCGGTCTCGTGGCTGACGTTGGCGAGGAAGGCGGCCGCCTCCTGCCGGCTCACCGTGGCGCCGCCGGTGGTCGCGAACGCCGGGTAGGCGCCGAGCGCCGCCTTCAGGCCGCTGTAGGTGTAGAAGGAATTCCGGTTCGGGAACATCTGGTTGAACTGCGCCTCGGACACGACGAAGCCGGAGGGCGCAGGGTCCGTCGGACCCGGATCGGGAGCGCCGGAGCCGCAGGCCCCCTGGTCGGCCCAGACGGCGACCGCGCCCGGACGCTCGTTCTGGGTCCACCACTTGGCCTGCCAGTTGTGGCCGCCGTACGAGGCCGTGTTGCCGCCCACGTACACGGAGGTCGCGTTCCAGGGCGCCGCGCAGTCGGCGGCCGACGCGGAGGGGGCGGGGAGGAGGGCCGTCAGACCTATCGCCGTGGCGAGGGCGGCCAGCAGGGCACCGAGGCGTCGTGACACGTCATCACTCCTTCGGGTGGGGGGAAGCCGGTGGGTGCCGGACACTCTCGGCGATTGGTCTGGACCTGTCAAGAGGTCCAGACCAGACGCCGCCCGAGGGCGACGGCCGGGAAGGAGCCCCTCCGTCACGGCGCTCCGCCACGCCGCCCCCCGGCGCGTCCCGGGAGCCGACTCCCGGGAGCCGACTCCCGGGAGCCGACCCCGGAGCCACCCAACGCGCCCCGCCCCACGCCGGGCGCCCGCCCCAATGCCGAGCCCAGGGCGCGCGGCCCGGGCGCATTGCCGACCGTCGCCCCCGCCACCCCGTCCCCGCTCCCCCGCCTCTCCCTCCCCCCGCCTCCCTCCCCCATCTCCCGATCCGCGGCCCTCCGCACGGGCATGAGCGGGCGACACCCGTATGCGAGGATCCGGGGCGTGGATCCGCTGACGCCCGACGACCCCGCTGCGATCGGCCCGTTCCGCCTCCTCGGCCGGCTCGGCACCGGCGGCATGGGCCGCGTGTACCTCGCCCGGTCAGTGGGCGGCCGTACCGTCGCCGTCAAGGTCGTCCACCCGGAGCTCGCGGCCCGGGAGGAGTTCCGGCGCCGCTTCACCCGCGAGGTGGCCGCGCTGGAACGGGTCGGCGGCGCCGGCACCGCCCCGGTGCTCGGCTCCGACACCGCCGCCGAGGCCCCCTGGGTGGCCATCGGGTACGTGGCCGGCCCCTCGCTGCGGGCCGTCGTCGGCGACGGGTACGGGCCGCTGCCGGCCGCCTCCGTCCGCGCCCTGGCCGTGGGGCTCGCCGAGGCGCTCCGCCACATCCACGCCGCCGGACTCGTCCACCGGGACCTGAAGCCCGCCAACGTCCTGCTCACCGTCGACGGGCCCCGCGTCATCGACTTCGGCATCGCCCGCGCCGTCGACACGGTCACCGACGGCGGGCTGACCGGAACGGGCGCGATCGTCGGCTCCCCCGGATTCATGTCGCCCGAGCAGGTGCGCGGCGAACGCGTCACGCCCGCGTCGGACGTCTTCTGCCTCGGCTCGGTCCTGGCGTACGCGGCGACCGGCCGCTCCCCGTTCGGCACGGCCGACAGCGGCGTGCACGCCCTGATGTTCCGCATCGCCCACGACGAGCCCGACCTGGCGGACCTGCCGCCGGAGCTGGACGAGCTCGTACGGGCCTGCCTCGCCAAGGACCCCGCGGACCGCCCCACCGCCGCCGCCATCGCCCGGGGCGTACGGGGCGCCGACCCGTGGCTCCCGGCCGAACTCCTCGCCCAGCTCGGCCGCCTCGCCGCCCGGCTCCTCGACGCCGACGGCGACCCCGCCCCCGACGGCGGGCCCACCCCCGCCGACGGCCCGGCGCCCGACGACGGCCCGGCAGACGTCGGCCGCGCCACCGACACCGGCGGCCCCTCGCCCACCGGGTCCACCGCACCGGCCGAGCCCGGTGGGGCACCGCGCCGCCGGCGCAGCTGGGCGGTGGCCGCCGCCGCGGCCGTCGCGCTCGCCGTCGCGGGCACGGCGCTCACCGTCGCGTACTGGCCGGAGCGCGGCACGCCCTCGGGGGCCGGGGGCGGCAAGGCGGGCGGGGTGACCGGGGACGGGACCGCCGGGCCGGGCGTGGTGCCGGCCGGCTACCCCGGGGCCTGGGAAGGCGTCGTACGCGGCACCCCGGGCGCCCCGTACGAGACGATCCGCGTCGAGATCGGCCAGGGCCGGCCGGGCGAGAAGGTCGGTGTGTACGCGCACGTGACGGGCGACCGGCTCTGCATGGGCCGCTCCACGCTGGTCCGCGCCGACCAGGGCGCCGTGGTCCTCGGCGAGAGCGACATCACCGTCAGCGTGCCGGAGGGCCGCTGCACGCCCGCCGCGCACCAGACGTTGGCGCTGCGCTCCGCGCAGGTGCTGGAGTGGCGCTCCGGGGCGGTGAAGGTGACGTTGCGCCGGGTGCGGTCGGGCCCGGAGGTCGTCCCCGCGAAGCTCGTCGGCGACTGGAAGCGGATCCCGTTCACCGAGCTGCCGCCGGGCCAGGAGGACCTGTACGGCTCCGAGATCACCCTCTCGCAGGGCCCGGTCGGCGCCCCGCTCGTGCGGATGCGCGACACCCACCCGGTCCTGGACGACGAGACGGCCCTGCCCACGAGCGGCACCGTCACCTGCTACCGCACGGCCGTCGTCGGCGCGGTCGGCGACGTGGTGGTGCTGGGCCCGCCGCAGCTCGACGAGGAGCAGTCCGACAAGGACTGCGAGCGGTGGACGGACTCGCAGAGCCTGCGGATCACCCGCGTCGGCGGCAAGGAGATGCTGCACACGTACTCGATGGCCGCCGACGGCGAACCGGGCGAGTACGTCCGCGACTGACGCCGGCCCGGCAAGGCCACAAGGCGGAACGGACCGCAGGGCCGAACGGACCGCAGGGCGAGGGCGGACGGCCCGTCCGGGCCGTCCGCCGGCGCGGTCAGCCCTTGACGCGGAGCTCGACGAGGACCGCCGGGCCGGTCGGCGGGGTGCCGGCGACGCCGACGCCCTTGATGCCGTTCTCGGCGACCTCGACGGTCTGCTTGGTGCCGTCGGCGGTCACGTCGGCCGAGACGGCGACGTCACCGGTGATGATGTTGTAGACCTTGGGCAGTTCCAGCGCCAGGAAACCGGACTTGCCGCTGCCCGTCACCTTGAAGCAGTACTGGCCGCGGGTGGTCTGCCCCGGGTGGATCAGCGACGTCTGGACCTTGATGTCGGCGGCCTCCGCACAGTCCGCCACCAGGATGTGACCGTCGCCCTTGATGAGCTTGATGCCCTGCTCGGTCAGAATCTGCGAGGCGTGCGGATAGTCGAAGTTTTCCACCGCCATAGGCGGAGTGGAGTCGTCCGCATTTCCGTCGGCGGGGGCCGCCGTGGCCACGCCGATCGCGGAGACGCCGACGAGAACGGACGCAGCCCCGGCGGCGCTTACAAGAAGCGCCCTGCGTGCACGAAGTATCACCAGGAATACCCTTCGGAGTTGCGCGACGGCAGACTGCCGGGCGCATGGGTGAACAGAGATTCGGTCGCCCTGAACCTACCATTTCCCCTGCTCGGCAACAGATTTGCTCGGCGCCGCCATCAGCGCCCTCACCAGCGGCCGAGCACGTCACCGACGTGACGAGCGCCCAACTGACCGCTCCGGTAAGCGGGATATGCTCGGCGCTCCGACAGCGGGCCTGGAACTGACCATCAAGGGCCGCTGGACCGAGCAAGAGAGAGTGGAATGGTGAGAGATAACCTCTGCTTCAGAAGAGCGAGAGGGAAATGGGGGACGGGCGTTCGCGCGCTGGGTCTCACCGTCATGCCTTTGGTGCTGACCGTCGGACTGCTCGGGCCGGAGACGGCCGTGGCGGCCGACGGCGGACCGGTGTCCGAAGCGGACCGCGCCCGCGTGGTCGAGCTCTGGCTGTCCGGCGGCCCGGTGGTGAAGGACGCCGCCGAGATCGCCATGCTGGGCAGCGACGCCGACGTCCGCAGGTTCCTCACGGGGGAGGCCGACGCCGCCGTCGAGGCCGACGAGCGCATCCGCACGACGCGGGCCTTCGAGGCCGGCGGCCCCACGCTGCGCGAGGCGGCGTACGCCGCGATCACGTCCGGCTCCCGTACGCAGCTGCAGGCGTTCCTCAAGGACGGCTGGAAGGCTCCGCACGAGTCCGACCTGAGGATCCGCGCGACGCAGATCGCCGCGACCGGCGGTCCCGCCGTCAAGGAGACCGGCATGGCCGCGCTCGGCGGGTCCGTCGATGACGTGCGGAAGTTCCTGGAGCAGGACCAGTACGCGGCCCAGGAGACCGACGACCGGCTGCGGGTCACGCAGATCATGAACGCCGGCGGCCCCGCCACCAAGGAGGCGGCCGCGGTCGCCCTGCGCGGGTCCATCGCCGACGTGCGGGAGTTCCTGACCGTCGGCCAGAACATAGCCCGCTCCCGCGACCAGGAGCGGGCCACCATCGCGCAGCTCGCCGAGCAGGCCGAGAAGGCCGGCGCGGTCGCGAAGCGCGAGACGAGGGCCGCCCAGGAGGCCTCGAAGCGCGCGGTCGAGGCGTCCGACCTGGCCAAGTCGGAGGCCCTGAAGGCCGCCGAGGCCACCAGGAAGGCGGGCGCCGACGCGGGACGCGCGGCCAAGGCCGCGGGTCAGGCCGCCGACGCCGCCGCCGGCGCGGCCAGGGCCGCCCAGCAGGCCATCGGCGCCGCGCAGAAGGCGAACTACGCGGCCCGCATGGCTTCCAGCGCCGCCGCGAACGCCGCCGCCGCCGCGTCGGCCGCCGCCGGTGCCGCCTCCCGGGCCCGTGACGCAGCCGCCGCGGCCGCGACCGACAAGAACCAGGCCGAGGCCGCGCGGCGCGCCGCCGTCGACGCGAGCAACGCGGCCCGTGCCGCGAAGCGGTCCGAAGAGGCCGCCGCGCAGGTGATCACCGCTGCCCGGGCCGCCGGCGCCGCGGCGCACGCCGCCATCAGCGCGAGCGGCAACGCCGACGCCGCGGCCGACGCGGCCGACGCCGCAGCCGGCAGCGCCGGTGTGGCCGGCGCCGAGGCCAAGCGGGCCAAGCAGTGGGCGGCGACCGCCCGGAGCAACGCGGCGGAGTCCCGTCGTGCCGCCGCCGCGGCCCGCGACCTCGCCTACCGCGCCGCCGACGCGGCCGAGCGAGCGCGTGACGCCGCGGCTTCCGCCGCGAAGCACGCCGAGGAGGCCGCGACCGCCGCCAGGAAGGCGGCGGAGCACGCCGGGGAGGCCGCCAAGGCCGCCACCGAGTCGGCCGCCCACGCCAAGGCCGCCAAGGTGGCCGCGGACCAGGCGACGGCCGCCGTCGCGAGGGCCCGCGAGGTCCACGCCGTCGCAGTGGCCATCGAGGCGGAGGAGCTCACGGCCCGGACCAACGGCGGCATCCAGCAGGCACGCATCGAGCGCCTGCAGGAGGCCCAGACCGACGCCCTGGTCACGAGCGAGGTGGCGACGGCCAAGGCGCTCGACGCCGAAGCGGTGCGTCTCGCCGCCGAGGCCGCGAAGCCCGGCGCCGACCTGGCCGACGTCGCGGCGAAGGGCCGCAAGGTGGCCTACCTCGCGATGAAGACCCGCGGCCCCTGGAGCCGGGCGGCGGCCAAGGGCGCGCTCTCCGGTTCCGACACCGTGGTGCGGGAGTACCTCACCACCGGATGGAAGAAGGCGGCCGAGCAGGACGACCGGGCCGTGCTCACCACCCTGGCCGTGGACAGCGAGCTCGTGAGCGTCCGTGAAGGCGCCGCCGAGGCCCTCAAGGGCGACGCGCAGCAGGTCTCGACGTTCCTGCGGTCCAGCGTGGACGAGGTCGCCCTGACCGACTACCGCATCCGCGTCACCCGGATCGCCGAGGCGGGCGACACCGAGGTGAAGGACGCCGCCCGCACGGCGCTGACGGACGGATCGGCCAGGGCGCTCCGCGCCTTCATCAGCGACGGCCAGTTCTCCGCCCGTGAGAGCGACGACCGGATCGAGGCCACCCGGCTCGCGACGACCGGCGGCCCCGAGACGAAGGCCGCGGCGCGCGTCGCCCTGGAGGGCACGGCCACCGCCCTGAGCCAGTTCGTCGAGGTGGGGCAGTACTCCACGGCCCGCCGCGACCAGCTCACCGCGGCCCACAACGCGGTCGTGAACCAGCTCATCGCCGAGGCCGCCCAGACCGCCGCCCTGGCGCAGAAGGACGCCTACGACGCCGCCGTCGTCGCCGCCGACGCGATCAAGGCAGCCGGCGAGGCGAAGAAGTGGGCGGACGCGGCGTCGAAGTCCGCCGGTGAGGCGAAGAACCACGCCGCCGAGGCGACCAAGCAGGCCAACGCCGCGGCCGTGTCCGCCGCCGCGGCCGCGAAGTCGGCGCGCACCGCGGACCAGGCGGCCATCTCCGCCGAGCGGGACGCCAGGACGGCCGAGACCGCCGCCGTCCGCGCCACGGCCTCCGCGGCCTCGGCCACGGCGTCGGCGAACGCGGCGTACGCGTACGCCGAGAACGCCCGCCGGTCGGCGCTGTCCGCCGGCGAGAACGCGGCCGTCGCGGCCAAGGCGTACGAGAGCGCCTTCGACTCCTACCGCACCAAGCTGTACAAGGAGGAACAGGAGCGGCTGCGCCTGGAGGAGCTGCGCCGCAAGCGGGACGAGCCGCTGAGCAACGAGGAGAGGCTCGTCATCAACTACCTCCGCGAAGCGGTCGGCGCCGGGGCGTCGGGGACCAAGCAGGACGCGATCGACCTCGGCCTCGAGTGGGTCCTGGGCAAGGGCAATCGCACCGACTACTTCCTCGCGGGCGACGAGTTCACCGAGCACCTGCGCGGGGACCACTCCATGGACGTGGTGCGCCAGGAGATGCTCGCGAAGATCAAGAAGGGGTACGACCACGACGGGGGCGGCTACTCGGTCCTCGGCAAGGAGGGCGTGGGCCGCCTCGCCACCGACCTGCTGGACGTGGCGACCCTGGGCCACACCGCGCGCAGGCGGCATGAGCAGAGCAACGGCCGGTACGGCACGTCGGCGTCCGTCTTCGTCGGGTCGTACAACTACGAGTACGAGGTGCTGTCCCGCGACAGCGTGCGCGGTACGGTCAAGGTGCGGATCACGATCACGAACGAGACGACGATCAACTCGTCCGTCCACCCGCCCTTCCTGCGGGAGGAGTGGGACAAGTACATCGGTGAGCCCCTCAACGAACTCGCCGACAGGTTCGACGGCCCGCTGCGCACGAAGAAGCAGAAGGCGATCTGGGAGGAGGAGCTGAAGGCGCCATGACCTGGAGGAAGCGGACACGGACCGCCGGCCTCGTGACGGCCCTCGCCCTGGCGGCATCCCTCACCTCGACCGGTTGCCTCGCGCGGTCATCGGCGTGCGGTGAGGAGGGGCCGCGCCCGCGGGGGCTGACGGCGCGGGACCTGGCCGGCACGTACGAGGGCTCCCCGTTCGGGACGCTCACGATCGCGGCGGACGGCGCCTTCACGGCGTCCGACTGGCCCCACCCGGACGACGACCCGGTCTCGGAGCGCTCCCGGAAGGTCGCCGAGGGAGAGGGCACCTGGGAACTGAACCCGGACCGCGAGCTGGGAGGGGACCTGAGCCTGCGGTTCGACCTCCTCTCCGGCGGGGTCTGGCGGACCGCTCCCGGCGGCGGGGGCCTCGGGTACCACCTGAACGTCACGGGAACCCGCGCGGAGCCGCGGCTGTACCGGTTCGCCGGTGATCCGGACGTCTGCGAGTTCCACGGCTTCACGCGCCGGAAGTGAGCGACGGCGAAGCCCCCCGCACCACTCGGTGCGGGGGGCTTCGGCGTGTAGGGCCGCGGCGGGCGGGCCTACAGGAAGGAGTTGATCTCGATGGTCTCGGTGCGGCCGGGGCCGACGCCGATGGCGGAGATCGGGGCGCCCGACATCTCCTCCAGCGCCTTCACGTAGGCCTGCGCGTTCTTCGGCAGGTCGGAGAAGGTCTTGGCCTTGGAGATGTCCTCGGACCAGCCCGGCAGGTACTCGTAGACGGGCTTCGCGTGGTGGAAGTCGGTCTGCGAGTAGGGCAGCTCCTCGACGCGCCGGCCGTCGATCTCGTACGCGACGCAGACGGGGATCTGCTCCCAGCCGGTCAGGACGTCCAGCTTGGTGAGGAAGAAGTCCGTCAGGCCGTTCACGCGGGTGGCGTACCGGGCGATGACCGCGTCGAACCAGCCGCAGCGGCGGTCGCGGCCGGTGGTGACGCCGCGCTCGCCGCCGATGCGGCGCAGCGCCTCGCCGTCCTCGTCGAACAGCTCCGTCGGGAACGGGCCGGCGCCGACGCGGGTCGTGTACGCCTTGAGGATGCCGATGACACGGCTGATCTTCGTCGGGCCGACACCCGCGCCGGTGCAGGCACCGCCGGCGGTCGGGTTGCTGGACGTGACGAAGGGGTACGTGCCGTGGTCGACGTCGAGCAGCGTGCCCTGGCCGCCCTCGAAGAGGACGACCTTGCCGGCGTCGATGGCGTCGTTGAGGATCAGCGTCGTGTCGGCGACGTAGGGCCGGATCTGCTCCGCGTAGCCGAGCATCTCCTCGACGATCTTGTCGGCCTCGATCGCGCGGCGGTTGAAGACCTTGGCGAGGAGCTGGTTCTTCTGCTCCAGCGCCGCCTCGACCTTCTGGGCGAGGATCGACTCGTCGTAGAGGTCCTGGACGCGGATGCCGACGCGGTTGATCTTGTCGGCGTACGTCGGGCCGATGCCGCGGCCGGTCGTGCCGATCTTCCGCTTGCCGAGGAACCGTTCCGTCACCTTGTCGAGGGTGACGTTGTACGGCGTGATCAGGTGGGCGTTACCGCTGATCAGGAGCTTCGAGGTGTCGACCCCCCGATCGTTCAGCCCGCTCAGCTCGGAGAGCAGGACCGCCGGGTCGACGACGACACCGTTCCCGATCACCGGGGTGCATCCCGGGGAGAGGATTCCGGAGGGAAGGAGATGCAGCGCATACTTCTGGTCGCCTACGACAACCGTGTGACCGGCGTTGTTGCCGCCCTGGTAACGCACCACGTAGTCGACGGATCCACCGAGGAGATCGGTGGCCTTCCCCTTGCCCTCGTCACCCCACTGAGCACCGAGCAGCACAAGTGCGGGCACAGGCGTACACCCCTTCCGGGCGGGGCATGTCCAAGGCCAGGGGCGGAGGACGTCGTACGGCGGTGTACGACGCGCAGCCTGAGCCGTTGGACCGGTGCCCCGGAATAGACGAAGCCCCTGGCGCAATAGCGCAAGGGGCTCTTGCACAAAGATGCTACCCGAGGAAGGACCGAGGTGTCGGCTCCCGACCAGCTGCTGGTGGTCATCGACCCGGTCGCGCGCCGCACCGACGGCGAGTCCGTACGGATCGCGAGGGACGTGCTGTGCGCCGGGGCGGCCGCCCGGGTGTGCCTCCCCGACACCCCGGACGAGTTCGCGAGGGCCCTGGCGCGGCGGGGTTCCCGGCGGCCCGTGGTGATCGGCGACGACCGGGCGCTGGTGCGTGCGGTGGGCCTGCTGCACGGGGCCGGCGAGGCGGGCGGGCCCGCCCTGTCACTGGTGCCGGTGGGGCCGCGCGAGTCGGTGCGGCTGGCCGTGTCGCTCGGCGTGCCGCCGGGGGCGGTGACCGCGGCGCGGGCGGTGCTCGACGGGGTGGAGCGGCGGCTGGACCTGCTGGTGGACGACGGGGGCGGGGTGGTCGTGGGCGGGCTGCGCATCCCCGACGGGCCGCCGCGCCCCAGGCCGCCGGGGGCGCCGGAGTCGCGGTTCCGGCCCGGCGGGGGCGACCCGCTCGCGCCGACGGTGTGGGGCACGTGCCGGTCGCTGGTGCGGACCCTGGTGGGCCCGGTACCGCCGCGGGTCCCGCAGACGCGGGGGCACCGGTTGCGGGTGGAGGCGGACGGGCGGCTGCTGCGTGACGTGGACGACCCGGTGGAGGGCGTCACGGTGGTGTCGCGGGACGGTTCGGCGGAGGTCGTGGTGCGCCCGCGGGCGGCGGAGCCCCTGCGGTGGGCGGCCCGTACCGTCACGGTGACGGGCGCGGCGGGGCGGGGCTTCCACTACCGGGCGGACGCCGAGCCCTCCGGCCCGGTGCCCGAGCGGACGTGGACGGTCCGCCCGGCGGCCTGGGCCCTGCTCGTACCGGCCCCCGCGCCGGCCCCGGCCCCGGCGCGGGAGGGCCGGTAGGGCCCGGCCGTCCGGTCCGTCGCCAGGGCTGCGGGGGACGCGTCGGAGCGGTCCGGAGCGCGCACCCGCACGCAGTGGCATCCAGGGCCTCGGGAAGCCCGGCGCCACCCTCTGGGGCCGCCCGTCCCGGGGACGCCCGGGTCCGTGCCCGCCCGTTCGGGCCACTCGCGCCCGGGAACGCCCGGGGCCGCCCGTCCCGGGGAACGCCCGGGGCCGCTCGCCCCGGGGACGCCCGGAGTCCGCCCGTGCTCGCGGGCCGCGGCCGCCGGCGTCTCCCCGCCGGTCGGTCCGGCGGGGAGACGGACGTCAGTCCGGCGGGGAGACGGCCGACTGGCGCTGGTGCCAGCGGGCCATGATCTGCGTCATCTCGTCGTGGAGGAACCGGAAGAACTCCGCCGTCTCCGCGATCCGCGCGCCCGCCGCCGTGTCGGCGCCGAGCGTCTCGGCGCCCTCGCAGAGGGTCTTCCGCCAGCGGGTGAGGACCTCGTCGCGGCGGGTGAACACCTCGTACCACCCGCCCTCGTGGAGCACGTACCGCTCGCGGCGGGAGCCCGGGTCGCGCTCGCGGCCGATCATGTTCACCTGCGTCAGGTAGCGCACCGCGCCCGAGACGGCGGCAGGGCTGATCCTCAGCTGCTCGCCGAGTTCCGCGGCGGTCAGGGCCGCCTTGTCGGAGACGAGCAGCGCGGCGAACACCCTGGCCGCCATCCGCTGCATCCCCGCCTGGGTCAGCTCCCCGGCGAAGCGCTCGACGAAACGGCTCACCGCCTCCTCGTCGCGCTCCGGCCGTTCCGCGAGCCGCTCGTCGGTCCCCATGCGCCCATCGTCTCCCGTCGTCCCTCGAACGGACCCGATTTTATACGCTTCCTTAACTTCACAAATTCGTGAACACCGGCGTAGCGTCGGAGCATGACGAACGCCATCAGCGTCGCCGGACTGCACAAGTCCTTCGGGCGCACCCACGCGCTCGCCGGCCTCGACCTGACCGTCGCGCCCGGTGAGGTACACGGCTTCCTCGGGCCCAACGGCTCCGGCAAGTCGACGACCATCCGCGTCCTCCTCGGACTGCTCCGCGCCGACTCGGGCACCGCCCGCCTCCTCGGCCGCGACCCGTGGCAGGACGCCGTCGAGCTGCACCGCCGCGTGGCGTACGTCCCCGGCGACGTGACGCTCTGGCGGAACCTGTCCGGCGGTGAGGTGATCGACCTGTACGGCAGGCTCCGCGGCGGACTGGACCGGGCGCGCCGCGCCGAGCTGGTCGAGCGGTTCGAGCTGGACCCGACGAAGAAGGGCCGCACGTACTCCAAGGGCAACCGCCAGAAGGTGGCCCTCGTCGCCGCCTTCGCCTCCGACGTGGACGTGCTGGTCCTCGACGAGCCGACCAGCGGCCTCGACCCGCTGATGGAGGGCGTCTTCCAGCGGTGCGTGCGCGAGGAGCGCGACCGGGGCCGCACCGTCCTGCTGTCGTCGCACATCCTCAGCGAGGTGGAGAGCCTCTGCGACCGGGTGAGCATCATCCGCAAGGGCCGCACCGTCGAGTCCGGCTCCCTCGCGGAGCTGCGCCACCTGACCCGCACCAGCGTCGAGGCGGAGCTCGCCGCCCCGCCGAACGGCCTCGCGGACCTGCCGGGCGTCCACGACGTGCGCGCCGAGGGCACCCGCGTACGGCTCCAGGTCGACACCGACCGGCTCGGCCCGGTCCTGCGCGCCCTCACCGACGCCGGAGTGCGGACGCTGACCAGCACCCCGCCCACCCTGGAGGAACTGTTCCTGCGCCACTACGGGAACGAGACGGACGAGGCGGTGACCCGGTGAACACGACCACCGGCACCACCACCGCCTCCGCCCCGGCCTCCCGGGACACCCGCGGTGACAGGGGTGCCCGCCACCTCGCCGGCACGGGGGCGCTGCTGCGGCTCGCCCTGCGCCGCGACCGGGTCATGCTGCCCGTCTGGGTACTGGTCCTCGGCACCATGGTCGTCAGCGGCGCCGGCTCGATCGAGGCCCTCTACGGCACGGCCGCCGAGCGCGCCGAGGTCGCCTCGTCGATGACCGCCAACAGCTCCCTGCGGTCGATGTACGGCCCGGTGTTCGGCGACTCGACGGGCGCGCTCGTCGCCTGGCGGTTCGGAGTGTTCGCGGCGGTCCTCGCGGCGGTGATGAGCCTGGTCGTCGTCGTCCGGCACACCCGCGAGGAGGAGGAGACCGGCCGCCAGGAACTGCTGTCGGCCGCCATGGTCGGGCGGCGGGCCCCGCTGACCGCCGCCCTGCTCGCCGCGCTCGTCGGCAACACCGCCCTCACCCTCGTCATCACCGCGGGGCTGGCCGGGCGGGGGGCCGGCAGCGCCCTCGCGCTGGGCCTCGCGGTCGGGCTGACCGGCATGGTCTTCGCCACGACGGCGGCGATCACCGCGCAGCTCACGGAGGGCGCCCGGCTCGCGAAGGGCCTGGCGGCGGCCGTGCTGGGCGCCGCCTTCGTGTTGCGCGCGGCGGGTGACGCGGGCAGCGCCGACGGCGGGTCGGTCCTCACCTGGCTGTCACCGGTCGGCTGGGCGGAGAACGTCCGGGCGTTCGCCGGGGACCGCTGGTGGGTGCTGCTGCTGCCGGTCGCCGCGATCCTGGTCCAGGGCGCCGCCGCGTACGGGCTGACCGGGCGCCGCGACATCGGCATGAGCTTCCTGCCCTCCCGGCCCGGCCCCGCCGAGGGGCGGCTCGCCACGGCGGGGGCCCTGGCGTGGCGGCTCCAGCGCGGCGGGCTCGCGGGGTGGACGGTCGGGTTCCTCGTCGCCGGACTCGTCTTCGGCGGGATGGTCGAGGGCGCCGCCGACCTCGTCGGGGACAACGAGCGGGCACGGGCGATCTTCCAGCGGATGGGCGGCGCGCAGGCCGTCAGCGAGGCCTTCCTCGCCGCGCTGCTCGGGATGTTCGGGATGGTCGCGTCGCTGTACGCGGTCGGGTCGGTGCTGCGGCTGCACGGCGAGGAGACCTCGCAGCGCGCCGAACCGGTGCTCGCGGGCGCGGTCGGGCGGCTGCGCTGGGCCGCCGGGCACCTGGTGGTCGCGTTCGCCGGTGCGGTCGTGCTGCTGTTCGCGGCCGGGCTCGGGATGTACCTCTCGTACGGGCGGGACTTCGGCGCCGTGATGGGGGCGGCGGCCGTCCAGCTGCCGGCGGTGTGGCTGCTGGGCGGGGTGGCGGTGCTGCTGTACGGCGCCGCGCCGAAGGTGGCGGTCGCGGCGTGGGGCGTGGCCGGGCTGTCGCTCGCGATCGGCTGGATCGGGCCGGCGCTGGACCTGCCGCGGGCCGTGCTCGACCTGTCGCCGTTCGGGCACCTGCCGAAGCTGCCGGGCGCCGACATGGCGTGGCCGCCGGTGCTGGTCCTGCTGGCCGGGGCGGCGCTGCTGGTCGCGGCGGGTCTCGCGGGGCTGCGGCGCCGGGACCTCGTCACGGGGTGACGGGCCCGGCCACGGGGGTGACGGAGGTGACGGGCCCCGTCACACGGTGACGCGCAGCTCCTCCAGGCCCCGGATCACGTACCCGGGCCGCCACCGCGGCTCCTCGACCGGGCGCAGCCGCGGGGCCCGGCGCAGGAGCTCGCGGAAGGTGGCGGTGAGCTCCAGCCGGGCCAGCGGCGCGCCCAGGCAGTAGTGGACGCCCGCGCCGAAGCTGACGTGCGGGTTGTCGGCGCGGGCCAGGTCGAGGCGGTCGGGGTGGTCGAAGCGGGCCGGGTCGCGGTTGGCGGAGCCGAAGAGCAGCGCCACCTCGGAGCCGCGCGGAACGGTCACGCCACCGATCTCGATGTCGTCCAGCACCCAGCGCTCGAACATCTGGAGAGGCGTGTCGTGGCGCAGCAGCTCCTCCACGGCCGTGGACAACGGCACCCCGCCGGCGCGCAGCTCCGCGAGCCGGTCCGGGTGGCGGAACAGGGTCCACCAACCGTTGACGGTGGTGTTGACGGTCGCCTCGTGGCCCGCGTTCAGCAGCAGCACGCACGTCGACACCATCTCCTGCCCCGTCAGCCGGTCGCCCTCGTCGTGGGCGGCGATCAGCGCGGACACCAGGTCGTCGCCGGGCTCCTGGCGCCGCCGGGCGATCAGCTCCCGCAGGTACGCCGAGAACTCGACGGACGCGGCGACCGCCCGGCGGGCCGTCTCCTCGTCGGGGTTCAACTCGAACATGCCGCAGATGGCCGCCGACCAGGGGCGCAGCAGGGGGCGGTCCGCGGCGGGGATGCCCAGCATCTCCGCGATGACCGCCACCGGCAGCGGCTCGGCGACGCGGGTGAGGAGGTCGCCGCCGCCGTCCGCGACGAGTCCGTCCACGAGCTCCGCGGCGAGCCGCTCGACGACGGGCACCAGCCGTTCGACGGTGCGGGGCGTGAACGCCTTCGCCACCAGGCGGCGGATGCGGGTGTGGTCCGGCGCCTCCAGGTCGAGCAGACCGTGGCCGTTGAGCACGTGGAACGGCTCGTGCGCGGCGGGCGGCGGGGTCCGGCCGAACTCCTCGTGCGTGAAGCGGTGCAGGTACGTCCGCCCCAGGCGCCGGTCGCGCAGCAGGGCGGAGACGTCCGCGTGGTGCGGGACCAGGTACTGGCGGGTGGGCTCGTACCAGTGGACGCGCCCCCGGGCACGGAGCTCCGCGTACGCGGGGTACGGATCCGCGACGAACCCGGGCGCCCAGGGGTCGAACGACGTGAGCATGGCGGGACGCTACCCCACGGCCGCCCCCCGGGCGAGACCCCCGGAGACCAGGGGGACCCCCGGAGACCGGGCGGGGCCCCCGGAGACCGGGCGGGACCCCGCGGGACCCGCGGAGACGATCGGGCCCGGCACGTGGCGACCGGTCCCGGTGCCCGGCGACCGGTCCCGGCGCGCGGCCGGCGGCCCGGCGCGGGCCCCGGGTGTCGCCACCTAGCCCGGGGTGACCAGGCGGGCCTCGTAGGCGAAGACCGCCGCCTGGGTGCGGTCGCGCAGGCCGAGCTTCACCAGGATCCGGCTGACGTGCGTCTTGATCGTCGACTCCGCCACCACCAGGTGCGCGGCGATCTCCGCGTTGGACAGGCCCTGCGCGATCAGCACCAGGACCTCCGTCTCGCGTTCCGTCAGGTCGCCGACCCGGGACAGCGCCGCCGGTCGCGGCGACTCGGCGCGCTGGGCGAACTCGGTGATCAGCCGCCGGGTGACCGTCGGCGCGAGGAGCGCCTCGCCCTCCGCCACCACCCGCACCCCGTCCGCCAGCTGCCGGGCCGAGGCGTCCTTCAGCAGGAACCCGGACGCGCCGGCGCGCAGGGCCTGGTAGACGTACTCGTCGAGGTCGAAGGTGGTCAGGACCAGCACCTTCGCGTCGCCGTCGGCGGCGACGATCTCCCGGGTCGCGTCGATGCCGTTCATCTCCGGCATGCGGATGTCCATGAGCACCACGTCCGGGCGCAGCGCCGCCACCTGCCGGATCGCCTCGCGGCCGTTCACGGCCTCGCCGACGACCTCGATGCCGGGCATCGCGTTCAGCAGGACCGAGAAGCCCTCGCGGACCATCACCTGGTCGTCCACCACCAGGACCCTGATCGTCACGCCGTCGCCTCGTCCTTCGTCACCGGCACGAACGCCGTCACCTCGTAGCCGCCGTCGTCCGTCGGCCCCGCGGTCAGCTCGCCGTTCAGCATCGCCACCCGCTCCCGCATGCCGGTGATGCCGTGGCCCGCGCCCGGGGAGGGCTTGACGAGGCCGCGCGGCGGGCCGTTCACGACCCGCAGGCCGAGCCCGCCCAGCACGTACGCGATCTCCACGCGCGCCGCCGCGCCCGGCGCGTGCCGCAGGACGTTGCTGAGCGCCTCCTGCACGATGCGGTACGCGGACAGCTCCACGCCCTGCGGCAGCTCGCGCGCGGCGCCGGTGACCGCCTTGTCGACGGCCAGGCCCGCGTCGCGGACGTTGGCCAGCAGCCCGTCCAGGTCGGCGAGGGTCGGCTGCGGGGCGTCGGGGGCCTCGTAGTCCTCCGCGCGGACCACACCCAGGACGCGCCGCAGCTCGGCCAGGGCGGCGACCGCGTTCTCGCGGATCGTCACGAACGCCTGCTCCAGCTCGGGCGGCGGGTTCTCCACCCGGTACGGGGCGGCCTCCGCCTGGATGGCGACGACCGACATGTGGTGGGCGACCACGTCGTGCAGCTCGCGCGCGATGGTGGTGCGCTCCTCCAGCAGGGTCCGCATGGACCGCTCGTGCGCGGTGACCGTGCGCTCCGCGGTCACCTCCTCCTTCGCCTCCCGCCGCACGTGCAGGACGGTCACCGTGAGGAGGACGAGCGCGGAGACGAAGAGCAGCGCCGCGGTGTTCTCGCCGCCGTACCCGCCGAAGACCATGCCCGAGAAGAGCCCGTACACGCCGGTCACCACCCACATCCAGGCGGCGGTGCGCGGCTGGGTCCGCGCCGCGACCACGGTCAGGACGACCAGGTGGGAGAAGAAGGTGAGAGGCGTCCACGGCCCCCCGTCCCACGGCCCGGCGACCACGGAGGACAGGGTCGCGGCGAGCAGCGACCCCCAGAAGGCCGCCACCGGCCGCACCAGCGTCAGCAGGATGGGCGCCGCCGGGAGGAGGCCGAAGACGAACGGCCCGCGGTCGAACGCCACGGCGACGACCAGCAGCGCCGCGGCGCAGACCGCCGCGTGCGGCGTCCACACCACGTACCGGCGTATCCCCTCCGGCAGCCTGCGCGTCACGGGGCCGTCGGGGGACATGGGCGGGAGGGGGCGGTAGCTCGTGGCGTCCTGGATGAGGTGTTCGCGCAGGCCCCGGAGCATCCCCACGGCGTGGTGGAGCTCCGGGCTGCGGGCGCCCTGGATGCGCTGCGTCGTCTCGGTCACGTCAGCAACCGTACGGGGGGCACCGCACCCGTGGCGTCGGCTGTGAGACGGGTTCCGGCGGGTCCGTCTGGAGTACTACGCGGTGTCCTCCCGGGGAGCCGGAACGCCGCCGCGTGCTCCCGGGCCCACTCGGCGGACGTCCGCGCCGGGCGGCGCACCCGAAGGTGATCAGGTGCAGGCCGATGACGCCGTCGAGGGCGCCGGACGCGGCGGGCGAGGCCGGGTCGGTGAGGTCGCCGCGCACGACCTCGACGGGGCGGGGGAGGTCCGCGGCGGCGGGCTCGCGGGTCAGGGCGCGGACGGGCGCGCCGCGGCGCAGCAGCTCGGCCACGACGTGGCGGCCGACGGTTCCGGTGACTCCGGTGGCTCCGGTGACTCCGGTGACTCCGGTGACTCCGGTGGCTCCGGTGGCTCCGTGACGAGGAAGGTCGTACGGGCACGCCGGGAGCCCTCGCGGACGACCACGGTCCGCGATCCCCGCCCCTCTCCCGCGGTCGTCACCTCGGGTGCGGTGCCACCGGGCGTCCGGTCACCAGGCCAGTTGGGCGATCTCCTCCGCGACGACCGCGCAGGCGTCCGCCGCCGGGTCGATCAGGGGGAAGTGGCCCACGTCGTCCAGGACGGTGAGGCCGACCAGTTCCCCGGCCCGCTCCGCCGCGTCGGCGTACGCCTCGGCGACCGGCAGCGGCACGACGGTGTCCTCGCGGCCCTGGACGACGGTCGTGGCGATGCCCGTGGGCAGCAGCAGCGCGGGGTCCGCCGCGGCCGTCCGCTCCTTGGCGTGCGCGTCCCCGCCGAGCAGCTGGGTGACGGCGCCGCCGCACACGTCGAGCTCCACGGCCCGCGCGAAGTGCGCGATGGGGGCCAGGGCGACGACGCCGCGCAACTCGGGCGGCTCGGGCAGCCGCCAGGGCGAACCGGCGGGCAGGACGTGCCGGGCGGCGGCCCACAGGGCGAGGTGCCCGCCCGCCGAGTGGCCGGTGACGACCGTCCGGCGCGGGTCGGCCTGCGGCACGTGCGCGGCGGCGAGCGCGGGCAGCGCGTCGAGCGCCGCGGCCACGTCGTCGAACGTCTCCGGCCAGCGCCCGGCGACCGGCCCGGCCCCCCGCCCCCCGGTACCGCCCGGCCCGGCCCCGCGCGGTGCGGGGAGCCCGCCACCCCGCCGGTACTCGACGCTCGCGACGGCGAACCCGCGCCGGGCGAGGAAGTCCGCGAAGGGCGAGACGTGCCGCCGGTCGTACGTCGCCCGCCACGCCCCGCCGTGCAGCACGACGACGAGGGGGACCCGGTCGTGCCGGCCCCGGGGCGCGTGGAAGTCCACGACCTGGTCGGGGTGCGGGCCGTACGAGGCGGTGGAGTCGGGGTCGACGGCCGGATGCGACAGGGCCGACGCCTCCTCGGCGGCGTCGCGCGCGGCGGGGTCGGGCATGGTGCTCAACCTTTCGGTGACGGGGCCGAATTGGCCTGACCTGCGGGGACCGTATCAGGCGCGACGGCCCCCGCAGATCGGCTCGAACGGCGGCGCTACCGGCCCGAACACACCTCCGCGAGCACGCGGGCGGCGCGCTCGGTGTCGGCGAACCCGACGTACAGCGGCGTGAAGCCGAAACGCAGCACGTCCGGGCGGCGCAGGTCACCCACGACACCGCGGGCGATCAGCTGTTCCATCACCGCGGGGGCGTCGTCGCACGAGAGGGCGACCTGGCTGCCGCGCTCGGCGTGCGCGGCCGGGGTGAGGAGGGTGAGGCGCCCCTCGGGGACGTACGCCCGGACGCACTCCAGGAAGAAGTCCGTCAGGGCGAGGCTCTTCGCCCGCGCCTGCGGCACCGGCACCCCGTCCCACACGTCGAGGGCCGCCTCCAGGGCCAGCATCGACAGGATGTCGGGCGTGCCGACCCGGCCGCGCCGCGCCCCGTCCGCCGCCGCGTACCCGGGGGTCATCGCGAAGGGGTCGGCGTGCGAGTTCCAGCCGGGCAGCGGGGAGTCGAAGCGCTCCTGGTGGCGCCGGGCGACGTACAGGTACGCGGGCGAACCGGGGCCGCCGTTGAGGTACTTGTACGTGCAGCCGACGGCCAGGTCCACGCCGTGCGCGTCGAGGTCGACGGGGAGGGCGCCCGCGCTGTGGCACAGGTCCCACACCGCGACGGCGCCCGCGGCGTGCGCGGCGGCGGTGATGCCGGGCAGGTCGTGGAGGCGGCCGGTGCGGTAGTCGACGTGGTTGACGAGGACGGCGGCGGTGCGCGGGCCGACCGCGCCGGCGACGTCGCCCGGGGCGACCGGCACCAGGCGGCGGCCGGTCATGCGGGCGGCGGACTCGGCGATGTACCCGTCGGTGGGGAAGGTCGTCGCGTCGACGACGATCTCGTCCCTGCCGTCGTCGCCGGCCAGCCGGACCGCCCCGACCAGCGCCTTGAAGACGTTGACGCTGGTCGAGTCGCCGACCACGACCTGGCCGGGGGCGGCGCCGAGGAGCGGGGCGACACGGTCGCCGACCCGCTCGGGCGCGGTCCACCAGCCGCTCTCGTCCCAGGAGCGGATGCGCAGCTCGCCCCACTCGTGGCCGATGACGTGCGCCATCCGCGCGGGGACGTGGCGGGGCAGGGCGCCCAGCGAGTTCCCGTCGAGGTAGACGACGCCGTCGTCCAGGACGAACAGGTCGCGGCGGTCGGCGAGCGGGTCGGCGGCGTCGAGTTCCGCGGCCCGCGCCTGGAGGGTCCGCGGGGGGAGGAGGGTCTCAGACATGGCTGCGCGCCGTCCACAGCTCGGGGAAGACGTGCTTGCCGGCGCGCTTCTCCAGCCAGGCCACCCCGGCGGAGCCGCCCGTGCCGGTCTTGGCGCCCATGGCCCGGCGGGTGGCGACGAGGTGGTCGTTGCGCCAGCGCCACACCAGTTCGGCGACGTCGGTGAGGGCCTCGCCGAGCTCGACCAGCTCGGCGTGGTCGCCGGGGGCGGCGTACAGCCCGGCCCAGACCTGCTCGACCGCCGGCGACGGCTCGTACCGCAGCGTGAGGTCGCGCTCCAGGACCTCGGCGGGGACGGGCAGGCCGCGGCGGGCCAGCAGCCGCAGCACCTCGTCGTACAGGCCGGGCTCGGCGAGGGCCTTCTCCAGCTCGGCGTGGACGCGCGGGGAGCCGCGGTGCGGGACGAGCATGGACGCCGACTTGTCGCCGAGGAGGAACTCCATGCGGCGGTACATCGCGGACTGGAAGCCGGAGCCCTCGCCGAGCATCTTGCGGTACGCGTTGAACTGCGCGGGCGTGAGGCGGGCGATCGGGTTCCAGGAGGCGTTCAGCGCCTCCAGCTCGTGCGTCGAGCGGCGCAGGGCGGTCAGCGCGTCGGGGATCCGGTCGTCGCGCAGGGCGCGGCCCGCGGTCTCCCACTCGTGGACGATGACGGTGAACCACAGCTCCATGACCTGGGTGGTGACCAGGAAGACCATCTCTCCCGGGTCGTCGGAGCGCAGGTTCTGCAGGTGGGTGAGGACGTCCGCCTGCACGTAGTCCTCGTAGGGAGTGGTGCCCGCGAAGTCCAGGTTCGGCATGTCCGAACCGGTCTCGTGCGCAGGGGGGGTAGTGGGCGAAGTAGACATCGCTGTCTCCGTCGGTGCGTGCTACCGGGTAGCGGTCTGCTCCTTCCGTTCGGCGGTGGAGCCCCGGTCCCCTCGGGACCGGGCGCAGTCGGCGCACGCGGTCCCGGTCGCATCATGGCACGATCGGACCGGTGATGTAACGGCCGTCCTCGTCGTAGGGCCAGGCGTTGGAGACGCAGCCGCGCAACCCCTTGATCTGCTGCATCATCACGGGCGCGGGCTCGCCGGGACCGGGGCACGTCATGTGGGTGCGCAGCCCGATCTCGTGGCCGACCTCGTGGTTGATGATCAGGTGGCGGTACTCGGCGGGGGTGCCGGTGAAGGTCGGGGAGCCGAGCAGCCACCGTTTGAGGTTGACCACGACGCCCTCGGTGGTCTCGCAGTTGTACTCGCCGCGGGTGTCGAGGCCCTGCGCGAGGCAGAGCCGGTCGGCGGTCTCCGGCGTGGCGATCCGGATGACGAAGTCGGCGTCCTCGGCGACCAGTTGGAACCTCCCGCGGCCGTGGGCGGCCCAGCCGCGCGGGTGGGCGAGGATGCGTTCGATCTCGTGCGCGGCGTCGGCGGCGGGGATGCCCGTGCCGTCCTCGACCTGCACGCGGTAGCGGCGGAGGGTGCCGGTGCCGACCTCGGCGCCGGTGGTGCGGGCGGTGGTGAAGGTCCCGGCGCCCGTCCGTGGCACGGAACGGGGCGGCGGCGCGGCGCGGCCGGGGCGGGAGGGGGACGGCGCGGCCGGCGGGGCGGCGGGCCGCGCGTCGCTCTCCGGCGCGGCCGGGGCGGCGGGTGACCGGTCCGCCCGCGGGGCCTGCGGGGCGGCGGGGGCGGGGGCGACGGCGGCGACGGGCCGCTCGTCGGCGTGCCAGTGGGCGAGGGCGGCGCCGGCGGCCAGGGAGAGGATCCCGAGGGCGAGGGTCGCCGGCGCGACACGCCTCAGCGGCCCACGGTTCCTGCCGCGGCCGCGGCCGCTCGGACGGCGCGCGCGTTTTCGCGGCGCGGCGGTTCCACGCTTGCCCATGGCAGAGCTCTCCCCGTGTCCTGGCCGGGTCGGGGGAGGTCCGGCGCCTGATTCGATGGTCTGTGCGATCGTACCGGCCGGTCACCACGCGGCCCGGTCGCACCTCACCGCCCGGTCCCGCCGCACCCGCGCGCCACCGCCCCCGGGAGGCCGTGCCCCCGGCCCGGGCCGGCCCGGAGGATCCCGTTCCGCCCGAGGACGGAAACGGGCCCCGCCCCCGGCGTGCCGCCGGGACCGGGGCCTGTCGACGGCGGGGCCCACCGGGGCCGGGTCCAGCGCTCCACCGGGGGCGGGAAACAGCGGGGGCGGGGCCTCGCGCCGCACCGCCGGCGCGGTCCGCCGGAGGCGCGGTCCACCGGAGGCGGGAGCCACCCGTGGCGGGGCCGGGTCCGGCCGGCGTCGCGCGGCCCCGGCCCCGGGCGGCGTCAGCCCAGCGTGTCCGCGGCGAGCGGCGACGAGTCGCGCAGGAACGTCGCGCAGCGCTCGTACTCCTCCTTCTCGCCGATCGCCTGCGCGGCCCGCGCCAGGGCGTGCAGGGCGCGCAGGAAGCCGCGGTTCGGCTCGTGCTCCCACGGCACGGGGCCGTGGCCCTTCCAGCCGTTGCGGCGCAGGGCGTCCAGGCCCCGGTGGTAGCCGGTGCGGGCGTACGCGTAGGACTCGACGACCCGGCCGCCCTCGTAGGCGGCGTCGGCGAGGCGCGCCCAGGCGAGCGAGGACGTCGGGTACTGCGCGGCGACCTCCTCCGGCGCGGTCCCGGCCGCCAGCAGCTCGCGCGGACCGGGCTCGTCGGGCAGGTGGGTGGGGGGCGGTCCCCCCAGCAGGTTCTCGTGAATGGCCATGGCCCCAGTCTCCTACGGCGGCCGGGTCACTCCGCGAGACGGGTCAGGGTGCGGACCAGCGCGTCGACGCCCCGCTCGGCCTTGGCGCGCGGGCAGCCGAGGTTGATCCGCACGAATCCGGCCGTGCCGTACACCGTGCCGCGCCGGACGGCGACCCGTTCGCGCCGGACCAGCTCCTCGTCGAGCGTCCCGTCGTCCACGCCGAGCGGCCGCAGGTCGACCCAGGCGAGGTACCCGGCCTGCGGCGGCGCGTACAGGGCGCGGCCGGGGAAGGCGTCCTCCAGCCGGTCGGCGAGCAGCCGCAGGTTCCCCGCGACGTACGCGCGCAGCTGGTCCAGCCAGGGCCCGCCGTGCCGGTAGGCGGCGGTGTGCGCGGTGAGGGAGAGCACGGACGGCGCGGTGAGGCCCTCGCCGTACTCCAGCCGGCGGTCGAACGCGGCCCGGTCGGCCGGGTCGCCGAGCACGCCGTACGCCCCGTTCAGCGCCGGGAAGTTGAACGCCTTCGACCCCGAGGTGAGCAGCGCCCAGCGGCCCCCGGCCGGCGCGACGGCCGGCCACGGCACGTGAGGGTGGCCGCCGTGGGCGAGGTCGCCGTGGATCTCGTCGCTGACGACGGCCACCCCGTGCGCGGCGGCGAGCGCCGCGAACCGCTCCAGTTCGGCCCGGCTCCACACCCGGCCCGTCGGGTTGTGCGGCGAGCACAGCAGCAGCACCCGGCTGTCGGGGCGCGCCAGCTCCCGTTCCAGGGCCACCCCGTCGCCGACCGGGACGCCCCGCGCCTCCCGTCCGAGCCCGGCGAGGGTCTTGGTGAAGCCGTCGTACGTCGGCACGTGCACCACGACGCCGTCACCCGGCCGGGTCCACATCCGCAGCAGCTGCGCCAGGCCGTTCACCACGGACGGGCCGAAGACGAGCGCCGCCGGGTCGAGCTCCAGGTCGTACCGCCGGCGGTACCACTCGCGCACGGCGTCCGGAAAGGCCGTGTACCGCCAGTCGGCGTACCCGAACACCCCCTGGTCGACGCGTTCCCGGACGGCGTCGAGCACTTCCGGCGGTGAGCGGAAGTCCATGTCGGAGATGGTGAACGGGACCAGGTCCGGCACCCCGTACAGATCGGGCAGCACGTCCCACTGGAACGAGCCGGTGCCGCGTATCGGCACCTCCGCGTCGAAGTCGTACACCCGGTCCTGCGGCATGCTTCCCCTTCCGGCGTGCTTCCGACGTGCTTCCGGCGTCCCGGCGGCGCGGCGGGCGCGGCGCTGCTTCCGGCGGGTGCGGCGTCGCGTCCGCGCGCGGCCGGCCACGGGCACGGGCCCGGCACCGCGCGCTCGCGGTGCCGGGCCCGGCCGGTCGCCGTGGCGGCGACTACTTCAGCTTGGTGCCCGCCGAGCGGAGCGCCTGGCAGGCTTCGGCGACGCGCGCGGCCATGCCCGCCTCCGCCAGCTTGCCCCAGGTGCGCGGGTCGTACGTCTTCTTCGAGCCGACCTCGCCGTCGACCTTCAGGACACCGTCGTAGTTCTTGAACATGTGGTCCGCGACCGGACGGGTGAAGGCGTACTGGGTGTCGGTGTCGAGGTTCATCTTCACGACGCCGTTCTCCAGCGCGGTGGCGATCTCCTCGGCGGTCGAGCCGGAGCCGCCGTGGAAGACGAAGTCGAACGGGTCGGCCTTGCCGAAGCGCTCGGCGACGCCCTGCTGGAGGTCCTTCAGCAGCTCGGGGCGGAGCACGACGTTGCCCGGCTTGTACACGCCGTGGACGTTGCCGAAGGACGCGGCCAGCAGGTAGCGGCCCTGCTCGCCCAGGCCGAGGGCCTCGGCGGTGCGGACGGCGTCGTCGACGGTGGTGTACAGCTCGTCGTTGATCTCGTGGGTGACGCCGTCCTCCTCGCCGCCGGTCGGGGTGATCTCGACCTCGAGGATGATCCGGGCGGCGGCGGCCTGCGCGAGGAGCTCGCGGCCGATGGCCAGGTTGTCGGCGAGGGTCTCAGCGGAGCCGTCCCACATGTGGGACTGGAACAGCGGGTTCTCGCCCTTGGCGACGCGCTCGGCGGAGACCGCGATCAGCGGGCGGACGTAGCCGTCGAGCTTGTCCTTCGGGCAGTGGTCGGTGTGGAGGGCGATGGTGACGTCGTACTTCGCGGCGACGATGTGGGCGAACTCGGCGAGCGCGACGGCGCCGGTCACCATGTCCTTGTTGTGCTGGCCGCCCAGGAACTCCGCGCCACCGGTCGAGATCTGGATGATGCCGTCGCTCTCGGCCTCGGCGAAGCCGCGCAGGGCGGCGTGCAGGGTCTGCGACGACGTCACGTTGATGGCCGGGTAGGCGAACTTGCCTGCCTTCGCCCGGTCGAGCATCTCGTTGTAGACCTCGGGGGTTGCGATGGGCATCTGTCCGCTCCTTGTGATCTGCGGTTGCGTAGCGTTGCTGATCCCTGACCTGGGGGCGACGTCATCGTCGCACCCATCTTCCCAGACGGCCCCGCGGGCTCCACCCCCCGGACGGCGCCGTGACGCACGACGCGTGCGCCGTTCCCCGGGGAACGGCGCACGCGTCGAAGAAGCCGCAGGTCGAGCGGCCGGGGGTCAGCCGAGGCCCAGCTCGTCCAGGGCGAAGGCGTACCGGTAGGGCACCCCGGCGGTGCCGCTGATCTTCTCGCCGGCGCCGGTCGCCCGGTCCACGATCGTCGCGACGGCGACGACCTCGGCGCCCGCCTCGCGGACCGCCTCGACGGCGGTCAGCGGGGAGCCGCCGGTGGTGGAGGTGTCCTCCACCACCAGGACGCGGCGGCCCTTGATGTCCGGGCCCTCGACGCGGCGCTGCATGCCGTGCGCCTTGGCGGCCTTGCGGACGACGAACGCGTCCAGGGCGCGGCCGCGGGCGGCGGCCGCGTGCAGCATCGACGTGGCGACGGGGTCGGCGCCGAGGGTCAGGCCGCCCACCGCGTCGAAGTCGAGGTCGGCGGTCAGATCGAGCATGACCTGACCCACGAGCGGCGCGGCGGCGCCGTCCAGCGTGATCCGGCGGAGGTCGACGTAGTAGTCGGCCTCCAGACCCGAGGAGAGGGTCACCTTGCCGTGCACCACGGCCTTGTCCTTGATCTGCCGGAGCAGATCGGCTCGTACGTCAGTCATGCCCACGAGCTTAAGCGGCACCGTCCGCGCCGGGCACGACCGGCCGCCCGCACCCGGCGCCGACCGCCCGCACCCCGGCGCCGACCACTGGCCTCCCGCACCGGCCGGTCGCGTCCCGCGGCGGCCGGTGCCGTCCCGCGGCGGCCGGTCCGGCCCCACCGCTCCGGTCGCCCGCGTCCGTCCCGCTCCTGCCGGTCGCGTCCCGCGTCGGAGGCGGCGGCCGGAGCCGGAGGGGGCGCGGCCCGCGCGTCAGAGGCGGCGCCAGGTCCAGGTGGTGGCGACCTCCAGCGGGTCGATGGGGGTGACGAGCCGCGGGTGGGTGTTCAGCCCGTTCGGCGGACCCGACTGCGGCTCGACGCAGACGGCGGCCTCCTGCTCGTCGTAGACGACGACCCACGGGGAGCGGCTCGCCACCTCGAGCTCCAGCACTCCGGGCCAGGTCAGCGTGGCGCTGACGCCGTCGGGCATGCCGAAGCAGTCGTCCCAGGGGCCGGGCCGGGGGTCGACGCGCCGGCCGGTGGGGAGGTGGTCGTCGCCGCGCTCCTCCTGCCAGGCGGGGGCGAAGTCGAGGGCCACCTCGCTGCCGTGGACGGTCCGGTTGAACCACGGGTGCCAGCCGGCCTGCGCGGGGAACGAGTCGTCGTACGTCTCGACGCCCAGCCGCAGCGTGAGCGAGGAGTCGGTCAGCTCGACGGTCTGCGTGACCCGGCCGGTGTACGGCCACGGATCGGCCAGGTCGTACGTGAAGACCGCCTCCGTCCCGTCCGCGCGGGCCGTGCGCCAGGCGGTGTCGCGGCCGGTGCCGTGGATGGCGTGCGGGGGCGCGTTGAGCGGCAGTCGGTGCCGGGTCGCGCCGTTGAGGAAGACGCCCCGGTCGGTGCGTCCGCACCAGGGCACCATCGGGAAGCAGCCGTACCGCTCGCCCTGCCGCAGCAGTTCCGCACCGGCCACGCGCAGGCCGGCCAACCGGCAGCCGTTGGCGGGTGTGATGGTCAACTCGACGTCTCCGGCGGCCAGCCGGACGTTCTCACTCATGCTCACCCCTCCGACCCTAGGGGGTGTCCCGTCGGTCGGGTCGGATCAGGGAGCGGTATCCGGTGGCGTGGGCGGCCGACGGTGCCCCGGCGCGGCGGGGCACCTGCCGGGTCCGAGGGGCACGGGCGGGCGTGCCGTGCCGGACACGCGCGCCCGGTGCGACCGGCGGGACACCGCCCGGGAGGGGTCCGGGTCCCTCAGCCGCGGCGGCGCAGGGCGCGGCCGACGACGACCGCCGAGGCGATGGCGAGCGCGGCGGCGGGGGCGAGCCAGCGCAGCGCGGCGGAACCGACCCGGTGGTCGGGGCCGGGCACGGGGGCGTACCTGCCGCGGGGCGGGGAGTGGTCGACCTCCTCGGCACTGCGGCCGATCATGGTCCGCCGGGCGTGTGCGGCCTCGACGGCGGGCTCGCCGGGGACCGTCTCGTCGAGCGGGAAGCCGTCGACGGCGAACGGGTCCAGGGCGTCCGGGTCCAGGGAGGGCGGCGGGACCGGCGTGTCGAAGACGGTGGGGCGCCGGCCGGCCTCGTCGTCGGCCGCGTCGTCACCGGCGTCGGTGTGGGCGGCGTCGGCGGCGGTGTCGCCCGCGGCGCCCGGGGCCGCGTCGGCGGCGGTCGGCTCCACTGCGCCGTCGTCGACCCCGTCGTGGTCCACGTCGCCGGGGCCGTCCGCGTCGCCCGCGCCGTCCGGTCCGGTCACGCCGTCCTGCGGGCCCGCGGCGGCGGCCGGGGCCGCCGGGGCGGCCGCGCCGCGGGCGAGGGCCTCGCCGAAACGGTCCAGCAGGCGCTGGGCCGCCGCGGTGACCGCGTCGTCCGGCAGCTCGGCCAGGCGCCCCTCGGCGCCGGCGGAACCGGTGAAGGCCAGGGTGGTGCCGTCCTCCGCCGGAGTGAGCCGGGCGGTCAGCGCGACCTTCACCGCCCCGCCGCCGCGCACTTCGGAGCCCTCGCCCTCGACGGCGTACGCGCCGTCCTCCCGGGCGGTGAGGTGCAGCTCGCCGCGGTAGGTGATGGTGTGCCCGCCGACGCGCACCCGGAGGCGGCCCGACAGCGGCCCCGCGGCGCCGTCCGCGTCCTGTTGGAGCCCTGGGACGCAGCGGGCGACGCGGGCCGGGTCGGCCAGCAGGTCGCGGAGGGGCGGCTCGGCAACCGGAACGAACACCTCATGCTCCATGGGAGCGAGCCTACCCACGCCGGGCCGTCCCGTCCCCGCTCCGCGCGCCACCGATCACCCGCCGACCGCGTCAGGGGCCGGCGCCGGCCGCGTCCCGCCAGGGGCCGCCGGCGCCGGCCGCCTCCCCGTACGGGCCGCCCGCCCGACCGGGGCCGCCCACCGGACCCGTCGGCCCCGACCCGCCCGGCTCCACCGCACCCGCTCGGCCCCGGCCGGGCACGGCCGGCCCGACCGGCCCGACCGGCCCCACCGGCCCGGTCCCGGCGGGCCGTCGGCCCCGTCCGGCCCCGGTCATCGGCCGTAGCGGGGGTGGGTCAGGGTCGACGGGGGCAGGGCCGGCACGCGGGTCCGTTCCGCGCGGCGTGCCGCGGCCGCCAGGGCGCCCTGCGTCGGCGCGTCCCGCGCCGGTGCCCCCGGGGCGGGCGCGAGGGCGGGCGGGCCCGGCCTGCGCGAGGAGGCGGGCGCGGCCAGGAGGAGGCCCCAGTCGCGCGGGGGACGCGCGGACCCGTCGGGCGCGCGGCCGGGGCCGCCGGCGGGACCGGTCGGTCGGTCCGTGACGGCGTACGGCCGGGTGGCGAAACCCGCGGCGCGCAGCGTCGCCTCCACCGTCCAGTACACGGAGGGCCGCGCGGCGACCGGCCCGGCGTGGACGGCGAGGCGGCCGCCGGCGGCGAGCACGCGCGCGGTCAGGCCGTAGAACTCCTGCGAGTGCAGCTTCGCGCCGGCGGTGCTCCCCGGGTGCGGCAGGTCCGCGACGACGACGTCGTACGGCGCGGTGCGCGGCGCGGTCCTGAGCCAGCGGAACGCGTCGGCGTGGACGACCCGCAGCCGGGGGTCGTCGTACGCGTGGGCGTTCAGCCGGGCCAGGGCCGGATCGGTGCGGGCGAGCCGGACGACGCCCGGGTCCACCTCGACGACGGTCACGTGCGCCACGTCGGCGTAGCGGAGCACCTCGCGCGCGGCGAGCCCGTCGCCGCCGCCGAGGACCAGCACGCGCGTGTGGCGGCCGCGCATGGCGGGGTGGACCAGGGCCTGGTGGTAGCGGTACCCGTCGCCGCCGCTGATCCGCAGCCGCCCGTCCAGGTACAGGTCGGGCGGTCCGTGCCGGGTGCCGGTCAGCACGACCTCCTGCACGGACGTGCGGACGGCGACGCGGACGTGCGCGCCGTAGACGGCGTGGCGCGCGGCCCGCTCGAAGTCCTCCACCAGCAGCGCGGCGACGGCGAGCAGACCGAGGACGGCGGCGTTGACGCAGACGAGCAGCAGCCGTTCGCGACCCGACAGGTCGCGGGCGAAGAGCCACAGCACGATGGCCCCGCCCACCACGGCGTTCACCACGCCGGTCAGGAGCGCGCCGGTGAGCTGACCGAGCCAGGGCAGCAGGACGAACGGGAAGGCGAGCCCGCCGACCAGCGCGCCCACGTAGTCGGCGGCGAACAGGTCCGCGACCGTGCCGTCGGCGTCCTGGCGGGCGCGCGGCGAGACGCGCTGGATCAGCGTCATCAGCAGCGGTATCTCGGCGCCGATCAGCACCCCGGTGACGAGGGAGAGCACGACCAGCGTGTGCCGCGCGCCGCCCAGCCAGGCGAACGAGGCGTGCAGCGCGAGCCCGGAGCAGCCGCCGACCAGGGCGAGCACCGCCTCCAGCAGCCCGAAGCCCACGGCCGCCCGGCGGCGCAGCCGTTTGGCGAGCAGGGAGCCGACGCCCATCGCGAAGACCATGACGGCCAGCACGACGGACGCCTGGGTCACGGAGTCGCCGATCAGGTACGAGGCGAGGGCGACCAGTTGGAGCTCGTAGACCAGTCCGCAGGCGGCGCAGACGAAGACGGCCGCGAGGACCAGGGGGCGGCCGGCGCGCGGCCCCGGCGGCCCGGGCGCCGCGTCCTCCGAGGAGGGCGGCGCCGCGGTCGGCGAGGCGGGCGCTTCGAGCATGCGTCCACGCTACGTCGCGTTCCACTCACGCTTCGTCACCCACACGAGTGCTACCGGGGCGTCCGAGGCATGGAACGCCCGACAGCCGTGCGGACCGGCCCCGGGCCGCCGCCGGAGCGGACCCCGGCTGGTCGGCGGCCGGCCCCTGCCGGTGGCGCCATCAGCAGGCCCCGGGCGACCGGCGGCCGCGCGCTCCGGCACCCCGTCGACCACCGGCGGCTCAACCCCCGGCGGCCCCGCGCAGCGGCACCCCGTCACCCACCGGCGGCCCCGCGCACCAGCGGGCCGCCGGACGCGGCACCGCCCTCGCGGCGCAACCGGGCGGCCCCGCCGTCCGGGCGCCGGGCCCGGGGGTCGCGCCGCACGCTGGTCCGCGTCACCACGAGCTGCCCCTCCTGCGGGTACGCGTGCCACGTGCGCCATCGCACCCCGCCGTCGTACCGCTGCGCCAGCATCGCGGTGAACGCGTGCGGCGAGCCGGGGAACGTCCCGGCCAGGCCGTGCGGGTGGTCGGCGACGAGCGCGAGCAGTTCCTGCGCGCGCCCGGCGAACGCGCCCTGCGACAGCGTCTCGACGCGCGCCGCGAACTCGTACTCCATACCGCCGATCCGCTCCGCCGCGCCCAGCGGCAGGGGCGTGCTGCTGCCGGGCATGCAGGCGACGGTCTCCGAGCATCTGGTGTCCCCTTCCTCCAGGAGGACCTGGTGGGACGCGCCGAGCAGTCTCAGTTGCAGTGTGGCGCCGGACAGTTCGAGGTCCAGGACGGCGAGGGCGGGCAGCGGCTCGCGCCCCAACGCCCAGGCCAGGTCGGCTGCGCGCGTGTCGGTGTACGCGGTCTGCAGGGTGGTGAGCATGAGTCAGCTCCGCAAGCACGGTGACGTGACGGGTGGACCGGGGACGTCGTCCCGGAAGACGTTCGGAAGACGTTCGGGGGGCTGGAGGTACCGGCTCGGGGTCCACACGAGGTCCGAGGGCTCGATGTCTCGACAGCGAGGCAATCACGAACCCCGCGAGGCTCACAGCGTCTTTACCCAACTTTGCGCCGGTTCCATCCCCTCGGGGGCCTGACGGTTCACGTGTTCACCGGAAACCGCGGCCAGAGGCGCGCAAACACACAACGGAGGCGCGCCCGGCGGAAGTTCTCCCCGCCGGGCGCCCCGCCGTGGATGCGGACCGGCTGCCCCGTGTCAGCCGCCTCCGCACCCGCCCCCTCCCCCGCCCCCGTCGCAGGAGCCGCCGGGCGAGCCGCCGCCCCCGCCCCCGCCGCCGTCGCACGACGGCGCGCCGCCCCCGCCGCCGGTGCCGCCCCCCGGGCCGTCACCGCCGCCCGGGACACCGCTCCCGGCGTCGAACCGGACGCCCCCGCCGCTCGCCGTGTCGGACCGGACTCCCCCTGCGCCGGTACTCCCGGCGCGGGTCCTCCCGGTGCCGGCCGTCCGGCGGCGGGCCGTCCGGCCCCCGCCGGCGCCCCCGCCCCCCGTGGTGAGGGCCACGAACCCCACCATCATCAGCAGCAGCGCGCCACCCATGACGAACATCCCGGTCATGCGTCCGCCCCCGCCGGTCAGGAACCGCCGCCGCAACCGCCGCCCCCGCCACCGCCGCACGACGAACCGCCGCCGCAGGAGTGGCCCCCGCCACCGTCCCACCAGCCGCCCGCGCCGCCGCCGGTCGACGACGAGTGGCGCCCCCGCCGGCCCCGCCGGGACGCGCCGCCGCGGGTCCCGACGAAGCGGATGACCACCGCCATCAGTGCAAGTCCCCCGAAGACCGCCATGAACTCCATGTCCGATCACCCTCCCCCGTGTGTGGTGTGCCTGGGGAATGCCCGTCCCCCGCCCCCGCCGAATCGCGACTTGAGCAACTCCAGAGGTTTCCGCCCGGACGCCCTACGGCCCGCGCGCGCCCTTGAGGCCGCCCGCGCTTCACCGCAGGATGGCGCCCATGACCAGAGCACCGCTCAACCGCCGTCTCGCCCCGTTCGGCACCACGATCTTCGCCGAGATGTCCGCGCTGGCGACCGCCACCGGCGCGATCAACCTCGGCCAGGGCTTCCCCGACACCGACGGCCCCGTGGAGATCCGCGAGGCGGCCGTCCGCGCCCTGCGCGAGGGCCGCGGCAACCAGTACCCGCCCGGCCCCGGCGTCCCGGAACTGCGCACCGCGATCACCGAGCACCAGCGGCGGCGGTACGGCCTCTCCTACGACCCCGACACGGAGGTCCTGGTCACCGTCGGGGCGACGGAGGCGGTCGCCGCGTCCCTGCTCGCGCTGGTCGAGCCGGGCGACGAGGTCGTCGCCCTGGAGCCGTACTACGACTCGTACGCCGCGTGCATCGCCATGGCCGGCGGCACCCGCGTCCCGGTGACCCTGCGCCCCGACCCGGACGGCGGCCGTTTCGTCCTCGACCTGGACGAGCTGCGCGCCGCCGTCACCGACCGCACCCGGCTCATCCTGCTCAACACCCCGCACAACCCCACCGGCACCGTCCTCACCCGGGACGAGCTGGCCGCGGTGGCGGCGCTCGCGGTCGAGCGGGACCTGCTCGTCGTCACGGACGAGGTCTACGAGCACCTGGTCTTCGACGACGCGGAGCACGTGCCGATCGCGTCGTTCCCGGGGATGCGGGAGCGGACGGTGACGATCTCGTCGGCCGGCAAGACGTTCTCGTTCACCGGGTGGAAGGTCGGCTGGCTCACGGCGCCGCCCGAGCTGACGGCGGCGGTGCGCACGGCGAAGCAGTACCTGACCTTCGTGGCGTCGGGGCCGTTCCAGTACGCCGTCGCCGAGGCGCTGCGGCTGCCGGACGCGTTCTTCGCGTCGCTGCGCGCCGACCTCGCCGCCAAGCGGGACATCCTCACCGAGGGGCTGACCGCCGCGGGCTTCCGGGTGTACCGGCCGCGCGGCACGTACTTCGTGACGGCCGACGCCGCCCCGCTGGGCGCACGGGACGGGGTCGCCTTCTGCCGGTCGCTGCCGGAGCGGTGCGGGGTCGTCGCCATCCCGAACGCCGTCTTCTACGACCACCCGGAGACCGGGCGCACCCTGGTGCGGCTCGCCTTCTGCAAGGGCGAGACCGTGCTGCGGGAGGCGGCCGAGCGCCTGGCGCGGCTGTGACGGACACGGCGCAGGGCCCGGCCCGGCTCCGAACGGGTCCGGCCGGGGCCGCGGCCCGTCATGGGCCGCCGCCCCGGCCGGACCGGGTACCGCGGGACGCCCGAGGGGGCGGGGGTGCTCAGACCTCGTCGCCCTCGGTGGGCGTACCGGGCTCCAGGCCCAGCTGCTCCAGGAGCCACTTGTCGAACTCGATCGACGCGCGCACCCAGCTGACCGTGGACGACACGAAGTGCTCCAGGCTGACGCCCGTGCCGATCAGCATCTGGGCCTCGCCGATGAGCCGGATCGTGGCGCCGCCCTGCTCGTCCTCGTGGAGGTGCGTGTACACCTTGGGCCACAGGGTGCGGCGGTTCCAGTCGTCGATCGTCTCCAGGATCTTCGTGCGGTCCTCGACCGGGTGCGGCCGGTCGTAGAACGTGCGGACGGAGAAGACCTGCTGCTCCGCCTCGCCGCGGAACATGAAGTAGGTGCGGAACTCCTCCCACGGCGCCGCGAGGTCACCCTCGTCGTCGACGACGTACTTGAGCTCCATCTGCTCCAGGAGCTGCTTCACCAGGTCCTGGTCGGGGACGATGGGGCCCGCCGGTCCTTCGGCCTGAGGCTGGGGCTGTCCCCCGAAATTCGGAATCGAGGACGGGTCGATGCTCACCGGGTAATTCCCTTCGTACGGATAGCCGCCATCCTCCCCCATCGTGGGCGGTCGGTGGCAAGCCCGACCGGCCCCGATCCGCTGCGGGCTGACACGGGCCGCCCCGGCGCCCCCGTACGGCACGGGCCCTGGGGTCCGCCGTCAGCGGACCGGTTCCACCGACAGGCCGTCGTCCGTCCGGTCCACACGGACCGTGTCGCCGTCCGTGATCGCGCCGGACAGGATGGCGCGGGCGAGGCGGTCGCCGATGGCGGTCTGCACCAGGCGGCGCAGCGGGCGCGCGCCGTAGGCCGGGTCGTTGCCCTCGACGGCGAGCCACTCCAGGGCGTCGGGCGTGACGTCCAGGGTGAGCCGCCGCTCGGCGAGGCGGCGGGCCAGGCGGCCGATCTGGAGGCGGGCGATCCGGGCCAGCTCGTCGCGGTTCAGCGCGGCGAAGACGACGATGTCGTCCAGCCGGTTGAGGAACTCCGGCTTGAACGAGGCCCGCACGACCTCCAGCACCTGCTCCCGCTTCTCGGCCTCCGTCGTCGTCGGCTCCATCAGGTACTGGCTGCCCAGGTTGGAGGTCAGCACCAGGATGGCGTTGCGGAAGTCGACCGTGCGGCCCTGGCCGTCCGTGAGCCGCCCGTCGTCGAGGACCTGCAGGAGGACGTCGAAGACCTCCGGGTGGGCCTTCTCCACCTCGTCCAGCAGGACGACGCTGTACGGGCGGCGGCGCACCGCCTCGGTCAGCTGCCCGCCCTCCTCGTAGCCGACGTAGCCGGGGGGCGCGCCGACGAGCCGGGCGACGGAGTGCTTCTCGCCGTACTCCGACATGTCGATGCGGACCATGGCCCGCTCGTCGTCGAAGAGGAAGTCGGCGAGCGCCTTGGCCAGCTCGGTCTTGCCGACGCCGGTCGGGCCGAGGAAGAGGAACGAGCCGGTCGGCCGGTCGGGGTCGGCGATGCCGGCCCGCGTGCGGCGCACGGCGTCGGAGACGGCCCGGACGGCCTCGCTCTGGCCGATCAGCCGCCGGCCCAGCTCCTCCTCCATGCGCAGCAGCTTCTGCGTCTCGCCCTCCAGGAGGCGGCCGGCGGGGATGCCGGTCCAGGAGCCGACGACGTCGGCGATGTCGTCCGGGCCGACCTCCTCCTTGACCATGGTGTCCTTGGCGGCCTCCTGCTCGGCCTCGCTGGCCTCCTCCAGCTCGCGCTCGACGGCCGGGATCTCGCCGTAGAGCAGCTTGGAGGCGGTGTCGAAGTCGCCGTCGCGCTGGGCCCGCTCGGCCTGGCCGCGCAGGTCGTCGAGCTTCTCCTTCAGCTCGCCGACGCGGTTGAGGCCCTGCTTCTCCTTCTCCCAGCGGGCGGTCAGGCCGCGCAGCTCCTCCTCCTTGTCGGCGAGGTCGCGGCGCAGCTTCTCCAGCCGCTGCACGGAGGCGGGGTCGCTCTCGTTCTTCAGCGCCAGCTCCTCCATGCGCAGCCGGTCGACGGCGCGCTGGAGCTCGTCGATCTCGACGGGCGAGGAGTCGATCTCCATGCGGAGCCGGGAGGCCGCCTCGTCGACGAGGTCGATGGCCTTGTCGGGGAGGAAGCGGGAGGTGATGTACCGGTCGGAGAGGGTCGCGGCGGCGACGAGCGCGGAGTCCGCGATCTGCACCTTGTGGTGCGCCTCGTAGCGGCCCTTGAGGCCGCGCAGGATGGCGATGGTGTCCTCGACGGTCGGCTCGGCGACCAGGACCTGCTGGAAGCGGCGCTCCAGCGCGGGGTCCTTCTCGATGCGCTCGCGGTACTCGTCGAGGGTGGTCGCGCCGACCATGCGCAGCTCGCCGCGGGCCAGCATGGGCTTGAGCATGTTGCCCGCGTCCATCGCGGAGTCGCCGCCGGCGCCCGCGCCGACGACCGTGTGCAGCTCGTCGATGAAGGTGACGACCTGGCCGTCGCTCTCCTTGATCTCGGACAGGACGGTCTTCAGCCGCTCCTCGAACTCGCCGCGGTACTTCGCGCCGGCGACCATGGCGCCCAGGTCGAGGGAGACCAGCCGCTTGTCGCGCAGCGACTCGGGGACGTCGCCCTTCACGATCCGCTGGGCGAGCCCCTCGACGACGGCGGTCTTGCCGACGCCGGGCTCGCCGATGAGGACGGGGTTGTTCTTGGTGCGGCGGGAGAGCACCTGCACGACGCGGCGGATCTCCTGGTCGCGGCCGATCACCGGGTCGAGCCGGCCCTCGCGGGCGGCGGCGGTGAGGTCCGTGCCGAACTTCTCCAGCGCCTTGTACTGCCCCTCGGGGTCCGGCGTGGTGACGCGGCGGCTGCCCCGCGCGCGGGTGAAGGCGGCCAGCAGCTTCCCGGCGGTCGCGCCCTGCCGCGTGAGGAGCTCGCCCGCGGCGCCGCCCTTGGCCGCGACGCCGACGAGCAGGTGCTCCGTGGAGAGGTACTCGTCGCCGAGCTCGCGCGCCCGGGCCTGGGCGTCGGCGACCACGGCGAGCAGGTCGCGGTTGGGTTGCGGCGGGGCGACGGTCGACCCGGTGACGCTGGGGAGGCCGGCGAGCAGCCGTTCCGCCCCGGCGCGTACGGCCGCCTGGTCGGCGTCGACGGCGGCGAGCAGGTCGGTGAGGTTCTCGTTGTCCTGGCCGGAGAGCAGCGCCAGCAGCAGGTGCGCCGGCGTCAGGTCGGCGTGCCCGCCCGACACGGCACGGTTGGTCGCGGCGTTCAGCGCGTCCCGGCTCTTGTTGGTCAGCTCGGCGTCCACGGGTACTGGGTCCTCCTCGGCTGCTGATGCGTCGTCCCGGCTTATGACTCAGCCAACGTCCACAAAGTTGAGTCTATTCCACTCAAGGTGGTGGGGGCCAGCAGCCGCCGGTAGGTTCCGGACATGGCCATCGACCTGCGGGACCCCGGCGCCTCCTACGTCAGCTTCTGGCGCGAGCGCCACATGTGCACGCTGACGACCCACCGCCCCGACGGTTCGCCGCACGTGGTGCCGGTCGGCGTCACCTACGACCCCGACGGCGGCGCGCGGGGCGTGGCCCGGGTGATCACCAACAAGCACAGCCGCAAGGTGGCGAACGTGCTGGCGGCGGGGTCCGACGGTGCCCGTGTCGCGGTGTGCCAGGTGGCCGCGGGCCGCTGGGCGACGCTGGAGGGTCTGGCCGTGGTCCGCACGGAACCGGACGTCGTCGCGGACGCCGTCGCGCGGTACGCGGAGCGGTACGGGCGCACCCCGGCGCCGAACCCGGACCGGGTCGTGATCGAGATCACGCTCACCCGCGCGATGGGACGGGCCTAGACCGAGGGACGCGCGGGGCCCGGCGGACGCGCGGGGCACACGCCGCGGGGCCGGACCGCGGCGCGCGGACAGCACAGCGGCGCCATCGTGTTTCAGGTCCACGATGGCGCCGCTGTGTGGGGGAAGCACCTGAGCGATCTACAACGACGGGGGAATCGCTCAGGCGCTGCGGGGGGTGGCGGTAGGGGTCTCGGCCTCGACCAGCTGATGGTCCCGCTGGTCGAGGTTGACGAAGATCATTCCGTAGCGGATGGCGCAGCGGACGGGCTGCGGCGCACCGCGCGGCCGACGGAGGCACCGGTAGGCGCGGATGTCCTCGTCGTCGCCGCGGGTGATGACGATCGGCTCCCCGAAGAGGGTGACCATCAACGAATCGCCACCCTGGGGGACTGCGGTGACGAGGTCGATGAAGTGCCACCCGGAACGGTAGGCGGACGCCATCTCGCGGCGGAATCGGGAGTCGTCGGGGACGTTCATGCGGCGACACCCGTCGGCGTGGAGTCGGCACTGTCCCAAGAGGGCTCCCCGAAGGTCGCCGGGGTGACCTCCCACGAAGGCTCAGGGATGCCCGCCGGCCCGACCTCCCACGCAGGCTCACCTGCGACGACGCTGTTCGCGGACACCGTGTCCCACGACGGCTCGCCGCTGAGGGCGGCGACACCGCACGCGGCCGCCGCGGCGACAGCTATGGCGCTAAGTGCACGAACCATCCTGGTCATGGACGATCTCCACCTCTTTTTGTCCTTACCTCCTCCCCCGCGTCTATGACGATGGCTCACTCCGAACGCTTCCACCAGCCAGTACAGGCATCATGTTCCTGAAATACAGGACCCTGAGGGGGGTGCAGATGCGGTCTAAGGTGGACAATCCGGAAACCGGGCACAGTCATGACGAGCTGTGCGAAGCCGGAAAGCACCTGTACGCGGCCGCCCTGCGCGCCGGCCGGATAGCCCGTACGGAGGTCGACGCGGCGCCCTGCCTCATCGACCTCGCCCTGCTGCATCCGGATCCGGACGATTCCCAGTGGCTGCGGCCCGTGCCCCCGTCCATCGCCCTCAACCAGCTGATACACCCCATCGAGCGGGAGATCCAGCAGCGCAGGCAGCGGGCCCTGTCGTTGGCCGATGCATTCGAGCCGTTCATGACGATCCCCGCGGCGGCCCCCTGCACCAGTGCGGCGATCAACGTCCTGGAGGGTCTGGCGGTCATCAACGCCGAACTGGACCGCGTGACGGACGAGTGCGCGGTCGAACTCCTCACCATCCAGCCGGGCAGCGGGCGGAAACCCGAGACTGTCAAGGCCGCCTTGCGGCGGGTGGAGCCCCTGCTGGGCCGCGGTGTCCGAATGCGGACCCTCTACCAGCACACCGCGCGGCACCACTCGGCGACCATGGGGTACGTCGAGCGGATCACGCCGTACGGACTGGAGGTCCGCACGCTGGAGGAGATCATCGACCGGTTGATCATCGTCGACCGCAAGGTCGCCTTCATACCGGCCCGCAGCGACCGCCAGGTGGCCCTGGAGCTGCGGCACGAGGGACTGGTGCAGTACCTCGTCGGCGTGTTCGAGCAGTTCTGGCTGCACGGCATCCCGTGGGAGGAGGAGGTCGTCTCGTACGCCCCCGCCCTCAACGGCATAAGCGGCATCCAGCGGTCCATCGCCAAGCTCCTCGTCGAGGGCCACGTCGACGAGGCCATCGCCCGCCGGCTCGGCATGAACGTCCGCACCTGCCGCGCCCACATCGCCAAGCTCGCCTCCACCCTGGGCAGCGGCAGCCGCGCCCAGCTCGGCTACCTCATCGCCCGCTCCGGCATCCTCGACCAGGACCAGGACCTCACCCCCCGCACCCCCGGCCCGGAGGAGCCGCCGCGCGGCCACGACTGACGCCCCGCCGACCCCGGACCCCCGCACGGACCCGCCCGGCCGGACCCCGTACGGGCCCGACCCGCACCCGCACGGCCGGACCCGCACGAGGGCGACCCGGACCCGCACGAGGGCGACCTCGCACCCCGGCCCGGCCCGGCCCGGACCCCCGCGGGACCCGCCCCACCCGCACGGGACCGGCCCGCACAAGGGGCGGCCTTGCACCCGACACCGCCCGACCCGGACCGGACCCGCACGGCCCGGACCAGGCATGCGGAAGGCCCCCTCCGGAGAGGGGGCGTTCGACACGTCCACGGGCGGACGCCGCACGCCGAACGCGCCGCGCCCACCACCGCGCCGCGGGGGCTACTCGCCGCCCCGGCGCGTACCCGGGCGCCACACGACCAGCGCGCCCGTCTGCTGCACGTCCTGGTACGGCACCAGGTCGCGCCGGTACGAGGCGTGGACCTGGGCCTCGCGCTGGCGTATCGCCGCCGCCGCACCCTCGACCGCCGCCGACAGCTCGGCCACCCGCGCCTGCAGCGCGGCGACCTGGTTCTCCAGCTCGATGATGCGCTTGATTCCGGCCAGGTTGATGCCCTCGTCCTGCGACAGCTGCTGCACCTGTCGGAGCAGCTCGATGTCGCGGGCCGAGTAGCGCCGTCCCCGCCCGGCCGTACGGTCCGGCGAGACGAGTCCCAGCCGGTCGTACTGGCGCAGCGTCTGCGGGTGCAACCCGCTCAGCTGGGCCGCCACCGAGATGACGTACACCGGAGTCTCGTCGGTCAGTTCGTACGGGTTGCGTCGGCGTGCGTCCATTGCGTCAAGCCCCCTTCGCGGCCTGGAAGAGCTCCGCCCGCGGGTCCTCGTCCGCGGTCACCCGACGGTACGCCTCCAGGGCCTCGCGCGCCTCGGCGCTCAGCCCCTCGGGCACGGCGACCTCGACGGTCACCAACAGGTCGCCCCGCGTGCCGTCCTTGCGGACGGCGCCCTTGCCGCGGGCGCGCATGGTCCGGCCGTTGGGCGTGCCGGCCGGGATCTTCAGCGTGACCGGAGGCCCGCCGAGGGTCGGCACCCTGATCTCGCCGCCCAGCGCCGCCTCGGCGAAGGAGACGGGGACCGTGACGGTGAGGTTGTCGCCCTTGCGGCCGAAGACGGGGTGGCTGTCGACGTGGACGATCACGTACAGGTCGCCGGCCGGTCCGCCCCGCTCGCCGGGGGCTCCCTTGCCGCGCAGCCTGATCCGCTGGCCGTCGGAGACACCCGACGGGATGCGCACCTGCATGGTGCGCGACGACTTGGCGCGGCCGCTGCCGTGGCAGACGTCGCACGGGTCCTGGGCGATGAGCCCGCGGCCCTTGCAGTCCACGCACGGGTCGGTCAGCGAGAACGAGCCGCTGCCGCCGCGCGAGACCTGGCCGGTGCCGACACAGGTCGGGCAGACCCGCGGGGTGCCGTTCTTGTCGCCGGTGCCGGAGCACGCCTGGCAGGGCTGCTGGCTGGACATGCGCAGCGGGACCGTGGCCCCGTCCACCGCCTCGGTGAAGCTGAGCGTCACCTCGGACTCGATGTCCTGGCCGCGGCGCGGCTGTGTCCGCGTGCCCGGGCCGGCACCGGCGCCGCCCCGGTTGAACAGGCCGCCGAAGACGTCCCCGAGCCCGCCGCCGAAGCCGCCGGCACCGCCCGCGCCGCCCTGGGCACCGCCGAAGAGGTCACCCAGGTCGAAGTTGAACGAGCCGCCGGCGCCGCCGGGACCGGGGCGGAAGCCGCCGTTGCCGAAGAGGGCGCGCGCCTCGTCGTACTCCTTGCGCTTCTTGGGGTCGCCGAGGACGTCGTTCGCCTCGGAGACCTCCTTGAAGCGCGCCTCGGCCGCCACGTCGCCCTTGTTGGCGTCCGGGTGGAACTCCCGGGCGAGCTTGCGGTACGCCTTCTTGATCTCGGCCTCGGTGGCGTCCTTGGGGACGCCCAGGACCTTGTAGTAGTCCTTCTCGACGAAGTCCTTCGTGCTCATCGACGTCCCTCCTCCCGGACGATCACTGCGTCAGCCACCGGGCCGGCGGTCCGAAGACCGCCGGCCCGCCGGCTGTCAGCCCTCGTCGGGGCCACCGTTCTCCTCGTCGCCCGGCTGCTCGTCCTTCGCGGCCGGCGCCGCGCCCGGCTGGGGCTCGGCCACGGCGACGCGCGCGGGCCGGATGGTCCGCTCGCCGATGCGGTACCCGGGCTGCAGGATCGCCACGCAGGTCGTCTCGGTGACGTCCGGCGCGTACGAGTGCATGAGCGCCTCGTGCACCGTCGGGTCGAAGGGCTCGCCCTCCTTGCCGAACTGCTGGAGGCCCATCTTGGCGACGGTGGTCTCCAGCGACTCGGCGACCGACTTGAAGCCACCCACCAGCTCACCGTGCTCCCGGGCGCGGCCGATGTCGTCGAGCACGGGCAGCAGCTCGGTCAGGAGCGTCGCGACGGCGACCTCCTTGACCGCGGCCCGGTCCCGGTCGACGCGGCGGCGGTAGTTCTGGTACTCCGCCTGGAGCCGCTGGAGGTCCGCGGTGCGCTCGGCGAGCGCGCTGCGGGTCTGGTCCAGCTGGGCGGTCGCGCCGGCCGACTGGTCCGTGTCGTTCGCGTCCCCGGCCGGGGCCGCCGCGCCCTCCTCCGCGGGAGGGGTCTCGGCGGCCTCGGCGGCGTCGTCAGGGGTGGCGCCGGAGGGGACGTCGGGCTTCTCCTCGAATCCCGGGGTCTCCTCCGTCATGCGGCCCCACCCTTCGGCTTCTCGTCGTCGACGATCTCGGCGTCGATGACGTCGTCGTCGCCCTTGGCACCGGTGTCGCCGGCGTCGGCCTGGGCGCCGCCGGCCGCCTGGCCGGCCTGGGCGTCGGCGTACATGGCCTGGCCGAGCTTCTGGGAGACGGCCGCGACCTTCTCGGTGGCGGTGCGGATCTCCGCGGTGTCCTCGCCCTTCAGCTTCTCCTTGAGCTCGCCCACCGCCGTCTCGACCTCGGCCTTGACGTCACCGGGCACCTTGTCGGCGTTGTCGGCGAGGAACTTCTCCGTCTGGTAGACGAGCTGCTCGCCCTGGTTGCGGGTCTCGGCGGCCTCGCGGCGGCGGTGGTCCTCCTCCGCGTACTGCTCGGCCTCCTGGCGCATCCGGTCGACCTCGTCCTTCGGCAGCGAGGAGCCGCCGGTGACGGTCATCTTCTGCTCCTTGCCCGTGCCCAGGTCCTTCGCGGTCACGTGCATGATGCCGTTGGCGTCGATGTCGAAGGCGACCTCGATCTGCGGGACGCCGCGCGGGGCCGGCGGGAGGCCGGTGAGCTCGAACATGCCGAGCTTCTTGTTGTACGCCGCGATCTCGCGCTCGCCCTGGTAGACCTGGATCTGCACGGACGGCTGGTTGTCCTCGGCCGTCGTGAAGATCTCGGACCGCTTGGTCGGGATCGTGGTGTTGCGCTCGATGAGCTTGGTCATGATGCCGCCCTTGGTCTCGATGCCGAGGGACAGCGGGGTGACGTCGAGGAGCAGGACGTCCTTGACCTCGCCCTTGAGGACGCCGGCCTGCAGGGCGGCGCCGATGGCGACGACCTCGTCCGGGTTGACGCCCTTGTTGGCCTCGCGGCCGCCGGTCAGCTCCTTGACGAGCTCGGCGACGGCCGGCATGCGGGTCGAGCCACCGACGAGCACGACGTGGTCGATCTCGGAGAGCTGGATGCCCGCGTCCTTGATCACGTTGTGGAACGGGATCTTGCAGCGCTCCAGCAGGTCCGCGGTGAGCTGCTGGAACTGGGCGCGCGTGAGCTTCTCGTCCAGGTGCAGCGGGCCCTCGGCGGACGCCGTGATGTAGGGCAGGTTGATCGAGGTCTCGGTGGACGAGGACAGCTCGATCTTGGCCTTCTCGGCGGCCTCGCGGAGGCGCTGGAGGGCCATCTTGTCCTTGGACAGGTCCACGCCGTGCCCGGACTGGAACTGCTTGACCAGGTACTCGACGACGCGCTGGTCCCAGTCGTCACCACCGAGGTGGTTGTCGCCGTTGGTGGCCTTCACCTCGACGACGCCGTCGCCGATCTCCAGCAGCGAGACGTCGAAGGTGCCGCCACCGAGGTCGAAGACGAGGATCGTCTGGTCGTCCTTGTCGAGGCCGTACGCCAGGGCGGCGGCCGTCGGCTCGTTGACGATGCGCAGGACGTTCAGGCCCGCGATCTCGCCGGCCTCCTTGGTGGCCTGGCGCTCGGAGTCGTTGAAGTACGCCGGGACGGTGATGACCGCGTCCGTGACCTTCTCGCCCAGGTACGCCTCGGCGTCCCGCTTCAGCTTCTGCAGGATGAACGCGGAGATCTGCTGCGGGTTGAAGTTCTTCCCGTCGAGCTCGATCTTCCAGTCCGTGCCCATGTGGCGCTTGACCGAGCGGATGGTCCGGTCGACGTTGGTGACGGCCTGCCGCTTGGCGACCTCGCCGACGAGGACCTCGCCGTTCTTGGCGAAGGCGACGACGGACGGCGTGGTCCTGGCGCCCTCGGCGTTGGTGATGACGGTGGGCTCGCCGCCTTCCAGAACGCTGACGACGGAGTTAGTCGTGCCCAGGTCGATGCCGACCGCACGTGCCATTTCGATTCCTCCAACTGACTTGAGTGGAACAGGCTCAAGGATGCACGACCCTCGTACCCACGTCAACAGACCTGAGTCGAGCGCACTCAACTTTTATCCCGCCCTTATGCGCAAGGACCCGTCGACACGCAGCCTCGCGGGCCCGACGGACAGCCCTACCCCGCCTATTGTTCAGCACACCGGCACTATCCGGGCATAAGCCGTGAATCGGTAAGAATCCTGAGCAACGCGGAACGATGAGGTGGTCGCCATGCACTCCAAGCGCGCCCTTGACCTGGTCCTCGGCTCCGTCCTGCTGACGCTGGCCGCGCCCCTCCTGCTCGCCGCGGCGGCGGCACGGGCGCTCGCCCGCCCCGCCGGCGGCCTCCTCGTCCACGAGACGGCCGTCGGCCTGCACGGCCGCCCGTTCGTCCTGCGCACCCTGCCGGTGCGGCGACTGCGGCTCGACGCGCTCTCCCGGCTGGTCCACGTCGTGCGCGGCGAGATGTCCCTGGTCGGCCCCGCCCCGCTGCCGCCCGGCGCACCCGGCGCCGACGCGCACTGGCGCGGCGCGGTACGCCCCGGCCTGACCGGACTGGCCCAGGTGAGACGGGGTTCGCCGCTGCCCTGGAACGAGCCGCTGATGCTCGACCAGCACTACGTGGAGCACCATGGGGTGGGAACGGACGTGGCGCTGCTCCTGCGGACCCCGGTCGCGCTGCTCGCCGGCCCACGACCCCGGGACTGAACGGACGGCGCCGGTCAGGCTCACCTGAGCGACGCAGATCACCGCGCACGCGGCTACAGTGCGGCGGAATATCTGGGTACGCTCAGCACCGAACCCAATAAGTTACCGCTTAGTAGTACCGGATCCCCCACCTCGCAGGCCCGAGGAGCCCCCATGCAACTCGCCGCGATCATTGTGTCGCTGACCCTGACCGTGGTCGGCGTTGCGCTCTTTGCCCGAGCGATCGCGCACATCTACCGGTTCGTGAGGCTCGGCCAGCCCGTGCCGGCGGGCCGCCGCACCGACGACTGGAAGGCCCGCACGGTCACCGTGGTCCGGGAGTTCCTCGGCCACACCCGGATGAACCGGTGGGGGATCGTCGGCTTCGCGCACTGGTTCGTCGCGGTCGGCTTCCTGACCCTGCCGCCGACGCTGGCGCAGGCCTACGGCCAGCTCTTCCAGGCCGACTGGATGCTGCCGGTCCTCGGCGGCTTCCTGCCGTTCGAGATGTACATCGAGGCCATCGGCCTGATGACGGTCCTCGGCATCGTCGTCCTGATGGTGATCCGCCTGCTGAGCCTGCCGTCCCGCGCCGGCCGCAAGTCGCGCTTCGCCGGCTCCAAGGCGTGGCAGGCGTACTTCGTCGAGTACGTCATCCTCACCATCGGCCTGGTCATCCTGGTCCTGCGCGGCCTCGAGGGCGCCCTCCACCACGTGGACTCCTACGAGGCGGCGTACTTCGTCTCCTACCCGCTCGTCCTCGCCTTCGACGGGCTGTCCACGGGCACGCTGCAGACCCTCGTCTACCTCGCCGCCATGGTGAAGATCAGCGTCTCCCTGATCTGGATGATCACGGTCTCGCTCAACACCAACATGGGCGTCGCCTGGCACCGTTTCCTCGGCTTCCCGAACATCTGGTTCAAGCGCAACGCCACCGGCGAGACCGCGCTGGGCGCCCTGCAGCCGATGACGTCCGGCGGCAAGGAGATCGACTTCGAGACGGTCTTCGACGACGAGGCGGGCGCCGAGGAGACCGTCTTCGGCGTCAGCCAGGTCGAGCACTTCTCCTGGAAGGGCATCCTCGACTTCGCGACCTGCACCGAGTGCGGCCGCTGCCAGTCGCAGTGCCCCGCCTGGAACACGGGCAAGCCGCTCTCCCCGAAGCTCCTCATCATGTCGCTGCGCGACCACGCCCACGCCAAGGCCCCGTACCTGCTGGCCGGCGGCGGGAAGACCGCGGACGGCGAGGAGAAGGCGTCCGCCGAGGCCCTGAAGGACGTCCCGGCCGCCGCCCTGGCCGAGGCCGAGCGCCCCCTCATCGGCACCGCCGAGGAGAACGGCGTCATCGACCCGGACGTGCTGTGGTCCTGCACCACCTGCGGCGCCTGCGTCGAGCAGTGCCCGGTCGACATCGAGCACATCGACCACATCGTCGACATGCGCCGCTACCAGGTCATGATCGAGTCGTCGTTCCCGTCCGAGGCGGGCACGATGCTCAAGAACCTGGAGAAGAAGGGCAACCCCTGGGGCCTGGCGAAGAAGCAGCGCGTCGAGTGGACCAAGGAGGTCGACTTCGAGGTCCCGATCGTCGGCAAGGACGTCGAGGACCTCTCCGAGGTCGACTACCTCTACTGGGTCGGCTGCGCCGGCGCCTTGGAGGACCGGGCCAAGAAGACCACCAAGGCCTTCGCCGAGCTGCTGCACATCGCGGGCGTCAAGTTCGCGATCATGGGCGGCGACGAGAAGTGCACCGGTGACTCCCCCCGCCGCCTCGGCAACGAGCCGCTGTTCCAGCAGCTCGGCCAGGAGAACGTCGCCATGCTGAACATGGCGTTCGGCGAGGACGACGAGGACGAGTCGACGAGGAAGCCCAAGTCGGCCAAGAAGATCGTCGCGACCTGCCCGCACTGCTTCAACACGATCGCGAACGAGTACCCGCAGCTGGGCGGCGAGTTCGAGGTCATCCACCACACGCAGCTGCTGCAGCACCTCATCGACGAGGGCCGGCTCACCCCGGTCACCCCGGTGGACGGGCTGATCACCTACCACGACCCGTGCTACCTGGGCCGCCACAACAAGGTCTACACGCCGCCGCGCGAGATCATGTCGGCCGTCCCGGGCCTGCGCCAGCAGGAGATGCACCGCCACAAGGAGCGCGGCTTCTGCTGCGGTGCCGGCGGCGCGCGGATGTGGATGGAGGAGCGCATCGGCAAGCGCATCAACACCGAGCGCGTCGACGAGGCCCTCTCCCTCAACCCGGACATCGTCTCCACCGCCTGCCCGTTCTGCCTGGTCATGCTCACGGACTCCGTGAACGGCAAGAAGAACGACGGCAAGGCGAAGGAGTCCCTCCAGGTCGTGGACGTCGCGCAGCTGCTGCTGGACTCGGTCAAGACGCCGGCCGCCCCCGAGGCGGACGCCCCGGAGTCGGACCCGACGCAGGAGCCTCAGCCGGCGCAGTAGCCGCGCCGCGCACAGCCCACCACGAACGGCCGGGCCGCCCCCACGGGCGGACCCGGCCGTTCGGCGTACCGGCGGCGGGCTGGCGGCGGCTGCGGGCCGGGGCGGCGGGCTGCGGCGGCTGCGGGTGTACGGGCCGGGGCGTCGTGGCCGCCCCGGCCCGTACACCCGCAGCCCCCCGTGTCACCCCACCCCACCCCCACCCACGGCGATCTGACGCCCCCTAGGGGATGTCACAGGTCGGCAGCAAACGCCCCCCGGCGACCGGCCGTGTACGCCCGTACGCGCGGAACCGGGTACGTTCGTTGACGTGGCTGGATTCAGGATCGGACGCGGCCGGGACAACCGCACCCCGCACCAACGACCGCGGCAGGCGCCGCAGACGCGGCAGGGACCGCACGGCGGCGCGGCGGCGCCCCCTCCGTCGTACCCATCCCCGTCGCCGTCCCCGCAGCAGCAGTGGTCGCAGGGCGGCCGCCCCTACGCCGGGCCCGGCGGAAACGGCGGGACCCGCGGACACGGCGGCCAGCAGGGCGGCGAGCCGTACGGGGAGCCCGAGTACTTCGGCGACCCGTACCAGCAGCAGCACGCGCCCCAGCAGCCGTACGGCTCCCACCCGCACGCCGCGAACAACCCGGGTCACACCCAGGTGTTCAGCGTCGGCGAGGACCCCTACGGCCCTGCGGACACCTACCAGGCGGGCTCCGCCGCGCCCTCGGGCCCGCGACTGCCGTGGAAGCAGCTGCTCAGCGGCATCGTGATGCGGCCCGGCCCGACGTTCTGGCAGATGCGCGACCACCCCGTGTGGCCGCCGGCGCTGATCGTGACGTTCCTGTACGGCCTGCTGGCCCTCTTCGGCTTCGACAAGGCCCGGGAGGAGGCGATCAGCGCGACGATCTCCACCGCGATCCCGTACGTCCTGCTGACCGGGGTCATGTTCGTGGTCGGCGGCCTCATCCTCGGCGCGGTCACGCACACCCTCGCCCGCCAGCTGGGCGGCAACGGCGCCTGGCAGCCGACCGTGGGCCTGTCGATGCTCATCATGGCGATGACGGACGCCCCGCGGCTGCTGTTCGCGCTCTTCCTGGGCGGTGAGAACTCACTGGTCCAGGTCATCGGCTGGCTGTCCTGGCTGGCGGCGGGCGCGCTCTTCACCTCGATGGTGAGCAAATCGCACGACCTGCACTGGCCGAAGGCCCTGGGCGCGTCGTCGATCCAGCTGGTGGCGCTGCTGTCGCTGATCAAGCTGGGCACGCTGTAGCGGACGCCGCCGCGGCCGCGCCGCACGAACGGAAGAGGGCCCCCTGCGGGGCCCTCTTCCGTGTGACGACCGACGCGCTCAGGCGTCCAGGACCTGACCGGACCGCCGCACGACGGGCTTCTCCACGCTCCACGGGAAGTTGATCCAGTCGTCCGTGCGCTTCCAGACGTACTCGCACTTCACCAGCGAGTGCGACTTCTCGTAGATGACGGCCGAGCGCACCTCGGCGACGTGCTCCAGGCAGAAGTCGTGCACGAGCTTCAGCGTCTTGCCGGTGTCGGCGACGTCGTCGGCGATCAGCACCTTCTTGTTGCTGAAGTCGATCGCGTTCGGCACGGGCGCGAGCATGACCGGCATCTCCAGCGTGGTGCCGACGCCGGTGTAGAACTCGACGTTCACCAGGTGGATGTTCTTGCAGTCCAGGGCGTATGCGAGGCCGCCCGCGACGAACACGCCACCGCGCGCGATGGAGAGCACCACGTCGGGCTCGTAGCCGTCGTCCGCGACGGTCTGGGCGAGCTCGCGCACGGCGCGCCCGAACCCTTCGTAGGTGAGGTTCTCCCGTACACCACTCATGCTCACACCTGCGTCCGATGGAAGTTCTGGAAGGACCGCGAGGCCGTGGGCCCGCGCTGCCCCTGGTACCGGGACCCGTACCGCTCGCTGCCGTACGGGAACTCGGCCGGCGAGCTGAGCCGGAACATGCACAGCTGGCCGATCTTCATCCCCGGCCACAGCTTGATCGGCAGGGTCGCGAGGTTCGACAGTTCCAGGGTCACATGTCCGGAGAACCCAGGATCGATGAACCCGGCCGTGGAGTGCGTGACGAGCCCCAGCCGGCCCAGCGAGCTCTTGCCCTCCAGCCGGGAGGCGAGGTCGTCGGGGAGGGAGATGACCTCGTACGTCGAGGCCAGCACGAACTCCCCGGGGTGCAGGATGAACGCCTCGTCCCCCTCCGGCTCGACCAGGCGGGTGAGGTCGGCCTGCTCCACGGCGGGGTCGATGTGGGGGTGACGGTGATTCTCGAACACCCGGAAGTAGCGGTCGAGCCGCACGTCGATGCTCGAGGGCTGCACCATGGAATCGTCGTACGGGTCGATGCGCACCCGGCCGGATTCGATCTCGGCCCGGATGTCCTTGTCTGAGAGAAGCACGTCCCGAGGATACGCAGAGCGCGCGGGCCCGCCCCAATCGGACGGACGCGCGCGCCCCGGACGCGAAACCGGCAGCCGGGGGCCACCCTGCCGATCGAACCGGCCCGACCCCCGCGCCGCCCTACCCCTGCTCCTTGTCGGCCGTACCTGGGCCGCGCCGCCGCCCTGCCCCGGCTCTACCTCTGCTCGGCGAGCCCCACCGGCACGGCATGCCGCAGCCGCGCGCACCGGGGACACCGGATGAGCCGCCCGGGCCCGATCCGCCCGGCGCCGAGGTTCTGCATCGGGAACGTCGCGGTACTGAACACGTGCCCCTCGGCACAGCGGACGACGGTTCGCTCCATGGTGTCCATCAGGCCCTTTCCCCAAGACAAGCGGTGGACGAGAAGGCCACATTAGGGGATCAACAGGACACCGCTCCACGCGGCACTCCGCCCCGCACCCTACGCCCCAACTCCCGCTACCCGACCACCGGATAACCCCGCCGGCCGACACGAGAAACCCCCGGCGCGATACACCGGGGGCGGGCGATGAGGTACAGTGAGCGACGATGCGGCACGGATCACCGGTCGCTGTGCGGGTGTAGTTTAATGGTAGAACATGAGCTTCCCAAGCTCAGAGCGCGGGTTCGATTCCCGTCACCCGCTCCACACGAAAGCCCCAGGCCAGCGGCCCGGGGCTTTGTCGTTGGCCGGGCCGGCTCACGTGGCCCGCGCCCCCTTTGCGTGCCCTCGGCGACCGGTCGCCCCGTCGGCTGTCATCCGGTGCCGGATCCCTCCCGTCCACTGCCGCAGGGCCGGAACGAGCGCCGCGTCGTCTCCGCCAGGTCATCCGTCATCGCGCCGAGGAGGTCACCACCTCCCAAGGGTGCCGACGGAAGGCATCGAACCCCGCCCCGCGCTTCTGCCAGTGCTCCGGGCCCGCCGGGCGCGTCGGCCACCACGGTGAGACGGAGGCCCGACCGGGCCGGGGGCGACACCGCAGACCCCGCCCAGTCACTCATCAGGGGAGTGAACCCTTCGGTCACCTATGGCCGGAACGCACTCTTGTAGGCGCTTCGCGTACCTGTCACACAGTTGGTAGGACCGTGATCGGGGGAGGACGCTGGATGTCGACATGGGGCGAGGGGCGGGGCGGGCCGTCAGCCTGGGCGACGGCCAGGTTCGGGTTGCGGGCGGGCAAGTTGGCCGCAGCGGTACCGGTGCAGCTGGCTCGGGCTCATGCACGGGCTCACGCCGTGCACCTCACCGCTCGGCTGAAGAAGCGCAGCCCCTACGGTTCCACTCTGGCCGAGGCCGTGCGCGAGAACCTGGCCGACACCGCGCGGGAGTTGGGGGCGTCGGTACGCGACGTGCGCGGCTTCGAGTACGCGGTGATCAACGACCATGCTCTCTTCCCCTTCAAGTACGCCGACAGGCCCCGCCCGATCGACCGCGCTCGGCTCGCCTCCACCGCTTCTCCCACGAGACACCGACTGCTCCGGGCACACGGGCCGGCGCCTCAGGACGCGCTGTTCGACCTCGATGACGATGTGACGACGGAGGAGTACGAGGAGCTGCACGAAGCGTTCGAGGAGCTGGGAGGGTCCACGCGGCTGGTGTGCGTGTTCTTCACGGCCGATCCGGAGAACGGGATCCACGCCATCCACTGGGGGGACGCCCGTCTCGAACCCGATCGCACCTTCACCTGGCCCCATCGCGAGCAGCTCCCGATCGCGCCCTGTCCGCCTGAGTGACCGACGGAGCCGCAGCGCGTGTCCGCAGTCACATGGGAGACGGCCGCCGCGTGCGCCTCCGCGGGGTTGCGCCGGCCGGCAGTGAGTCGCCTGCTCCGGGACGGAGGCCTGGACAGTCGGCAGGGCTGGTCGGCTCCGACCGTCGTCGGGGGCCGTGCTCTCTGGGTGGCCTGATCGGTTGGCCTGGCCGGTCGGCCTGATCGGTGGGGGCGGGGCTATTCGGTGGGGTTCCAGGGGAGCGGTGGGCGTCTCTTGTCCGAGCTCGAGCCGCGGCCCGGGCGGCTGTTCCACATCAGCGGCAGGTCCCGTGCGTGGAACCGCGCCCTCGGGCACCAGCGGCGGCCGTCCACGGTGTTCGGGAGGGTGTCGGGGCGGTCGTCCTTGATCTGCGTCACGCTGCGGCCGTCCACGCGATCAACCTGGCGCATCCGCCCGTCGTCACCCCGCGCGGTCCAGGTCCCCCAAGCCCGGCTCCACCGGATCCGCTCGTCGCGGGCGGAACGGTTCCGGCTCGGCGGGGTAGTACAGCGCGGTGCCCCGCCTGCTCACCTCCGGCGACGCCGCTCCGGGGCCGGGAAGTCCGGGTGGTGGCGCGGCATCACGTGCACCACGTACCCGTGGCTGTGACCCACCCGGGCTGCCCACTCCTTCAACGACACCCGGTCCCCGTCGGACTCGACCACGTCCGCCCTCTCTTCCCTCGGAGTCCGCGACACGCGCGCGTCTGGTGCGTACCCGGAGTGAGGCGAGCCGGGCGAGGTGTGCGTGCCTCCGACGGCGGCCGAGCGGAGTGAACGTCACGCGTTGCTGCGCGAGTACGTGGCAGCGGATGCGGGTCACTGTGGATCGGGTGGGGTCGGATCCCCTCCCCCGGTCATGACGAAGGCCCCGGTCGGTGACCAGGGCCTCGTCGTGCGCCGTTCGGCCCCCGCGGGACGGGGTCAGGCGGTCGGGGTGGCCTGTACCGGGACGAGCGTCGCTTCCGTCCTGGGTGGCGGGGCCGTGGCTGCGGCGCCACCTCGGCGGGTCGCGCGGCGCCACCACCCGGCCAGGGAACGGTAGAAGCCGTCCGGGAGGAAGACGGCGTCCGCGACGATCATCGCGGCGGAGAAGAGCGGGAGGCCCATGAGTACCGCGATGCTCACGTGCATGACGAGCAGCATGGCCAGCACGGGGTACTTGAGCCTGCCGAACAAGACGAAGGGGAAGGCCACCTGGAGCAGCACCGTCAGGTAACAGGCGGCGGTGATCAGTACCTCGTGCTCGTCCACCATGCCGGACAGCGCGGGCCACGGCTGGAACAGGTGGAGGTTGAGGGCGTAGTGCAGGGCGGTGCCGTTGCCCCACGTACCGCCCTGCACCTTGTACAGGCCCGCGGATCCGTAGAGGAAGCAGACCTGGGCGGCGATGACGAGCATCCCGCAGTTGTGCAGGACGGTGACCGCGGTCAGCCGGGCGTCGCGGACGTGGCGCCGGAGTACACCCGTTTCCCGGTGAGGACGGTCTCCCTCCCCTCTGCCCGCGGCCGCTCGGAGCGCGTCCCTGCGGGCGTCGAGGGACCAGCGCCGGCCGCAGGCGGTGAAGACGAGGTAGACGGCCATGAGGAGGATGAGGTTGTCCCCGCCGTCCGTCATGAAGATCGCCCGGGCGTGGAACGACGCCACTACGGCGGCGAACAACACGGACACCGCCCTGGTGCGCCAGCCCAGCATGAAGAGCGCGGACGTGGCCACGGCCGCCGCGTAGCAGAACTCGAAGTACGCCCGGCTGTCGGACAGCGTGAGGAGGCTCGCCCACCCCGTCTGGTCGAACAGGGTCCTCGCCAACGCGGGCGTCCACGGCGAGCCGGGGCCCCAGATCTCGTCGCGGTGCGGGAACTCGCGCAGCAGGAAGACGAGGTAGAGCAGGCCGTACCCGATGCGCAGCACCGCCGCGGCGTACAGGGACACGGGACGCCCGATCAGGAGGGCGTAGAGGGCGGGCACCCGGTCCAGCGCCCGTTGCGGTGCTCCGGTGCGATGCGCCGACGGTGCGGGTTCCGGGGTACCGGCCGGTGCGGGTTCCGGGGTGCCGGCGGGGGTGGGGGCCGGGGTGCCGGCCGGGGTGGGGGTCGGTTCAGTGAGCGTCACGGGGGGCCACCTCCCACCAGGGCAGGTGACGGGTCTCCACCGGCGTGGGGGCGGCCGTGCGGCCGCTCCCCGTCGCACCCGGGGGGCCGACCGGCACGGTGACGACCCGCAGTTGGACGGAGTCGAACGGCTCACCGCGGTGCTCGGCGACGCGGTCCACCGCGATGTTGCGGAGGTACTGCTGGATGATCACTCCGCGCTCCGAGCGGGGCTGGTCGTCGCTGCCCAGCGTTTCGAGGTAGGAACTCCAGGCGCGACGGAGCATGTTCTGCGTCGTGTGGCTCGGGAAGGGGTTGTGGGCGAGCGCGGCCCGGTCGACCCCGCTGAGGTCGAACCATCCGCTCACCCGCACGGTGCCGTCCGGGTCGGTGCGCATGGTCCGCACCGAGATCTGCCGGTTGACCGACTCGGGGTCCGGGGCGAAGAGCCGCCAGTTCTGCTCGAAGACGGGGAAGACCCACGCCTCGACCTGCTTGGCGTACTGCCGCGAGATGGCGTTCGCGGGCGCCACGTGCAGGAACACCAGGGCCAGGTGGATCAGGGTGACCGCCAGGCACAGGACCACGACGGCCCCGGTCACCGCCTTCAGCGCGCGGCCCACCGCCCCGGAGGCGTCAGGAGGACCGGGGGGAGCACCGCTGCGGCCTCCTGCCGCCGGTCCGGCTTCCGGGCGTTCCGGTGCCTTCGCCTCCGCGGCCGCGTCTGCTGCCGCTGACGCTGACGCTGATTCCGACTGTGACTCCGACTCTGGCTGTGACTCGACGCCGACCAGCACGGCCCCACCCGGCCTTCCCATCCCGACTGTTTCTGTCCGCTGACTGCTTCTTCCGGATTCCGCGCGTGGCGCGCGACGGGATCGAGGACGATCCGCCGCGCGCCACCTTCCCTCTCACGTCACGGGTACGGGCACCTGCGCAGGGGCCGGCCCGCCGCGTGAACGTGCGGGGGGGTCACTGCCGTGCTGCCGCGCACCGTGCGCGGGGTTCACCAGTCGCCCAACCCACCAGGCTTCTCGTGCTTGCCGGGCTTGTCGTCATGACCGTGGCCGGGCTCGGCGGGCTTGTCGTCACCGGGCTTGCCGGGCTTGTCGTCATGGCCGTGACCGGGCTTGCCGTCGCCGGGCTTGCCGTGCCCCGGCTTCCCAGGCTTGCCGTCATGGCCGTGACCCGGCTTCCCGGGCTTCCCCGGCTTCCCCGGCTTTCCCGGCTTTCCGGGCTTTCCGGGCTTGGGCGGCTTCGGCGGGATCGGAGGCTTCGGTCCGCCGCCACCCGTGGTGCCGCCCTGGGTCCCGCCGATCGTCGCGCCCGTCGTACCACCCGTCGTACCGGCGATGATGCCGCCCGTACCGCCCGTGGTGATGCCACCGAGGATGCCGCCGACGATGCCGCCGGTACCGCCGTTCGTCCCGCCGTTCGTCCCACCGGTCGTCACGCCGCCGAGCACGCCGCCCACGGTTCCGCCGGTCGCGGTGCCACCGGTGGCGGTACCTCCGTTGGTCCCTCCGGTGGTGCCGGCGATCACGCCGCCCGTGGCGGTGCCGCCGTTCGTCCCGGCCGTGGTGCCGCCGTTCGTGCCCCCGGCGCAGGCGGGCCGGGTGATCGTGTTGGTGTCCAGCGTCACGGACCCGTTGCGGGCCAGCGCCCGGCCGACCAGGTCGGCGCCCGTGGTGGCCGTGATGGACGTCATGGCCATGATGGTGCCCACGAAGTCGGAGTCGGTGCCGAGGGTGGCCGAACTACCGATCTGCCAGAACACGTTGCACGGGGAGGCGCCGTTGACGAGGCTGACGTTGCTGGCGGAAGCCGTCGTCAGGCCCGAACCGACCTGGAAGACCCAGACGGAGGCGGGGTTGTCCTGGCCGTCCAGGGTGAGCGTCCCGGTGAGACCGAGCGTGGACGACGCCGTGTAGACGCCCGGGACCAGCGTCAGACCGCCGGCGTCCGGAGGGAGCGCGGCGTCGGAGGGCTGTCCGGCCGCGTTGTTGTATGCCGCCACGAGGTCGCTCTTGGCCCCGGCGGCCACGGCGTCCGCGGAGTGCAGCGTCCCGTTCACCAGTCCCGGCGGGAAGCCGGAGATGGCCGTTCCCGGATGCACCCCGACATCCCCGGTGATGACCGTGGGTCCGGTGTTGGTGACCGACTCACCTGCCAGGACGGCGAAGCTGTCCGCGGTACCCAGGGGCACGGGGAGGGCGATCGCGTTCGCCTGCGTCGGCGTCACCGCTACGACGACGGCGGCGACCAGGGCGGTGAGCACCGCCGTCGACCAGGCCGTCGTTCTGCGCCATTGCGGCGCGTCAGAGAAGTTCAGCGTCATGGGAAAGCCAGCTCCTGAAGGATGGTGGCGCTTTCAGCGAATACCGGGCCGCCCAGATCGTCCAGAATGACCCGTTCTGTCGGCTGGCATATTACGCAGACACCTCACTCCCGTTACGAGCCATGAGGGTGATGTCGGCGAAGCCCTCCATACGCATCGTGGAAGATATGACCAAATGACCGGATACCTGGCCCCGCGCTCTCGACCACCGTCCCGGTCGTGGTCGCGCGGCATGCGAGCCGACTGCGTCGGCCGCCCTGGCCGGCACCTCTGACGGCGTGTCATGTGACGCATCACGCCGGGTACGGTCGGTGATCGCGGTACGCGTCGGGCGGAGGCGGTGGCTCGCGGAAGGCGGTGGCGGGGGCGGTGGGCTCGGCGAAGGCGGTGGGCTCGGCGAAGGCGGTGGCCTCGGCGTAGTCGGCGAAGGCGGTGGCCTCGGCGGAGGAGGCGAAGGCCGCGCGCAGGACCGACTCGGCCGAGGGGAGCGGCGGATGCCACGGGGAGGGCGAGCGGGTCCGGCGCAGGTCGCGCGAGGGTCGGAAGGCTCAGGGCTCCCGCTCCCGGGGCCCTACCCGCGCGGGCCGGGCTCTTCGGCGTGGGTCGCGCGCGTGCGGCCGGTGCCGGTGTCCAGGAGGATCTGCGCGGCCTCCGTGACGTTGTCGGACCGTACCGCTCTGGCCATCGCCGTACGGGCCGCCTCCGGGGTCGCGTGCGGCGGCACGACCAGCAGGGAGAAGTGGTCCCGGGGGCCCCGGGTGACGAGGACGGTGTCGTCGCCGACCGGGAAGGAGTCGATGTGCACGACGTGGTCGTCGACGATCAGCCGCGTGGGCAGTTCCTCCCAGGCGGCCGCGTCCAGGCCGACGCGCTCGACGGGTCCGAGGTGTTCGACCAGTGCGGAGACCAGGCCGGGGAGCTCCGCGCCGACGTCCCGGGAGCGCGGCCACCAGGCGCCGTCGAGGATGCCCTCGCGCGCGTGCGTCGTCTCCAGCCGCAGCAGCACCGTCCCCGGCCGCACCGCGTGGTGGATCGCGTCGGGCAGCGACGGGTGTGCGCGGGGTGTGTCGGAGTCGGCCATGGCGTGTGCGCCCGTCTTCGGGGGGTCCGGCGCGACCGCCGAACGGTGTGACCTCGTCCTCTCACCGTACTCCGGCCGGTCACCGTGCTCCTGCCGGCCGGAGGAGGACGCCCGGTCGTGAGCCGGTCCGCGGGGCCGCCGACCGGAGTACGGTGGAGGTACCGGGAGTACTCCGCACGCCGGCTTCCGATGCCGGTGCCGTTCTCGGTGAGCGACAACACCGGGACGCCGTCGAGGACGTTCCCGGAGACGGGTCCGCGTCATGACCGCGACCATCGCACGTACGAGTTCCGTCGGACGACGGCCCGCGCCCGCACTGCCGGCCCGCCTGGCCCTCGCCCCGAAGAGCCCGGTTGCGGGCCTCCTGGACGGCGCCTGGTGGCCCCGCTCCCGTGACCTCTCCGATGAACTGCGCGCCCTGACCGGCGCGCTGGACGGCCCCTGGGGCCGGGTCACGCGGATCACGGTGAACCCCGCCCACTGGCCCGTCGTCCCGCACAAGGTGCCCGTGGCCGGGCACACCGTGCACGTCGGCTGGTTCACCGACGAGCAGGACCCGCACAAGCTGATCCTCCTGTCCTACACCCGCGGCCGCCTCGACCTGCTGGTGATCCCGCCGGAGACCGACCCGGCCGTGGCCGTCCATCTCATGAGCGCGGCCGCCACCCCGGGAGGGCTCCTCACCGCCAGCCGGATGATGGCCGGCGAGAGGTCGACCCGCGGAGCGGCCGAGGCCCGGTACCGGGAGGAGACCCGGGACCAGGAGGAGACCCTTGGCCAGCAGGAGGACTGGGGCCAGGAGGAGACCCTTGGCCAGCAGGAGGACTGGGGCCAGGAGGAGACCCGGGGCCAGGAGGAGGACTGGGACACCGACGGCGGCGCGGGGCCGGTGACCAGGCGACCTGCCGGGCCGCTCGGGTCCGTCCGGTCAGGCCCGCCCGCCCGGCGGAGGTGAGGACATGGAAACCGCCATTGCCGCAGCCGTGATCATCCTCCTCATCGGCATGGGGATGCTCCTGCTCCACCGGCTCAACGTCCGACACGAAGAGCGGATCGCCGCCTTCCACTACAGCGACACGCTGCCGGGCATCGGCCGCCACCGCGGCAGGGACGACAGGAGCGTCAGGAACCGGAACCGGGACGGTGGCGGGGACCGCGACCGGCGAGACACCGGGCCCGCCGGACGGCCCCCGCCTCCGGGTCGGGACCGTGAGGACGGCGCCGGGGGTCGCGCGTGACACCGGCCCTCCCGACGCCGTCGGACAGCAGCCGGACCGCACGACCGGACCTTGCGCAGGCGCAGGGGGTGGACCAAAAGGTCCCGGATGCCGGAAGAGCCCCTGCGGCCTACCCTGGAAGTGGGCCGGCGCACTCTCACGTGCGACCGACCCGGAAGGGCGGCCCCGGTGTGTATACGCCGGGGTCGTTGTGTCGATGTCATCCCGCCCTCAGGGAGCAGGACATGATCCAACCAGCCGACATCCGCGAGTGGCGCGGCCTCGACGTCATCGACCCGAAGGGGCACAAGATCGGGGAGCTCGAAGCGGTCTACGTCGACACCGCCACCGACGAGCCCGCCATGGCCACCGTCCGCACCGGCCTCCCCTCCCGTCGGCGCCTGGTCTTCGTCCCCATCGGCGAGGCCGTCGTCGGGCCGGGGTACGTCCGGGTCGCCCACGCCAAGAGCCTGGTGAAGAACGCGCCCGCCATCGGCACCGACGACGTCCTGCCCGCCGAGGAGGAGGAGGCCGTCTTCAAGCACTACGACCTGACCTACCGGCCGGGCGTCGGCGGCGAACGCCAGCTCGCGCGCCGCTGACCGCCCACCCCGGGCCCCGCACCTTCGGGCGCCCCGCACCTTCGGAGGTGTCATCGGCATGGCCCTGCTCCTGTTCCTGCTCCTCGTGGCAGTCGCCCTCGGGCTCATCGGCGTGGTCGTGGAGGGGCTGTTCTACCTCCTGATCATCGGCATCGTGATCGTCGTGGCGGAGGTCGTGTACCTCGCCGTACGGACGAAGACCGCAGGCCGCCGCCGCACCCGGTGACGTGCCCGGCGGGGGCGGGCGGGCCCGGGGCTGCCGGCTGCCGATTGCCGGCCTGCCGGCTGCCGACTGCCGACTGCCGGCTGCCGGGACGTCAGTCCTCACGGCCCGAGCGCATCCTCCCTGATCGGACCACAGGGGCCGGTACCGCGCACTACGCTCGTCGCGGGAAGACGTCGCGGGTCGCAACGCCGACAAGAGGGACGTCCGCATCGGAGGAGGGGCCGGCCCTTGCGCGCGCAGGAAATCACCTTTTTGAAGCTCGTCCAAGGGGAGAAGCAGTTCCAAGTACCGCTCTACCAGCGGACGTACAGCTGGACCCGGCCCCAGTTGCAGCGGCTCTGGGACGATCTCGTGGACCTGGTGGAGCAGCAGCTCGAGGGCGGCAGCCCCGCCTCGCACTTCCTCGGCTCCGTCGTCCTCGCGCCCGGGCAGCTGCAGGCGGGGGGCGTGCAGCGGTGGCTCGTGGTGGACGGCCAGCAGCGACTGACCACGATCATGCTGGCGTTCACGGCGCTGCGCGATCACATCCGGGACTCGGCCGTGGAGGGTTCCGCGCGCACCGCCGACCGCATCCACCGCCAGTACCTGGTCAACGAGTTCCTGGAGGGCGACGAGCACTTCCGGCTGCTGCCCACGCAGGCCGACAGGCCTTCCTACGGCGCCTGCGTCTCCCACAGCCCGCGCTCGGGCGGAGCGGACAACGTCGGGGCCGCCTACCGCTTCTTCCGTGGTGTGCTGGCGAGCGGGCAGGAGCAGTACGGCGAGGGCTGGACCACGGCCGTGGAGATAGCCCTGCGGGACCTGCTGTCCATCGTGGAGATCACGGCGGAGCGCGGCGACAACGTCTACCGGATCTTCGAGTCCATCAACAACACCGGTGTCGGCCTCAGCCAGAGCGACCTCCTGCGCAACTACGTGTTCATGCTGCTCCCCGGCCGCGGCGAGCGGGTCTACGAGCAGCTGTGGCTGCCCATGCAGCAGCAGCTGGGCCCCAAGAACCTGGAGCTCCTCGTCTGGCTCGACCTCGTCGTGCGCGGCGAGAGCAAGGCGAAGCAGACCGACATCTACCGCGTCCAGCAGCAGCGGCTCGAACCACTCGCGGGCAACGAGGAGGCGCTGGAGAAGGAGATCTGCGAACTCGCCCGCCGCGCCGAGTTGCTGAGGCGGATCCTCGACCCCTCCCTCGAACCGGACGCGGCACTCCGCCGCCGGCTGCGGCACCTGGCCAGCTGGGGCGGGCGTATCCACTATCCGATCGCCCTCCACCTCCTCGACCTCGTCGACGCCGGGAACGCCGGCGCCGACGAGGCGGCCGAGGCCCTCGGGTACGTCGAGGGCTTCCTCGTGCGGCGGATGCTGTGCCAGGCGAGCACGCAGAGCCTCAACCGGCTCTTCATGTCGATGCCGGGGGACATGGAGCGCGACCGGCCCCCCGCCGAGGCGGTGCAGCGTTACCTGTCCAGCCGGCGTCGCGGCTGGCCCACCGACGCGGAGGTCGCCGAGGCGGTCCGCAGCAAGCCGTTCTACTGGAACGGGCAGGCGCAGCAGCGCGCGTACGTCCTGCAGCGGCTGGAGGAGAGCTACGGCTCGGCGGAGCCGGTGGACTACGGCAGGGCCAAGCTGACGGTCGAGCACGTGCTGCCGCAACGGCCGGCGCAGGCGTGGCTCGACATGCTCGCCGAGGACTCGGACGACGGCCAGACCCCTCAGGAACTCCACGACCTGCTCGTGCACACCCTCGGGAACCTGACGCTCTCCGCCGAGAACTCCAAGCTGTCCAACCACCCCTTCCAGCGCAAGCAGCAGATCCTGGAGTCGAGCTCCCTGCGGATGAACCAGGAGATCGCCGCGACGCCCCGGTGGGGACGCAAGGAGATCCTGGAACGAGCCGACAACCTCGCCGCGCGCGCCGTCGCCCTGTGGCCCGGCCCGGAGGGGGAGCAGCGCGCGGACAGCGCGGAGTGGAGTGGCTGGGCCGATCTGCGCGCCGCGCTCATCGCCATGCCGACCGGCACCTGGACCACGTACGGGGACATCGCCGAGCTGATCGGCAGCCATCCCGTCCCGGTCGGGAACTTCCTCGCCACGAAGGCCGGCGTGCACGGGGCCTACCGGGTGCTGACCGCCGCCGGGCGGGTCTCGGCGTCGTTCCGCTGGCCCAGCGACGAGCACGGTGGCAACCCGCTCGCGCTGCTGCACGCGGAGGGCGTCCCCTTCGACGCCAGCGGCAGGGCCCGCGGCTCCCACCGCCTGACCGCGGAGGACCTCGCCTCGCTGCTCGGCAAGGAGGTACCGGAAGTCGGCTCGGCGAACGGGTCCTCCGAACCGGTGGCCGCCGGCCGGTCCGTGCAGGCGCGCGCCGCCCGCTTCGCCGAACTGTTGCGGGAGAACCGGCCGGACGCCGCCGACGCCATCCTGTCCTTCCTCCGCTCGTGGGAGGAGCTCGCCCCCGGTTGCCACCTCGACTACGGCAAGGCGACGGAGACCAGCTGCTTCCTGATGCTGCGCAAGGACACGGCGTCCCGCGCCGGCGCGATCTGGCCGTTCACCCTGTACCCGGTCTTCGGCACGGTGGAGGTCGTCTTCCAGTACATGCGGTCCCGGCCGCCCTTCGACGACAGCGGATTGCGCCGGGAGTTCATGTCCCGGCTGAACGCCGTCCCGGGCGTCGAACTGGCCGAGGCGAAGCTGGAGCTGCGCCTGTCGTTCCCGCTGGAAGTGCTGGCCGGCCACCCGGAGGACGTCCACGCCGCGCTGTCCTGGTTCGTACGGCAGGTCACGCTGCACGAGCCGCAGGACGGTCAGGGGGAGTGAGGCGCGGAGTCCCCGTGGGGCGGGGGGTGCCGGAGTAGGGTGGAGGGGAGTTCGCGGGCGGTTCGCCGGGAGCACCGTCGCGTTGTCGGCGGCCGGTTCGGCGGGGCAGGCACGAGGGTGCGGTGTCCTGGTGTCGGCCATGTTCATGAGCACACGGAGGCTTCAGGATGGACTCCTCGCAGAGCAGGCCCCCCGCCGGACACGCCGAGGTGAGGATCGTCGCCGCGGAGCCCGAGGTGGCCCGGCGCGTGGCGGAGGTGCTGCGGCGGGCCTTCTCCGCCGGCGAGCAGCGCAGCTACCCGGCCGACGCCGGGGGTGGGACCCGGCTGCACCTCACGGTCGACACCACCCAGACGTCGGAGCCGGCCCGTTCGTGGCTGGCGGCCAGCGAGTCCACCGAGGGCCGCGCTCAGCCCGACGAAGTGTGACGCGAGTCCGGGCCCGGGCGCCGGCGGACGCGGCGCCCGGCCCCCACACCGTTCGGCTCAGGGCCGGTCAGGTCAGGGGCCGGTCGGGTGAGGGGCCGGCGGGTCAGGGGCGGTCGGGTGAGGAGTCGGGGGCTCAAGGCCGAGTGGCTCAGGGCCGGTCAGGTCAGGGCCGGTGGGTCAGGGCTTGGTCGACAGGTGTCGGCGCCACCAGGTGACCGTGGAACCCACCTGCGCGTCGAGCGGGGTGGCGCGGGTCGTGAAGGTCGCTTCGTAGGCCGTGGAGTCGACGGTGAACGGGCGGTCGAACTGGTGGCGGATCTCCTTCAGTTCCCGCAGCTGCGGGGAGAAGAGCGACGCCAGGGCCAGAGCCGTCGGGGGCAGGCCGCGCACCGGGACCGGGGCCGTGCCCGCCTCGCCGGCCAGGCGGTCGGCCATGGCCCTGACGGAGAGCGGCGGCAGCGTCGGGGCGTGCCAGGCGCGTCCCCAGGCCCGCTCGTCCGACGCCACCTCGACCAGGGCCGCGGCGACGTCGGGCAGGTAGGTCCAGCTGTGGGGCGCGTCCGGGTCACCGAGGGCGGATACCGGCTTCCCGCGCAGCAGACGCGGCACGACCCGGGACGCCAGGTGACCGCCGTCGGTCACGCCCGGGCCGAAGAAGTCCGACGCCCGTACCTCGACCGCCCTGATCCGGCCCTGCTCGTGGAGGTCACGGGCGCGCTGCCAGGACTCCGCGCGCACCCGCCCCTTCGGGCCGGTCGCCACGAGCGGGAGGTCCTCGGTGAGGGGGCCGTCGACGGGGCCGTAGCCGTAGAGGTTGCCCAGCATGACGAGGACGGCGCCGGTCGCCTCGGCCGCCGTGCGCAGGGACGCGGCGAGCGCCGGCCAACCGGTGGCCCAGCGGTGGTAGGGCGGGGCGGCGCAGCCGTAGAGGACGGTCGCACCCCGCGCGGCCTCGACCAGCCGGGCGCCGTCCGCCGCGTCCAGCGCCACGTGCTCGATGCCCGGCTCCGGGGCGCGGCCCGACCTGGTGACGACCCGTACCGCGTGCCCCCGCGCCGCGAGCAGGCGGGCGGTGGCCGCTCCTGCGGGCCCGAATCCGACGACGACGTGAAGGGTCACCCGGGCAGCCTAGGCGTTCTCGATGATCTCCGTGAGTGATTCGGGGAGGAAAGGAGAGGCCCCGGAGGCGAGGAGGCGGGACCGGAAGCAGGGAAGGGAAGGGTGCGGCGGGTGGGGTGGGTGGGGGCGGCGGGTGGGGTGGGTGGGGTGGTTTCCGGGGCCGCGGGTTCGGGGCTCGGTGGGCGGATGGGGAATATCTGTCATCGCGGTGCCAGAGTTTGCCGGACCGCGCGATGAGTATTTTCGGGAAAACAAGGCGCGGGAAATACGGAACGCCCGCCGGCCGTCGAAGCATGCTACTGTCGATACCAGTTGCAGTTGTGGTTCCCAAACTTCAAGTGCCCCCGGCAGCCTTCGGGCAGCCGGGAGCGCTTTGTATTTCCGGTCATTTCCGGTGGGGCAATCATCGCGGCGACACGGAATCCGCGCAGTGCGGATCCCGATGTGCCCCAAAGGAGATATGACATGGCTACTGGCACCGTGAAGTGGTTCAACGCGGAAAAGGGCTTCGGCTTCATCGAGCAGGACGGTGGCGGCGCTGACGTGTTCGCCCACTACTCGAACATCTCGGCGCAGGGCTTCCGCGAGCTCAACGAGGGCCAGAAGGTCAGCTTCGACATCGCGCAGGGCCAGAAGGGCCCGACGGCCGAGAACATCGTCCTCGCCTGACACGCGACGAGCACGACGTAGCTGGGGCCCGCATCCTTCGGGGTGCGGGTCTCAGCTGCACGCATATCCCGCGGTGTCCACGCCTGCGGGAAGATCATCGGTCGGTCCGCGCATCCCCACCGCGCCGGACCCGCCCCACAGAGCCGCCGCACGGCGGCCCGCGCACCGGACACCGTCCGCACGGCGCGCCACCATTTCAGCGCCCCCGACCTTCCGCCCGGCACTCCACCGGGCGTATTCGTCGCCGCGCTCACCCCGGCCCATTCTCGCTATTCTCCGTGCTGCTCCCATGCTGCGGGAATTCCTTGATATGTGCCGCATCGAGGAAGGTTCCGCATGAACCGCACACGTAGGAATGACCGCTTTTCCCGCACCCGTGACGGCGGTGCCGGCTCCGGCGGAGGCGCCCGGCGCTTCGGCCAGTCGGGCCGCTCCGGCGGTGAGGGCCGCTCCGGCGGGCAGGGCAGGTCGGGCGGGCAGGGTCGCGGGGGCGGTCAGGGCCGTCGGCGCGCCGCCGTCCACGGGGAGTTCGCGCTCCCCGAGACGATCACCCCCGCCCTGCCCTCCGTCGAGGCGTTCGCCGACCTGGACATGCCCGCGCAGCTGCTCGCCGCGCTCGGGTCCCAGGGCGTGACCGTGCCGTTCCCGATCCAGGGCGCGACCCTGCCGAACAGCCTCGCCGGCCGGGACGTCCTCGGCCGCGGGCGCACCGGGTCCGGCAAGACGCTCGCCTTCGGGCTGGCGCTGCTGGCCCGTACCGCCGGGCAGCGCGCCGAGCCCCGCCAGCCGCTCGCCCTGGTCCTCGTGCCCACCCGCGAGCTGGCGCAGCAGGTGACCGACGCGCTCACCCCGTACGCCAGGTCGCTGCAGCTGCGGCTCGCCACGGTCGTCGGCGGCATGTCGATCGGCCGGCAGTCGAGCGCGCTGCGCGGCGGTGCCGAAGTGGTCGTCGCCACGCCCGGCCGGCTCAAGGACCTGATCGGGCGCGGTGACTGCCGCCTCGACCGGGTGGGCATCACCGTGCTGGACGAGGCCGACCAGATGGCGGACATGGGCTTCATGCCGCAGGTCACCGCCCTGCTCGACCAGGTTCGTCCCGACGGGCAGCGGATGCTGTTCTCCGCGACGCTCGACCGCAACGTCGACCTGCTGGTCCGCCGCTATCTCACCGACCCGGTCGTGCACTCCGTCGACCCCTCCGCCGGCGCCGTCACCACGATGGAGCACCACGTGCTCCACGTGCACCGCGCCGACAAGCAGGCCACCACGACGCACATCGCCGCGCGCGACGGCCGCGTGATCATGTTCCTGGACACCAAGCACGCCGTGGACCGGCTCACCCGCGACCTGCTGGGCAGCGGCGTACGGGCCGCCGCGCTGCACGGCGGGAAGTCGCAGCCGCAGCGCACCCGCACGCTGGCGCAGTTCAAGACGGGGCACGTCAGCGTGCTCGTCGCGACGAACGTCGCCGCGCGCGGCATCCACGTCGACAACCTCGACCTCGTCGTGAACGTCGACCCGCCGACCGACCACAAGGACTACCTGCACCGCGGCGGCCGCACCGCCCGCGCCGGCGAGTCCGGCAGCGTGGTCACCCTCGTCACCCCCGACCAGCGGGGCGGCATGGCCCGGCTCATGTCGGACGCCGGGATCCGTCCGCGGATCGCCGAGGTCCGCTCCGGTGAGGCCGAGCTGACCCGCATCACCGGCGCGCAGGCGCCGTCCGGCATCCCCGTGGTCATCACCGCGCCCGCGCCCGCCCGCGCCGAGCGCGACGCCGGGTCCCGCCCGCGGCGCAGCCGCCCCTCGCAGTCCTCGCGCCGGGCCGGTCGCCGCCGCACCGCCGCCGGGCCGGCCGCCTGAGCCCCCGGCACGGCCGTCCCGACCCGCGGACCGGGTCCGGGCGGGCCCGTCCCGGTCGGCTCACGTCCGGGTCCGTCGGCGCAGGCCGGCCGACCCCGGCGGGGCCGGCCGGCGCCCGCCCCCTTCCCGCAGGAGGTACTCCGTGACACCGGCTCCCCCGCTCCCCCACCCCGCCACCGGCGGCGCCACGGCCTCCCGGACGGTGGTCGCGGCCCCGTACGAGGCCGGACCGCGGGTCTGGTACGACATGACCGTCGAGGTCGCCCTGTCGGTCATGGCCGGTGCCCGCTCCGGGCACCTGCTCCTCTGCGACGACGACGGCCGCTGCACCGGCGTGGTCACCCGGCGGCGGCTCGACGCCGTCCGCGACAGCCCCTCGTACACCGACCGGGTGCGTCTGCGTGACGTCCTCGGCGGACACGGACCGTCCACTTCGCCGGTCGCGACGAGGACCCCCCTCCCCCTCCTCTCCCTGTGAGGCTCCCGTGCGCTGCGTCATTGCCCGCTTCCCGTTCTACCTCACCAAGGCCGGCGTGCTGGAGGCCATGAAGGGCATCAAGCCCGAACCGGTCACCGGTGAGTCCGTCACCATCGGACGCCGTCGCTACCCCGTCATGCAGGTGGGCGCCGTCATCACCCGCCAGGACCGGCGCGACTTCAGCGCCGGGGAGGTCGCCCGGGCCATGGCCCACCTCGGCTTCACCTGCCGGCCGGCCCCGGACCCCGAGGCGGTGCCCGACCTCGCCGCCGCCGGACGGGTCGAGCGGGCCTCCGCCCTGCTCGGCGCCCCTCCCGCGGCGGTCTGACCGCCGGACAGCACCACACGCCCGTCGGCCCGCCCGGCCGACGGGCGGAACCACGGCCCCACCGGCGCGTCCACCGCGCCGGTGGGGCCGTGGCCGTTTCCCGGACGGCCCTTCCCCTGCTGACGGGCCATCACTCCACGCGGGCCTCCGGCGCCACCTCCCGTCACCGCCGTCCCGCAGCGGAGCGCGGACGGACACGGACCGGGGCGCGGGTGGGCCGCCCGGCGGTGGCGCGCACCGGGCGGGGCGAGGGCTCCCGGGACGGCCCGGTGGAGCCGATCGGCGACTGCGGCGGTGACGCGGCCTGAGCGGGGGCGGCCCGGCCGGTTCACCGGTGGTCGGGCACGTACTTGTAGCCGACGCGGCGGACGGTGACGATCCGGTCCCGGTGCGCGGGGCCGAGCTTGCGCCGCAGCCGGGCCACGTGGACGTCGACGGTGCGCCCGTCGCCGATGTACCCGTAGCCCCAGACCCCCGACACGAGGGACTCGCGCGAGTGGACCATGTGCGGGTGGGCGACGAGGTGGGCGAGAAGCCCGAACTCCAGGTACGTCAGGTCCAGTTCGACACCGTCGACGTGGACGGTCCGCCGGTCGGGGTCGACGCGGACCGCGTCGTCGGCGGACACCTGCCCGGATCCGGTGACAGGACCGTCGGCGGATCCGTCGGTGGGACCGGTGGCGGATCCGGCGGTGGATCCGGCGGTGGATCCGGCGGTGGGGCCGGCGGTGGGGCCCGTGGCGGTACCGGGGACGCGCGGCCGGGCCGCGACCGGGGCCGACCGGGCGGCGAGCCGGTGGACCTCCGGCCGTACGCCGTGAGTGGTCAGCAGCGCCATGGGGTCGACGCCGTCGGGCAGGAACACGAGGTAGCCGACGTGCGGTTCGGCGGGACGGGGCCCCACCAGGCGCAGACGGGGAGCGGTGGTCGGGTGGTCGGCGGCGAACGGTGCGGTGGTCACGGTGAACCCCTTCGGTCGGTCGGGGGCGGTGCCGCGTGGTCACCCACGGGCAGGGGGACGCGCTCGCGACGGCGCACGGGCGCCGGCCCCGGCCCCTGCGTCCGACAGGACGCGGACTACGGGACGGGGCGGCGCGGCGCCCGGGCGGGGCGAGGGCGGGACGTCGCCGCGGGCCGCGGAGGCGGTGGCGGTCGACGGGAAGCGCGGCGCGGCGACGGTGCCGCGGGCACGGAGAGGGGGCGGGCCGGACCCGGTTACGCGCAGCGGCAGATGGCGCTGGCGACGCGACGGAGGTCGACATGCCTGCGGCGTACGAGCGGCTGCTGCGTCGGGGACATGGGGACATCCTCGGGCCGTCCGGCACCACCGTCAAGGCTTCCCTACCTTTTTCCTAGGGAATGACGAGGCGTGACGGTCCATCCGACGCGCCCGGGCGCCGGCCGGCCGGGGCCGCAGCCGGGCGGACGGCGGGCGGACGGGGGACGGGTGGGGGCGGGTCGGTCGGCGAGCGGGCGGACGAGCGGGCCCCGCCGGACGCACGGACGGACCCCCCGGGCGGACGGGCAGACCCGCCGGACGCACGGACGGA